>NZ_BPLU01000077.1 GCF_019656315.1 Flavobacterium sp. UMI-01 | reverse complement strand
ACATGTAGTACAAGGAGTAGGGTCAGTAGAGGTAGCAGTAATGTTATTGTTTTTAGGATCTTTAGCGTTAGCTGTAGCCAAGTTGTAAACAATACCTGCATTGATATCCGCTTGAGTTATGGTGTGAACCGCAGTGAATGTTGTAGTGTCAGTAGCGCCTACAGCAAGCGAGGCAATAGGTCCACCACTAACCACAGCGTTGTTGTCTGTTACAGTTATATTAGTTAAAGTTACGTTACCTGTGTTTTTTACTACAAATACATACGATACTACATCACCTACATTCGTTTTACCATCGTTATTACTATCTACATAAGTACCATCTTTAGTGATTGAAA
>NZ_BPLU01000076.1 GCF_019656315.1 Flavobacterium sp. UMI-01 | reverse complement strand
TAACTATGAGTTGGTTTACAAAATCTGTGAAAAAATAAATCCAACAAACTGTGACGAAGCGAAAGTAACCGTAACCGTTACTAAACCAGCCATCGATGCTATTGACGATGCAGGAACAGCGGTAAACGGCTTTACAGGTGGAACAGCTTTAGCCAACGTATTGGTAAATGATAAATTAAACGGAGCGATTGTTGACCCAGCTAAAGTCAACACGACTTTTGTTAGTGCAACAAACACAGGAATCACTTTAGACGGAACAACTGTAAAAGTGGCCGCAGGAACTCCAGCAGGTAACTATGAGTTGGTTTACAAAATCTGTGAAAAAATAAACCCAGCGAACTGTGATGAAGCGAAAGTAACTGTTACAGTAACTAAACCAGAAATCGATGCGATTGACGATGCAGGA
>NZ_BPLU01000075.1 GCF_019656315.1 Flavobacterium sp. UMI-01 | reverse complement strand
GGAGATAAAATCACTTACACGTTTACAGTAACTAACACAGGGAATGTTACAGTGAATAATATCGTGATAAACGATGCCAAATTAGGTGTTGCCAACATGGTTTTAGTACCCAATGTATTAGCACCAAATGCAGTAGGAGTGGCTACACAAGATTATACCATCACACAGGTAGATATTGATGCGGGTCAAGTGACCAATACCGCCATTGCCAAAGGGCAAGACCCAAGTGGTGCTGATGTAGAAGATACCTCAGGTACTGCAGTTGACAATGATGATAGTACGGTTACTACTGTACCGACT
>NZ_BPLU01000074.1 GCF_019656315.1 Flavobacterium sp. UMI-01 | reverse complement strand
CCATTCACGCTATACTGCTGATGGTCTTCGTGTGGAATTATTGTTATTGATACGCTCATTTTTTCGTTGCAGGTATGATGTTGATATCTTAAATTTTAGCCATTTACAATAGTTCATAATGGCTCTTCCGTTAAGTACTACTAGCAAGAGGGCTAGTAGTACTGTTGTGGTGCTAGGCGCTTGCATCTTCGGGTAATTGTTCGTTATAAAAATCGAATTTGTACCCTTGTGAAAAATCAACTGA
>NZ_BPLU01000073.1 GCF_019656315.1 Flavobacterium sp. UMI-01 | reverse complement strand
AAAAAATTACTCTAGGGAAAGACAACGGAAAAACAGAGTTGAATATCGCTTTGGAAAAAATCACTTGTAAAGTCGCAATTGGTGACGATTTAGGCAAGTGCTTTGGTATCAAAATGATTTACTTTGACCTAGACAAATCAAATATTAGACACGAAGCCGCTTTGGATTTAGAAAAAATATTAGATGTCCTAAAACAATATCCTAATATGAAACTTGATATTCGTTCGCATACCGATAGTAGAGCTTCTTTCAAATACAATGAAGCTTTGTCCGACAGAAGAGCCAAATCTACCATCGCTTGGTTAGTTGACAATGGAGTAAACCCAAATAGACTAACCGGGAAAGGATACGGCGAATACCAACTAGTAAACCGTTGTACTGACGGTGTAAAATGTACCGAAGAAGAACACCAACAAAATAGACGTTCGGAATTTATTATTACTGATTTGTAATCCCTATACCAAATATAAAACCACTCCAAAAAGCTTGTTCCTTTTGAATAAGCTTTTTTTATTGGAGTATCTCAACTGAAAATGCTTTACAACTAACATAACAAAAACTATTGAGAGTACTCCCAAAATTCATTTCCCCTACTAGCTTCTACGGGTTTGGCAATCGTTAAAATTTGAAACAGGTATTCGGTATAATTTTTTCTTACAATTAGATACAAAAGCAAACAAATAAACAATCATAAATAAGTCACATAAAAATAAGAGGGATTTTTAACCTAAGGAGAACATTAAATTTATGAAAAAAGACCCCAAAAAAAATTAAGGTTGCTGTATTGAGAATACAACAACCTTGATTAAATAATAACTAATCTACTTAACAAAAAATTTAAAAATTATCTTGTGATTAATTTCCACAATATTTTACTCGTTTTAAAAAATACATTTTTCACTTTTTTCATAAAATTCAACTTTTAAATTAAACAATGAATAATTAAATTTTTGCAAAAATGTTAGTATAATATTTTTTCCCAGTTTCTGGATCTGTTTTGATTGCTATTCCAAAATGAGTATAATTTCCAACGATATTTTCTTTATGTGCTGGACTATTTAACCAAGCTGACACCACTGATTCTGCAGTTTTAAAATTGTAAGCAACATTTTCACCTACTTTTGTTGCACCTAAAACAGAAATAATATTCTCTGAACGTGCCACAAAATTATTATGGTTTACAACTTTATTAGCAATCATATAATCATCATGTTCTTCAGATTTGTACGAAATATGGTTTATTCTTTCTAATTTATTTAAACCTACACTAACGCGGTATTCATTAATCAAATCCATTGTTGCGACTTCTAATTCATTGTATTCATAATTCACAACTTTGGCTGTTTGATTTGATGTATTTTCATTAGCTGATTCAGTTGAATCTGATGAACAAGAATTCATTGTAAAGATCACTGCTGTAAGTAATACAAAACGAAGTAAATTTGCTTTCATAAGTAGTAGTTTAAGTTTAAAGTAGATTGTGGGGCAAAAAACTTTAATATGATTATTATTTCTCTTTCATTTTCTTAAACCAAAACTACACAATACATCGTTTAAATGCGTAAAAAAATCGACGAAATGCACAAAATAAAATTATAAAATATACTTTTCTTACAAAATAATAAAAAAACAAGACATAACTTTTATAAAAAAATGAATTATACCTGTTAAAAACCCCTTCAAACTAATGAAGGAAAGTCCAAAAATTAAAAAAATTTAAAATTATCTCTCATAAAACGAGTTTTCATGCCAATAAAAAAAAGAAAAAATAATATTGGTTTCTAATGCGTTGGGTGTAATTATTAAAAAACGTCAGTTTCGAGGTTTTTAGTGAAAAGAAACGAAACAAAACTTCTCGATAGGCTCCGCACTCAAAGTGACATGTACCGAGAACCGTTTGTGCTGCTATTTTTCTTGTTCTCAATACAAATTTTCTGAAAAAGCAATTCTAATTTTCTGAAAATCTACTCCTTTAGATTTGTTTTCTAGAAAATTATATTTCTATAGTAAGAGAAAAGCGTTTAAGTAAACTAATTACACCCAACGGGTTAGTTTCTACATTTTAAATACCTAAAATTTTGAACCCTATCAAAAAAAAGCCCTGATTACAAAATCAGAGCCTTTTCTTTACAATACTCGCATTCTGAAAAATGCCTTAAAAAAAATTATTCTACCTTCATTAAGATAAAAATTGGCCATCCACATAAAACCAAATTCCATTTTCATTTTTAAAAGTTGATAATTCATGGTGGACTTGTTTTTGGCCTGAAGCAATATTTTCATAAAACGCTTTAAATGTGACCGTATTCATAGTCGCTTCCAAAACTTCTAATCGCAACCATTTATTGGATACAGCCCATTCCAATACTTCGTCTTTATGATGAAATTGACGTGTAGAAAAATGAGTTGTTGCTATAAGATAATCAATCTGCTGCGTCGCAAAAGCAACATATCGGGAACGCATCAATTCAGTCGCGCTTGCTGGTTGTTTTACTCCTAACAAAAAAGGAGCACAACATTCTTTAAACATTTTACCTGAACAACAATAACACTCCATTTTTAATTAATTTTAAAATTTAATCTTCAACCTCCGGATTAATTTTCATAAACAATTGATTTAACAATACCTGATATTTGCTAATTTCAATTAATTCTTCATCTTCCTCTGCAAAGTCTAATAATTCATCCAATTGCTCACTTAGAACTATCAATTTATTACCTGCTGAAATCTTATCTTTTGTAGCTATTAAATCAATTATTTCCTGAACACTCTCTTTTATTCCTGAAAATTTATTTTTCTCCATCTTATTGCTCTCAATTATTTTGTTTGTTTACTTTCGTTATATTTTTTGGCAATTTCTTTTAACTTCTCTTTTCGAAGCATCGCAGCTTGTTTTGTTTTTTCTTGCGCTTTATGCAATTTATCGTTATGCTTCTTAATATTTTTTTCGTTATTTCTACCCATTGCCTATTGCTTTTATTAATCTCCAAATATAGCCATTCACAGCCAATACTAAAATAGGTCTCACTTTTCTTTTCGTATTTAAAGTGTTAATTACAAATCACAACATCAAAAACACTTCTATTCAAAGAAATACTAACGAGAATTATTTAAAAAAAAAAGTAAAACTTAACCCTAATTTATTCAGTATTTTATGCCCTAAACCTCTATTAATCCTTATATTTGTTTTATCAGGGTATCTTAATAAAGACTAAAATTATATCGGTTATCAGCAGCTTTCTTTAAAACATGAGTTCAAAAAAAATAATTACATCCTTTAAACATTCTTTAAGTAAACCAAAAACTATAGGAATCATTATTTTTTTATGTCTCAATTTGATTGTTTCTTATGTGGTTTTTCAACAATACGCTTTATTGAAAAAAGAAAAACAAGACGAAATGAACAACTATTTAAAAGTGATTCAAAAAGACATTGAAAAATCACTAAAAAATAGTTATACCACCACGTTGACTCTTGCGTTAACGCTTAATGACGAAGGAATTCCCGTTAATTTTGATACAATTGCAAAAAAGCTTTTGGCTTCCAACCAAAACATTAATGCTGTACAACTCGTTCCTAAAGGAGTAATCAAATATGTTTATCCTTATGAAGAAAATAAAAAAGCCATTGGCTTGGATATTTTAAATTCAAAAAAACACCGAAAAGAAGCATTAAAATCGATTGCCAATCAAAAAATGTATTTTGCTGGTCCATTTGAATTGGTTCAAGGTGGTCAAGGAATTGTAGGAAGGCTACCTGTTTATAAAAACAATAAATTTTGGGGATTTTCAGCTGTTATAATTCGATTAGAAAAATTAGTTAATTTTTTTGAATTAAATCCAAAAGACAGTTCAAAATACTTTCTTCAACTATCAAAAATAGACCCTAATACGTCTCAAGAAACTTTCTTTTTAAAGGAATCCAAAGATTTTCTTGACAAGAATTATGTTTCCAGTATGATAACCGATGGGGATTGGAAATTATACCTTATCGACAAAGAATCAAAGTATCTTATCGATTCTCACTTAATAATGATTGCAATATTAGGTTTCATCCTAGCAGTTTTATTTGGTTATTTTACTGCAAATACGCTAGAAAAACCTGAAAAACTTCAAATTTTAGTAGCTAATCAAGCCCAACACTTACTAAATAGTGAGATGAAATTTAAATCTTTTTTTGAACAAGCAGCTGTAGGGATGGCTAATGTGGAAAAAAATACAGGAACATTTATCGAATTAAATTCTAAATTTTGCAAACTCCTTGGCTATACACAAGAAGAGCTAAAAAACAAATCTTTCATGGAAATAACACATCCAAAGGATTTAGCAAAAGATTTAGAACATTTAGAAAAACTTAAGAAAGGAACAATTGATAAATATGCTTTGGAAAAAAGATATTTTAAAAAAAATGGGGAAATTTTATGGGTAAAACTTACCGTTTCTAATTTATTAAAAGCAAATCCTGAGGAATCGAGCTATATTTCTATAATCGAAAACATCAACAAACGTAAAAGAGCAGAAGAAAAATCAAGAGAATACCAAAAAAGAATTGAATCGTTAATCAACACCATTGATGGAATAGTATGGGAATGTAATGCTGAAACCTTAGAATTTACTTTCGTTAGTCAAAAAGTAAAAGATATTTTAGGTTATACGTCTGAAGAATGGCTTACTACACCCCATTTTTGGGAAAACCACATCCATCCCGATGATAAAAATCAAACATTAGGTTTTTGTAACGAAAAAACCATTCAAAACCTTGATCACGATTTCGAATACCGTATGATAGCAAAAAACGGGAATGTAGTTTGGCTCAGAGACATCGTCAATGTTATTTCAGAAAATAACAAACCAAAGTTCCTTAGAGGCATCATGATTGACATCACTAAAACAAAGGAAATTGAACAAGATTTAAATAATTCTTTCAAACTAGTCTCCGAACAAAACAAGAGATTGCTTAATTTTTCTTACATTGTTTCTCATAATTTAAGATCTCATACTAGCAATATCACCTCCTTAACTGATTTGATTGAAACATCAGATTCTGTCGAGGAGACTAATGAATATGTGTTATTGCTAAAAAGGGTTTCCACTGCATTGAATGAAACCTTAGAAAATTTAAACGAAATTGTAAACATCCAATCGAATGTTGGATTGGTAACCGAAACAATCAACTTAAAAAACTACATCGACAATACATTGAAAGTCTTATCTAATAATATCATTACAAATGACGTCGAGATTGTGTCTACAGTAACTCCTGACACTGAAATAATTTACAATCCAGCATATTTAGAAAGTATTTTATACAATCTCATTTCGAATGCTATTCGATACAGGCATCCAGATAGAAAAGCTATCATTTCTATTTCTCTCTCCTCTGAAAACAATAAAAAAGTTCTCCAAATTTCAGATAACGGCATAGGAATTGATTTAAAAAAACACGGTTCAAAACTTTTTGGTATGTATAAAACCTTTAGCAATAATCCAGATTCCAAAGGAGTTGGTTTATTTATTACTAAAAATCAAATAGAAGCAATGGGAGGTAAAATAACTATTGAAAGTGAAGTAAACATGGGCACTACTTTTAAAATTTTCATTTCATGATTCAAAAAAAATCCATTTGGCTAATAGATGACGACCCCATCTACAAAATCATCATGATGAAAATAATAGATAAATCCAATTTATTTTCAACCGTAACCTCATTTTCAAATGGGAAAGAAGCCATCCTAGCTCTTACTGCCAACATAAATGAAAATTGCAATATTCCAGATATTATTTTATTAGATATCGAAATGCCTATTATGGATGGTTGGGGGTTTATGGATGAAATTAAAAAAATCAATTCCCTTTTGATTCCCAACATCTACATCTCAAGCTCCTCTATTGCTTTTGAAGACAAAGAAAAAGCTAAAAATAACACTTCCATTTTGGGCTATTTATCAAAACCTATTAAACTTGAAGATTTAACTTTTATAGCTAATAATTAATTATAAAAATTGTGCTTTGATTTCATCCAAGGTTTTTTCAGTATAAACCAATTCTTGTATGATCGATTGACGAAGATTTTCCAAATCCTCATATTCAAAATACTTTGCCCAAGAGGTTAATTGTTGCAAATTTCTAATCTGCTTTATTTTTTTGGTAACTTCAAAACTAGTACGTAAAACAGCTAAACCATCATAAGTTACACTGTTTTTATGTTGATAATTGACTGTGTTATTTGGGTAATCAACTTCAATAAAATATAATTTTTCATCCTCTTTATCTGGATAAAAATAATCCCATCTAGCAAAACCTAATTTGAATTTATTTTCAGTAGGAGGCGTAAGTGGCAGTAACCTCCATTTGCAATTAGCCAATCTACCCCAATGATTAGAGAAACGGTACATGCCTTCTAATGTATAATAATACGTACTTCCTGATTTGCTTTGAAACTGAACATCAAGACCATTAATTTCCTCTAAGGCTACTTCATGGAATTCACAAAAAGTATGTTTGAAAGAATTTGGACTGGGTTTGTATTTTTTTTGCATAAGCAAATATAATAAGAAGTAAATAAAGACCCTATTACTCTCCTTAATTGACTAACTTTGCCAGCAATTACAATTATCCATTTAATAAATAAAAGATGTTACAAAAAGGAGTTTATACAGGAATTATAGAAAAAGATGAAAATAATAATTTCTTTTGTGGAGCCTATCTTTTGGATTATCAGATGGTGGTGGCCAAGCATCAAGTAGGCGATATGATTACAATAAAATCGGTAATCGAAAATCCTAGTGACAAAAGCTATCAAAAGTACCCTAAGAAATCTAAAAATTTTGACAAAGCCAATAACAAACCCGCTTAATTTTTTTAAGCTAATAAAAAATTAAAAAACTTTTAATTGAACTTGTCTTCTCAATATTTTTTGGAACACGGCTAAAAACTTAAAAAAAAGTGTACCTTTGCAAAAAATTGTTGATTTTGGAATTTTAAAAAACTTAATTTCAAACTAATAGACAAGCAGTTACCTTAATTTATGAAAAAAATAGTTGAATACCGCAAGCTACTTAACGTAGACAAAACAGTACAATTAAAAGAGCTTAAAACCATTTATCGTAATGCGATGAAAGATTCTCATCCTGATAAATTTCAAGGTGACGAAGCTGGACTTAAAGAAGCAGAAGAAAACAGTAAAAAAATTATTGAAGCTTACCACTTTTTAGTAAGTATCAATCCTGAAACGATTAAAGCAAATTTACCTGAGTATAACGAAACCATCACAACTGCAACTATTACAGATTATAAATATGCAGAAGGGCGATTAATCGTTAATTTCTCTAATGGAAGTGTTTACGAATACATCAGTGTTCCTAAAGCAACTTACGTAAAAATGGTCAATGCTGATTCTCCAGGACGTTTTGCTAAAAGACACATTTTCAATGCTTTTCCATACAGAAAAACAATCAACCAAGATTAAGAAATTTATATCTTATATATTGAGAAGCTGTCTAATTAGACAGCTTTTTTTTATTTTGACTCAACTAAAAAAAAAACGATCCACCCCATATAAAAACAAGGTGGACCGCCAAACTAACCAATAGAATATTACTCTTTTAAATGTTATCTAAAAAATTAAAATAAACTGTATACGACTACAACTTTTAACTATTTTAAACTATTAAAATTATTTTTAAAAACATTTATAGGTTAGAATGTAAAATCTGAATTAGGTTTAATTCAAATCCTTTTTTTAACATATTATTAACATTAACACCGTCGTAATAAATTAACAAAAGTGTAATTTTCTATTTTTATCCAAATAAAACTTACATTTATTCTCTAAAATAGAACTTTTACAAGAAAAACAATTTTAATGACAAAGTCTAGTAAATTCAAAACAATTTTAATTTTAGGTTCGCTAACTGCCTTAGGACCATTTTCTATTGATATGTATCTGCCGGGATTTTCAGGAATTGCAAGAGACCTAAACACTAGTGTCGGGAAAGTTGCAATGACGCTCTCCAGTTATTTCATCGGTATCTCAGCAGGTCAATTATTATACGGACCTTTATTGGATCGATTTGGTAGAAAAAAACCGTTATTTTTAGGTTTAATGGTTTACATTATCGCATCATTGGGTTGTGTTTTTGTGAATGATATTTCACTTTTTATCGGACTTCGATTCATTCAAGCCGTGGGAAGTTGTGCGGCTGCTGTAGCCTCGGTAACGATGGTCAGAGATTTATTTCCTCCTAAAGAAATGCCCAAAGTATTTGCCAAACTTATGCTTGTAGTTGGATTGTCTCCTATGTTAGCTCCTACTATTGGCGGTTATGTTACTGAAGGTTTTGGTTGGCAAGCGGTATTTTTTATATTAATGGTACTAGGCATAGTCATACTTGCGGCCTCACAATTAGGATTACCTACTACTTATACCCCCGATGTCACCCTTTCACTAAAACCAAAACCTATCATAAAAAATTTCATAAGCGTAATTCAAAAACCGCAGTTTTATACTTATGCCTTAACTGGTGCTATCTCTTTTTCAGGTTTGTTTACTTATGTGGCTGCATCCCCTATTCTCTTTATGCACATTTATGATGTGGATGCTAAAACGTATGGTTGGATTTTTGCGTTTATGTCAGTCAGCTTTATTGGAGCTAGCCAACTTAATTCTGCTCTATTACGAAAATTTTCGAGTGAACAAATGGTGTTTGCTGCATTAATAATGCAGTCTATTATTGTCCTTGTCTTTTTGATAGCGTCATTAACAGGCCAATTAGGACTATATGAAACGATTGCTTTATTATTCCTGTTCTTGGGCTGTTTAGGTATTTCGAACCCCAACACAGCAGGACTTAGCTTGGCTCCTTTTACTAAAAATACAGGAAGTGCATCTGCGTTAATGGGGGCTTTACAATTGGGTCTTGGCGCCATTGCATCATTTACTGTAAGCGAATTTGTTGTTGACACCATAACTCCTATGGTTGTAATCTTGACTACAACCACACTTTCTGCCTTAGTGTTTTTGACTTTAGGAAAAAGAAATATCAAACATTGATTTACCCAAAAAAGCCAATTTAATACGGGGACGTATTAAATTGGCTCTTATATTAAATTATACTCGAAAAGGATTCCACTACATAAAACAGAATAACTTAACGGTTATATTTTCAATTTAAAATCATTCCACTTCTAAACTTCACTAATGGTTTTAGGTGTTTTTTTATCTGGGCGAATAATCATACGCAAAGAATTGTCTTTTGAAAAATAAGCAACCATCCAGTTGTAGAACGTTTTCACCTTGTTTCTATAGGTAATTAATGAAATCAAGTGGATAAATAACCAAATAATCCAAGCAAAAAAACCATTAAAATGCATTTCTGGTTTTGGCAAATCAACTACTGCTTTATTCTTCCCTATAATTGCCATCGCTCCTTTATCATTATAAATAAAAGGAACTTGTGGTTTGTTGTTTAATTTCAATTTGAAATTTTTAGCCAAATTAATTCCTTGTTGAATGGCAACTTGAGCTACCTGAGGATGCCCTTGTGGGAACTTTGAATCGTTAAATTGAATACATGTATCTCCTATCGCATAAATGTTTTCAGTACCTTCAATTTTATTATAAGCATCTGTTATCAATCGTTTTCCTCGTCCATAAGACTCCGGTGCCAATCCTTTATATTCTCTTGCAGTTACCCCTGCCGCCCAAATCAAATTTTTGGTCTGAATGGTTTCTCCGTTGGCAAAATAAACAGTATCATCTACATAATCTACAACATTGTTGTTCAATTTAACCACTACACCTAATTCAGTAATGGCCTTATAGGTATCTTCTTGAGATTTTTTACTCATGGGAGTCAACAACGCAGGTGCCCCATCAACTAGATAAATATTACTAGCGGTTGTACCTAATTCTGGATATTCTTTCAACAAAATATTTTTACGCATTTCAGCAAACATTCCTGAAATTTCGACCCCTGTAGGACCTCCACCAGCAACTACAATGGTTAATAATTTACGACGTTTACGAATGTCTTTGGTAATTGCAGCTTTCTCCAAATTTTTCAACAATGTATTTCGCATTACGATAGCGTCATTCAAGGTTTTCATTGGAATGGCATTCTTTTTAACATTTTCCATCCCAAAATAACTCGTTTCAGCTCCAGTAGCAAAAATCAATTGGTCATAATGTAATTCTCCATTACTTAAAATAACTTTATTTTCTTTTGGTACCACCTCTTGAAATTCACCTAATCGAAACTGTAAATTCTTTTTGCCTGCAAAAAATTTACGAAAGGGATAACTAATACTTGAGGGCTCTAAATAAGCAGTGGCTACCTGATAAATTAAGGGTGGAAAAAAATTGTAGTTATTTTTATCAACTAAAGTTACATGAACCCCGTCTTGATTCAATAGCTCTTTTGCTAGATTCATTCCTGCAAAACCACCTCCGATGATTACGATTTCCATAAGTTTTTTTTTAGTATATTTTTTTTGTTTTTAGTTCTTCTTTACTTTTTTTTCAGGTTTTTCAACGGTTATCACTTTATTTTGCAATAAATAATTAGCCAAAACTTTTTCAACAAGTTCTTCTTTCGTCAAATGATGAAAAATGGTTTTGATTTTGGTTTTTAGCTCCGCATCCACATCGTGATTGGGTTTGGTCTTAAAAATTTGTTTGGCCCATAATAATGTATTGTTGTTTTCAATACTCAATTCAGATGGTTTTTGAAAAGGGTGAAAAGTAATTCCTAATTCTTTTTCAAAATCAGCAATTTGGGCTACTTCTTCTTGTTGTAATACGGTCAAGGATAATCCTTCTCCTCCTGCTCTCGCAGTTCTTCCGCTACGATGAACATAATTTTCATAAGTGTCTGGCAAATGGTAATTGACTACATACGAAACCTCTTTGACATCGATTCCTCTTGCTGCCAAATCAGTAGCTACCAATATATTGATATGTCCTTCCCGAAATTGCTCCATAATTCGGTCTCGAATACCTTGGGTCAAACTCCCATGAATTGCCCCCGACGAAAAACGGTTTATCGCTAAATTTTTTGCTAACTTATTGACCGCTGCTTTTGTTTTACAAAAAATTATACCGCGTTCTCCCTCTTTACTATTTAGAAAATGCATCAACACTTCCAATTTTTCAATGGGTTCTACAACTACATATTGATGTTGAATTCCTTGATTCCCTACTGTTTCCATATCAGCATTAATTTGAACAACATTTTTATTCAAATAATTCTGTATCAATTGCTTGATTGTTCCTGGTAAAGTTGCAGAAAACAATATGGTTTTATGATTTTTAGGCAAAGAAGCTACTATTTCGTCCAAACTCTCTTTAAGTATAGAAACCATTTCGTCAGCTTCATCTAACACTAAAAAGGCGGTAGCCGATAAATCAATCGCTTGACGTTGAATCAAATCGACTAATCTACCAGGTGTGGCCACTAAAATATGAGTGGGTTGTTTTAATCTTTCTATTTGAGGTTTGATAGGAACTCCTCCACAAGTGGAAACAATTGAAATCCCTGAAATATTTTTACCAAAAGATTCAAGATTACTAAAAATTTGATGTCCTAATTCTCGTGTGGGAACCAAAATTACTGCTTGTATTGTTGCAACTTCTGTAGATACCAGTTGAAGTAAGGGCAGGCCAAAAGCAGCTGTTTTACCAGTACCTGTTTTAGCGATACCTACTAAATCTGTTGTGTTGCGCAGTAATAACGGAATTGTTTTTTGCTGAATTTCTGTAGGTTCAACAATATTTAATGCCGTAAGTGCTTGCAGAATTGGTGCCGAAATTCCTAAATCCGAGAATTGTTTTGTCATGATAATGAACTTGTTTTAATCAATTAAATTTTAGAATCTCTACTTATTATTCCTCATCATCTTCTTCTTCTAACTCTCGCAATATTTTTTCTCTATATTTTTTGCCTATCAATAGCGTCAATTTTTGTTTGTAGTCATCTACTAACCACTCTCGGTAATTTTTACTACACTGACTCAAACATTTAGAATACCTTTTGATTCGGCATTCTATATCTTGATCCAACTCTTTGGATAACAATCTAGCCTCTTTTAAATCCTCAGTGTTATCCACACACATCGAAGCGTGTTGGTCTAACGATTTTTCGAGCACTACCTTTGAACGTAAATTCTGTGCAATCGCTTGTTTGTGTTCTTCATCGACATCAAAAGTTACATCAGCAGTTTTACTAAACTTAGCACGCAATTCTGGTGGCATAGAATATTTAAAATGCAATTCAATTTCCGAATCGTCTCTTAAATTTTCAAGATAAAATTCAGGTGATTTAAAAATATGTTGCCAATTGACTGGCTCACTCCATAACCCAAAACGAGCTGCGTTATTTCCTAAATCGATAACAGTAAATTCTTCTTTATTGGCTAATTTTCGAGAACCACGACCTATCATTTGAAAATATAAAGTAAGAGACTTAGTTGCTCTATTCAAAATGATGGTTTCTACTGTAGGTTCATCAAAACCCGTCGTTAAGATTCCAACAGAAGTTAAAATAGCATCGGGTGTGTGCTTGAACCAATATAAAATCTCTTTTCGCTCCTCATTACTACTAGTATTGTCTAAATGGCGAATAGGGTAACCCGCTTCTCTAAAAGTATCATATACATACAACGAAGTATTAATACCGTTATTAAAAATTAGGGTTTTCTTACCTAATGATCTTTCGGTATAAGCATGCAATAATTTTTCTTGCATCATCGTATTTGTATATAAATCATCGGATGATTTTACAGTATAATCTCCATTGATTCCCACTTTCAGCGAAGTTAATCCTACATCATAACTATAGGTAACAGCACGAGCTAAGAATCCTTTTTCAATTAAAGACGCAATCGTATCGCCTACAATTAATTCGTCATAGCTCTGATGCATTGGCAACTTGATATTCGAACTTAATGGTGTAGCGGTAACTCCTAAAATAAAAGCGTTTTTAAACGAGTTTAATAATTTTCTAAACGAATTATAATGTGCCTCATCAATGATTACCAAACCAATATTGTCCAAATGCAATTTTTCATCATTGATTCGGTTTTTCAAAGTTTCGACCATAGCTACAAAACATGAAAAATCATTTTGGTCTGGAAGGTCTTTTACCTTACTGTTGATGATTTTATTTTTTACTCCAAAACCTTTTAACATCTTGGAGGTTTGCTTACACAACTCAATCCTATGTGTTAAAACGACAACTTTTTTATCGTGTTTGGAAAGATACCTACGAACAATTTCAGAAAAAATCACCGTTTTTCCACCACCAGTAGGTAGTTGGTACAAAAGATGATGTTGCTTTGGTCCATTATCTATACGTTCAAAAATGGCGTCAATATCGCCTTGCTGATACGCATAAAGTTCTTTTTTCTCTTCTTTTTCTACTTCTAAAATGTTTTCGAGCATTATCTATTATTGATTTTTTGCAAAAATACGTCTAAAAAACAGTTAAACGGTTATAATTAAACAAAAAGATAGATAATCTTTAAATAAATAGGAATTCTAATTGTTTTCCCGTTCAAATAGTTCTATAATCGCATTAAATTGCGCTTGATTTTTCCATTTTTGCACTAAAATTTCATTATGTATGGCTATAATTCTTTTTTCAAACGCAGCAACCATGCCATTTGCAATAACAAAACGCACCGCTTGCTCATAAGAATTGAAGATGCTTTTGTAAAAAGACTCAAGTCTATTCTTGTTTTCTGCTGAAAATGCCAACGCAATTTCAATAGTATATAACATTAAATCGGCAGTAATAAAAGGATCTACTCCTAAAAGTAAAAATTGCTTGATGTGCTTTTGGGCAACAGAACGTCGCATCTTAGGCTTGCTCCTTTTTCCCGTCGTTTTTACTGGAAAAAATTCGTTCGAGATCTTAAGTTTACTCTCTCGTAATAACACTTCTTCCTTTGGGTTAAAAACAAAATCATAATAGGTTTTTACAGGCAAAAACTTATCATACAAAGAAATAATCTGCTCCTCGAGTTGTTCTTTATTCAACTCAATCAAATATTTTTTTAATTCTCTTTTACTCATAGTTAAAAAACACAAAAACAACGTTAAAATTGCTCAATATATGATATTTAAGCCAATGTTATTGTTTATTTTTGCCCAAAAACAAAAACATCATGTTCAAACTTTTCAAAATCACCGCTATATTAGAAGGAATATCTTATTTGGTTTTATTTTCAAATATGCTTTTCATTAAAACCACTAATCCTGAATTATACCACACCTTACTATACCCTATCGGAATGAGCCATGGCATCTTGTTTATTGGTTATGTAGGCTTAGCCATACTATTAAAAAAGGCTCAAAACTGGGATTGGAAGACATTAGGAATTATTCTAGTAGCTTCGTTAATACCGTTTGGCACTTTTTATATCGATAAAAAATATTTAGCTACTGCTTAAAAACACCTCTTAGGAATTAACCCCTGGCTTACTATATAAACAAAAAATGTTCATGCTTTCAAACTGCAATGAACATTTTTTTTATAAAATAATTTAGCTATTCTTGAATACCAAATTCCAAATTCATCTGCATTTGAAATTTTATCGTTAAGACTGAAAATTTACTTCAAAAACATAGTCTTTATCCAACTGGATATCGTCAGTTAATAGTTTTTTATAATTTAATTTTTCAATAATGTAGTTGCTCAATTCCGAATTATCGGTATCCGTATGCAAAACAATAATCTCTCTATTGGAGTTCACTCTAATCCTTACTTTTACCAAGGTTGGACTTTCTAGTTCGCCTACCGCACGATCAGGAGTTAAAAAATTAGTTAGTTCCGTAGTAGTGGACAATTGTCTCTTTTTAGGTTTTAATGCTTTGGCCTCAACAACTGAACCCATCATTAAAAAGAACGCTATTATTAATGCTATTTTTTTCATTGTTACTTATCGTTATAATTTGACTTATTTTCTTATTACAAGACAAAATTACAGTCTTACTCACAAACAAAACAGCATGTTGCAAGGACTTAACGCAATGGTAAAATGCATAAAAAAAGTAAAAAAATTGTTTAACTATTTTATTTCTTGAAAAAATACCAACCATAAAAAATTAAACTAGTATCGATGCGTTTTTAACAATAAAAAAGCAAAACACCCCTTAAATATTCATCTAATGGAGCTATTCTTATCATTAACATTCCAATAACCTTACAGTAGTTTTCCTTTAAATTTAGCATAAAAAAAATCCTGAGCAGTACTCAGGATTTTTATAATGATGTGTTATAAAAATAACACTTTATTTACTTTTCAATTATGATAAAGCAGCTTGTACTTGGTCTGCAGCTTCTTGGAAAGCAACAGCTGACAAAATTGGCATACCTGAATTATCAATTAATTCTTTTGCAATTTCGGCATTTGTACCTTGTAAACGAACGATGATTGGCACTTTAATAGCGTCTCCCATATTTTTATAAGCATCAACAACACCTTGTGCCACACGATCACAACGAACGATACCACCAAAAATGTTAATCAAAATTGCTTTTACGTTTGGATCCTTTAAGATGATACGGAAAGCTGTTTCAACACGTTTTGCGTCAGCAGTTCCTCCTACATCTAAGAAGTTTGCAGGCTCAAAACCAGCATACTTAATTAAGTCCATAGTTGCCATTGCTAATCCAGCACCGTTTACCATACACCCTACAGTTCCATCAAGGTCAACATAGTTTAATCCTACTTCTTTAGCCTCAACTTCGATAGGGTTTTCCTCAAGAACATCACGCATTTCAGCATACGCTCTTTGTCTGTACAAAGCATTATCATCAATATTTACTTTAGCATCTACAGCCAAAATTTTATCATCAGATGTTTTCAAAACAGGGTTAATTTCAAACATAGAAGCGTCAGAACCAATATAAGCTTTGTATAACGCATCAATGAATTTCACCATTTCTTTAAAAGCATTTCCAGTTACGCCTAAGTTAAAAGCGATTCTTCTAGCTTGAAAACCTTGTAATCCTACCGCAGGATCAATTTCCTCAGTAAAGATTAAATGCGGAGTATGCTCAGCAACTTCTTCAATATCCATTCCACCTTCAGTAGAATACATAATCATATTACGACCAGTAGCTCTATTCAATAATACGGAAACATAAAATTCAGAAGTTTCACTTTCTCCTGGATAATATACATCTTCAGCAACTAATACTTTGTGTACTTTTTTCCCCTCAGCAGATGTTTGAGGAGTTACCAATTGCATTCCGATGATTTGACCAGCAATTTCAGCAACTTGATCTAAATTTTTAGCCAATTTAACACCACCACCTTTACCACGTCCACCTGCGTGAACCTGAGCTTTAATAACGTGCCAACCTGTACCAGTTTCAGCAGTTAATTGTTTTGCAGCTGCTACCGCTTCTACTGCATTATTAGCCACTATTCCGCGTTGCACGCGAACTCCGTAGCTAGCTAAAATTTCTTTACCTTGATATTCGTGTATGTTCATAATATAGATTTTATCTGGACCCTGAATTTGTTTCAGAATAAATAAGTGGCACAAAAGTAGCAAAATACATCCTAAGAGAGAAACGTTTTTGGAATTTAAAAATCAATAATTTGATAACAAATGTTAAATAAAACGAATTTCATTTTTTGCATCAAAAAAATTCAGTTTCTAGAAAATCGCGTCACTATAACGTTTGAAAATTCGCAAAAAAAATTACAAAAACTTATCCAAATTGGTTAAAATAGCCTTTTAAAAACAAATAAAATTATTAATTTATCAAAACAAGATAGCAAAAACCGAATTATTTACAATTTTACTCAGATTTTATGCTTTTATTACAAAAATATAGCTTCCGTCTCGTTTTCAATTCATAATATATAATGAAATCTTTATTTTTGTAAAAAAATTTATCAAGCATGAAACTTAAAGAACAAGGCCTTTATTTGCCAGAATTCGAGCATGAAAACTGTGGAGCTGGTTTTATTTGCAACCTTAAAGGTGAGAAAACGAATCAAATTATACACGACGCATTAGAAATTCTAGTAAAACTAGAGCACCGTGGTGGTGTAAGTGCTGACGGAAAAACGGGAGATGGTGCTGGACTTTTGATTGACATACCACACGAATATTTCAATAGAGTTTGTGACTTCTCAATACCTGCCCCTCGTGAGTATGCAGTTGGAATGGTGTTTTTACCAAAAATCAAAAATCAATATGTATATTGTAAAGACATTTTTGAAAAAGAAATTAAAGCGCAAGGACTTTCTGTTTTAGGATGGAGAGAAGTTCCTGTTGATTCTACTCAATTAGGTGAAATTGCATTAGCTTCGGAACCAACGATTGAACAAATTTTTGTTGGAAAAACTGAAGCTATTGACGAAGCTACTTTCAAAGCTAAGTTATATGCTGCACGTAAAATCACAGAACATACTATTGCTGGTTCTAAAATCTCGCAGAGTTCTTATTTTTATGTTCCTAGTTTATCTACTACTACCTTAATATATAAAGGTATCATTATGCCTGAAGATATTGGGCCTTATTATACCGATTTACAACAAAGTGACTTAGTGACTCGTTTGGCTTTAGTACACCAACGTTTCTCTACTAACACGATGCCTACTTGGGAGCTAGCGCAACCATTTAGATATATGTGTCAAAATGGAGAGATTAACACGTTGCGTGGAAACGTAAGTAGAATGCGTGTACGTGAAGAAATCATGAAGAGTGATGTCTTTGGTCCTCAAATCGAAAGATTGTTCCCTATCATCTTACCTGGAAAATCAGATTCTGCTTCTATGGATATGGTGGTAGAGCTATTAACCCATACAGGTCGTTCATTACCGGAAGTTATGATGATGATGATTCCTGAAGCATGGGAAAAACACAAAACCATGTCTGAGGAAAGAAAAGCGTTCTACGAATACAATGCTTGTATTATGGAACCTTGGGATGGTCCTGCATCTGTACCATTTTCTGACGGTGATTACGTAGGAGCTTTATTAGACCGTAACGGTTTAAGACCTTCTCGTTATACTGTTACTAAGAGTGGTAAATTGATTATGGCTTCTGAAATTGGTGTGGTCGAAGTAGATCCTGCTGATGTAGAAAGCCACGGTAGATTAGAGCCAGGAAAAATGTTCTTGGTTGACATGAACGAAGGTCGTATCATCAATGACGAAGAAATCAAAAGTAAAATTGTTTCTGAAAGACCTTATAAAGAATGGTTGAAACAATACCGTTTGAACTTAAAAGATGTTCCTACCACATCTAAAGCATGTCCAATCGAAACAATTGATTTAAAAACAAGAGAACGTTTATTTAACTATACCTTAGAGGATATTCAGGATATGATTACCCCTATGGCTCAAGTAGGAAAAGAAGCTTTGGGTTCTATGGGTATCGATACCCCTCTTGCTGTTTTGTCAGACAGACCTCAATTGATTCCAAATTACTTCAAACAATTATTTGCTCAAGTAACCAATCCTCCTTTGGATGGTATTCGTGAAGAAATTGTAACTGATATCAGCTTAGCTTTAGGACAAGACCGAAATATTTTTGATATTTCTAGCAAACAATGTCGTAAATTAAGAATTCAGAATCCAGTTATCTCTAACGATGATTTGGAAAAAATTAGAAATATTGATATCGATCATTTCAAAGCTGAAACAATCGAAATCCTTTACTCAAAATCAAAAGGATTAAATGGTTTAGAAAATGCTTTAGAGGACATTATCATCCAAATTACAAAAGCTGTTGAAAGAGGAACAAACATCATTATCCTATCTGATAGAGGTGTTAATAAAGAATTCGCTCCTATCCCTGCTTTATTAGCTTGTTCTTATGTTCACCACCAAATGAACCGTTTGCGTAAGCGTTCTTATTTTGATATCATTATCGAATCAGCTGAACCACGTGAACCACATCATTTTGCTACTTTATTTGGGTATGGCGCAAGTGCCATCAACCCTTATATGGTAAACGAAATTATTCGCGTACAAGTACAAGAAGGTTTCATTACTGGAATTAGCGAACAAAAAGCAGTGGACAACTTCAACAAAGCAATTGGTTCAGGAATTTTAAAAATCATGAACAAAATTGGAATCTCTACTTTACACTCGTATAGAGGTTCTCAAATTTTTGAAATTGTTGGTTTCAACTCTAAATTTGTTGAAAAATACTTCCCATACACTGCTTCAAGAATTGAAGGTATTGGATTGTATGAAATTGAAAAAGAAATTAGCGAAAGATATAACTATGCGTATCCAGACGTATTAATTCCAAACCGTTTAGGATTAAACATTGGTGGAGAATACAGATGGAGACGTAACGGGGAAAGACACATGTTCAACCCAACTACTATTGCTAAATTGCAACAAGCGGTACGTTTGAGCGATCAAGCGAGTTATGATGTGTATGCTAAAACCGTAAACGATCAGGCTAAAAACTTAATGACTATTCGTGGTTTATTTGAGTTTGACAACTTAGATCCTATTCCGTTAGACGAAGTAGAACCATGGACTGAAATCGTAAAACGTTTCAAAACAGGTGCGATGTCTTACGGGTCTATCTCTAGAGAAGCACACGAGAATTTGGCCATCGCCATGAACCGTATTGGAGGAAAATCCAATTCAGGTGAAGGTGGAGAAGACAGAACTCGTTTCCAACCAGATGTAAATGGTGACAGTCGCAACTCGGCTATCAAACAAGTAGCTTCTGGACGTTTTGGAGTAACTTCTCACTATTTATCAAGCGCCAAAGAGATTCAAATTAAAATGGCTCAAGGGGCTAAACCAGGAGAAGGTGGACAATTACCAGGTGAAAAAGTATTGCCTTGGATTGCGTCGGCTCGTAACTCAACTCCGTTCGTTGGATTGATTTCACCTCCACCACACCACGATATTTATTCAATTGAGGATTTAGCACAATTAATCTTTGACTTGAAAAATGCCAACAGAGAAGCCCGTATTAACGTGAAATTAGTATCTGAAGTTGGTGTTGGTACGATTGCTGCAGGTGTTGCTAAAGCAAAAGCGGATGTGGTATTAATCGCAGGTTACGATGGTGGTACTGGAGCATCTCCTTTAACTTCATTGAAACACGCAGGTCTTCCTTGGGAACTTGGATTGGCAGAAGCACAACAAACGTTAGTATTAAACAACTTAAGAAGCCGTATCGTTGTAGAGTGCGACGGACAATTAAAAACAGGTCGTGACGTAGCTATTGCTGCTTTATTAGGTGCTGAAGAGTTTGGTTTTGCCACTGCTCCTCTAGTAGCTTCAGGATGTATCATGATGCGTAAGTGTCACTTGAATACTTGTCCGGTAGGTATTGCAACTCAAGATAAAGAATTGCGTAAAAACTTCAAAGGAACTCCTGAGCACGTAATCAACTTCTTCTACTATGTAGCAGAAGAGTTAAGAGGAATTATGGCTCAATTAGGTTTCAGAACCATGGAAGAAATGATTGGTCAAACGCACAAAATCAATTCTAACAAAGCTATTACCCATTACAAAGCAAGAGGATTGGATTTGTCTTCTATCTTACACAGACCTGACACGTACAAATACATGACGGTTCGTAACACTGAGAAACAAGATCACGGATTAGACAATGTATTGGATTTCCAAATCCTGAAAGATTCTCACCGTGCTTTGTATAGAAAAGAAAAAATGACATTGAATTACCCAATTAGCAACATCAACCGTTCAGTGGGAGCTATTGTAAGTAACGAAATTTCAAAAATATACGGTCACTTAGGATTACCAGAAGACACTTTAAATATTAATTTCACTGGTTCAGCAGGACAAAGTTTAGGTGCTTTCAGTGCACATGGATTGACTTTTACAGTTGAAGGAAACACCAATGACTATTTAGGAAAAGGACTTTCTGGAGCTAAATTAATCATTAAGAAACCAGCAGCAGCTACCTTTGTTGCAGAAGAAAACATCATCGTAGGTAACGTTTGTTTATTTGGTGCCATCGAAGGAGAAGCTTACATCAACGGTATAGCAGGAGAGCGTTTTGCTGTACGTAACTCAGGTGCCATTGCTGTAGTAGAAGGTGTGGGAGATCACGGTTGTGAATACATGACAGGTGGTAAAGTAGTTGTTCTTGGTAAAACAGGAAGAAACTTTGCAGCAGGTATGAGTGGTGGTATCGCTTACATCTATGATCCAGAGCATAAATTCAAAAATGGTTTGTGTAACACCGAAACAATAGAATTTGAAACTGTGGAAGGCAACGAAGCTGATGAATTGAAACAATTAATTGAGAGACACGTACTGTACACTAACAGTAGTAAAGGAACGCAATTATTGAATGATTGGAACGCTAGCTTAAACAATTTCGTAAAAGTAATGCCTACAGAATACAAAAAAGCATTGAAGCGTTTGGAAACTGAGGTACAAATGGTAGAAGAATTAACAGTATAATACAATGGGAAAAGTAACAGGTTTTAAAGAATTCGAAAGAAAAGATGAATCATACACAGCAGTACAAGAGCGTGTAGGACATTATAAAGAATTTACAGTTCCTTTGAGTGAAGCTGAAATTACAGAACAAGGTTCTCGTTGTATGGATTGTGGTATTCCATTTTGTCATAGTGGATGTCCATTAGGGAATTTAATCCCTGATTTCAACCACATGGTACACCAAGGAGAATGGCAAAAAGCGTCTTGGATACTTCATTCCACTAATAATTTCCCTGAATTCACAGGACGTTTATGTCCTGCGCCATGTGAGAAAGCATGTGTATTAGGGATTATTAACGAACCAATTTCTATTGAAAATATAGAAAAAAATATTGTGGAACGCGCCTTCGCAGAAGGATGGATTAAACCACAACCTCCAAAAACAAGAACAGGTAAAACAGTTGCTGTTGTAGGTTCAGGCCCTGCTGGTTTAGCGGCTGCACAACAATTAAACAGAGCCGGTCACACCGTTACTGTTTTTGAAAGAGACAACGCTATTGGTGGATTATTACGTTATGGTATCCCTAATTTCAAATTGGAAAAAGAAATTATCGACCGTCGTATTGCTATCCTTGAGGCAGAAGGAATTACTTTCAAAGTCAACACTAACGTAGGTGTAAACTATGATATCAATGACTTAAAAGCATTTGATTCTATCGTTCTTTGTGGTGGTGCAACAGAAAGAAGAAGCTTACCTACCCCAGGTGCTGATGCAGATGGTGTGGTCCAAGCAATGGATTTCTTAACACAACAAACCAAAGTTGTTTTTGGAGAAAAAATCGAAAATCAAGTAGTAGCTACTGGTAAAGATGTAATCGTTATCGGTGGTGGAGATACAGGTTCTGACTGTGTGGGTACTTCAAACCGTCAAGGAGCTAAATCAGTAACCAACTTTGAAATTATGCCAAAACCTCCTGTAGGAAGAAGCGAAACAACGCCTTGGCCTTACTGGCCGTTGCAGTTGAAAACATCTTCTTCTCACAAAGAAGGATGCGAAAGAAACTGGTTAATCAACACCAAAGAATTTATCAAAGATGCTAATGGCAAATTAACTGCGCTTAAAACAGTAAATGTTGAATGGAAAATCGTTCCTGGACAACGTCCTGAGTTGATTGAAGTAGAAGGCTCAGAGAAAATATGGCCATGTGACTTAGCTTTATTAGCTTTAGGTTTTACAGGTCCAGAAAAAACTTTAGCAGAACAATTAGGTCTTGAAACCGACTTTAGAAGCAATTACAAAGCAAACAATTACCAAACCAATATTCCTAACATCTTTACAGCTGGGGATATGAGAAGAGGACAATCTTTAATTGTTTGGGCAATATCTGAAGGTCGTGAAGCAGCTAGAGAAGTAGATTTGTATTTAATGGGAACAACTAACCTTCCTACGAAAGAAGGTGGTGATTTACCAGGAGTATAAAACTCTATTTTATCAATTCATAAGAATGAGGCTGTCTATTTTTAGACAGCCTCTGTTTTTTTACACTCCTATTAATTGTGTATAAACTATCTTTTTTTCCTATTTTAGCCACTGAAAACCATCATTAAAATATTTTATGATTCCTAAAATTACTCTTTTTTCGCTCTTGATAGCCTGTGCTTCGTGTTCTAAAAGTACAAAGTCAGACAACGAACTCATTCGTTCCTCTGAATGGATTTTAGGAAAATGGGAACAACAATCCTCCGAAGGAAAACTAACAGAGAATTGGGTAAAAACGAATGACAGTACCCTGACTGCTACTTCCTTTTTTATTAGAGAAAAGGACACTATTCACAAAGAATATGTATCCTTGCAACAAGTAGGTGATTCTTTGATTTTTAAAACTAAAATCATAGGACAAAACAACAACCAACCGCTCGTTTTTTCATCTAAAGAAGAAATTGAAAACCAACTTCAATTTGAAAACCCAAATCAAGACTACCCTCAAAAAATTAGCTATTCTACTCCCAAAGCAAATCAGTTAGTCGTACAAATTTCGGGGAAACAGTTGGGCAAACCTAGTACTGAAAAATACACTTTATCAAAAAAATAAAGGAGCCACAATAGGCTCCTTCCATTTTTTCTATCCGATTAAACGTTTGAAGAGCATAAAAAGGATGCAATTAGCAACTCCCCTACTATGAGACCTAATCGAAAAATAATCGCATTAGACTATTTTATTTCAATTGTAATCGATTCTCCTGGTTTAAGAACGAATGCTTTTTTAGATTTAGCATAACCATACGCTACTGTTACGTCTTTTGTATGGAGTGATTGAATCGTGATCTTTTTTTCGTTTTGCATCACAAACGCATCGGCTGGCTCAGAAAACGCAATCGTCACTGAAGGAAGCGTTACTTTTTTTACAGCAAATAACACCGTTTTGCCTTCCTTAGTCAAGGTGGTAGCCCCTATTCCTTCTATTCCCCATTTGGACGAATTCACTTCCCAACCTTTTAAAGAAGGATTCTTTTTATCTTCATCAATTCTATCATCAAATTTTCTGAAAGGAACAATTGCAGTGATAAAATTAAAATGAGTCTTATCTTTTGTAGCCACTACAGACCATTGCTTGCCATTTTTCCCCGAAGTTTCAACCAAATCCGTCGGTACCAGTTGGTAAATATCACTACCTGAACCATCATTAAAACTTGAACGCAATAAATTTGGTGCTTTTTCTAAGCTATAATGACCTTGCCACACTTGTTTATAGGTGTGAGGTGTTGCCGAATGAAAATCATCTTTAACCAACCAAAAATCATCTTTTAAATAAATCACCTTTCTTGCATACGTAACCCCGCTTTTTTCAAATCCATCATGACTTCCTATATAAACTTCTATAGCATCATTGACATTCCAAGAAATTGTTTTGGGATGAGGCAAAACAGCAAATTTTCCAAAACCGCTTCCGCCTTGATTGCCTGCATATTCCTTGCCTTGCAATTCACCATCAACTAAAGCTACATTTTTGACCATTGAATTTTTGAAAAATTCATAATCTTTAAGCGAATAACGCACTTGATAATTGGGTAAAATGACCTGACCGTTTGCCATCGCCTGAATTCCTAACATATCGCCATGCTGATGGTCAGGTTTATCAGGATCCAATCCATTAGAAATGGCCATCACCATTGCATCTGGCTCCCAACCTTGGCGCATGATATAATAACCCGTATCAGGAAACACCACCGACTTAAACTCAGGTTTCTTGGCTTGAATCGCCTTTAGCATTTGCAACTGGGTATCATTCAAATACCAATACATATCCGACTCTACAAAATCATTTGCAAAATACCCCATTTCAGGTTCTCCAAACAACAAATAGCCCAACGTAAGCGCTCCTGAAATTGTATTTTTTTCAGCCCAAGGTGCATTGGTATCATCCGAAAAAACAGGAGCCGACTTGTCGGGATATGCAATTTTGGTCAAGGTAGTAAACAACGATTTCAGTTTGCTTTCCCAAAAAGTATCTACTTGTATGTTGCTGTTTTTGGCTAATTGATACACATAATAATAGGTGTCAATATCGCTGATATGATAATGTACGGTACGTTCAAATTGGAATCCATCTTTATTAATTTCTTTAGACAAATGTTGTTCTAACAACCCCATCGAACGTTGGTACCATGCATCAGCATCTTTAAAATCTCGAAACAAAATTGAAAGCATGGCCAAAGCCGACATCCCCCGTGTTTGATGATTTCCGGGTACAAATTCGGTGTTTGTTGCATACAGATTGGAAGCGTGTTGCAATAAGGTAGCAATTGTTAGCAATTGGTCGTCATCAGAATATTCTTTTTCACCCAAAAAGAAAGTGTGAATGTGTAACCAATTTAATATGCGATAACCCGAACGAAAAGCTTCATATACCCCATTTCCGTCCTCAATAGTTTCATATTTATTCGCCAATAAAGCAGCATTTAACGACGCCATTTGATTTTTAAAATACCTCAGGTATTCTGGATTTTTTTGTTGGTATTTGTAATAAAAAGCAATATCCACCATCTTGTGCTGACGCGCCAAATGACGCAAAGCATACGCATTGACTGGTTCACCGTTTTGGTAATTGTAGGGCAATTTCCATTGTGCATTCGCTGGAAATTTGGTCATGTGGTCTAAAGCTCTTTCGGTATGATGGTGTATGGCATTTTCATAAATGGTCGTGTATTGTTTGAAACGTTCTTCTCCATTTTTCCAATCGTAAAAATACCTTTCTGAAAATTTAGTTCTAAAATATTCCGCTAATTGAGCAGTAGAAATGGCATTGACTCCTCCTAACGCCTGTTGAACTTCGGGTTTCAAATACGCACTTAATTTATTGGAGGCAATAATTGATTCCGAGGGAATGGTTTGAGCGGTACTTATTTGGAAAAAAACAGCCAGTAAGAAAAGCGTACTACGTCGTATAAAGTTCATTGTATAAAAGTTAATAGTTAGTAATTCTGTCCCCATTTTAATGCTATATCCTTCCCTGGTCAAAAGAAAGAAATTAAAAATGGTAAACCAAAATGGTAAACCAAATATACTTATATATTTTGAAACTATACAAAACTCTTTTAAATAAATAGCAGCATAGACCTCCATAAAAATTATCTGAACGACTATGATAGCGATATCTGCGTTGCAAATGCTAAGATTTATTATTTAGTTTAAGAAGGCAATAATGGGATTGAGCATTAGAAGATACGCTAAATAACGACAGAAATAAATTAATAACCAACATAATAAAAACCGTTTTTTATTACTTTTACTTATAAAAAGTAGTTTCAATAAATTTTCAACAAGCTTCTTGTTATGTAATATGGTTTGGAACACATAAAGAATATGACAAAATAGACGTAGAAACAATAGCCTTTGATACCACGATTTTAATTAATAAAAAGTAATGATGATGAACTGGAAAGTATTAAAAACCGAAGACGATTACAATAAGGCTTCCATTCGTATGATGGAAATCTTTCACGCCATACCCAATACACCCGAAGATGACGAACTGGATTTATTGATTGTTTTAATTAAAGATTATGACGAAAAAAACTATCACTTACCTGAACTCGATGTTCTTGAAGTAATAAAATATAAAATGCAGGAAATGGGCATCAAAGCAAAAGATTTGGAGCCTATTATCGGCAGCAAAGGACATGTTTCTGCTATTCTTTCAGGCAAAAGAGAAATCACTTTGAAAATGGCACAAAAACTAAAAAACTTTTTTAAACTGCCTGCTGAAGTATTTTTGCATAGTGTTTAAACATTTCTAATAACTAAATATTTCATTAACTAAGGAAAGATTACTACAAAGAGATGATTATATTAGTATTCGTGATTAATACAAATTATCTTTTAATTTAATAGGTTACTGGATGCAATCGAAGCAGTAAGGCAACTCGACTGCGCTCGATGTGACACAAGTTTATGTTTACTTTAAACCTATTGTCAGGTCGAGCGCAGTCGAGACCAATTAGTATACTTTTCAATCTTCATAGTAATACCTTTGTATAAATTACAACAACTTATTTATAAGTATCCGCGTTACAAACGCCACTAATCTTCTTTTAATTTAAGTAGGTATTCGTTGCAAACGAGCACCAGATGGGTTACTACAAAATTCGCAATCTTGCCAAACGCCTGTTAGCGTCAGTTTTTTTTATAGGGAACTAACGTTCAAATATTGCATCGATATCATCATCACTTGAACTTCCAGAATAAAAACCACCGTGACTGTCTCGATCATAGTCAGGCTCATAACTTTCCAAATATCTAGTTATTTTTGAATCTACATCAATACTTGATATTATGTCTGATGTTGAAAAAGAAATTTTATTAAGAACATTTTCATTGAAGCCATCTAAAAATGAATCAAGATTTTGTCTTATTTCATCTTCAATACCATTAATATCAACATCTGGCTCATAATCACCTTCATAATAATTGTATGAATTTGAGATGTGTCTGGAGTAATCTATATCCAAATCATTATTGTTAACAATACTAATTAAGTATTTATCAAGTAAAATATTAATTTGCATTAAAATATTTTCATCATCAATATCATTATCATCAACAAAATTTAATAGTCTTTTTAATGTGTCTTCATCATCTACATCGTTTATAAAACCATGCAGAAATTCGAAATTTTGAAATTTAATTTTGGGTTCAAATTCTGTGAGAATGAATAATAATTCCCACAATCTCTCACCACTTGGGTTATCTGCGTTTATTATAATGTTCAAAAAGTTTTCTAATCTTTTATTAATTATATCATCAAAAAAGTCAATGTAACTTAGGGTAATTAAAAAATCCCAATTCTCATCTTTTAGTTTACTTTCAAAGAAGAAATCAAATAGATTTTCTAATATTCTACTAGTAAGATTTTTATTTATTTTGTTATTCCTCAATAAAGTATGTAAATAATCAATTGATACTTCTGAATTTAATGATTTTAGAATATTACAAATTAAATCAATTTCATTTGAGTATGTACCTAATACAAAATCTGCAATTGAAGGATTAAATAGCACATATTCATATTTTTCGTCACCAATTTTATTTCTATTCAATAATGATTTTGTAGCTAGCTTTCTTACCGATTCAAAACTTTTATCAGAATTATCTCCAAAATTTAACGGGTGAATCCTTAGATATGTATTATAAGAATCTCTCAAACTTTCTTCAGATATTTTACCATTATTAAAAACAGTTAAAAATGTTAGAGCTCTTACAAAGTCATCAGTTTGATTTTGAAAATATCCTTCCCAAATAACTTCAGGGTTATTTAGACTTTGATGAATATATGTCCAATAGTTTTCTGATTTAATATCACCAATAACAGAAGAATCGGTTATAAATTCGATAATTCTTGGATTAAAATTTCTGTGCTTGATAATGTCTTTGTATCTTTTATCTTTATAAATTACATCAATGAATTGTTTTGGTAATTTTGAATGATAAATATGATTATAAAGAATTTTTGCTTTATCTATATTAGTTAAGTTTTCAATTGTAAGTAGAAATTCATTCTCTCTTATTTTTAAATTTTGAAAAATATGACTTAAACTATAAGCTTTATTCAAAATGTTTGTACGTGATGTAAGAATAAATTTTTTACTATTATCCTTTCTAATTCTACTAATGAATTTGACAATATGGGAATCCTTTTTATTATTGATAGCGTCATAAATATTACTTCCTAAGAAGTCATCACAATAAAAAAGAATTTTTTTTTGTTCATTTTCGCGATACAAACTTTCAGCTTCACTTATATCTTCTTCAATGTCACAGAATTCATAACCTTTTGCTATATATAGAATTGCCAAATTATCAGCAAGTGTAGTTTTACCAATCCCTGGTTCACCTGTCAGAATTATAACATTATTTTCTTCTAAAATTTTAAGCCCCTTGTTATGATTTTCAGTAACTACATATCTAAATGATTTTTCTTCAATGTCTCGTATAGTAAATTGACTTCTACCTTTTATTGCATTGTTAATTAAAATGTCTAGTACACTTGTACTAGTAATCCATAGTTTATAGTTTCTTTCGACAACGTCCTGATTTTCTTTCTTAGATAAAAACAAATTCAAGTCTTCTTTTCCCCAAATATCTCTTTCAGTTTGAATGTATGGTTTAAAAATATTTAGAATTTCTTTTTTATTTATTCTAGAAAGTGTTTTTGAAGTTATAAAAATATATTTACTAGGATTTAACTTTTTTACTTTGTCTAATTCCTCGTTTTTTAATTTTGAAATTAATTGTGAATAAGGAGTTTCTAAATAATGTTTGCATTGTATAATGCCTTCTTTTTTGTCTCCAATCCAGAATCTACCATCTACACCACCATCTCTTCCAGACTTAAAAATTTCAACTTTAATGCTATATTCTTTTTCAATTACAGTTGCTGCTAAAATTTCAAATTCTCTGTCATTTAATTTTGAGTAGTCATATTCCATTTCCTTAATTAGTTTTATCCAAATATATGGAATTATAATTCTCTATTTTTTTGGACGGCTTTTTTGCAAAATTGTCGCTAACTTGTATATGTATGACAAACATCATACTTTATTAAAAACCAAATATATTGAAATTATCTTACAAATTATAGATGAGCTATAAAATTGAATTTTAAAAGAGATAGTAATAAAACAAAACGTCTTTCATAGCCCCGATAGCAGTGAAAATCCTCTTGTATGGCGAATAGCCTATACAAGAGATTGTAACGAATAGCGGGACTACTGGTTATTTTGGAAATGATAAGTTCTGCTCCTAAAAAATAATAGGCACAAAAAAAAAGCGAAGTAAAATTAATTACTCCGCTTTTTAGTTTTATTATCGTTATTAGGACTTCGACAAGCTCAGTCTGACATTACTTCGACTCCCGACGCTTCGGGACAGCCTGACAACTAAAATTAAACGATTTTTTTCATTGCAGTCATTGACTCTCTTAACCAAGCTCCTACTTCTTCTACTGGGTGGTTACGGATGATGTTGTTTACTTCGATTAATTCTCTGTTATCAACTCCGTTGCTTCCGTTGTTGAATGGACGACCAATTAAGTTAGATGGTGCGTTTTTCACGTACTCAGCGATTAATGGTTTACAAGCGTGGTCAAATAAGTAACATCCGTACTCAGCTGTATCAGAGATTACACGGTTCATTTCGAACAATTTCTTTCTTGCAATTGTGTTCGCAATAAGTGGCGTTTCGTGTAATGACTCGTAGTAAGCTGACTCTTCGATGATTCCTGAATCAGTCATTGCTTCAAAAGCCAATTCTACTCCCGCTTTTACCATAGCAACCATTAAAGTACCGTTGTCATAGTATTCTTGCTCTGAGATTTCAACATCACCAGCTGGTGTTTTTTCGAAGTTGGTTTCTCCTGTAGCTGCTCGCCAAGCCAATAAGTTTTTGTCATCATTAGCCCAGTCTTCCATCATTGTTTTAGAGAAGTGACCTGAGATGATATCATCCATGTGTTTTTGAAACAACGGACGCATGATGTCTTTTAATTCTTCTGCGGCGTTGAATGCAGCAATTTTAGCTGGATTAGACAATCTATCCATCATATTTGTGATACCTCCGTGTTTCAAACCTTCGGTAATTGTTTCCCATCCGTATTGGATTAATTTAGAAGCGTATCCTGGCTCAACACCTTCCGCTACCATTTTGTCAAAACATAGGATAGAACCTGTTTGCAACAATCCACAAAGAATCGTTTGCTCACCCATTAAGTCTGATTTTACCTCAGCTACGAAAGAAGAACGCAATACTCCTGCTCTATCTCCTCCTGTTGCTACAGCATACGCTTTAGCTTGAGCTAAACCTTCACCGTTAGGGTCATTTTCAGGGTGTACAGCAATTAAAGTAGGTACACCAAATCCTCTTTTATATTCTTCACGAACTTCAGAACCTGGACATTTAGGAGCACACATAATAACCGTTAAGTCTTTACGAATTTGCATTCCCTCTTCAACAATGTTGAAACCGTGAGAGTAAGCCAATGTAGCGCCTTGTTTCATCAAAGGCATAATTGCATTTACTACTGCTGTGTGTTGTTTATCTGGAGTTAAGTTACATACTAAATCAGCTGTAGGAATTAAATCTTCATACGTTCCCACAGTGAAACCATTATCAACTGCATTCTTATAAGACGCTCTTTTCTCAGCGATAGCTTCAGCACGCAAAGCGTAAGAGATATCTAAACCTGAATCTCTCATGTTCAAACCTTGGTTTAACCCTTGGGCTCCACAACCTACTATAACTACTTTTTTTCCTTTTAAAGCAGTAATTCCGTCCACAAATTCAGATTTATCCATGAATTCGCAAACGCCTAATTGTTCTAACTGTAATCTAAGTGGTAATGAATTGAAGTAATTTGCCATTTTTTAGTATTTATTTATATTTAATTCTTGTAATAATGTTGATATTTCCATTGGTTCTTTTGAAACTGAAATTCGTCCAGAACGTACAAATTGCATGATTCCAAAAGGTTTTAATTTTTCATATAATTCTTCAATCTCAGAACGACGTCCCGATTTTGATATCACAAAAAAATCTCTTGAAACCGTTACTATTTCAGAGTTGCTTTCTTTTATGATGTTTTGAATTTGTCTTTCGTCAAATAACAAACTGGATTTAATTTTAAACAAAGCGTTTTCAAGGAAGATGGTTTCTTCATCTACGTGATAAAAAGCTTTGATTACTTCTATCTGTTTTTCTATCTGACCAACAATATTTTGTACCCATTTTTCAGTTGTGTCAACCACAATAATAAATCTTGAAACGTTTTCAATCTCTGATTCAGAAACGTTTAAACTCAAAATATTGATATGTCGTTTCAAAAAAATACCTGAAATACGATTCAGCAAACCTACGTTGTTTTCTGAATATACTGAAATGGTGAATGTTTTATTTTCCATTATTTTTTTATTTAAAGTTTAAAATCGTTTAAAGTTTAAAATCGTTTAATGAATTAACAACTCATTTTAATAAACAACTTTAAACCTTACACTTTAAACCATTTTAAGATAATCTGATATCCGAAACCGAAGCACCTGTAGGAATCATCGGGAACACATTGTTTTCTTTTTCTACCATTACTTCTAAGAAATAAGAATCTTTTGATGCTAGCATTTCAGCAATGGCTTCGTCAAGTTCTTCTCTCTTGGTTACTTTTCTCGCTTTGATGTAATAACCTTCGGCAATCGCACAGAAATTAGGATTAATCATCACTGTAGAAGCGTATCGGTAATCAAAAAACAATTCTTGCCATTGACGCACCATTCCTAAGAATTCGTTATTCAATACCACAATTTTTACAGGTACTTTGGTTTGATGAATGGTTCCTAATTCTTGAATATTCATTTGGAATCCTCCATCACCTATAATTGCTACTACTTCACGATCAGGTCGTCCCATTTTGGCACCGATAGCTGCAGGTAAAGCAAACCCCATCGTTCCTAAACCTCCTGAAGTAACATTACTTTTGGTTTGATTGAACTTAGAATAGCGACAGGTAAACATTTGGTGTTGTCCTACATCCGAAACCATAATGGCATCCCCATTTGAATGTTTGTTAATCATTTCGATGGTTTCACCCATAGAAATTCCTTTTCCATTCGTAGGTGCCAACTCTTCATTGATGACCGCATCTAATTCAATTTGATAGTACTTCTTGAATTCATTATGCCATTCTTCGTGCGAATTGGATTCGATAAAAGGCAATAAAGCTGTTAAGGCTTCTTTTAGGTCTCCCAAAACGGCTACATCCGTTTTAACATTTTTATCAACTTCGGCTGGATCAATTTCAAAATGAATTACTTTGGCTTGCTTTGCATACGTTGCTAAGTTTCCAGTAACACGGTCGTCAAAACGCATTCCCAATGCAATTAATACATCACATTCGTTAGTCAAAAGATTAGGACCGTAATTTCCGTGCATACCTACCATCCCTACATTCAATGGGTGTTCGGTAGGTAAAGCTGAAAGTCCTAAAATGGTCCAAGCTGTAGGAATACCTGCTTTTTCGATTAAAGCTTTTAACTCTTGTTCAGCTTGACTTAGGATTACGCCTTGTCCAAAAACGATAAAAGGTTTTTTAGCTTTATTAATAATTTCAGCCGCTTCTTTTACCTTGTCAATTTTTAAAACTGGTTTTGGATGGTAACTTCTAATATCAGTACATTTTTTGTAACTGAAATCCAAGGTATCAAATTGTGCATTTTTAGTAATATCAATCAATACTGGACCTGGACGTCCTGATCTTGCGATATAAAATGCTTTTGCTATAATTTCAGGAATTTCATGTGCCTCTGTAATTTGGTAATTCCATTTGGTTACCGGAGTTGAAATACCAATGATATCGGTTTCTTGAAAAGCATCAGAACCCAATAAATGTTTCCCTACTTGTCCAGTAATACATACCAACGGAGTAGAATCAATTTGAGCATCTGCAATTCCAGTCACCAAGTTCGTAGCTCCTGGTCCAGAAGTTGCGATTGCAACCCCTACTTTCCCGGTAGCTCTCGCAAACCCTTGAGCCGCATGAGCAGCCCCTTGTTCGTGACGCACCAAAACGTGATGCAATTTATCTTGAAATTTATATAATTCGTCATATACTGGCATGATTGCCCCACCTGGATATCCGTAAACCAAGTCGGCACCTTCTTCTAGCAAACACCTAATTACGGCTTCTGCTCCAGTGATTTTTGTTGTTTCCATTTTGTGTTTTTTATCTACTCTTAGCGCTCTAAACTAAAGCGCGTGTTGAGACTGATTTATAGCTTTTTACTTTTAATTCTAAAATAAAACTTTGGAATCTCCTCTCTATGAGGAAACCAAGTATTATTTGTCTGTTACACATCCTTCAGATGCACTTGAGACTGAACGCATATATTTAAGTAAAACACCTTGTGTAATTCCATTGTCAGGTCTAGTCCAATTTGCTTTACGCTTAGCCAATTCTTCATCAGAGACTTTCATATTGATGGTGTTTTTCACCGCATCAATCGCAATAACATCACCGTTTTGAATCAAGGCAATACCACCACCTTCATAAGCTTCAGGCGTTACGTGCCCTACCACAAATCCGTGAGAACCACCTGAAAAACGTCCATCAGTAATTAAGGCAACAGTACTTCCTAAACCTGCACCCATAATAGCCGAAGTAGGTTTCAACATTTCAGACATTCCTGGACCACCTTTAGGACCGCAGTAACGGATAACCACTACATTTCCTGGTTTTACTTCCCCAGCTTGAATTCCTCTGATAACGTCTTTTTCATTTTCATACACCACAGCCGTTCCTTCGAAGAATTCTCCTTCTTTACCACTAATTTTAGCCACACAACCTTCAGTAGCAATATTTCCGTAAAGAATTTGGATATTACCTGTTGCTTTTAAAGCTTGGCTAACTTCAAAGACAACATCTTGACCTTCGTGTAATTCTGGTACTTCTGCTAAGTTTTCAGCGATAGTTTTTCCAGTTACAGTCAAACAATCTCCATGCAAGAAACCTTCTTTCAATAAATACTTCATCACAGCAGGAACACCACCTACATTATGCAAATCTTCCATTAAGTATTTACCACTTGGTTTCAAATCAGCTAACAAAGGTGTTCTATCGCTGATATCTTGGAAATCTTTCAAAGTCAATTCAATCCCTACAGAATGAGCCATTGCAATTAAGTGCATAACCGCATTGGTAGAACCACCTAAAACTGCTACCATTGTAATCGCATTTTCAAATGCTTTACGAGTCATAATATCTCTAGGCTTGATGTCTTTTTCTAATAATATTTTGATAGCCTTACCAGCATTCGCACATTCTTCTCTTTTCTCTGGACTCAAAGCTGGGTTAGAAGAACTGTATGGCAAACTCATCCCTAAGGCTTCAATAGCTGAAGACATGGTATTAGCCGTGTACATTCCTCCACAAGCTCCTGCTCCTGGGCAAGCGTTTTGTATCACTCCTTTAAAATCTTCAGGAGTTATGGAATTGCTAAACTTTTTTCCTAAGGCTTCAAAAGCAGAAACAATATTCAAATCTTGTCCTTTCCATTTTCCTGGATGAATAGAACCCCCATACACCATAATCGATGGACGATTAACACGACCCATAGCCATTAAAGCACCTGGCATATTTTTATCACAACCTGGCACGGCAATCATACCATCGTACCATTGTGCTCCCATTACCGTTTCAATAGAATCAGCAATAACATCACGAGATACTAATGAAAAACGCATTCCGTCATTTCCATTAGACATACCATCACTTACACCAATAGTATTAAAAATAAGACCTACTAAATCTTCCTTCCAGACACTTTCTTTGATATCTTTAGCCAATCCGTTTAAGTGCATGTTACAAGGATTACCATCATACCCCATACTCACAATTCCCACTTGCGCTTTTTTAAGATCCTCTTCTGTTAATCCTAATGCATAGAACATCGCTTGAGAAGCTGGTTGTGTTTCGTCTTGAGTGATTGTCTTACTGTATTTATTTAATTCCATTATATATATGTTTGTATATGTATTATTATTTATTTTTTAAACTATGGTTGATTGGCCGATACTTACATTGTCATTGTTAAAGTAGAGCAAATCATCTTTATCTAAAATAAAATTAGAGATGAAATCTCCAACTTCATTGGTTCCGAATTTTGACTCTGGATTCAAGTCCATGGTGACGACTTTTAGTGCGATAGCTTTTTCAACTGCGTCATGAATTTTTTTAGCTTCTTTATGCAAACCAAAATACTCTAACAACAATCCTGCTGATAATATAGAAGCAAATGGATTGGCAATGTTTTTTCCTTTAGCTTGTGGAAAAGTTCCATGAACAGGCTCAAATAAGGCATGAGTATCTCCAATAGAACTAGATGCTAACATCCCTATTGAACCCGTAATAATACTCGACATATCCGAAAGAATATCACCAAATAAATTTTCAGTCAAAACAACATCAAACTGTTTGGGTTTGGCAATGATTTGTTTAGCAGCATTATCTACATACAAATAATTTAATTCTACATCGGGATAGTCTTTACTTACGGTAGTTACTACTTTTCTCCAAAGTCTAGACGTTTCCAAAACGTTTGCTTTATCGATTAAGGAAACTATTTTTCTTCTCTTTTGTGCCGCTTGAAAAGCCAGATGAGCAATTTTTAAAATTTGTTCTTCTGTATATTTACACAAATCTGTAGCAATAGTTCCTTCATCGTTTATTGTTTTTTCATCAAAATAAATTCCTCCTGAGAGTTCTCTATAAATCAAAAAATCAGTTCCTTCAATAATTTCTTTTTTCAAAGGCGAACTTTCTAGCAAACCGTCATACGGTTTTATTGGCTTGTTATTGACAAACAAACCCAAAGCTTTCCTTAACTGAAACAACCCCTGCTCTGGACGAATCTTAGCTTCGGGGTCATTATCGTATTTAAGATCCCCAATAGCTCCAAACAAAACAGCATCTGTGTTCAAACACAAATTCAAAGTTTGTTCCGGCAATGGTTTCCCTGTTTTTTCAATAGCCGCAGCTCCTACTAAAGCTTCTTCAAAAATAAACTCATGATCAAACATGACAGCGGTCGCTTTCAATGCTTTCATGGCCTGCAAAACTACTTCAGGACCTATACCGTCCCCTGCGAGTACTGCTATTTTTAAATTCATGGCTCTAAGAGTTTAATTTCTAACTAAATCGTCTTTTAAATTTGACGCTGCAATAATTTGATGGATATCATCATCCATTACTTCTTTCTTAATATCAGCAAATTTCAAAAACTCTTGGTAAACGATATCTAATTGAGTTTTTGTTAATTCGTAACCTACTTTTTTAGCTCTATAAGCTAATGCTGCCCTTCCACTTCGAGCGGTTAAGATAATCGAAGACTCATTGACACCTACATCTAATGGATCCATGATTTCATAGGTCTCTCTGTTTTTAATCACACCATCTTGATGAATCCCGGAACTGTGTGCAAAAGCATTCGAACCTACAATTGCCTTATTAGGTTGTACCATCATTCCCATGCTGTCCGAAACCAAACGACTCATTTCATTCAATTGTTTGGTATCGATATCAGTGTATAAATTAAGGTAAGGATGTTGCTTGAAAATCATTACCACTTCCTCAAGGGCAGTATTTCCTGCACGCTCACCGATACCATTGATTGTACATTCAATTTGTCTCGCTCCATTCATCGCTCCCGCAATTGAATTGGCTGTTGCCATACCCAAATCGTTATGACAGTGGCAAGAAATAGTGACGTTTTCAATACCTTTTACATTTTCTTTAAGGTATTTTATTTTTTCACCGTACTCGTGTGGCAAACAATACCCAGTAGTATCTGGAATATTAAGTACTGTAGCTCCTGACTTGATCACTTCTTCACAGACTCGAGCCAAGAAAGCGTTATCCGTACGACCAGCATCCTCTGCATAAAACTCGACATCCTCAACATACGTTTTAGCGTGAGCAACAGCAAATTTTGCTCTAGCAATAATATCTTCTGGAGTTGTATTTAATTTATGAATAATATGGGATTGTGAAGTACCAATTCCGGTATGAATACGAGGTTTTTTAGCGTGTTTCAAAGCTTGACCTGCCACATCAATATCGTTTTTCACAGCACGTGTCAAACCACATACGGTTGCATTTTTTACAATTTTACTAATTTCAGAAACAGATAAAAAATCACCAGGACTTGACACAGGAAATCCAGCTTCGATGATATCAACACCCATTCCGTCCAATCGTTCTGCTATTACGAGTTTCTGTTTGGTATCTAATTTACATCCTGGAACTTGTTCGCCGTCTCTTAAAGTGGTATCAAAAATTTGAACTTTCTCTCTATTCATTTTAATTTATTTAATGTAATTTCACAACTTCATAACAAAAATAGATTTCATTACTTTAATATAAAACTCAAATTAATGAAATATACTGCTTATAAAGCGAACCAAAACTTTGTAAATCACTATAAAACAAGTAATTAAGCTCATATATTTTACAATGGCTAACCATCAAAAAGATTTCTTATTTGTATTAATAAAATCACTTTCAAAGTCTGAAAAAAGACAATTTAAGATTTTTGCCAGTCGATTAGAGACTAGTTCCAATACAAAATTTATAGAATTATTCAATATTTTAGACAAATCTGAAGTTTATGATGAAAAATTAATTTTGAAAAGCGGCATCATCAAAAAGGTGCAATTATCGAATCTTAAATCCTATTTGTACAAACAAATATTGGTGAGTATTCGATTGAATATTCCCAGTCAAAACATCCGCTATCAATTAAGAGAGCAGATCGATTTTGCCACCATTCTTTACAATAAAGGATTGTACAAACAAAGCTTAAAAATTTTGGATAAAACCAAGATTCAAGCGCTAGAAAATGACGAAAAATACATCGCTTTTGAAATCGTAGAATTCGAAAAACTCATCGAATCCCAATACATTACACGCAGTATTCAAGGCCGTGCAGACGAATTAGTCATTCAAGCCAAAGAACTCAACTATCGCAACACCATTTCTAGTAAGTTATCCAATTTATCGTTACAGTTGTATGGTATTATGCTCAAAACAGGCTATGTTAAGAACGACGAAGAGTATAAATATATTGACGATTATTTTATCAAACACACCTCCAAACTAGACGAAAACAAATTTGGTTTCAGAGAAAAATATTGGTTTTACAATGCTAATTTATGGCGTAGTTTCCTTGTTCAGGATTTTCTTTCCAGTTATAAATTTGCCTACAAATGGGTGACTTTGTTCTATGATAATCCCAACATGATTTACTTAAACCCTGTTTTTTTCTTAAAAGGAAATAATTATTTCTTGGAATCGGTTTTTATGTTGAAATACCAAACCAAGTTTAAAAAATACTTGAATTTACTTGAACATACTATCGAAGATTCGCGTTTTCCTGTTAATGATAATATTGCTTCATTGTCCTTTTTGTATTTGTATAACAACAAATTAAACTATCACATACTAGAAGGTTCTTTTGAAGAAGGCGAATACCTGATTCCTGCTATTTTAGAAAAAATCCAAATACACAGTGACCACTTAGATGAGCATCACGAAATGTTATTTTATTACAAAATAGCCTGTATTTACTTTGGTTCAGATAAGTTCACCGAATCGATTTATTATTTAGAGAAAATCATCAACAATAAAAACCTGACCATGCGTGAGGATTTGATGTGTTTTGCCCGATTATTACATCTTATTGCACATTATGAATTGGGGAAAGATTTTCATTTGGAAACTCAAATCAAAAACACTTATAAGTTCTTACTCAAAATGAACGACTTACATGAGGTTCAAAAAGAAATCATCCGATTCATGAGAAACCTTAACTCTATTTACCCGTCAGACATCAAAAAAGAATTTGTCAAAATGAGAGAACGTTTTATTGAATTAGAAAAAATCCCTTATGAAAAAAGAGCATTCCTATACCTCGATATTATTTCGTGGCTAGAAAGCAAAATTGAAAATCGAAAAATAGGAGACATTATTAAAGAAAAAGCCAAATTAGGCAATCGATGAGAAATAGGAATTATGAGGTTAGAGATTAGAGTTAAAAATTAAAAGATTAATTGTACAAAACAAACTAATCCCCCTCTTTAACTCCTTAAAAAATTAAACCCTAAACAATTAACCGATTAACCGCTTACTCAACCCCCCTTAAACTGACAACAAAATGCAAAATATTCCCAGTGTAGATTTAACTGATTTTCTGTCCGAAGATCCAAAACGTAAAGAAAAATTTGTAAACGAAATTGGTGCTGCCTTTGAGGACATAGGCTTTGTAGCGCTCAAAGGACACTTTTTAGAGCAAAGTTTGGTTGACGAACTATATGCTGAAATTCGAAAGTTTTTTAGCCTTCCATTAGAAATCAAACAAAAATACGAAGACCCCGCTCTAGGCGGACAACGAGGGTATGTCTCTTTTGGAAAAGAACATGCCAAAGGACGCAAAGAAGGCGATTTAAAAGAATTTTGGCATTTTGGACAATATGTAGGAGACAGTTCAAAATACGCCTCTGAATATCCAAAAAACATAACTGTCGAGGAATTACCACGCTTTAATGCCGTAGGAAAAGAAGCGTATCAAATGCTTGAAAAAACAGGGATTTATGTTTTGAGAGCTTTGGCATTGCGCTTGGGATTAGACGAATTTTACTTTGATAAATACGCCGAAGAAGGAAATTCCATTTTGCGCCCGATACATTACCCTCCTATTACGAGCGAACCTGAAAATGCCATCAGAGCAGCTGCGCATGGTGATATCAATTTGATTACCCTTTTGATGGGTGCACAAGGTAAAGGATTGCAAGTTCAAAATCACAATGGCGACTGGATTGATGCTATTGCACAACCCGATGAATTAGTTATCAACGTAGGTGATATGCTTTCTCGCCATACGAACAACAAATTAAAATCAACCATACATCAGGTGGTCAATCCACCTAGAGAATTATGGGGCACTTCCCGTTATTCTATTCCGTTTTTCATGCACCCAGTGAGCGACATGCCTCTAAATTGCTTAGAAAATTGTATCGATAGCGAAAATCCTAAACAGTTTGAAGACATCACAGCTGGAGAGTTCCTATACGAGCGTTTGGTTGATTTAGGATTGATAAAAAAATAAAACTGACGTGAACAGGGTACACTGATGACACGGATTCGCAAAACCGAATCGCTGATAGAAACTGATTTTCATTTATTTAGCTATTAAAAATCCGTTTTTATCAGTGTCTTTACCAAGTAAATCTGTTTTTATCAGCGTCCTTTTTAAGTGTTCCAAAAAAATAAAAATAAAAAATGAGTTTAGAAGACCAATTAAAAAACTTATTCCCAGACCACGTTCCTAGCAATGAGCCTGAGGAAATTGATGATACCCCACACGAATTATATATTCAAAAAGAACCTATCATTTGTAAATACGAAAAAAGAAAAGGCAAAGCCACCACTATTATTGAGGGTTATGAAGGAGAAGACGAAGATTTTAAAATACTTGCCAAAGAACTCAAAACCAAATTAAGTGTAGGCGGTAGTTTCAAAGACGGAGCATTGATTATTCAAGGAGATTATCGCGATAAAATCATGACTATTCTCAAAGAAAAAGGTTTTAAAGTAAAACGTGTAGGCGGATAATTTATGTACTAAAAATGATAGCATCATCTGAATTAATCTTGAATCCTGACGGAAGTGTGTATCACTTGAACCTCAAACCCGAAAATATTGCTCATGATATTATCTTTGTAGGTGACCCTGATCGTGTGGAAAAAATTACACAGTTATTTGACTCAATAGAATTTTCAACACAAAAAAGGGAATTCAAAACCCAAACAGGAATATACAAAGGCAAACGACTCACCGTCATCTCAACAGGAATTGGCGCAGACAATATTGATATTGTACTAAACGAATTGGATGCTTTAGTCAACATCGATTTAAAAACGAGAACAATTAAAGACAAGCTAACTTCTTTAAATATTGTTCGGATAGGTACTTCGGGTTCTTTGCAGGTTGAAATACCTGTTGATTCGTTTGTAATGTCTAAGATAGGTTTAGGACTTGACAACATGCTTCGCTCCTATCAAAATAATTCTGTTACCAATTCAAACTTGGAAGAAGCTTTCGTGAACCATACTAATTGGGACAATCGAAAAGGAAAACCCTATGCCGTTCATTGTTCTGAAAAACTAGAAAAACAGTTTGAAAGTGATCGTATTTACAAAGGAATTACTGCTACCGCAGGAGGATTTTTTGGTCCTCAAGGACGAATTTTACGCCTAGCAATCCAAGACGAAAAATTGAATAACAAAATAGACTCATTCAATTACAAAGGAATAAAAATCACGAACCTCGAAATGGAAACCGCCGCTATCTATGGACTTTCGGCTCTTTTAGGACACCATGCACTTTCCTTAAATGCCATTATTGCCAATCGCGCAAACGGGACATTTAGCAATAATCCTGACGTAACAATTGAAAAATTGATTGATTACGTTTTAACTCAAATAAGCAAAGAATGAACACCATAAATATAGATTTCTTAAATTTCTCCAATTTTTAAAATCTGTGTTCCAAAAAAAATAAAAATGACAACGATAAAAATTGTAAGCGTACCCGAACATTTTAATTTACCTTGGCATTTAGCCCTTGAAAACAAAGCATTCGAAAAAGAAAACATCGATTTACAATGGACAGACGTTCCCGAAGGTACTGGAAAAATGTGCCAAATGTTACGATCTGGCGAAACGGATATGGCCGTTATTTTGACGGAAGGAATCATCAAAGACATCAATGCTGGCAATCCTAGTAAACTCGTTCAAATATATGTAGAAACGCCTCTTATTTGGGGAATTCACGTGGCAGCTCAATCTAACTATCATACAATTGCTGATTTAAAAAATACCAAAGCCGCTATATCCAGATTAGGTTCGGGCTCCCAGCTAATGGCGTATGTCAATGCCAACAATCAGGGATGGGAAACCAACGATTTACAATTTGAAATAGTCAATACAATTGATGGCGCTGTTGAAGCATTATCTAGCGGAACAGCAGATTATTTCATGTGGGAACGATTCATGACAAAACCGCTAGTAGATAAAGGAATCTTCAGAAAAGTAGGCGATTGCCCTACGCCTTGGCCTTGCTTCGTTATTGCTGTTCGGGACGAAATCTTAGCAACAAAAACTGATGTGATAAAAACGATTCTGAAAATCATAAACCAAACAACACAGACTTTCAAAAGCATTCCCAATATCGATACCGTTTTGGCTACCAAATACCATCAAAAAATAGAAGACATTCAGGAATGGCTTTCTTTAACCGAATGGTCTCAGCATAATTTAGATGAAAAATTGTTAAACAATGTCCAAAAACAACTTTTTCAACTCAAAATCATTAATAAAATAGGTACTTTTGAAGAAATTGTAAAATCAATATAGTTTTTACCTTTTCAGGTTATTTATGTTTAAAATAAAAAACATTACGTTTACTCAACTAAGACAAAGTCTTCAGCTAAGAAAGCCATGGGACGATGTCATTATTTTTGTTCTTAATGTTTTGCTTTCCATTCCGTTGTTCATCATCGCTCATGAGAATTTAATCGAGCTTAACTGGATATTCAATTTAGACCGAGTGTTACTTTTTGTGTGCTTGGTTATTCTCATCCAACTCCTATTAAGACTTTTACGAACCATTATCATCATTTGCATTTTTTTGTATGTATTGGTTTTGTTTTATGGGACCACTTTTGGAAATTACGGATTCAACAGTGTATTCGAAGATTACAATTCGATGATTTATACCATGTCAGACAATCCCTATCCTCAAGACATCATTGTATCCAAACTCTTGCCGTTTCCTAACAAATCCAAAATTCTTAATGCAATCGAGTATCAAAATCCTAAAGTGCGCAACTTTGCCGTTATGGCTACCACCAAGCATTTTAAAAATATTAAAGGATATTCTGACTACAGAACCATCATTCAATGTTTTGCTGTTTTTAAAGAAATTAACGAACGTTGGAATTACGTCAGTGACCCTAAAGACGGTGATTATATAGCCAGTGCCAGTGAATCGCTAGACTATTTTTCGGGGGATTGTGACGATCATTCCATTCTGATGGCGGCTTGTGTACGAGCCATAGGCGGCACACCCCGACTAATCCATACCAAAGGACATATTTATCCTGAAATTCTTATTGGCAAAATGAATGACCTCGAAACGGTAAATTTTTTGATAAAAAACACCTTATTTTCAAAAGAAAGTTTTCGAAAACAATTGCACTATCATATCGACGAACGCAATCAAATATGGCTCAACTTAGACTACACCGCCAAATATCCTGGTGGTCCCTTTATGTCTGAAGAAATTTTAGGAGCCTTAACTTTGAATTAAGAATGCTTCTTTATTTTTGTGATATCCAAAATTATTGTCGCTAAACAATTAGATACTTTTCCATGAAATCGCCTACCGCCACACAAGATTGGCCCTACCTAAAAAAATATCAAGAGGAAAACTTGGTAATCAGTCAGCATCCAAATACCGGAAACCGCATTGTTTTTATGGGAGATTCGATTACAGAATTCTGGAGTAGAGAGCATCCCGCATTTTTTTCTAGGAAAGAATACATCAACCGAGGTATTAGTGGGCAAACTACACCTCAAATGCTCATCCGTTTTAGAGCTGATGTAATTTTACTGAAACCAAAAACAGTAGTGCTACTTGCTGGTGGTAACGATATTGCAGGTAATACAGGCGAATCTACCCTTGAAATGATAATGAACAACATCATTTCGATGGTAGAGCTAGCCAAAATGAATATGATTAAAGTCGTATTATGCTCTCTTCTACCTGCAAATTATTTTTATTGGAATCCCAAAGAATGTCCAGCCCATCGGATTATTGCACTAAATCAATTGTTAGCTGCCTATGCTGAAGCTAACCAGCTTCCTTTTGTAGATTATTATTCAGCAATGGTAGATGATGAACAAGGGCTTAAAAAAGAATACTCAGAAGACGGTGTCCATCCCAACCAAGCTGGGTATCAAATTATGACTCCTATTCTTGAAAAAATGCTCCACAACTTGGTATAACAATCTTATGGTAGCTACTGTCAATCTTACTTTTTTAAAAATATTTCACAAATTGAATTTATAAAAGCCAACAAACACTTATTTTTGCGCCATGGGTAGAAAAAATACAGACAAAGTTGTCTTTCATCAGATAAAAGTCCTTGATGCAGGTGCAAAAGGCGTTTCGGTAGCAAAGGCTCCCGATGGAAAAGTAGTGTTTATCCCGAATGTAGTTCCGGGTGATGTAGTGGATGTGCAAACTTTCAAAAAACGCAAAGCCTATTACGAAGGTAAAGCAGTTAAATTTCACGAATATTCCGAACATCGTGTTGAGCCAATTTGTGAGCATTTTGGTGTTTGTGGCGGTTGTAAATGGCAAAACATGAATTATAACCAACAGCTGTTTTACAAACACAATGAAGTTAAAAATCATCTGCAACGCATTGGAAAAATTGAATTACCTGAATTTGAACCTATTTTAGGTTCAGAAAAACAATTTTTCTATAGAAACAAAATGGAATTTTCGTTTTCCAACAGCCGTTGGTTAACCGAAGCTGAAATTGGAAGTGATGAAGATTTAGGAAATAGAAATGCTCTTGGTTTCCATATTCCAAAAATGTGGGACAAAATTCTGGACATCAAAAAATGCCATTTACAGGAAGATCCTTCAAATGCCATTAGAAACGAAGTTCGTGATTTTGCGAATGCAAATGATTTGACTTTCTTCAACCCTAGAGAACATGCAGGCCTGTTGAGAACCTTAATGTTGCGTACTGCTTCAACAGGTGAAATCATGGTTTTGATACAGTTTTTTGAAGATGACCAAGCCAAAAGAGAATTGCTATTAAATCATTTGTACACCAAATTTCCGCAAATCACCTCTTTACAATATGTTGTAAACAATAAAGCCAATGACACGCTTTACGACCAAGACATTCAATTGTATAAAGGGCGTGACTATATTTTGGAAGAAATGGAAGGTTTGAAATTTAGTATCAACGCCAAATCATTTTATCAAACCAACTCAGACCAAGCCTATGAATTATACAAAATAACACGCGATTTTGCTGGTTTAACAGGAAATGAAACGGTTTATGACCTATATACAGGCACAGGAACAATTGCACAATTTGTTTCTAAAAAAGCCAAAAAAGTAATTGGAGTTGAAAGTGTCCCAGATGCGATCAAAGATGCTAAAGCAAATGCCGTACGCAATAATATTGACAATTGCGAGTTTTTTGTAGGTGATATGAAAGTTGTTTTTAATGATAACTTTATTGCTCAACACGGACAGCCAGATGTTATTATTACAGACCCTCCACGTGACGGTATGCATAAAGATGTGATTGAACAAATCATGAAAATCGCACCTGAAAGAGTCGTTTATGTCAGTTGTAACTCAGCGACACAAGCACGAGATTTAGCGTTAATGGACGAAAAATATAAAGTTACTCGAGTACGTCCCGTGGATATGTTTCCTCAAACACATCATGTGGAAAATGTGGTGTTGTTAGAACGACGTAAGTAAAAGGTTGTCTCGCATGAACTGTATGGACTAGCTGATTCAAACCACCAATCCTACAGTGATGCCATTCACAAAATAAAAAAATATGAAATACATTTCTTTGTTACTTGTACTGCTGAGCATCACCTTCTCAAGTTGTGAGAAGGATGATATTTGTGATGAGAACACCATTACCACTCCCCGATTGGTTATTACTTTTTATGATATTAATGACCCTTCTACCTTAAAATCAGTGACAGATTTAACCATTATTGCTGAAGGAATGGACACTGGAATAACCTATAACGGAACTACATTAATCAATACGAGTCAAGTGGCAATTCCTTTAAAAACGGAAGCTGATGTTGTAAAATTCAAATTTATTTTAAATTATGAAAATGACAATACAGCCCTAATTAACGAAGACGAAATCGTATTTAATTACAGCCGAACCAATCAATTTGTTTCACGTGCATGTGGTTTTAAAACCAATTATGAATTAAATCAATTGAACCCTTTTACCCATACTGATGCTGCGGTTGCTGATGGAAAATGGATGCAAACAATTTCAATTAAAAACAGATCAATTACAAACGAAAATGAAACACACCTTGAAGTCTATTTTTAGTATTGGTCTTTTTCTCCTGTTTTTTATGGCTCACGCACAAGAAACAAGTGCCAAAAAACCTATTGTTACTCCAGATGCAGGTGTTATCTCTGCGCAAACTGCTACAACAAAACAGGCAAATTTGGCACCAAATAAGGATACCGTAAAGGCTCTACCTAAAACAAATCGATACGGATTGCGAGTGGGTATCGATTTATTTAAATTGAGTCGAGGCTTTTATGACAAAGATTACCAAGGATTAGAATTAGTAGGTGATTATCGCTTAACAAAAAAATATTACCTAGCTGCAGAATTAGGGACTGAAAACAAAACAACTGATGATACCCGACTCAATTTTACAACTAAAGGTTCCTATATAAAAGCAGGTTTTGATTATAACGGCTACGAAAACTGGTTGGATATGGAAAACATAATTTCAGTAGGATTGCGTTATGGTTTCAGTACCTTCAATCAGGAATTAAATAGTTATCGAATTTACAATACGTCACAGTATTTTAGTGAAAATCAAACATTAACTTCTGGAGCAAAATACAACGGCCTAACAGCAAGCTGGATTGAAGTAGTTGCTGGTTTAAAGGCTCAAGTAATAAAAAATGTATTTGTTGGCTTTAGTTTGAGATTAAACACTTTGGTGACCAACAAAAAACCCGACAACTTTGACAACTTATACATTCCGGGTTTTAATAGAACCTATAACGGAAGCTTTGGCGTAGGCTTCAACTATACCGTTAGCTATTTCATACCCCTGTATAAGAAAAAAGTAATTCCTACAAAGGCCAACTAATTTAGAGTCTGGTTGCGCTTACATGCTAAAAAATTGGATTAACCAATTTCGCGAACCCCTTTGATAAAAATCCATTTCATGAAGAGTTTTTCTCCTTGTTGTGTTCGAATGGCTTTGAATTTTGGTGCGATTAATGTCGCGACCACAAAAGCCGTAATTGGAATCCAAAAACCAGTTAAATAGGTGAAACTTGTTATCAAATAACGCACGCTGATAAACAAGATTGCAAAACAACCCAATTGATATAAAAACGCTCTTATTTCTAGTTTTGTCATGATTTTTTTAGTTTAAGAGAGAAAGGTTCTTAGCTTCTCAGAACCTCGCGCTTCAAAAATTACTATTCTTTCGTTTGAAACTTAGTCCGTTTACTTCCTTCGTACATTTCGTATTTCACCAAACGAGATTCGATACTGGCATTAAATAATTTAATTTTTCGAGAAGGTTTCAAACCTACAAATTTCAAGGCTTCCAAATTCCCAGTAATAAACCAAGCATTGGTTCCTGGATAATTTTTCTTTAAAGTATCTCCAATATTTCGGTAAAATTCTTCCATGTGAATATCCAAACGCTCATCATAAGGCGGATTGAAAACAATATGTAATTTTCCCTCGCTCCTTTTTTCACTATCAAAAAAGTTTTCTTCTTGAATGGAAACGTAATCTTCCAAATTAGCATTTCGAATGTTGTCCTTAGCTTTAGCCACAGCAGAGGGTGCTTTGTCATACCCCTTGATGGTGTAATGAAAATCACGAACCTTACCTAGCAAACTATCAACAATTTTATCAAACAAATCATTGTCCCAATCTTTCCATTTCTCGAATGCAAATTCTTTACGATTTATATTAGCTGGAATGTTACAAGCTATCATGGCTGCTTCTGCCAAAAAAGTTCCAGAACCACACATAGGGTCCAAGAAGTCTGACTGTCCGTCCCAGCCTGACAATAGTAAAATCCCCGCTGCTAATACTTCGTTAATCGGCGCAATATTAGTTGCTGTTCTATAACCGCGTTGGTGCAATGAATTTCCAGAAGTATCCAAGGCCACCGAAACTTGGTCTTTATCGATATGAATATTAATTCTTAAATCAGGAAATGCTTTATCAATACTCGGACGTTGTCCTGTACGTTCTCTAAATTGATCTACAATAGCATCTTTACACTTTTGGGAAACAAATTCAGTATGATTAAAAAAAGTAGAGTGAACAGTCGCATCAATCACAAAAGTTTGGTTAGCATTGATAAATTTAGACCAATTGATACTTCCAACACCCTTATACAAAGCCTGCTCATTATTAGCTCTAAAAGTATGAATGGGTTTAAGGATTTTTAATGCCGTACGCAATGCCAAATTAGCCTTGTACATAAAACCTTTATCCCCTTTAAACCGTACCATACGCACTCCTTGTTCTACTTCTTGAGCGCCCAACTGACTTAATTCTTTGGCTAATATTTCTTCAAAACCAAAAAAGGTTTTGGCAATCATTCTAAAATTTTCTTCCATCTGTATCTGTTCCGTATTTCCGTTTTCTATCCAAAAAAGAAGTACACTATTATTTTTTTAATCTTACTCAAAATTTCCCAACCGCTAAGAAACCTATTTTTGCATCTATATGTTTTATTAATACTTAAAAAAATTGACACTAATTCCACTCAAAACGAATCAATAATAATTAAAAACGGCGTATTTGCAGTTATTTTTTCTTTTACCCATTCATTTTATCGTGAACCCTACCAAATTTGTATCATTAAATCATCATACCTTTCTAATTTATGCTTATTGGTATAATTGGCGACGCACTTTTTTATCTCTTTATCTGTACTTGACAGTTAAGTAGGTAATTTTTCAGCAAAAATACACTAAATTTGCCGGATAGAATAAATTGAAAAGAATAAATGTCTTCAGAACAGCACCCCATAACTTCAAATCCTGACGAAACAAAACCTGCATGGTTTAGCTCATGGTTTGACACTCCTTATTATCACATCCTTTACAAAGAACGCAATTACCGTGAAGCTCAGCTATTCATGGACAACCTAACGCATTATCTAAACCTTCCTGAAAAGGCTAAGGTGCTAGATTTGGCTTGTGGAAAAGGACGCCATGCCATCTATTTAAATCAATTAGGGTATGATGTGCTTGGTGCTGATTTATCCGAAAACAGCATCAAAGAAGCCGCCAAAAACAGCAACGCTTATTTGCACTTTAAAGTACATGATATGCGTGAACCCTTTGATGATAAATTTGATGCCATCTTTAATTTATTTACAAGTTTTGGGTATTTTGAAAATGATGACGACAACCTTACCACCCTCAAAGCCATTAAAAACAGCTTGACGGACTATGGTTTTGCTGTCATTGATTTTATGAATGTCAACCAAGTCATCAATTGTCTTGTTCCTCAAGAAATAAAAACCGTTGATGGTATTGATTTTCATATCAAACGATATGTAAAAGATGGTCATATTTTTAAAGAAATTGATTTTGAAGACCAAGGACAAAAATTCCATTTTACTGAAAAAGTAAAAGCATTGACCTTGGAAGATTTTCAAAACATGATGGACGAAGCAGGCATTTACTTATTGGATATTTTTGGTGATTACAAACTGAAAAAATTCCATAAAACCGAAAGTGAACGACTCATCATGATTTTTAAATAAAAAAGGTTTCATCACTTAATGAATTAACTGAAGAAACGCTTCACATTCTAACTGATTAAGTTTATAGCTATAAATTACAAATGAATTACCTCTTACCCCTAGTTTCTGTCCTTTTGGGTTATGGCATTGCCTTGGTTTTAAAACCAAAAAAGAAAAGCAATCTTAAATTACTACTCGCTTTTAGTGGTTCTTTTTTGCTTTCCTTAACGGTAATGCATTTGTTGCCCGATGTATATGAAACCCATAATAATGCTATAGGAATATTTATTATGATTGGTATTTTATTTCAAATTATATTAGAATTTTTCTCTAAAGGAGCTGAACACGGTCACGTACATGGACACCCAAACATGACCCATATTCCTTGGTTGTTGTTCATTAGCCTTTGTATTCACGCTTTTTTGGAAGGATTTCCCGTAGGACATCATGAAGATAATCTCGCCATAGGTATTGCTATTCACCACCTTCCAATTGCCATAATCTTAACCACTTTTTTCATCAATTCGCATCTTAACCAAAAAGCCATTTTTGTTTTCATGACCACTTTTGCCATCATGACTCCTCTAGGAACGTTTGTTTCGGATTATGTTCCAATATTAAGCCAGTTTCAAACAGAAATTACCGCAATAGTCATTGGTATTTTATTTCATATCTCCTCTACTATAATATTTGAAAGTAGCGAGGGGCATAAATTTAATGTGGCCAAAGTGTCCATGATTGTGCTAGGAATTGTATTAGCGTTTTTTTTATAAAATTTCCTGTATCTTTGGGGAATACTCTACATTCAAAAATATGTCACAAAACGTTCCAGATTTAAAATTAGCCGTTCTTATTGATGCCGATAACGTTCCGTACAGCAATGTCAAAGGAATGATGGAAGAAATAGCCAAATATGGCACACCCACCACCAAACGTATTTATGCTGACTGGACAAAACCTAACGCCAATGGTTGGAAAGGGGTGTTATTAGAACATGCTATTACTCCTATTCAACAATACAGCTATACTACCGGTAAAAACTCTTCGGACTCTGCATTGATTATCGATGCGATGGATTTACTATATTCGGGCAAATTAGATGGTTTTTGTATTGTTTCTAGCGACAGCGATTTTACCCGTCTTGCAACTAGACTTCGTGAATCAGGAATGAAAGTTATTGGAATTGGCGAGCAAAAAACCCCAAAACCCTTTATTAGCGCTTGTGACCGATTTATTTTCATCGAAGTACTTGATGGAATAAACAAGAAAAAAACACCAAAAACGACTGTTGACACTAAAAAACCTGCTGGAAAAGTACCTGCCAAAGCGCCTGAAAAACCAGCTCAAAAACCGCTTAATAAAATTAACGAACCCACCATCGAACTTATTGAATCGACTATTGAAGACCTCGCTGACGATGATGGGTGGGCATTCCTTGGTGATGTTGGAAATTTGATTGTAAAGAAAAAACCCGAATTTGACCCTAGAAATTATGGTTTTTCAAAACTTACCCCTATGTTGAAATCTTTATTAGATATTCTAGAAATAGACGAAAGAGATTCAGACAAAAAAGGCATCAAACATGTGTATGTTCGATTAAAACTGAATTAAACACTTGTTGCATGGTTTGGTAAAGTGTTTCTTTTTTGACGGGTTTAGATAAATAATCGTTCATCCCAATATCTATTACCCTTGTTTTGGTTCCTTCCATAACATCTGCTGTTACAGCAATAATAGGAATGGAACTGTTTTCAAGACCAGCTTCTCCGTTTCGTATAGCTATAGTTGCTTCGTAACCATCCATTACTGGCATTTGTAAGTCCATCAAAACAATATCGATTTTATTTGCTTTTAGAGCATCCAAACCTTCTTGACCATTATTCGCAAAAAGTACCTTGGTATTGGCCCATTTTTTCATAATCATTTTTATCACCATTTGATTCACCGAGTTATCTTCAACAACCAAAACCGTTTTGCCTTTCAAATCATATACCTCTGGTTCTATAGCAACTATTTCTTGCAGTGAGGGTGCAACCGTTTCAAAGTCCAATGAAATTGCACAAGTTGTACCTTTGCGAAGATAACTGTTCATAGTCACGGTACCCTCTTGCAAGTCCACCAAGGTTTTTACGATATACAACCCCAATCCTAATCCACCAAATTTTCGTTTATTATCAATATTGTGTTGCGTAAAGGAGTCAAATATCGTAGCCATTTTATCTTTTGATATTCCCACTCCCGAATCAGTAATGGTAAAAAGAAAGCGTGTATGTGTAGCGGAAACCTCACTTGCTTTAACCTCAAATTTAATATAGCCTTCAGCCGTAAATTTTATTGCATTGCTCAAAACATTATTAATGATTTGCGCCAATCGTGCTTCGTCACCTATAATCAAACTTGGCAAAACACCATGTTGTATAAAACTAAAATCCAAGCCTTTATCTAATGCTCTTAATTCGACGCTTTTGGCTACTTGAGTAATTGTGGACAGCGGATTAAAGGCTACTTGATCTAATTTTATCTCTTTTTTTTCAATCTTAGAAAAATCTAAAATATCATTGACAGAACTCAACAAACTGTGTGACGAATACTTAATCACCTGACAATTCTTTTTGATTTTCTCATCTTCAACCTCATTTGAAACCGCATCAATTAAATTCATGATGGCATTCAAAGGGGTTCGCAATTCATGACTGATATTGGATAAAAAATAAGATTTCAAATCATTCATTTCCTCTGATCGTACCAAAGCCAATCGATTCAATTCGTTCTTTTCATTCTTTAGATTTCGAATCAAATTTGCCATAGATAAGGAGAGAAAAATAATTTCCAATCCGGTTCCAAATTTGGAACTGTTTTGGATTAAAAATGTACTAGGCAATATCCCAAAATTATTTAGAATAAATACTCCAAAACCTAAAACTAGGAATAGAATACCACACGTAAAGAAAGAATCAACATTAACTTTTGCTCGTAGCAATACAACAATGGAACTAATGATTAATAGCAAAATAAACAACCCTAAAATATTGGCTATAGGATAACAATAGACCATGGCTGCAGGAACAAAAACTATCAGACCAATCAAAACAAAGGCCAACCCAAATACAACATTAAACATGGTGTGAATGCGCTTATTATGCTCTTTAATTTTCAAGAAAACAGCACTGTATTTACCTAGTAAAACTCCTGTAACCATAGCAAAAAGTAGTACTGAATGTTGTGATAACCAACCACCATCAGGGGTAAAATATTTATAAAAATACCCATCCAACGACAACTGCATCAAACTCACAAAAAATACATACAAACTGTAATACAAAAAACTCAATTCTTTGAGCGCAAAATAGAAGAAAAAATAGATAATCGTCGCTATCAACAAAATCCCATAAAAAATCCCAAAAATAAATTGCTCAAAAGATCCCGTTCTATTAAAACTGTCTGATGAATGCAACACCACAGGCATTTTGATAACTTCACCATCACTTTTTAAATGCAAAAATAAATCAAGTGAAGTTTGAGGGGGAATATGAAGTTTAAAAATAGTTTTCCTATTAGCATAAGCCCTTTGGTCAAAAGGAATATTATCGCCACTTACAGATTTTATTATTTTTCCCGCCTTTCTATTTACTACATACAATTCTACCCTATCGGTAATCGGACGGGCCGTTTCAAAATAGTAGTGTAAATCTAATTTTGAAGCATTTTTAAGGGAAATTTTACCCCAAAAATAATTATTAGTAAATCCTAAGTCGTCATTATCTGATGCTAAAACTTTAGGGTTTAAAGTAGAAAAACGCGCCATAAGCTGCTGAATTTCCAATTTATCTTGGCCTACATCTACAATGGATGTATAGGGGTGTAACGAAATTTTTTGAGGAATAGCTTCTGGTTGAAATACATATTGAGAATAGCTATTACTTATGAACATCATGAAAAAAAAGATCACTAGTCCATTACATTTAAGTGTGGTATTTACTAATGTCATGGTTTTGATTTTGGATTAGATAAACTTACGAGAATTAATCCTTAAAGGTTTTATAAAACCATACATTAATTTTAAACAAAAACACAAACAACTAATAAAGAACAGATTACAACAAAAAAAGGAGCGCTTTTACACGCTCCCATTGTAGGTTTTGGTTTACCATCTTCAACTTATACTTCCAAAATATTCCATCTTATAGTTGAACATTGAGTCATCAGTCTCATGTAAAAGCTTGATGCAAACAAATGATTAATCAAAACCACGTATCAAAGATACGATAAAAACACACCTAAACCATTAATAAACAACACATTAACCTTAATTTAACAAAAAACAGAACTGACTTTGAAGATAATTTTGACTTTCAACCGAATTGCTTTCTTTTCAGCATTGTTCATTTGCTTTGAAAAATCAATTTTAAAAAAAATGTAACTTTGTTGTTTTCAATCCTAAAATACACTCTATGCAACTCGTATTTGCCTCCAATAATAAAAATAAGATTAGAGAAATTCAGCAATTATTACCCGATACCATTCAGATTTTAAGCCTAACCGATATAGGTTGTCACGAAGAAATCCCTGAAACAGCGACTACTATTGAGGGAAATGCCATTCTCAAAGCCAATTATGTTACCCAAAAATACGGTTTCGATTGTTTTGCCGATGACACAGGACTCGAAGTGGCTACTCTTGATGGTGCTCCAGGGGTATATTCAGCGCGTTATGCAGGAGAACCGTCAAATGCTAATGCTAATATGGAAAAGTTACTTCATGCTCTGGACGGCGAGCAACATAGAACTGCTCAATTTAAAACGGTGATTGCCTTGAATTTAAAGGGTAGTCAACAACTTTTTACTGGAATTGCCAAAGGGAAAATCACAACAGAAAAACTTGGAAATGAAGGTTTTGGCTACGACCCCATCTTTCAACCCGAAGGTTATGCCGAAACATTTGCCCAAATGAGCGCAACATTAAAAAACCAAATTAGCCATCGAGGAAAAGCTACACGAGCCCTTATTGCCTTTTTAAACAGATTACAATAACCAATTATTACACAATATTTTGGAGTAAAAGTGAAGCGCATAGACGGTTTTTGAGCTGAAATTTGTAAAATCAGATTATTTTCAAAACCACCACAAACATAACTTTCTGATAATCAAATACAAATAAATCATTAATTCTTAAACAGCTATTAGTTTATATGGATTTTTAACAGTACTTTTGCACCCTATTTAAAATTACATATGAATAAATTTGAACAATTAGGATTGAGTGAATCGTTACTGAAGGCGATTTTAGATCTAGGATTTGAAAATCCGTCAGAAGTACAGGAGAAAGCGATTCCCCTATTATTGGAAAAAGATACAGATTTAGTTGCGTTGGCTCAGACTGGGACAGGGAAAACGGCAGCTTTTGGTTTTCCAGTTATTCAGAAAATTGATGCCGACGACAGAAATACACAGGCGTTAATTTTATCTCCAACACGCGAGTTGTGTTTACAGATTACTAACGAACTTAAAAACTACTCTAAATACGAAAAAGGTATTAATGTGGTAGCAGTTTACGGAGGAGCTAGTATAACAGAACAAGCTAGAGAAATTAAAAGAGGAGCACAAATTATTGTGGCAACTCCAGGTAGAATGCAAGACATGATCAACAGAGGATTAGTAAATATCTCTAAAATCAACTATTGTATTCTTGATGAGGCAGACGAAATGTTGAACATGGGATTCTACGATGATATCGTAAACATCCTATCTACTACCCCAGACGAAAAGAACACTTGGTTGTTCTCTGCTACTATGCCAGCCGAGGTGGCACGAATTGGAAAACAATTCATGAGCAACCCTGTTGAAGTTACTGTAGGAACCAAAAATTCAGGTTCAGCTACGGTATCTCACGAATTTTACCTAGTAAATGCTCGTGACCGTTACGAAGCTTTGAAGCGTTTAGCCGATGCTAATCCAGACATTTTCTCAGTGGTATTTTGTAGAACCAAACGTGATACTCAAGCCATTGCCGAAAAATTAATTGAAGACGGCTACAATGCTGCGGCGCTACACGGAGATTTATCTCAAGCACAACGTGATGGTGTAATGAAATCTTTTAGAAGCAGACAAATCCAAATGCTTGTTGCGACTGATGTTGCCGCTCGTGGAATTGATGTGGACAACGTAACACACGTAGTAAACTACCAATTGCCTGACGAAATTGAAACTTACAACCACCGTTCTGGTCGTACAGGTCGTGCAGGAAGATTAGGAACTTCTATCGTGATTGTAACGAAAAGTGAATTACGTAAAATTTCGTCTATCGAAAGAATCATCAAACAAAAGTTTGAAGAAAAAACAATTCCTTCTGGAATCGAAATTTGCGAAATCCAATTATTACACTTAGCAAATAAAATTAAAGACACAGAAGTTGATCACGAAATTGACAACTACTTACCAGCAATCAATGACGTATTAGAAGGTTTATCTAAAGAGGAATTGATTAAGAAAATGGTATCAGTAGAATTCAACCGTTTCATCAATTATTACAAAAAGAACAGAGATATTTCCGCTTCAAGTTCTGATAGACGTGAAAGAGGTGATAGCGCTCCAAGAGAAGGCGGAAACGCTGGTGGTGCTACTCGTTACTTTGTTAACATTGGTTCAAGAGACAACTTCGACTGGATGCAATTAAAAGATTTCTTAAAAGAAACTCTTGACTTAGGTCGTGATGATGTATTTAAGGTAGATGTAAAAGAAGGCTTCTCTTTCTTTAATACTGATGCTGAACATACAGATAAAGTAATGGAAATTTTGAACAACGTTCAACTAGAAGGACGTCGTATCAATGTTGAAATCTCTAAAAACGATGGTGGTGGAAGACGCGACCATAACGGCAGAAACTCAGGTGGAAGACGTGAGGGAGGAAGACGCGAAGGTGGTTTTGCACCCCGTCGTGAAGGCTCCGGCGGATTTAGAGGAGAAAGAAGTTCAGGTAGCAGAGAAGGCGGTTTTGGAGGTAGAAGACGTGAAGGCGGATTCTCTGACAGAGCTCCAAGAGGAGAAGCTACACCAGATAGAGCTTCTAGACGTTCTGAAAGCTTTGGTGATTCCCCTAGACCAAGAAGACCAAGAAGAGACTAAGACACTCTTCTGTTAATTTTCTTGTAATTATACAACGAAACTACAAAATATTAAAGGTTGATTTATTACTTTTAGAGTCTTAAATCAGTTTATGAAATATTTTGTAGTTTTCTTTTTTTTAACCTTATCCTTGGCCACACAAGCTCAGGAGGTTTCCCTTTCCCAAAAAGTTACAGGTTATATCTATAACGACAATACTAAGCTTCCTTTGAACGATGCTAATGTAATCAACATCAACAAAGTACGTGGAGCACAAACCAACAATAAAGGGTATTTTGAAATCGATGTTCACCCTAACGACACCTTACACATTTCCCTATTAGGTTTTCAATCCTTAAGAGTAAAAGTAACCAACGACTGGTTGAAAAATAAAGTAGCCAAAATCTTTTTGACCGAAAGAGCCATTGCCTTAGAAGAAGTTGTTATCAAACCCTTTAATTTGACTGGTTATTTAGAAGTGGATTCTAAAACCATACCTGTCAAAGAAAACTATCGCTATAGCATTTCAGGACTCACCAGTGGTTATGAAACAGGAGAATACGCTCCTAATGCCTTCAATAAAATATTGGGATCAATATTCAATCCTGCTGATATGCTTTATAATGTCTTTAGCAACAAAGCAAAAGAATTTAGAAAACTCAAAGACATGAAAAAAGACGATACCGTAAGAAATCTTTTAGCTTCCAAATTTGATCGTGAAACTCTTGCTGTATTACTCGGAATTGACAAAAAAGATATCCCTGAAATCTTACAACGCTGTAATTATTCAGAAGCCTTTATACAAACCGCCAACGACCTCCAAATCATGGATGCCATTAGCGGCTGTTATGAAGAATATAAAATTTTGAAAAAAATAAAATAACACCGTAGGTATTTAACTGAATACTATTTTAAAATTTGAGCCGCGTGCTCCTTTGTTTTCACTTTATCAATAACTTCTTCAATAGTACCGTTTTCATCAATTACAAAAGTAATACGATGAATACCGTCATATTCTCGTCCCATAAATTTTTTAGGCCCCCAAACACCAAAAGCTTCAATGACAGCTTTATCTTCATCTGCTAATAACGGAAATGGAAACTCATATTTGTCTTTGAATTTGGCCTGTGCTTTAGCCGAATCAGCACTCACACCCAACAAAGCATAATTATTGGCTTTAAAACGTTCAAAATTATCTCTCAAATCACAGGCTTCAGCCGTACATCCGGGAGTATTGGCTTTTGGATAAAAAAACACTACTAATTTTTTTCCTTTATAATCGGATAAATTATGTGTGTTGCCATCTTGATCAATAGCTGAAAATGCAGGCGCTTTATCTCCTTTTTTTAATGTTATCATCGATATGTTTTTTTTAAGGGTTATAAGATTCTGAGCCACTATACATCTAAGGTTTTAGGTTCATAATTAAAAAAGATTTTAAGTTTCAACCTTGTTACATCTTAATAATCAAATTCAAAATAAAAATCTAAGTTCCTTAGCAACTTTAAACTCAGAATCTAAAAAAGAACTATTTTTACAATTCATAAAAGTACTAAAATGACCAAGCAAGAGCGTGTAACATTTGTTATAAATACGTTAAAAGAATTCTACCCTACTATTCCAATCCCCCTTGATCACAAAGATCCTTACACCTTATTGATTGCGGTTTTATTATCTGCTCAATGTACAGATGTACGCGTGAATCAGATTACACCTTTATTGTTTGCCAAGGCTGACAATCCGTATGATATGGTAAAAATGAGTATCGAAGAGATCAAAGAAATCATTAGACCTTGTGGCCTTTCGCCTATGAAATCCAAAGGCATTCATGGCTTATCAGAAATTTTAATTGAGCAACACAACGGAATTGTGCCGCAAAGCTTTGAGGCGCTTGAAGCGTTGCCTGCCGTAGGACATAAAACTGCCAGCGTGGTTATGTCTCAAGCTTTTGGCGTTCCTGCTTTTCCGGTTGACACCCATATTCATAGGTTGATGTATCGCTGGAATTTGAGTAACGGAAAAAATGTGCAACAAACCGAAAAAGATGCCAAGCGAATTTTTCCAGAACACACTTGGAACGATTTGCATTTGCAAATGATTTGGTATGGAAGAGAATATTCCCCCGCAAGAGGCTGGGACTTAGACAAAGATATCATCACTAAAACAATAGGACGAAAAAGCGTGATTGAAAGTTATTATAAAAAATAAGATTCACTTATCCAATAACATTGAATAAGTGAATCTTACAATACTAAAGAACTACAAAAAACTTAGTTTGAAATAATTTCAAAACTATTTTTTTCGCCTTTGACAACTTTCAAAGCTTTAGAATAATTCAATAGAAAAGAAATGACTTCCTTTTTAGGCTTTTTCACTTTGGAAGTATTGTTTTTCTTAGAGTAGATTTTGGCCATAAGTATCTTAATTAAATTTATACTTAAACGACCATTATTACAAAATATTGTCTAATTGGTTAAAACAATTTGATGTTTATCAATCACCTTACGCAAATTCATAAGAGCATAACGCATTCGACCTAAGGAGGTATTAATACTTACTCCAGTAATTTCTGAAATTTCCTTAAAGCTCATATCCTGATACATACGCATCATCAACACTTCCTTTTGATCCTCAGGAAGCTCCTTTAGTAATTTGCGCACATCACTTTCCACTTGCTCCATAATAATTTGATTCTCTACATTTGGAGATTCATCAGACATAATTGAAAAAATAGAGAAAGCCTCTGTTTCTCTAAACATAGGCATTTTTTTATTTCTTCTAAAATGATCGACTATCAAATTGTGAGCAATACGCATGACCCAAGGAAGAAATTTTCCTTCCTCGTTATACGAATTTGATTTTAAAGTTTTGATTACTTTGATGAAAGTATCTTGGAAAATATCATTGGAAATATCTGTATCCGAAATCTTTGAATAGATAAAACCGTATATTCTGGATTGGTGTCGCTTGATTAATATCTCCAAGGCTTTCTCATTACCTGCCACATAATCTTTAACCAATACAGCATCTGAGAGTTCTAGTATAGCCATAATTTACCTTTTAGTTTAATTAAAAATTTTTGAAATAATTTTTCTAAAAAAGTAATTTTATCGAATAGGCTCTTGGTTATAGATTGATAGATGAACCAAATTTAACAAATATTTATTTTAATATACAAATAATAGGGATTAAAATTACGCTAAGGCAATTTTAATCCCTATTATTTGCTTAATTTATTCATGAATCAAATGCAATCTAAATTCCGTGATTGCTTTCAATTTTTATTGATACACCTTAATATAGTCTATACTAAAATCTTGAGGAAAAATGGCATCATCCACTTCTGGACCTCCAAAATTACCTCCAATCGCCATATTGATGATAAAATAAAAAGGTTGGTCATACGGCCAAATCGCTTCTGTTTTATCTGTTGGATTGAACGTATAAACTAAGATGTTATCTACAAAAAAATCCATTTTATCCTTAGTCCAATCAATTGCATACAAATGAAAACCTTGTTCAATAGTATCTATTCGTGTTCTCTTCGTATTGATGGTATTGCCGTGACTTGCTGTGGTGTGTAAGGAAGTGAAAACCATATGAGGTTCTTTGCCCACATATTCCAAAATATCTATTTCACCACATTGTGGCCAACCTACCGTCTTAATATTGGAACCTAACATCCAGAAAGCAGGCCAAATTCCTTTGCCCACAGGCAATTTGGCTCTAGCTTCAATATATCCGTATTGAAACTCTTTTTTGCCTTGGGTCGTTATTCGGGTAGAAGTGTATTGTGTTCCTTCCTTTTTTGCTGTAATGACTAACTTTCCGTTTTCCATTTTATGGTTCGTCTTTGTGTATAGCTGGCGTTCACTATTGCCCCAACCACAGTTAGGGCATCCATCACCTAGTTCAAAGTTCCAATTTTTAGTATCTAATTCTTTACCATTAAAATGTTCTTCCCATACCAGTTTTTTTCCTTTAGTTTGTGCAAAAGAGAAGGTGGTTGCTAAAAGAACAATAAAAAATTTATTCATGATTATTTTTTTAAATATTGAAAATCAGCTTCGAGTGTTTTAGCCGAACTACCTCCTACAAAGACTTTAAAATCTCCTGGTTCTGCCTCCCACTTTGAATTGGCCGTAAAGAATTCAATGGTTTTAGCATCAATTGTAAAACGTACCGTCTTAGATTCGTTTGGTTGTAATTCAATCATTTCAAAGCCCTTAAGCTCTTTTACTGGACGAGTTACCGTGGCAAACAAATCCCTAATATACAATTGAACCACTTCTTTACCAACGTATTTACCCGTGTTTTTTACCTCAACACTCACCTCAATTTTCTCTTGATTTGAAAAAGCATTTTGGCTCAACTTTAAATTAGAATACTCAAAAGTTGTATAGCTTAATCCATAACCAAAAGGATATAAAGGCGTATTTTTTTCATCAATATAATGCGACCAAAACACACTATCAGGTTCACTCATCTCAGGACGTCCCGTGTTTTTGTAATTATAATAAATAGGTACCTGTCCCACTGAACGAGGAAACGTCATAGGTAATTTACCGCTAGGATTGTAGTCACCGTATAACACTTGCGCAATAGCATGACCACTTTGTGTTCCAAGATGCCAAGCTTCCACAATAGCTGGAATATGAGCATCGGCCCAAGGAATGGCTAAGGGTCTCCCGTTGTTTAAAACCAATACAATATTAGGATTTACTTTGTACACTTCCTCTAATAATTCTTGTTGTACACCAGGCAAACCTATATCGGTTCTGCTGCGTCCCTCACCTGATTGAAGTCCGTGTTCTCCCAAGACCATCACCACTACATCAGCGGTTTTAGCAACTGCAATCGCTTCTGCAAATCCGCTTTTATCTGTCGTATTGATTTTGGTTTCCCAAACAAATTGCGTTCTACCCTCTGCCACATTTGCTCCTTTTGCATACGTTAGTTGGTTTCCTTTGTATTGTTTCATCCCTTCTAAAACGGAAATGGCAGTTTCATCATCAGCGGCGATTCGCCAACTCCCCAAAGGACTGGTTTTATCAGCAGCCAAAGCCCCTATTAAAGCAATCTTTTGCCCTGATTGTTTTAAGGGTAATAACTCTTTTTGATTTTTTAAAAGTACAATTGATTTTTTAGCCATTTCCAAAACACCGTCGTGAAAAGCTTTTTTACCAAGTGTTGCTGCTTCATAACGTTCATCACAATACAAATAAGGGTTATCAAATAATCCTAATTCAAATTTGACTTTTAAAATTCTTCTAGCCGCATCATTAATCAAACTTTCGTTGACTTTACCTTCTTTCACTAGTTCGGCTAAATGTGCTACATAAGCGCTAGATTCCATATCCATATCTGAACCTGCATTGATAGCAATTTCAGCAGCTTGTTTGTTATCCTTTGCATAACCGTGCGCAATCATTTCGTTGATAGAACCCCAATCCGAAACGACAAAACCATCAAATTTCCAATCGCCTTTCAAGATTTGTCTTTGTAAATATTTGTTCCCTGTAGCTGGAATTCCGTTTAACTCATTAAAAGAATTCATGAAAGTACGTACTCCTGCATCAACCGATGCTTTGAATGGAGGAAATACGATGTTTTGCAAGGTAGATTCTCCAATATCCACTGTATTGTAATCTCTACCTGATTCAGCAAAAGCGTAGCCAGCAAAATGTTTGGCACAAGCCAAAATCGTATTCTTTGCTTTCAAATCTTCACCTTGAAATCCTTGAATTCGTGCTACTGCAATTTGGCTACCCAAAAAAGGATCCTCTCCTGAGCCTTCCATTACTCGACCCCAACGGGCATCCCTAGCAATATCTACCATAGGAGCAAAAGTCCAGTTGAGACCTACTGAAGCCGCTTCTTCGGCTGCTATAGCCGCAGATTTTTTGATTTCAACTAAATCCCAACTTGCAGCTTCAGCAAGCGGAATAGGACTAATGGTTTTGTAGCCGTGGATGACATCAAAACCAAATAGTAGTGGGATTCCCAAGCGGGTTTCTTCAACGGCTATTTTTTGCAAAGCCCTAACATCTTTTACGCCTTTTACATTCAACATAGAACCTACTAAACCCTTTTTGAGGTCTTCGTATTTCTTTGCTGCCTGGCCTTCTTTAGGAGTCGGTCCTGTTATTTCCCAAAAACCGTTGTATTGATTGAGTTGTCCTATTTTTTCTTCCAAGGTCATCAATTTCAAAACAGAATCAACTCGCTTATCGAGATTATTTTCATTTGAAAGAACAACCTTAGGTTGGATGATTTTCTGGCTACAATTCACCATTACAATGGCAGTTAGGACAAATGATACTTTTTTTATTATACTCATCTTCATTCATTTTATTAAACAAAAGGCCGATAACCTCGACCTTTTGCTATAATTCCAAATTTTATTATTGGTACACTCTTACATAGTCCACTTCCATAGTCCCCTGTGTAAAGGCAGTATCTATAGTTCCTCCAAAAGTTCCTCCCATGGCTACGTTAAGAATCATAAAGAAATCTTTATTGAAAGGCAGAGAACTACTGTTTGCTACGGTGTGAAACAATACATCGTCCACATAAATTTTAACTGATGCCGGACTCCATATCGCTTTGTAAACGTGAAATTCTGAAGAAGCATTTGTAATTGTTGTTGTATTTCCGTTTCCATTTCCTCCTGAATTTCCAGGATAGTGAAGGGTTCCATGAATTACATTGGGTTGGTTTCCTTTGTGTTCCATAATATCAATTTCACCGCAAGCAGGCCATGTATTGGTTGCATAATCTGAACCTAACATCCAGATGGCCGGCCATGTACCACCTCCTACAGGAAGTTTGGCTCTCACCTCAATTTTTCCGTAAGTGAATTTAAATTTACCTTCGGATTTTAAACGAGCAGAGGTATATGCTGAACCTGATTTTTTTGCGATGATTTTCAATGTACCTCCTGAAACAACAGCGTTATCAGTACTGTTAGTATAGGTTTGAACTTCACTGTTTCCCCAACCTCCAGCGCCTAAATCATAGGTCCACTTGGTTGCGTCAGGCGCTCCATCGGTACTGAATTCATCAGACCAAACCAAATTTGTATAATCTGTAGTAGGCGTATTTTGAGTAGGCTTGGTCGTTGTAAAGGTATGGTACCATGCCACGCCTGCATCGTTGCCTGCAATAGCTCTAACGACCATTCTATTAGCTGTGATGGACAAAATTTCATAGGAACTTTGACCAATATAGTACCCCATAAATCCACCACCTGAAATATTCATCACGGTCCCTCTAGTTTGAGTTGCCGCATTTGGATTGTTTAAAATTACCGACTCAGATGGACTCAAAGAAACAACTTTAGCTCCTGTAGTCGCATAACTCAAACAAGAGTCTTCAGAACCAGAACCACCACCCACACTTAAGAAAGCCGTATTGAAGAAGGTTTTTCCACCATTATCTAAGTTGAATTTTAACTGATCGCCCTCTAATGTAAAAGTCAATACATTGTCATACAAACAGCTACTACTAGCAGCTCCCCCTTTTTCAAAAGCAGCAGCTTGGTACCAAAAACCATAATAATTTTGATCCGCATTATTGTTGTTAGGCCCTACTCCCAAATGTCCTACTTCAGAAGCAGAGAAGTACCATTTTTTAGAACTACCACCTGTCAAAAGTGCGACTGCTTCGTCATCGCTAAAAGTACTTAAAACAGTTACATCTACTGTTGAATTAGTGGTGATTCCACCGGTACCTGAAGCGGCAACAGTTACTGTATAGGTGTTCACTCCAGTTTTTGTAAAACGTTTTTCAAAAACTCCATTTGGAGCATTTTCTGTCGTGCCATCATCAAAAATGAATTTATACGAAATGGCATTAGCAGCTTTTACCGAAAACTTTACTTTTCCTGAACCGTCTCCATTAGGATTTTCCGTTGTTTTCCCTATTATCTCGGACTGAATCACCAAATTAGAAGGAGCTGTCAAACTCCCAAAAGAATAATCATCTTTGGAGCAATTTACCATTAGTAGCACAGCAAAAATGGCAATTGTATTTATTACTATCTTTTTCATCATGTATCTTTTTAGTTGGATTGTTTTATATCGTCAAAATAGTAGGTAGTTCCTGTACCTGCTACATTAAAATCTGGGAACAAAATCACTCGGTCATAAGCATTGGCTGTATTAAAAGAAGCTGAACTTGTGAGATCAAATGTCATTACTTGCCAAGAATTAGCTACAGTAGTAGTTCCTTGAACTTCCACAAAAACAGTTGGGTTTCCATTACCGTCTTTTGGTGATGTGGACACCTCCATTTTGAATAATATAGTTGCACCTACCTTAGGAGACCAAACATTGACTTTTACCTTAGTTCCATTAGCAAAATTGACTTTGGAATCCAAATCTAAACTAGCGCCAGCCCACACTTGCGCACCCGCTGGTTTCTCTATTTTTACGACTTTATTGGAGAGGTTATTACCTGTTTTATCAGGATTAGTAACTACTGATGCTGGAATAGCACCAAAATCAGCTGCTCCAAACCCATTCCATTTGTATGTTAATACAGTGGATTCAAAATCAATTGGCATTTCGATTAAAGCAGTCGGTGTTTTATAAAAATAAATGTTATCAATAAAAACACTTCCTCCAGCCCAAGGAGTACCCACAAATTTTAATTGAAAAATATCGGCCACTGTTAATCCTTGACTCGTAAAAGCCGTGATAGGAATATCAATAGAAGTCCACTGGTTAGCTGTAAGGTTTTTGACAACTGGTTTTTCACCATTTGTTTTGCTAATAAGCGATGTCTCAATTTTTTCCAAATCGGCTGTCCACACATCCATGTGCAAATAATCCATTCCTGACACATCAATCGTTTTTCCATCAGCTAATGCAATTCCTTGGTAACTTAATTTGATATAATTTAGCATTTTGTAGCCATTCAAGTCAAATTCAGTCCAACCGCTTCCTTGCCCAGCTTGTCCCCAATCAGGGAAATAATTAGTCCCACTAACGTCTGCATATTTCGAACTATAAATAGAAATCACATCCGAAGTTTGTCTATTAGGAGGTGTTGGTGCCGAAGTAAACGGTTTGTTTACCGCTGTTACCGTAAAGACTTTTGTAAATTCTGTTGTTTTGATAGCAGCACTTTTAGACACTACTCTAATAGTATAGTCACCTGTATTTTGATACGTATAAGATACCGATTCTCCGTTATTGGCCACTACAGGTTCAGTTACGCCCGGTTCTCCAAAATAAACCTCATAAAACAACGCATACGTAGCTGTTGCTTTGACAGTTACTTTTTTTGAAACAGCCAAATCATTTTCAATAGTCACCACTAAATTTTCGGGTGCTTTAAACGTAACTTCAACTTTTTGAGTAACCTCAGTCGATTTTCCATTAATTGTTGTTCCAATGATTCGAGCATTATAAACTCCTTCTTTGTAGAGGTGATCCACCGTTCCTCCTGGACTCACATAAGCAGGTGTTTCAGTACCGTCTCCAAAATAAATTGTATATTGGGTTACTCCTTCTCCACGGGGTAAAAAAGTCACTTTTCCCGTATTGTCTTGTGTCACGGTAGTCAAAGCTGAAATACCGTCTGGAGCACCTAGAGCATCCAAATCGATTAAATCATTCTCAGTAGAACAACCAAGCGCTATCGATAGTGCTATAAAGCTTATTATCTGTTTTATATTTTTCATACGTTCTAATTTATTGTTAATGCCTATCTACCCTAAGGAAGATGTAATTCATTTCTAGTATTTAGGATTTTGGCTCCAGTTTCCGTTTGAAAATTGAATTTCTTCAATAGGAATAGGGAACAATTCGTTTTTACCTGCTGTAAAACCTGGTATTTCCTGAGCCGCCTTACCTGTACGAACTAAGTCAAAGAAACGATGTCCTTCTCCCACTAGCTCTACTCTTCTTTCAGCCCAAATAAAATCAGTTAATGCATCACCCGAAGCTGAAATATCATGATTTAAATCACCAAAAGCTCTACGGCGAACTTCATTCAAATAGCCTCTTGCTTTCCCATCATCGATTTTACCACGGTTGTAAGCCTCGGCCGCCATTAACAATACATCTGCATAACGAATGGCTCTATAGTTATTAGGATTTGTCAGATTCAAATCTCCCGCAGCGGTCGCACTACGTTTTCTTGGTATGTATTTGCGATTGTAATAGCCAGTGTGCTCGTATCCTTCACCATAAGTAGCTCCTGTTTTTTGAGCCCAATCTTTAATGTCTAAAATAGCAACGTCCTTACGTTTGTCTCCTACTTCAAAAGCATTAACCACTTTAGCAGTTGGTACATTGAAGCTAAATCCAGACGTAAATAAAGTTCCTGTATAGTTTCGAGGCCCATTAAAACCTACTGCAACATTTCCTTCGCTACATTGCAAACAACCAAAACCAGCACCTTCCACATCCGTATATTGAATCTCAAAAACAGATTCTGGACCATTTTCACCTTCTGCTTCGAAAAGGGCATTATAATCCGTTACTAATGAATATTTTGACAATCCTATCAAGGTTTCAAAAGTAGGTGCGGCTTTGTCAAACTTATTTTGATACAAATAGGCTTTCCCTAATAACGCTAATGCAGCACCTTTGGTAGCTCGGCCTGCTTGACTAGCAGTCGCGTTTAAGTTAGTTGACGCAAAAATTAAGTCATTCTCTATCGAAGTGTAAACATCCGTAATGGAAGAACGTGGAATGCTTTTTTCATCCCCAATTTTAAAACGAGCATCTCCTTTTAAAGGAACACCCCCAAACCATTTCACTAGTTCGAAATGGTAGTAAGCTCTTAGAAAACGTGCTTCTGCAATAATTTGGTTTTTGCCTTCAAAATCGGTTTTATTTTGGAATTCCAAAATATAATTGGCTCTGCTAACTCCGGCAAACATCCAGTTCCAAATGTCTCTTAAATTGCTATTAACGGGAGTATGAATCATATCGTCGATTTGCTGAAAACCGATAACATCTGTTTGACTTTCTCCGCCACACAAAGTATTATCCGAAGCTATTTCGCCCAAAAGAACATTCACATACGAAGATTGTAACGGGTCATAAGCTGCAATTAATGCATTTTCATAATCCGTTTTAGAATTAAAATAATTTTCGGAATCTATTGAGTAAACAGGGTCACGTTCAACAAATTCATCACTACATGAAACAGTCAACATCGAAACAAATGCTACTGAAATCATGGCTATATAGGTGTACTTTTTCATCTTAATTGGAATTAAAAATTAATATTTAGACCTAACAAATAGGTTCTAGGGATAGGGTAAAAACCGTAATCGATTCCACCTCCAATTGGAGCGCCATTAGAAGCGCCAGGGTCAAAACCTTTGTATTTCGTAAAAGTGTATAAATTATTAACCCCCGCATACATTCTTAGTTTTGTAATTTTGGCTTTTTGAGAAATTTTAGGATTCAAAGTATAGCCTAATTGGATGTTTTGGATTCTCAAGTACGAAGCGTCTTCTACAAAATAGTCAGAGAAAACATTATTAGCTGTAGCTCCAGTTGTTACTCTAGGCACAGTTGTACTAGTACCTTCACCAGTCCATCTGTCAAGAACATAGGTCAAACGATTGGCATCCGATAAGGTTCTTTCGTAGTTGCGCACCATATCATTTCCTACAGAAGCGAAAGTATATAATGCAAAATCTAGGTTTTTGTAATTTAACTGTAAATTGAATCCCATAGTTGCATTAGGAATTGGGTCGCCTATGTTAGTTCTATCATTGGAATCAATCACGCCATCTTCATTCACATCTACAAATCGAATATCACCAGGCGCTGCATTAGCTCCCAAGGCAATTTGAGATGGATGGGCATCGATTTCAGCTTGGTTTTGGAAAATACCATTAGTTTTATATCCGTAGAAATATCCTATTGGCAATCCAACTTCCATTCTTGAAGGTGCTGGCTGTCCTACCCCAAAAGCTCCCCCTTCAATAAATCCAGTACCATTATTAACCTCTAATACTTTATTTTTTAAGAATGTAACATTATACCCTAGACTCATATCAAAATCATCAGAGAATTTTGTTTTGTAATCAATTGAAAATTCAAGACCTGAGTTTCTCACCGTTCCAGCATTTACAGTTGGTGCAGAAGCGCCTGGAGCATAATTTCCGGTAATTCCTGAAACAGGAATACTAGGTATCAATAAATCTTTTCGAGTATCTATAAAATAATCGGCAACAATAGACACTTTGTTATTCCATAACTTCATATCCATACCTACGTCAAATTTTTGCGCTTCTTCCCATTTTAAATCAGGATTAGCAATTTGACCTGTAGCTGTACCATTAACCAGAGCACCATCAAACACATAGGTCGCTTCACCTGATAATAAACTTACATAACCGTTATTTGGAATTTGGTCATTTCCAAGTGTACCGTAACTCGCTCTTAATTTCAAGAAGTTGATTTTTTTATCCTCTCCAAAAAAACCTTCGTCAGACACTACCCAACCTCCAGTAAAGGAAGGGAAATACCCCACTTTGTTTCCAGGACCAAATTTGGTTGAAGCATCACGACGTAACATGGCTGATAAAAGGTATTTCCCCTTGTAATCGTATTGCATTCTTCCAAAATAAGAAAGACGTCTTTCGTCATAGCTGTACGAACTATTCGTTTTAGCATCTAATGTTCCAGTCGTTAAGGAGATATCCGCATAATCCCAAGAATTATTAGGTACATCATAGCCCGTAGCCGAAAGTCCAGTTCCCCACTCTTTGAAAATGGTATTTCCTAAAGTGAATACAAAATTATGATCCTCAGCAAATTTTTTGGAATAGGTAGCAAAAGCATCAAATGAATAGTTATTGTCATTCACAGTGCCTTGAGTTACAGAACTTCTGGTAACATCAAATACTTTTCCGCCATAACTAATTTGCTTTGCAAAGTCTCTAGACTTACTATTAGAGGTATTGAATCCCATAGTACTGGACAAAACCAAGCCGTCGATTACTTTGTATTCTAATCCAAAATTTCCATTTAATTTTTTAAAACTATAATCGTTATAAGTATTGGCGATTTGTGCTAATGGATTGATGATTTCAGTTCCTAATCCTGTTGTACTAGGTACTAAACTAAAATCACCACTAGTAGTATAAGGACTTAATGTAGAAGGCACGTTCAACGCATTGAACAATACCGACCCTAAGCCGTTTTCGTTTAATGTTTTACGATTAAAATAAGTATAAATAACATTGGTTTTAAGTTTCAAATTTTCAGAAACATCTGCATTCAATCCTATTCTAGCAGTATTTCTAAGAAAACCTGATTTGTCTTCTCCCACAATACCTTCTTGGTCCAAATGGGAACCACTGACAGCATACGTTATTTTATCCGAACCTCCAGAGATAGACAAATCATGATTAATAATAGGCACTCCTGTACGTAACACTTCATTTTGCCAATTAGTCCCTTTGCCTAATCCGCTTACATTTGTGTAGGGTAACGCTTTTCCACCATTAGCATAACTTTCATTTAAAAGCAAAGCATACTCGGTAGCATTCAATAGGTTTAATGATTTAGACGCTTCCTGAAAACCTGCATACGTATTGTACGAAATTCTAGATTTGGAATTTTTCTTTCCTGATTTGGTCGTTACCAATATCACTCCATTGGCACCAATAGTTCCATAAATGGCGGCTTGTGCATCTTTCAAAACGGTAACCGACTCAATATCATTAGGGTTTAACAATCCTAGTTCCCCTACATACCCATCAATAATGGTAGTAGGTCGGTTTTCCCCATTGGTAGCAATCCCGCGAATACGAATGTCCAATGCGGCCCCAGGCGAACCCGATTGCGTCGTTACATTCACACCTGAAACAGTACCTTGTAAAGCTTGTTCAATTTTGACTGGTTTTAATTTGTCTAATGTTTTGCTATCTACAACTGATACTGCTCCTGTTACTTCTCTTCGTTTTTGACTTCCATAACCAATAACTACAACTTCGTCCAATGTCTTCGCGTCTTCTTCAAGCGTAATGGTTATATTCATATTGGTTGTGGTAACTTTATATTCAAATGTTTTATATCCTACAAAAGAAAAAACGACGATGCTTCCTGATGGAATACTCTTTACAGAAAATTTTCCATCAAAATCAGATGCAACTCCTTTTGTAGTATTCTTAATTTGAATGTTTACTCCTGGTATCGATAGACCAGAACTTTTTTCTTTGACTACACCTCCAATATCATAGCTTTGAGAAAAGCCTACTGTTGAGAGAAATAGAAAAATCATTAATAGATAATTTGATTTCATATAGTTTGAGTTTTTTGTGAATTATAAAATTAGGTAGTCGTTTCTTTAAAATAGCAAAAATTGCCTTTACAAAAAACATACAACACAAAAAAAACCACGAAGTATTGAGAATAATTCAATAAAACAACGGTTTAACTAAGTCTTAACAAATACAAACAAGTCTTGAATTATATAAAAAACACCACAACATTTAGCGAATGTTGTGGTGTTGTATAGTTTTTTTGTCGAGAATGAAGCTACCTATACAGATAAAATATACTCCACTAGCCCCTGTTCATGCGCTAAATCCATTTTTTTACGCAAACGGTACCTTTTTATCTCTACACTTCGTACGGAAATATTCAGTAATGGAGCTATCTCTTTGGAAGAAAGATTGAGTCTCAAATAAGCACATAATTTCAAATCATTGGCCGTTAAGGAAGGATGAGCCTCTTTTATTTTTTTCAAAAAATCTTTATCTGTTTTATCAAATGCCTCTTGAAAAACACTCCAAGCATCATTCTTAGTTATGTTTTTATTAATCGTTGAAATAACGGATTTGATACTTCTACTGTCACTTGCTTCTGTTTTCTTCAAATCTTCTTGAATCAAAGCCAGTAATTCGTTTTTACTATTGAGACTCATTGTGGATGCCGCCAATTCCTTATTCATACTATCTACATCTTGGGAAAGTTGTTCATTTTTTAGGCGCATCAATTGCTGTTGGTTTTCTAACTCTTGAATTTCTAACAACAAATTGTTTTCTTCAATTAGTTTTTGTTCTTTTTTCAAATAATAACTGGTGTATTGGTTATGCATGAATCGAGAAAACAATAATAACAATACGAAATACATACAAATAGCTAGATTGGTTCCGTACCATGGTTTTTTTATCGTAAAGGAATACGTTACTATAGTATCGAGATTGGAATTGGCAAACTTTGCTTTTAATTTAAACACATACTCCCCTGATGGCAAATTTTTAAAATTCACATTAGATCTTGTATTCCAATTGCTCCAATCGTCTTGAAATCCTTCTAATATATATTGATACTCTGGATTGATGTATTTATTGTATTCAGGTACCGTAAAGCTAAAACTGATGTTGTTTTCATCGTGCGCAAAAATTCCTTCGGTTTGAATAGGATTACTTCGCGAGGATGCATTCAATCGATTCGTTGTAATGTTTGAAATAGAGACTTTATAATTTTTGAAAACCAAATCATCAATATTCATCGTATAATACCCATCTGTAGTACCAAAAAGGTAATCAGAATTAGCCAAATGCGTAATATTTTCATAGCCTAACATCGAATTGGTCAACGAAGCTGGAATAGGAATGCTATTTTGTTTCAGCTGATCACTTAATTTGGTTGCGGCATAATAACTGGTATAATTTTTAGAGAACAACCATATCTTGTGAGTTTCATCCACAATCATTTTACCTGACGTATATTCGTCTTTCTCAAAAACAGTACTCAACAAAGCATCCTTATGGAATTCTTTTGTTTTCGCATTTAATTTAAAAACCCCCTCTTTATAAGCGTAATAAATGGCATTATTAAACTTAACCAAACTGGCATTTTTTCCTTTCGTAGGATGCTTGTAGGTGGTAAACGTATTGATTTTAGCCAAGCGAGCATCTGTTGCTAATCGAAACACGCCCTTATATTCATGGCTCACATAGATTTCAAAAGCATCCGTTATCTCAAAATATTTGGACGAATAATCGAATCCTTCGAGCTTATTTCTAAAATACCATTGACCTCCTCGCCTTTCCAAAACAGAGATTCCATAATAATTCCCTTGAAGCAAGATGTCTTTTTGACCTGGAACGGTGTTCAATTTCCAAGTCCCTGATTGTGAAAAAATGGATTGGATACTTCCATTTTGAACCACATAAGTTCCTCTATCATGTCCGCAAAATAAAGTCCCATCGTAAGCAAATAAAGTCCAAACCTGACCTTTGGTACCTGAAACAAATTTAAAATCCTCGTTGCTACGGTATTTTTTATAAAACAATCCTTGATTAGTCCCTACATATAACCAACCATCATGAAGTTTTGAGGTATAAATGGTACCCAAAATACCTGAGTCGTCCACATAACTTTGTATAGGTGATTGCAAATTGATGCAATTAATACCGTTGTCCAATCCTATCCATAGGTTTTTTTCAGCATCTTCAAACAAAGACAAAGCAGTGTTGTTACTCAAACCTTTGCTTTGGGAAATATGATAATTTAACTTTCCTTCTTTAGTTAAAATAAAAATTCCATTAGAGACTGTTCCTATCGCTATACCTCCATTAGTAAGTTTTTCACAACTATAAATACTACTAGATTCAAGTGCCTTATCTGCTTCTGTACTGAATTTAGTGATTTGATTACCTGATAATTGATAAAACCCATTGGACTCAGTAACGACTAATAGTCCATTTTCATTGGAAAAAACATTTACAATTCGGTTATTTTTAAACACTGGATGACTCGATTTTAAGGTGCTTTTGCCAGCTTCAATTTCGTACAATCCTTCATTGTAAACTTGATAATACAACCCATTGGTTGTTTTAAAAGCCTTAATAATAGTAGCACTTGGTGCAATAATCCTAAATTTTCCAGTTTTGGTATCAAACACATAAATACGATCCAATGATTGAAAAATTACCCAATGGTCGTAATGTAAAATATTCCAAAATTGTTCGTCGTCACGAATGTATTTTTTAATGGATGCACTGAGCGATTGGTACTTCAATTTCCCATCATTCATGTGTTTCCAAAAACCAAATTCCATATAACTCCCTGTATAGATTTTATCCCCTATCACCTTAACAGAACGAATAATCGTTTCATTTGGGGAAGGATACAGTTGCCAACTCGAACCATTGAACTCTAATAATCCCTCGTTATTAGCAAATAAGATGAATTGCTGTGAATCTTGACTTATCATCCAATTTTGATTGCCTGCACCATAAGTAGTTGGAGCATATTTTACAATGGGAGGCAACTCTTGTGCAAAAAGAGTGATGGAGAATAAAAAGGATAAAAGGGCAATTTTTGTTTTCAATGTTGGTTTCGTTTTGATTTAGGTAAATTTAAAATTAAAAAAGAATTCAGTCCTAAAAAATAGCGTTATAATAACTATACAAGAATAAAATCTAAAAAAAACATTTTATCAAGTCCAAAAACGAAAGTTATTCTTAAAATTTAGGAATCGTTTACCTTCCATTCTCTCTCTAAAATTGCTTACTTTTGTGCAAATTTCCATTAACTATGCAAGTTGACCTTTCTACATTAGACCCAAAGAAAAACATTATTATCAAAGGTGCTCAAGTACACAACCTTAAAAATGTGGATGTGGCTATTCCACGAAATCAATTGGTGGTGATTACTGGTCTATCAGGCTCTGGAAAATCGAGTTTGGCCTTTGATACTTTGTATGCCGAAGGACAACGACGCTATGTAGAAAGTTTGTCCTCTTATGCCCGACAATTCTTAGGCCGTTTAGACAAACCTAAAGTGGAATACATCAAAGGAATCGCTCCTGCTATTGCTATTGAACAAAAAGTAAACACTACTAATGCACGCTCTACTGTAGGAACCTCAACCGAAATTTACGATTATATCAAATTATTATTTGCTCGTATTGGCCGGACCTACTCTCCTGTTTCAGGACAAGAAGTGAAAAAAAACACCGTAACAGACGTTATCAATGATGTTAAAGCCCTAGAAATAGGTAGTAGATGGTTACTCCTTGCTCCTATTCATTTAGAAGATGGAAGAAAATTGGAAGACAAGCTCAAAGTCTTACTCCAACAAGGTTTTGCCCGAATATTGGTAAATGACCAAATGGTTCGTATTGACGAAATTGACCAACACTCATTAGACAATCAAGATGTAACCCTTATCATTGACCGAATTGTGGTGAAAGACGATGAGGAATTCTATAACCGACTAGCGGATGCGGTACAAACTGCTTTTTATGAAGGAAAAGGCATTTGCTATCTGCAAGAAGTAAAAACAAATAAACGCTTCGATTATTCCAATAATTTTGAATTGGATGGGATTTCTTTTTTAGAACCTAATGTGCATTTGTTCAGTTTTAATAATCCTTACGGAGCTTGTCCAGTATGTGAAGGCTACGGAAATATTATTGGTATCGACGCTGAACTAGTGATACCTAACACCTCTTTATCTGTATATGAAAGCGCTATTTTCCCATGGAGAGGCGAAAGTATGAGTTGGTACAAAGATGAATTAATCAAACACGCTTATAAATTTGATTTTCCGATACACAAACCCTACTTCGAACTGACAGAAGCTCAAAAAGAATTGATTTGGACAGGGAATAGTTATTTTCAAGGACTCAACGATTTTTTTAAAGAATTAGAAGAAAAAAATTACAAGATTCAAAACCGTGTCATGTTATCCCGTTACCGAGGTAAAACAAAATGCCATGCGTGTAAAGGAAAACGACTACGAGATGAAGCCAATTATGTGAAAATTAACGGCAAAACCGTTTCGGAATTAGTTGATTTACCTATTCAGCATCTGGTTGATTTTTTCAAAAACCTGGAATTAAATAAATACGAACAGCAAATCGCCAAACGATTGTTGATTGAAATTAATAACCGACTCTCTTTCCTGACGCAAGTGGGATTGAGCTACTTAACATTAAACCGAAACTCGGCATCCCTATCAGGTGGAGAATCCCAACGCATTAACTTAGCCACTTCATTAGGAAGTAGCTTAGTGGGCTCCATGTACATTTTAGACGAGCCAAGTATTGGGTTACATCCCAAAGATTCGGAGCGATTAATCCAAGTTTTATTGTCCTTACGTGATTTAGGAAATACAGTCATTGTAGTTGAACACGATGAAGACATCATGAAAGCAGCCGATATGATTATAGATATTGGTCCTGAAGCGGGAACTTTTGGTGGAAATCTAGTGGCACAAGGCACTTACAATGAAATTTTAAAATCTACTTCACTTACAGCAAAATATTTGAACGGCGATTTGAGTATTGCAATCCCTCAAAAACGACGTTCTTTTAAAAATTATATCGAAATAATTGGGGCTCGTGAAAACAATCTGAAAAACATCAACGTCAAATTCCCACTTGACGTACTAACTGTCATCACAGGAGTTTCGGGAAGTGGAAAAAGTACTTTGGTTAAGAAAATCCTTTTTCCAGCGATGCAAAAAAAACTGGATAATGCTGGTGAAAAAGCAGGTCAATTTAGCGAACTAAAAGGTTCTTTTGCTCATATCCGACACATTGAATATGTCGATCAAAATCCCATAGGTCGTAGCTCGCGTTCTAATCCGGTTACTTATATCAAAGCTTATGATGATATTAGGGATTTGTATGCCAAAGAAAAGTTATCCAAATTAAGAGGGTATTTGCCTAAACATTTTTCTTTTAATGTAGATGCAGGTCGTTGTGAAACCTGTAGTGGTGAAGGAACTATCAATGTAGAAATGGTTTTTATGGCCGATGTGCAATTGCCTTGCGAAACTTGTGGAGGCAAACGTTTCAAGAAAGACATTCTGGAAGTCCAATTTGAAGGCAAAAATATCCATGATGTATTGACCATGACAATAGACGATGCCGTTGCTTTTTTTGAAAAAAACAAACAAACTAAAATCACCCAAAAACTGAAACCTTTACAAGATGTAGGTTTGGGCTATGTACAATTAGGGCAGTCCTCCTCTACTCTTTCTGGGGGTGAAGCACAGCGTATCAAGTTGGCTTCTTTCTTGGTCAAAGGAGCTACTAAGGAGAAAGCACTTTTCGTATTTGATGAACCAACCACTGGATTGCATTTCCACGACATCAAAAAACTAATGGCTTCCTTTGATGCTTTGATTGAAAAAGGACATTCCATTTTAGTGATTGAACACAATCTCGATTTGATAAAATGTGCCGATTGGATTATTGATCTAGGACCTGAAGGCGGTGAAAATGGCGGACAACTCTTGGCCGAAGGAACACCCGAAGAAATTATCAAAAACAAAAAGTCAGTTACTGCGAAGTATTTGAAAGAGAAATTAAACTAAAAAGCATGAACTACAAAGCGGTAATCTTTGACTTAGACGGAACTTTAATGAATTCACTAAAGGATATAGGAGACGCAGCTAACAAGGTATTAGCTAACAATAACTTTTCTGCACATAGTAATTAAGCTTACATTTTTTTTGTAGGTAGTGGACTTCGAACAACGATAGCAAGAGCCTTACCACAAGAGGTGAATTCTAAAGAAGAAATTGATCATTATTATCACGAAATGATGCTTGTTTATAATCAAGTTCGTAAATAAAAAATCAGTGTATGCACAGTTTTACAATCGGGAACGAAAACCGATTAAAACTAATTACTCTAGTCTAAACTGAAAACCAATTTTATTTCCTTATTTTTATAGTTTATCAGTTAATTTAAAGTACTAGTAAAATTAGTTACAAACATTTTTTGAGAAATAATAACATTAAATGCATAAACAATGAGTAACCTTAAAAAAGAAGATATCAGTCAAGAAGTTTTTGACTTATATGATGATTATGCCCACAATAAAATAGGCCGAAGACAATTTGTAGAAAAACTTTCTGTATATGCCATAGGAAGTGTGACAGTAGGAGCACTTTTAAGCTTTATGACTCCTAACTATATCGATACTATTTTAGTCCCAAAAGACGACCCAAGATTAGAATCTGATTATATCACTTACAACTCCCCTAAAGGAGGCGGACAAATAAAAGGTTTGCTTTCAATTCCTAAAAAAAACAAAGGAAAACTACCCGGAATTATTGTTGTTCACGAAAACAGAGGACTGAACCCTTATATTGAAGATGTCAATCGCCGAGCTGCTTTAGAAGGATTTATCAGTCTTGCACCAGATGCACTTTCACCACTTGGAGGATATCCTGGTAATGATGATGATGGTAGAGAATTGCAAAAAAAACGTGACAAAAACGAAATGCTCGAAGACTTTATAGCTGCTTTTCATTATTTACAATCACATCCTCAATGCAACGGAAAAATAGGTGTTGTGGGGTTTTGCTTTGGTGGTTGGATTTCAAATATGATGGCGGTAAAACTCCCTGGTTTAGGAGCAGCAGTTCCTTTTTATGGTGGACAACCCACAGATGAAGAAGCTGCTTTAATCAAAGCACCATTATTAATTCATTATGCCGAGTTGGATACACGTGTTAATGAAGGTTGGACAAAATATGAGAAGGTGTTAAAAGCTAACAACATCAAACACACCGCTTATATTTATCCCAAAGTGAATCATGGATTTCATAACAACACTACGCCACGTTATGACGAGCAGGCAGCCACATTGGCTTGGATGAGAACTATTGACTTTTTTAAAGAAAATTTAAAATAGTGAATCCCGTTTATACGGTGTACATCGATTACTTTTTAATTCTCTTTACTAGTCCATTTATAACCTCGTTAATCTCTGGTGAGATAGCAAATTTATAATTTAGATACAAGTATACGAGGGTAACAAGTATTGATTTTAAGACAATTCCCACTAAAGGATAAACAGGGAAATCCCAGAAATAAAAGGCCAAAAACACAACAAAGGTGAGCAAAAGCGACCATATATTTTGTTTCGTGAAAGGATACAAATGCATCCTTTTGACTACAAAAAGCAACTTTGCCAAACTATATAGGGTGATAGATAGTAACGTAGCAAAAGCCGAACCTATAATTCCGTAACGAGGTATAAAAAACATGTTTAATCCAATTGTCAAGAAAACCAATAGCAACCCCAAAAACAATACCGTTCGATAGTATTTGGAATTAAAGATAATCGCATTGTTATTTCCTAAAATCAAATCAAAATATTTAGAGAGACCAATCATAAATACAACCACAATACCCCCGCTGTATTCTTTTGGGACCAACTCATACATCTGATTGATATTGACAAAAATACACAACATCACAAATCCACCTACAACTTGAAGATTGATGGACGTTTTTTTATACAAATCATTCAATTCATCATGTTTATCTTCATGCATCAACTTGGCTGTAATAGGATAAACAATTTGATGCATCGCACGACTAGGAACGGAAATAACCAAAGCAATATATGTCGCTACCGAATAGTAAGCGATATTATCAATCAGCATGTATTGATTCAACATAATTTTGTCTCCGTCTAAAAGCAAATTGGCCACACTCCCTGACAAAATAATGTAAAAGGTATATTCTAAAATTTCTTTTACATTTTGAGGAATTGTAAACTGAAAATTAGGCTGTTTAATTCGGAAGGCATACCACATCGTTACAATCAAAGCAAGAAAATAGATGCCGGCTGTAACATATACAAAATCCACTACCGTAATCCATTTATAATAAACGCCTATTAGAGCCAAAAGTGAAAAAATTCGTAACCCCACTTCTTTAATAAAGTTCCCAAAAACCGAATGCATGTGTACTCTGGCCCAAGCATAAAAAATTTCAAAATACGCCATGCACAGCCCAATAAACGGAATCAACCAAATGAATTCTCTAACAACAGGGTTTTTCTTAGAAACAAAATAGATAATGTCATCATAATACAACAAGCCTAAAAGTCCCAAAGGGACACACAATACGAGTGGAAATAATACGGTAAACGATAAAAACCGTTCTCTTTCTTCCTCAGTGTTGTATTGGGTATAATATTTTACCAAGGTATTTTGCATTCCAATCGCAAACAAAGGCATAATTACATTAGCCGCCGATAGAATATAATTTGCAACCGCATAATAAGTTGCCCCAAGAAAAACAGGATACAAATACAAGGTATTGATAGCTCCCACTCCAAACCCTAAGTAAGTAATGATGGTATTTTTTAATGACTGATTTAAAACGATTCCCATTAATGTAGTTAGAGATTATGAGTTAGTGGCCAGAAGAGTTGCCAATTCCTTAGTCAAATTCTTTCTAGAATATTTTTGTAAACCTATTCCGTGTGATTGTAATTTTCCTTCCAAAAAGTGATTGTAATAAAACTGAATTTGTTTTTTTAATCTTTCTTTTTCATCATAAGTAAAAAATACTCCCGTATTGGTTCCCGTTATAATTTCTGCAAAATCAGAATCTCTTGGACCTATTGCCATAATTGGACGATTGGATACCATATATTCAAATAATTTCCCTGGAATAATACTTTTGGTGTCTTGAGAATCAATTTCGATAAGCAACAATACCTGAGATTTTTTTTGATGAGCAATCGCTTCCTCATGTGAAACATAACCCAATTTATTCACAAATACATCTAACCCAAATTGTGAAATGGTTTCTAGAACTTCCTGACTCACTGCACCAAGTAACTTGATTTCGAGATATTTCTTAAAATCAGGGATTTCCGTGGTTAACTCTTTCAAACTTTCCCACAAAATCTTGGGATTTCTTTCGGATAAAAAAGAACCTATATGCGCCAAACTAAAGGACGTATCCAACATTTGATTTCCAACAGGCTCTACATCATATCCATTAGTAATTACTGCTATGGGCTTCGAAGTCAATTGCTGAAATTCGGTTTTAGTGGTTTTACTAGTAACTATAATGGTATCGGCTGAATTCAGTACTTGTTTCTCTAACTTTTTGTGTTTTTGAGCTGCAAATCGAGACAAGCGAAGTGATTTATGGTAACCAATGGTTGTCCAAGGGTCACGAAAATCAGCAAACCACTTAACACCTAACTTTTGCTTCAATTCCATCCCAATAAGATGTAAACTATGAGGAGGACCCGAAGTAATTATCGTCTCAATTTGATGTTCCTGAATGTATTTTTCTAAAAACGAAACCGATGGTTTGACCCAAAAAACACGAGCATCTGGAATAAAAATATTTCCTCGAATCCAGAGAAAAACTTTATCCAGAGTGGTTTGCTTCTTTTTATTGGGAATAATCCCAGAACTGATTTTCTTTGTTTTATTTTTTGAAAAAAAAGAAGCCAGTTGGTAGGGTTCAAAAATAGGATTTTTAAGAATGATGGCTTTAGGGGAAACATCAACTGCTAACTTTTCATCCACAATAGGATAAGTAGGATTTTCAGGAACATACACAATAGGTTGTACCCCAAAATCAGGCAAATATTTTACAAATTTTAACCATCGTTGCACACCTGGACCTCCAGCTGGTGGCCAATAATAAGTAACAATAAGAACTTTTTTTAGTTCACTATACTTATTATTTTTATCAAAAGAAAGATTTTCCATTTTATTCAACCCCTTCTTTGGTTGTCAACTTTCTCTTTCTTTCAAAATAGATTCCTCCAATAATGAGTAACAAAATACAGCCATAACTGATTAAGGTGATGGTGCTACCTGTTTTAATCACCTGAGGTTCAAACTTGAATTCGATGGTGTGTTTACCTGGAGGAACCATCATGGCTCTTAGGACATAATTTACTGGAAAATGGTCTGTCAATTCCCCATCTATATAGGCATTCCATCCTTTTTCATAATAAATTTCAGAGAAAACCGCCAACCCTTCCTGTTTGGTTTCGGCTGTATATTTTAAATAATTAGGTTTATAAACATTTAATTGGATGGTTCCTGTAGTATCCAAATTCTTTTTCAAACGCGCATTTCTAAACTTATGCCCGTATTTTTGAATATTAAAAACCCCCACAATTTTGGTGTTGTATTTCTCTAAAGCACGCATTTCGTCATTAGCTTTATTTACCAATTTTACATCGTGAACAAACCATGCATTTCCATTTGCATTTGGATTAATTGTCGGGAATTCGTTTCCTTCTTTATCAGTTTGAATAATATATTTTACATTCAACATATTCAACACTTCCATATTGCTTTTAGCAATTTGGTAGTCAAATAGCTGCTGAACTCGTCTAGGTTTAGCGGCGTGATAACCTCCAATCGACTTATGAAAATAAGATGCTCTAGCACTTGAAAAATTACCATTTACTTCAAAAACTCTATAATGTGAAGTATCTTTCAAAATTTGTGCGTCCGAAGGTGTTTCTTGAAACGGAACTGCTACTTCGCGACCGCTAATAAAATCTTTGGCGTCAACATATCTTTTGTCCACAAAAAACAAATCGGATATCATAAACAATCCTACCAAAATCAGAGCGGTATTTTGAGACAGTTTATTTTTGATAAAAAACCACAAAATAGCCGAAACAACGGCAATAAAGAAACCTGTGCGCAATAAATCAGCACTATACATGCTCATTCTATCTGATTTCAATGCATCTACAAAATCGGGACCGTAGGATTCCATAAAGTAAGTGTCACTAGCACCCGAGAAATGAAACATCCCTTTACATAGAAACAAGAGGATAACAATTCCTAAGGAAACAGCAGCACTTTTAAGTAATCCTTGTTGTTGTTGTTCTTTTTGACTATTAAAAAAAGATTGTAACCCCATAATAGCCAAGACTGGAAAGCATAACTCCAGAATTACTTGTATCGAGGATACCGCTCTAAATTTATTATACATAGGAACGTTGTCAATAAAAAAATCAGTCAAAACAGGGAAATTTTTTCCCCATGACAACACTAGAGCCACTATAGCCCCAGAAAGAAAAACATATTTAATTTTTCGTTCGTCAATGAAAAGTGCTAAAACGGCCAAGAAGAAAACGACTGCACCAATATAGGCAGGAGCCGCCACGATAGGTTGATCCCCCCAGTAGGTAGGCATACCAGAAACAAAATCAGCAGCTTGATTCGCAGGCACCCCCTTTGAAAGCATAAAATCATACATTTTGCTATCAGTACCCACGTTTTCATTATTAGATCCACCAAAAAGTCTTGGAACAATTAAGTTAAAACTTTCTGTCAATCCATAACTATATTCCGTTATATATTCTTTGGTTAAAGCACTAGAACCGGTTGTTTTTGAACCATCAGGATTGTAAGTCAACTCGCTTTTTCCTCGTGTACTAAAATTTGCATACTCCGCTGTGGCTAATAAATTAGTAGCATTAGCCCCAACTCCCAAAATTCCAGCAACTAACAATACACCAAAAGATTGAAACAAGGGTTTAAATTCTTTGTTTTTTATAGCTATATAAACAAAGAAAATAGAGAGAATAAGTAAAAAAATGAGTAAGTAATAGGTCATTTGGAAGTGATTGGCATTTATTTCTAACGCCGTTGCAAACAATGTGAGCAACCCACCTATTTTATATTTTTGTTGGTAAACCAAAATAACCCCAGCAACAACCAAAGGCATATACCCTATAGCATGCGCTTTAGCATTATGCCCCACTCCCAAAATGATAATCAGATAGGTACTAAAACCAAAGGCTATTGCGCCTAAAAAAGCTTTTAAAGTGTCTATTTTAAAAACCAACAACAACCCATAAAAACCTAGAAAATATAAAAACAAATAATCTGCTGGACGAGGCAAAAACCGAATCATGTCATCCAACGCCCCAATATAATCATGAGGATACTTAGCTCCTAATTGATACGTAGGCATTCCGCCAAAAGCGGCATCGGTCCAATAAGGTTCTTGATGTTCTAAAGCTCTAAAATCGTTTTGCTCTTTTGCCATACCCGTAAATTGGGCAATATCAGACTGAAAAATTTGTTTGCCTTGTAAAACAGGATAAAAGTAAAAAAGTGAAACAAGGACAAAACCTAAAACGGCAAGAGCATGAGGGTAAAACTTTTGTATAACTTTCAATTTTGAGCGATTTATAGAGGGTTAAATAAGGAACTTAAGGAGCAAATTTAATCTATTTCTTCATAATCTACATAATCCCCTACTTTTTTAGTGGACTTAGGATTTCCTGAAGTAGGTGGTTTGTAATAAATATCTCCTGCTGAGGAGGTTTTATTCCATGAGTTATCCTTAGTTTGTTGTTGTTGCTGAAAATTAGAACCTGCTTTTTCTACCGCTTTTTTCAATAATATTGGCAAAAATATTCGAGCCAAAAATTTAAAAATGTAGTAAAAGGCCATTATATACAATAGGGTTTTAAAAAAACCTATAAATGAAGCTGTTTCCATAAATCAAATATTTTTCCACAAAATTAACAAATCCTAGACTTAAAAATAAACTCTGGTTCTTAAATAAATAATAAAATATAGTACATTTGGGAAACCCAATTCTTGTAAATCCTAAAAACAACAACCATGCGCTATAGTCAATTTGCAATTATAATTGTTTTATTTTTGGTTCCCTTTGTACATTTTGGACAACATACTGACGAGATTAACTCCAACAGACCTGGCGAAACCATGTCGGCATTCGCTGTAGGAAAATCCGTTTTTCAAGTAGAAACTGGTATTTATGGTATCCAAGAAAATCACAGTTTACTTCATTATGACGCAAATGGTTTTGGTCTTGATGCAACTTTACGATATGGTGCTTTTCATGAAAAACTAGAATTTGTAGCTGATTTACAATACCAATACCAATTGGTTACGGATCACAATATTCAATACAACAAATCTGCTTTGAAACAAACCGTCTTGGGAGCTAAATTTTTATTTTACGACCCATTCAAAGGCTATAAAAAAGAAATTAATGTTTACAGTTGGAAAGCTAATCGTCGTTTTGACTGGCACCAATTGATTCCTGCTGTTTCCCTCTTTGCTGGGGCAAATTTTACTTTTTCTGACAATCCCTATTATTTTTCTAATGAGGCCGCCATTACGCCAAAAGTGATGTTGATTACCCAAAATCATTTTGGTGACGGGAGATGGGTTTTAGTTTCAAATATCATTGCCGATTACATCATGTCTGATTTCCCTAGTTATGGTTATGTACTCACTTTGACCCGTGGTTTTAATGCAAAATGGTCGGGATTCATCGAAAACCAAGGATACAAAAGCGATTTTTACAGCGATTCTATTTTGAGAGGAGGAGCTGCTTATCTAATTAATAAAAGTTTACAAATTGATGCTTCCATCAGTTCTAGTTTAAAAACCACTCCATCTATTTTATATGGTGGCATTGGATTTTCATGGCGTTACGATGCTAATTACAAAGATGTTATAATGAAATCAAATGATGGCGATTCTAAAAAAGCAGTACGAAAAGCAAAAAAAATTAAAAAAGGATAAGGAAGGTATTTGAGGCTAGAAGTTAGAAATAAGAGGTAAAGAAAGAGAACCTCCTTTTTACAATTAAAACCTTAAACATTAAACACAAACAACAAACCCCTAAACAATTAATGATTACAATCAAGGAAGCAAAGACGAAAAAAGAATTAACAGATTACATCAAATTCCCTTTTGCCTTATATAAAAACAATCCCTATTGGGTTCCTCCCATTATTGCAGATGAATTAGAAACATTTGATAAGACTAAGAATCCTGCATTTGAAAATGCCGAAGCCTATTTTTATTTAGCCTACAAAAACAATGAAATTGTAGGTCGTATTGCTGCCATTGTAAACTGGCAGGAAGTTAATACCCAACAAAAAAAGAAAGTCCGTTTTGGATGGTTTGATGTCATTGACGACATCAACGTCACTAAAGCTTTATTGGAAAAAGTCTATGAATTAGGTCGAAAAAATGCATTAGAATATGTAGAAGGACCAATGGGTTTTTCAAATTTAGACAAAGTAGGAGTTCTTACCGAAGGTTTTAACGAATTAGGAACAATGGTTACATGGTACAATCATCCGTATTACGCACAGCACTTTGAAACATTGGGCTATGAAACCGAAAAAGAATATATAGAAAGTAAATTTCCCTTTAGTAATGTTCGTCCTGAGCATTTTGAGAAAGCACAAGAAGTAATTAAAAAAAGATACCAACTCACTGCTTTAAACTTTAAAAAAACCGAAGAGGTTATGCCTTATGTGGATAAAATGTTTGATTTATTCAATACCTCATACGCCAATTTATCTTCCTTTGTAGCTGTTTCAGATGTTCAAAAAGAATATTTTAAGAAAAAATACCTCAACTTCATCAATCCCGAATACATAAAATTTGTGGTGGATAAAGACGGGAACTTAGTAGCCTTTGCCATTGTAATGCCTAGTTTTTCCGAAGCCTTACAAAAAGCAAAAGGAAAATTGTTCCCTTTTGGGTTTTATCATTTGTTGAAAGCACGAAAACACAGTAAAGACGTCGCTTTTTATCTTATCGGGGTACATCCAGAATATCAAAAAAAAGGGGTTCACGCAGTTATTTTCAATGAATACTACACCACTTTTAAAGAAAAAGGCATTGAAAATTGCATTCGTACTCCCGAACTAGCGGACAATCATGCCATCCATGCCATTTGGAAAAATTTTGACCCCAAAATTACCTGTCGTAGAAAAACTTTTAAAAAGAATTTAGAACAATACATCTTTAATCCACGAATTACTTCCTAACCACCAGAACAACCAGGGACTATTAGGGCTTTAATTCGTGGTTACTCTGTTATCGACAATAGCTTGGTAACATTTTTTAGCTTTGGTTTGCATGGGAGTATCTACTGTTGCAGGCGCAATCACAGATTCATTTTTGGTATTCTTACAAGAGGAAAAAAATGCAATGATAACCAATGTACAACTTACCACTATAAGAACGACATTACAAAACAATTTGACCACTTTCATTTCTTTTTAGATTTACAGTTATTACGGTCACAAAGTTATCTACTAACAAAAAAATCCATTCATATAATGAATGGATTTTGTTATATAATTCCCATTAGGAACACCTAATAGTCTTATCATTTTGTAACTTAAAATCTAGTTATGATACATCAACTGTTGTTTGCTCAGCAATTTGTTTGTAAGTACCGTTAACCAATTTTTCTCTAATAGCCTCAAAAGCAATTAAAGTTTCATCTATATCCGCTAATGTATGAGAAGCTGTTGGAATCATACGCAACAAGATAATCCCTTTTGGAATAACTGGATATACAACAATCGATAAGAAAATACCATAATTCTCTCTCAAATCGTTTACCATTACCATGGCCTCAGGAATACTACCTTCAAGATATACAGGCGTAATACAAGTATTGGTGTCTCCAATATTAAAGCCTTTTTCTTTCAATCCGTTTTGTAATGCGTTCACATTTTCCCAAAGCTTATCTTTAATCTCAGAAGATTTTCTAAGCAACTCCAATCGTTTCAAAGAACCGATGGTTTGAATCATTGGCAACGCTTTAGCAAACATTTGAGAACGCAAATTGTATTTTAAATAATCAATTACATCTTTATCAGCTGCCACAAAAGCCCCAATATTAGCCATTGATTTGGCAAAAGTTGAGAAATACACATCTATTCCGTCTTGACAACCTTGCTCCTCACCAGCTCCTGCACCTGTTTTTCCAAGTGTACCAAAACCATGTGCATCATCTACTAATAAACGGAAATTGTATTTTTCTTTCATAGCTACAATTTCTTTCAACTTTCCTTGCTGTCCACGCATACCAAAAACCCCCTCTGTGATAAAAAGGATTCCTCCTCCTGTTTCTTGAGCCATTTTGGTGGCACGTTGCAAGTTTTTCTCCATACTCTCAAGGTCGTTGTGCTTATAGGTAAAACGTTTCCCCATGTGCAAACGAACACCATCAATGATACAAGCATGCGAATCTACATCATATACAATGATATCGTTTTTGGTTACCAAAGCATCAATGATAGACACCATTCCTTGGTACCCAAAATTCAATAAATAAGCCGACTCTTTCATTACAAATTCAGCTAATTCTTTTTCCAGTTGTTCGTGATAGGTAGTGTGTCCACTCATCATACGAGCTCCCATTGGGTAAGCTGCACCAAATTGGATTGCGGCATCCGTATCTGCTTGACGCACCTCAGGATGATTCGCTAACCCTAAATAATCATTCAAACTCCAGTTCAAAATATCTTTTCCTCCAAACTTCATTCGAGGACCTAATTCTCCTTCCAATTTTGGAAACACATAATATCCTTCTGCTTGCGATGCCCATTTTCCTAATGGTCCTTTATTGTTCTGAATTCTTTCGAATAAATCTTTTACCATACTATCGAGATGTAATAACATTAATTTTAACAGTTTGCAAAAATAAATATTTATATTTTACAACCGTCCATTAAGCTCATTTATTTTAAAAATCCTTCCCTCTAAAAGCCTATATTTCTCATAATTTAACATTTTTTATTCCAAAGAACAATTCCAATTTCTTGAAAAAACGACTCCATACTACGACGAAATCAACTTATAAAACCTATGTTACTTTTAAAAAAGGTAGTACCTTTGAGTCTTTGTAACTTAGTATCTCAAAAAATGACTTTTACTAAAACCACCGAACTTTCTTCTAAATATGAACATTTAGAAAAAATGTCAGTTCAAGAATTATTGACTAATATCAATAACGAAGATAAAACAGTTCCTTTGGCTGTCGAAAAAGTACTTCCAAACATTGAAGCCCTCGTAACCCAAATCGTCGCAAAAATGAAACAAGGGGGACGCTTGTTTTATATTGGAGCGGGAACATCAGGTCGTTTAGGAGTGGTTGATGCATCAGAATGTCCACCTACTTTTGGAGTTCCATTTGATATGGTAGTGGGAATTATAGCGGGTGGCGATACTGCCATTCGTAAAGCAGTAGAAAATGCTGAAGACAATGCTACTCAAGCTTGGCTTGACTTACAGCAATTCAATGTAAACACAAAGGATGTTGTGATTGGAATTGCAGCTTCGGGAACTACCCCTTATGTCATTGGTGGTTTACAAGCATGTAATGAGAATGGCATTCTCACCGGTAGCATTTGTTGCAATGCTGGAAGCCCTATATCGCTCACCGCAAAATATCCAATTGATGTAGTAGTAGGGCCTGAATTTGTAACTGGAAGTTCTCGTATGAAAGCAGGAACAGCTCAAAAACTGGTTTTAAACATGATTTCAACCGCCACAATGGTACAACTTGGTAAAGTAAAAGGAAATAAAATGGTGGATATGCAACTAAGTAACAACAAATTAGTTGACCGAGGAATTAAAATGATAATGAGTGAAATTCCTGTTGGTTATGAGGAAGCATCTCAATTATTATCAAAATTTGGAAGCGTAAGAAAAGCTGTTGATAACTGGAAATAATACCTATACAATTACGTCATGAAAAAACGAATACCGCTATTGTTTCTTTTATTTTCTATACTCTCTTTTTCACAAGAAATTGTAAAAGTCAAAGGAAGGTACTATAGCAATAATAGTCAAATTTCACACCGTCATGTGAGGGATTTATTAACCAAAAACACTGAGGCTTTGTCTTTATTCAAAAAATCGCAAAACAAAGAAGCCTTGGGCGGTTTTTTTGTAGGCATTGGAAGCGCATTAGTAACAGTCGATTTAGCCATCGGACTATTTTCAGATGTCAAATACCCTACTCCTGCCACCTATTTAGGATTAGCCTCATTATTGATATCGGTCCCCATATTAACTGGAAAAAACAAAAAAGCCCAACAAGCCATCGATTTATATAATGAAGGCTTGCAACACAAAGGAGAAGATAGCACCCAACCCGAAATAAACATTATCGCTAACCAAAATGGTTGCGGCTTACAACTTAGATTTTAAAAAATGGCAACTGACAAAAATGTTTTAGCAAAAGGAATTAAGTACTTATCAGGAGCTTTACCTTTACTGTTTATTGGCCCTTCATTGATTTACAATGCCTTTATGAACCAACATACTTTTTGGCATTATTTGGTTTTAGGAATTGGAATTATTAGTTGTATAGCCTCGGTATTTTTGATTTTTAAAGGATTACAGTTCATTATGAAAAGTTTATTTAATGAGTAATGGAAGAATTAATTCACATTCAAAAAACCTTTGAGAAGGTAAATTTCATCGATAAGAGCGTACACAATCGAGAATTTGAAGATTGCATTTTCAAAAATTGTGATTTTTCAAATAGCGATTTTTCCAACAACTCTTTTATGGATTGTGAGTTTATCGACTGCAATCTTTCATTGACCAAACTAATTGGAGTAAGTTTAAAATCGGTTGAATTCACCAATTGTAAGCTCATGGGAATTCAATTTCATGCTTGTAATGACTTTCTTTTTCAAGTAAAATTTCAAGATTGTATTTTGGATTATGCCTCTTTTGCTAACAAGAAAATGCAAAAAACGCTATTCATCAATACTTCTCTTAAAGAAGTTGCTTTTATGGGTTGTGACTTAACGCAATCTTTATTTGATAATTGCAACCTTCAAGCGGCAATTTTTAATGAAACCCAACTCAAGGAAGCTAACTTTTTGACTGCCTATAATTACACGATTGATCCCGAATACAATCCTATGAGAAAAGCCCGATTTTCAACAGACGGTATACCTGGATTGCTTAGCAAATATGATATCAAAATTCAATAAAACAGCATCTTTGGAGTAAACACTAATACAATTAGCGCTATGGAAATCAACACCATTTATCTGGAAAGCATTAAAAAGCAGTTTTTATACTATAAGACCTTGGGCGAGAAAGCCATGGACCAATTAGAACCCGAACAGCTTTTTATACAAACAAATGAAGACACAAATAGCATAGCGACAATTGTAAAACACCTCGTTGGAAATATGCTTTCACGTTGGACTGATTTTTTAACTTCAGATGGTGAGAAAGATTGGCGCAATCGCGACAGCGAATTTGAAAATGATATTGCAACCAAAGAAGCTTTGTTTAAAATCTGGAACCAGGGTTGGCAATGTTTACTAAACACATTGGATGACTTACAACCTGAAGATTTAGCTAAAATTATTTACATAAGAAACGAAGGTCATACGGTGGTCGAAGCCATAAACCGTCAACTAGCTCATTATCCTTATCACATAGGACAGCTTATTTTTTATGCCAAACAATTAAAAAAAACTAACTGGGATAGTTTATCAATTGCTCGTAACCACTCCAAAAATTACAATGCAGATAAATTTTCCAAAGCCAAAGAAATTAAGAACTTTACGGATGATGAACTAAAACGCTTGGATAAACGATAAGTGATTGTACACTTCAACATGTTTTTTAATTAAATCAAAAAAACAAAAATAGATAACATTAGCCCCTTAAAAATGAAAAAAATACTATTGTTCTCCCTAGCCCTGTCACTAGCTTCGTGTAAAGAAGCTGAAAGAGATTGCAAGGATTTTAAAACTGGAAAATTTAAATTCGAAAGTGAGATTGATGGAAAACTCCATACTACATATTTTGAACGCAATGACAGCATTGAAATCGAAACCTATAATGGAAAAACAGATACAGCTTCCATTCGTTGGGTAAATGATTGTGAATATGTGTTACAAAAACTGCATCCCAAAAACATGGCGGAAGAAAAAGCCATCAACATCAAAATTTTATCAACCAAAGGCAACACCTATCTTTTTGAATATGGAATGGTCGGTAATGATAAAAAACAACGCGGTACGGCAACAAAATTATAAAGCATTATACAACACAACTTATTGGTCAATTTAAAAAAAAAGATTAAGACTACTCACTCTTTACAACGAAATCAATATTAAAAAATAAGAAAATCAATTATGGAAGTATTTATGAACCCAGATGCTTGGGTCGCTTTATTAACATTAACTTTTCTAGAAATTGTTCTAGGAATTGACAACATCATTTTCATATCAATAGCAACAGGTAAATTGCCGCCCGAAAGCCGTAAAAAAGCAACCAAAATTGGAATGTTCTTGGCCATGTTCATGCGAATTACACTTTTATTTGGTATCAACCTATTAATCCAAATGAAAGAACCTTGGTTCACCATCGATTTAAGTTGGTTTCAAGCTGGCATTACGGGTCAGAGTATCATTTTATTTTTAGGAGGTTTGTTTTTAATTTATAAAAGCACCAACGAAATAAGAGAAAAAGTAGATCATAAAGGTGAAGAAGAAATGGATTTGAGTAAAGCTGCCACAAAATCATTTCAAAATGTAATTCTGCAAATTATCATGATTGACTTGGTTTTCTCATTTGATAGTATTTTGACAGCAGTAGGGATGACAAATGGTGTTCCTGGAGCTTTATACATTATGGTTACAGCAGTTGTCATATCTGTTTTTATCATGATGCAGTTTGCCGTTCCCGTAGGAACATTTGTTAATAAAAACCCCTCTATTCAAATATTAGGATTGGCATTTTTAATATTGATAGGAATGATGCTATTAACAGAAAGTGCTCATTTATCCAATGCTTTAATATTTGGAAGCCACGTGACTCCTATTCCTAAAGGGTATTTGTACTTTGCTATTTCGTTTTCCCTTTTTGTAGAAGTACTCAATATGAAAAGTAGCCGAAAAACAACCAAATAACGCAACACCTTCAATCTATAATGACCGCTCAATTACAGCGGTCATTTTTTTTTAACTTCATTCGTGTTAAGATAATCCACTTTATCACTCATACCGTTTACATTAAATTAATATCCTTCCTCCATTCAATTTACATAAAATTCCAGTATTTCAACCTTTTACACGGTACTACTCACTTCACGATAAAACAAAGTCATTTCAATTCAAATTTTGAATGTAACCAAATTGTTTATTCAGACCGTAAAAACCCTGTTAGATTAAAAATTTGATAATATAAAATCCAACTTGTGGTAATAGATGAATTCTTTCTTTGTCAAAAAATTTAAAACAAGAAGATCAAATGAAAAGAATTATTTTACCAGCACTTTTAGCCTTGGCAATTGTGTCATGTAACAAAGACGAATCAGGTTCAGATTTTGTTACCAATCCAGATGTGGTTTTAAAAAACCATTCAACTACTCCAGTACTATTAACTAAAAAAACTGGTTTTGAAAACCTTGAATTGTTTTCTTTAATTGGTTCTGATGATGTGTTGTCTGAAAGTCCCAATTTTGTTTTCGGAGGATCAGCGGACGGAAGTGGTTTACTTAAAAATTCTGACGGTACATTTACTTTCATCGTAAATCACGAAGACAACTTTGCGGTATCAAGGATTTCATTAGATAAAACGTTTAAACCTGTAAAAGGAGAATATATTTTAAATTCTAATGGTGGAATTTGGAGATTGTGTGGTGCTACATTAGCTACCCCAGAAGAACACGGTTTTGGTCCCTATTTCTTAACATGTGGAGAATCTGGAGAAGAATCAAGAACACACCGTATTGATCCTTATGCTACTGCTGCTGGAGCCAATATCACTAAAGAATTACCTGCCCTAGGTCGTTTAAGTGCCGAAAATGCTTTGCCGCTTAACAAAACAGCTTTTGCTGGAAAAACAGTTGTTGTTATTGGTGATGATGATTCAGGAACTTATGGAGGTCAAGTATTCATGTATGTTTCAGACAAATTAGGTGACTTAGAAAATGGTTCATTTTACATGCTAAAAAGAAATGACGAAAACCAAAGAGAGAAAGACATGGTAGTAGGACAAGACTATCCTGTTTCATTTGTAAAAATTGACAATCATGCAAAACTTTCAGGTGCTCAAATTAATGCTGCTGTAAATACATTAAAAGGAATTAAATTTGGTCGAGTTGAAGACTTAGATTACAGAAAAGGAGGACAGTCAGCTGACAGAGAAATCTACTTTAATGTAACAGGACAAAATACTACTGGAGCTAATGCTGATGCTTCTAGAACTAAATATGGAAGAGTATATCAATTGAATTTAGAGGCTAACAACCCATTAAAAGGAACTCTAAAAGTTATTCTTGATGGAGACGACCGTAATGGTATTGCAGGAAAATTCCAAAATCCAGATAATATTTGTGTAACTAACAACTATGTTTACATCCAAGAAGATCCAAATGGATATGGTGATGAAACACATGATGGTTATATCTACCAATATGATATTGCTAAGAAAACAATGAAAGTGGTATTAGAATTAGATCACCGTCGTACAGCAATTGATGCTGCCAAATACAACGTAGGTGGTACTTCTAAATTTGGTGATTGGGAATACGGAGGATTGATTGATGTATCTAATCAAATAGGTGTAGAAGATACTTTCTTATTGTGTGTACAACCACACTCATGGAGAGGTGACAAATACAAAGGAGTTGATGGAGGTACACTTCGCTTAAACGAAAATCAAGCAAGTCAAATTGTAGTAATAAAAGGACTTCCTAGATAATTTCAACAGACAACATTTTAACAAAATCCACGATTCATAGGAGTCGTGGGTTTTGCTTTTATATTTTTAAATACGGTTTCATCTTAATTATGAGAAAATTTTTCTTTCTATTCCTTCCCTTCTTTTTTGTTGCCTGTACAACCAAACCCAAACACAGTCAGGTAAATCAACTGTTTCAAAATTATATAAAACAATTATCCCTTAATACCAAAAAATTAAAAGAAACTATCGCTAAAGACCAAAGCGAAAACGAAATACAAAACCAATTCAATATAGCACACCAATCCTATAAAAAAGTAGAAGCGTTTAGTGAATACTATTTCCCGGAGGTATCAAAAGCAATCAATGGCCCTGCTTTAGCTGAATTTGAAGAAAACGACAACAAAACGATTCCTCCACAAGGGTTTCAAGTGATTGAAGAAATGCTATTTCCTACTGTTTATAAAAGTGCCAAAGAGGAGATGCTACAACAACTCGATATGTTGTCTAGTAATTTAATACGTTTGGAAAAAATTGCAGCCACTAGCGAAATGACGGATGCTCACGTCTTTGATGCCTTGCGCTTAGAGGTATTTCGAATCATCACGATGGGAATTACAGGATTTGACTCCCCAATTGCCCAACAATCGATGCCAGAAGCTGCTGTAGCACTTCAAAGTGTTGCCGATTATTACCAGATATATACGGATAACCATTCAGACAAAACTAGTGATTTATTAAAAAAGGGAATAGCCTATTTAACAGCAAACCCTGATTACACAACATTTGACAGAGCTCATTTTATCTTGCAATATGCTAATCCTATAAGTAAAGCCTTGCTCCAAAAACAAACCGAACTCCAAATACCTACATTTGAAGAACTCCGCGGATTAAAAACTACTGCAGCAACTTTATTTGACAAAAATGTTTTTGACCCAGAAGGATTTTCAGGTTTTCCCGATTACAAAACTACTCCAGAGAAAATTGATTTAGGAAAAAAATTATTCCATGATCCTATTTTATCAGGTAATAATTCCCGTTCCTGCGCCTCATGTCATTATGAGGAACTCGCTTTTACAGACGGCTTACCTACCGCTAGAACTATGAACGGCAAGCATTTTTTAAAAAGAAATACCCCAACACTTAAGAATATTGCCTATCAACGAACTTATTTTGCCGATTCAAGAGTGAGTTATCTCGAAGATCAAGCCATCGCCGTTATTACGAACGAGGACGAGATGCATGGTAATCTTGATGAAGCGGCACAAAAAATAAAAGAAAACACCACCTATCGTACGCTTTTCCAAAAAGCATTCCCTAAAAAAGAAATCAATGCTTTTGGTATAAAAAATGCTTTGGCGTCCTATATCCGTTCACTGAGCCAATACGACTCAAAATTTGATCGTGTCATGAGAAAAGAAACTACTTTTACCCCTGAAGAAAAACAAGGTTTTAATCTTTTTGCAGGTAAGGCAAAATGCGCAAGTTGTCATTTTATCCCTTTAACAAATGGTACAGTTCCTCCTAAATTTGAAAAAACAGAAAGCGAGGTCTTAGGAGTTCCTAACAAAGCTGGGCAACTTGATGATGATTTAGGAAAATTTAATGTAACAAGAGGCGCTATTCATAGAAATTCTTTCAAGACACCAACTTTAAGAAACATCGAAAGAACAGCTCCTTATATGCACAATGGCGTTTTCAATACACTCGAGGAAGTAATCGAATTTTATAATAAAGGAGGTGGTGTAGGCTTGGGCTTACCGGTTCCAAATCAAACATTGCCTTCTGATCCTTTGAATCTGGATGAAAAAGAACAAAAAGCATTAATTGCATTCATGAAAACACTTAGTGACATCAAATAAAAATAACAGAATAGAGGCCGGTTACAAGAAAGTAATCGGCCTCTAAGGTTATTGTTTTTCTTTTAAAAAAATATCTACTTTATAAAATATGGGAATATTAAAATTTAGACAATCCTGTCTTTAACCAATTTTCATAGGCTTCAACTCCTACATAACTGATTGTAGGTTGAGCGGAATTCAAACTTTTACCTTCCCAATCAATCAAAACATACAAAGGTTGTGTATTGGTTTGATATCTTGAAATCATAAAATCAGTCCATTTGTCTCCAATGGTTTCAATGGTTGCACCTGTTGTTTTAGATACTGTTTGCTGTTCCTTAGGCAAGGCTCTTTTGTCGTCCACATAAAGCGAAATTAACACTACTTCATTTTTTAAAATAGATAATACTTTGGGATCAGACCAAACGTTATTTTCCATTTTTCGACAATTTACACAAGCATAACCAGTGAAATCAAGTAAAATAGGTTTATTCACTGTTTTGGCATAGGCCAAACCTGATTCGTAATCTTCAAAAACGGTTAAACCATGTACACCAAATTTAGCACCTTGAGGCAATACAGCATCAGAAACACTACTCGTACCCCCCACTCCTTGTGGACTTTCACTGTATTCCATTGGTGGCGGAAAAGCACTGATTAATTTTAAAGGTGCTCCCCACAATCCTGGTATCATATATATGGTAAAAGTCAAAACCAATAATCCCATCATGACACGCCCAACTGAAATATGAGTCATAGGACTGTCGTGAGGCAAACTTATTTTGCCAAATAAATACAATGCGAGAGTTCCAAAAATTGCAATCCAAATTGCCAAGAAAATCTCTCGTTCTAACAAGTGCAATTGTAGAACCAAATCCGCATTGGATAAAAATTTAAAAGCCAAAGCCAATTCTAAAAATCCTAAAAATACTTTTACCGTATTCAACCATCCCCCTGATTTCGGTAAGGATTGTAACCAACTTGGGAATAAGGCAAAAAGCATAAAGGGTAAGGCTAGAGCCAATGAAAAACCAAACATTCCTACTACAGGAGCAATACCTCCTTTGGAAGCTGCTTCTACTAACAAAGTCCCCACAATAGGACCTGTACATGAAAAAGAAACAATGGCTAAAGCGAGTGCCATGAATAAAATTCCAATCAAACCTCCTTTATCAGCCTGAGCATCCACTTTATTAGCCCAAGAATTAGGCAATACAATTTCAAAAGCACCCAAAAAAGAAACTGCAAAAACAACTAATAATCCGAAAAAGAATAAATTAAACCAAACATTAGTTGCGATTTCATTGAGTGCACCAGCTCCGAAAATTGTAGTAACCAACAATCCTAATAGAACATAAATAACGATTATCGAAATTCCATAAAATATTGCATTCCTAATTCCTGCTGCTCTATTTTTACTTTGTTTCGTAAAAAAACTGACTGTCATAGGAATCAACGGAAATACACAAGGCGTTAACAAGGCTGCAAAACCTGAAAGAAACGCAATAATAAAAATCGTCCAAATTCCTTTTGGAGCTTCTTGAGGCACTTCGGGAACTGCCTCAATTACTGTTTGCTCTTTATTCACAGATGCAACTTCTGCTGCTCCCAAACTGGGTGCAAGACTATCTACTTGAGGTGTAACTATATTATTATTTTCAGTCGTAGAAATTGTATTCTCAGGATTTTGAGTAGGAAGAATAAAACTAAATTTCTTTTCTTGATTAATACAAACTTCCTTGCATACTTGATAATTTAATTCGGCTTCAATTTTAACCAGTTTAGGATTCTCTAACCTAATTTCTTGTTGGATTTGTACCTTTCCTTCAAAAAAAGTTTCGTTTACTTCAAATATATCATTATAGGCAGTCCTAGTTTTGCTTTCTTTGGCTTTGCCAACAAGAATATAATTCCCTTTTTGATTTTTAAAAATGACTTCTAAAGGCAACGGACCACCCTCGGGTGTGAATTGTGAATACAAATGCCATTCTTTTTCAATGACTCCATTAAATTTTAAAACATAAGTGTTGTCTGATTTTTTTTCGATGGCAGTATTCCATTTAACAGGGTCTAGCATTTGAGCATTGGCAGTAAGCATAGCCAAAAAAGCGAGCACTAAAAAATATATTTTCTTCATTATAGCAATTGAATGTTTAATATGTTTTGTGTTTGTTTGTTTACTTTAAAACGTTCGTCTGTTCTTCTTCCGACCACCCAGACCACATTTGCGCCAGACCAAAGAATCCATGTGTTTTCTTTTTCTACCAAAGACATTTTTTCATCCTTAAAAAATTTACTCATTTTTTTTGTTTTTCCTCCCATACCAAAGGGCTGAAAAACATCGCCTTCATTCCATTTTTTTAAAATTAGAGGAAATTCCAACACATCTTCATCTACAAATATACTGGTATTAGTAGGACTAGAAACCTCGTTCACTTTTTGTAGGGACAGTTTTAAGGGAATATTAACTTCTAGTTGGCCTTTTTCGATAACATATTCTTCCGTTACATCTGTCTCTACAAGTGGACTTAATATCAATTGCTCCCTGTCTTTTAACAGTCGAAAATGAGACGAAAAAATTTGTTTTCCTGACATACTATCTACCAATTCATAAATATCATTCCATGAACTAAATCCAAAATCCTTCAGCCATTGGTACAAATAAGATTGATAATTAGGTAATCGCAACAATTGTTTTAAATCTATGTATATCAAATCCTCTTCTTGAGTCACCACTTGTTGGTACACCATAATAGAGGCATCCTCAACCATACCCGCCGATTCTTGTAAAAAGGTTTGTGTCTTATGGAAGGCTTCCATAAAATGCGGATTCAAGTCTTTCAACAAAGGCACCAATTCATGGCGAATTTTGTTTCGTAGGTATTTATCCGAAGCATTGCTACTATCCTCTCTCCAGTGAATGGTATTCTCATTGGCAAAAGCTAAAATTTCGTCACGACTCAGAGGCAATAAAGGACGAATAATGTTCTCGTTTTGCTCTGGAATTCCAGTCAATCCATCTAATCCTGTTCCTCTACTGAGGTTAATCAAAAAAGTCTCTAGATTATCATCAGCATGATGCGCTGTGAGGATGTAATCGTATCCTTTGGTTTCTAACAATTCATAAAACCAATTGTAACGCAACTCTCGAGCAGCAACTTGGATAGAAAGTTTGTAATCTTTAGCGAAAGCTGTAGTATCAAATTGTGTTACAAAAAAAGCAATGTTGTTTTTTTCGGCATACTCTTGAATAAAATTTTGATCCTCAAAACTTTCTAATCCTCGTAATTGAAAATTACAATGTGCAATGGCGATTTCGTATCCAAAATGCTTAAAAACGGACAACATGACCATGCTATCAAGTCCACCACTAGTTGCTAAAAGCAGTTTTTTGTTTTTTAAAAATGGAAAACGTTGTTCAATATGTAGTTTAATTTTTTCGAGCATAATTCATTTTTTCAACCTATCACTATTTACTAATCCTTAGAAACACTAACTCAAGACTTCCCGCATGGCTTTGGCTTTAAGCAAACATTCCTCGTATTCATTTTCAGGAATAGATAAAGCCGTAATGGCACTTCCTACAGAAAAAGAAACGTATTTTTTATCTTGATTATACAAAATACTTCGAATCACCACATTAAAATCAAAATCACCCTCAGGTGTAAAATACCCCACTGCTCCACTATACAACCCTCGTTTGGTTTCTTCCAAAGATTCCATAATTTTCATCGCTGAAATTTTAGGAGCACCTGTCATGCTCCCCATGGGAAAACTAAACCGAATAGCATCTACAATCGAAAATTTAGGGTCTAACTTAGAAGTAATAGTAGTAATCATTTGGTGTACTTGTAAAAAACTTTTTATCTCACACAATGCCGTCACCTGAACAGAACCGCGTTGTGCCGTATGAGATAAATCATTACGTACCAAATCAGTAATCATGATGTTTTCTGCACGTTCTTTAGGATTCGTTTTAAGATTTTGTTTAGACGTTTCGTCGGCAACTGCCTCTTCAAAACGTTTAGCAGTCCCTTTTATGGGTTGCGAAATGATTTGTTCTCCTTCTTTTTTTAAATAGCGCTCTGGTGAAGCCGACAATAAAAAATTCTTATGATTTTTAAAAAAAACTGAAAAAGGAGGTTTTGATATTTGATTGAGTTTGGTATAAGTAACCCACGGATTTATCTGTGCCGCTTCAGCATAAAACTCCATACAAAAATTGGCCTCATAGATATCTCCTACATGAACATGATTCAAAATCTTTTTGGCTTTATCCAAATACGCTTCTTTAGAAATTCGCTGCTGAATCATCAAAGCGGTGTGTCCTTCCGTTTCGATGGGTTTGATAGCAGTAATCTCCAAAAAATCTTCTTCGAGTTCGTCATCACAAAAATGCAAATACTGAATTTCGACAGTAGTTCCTTGAATCAAAAACAGCTTTTTGGGTTGAAAGAAAAACAAATCTGGGAATTCCAAGCCATCAAAATTTTGAGACACTAAATCCTCCGTATCATTTTTTAGATCATAGGACAAATAACCAAACAACCAATCCCGTGTCGTTTGTTGATACTGTTTTAAATCTTCAAAAGCATTATGGTAATCTGTTTTTAATGAGGTAAAAGCATCAACGGCAAGTACACAATCATACGAAGAGTATTCTTGCGGATAATCATTACTGTCTAAAAATGTAATTTCGCGGTAACGTTGCGACCAATTCAAAAGCTGTTTTTTAAACAATTTCAGGTCGGTAATTGTCTTTTTTACTATTAATCTCAATTGATTTTTGCTTTAAAACTCAAAATTACAACAAAAAATCACCTTATAATGAGTCAAATTACGAAAAAACCGTTGATTTTTTTGTAAATTTACAATAACGTACTGGCTTTAATACGATTATACTTTAAAACCACTACCGCATTTTATAATTGATGGAAGCCGATAGGATATTTTGTTAATGTACATTGTAACCCATAAACCGCTATATTATGAAAATTGCAACGCTTATCATTCGTACAATGTTAGGGCTTTTGTTCCTTTATACTTCAATAAGTTATTTTTTTCATTTGAATCCTGAACCCGTTACCACTGGAGATTTCAAAGCTTTTCAAGTAGGATTAATTGCTTCGACTTATTTAATTCCATTAGCAAAACTTACTGAATTGCTATGCGGAATCGCTTTTGTCTCAGGAAAATTTGTCACCTTGGCTAATTTAGTCATTTTGCCTGTATCCCTTAACATCTTATTAATCAACTATTTTCTAACTCCTGAAAATCTTCCACTTGGTCTTTTTGCATTTGGTGGCAATATATTCCTAATCATTTCACACTGGAAAAACTACAAAGGATTATTTATTATGAACGAATAAATGACTACTAATCTTTTGAAGATATAAAAAAACCCTGTTCTGAAAGGAGAACAGGGTTTATAAAAAATTAAAAACCAATATTTTATACGTGTAACGCTCTATTTTCAGTTGCAGCCAATGCCGCTTCTTTGATAGCTTCAGAGAAAGTTGGGTGAGCATGTGACATTCTTGAAATATCTTCAGCAGAAGCTTTGTATTCCATTGCAACTACCGCTTCAGCAATTAAATCTGCAGTTCTAGCCCCAATCATGTGTACTCCTAATACTTCATCAGTTTTAGCATCAGCTAATATTTTTACAAAACCATCCAAATCAGCACTTGCTCTAGCACGTCCTAACGCTTTGAATGGGAAACTTCCTGATTTATACGCAACTCCAGCTGCTTTTAACTGTTCTTCTGTTTGACCTACTGCCGCAACTTCTGGCCAAGTATAAACCACTCCAGGGATTAAATTGTAATCGATATGAGGTTTTTGACCTGCTAAAATTTCAGCTACCATAACGCCTTCTTCTTCCGCCTTATGAGCCAACATTGCGCCACGTACTACATCACCAATAGCATAAATATTTGAAGCTGATGTTTGTAAATGATCATTAACTTCGATTTGACCTCTTTCAGAAATTTTAACTCCTGCATTTTCAGCGTTCAAACCATCCGTATAAGGACGACGACCAACAGAAACTAATGAATAATCTCCCTCTAAAGTTACGATTTCTCCTTTGGCATTTTCTGCCTTAACAGTCACCACATCCCCTGCTCTTTCAACAGACTGTACTTTGTGAGACGTGTAGAATTTCATTCCTTGTTTTTTCAGCACTTTGGTTAACTCTTTAGATAAAGAGCCATCCATTCCAGGAATAATTCTATCCATAAATTCTACTACAGAAACTTGAGCTCCTAAACGTAAATACACTTGCCCTAATTCGATTCCGATAACTCCACCTCCTATAATAACTAGGTGCTTAGGAACTTCTTTTAAAGCCAAAGCTTCTGTTGAAGTGATAATTCTTTCTTTATCAATTTTAATAAATGGCAACGAGGATGGTTTAGAACCTGTTGCGATGATTGTATTTTTAGCTTCAATTGTTTCAGATGAGCCATCAGCTTTAGCAATAGCTATATGAGTAGCATCCACAAACGACCCCAATCCATTGAAAACAGTAACATTATTTTTTTCCATTAAATAGTTGATCCCCCCTGAAGTTTGATCTACTACCGCTTGTTTGCGAGCAATCATTTTTTCTAAGTTCACTTTAACATCTCCCGAAAGTTCAATTCCGTGGTCTTCAAAATGCTTGATTTCTGCATAATGATGTGATGAAGATAATAATGCTTTTGAAGGAATACATCCCACATTTAAACAAGTACCTCCAAGAGTTGAATATTTTTCGATAATTGCTGTTTTAAACCCCAATTGTGCACAACGAATAGCTGATACATATCCGCCTGGTCCTGAACCAATGATGACTACGTCAAATGAACTCATAGTATATTTTTTAAAATGTGTATTAATAATTGCGATTACAAAATTAAGGAATTAAGTTTTGTTTAAACTTCAAAGTTTGAGCTTTTTTGTTAAGAAAAATAGAATAAGAAGGACACTAATTAAGAGGTATGTGGACTCTCATTGTCTACTTTATGTATCAATTACCCGCTAATAGCTCCATACTTGACCTTCATAATTTTTCTATCATTCTAAAAGTCAAATTTATTCTTGGAAGGATCACTTTTTTGGAAACGGGCAAGCTATGAAGCCAATAGGTTTGTGTTTCATCTTTCATTACTAACAAACTACCCGATTCTAATAGTATGGTTACTGTTTCCTTTGTAACTTTATGTTTAAATACAAATTTACGTGTTGCTCCAAAACTCAAAGAAGCAATGGCACCATTTTTTTTCAAATCCTTTTCAGCATCACTATGCCATCCCATTCCTTCTTCACCTGAATGATACAAATTAAGTAAACAAGAATTGAATGTTTGCCCCGTTACTTCTTCTACTCTTTTTTTAAGAACTTGTAATAAAGGTGACCAAAGCGTGGCTCTTTTGGTTCGATTAGAATACGTGTACTCAAAACAAGAATCTCCATACCAAGCAACTTTTCGTTTTGTGACGATTAATTTCCCCATAATAAAGGCCTCATCATGTTTCCAGTCAATTTCGTTTAGTAACAATTGCAAATATTGAGTTGCTTCTTGTTGAGTAAACAAAAATCCATAATAATTCACAGTACCATCTTTGGGTAAAAGATTGTTTTGAGGATTTACATCAGGGTTAAATAAGTCCAACATTCGATTTGTATTTAAAAGCAATCCCTATTCAAGCCACAAAAAACTGCTTTCCTTTTATTAATTAAGTCTAACTTACCGTGCTATCCAAAATGTTTTTTAGGAAAACTTTGAAACAGCCATACTTTTAAAATTAACGTTTTAAAGAAAAATGAGAACGAAAAGTTTTTGCAGTACTATCTTCAATATAATCTATAACAAACCAATAATCCGTAGCAGGTAGAGGATTGTTGTTGTACATACCATTCCAACCATTGCCTGTTGGTTTTATTTCAACTAAAAATTTACCATAACGATCAAAAATTCGGATTTTAGCCGTTAGGTCATCTTTCAATGTCTCAATATTCCAGGTATCATTATAACCATCTCCGTTGGGAGTAAAATATCTAGGAAAATTAACTACCAAAATATCAGATTTAGTTATAGAAGCACTACAACCATCTGGGTCAACTACTGTAACCGAATGAAGTCCATAAGAAACACGTTCAAAAACGGGACTTGACTGTAAAGGCCCAAAATCAAGTTGGTATAAATAATCCCCAGGAGCAGAAGCATTTATCGTTATTATTTGATTTTCGGCAAAAGCTTCAGTTACCGTCCACTGAAAATCAACTAACGTATTAGATGGCTTAACCGTTATAGGAATCGAAACTGTACTAGCACAGAAACCAGCATCGGGTGTAAAGGTGTAATTTAGCGTCCCTGTTATTCCACTATCTACAAAAGAAGGCGACCATGTTCCCGTAATAGATGGATTATTTTCAGAGGAAGTTGGCAAAATATAATCACCCGCTCCTTCACATACAACAGGGGGCACCGATTTAAAATCAGGTTCAATAATTGGATTCACTATAATAGTCAAACTAGCCAAATTGGCACATTGGCCTGTATTTGGAGTAAAAGTATAAGTAGTTGTTTTGGTATTATCTAAAACTGGTGACCAAGTACCACTAATACTATTGTTAGAAGTAGTTGGCAAAGGACTTAATGCATCTCCCGAACATATAGGTGCTACTGCAGTGAATGTAGGTGTCACTTTATTATTTACGGTGATTGTCATCGTAGTACTCAAGGCACACTGTCCGGGATTGGGTGTAAAAGTATAGTTTGTAGTCGTAGTATTATTCAATGCTGGTGTCCAGGTCCCAGTGATACCCTCATTGGAAGTTGTAGGCAATGGAGCTATCACATCACCAGAACAAATTGGACCTACTGCAGTAAAAGTTGGTGTAACATTATTTGGTATAACTGTAATTGTAGTTGTATAGTTTGGGGCAGAAGTACATTGTCCAGGATTAGCTGTAAAAGTATAATTCGTAGAGCCTAATGTAGCTGTACTAACTGTCGATGGACTCCATGTACCAGTTACGGGCGGTGTATTATTAGAACTTGTAGGCAAATTATAGGTTGCTCCTTGACAAACGGTAGCTGGAATAGATGTAAACGACATAGTAACAGTAGGACTAATTGTAACAGGTAACGTTTGTGTTGTAGCACAAGGATGTGCCGCAGGATTAGGGGTAAAAACATAATTGGTCGTTCCTGGAGTTGTAGTATTGATTACAGCTGGTGACCATGTTCCTGAAATCCCATTTGGCGATGTAGGCTGTAAAACTGGTGCTGTTCCTCCTTGACAAATAGATGCAATAGGTGCAAAATTTGGAACGGGTGTAGTAGCAGGATCACAAGGCACAGTACATGTAATTACCGAACGATCACAAGGGTAAGTGGTATGCCATACAGTTAAAGTAACCGCTTGTCCTGGTGTTAATCCAGTTACTTGTAAATTAGTAGGCCCAGTGGTTCCATTTACTGGTGTACCGCCATCAACGGTATAAAAATAAGTATATTGATTCGGTAAGCCAATTGTATTTGTCCAATCAAAAAATACAGCATTATATCTTGTCGAAGGAGCAGTAATTTGTGTTGGATCACATGTTAAGCCAATTATTGAAGAACCATTATCCGCTACCACATTCACCACTATTTGGACTCTAGAACTTTCAGTAACACCATCGGTTTCACTCACATAATAGGAAGTTGAACCTACCGTAGCTGTTGAAGGAGTTGGTGCAGTAGTAGAAAATGTACCTCCTGTTGGGGTTGTGTACCATCTTAAAGTATTTCCTGCCGATGGTGTTGCAGTTAATGGACTTGCGGGACTATTTTGACAATAATATATGGGTGAATTCACAGTAGGAGGAGGTGGCGGTGGTGCTAAAATTTCAAAATCAGTAAAACAAATAAAATCAATTAAAACATAACACGACCTATCATACCTTTCGGTAAAGTTATTGGCATAAAGATTTGTATTTAAAAAAAATACAACTAAAAAAAGAAAATAAAATGACTTAGTATTTTTTTTCATTATACAAAATTTTTAGTTTGAACATGAGTGATGACTCCCATTAGTTCAATAATAAGTAAATATAAGAAATATGGTCATTTAATAAAATTAAAATCTTAAAATATCGTTAAAAGGTATTTTTTTAATCCAATCCAACAAAAAAGACTTTTTCAATAAAAAAAGATAAGTATAAAAAACTCCAACGGTAAAAAAAAAGACCCAACAAATGCTGGGTCTTTAATATTTATATAAAATTTAAATTAAGCTGCCGCTTCATGCTGTTTTTCAACAGTTGTTTTATCTTCTCTTGAAATTGTATCCACTAATACTGGAGTTGCAATAAACAATGAAGAATACGTACCAACAACAATACCCACAAGCATGGCAAAAATAAATCCTCTAATAGATTCTCCACCAAATACAAACATGATTAACAATACAACAATCATAGTTAATGACGTGTTGATTGTTCTTGACATCGTTGTATTAATAGATTGATTTACAATCTCAGAAAAATTCCCTTTGGTTTTACCTGCTAAGAACTCACGAACCCTGTCAAATACAATTACGGTATCATTCATTGAATATCCAATTACCGTCAAGATTGCCGCAATAAAATGTTGGTCAATCTCCATACCAAATGGCATGAACTTATAGCATAAAGAATAGATACCTAATACAAAAATAACGTCATGCGCTACTGCTGTGATAGCACCCAAACTGTATTGCCATTTTCTAAAACTTACCATTAAGTACAAGAACACTAACAACATCGCTCCCAAAACAGCCCAATATGCATTTGTCTTGATATCTTCAGCAACTGTAGGCCCAACTTTTGAAGCTTGTAGAATCCCTACATTTTTACCATCATAAGCATTAACAAACTTATCATAAGTTAAACCAGCCGAATAATGATGTTTCAAGTTTTCAAATAATAATTTATTTACTTCTTCATCTGCTTGAATACCGTGCTCTTGAACTTTATATTTAGTAGTTACTTTTAACTGGTTGTCGTTACCAAAAACCTTTGCCTCAGCACTACCAAAAACTTTAGTTAATTCGTCTTTTACCACTTCCGGGTCAACAGATTTTTCAAAACGTATTTGGAATGTTCTTCCTCCAACAAAATCAACCCCTTGATCCAATCCATTAGTCGCTAAAGAAACCACACTCACTACTACCACTACAGCAGAAAACATATACGTCCATTTTTTCATTCCGAGGAAATCAAAATTGAAATTATTAAATATTTTTTCTGAGAATTTAGTAACGAAAGTCAAATCATTTTTCGATCTTAAATTTCTATCCAAAAAGATTCTTGCGATAAAAATAGATGTAAACAATGAAGTAGCGATACCAATTAATAAGGTTGTAGCAAAACCTTTAATAGGTCCTGAACCAAAAATAAACAAAACTGCTCCTGTCAAAATATGTGTAACATTGGCATCAGTAATAGAAGACATTGCTCCTCTCCAACTATAGGAAGTTTTAATTGCTTCCTCCAGTGTTTTCCCTGCTCTTAACTCTTCTTTTGCTCTTTCGTAAATAATGATGTTAGCGTCAACAGCTGTACCCATTGTTAACACGATACCCGCAATACCAGGCAATGTCAAAACAGCACCTAAACTTGCTAAAATTCCAAAAAGAAACAATAAGTTTACTGCTAAAGCAACATTAGCATACCAACCCGCTCTTCCATAATATACCATCATCCACAATGACACGATAAGCAATCCTACAATCGCAGAAGTCGTTCCGTTATCAATCGCTTCTTGACCTAATGATGGTCCTACCACTTCAGACTGTACAATATCCGCAGCTGCTGGTAATTTACCCGCTCTTAATACATTTGCTAAATCAGTAGATTCATCTAAAGTAAAACTTCCTGAAATTTCTGATCTTCCACCTGCAATAGGCCCACTAGATACTCCTGGAGCTGAATAAACAATATCGTCAAGAACAATAGCAATATTTGATTTTTGAGTAAAAGCTCTACCTGTTAACTCTTCCCAGATTTTAGCACCTTGACCATTCATTTCAATAGAAACAGATGGTTTTCCCAATTGATCAAATGAAGGATTAGCCCCTGTAACCACACCACCACTCATGGCAGCAACATCATCTCTATTTCCTCTTAAAGCATATAATTCAACTGCTTCAATGCTTTTGTCTTTTGCATCTTTCATTTGAGTCGCTTTACCCCAAACAAATTTAGCATAACGGAATTCTGGAGCTAGTAAAACTCTGATGTCAGCTCTTTTTAAATAGCCATTTACTACTGCAGTATCTTTAGGAGCAAACAAACCTAAAACAGGACCACCTCCTTGAGATACCATTTTATCAAATAAAGGATTGTTTCCTTTTTTTGAATCTAATGAATCTTTGGTATCTGTCAACAATGCACTCAAAGAATCTTTAACAGTCTTTTTAGCTTCAACTTTAGTAACCTCAGTTTTCTTTAATGCCTCGTTTGCTGCAACCAAGAAATTACCTAATTCATCAATCTTATATGTTTCCCAAAACTCTAATTGAGCCGTACTTTGTAATAATTTTTTGATTCTATCTACATCTTTAGCACCTGGCAATTCCACCAAGATACGTCCTGATTCTCCTAATTTTTGAATATTCGGTTGTGTTACACCAAATTTATCGATACGTTTTCTAAGTACTCCAAAAGCACTTTCTACAGATTCGTCAACTTTTCTTCTGATTACTTTTTGAACCTCAGCATCTGACATTTGAAAATCAACACCACCTTCACCTTGTAAAGAACGATTGGCAAAAATATCTGGAGAAGCTAACTTTACAGTCCCTTTAGAATTTGCAGCAAAAGCTTCAAAGAAAGCATCAATATATGTTTGATTTCCTTTTTGATTAGCAGTAGCATCCGCTAAAGACTTGTTGAAAACTGGATTTTTTGAGTTATTTGATAACCCTTTCAAAATATCCTTAACAGAGATTTGTAAAATAACATTAATACCTCCTTCTAAGTCAAGACCTTTATTAATTTGTTTGTCTTTTACCTCATCAAAGGTAAAATCAGCAAATCCTAAATTGAACACTTTTTCTTTCCCTATAGAATCTAAATATCTCAATTCTTTATCTGGATCTCCTCCTGAAAAAGCTTTAGCATCATCTTTAATTTTATTGGAAACAAAAGTGAAAGAGAGCTGGTAAATACTTACCAATGCAAATAGAATTGCAAAAAATTTAATAAGTCCTTTATTCTGCATTATTACTAAAAATTAATTATTTTATATTTATTTTGTTTTTGTTTCTGCGTTAATTCCCTGTCTATATTTTAGCTTTCAACTAGAAAATCAAACCCCTAGATTTGAATTATTTTAATAAAACGAGCAAATATATAATTCTGGTTCAGACTAACCAATTTATTTTTCGATTAATCTCAAAAAAAAGACTGCAAAAGTGCAGTCTTTACCCTCAAATGGGATTTTTATTAACTTAAAATTGCCTTCAAAGCATCATTCATAGACCTTACTGCGTCAGCACTTTTAGCAAACAAGGCTTTTTCGGCATCGTTTAATTTGATATCAATAATTTCTTCGACACCATTTTTACCTATGATACACGGAACACCAATACAAATATCATTTTGCTCATATTCTCCTTCAACATAGACCGAACAAGCAATCATTTTTCGTTGATTATTCAAAATACTATCTACTAAAAAAGCCACCGAAGCGCCAGGAGCATACCATGCCGAAGTTCCTAATAATTTTGTTAGCGTTGCTCCTCCTACCATTGTATCAGCAGCTACTTTTTGTAACACTTCTTCTGACAAGAATTGCGAAACTGGTATTCCATTATAAGCAGCCAAACGAGTTAAAGGAATCATCGTAGTATCACCATGTCCCCCAATAACCATCCCTGAAACATCATTAGCAGGTTTATCAAGAGCTAATGAAAGATAGGTTCTAAATCGAGAACTGTCCAAAATCCCACCCATACCAATAATTCTATTTTTTGGTAAACCTGTTGATTTTAAGGCCAAATAAGTCATGGTATCCATAGGATTAGAAACCATTACAATGATGGTTTGCGGAGAATACTTCAAAACATTTTCTACAACGGATTTAACTATCCCTGCATTAATACCTATCAATTCTTCGCGTGTCATTCCTGGTTTTCTTGGAATTCCGGAAGTCACCACTACGACATCACTATTCGCCGTTTTAGAATAATCATTAGTTATCCCTATTACTCGAGTGTTAAAACCTGTATCTGTAGCACATTGCATAATATCTAAAGCTTTCCCTTCAGCAAAACCTTCTTTAATATCCAACAATACTACTTCACTTGCTATTCCTCGATACGAAATAACATCTGCACAAGTGGCTCCTACGTTTCCTGCACCTATAATTGATACCTTCATACTTTTTGAGTTTAATTTGTTAATTAATGACTAACCGCTATAAACAAACGGTTGGCCTAATTTAATAAATTAAGCATCAATATTTGCATAAACTGCATTTTTTTCGATAAAGTCTCTACGCGGCGGTACTTCGTCCCCCATTAACATAGAAAACACCCTATCCGCTTCTGCCAAACTTTCGATAGTTACCTGACGTAATGTTCTATAATTAGGATCCATTGTTGTTTCCCACAATTGCTCCGCGTTCATCTCTCCTAAACCTTTATAACGTTGAATTGCAGCACTACCTCCCATTCTTTCGTTGGCCTGATCACGTTGCACATCATTCCAAGCATATTCTTTTTTATTCCCTTTTTTCACCAAATACAATGGTGGTGCAGCAATATAAACATGTCCTTCCTCAATCAATTCTTTCATGAATCTAAAGAAGAACGTCAGAATCAAAGTAGAGATATGGCTACCATCGACATCGGCATCACACATAATAATAATTTTATGGTAACGCAATTTAGAGATATTCAACGCTTTACTATCTTCCTCTGTTCCGATAGTCACGCCTAAAGCTGTAAAAATATTTCGAATCTCTTCGTTTTCAAAAACCTTATGGTGCATCGCTTTTTCCACATTCAAAATCTTACCACGTAAGGGCAAAATAGCTTGGAAGTTACGGTCACGTCCTTGCTTAGCCGTACCACCTGCCGAGTCTCCCTCGACAAGATACACTTCGCATTTTGCAGGATCTTGCTCAGAACAATCAGATAATTTTCCTGGTAATCCGCCACCACCCATTACGGTTTTGCGTTGTACCATTTCACGAGCCTTCTTAGCCGCATGACGTGCTTGTGCTGCCAAAATCACTTTTTGAATAATAATTCGAGCATCATTTGGATTTTCTTCCAAATAAATTTCTAGCATTTCTGCCACCGCCTGACTTACCGGAGAAACCACTTCCCTGTTTCCAAGTTTAGTCTTCGTTTGTCCCTCAAATTGTGGCTCTGCTACTTTTACAGAAATAATAGCAGTCAATCCCTCACGGAAATCGTCTCCTGTAATTTCAAATTTTAATTTATCCAACATTCCAGAAGCATCCGCATATTTCTTTAGCGTTCTTGTTAAACCACTCCTAAAACCTTGCAAATGGGTCCCTCCTTCGTGTGTATTGATATTATTAACATAAGAGAAAATATTCTCTCCGTAACTCGTATTGTAGATCAAGGCTACCTCAACTGGAATTTCCCCTTTATCATTATCCATCGAAATCACATGACCGATGATTGGTTCACGGTTTCCATCTAAATAACGAATGTATTCTTTTAATCCTTCTGTAGAATGAAACACCTCACCTACAAAATTACCATCTTTATCTTTCTCTCTTTTATCTGTAAAAGTAATAGTAATTCCTTTGTTCAAGAACGCCAATTCACGCATACGTGCTGACAAAGTATCATACGAATACTCCGTAGTCTGAGTAAAAATAGTTGGATCTGGATAAAAGGTTACAATTGTACCTCTTTTAGTCGTATCACCAATTTGTTTAACTGGATACAATGCTTTTCCACGTTCGTATTCTTGTTGGTAAATTTTACCGTCGCTACTATGAACGGTTGCTGTCAAATGCGTAGATAAAGCATTTACACACGATACACCAACCCCGTGCAAACCTCCAGAAACCTTATAAGAATCCTTATCAAATTTACCTCCTGCACCAATTTTAGTCATTACAACCTCTAGCGCAGAAACTCCTTCTTTTTTATGAATTCCAACTGGAATACCACGACCATTATCTTCTACTGTAATAGAACCATCTTCATTAATAGACACACTAATCGTATCACAATGACCTCCCATGGCCTCATCTATCGAGTTATCTACAACCTCGTACACCAAATGATGAAGTCCACGAACCCCTACATCACCTATATACATGGAAGGACGCATTCTTACGTGCTCCATTCCTTCTAATGCCTGAATACTATCTGCTGAATAATTACTCTTGATTTCTTCGCTCATATGTTCTATTCTAATTGTATTTTTTGTCTAACACGCAAATATATAAAAACAGAAATTAGAACACGACTTAAATACTGTTTTAACGATTTAAGTTATCAACAAATAATGTGAATTTCGATAGAAAAATCAGCCATAACGACAAAAAACAATACCCTTTTCTCCTTTAAAATCGTCATCCTTAAAATTATTTTTTTTTATTTGGGCGTGCCACCATTAAGCAAAGGGGCTAACTTTTGGTTTCGTTTATTAAGCCCCTTTACTTAATGCTGTCGGGCTATCCGCTCCGCTATGGCGGATTGCTCCTATCCCTCACGCATGTCCCTGCAAATAACAACATCAATTACAAATGCACCCGAATATTTTTTAAAACTTTGTCGTTTCCCAAAATACCGATTAAAAAACAGCCCGCTCCTCCGGAGCTAAAAAAATCCTAAAATATCTTTTGCTACAAAAAGGTCACTCCTAGCGGAGTTTTAAAAACCAAATAACACTCAATTACATACAACACAAATACAATCTAGTGTTTAAAATCAGCATAAATCATGATAAACCCGTGACATTTTTGAATGAACCAAAAATCTAAAAGTCAGCACAGAGCATCAAAAAATTGAAAATACTACCAACAGTTTGTACTTTTGCCCCATGAATGACAACTTTGTAAATGAATTTTTCGGAATCGGAATCCAAAACGGCAAAACTCCTGAAAACTTAGGCGTACTATGGCGCTCAGCACAAAACCTTGGCGCTAGCTTTATTTTTACCATCGGTAACCGCTATGCCAAACAAGCCTGTGACACTGAGAATGCTGTAAAATCGATGCCGTATTTCCATTATGAGAATTTTGAAGATTTCTTCAAAAACTTACCGAAAGGTGCTCGCTTAGTTGGTGTTGAACTTGACGAAAGAGCCGAAGATTTAGAAACTTTCGAACACCCAAGACGCTGCGTTTATTTATTAGGTGCCGAAGACAACGGACTTTCAAAACAAGCTATTGCCAAATGTCATCATTTGGTAAAATTCAAATCTACCAAGAGCTTGAATGTATCGGTTGCAGGGACGATTGTGCTTTATGATAGAGGGCTTAATAAACCTAGGTCTTAATTTTTAGCCACGAAATCACGAATTGATTTTCTAATGAATTAATTCGTGAATTCGTGGCTAAAAACTAGTTTCATAAAAACAGTATTACAAATCATTTTTACACAATAAAAAAAGCGGATTCATACTCTTCAGTACGAATCCGTTTTTACTTTAATTTATAAAATTTGAGAAATCTACTTTCTCATAATCTTCACATTCATTTCTTCTACCTTTTTATCTGATAAAATCGATGGTGCTCCGAATAATAAATCTTCACTAGAACCTGTTTTAGGAAACGCCATTACCTCACGAATCGAAGCTTTTTTCTCTAAAATCATCATTAAACGGTCAATTCCCCATGCAATTCCTCCGTGTGGTGGTGCTCCGTATTGGAAGGCTTTGTACATCGTTCCAACACTCTTCATCATTTCTTCTTTGTTGTACCCCATATTTCTATAGGTTGCTTCTAAGATTTCTGATTTGTGCGCACGAACAGAACCTCCACCTATTTCATACCCGTTTAAGATAATATCGTATTGTTGCGCAATGATGGTTCCGATTTCGTCATCGTCTCCTTTCATGTGTTTCTCTAAATCATAAATCGCAGGCATCGAGAATGGATTGTGTGTAAATGTCCATCTTCCCTCATCGGTTCTTTCAAACATTGGGAAATCAACTACCCAAGCCGGACGCAATTCTTTCGGATTAATCAAGTTCAACATTCTACCCATTTCTTGACGAACAGCATCTAAGGCTTTGTTAGCCGTTGCATAATCTGCCGCCGAGAAGAATACAATATCACCTACTTGCGCATCTGTAGCTTTGATTATTCCAGCTGCGATTTCTTCACCTAAGAACTTAATAATAGGCGATTGCAATTCGCCTTCATTTACAATGATGTAAGCCAATCCACCCAAACCATGTTGTTGTGCTACAGCAGTCAACGCTTCAATTTGTCCTTTCGACATACGTTTATTTCCTTGCTCTGCAGTCGAAACTTTGATACATTTTACGATTCCACCTTCTTCAATTGGTTTAGAGAAAACTTGGAAAGTGGTATCTTTTACGATTTCGGTAATGTCTTGCATTTTTAAACCGTAACGCAAATCAGGACGGTCACAACCGTAGAAATCCATCGCGTCTTTATAAGTTATGATTTCAAACGGATGTAAAATCCATTTTTTACCATAAATTTTAGTTACAATTTCATTGAACATTTTGGTGTTCAAATCGATAATTTGTTGCATGCTAGCATACGCCATTTCCATATCCAGCTGCGTAAATTCAGGCTGACGATCTCCACGAGAATCCTCATCTCTAAAACAACGTGCAATTTGGAAATACTTCTCATACCCACTCACCATCAACATCTGCTTGAACTGTTGTGGTGCTTGTGGTAGTGTATAAAACATCCCTACCCCTTTACGAGTAGGCACAATAAATTCACGGGCTCCTTCATCCGTTCCGGCACTCAAAATTGGTGTTTCTATTTCTAAAAACTCTTCTTCATCAAGAATGTCACGCAATAACTTAATTACTTTATGACGGTTAACAATCGCTCTACGAACCTCTTCATTTCTGTGATCCAAAAACTTGTATTGAAAACGAGTTGCCTCATTGGTTTTGGCCGCTCTTTTAATCTCAAAAGGCAAGGTTTTAGACAAGTTTAACACCTCTAATTCAGATGCTTTTAATTCGATTTTACCGGTACGTAAACCTGCATTGTAATCGTCTTCGTTACGACCAATCACAATTCCTTTTACCGAAATCACAGATTCTGGTTTCAATTTTACCAACTCATCGATATTAGGAAACGTTTCTCTACTAATATTCACTTGGAAGATTTCATAACTCGAATCACGCAAATCGATAAACATCAAATCTCCGTGGTCACGAACACTCGCAACCCAACCTGACAACAACACTTCATCATTGATGTTGGTTTCTGATAATTGCGAAATTTTATGTGTTCGGTACGTATCTTTTATAATGATAGGAATTTCAGGAAGGGATTCTTCTTGAATTTCTTTATTTTCAAATGTTATCTCTTTTGAAGCTTTTTCAGAAGCGGCAGCTTTTTCTAATACCGCTGCTGCTCCTAATTTATCTAAAATAATTTGACGGATGACCTTTCCATTCGCTCCTTTCCCGATGATTCCTAAAACTTTTCCAACCAAAATTCCTGCTTTTCCTTGGTCACCTGCTTTGATATCATTGGCCACAGCCTCATTTTCTGAAAGTACTTTTTCTATTACTTCTTGGATTTTATCTTCAGAAATGGTGTTTTCTGCGAAGTATTTATTATAATCAAAATTTTGATCTTTCAAATAACCTGCAATCGCATTTTGAACTAAAACTGCCGTAATCTTTTCTGCTTTAAACAACACAAAAATGGTTATTAAATGCTCGATATTATGAATTTTATCATAATCTTCTGCTTTAATAGTATTGGTAAGTGTTTTTGCAACAAACGAAGGATCATTTATGGCATTATTCAAAGAAACAAAAGTCCTAGAACGCAAGGCATCAGCAGTGAAAAACTTCGCATCTTGTGGCAAAACACCACCGCCAATCAAAATAGATTCTACTGCAAAAGGTAAAGCTGCAGTATCCACTGTAATGGCTTCAATTTCCGATTTGATATTTACAAACGGTAAATCAGGCTCCGAAATAAAACGGTAATCGGCTTCGAACTCTTTTTTACGCATCGTTTTGGTTTGCTTCAAATCAGCATCCCATAAAACCGTGGTTTGGTCAGGTCTGAATTCTTTATGTTCTTCGTAATAATTGAATTGTTTTTCGACCTCTTCTTTCAAAGCTTCGACCATAAACTTAAACGAGTTCAAGTTTTTGATTTCGGTTCTTGGGTTCAAAACATTCGAATTAATTTTACGCAAGGAAACCGAAACATCCGATTTGAATTCTCCTTTTTCCAAATTAGCTTCAGAGATTCCTAAATTCTGAACAATACGTTGAATGTATTGCGCATAGGTTGAAGCGTCTTCGATATTGCGAATACAAGGTTCGGTTACAATTTCAATAAGAGGAACCCCAGCTTTATTAAAATCGACTAACGAAATTTTCTTTTCGTGCATCAATTTCGCTGCATCTTCCTCGATATGAACCTGTGTTAGGTTTACCGTAAATTGCGAACCGTCATTTCTATAACAAGACACCTGTCCATCAGGAATGATTGGATTATGAAACTGTGTTATTTGAATATTTTTTGGGTTATCTGGATATTCGTAATGCTTTCTATCCCATGAAATCACTTCATTACTAAAGGATGATTCTACCGCTTTACCAAAATAAATCGCCTTGGTAATTGCTTCTTTATTTACGGCAGGTAAAACGCCCATTTGTCCTGTACAAACGGAACATATATTTTGATTAGGTGTTTCTATTTCTTGGTTAGGACAAGAACAAAACAACTTGGTTTTGGTATTCAATCGAACGTGCGTTTCAAGTCCGATTACCAATTCTAAATCATGAGCTTTTAAAGCTTCATTTAATTGTTCCAATTCCATTATAGTGTATCTTTTAAGAAGTTTGCAAATTGCAATACTAATTCATCATTATTTTTTGCTGCTGTAATTTGAAGCCCAGTACTTGTTCCTTGTGGCACGGTTAAAGTTGGCAATTGCCCTAAACTGAAACCAACAGTATAAGCATCTGACAAGTACATCGCCAACGGATCCTTCAAACTATCTCCAATTTTAGGAGGCGTACTTGGTGTCACTGGAGATAAAACGATATCTACCTCTTCAAAATCTTTACTAAAATTCTCCGAAATTTGGTCTCTTACCCCCAATCCTTTTAAATAAATGGCATCAGAAAAACCTTGAGACAATACTTGGTTCCCCCCTACGATTCTACGTTTGGTTTCTTCTGAAAAGTTTTCAGAACGAGTCACCGCATAGGTGTCTATCAAATTTTCTCCTTCAATTCGGTTTCCGTAATTGGTTCCGTCGAGACGTGATAAATTCGAAGCGGTTTCCGCCATTGCCAAGGTATAATAAGTCGAAACTAAAATATCCGATTTAAAGAAATCTAATTCTTTTACAGCAATTCCTTTCGCTTTAATTTTTTCGATACTCGCCAAGAAATCCGCTTTTACTTGGGCATCAATCGCTTCACTTTCGATAAAGTTTTTGAAATAACCAACCGTTTTCACTTTTGAAGTTGCAATTGCTTCTTCACTAATTTCGTTTGAAGTGATAGAAGTTTGATCTTTTGGATCTTTTCCGCTCATCACGTTCAATACAATGCGGATATCTTCGATTGATTTTGCTAAAGGTCCCACGCAATCTGTAGAAGATGCATAAGCCATCAATCCGTATCGTGAAATCCTTCCATAAGTAGGTTTGAATCCGTAAATATCATTATAACCTGCAGGCTGACGAATCGAACCTCCCGTATCACCTCCAATAGAAAAAACCGTGTAATCTTTGGCTACGTTTACCGCAGAACCTCCACTTGAACCTCCAGCAACCAATTCTGGATTGATAGCGTTTTTCACCGCTCCAAAAATGGTATTTTCACTAGACGAACCGTGACCAAAACTATCGCAGTTTTCTTTCACCAACGGAATCGCACCCGCATCCAATAATTTTTGAATAGCAGTAGCCGTGTAAGGTGATTTATATTTTGTTAACAACTCAGAACTTGCAGTGGTGTACGTTCCTTGCACCATGTACACATCTTTAATCCCAAACGGAATTCCTTCTAACAAACCGATTGTTTCTCCACTTGCTATTTTAGCATCTACTTTAGCCGCCAATTCTAGCGCTAAACTATCTAATAAAGAATTGACTGAGTTGTATTTATTTTCTTTAAGTAAGTCTAATTTTTCTTGTACCAAAGCCGTACAAGTAATTTGTTTAGACACCAATTGCTGGTGTATTTTTTTTATCTGAGAATCCATTTTTATCCTTCTATAACTTTAGCAACCACTAAAAATCCATTTTTCTTGTTCGGGAAGTTTTCTAAAATAATTTGTTTCTCTATAGCCGAACTTTCCACCACCACATCCTCTCTTAAATCACTAACAGACACACAATTACGATTGGTATTATGTAAGGAATTATCATTTGACGGATGTGCATTTTTTATCACATCAAATAATTTGTTCACGCTTTCCGATGGCTGTGCTCCCTTAATACTCGACAAAATGTCGACTGTCATAATTTTACTCATAATTTAATTTCGTTTTATAGTAAACTTTTAAGGTCGCGAATTTACAAAAGTTTTTTTTAGGGAATCCTATTTTTTAGTAATGATTTCGATAGGTTTGGATATAAAAAGAGGATTATGAAAATCATAATTGATGAAAAAGTATATCCTTTTAAGTATTGTTTTAAAACACTTTATTATTGGGACGCGGAAGACACAGATGCAAGCAACATAGATTTTGATTGATTTTTTACTCAACACTCTCAATCAAATACTTCGTTCCATTAATCTCAAAACCAAATCCTACTGTATTCCCCATTAACTTATTACCTAAAGGAGATTGAGGTGATAACGCAATAACATTCACGCCATCGATATTTATTTTTGGCAAAGCCAAAGACAAGTACAAATAAATCCCATTTGCCTTAACCAAACTTCCTAAAGAAATAATTTCTGAGCAAATCTCTGGATTTATTTTATCCAGAACTGCTTTTTGATGAAGCACTTCGGCTAATTTGGTATTTAGCTTTTCTTGCTCCAAGTGCATCATAGACAAAGCCGTTTCGTGCTTATCACCTGCGGAACCTTTGGCATCATTTTTAGAATCTTCCGTCAATCCCGAAATCATATCTCTGAAAACATCGATTCTATCTTGTACTAGTCGTAAATAATGCTGGTGGATTTTTAGTTTGAAAGTCATCTGTTTTTTGAAGAGCTAAGGTTCTTAGTTGCCAAGACACTACAAATTACAATGCCTTAAAACAAATTTAGACTTTTATTCTATTATGCCATTAGATTCATTTTAAAATTTTAACACCAAATTTTACCGTTATCCGAATGACATTCGATAAATTTAACCTTTAATCAATTAATTCCCTTTTATGAAAACAACTACATTAATCACAACAATCACTTTTGGATTAACTCTTCTTTTTTCCTCAAATGCTGAGGCGCAAAAATTTCCACCTTTAGACAAAAGCCCTATGGATGTCACTGCTTATCCTAATAGCAATAAAGAAGCTACTAAAACGATAAAAATATATTATAGCAGACCACAATTAAAAGGGCGTACCTTGAATGAATTAGCTCCTAATGGTAAAGTATGGCGAACGGGAGCCAACGAAGCCAATGAAATCACTTTTTATAAAGATATGTATTTGGGAAAAACTAAAATAAAAGCGGGCACTTATTCATTATTTACCATTCCTGAAAAAGACAATTACACCATCATCATCAACAAAGACACCAATGTTTGGGGTGCTTACTCCTACAAAACCGAAAACGACATTGCCCGACTTGTCGTGCCAGTTACTCAAGCCGAAGATTCCTTAGAAGCACTTTCTATGGTTTTTACTAAAGCTGACAATGGTATAATTTTAAACTTAGGATGGGATAAAACTCGTATTGCGATTCCTTTCACAGAATAACCATTATAAAACCGTCGAGAGCGCTAAGATTTACAGAGGTAGCAGAGTTCATTAATTCTTTACTATTCTTTGTTAAATCTCAGCGCTCTTGTCGATTAAAAAGCACTTTGCCGTTAAAAATTAGATTTAAAAATCAAATTTATAATTGGCTCCTAATATAATTTGCAATCCTTGAACTGGATAATTCATCCATTTTTGATATCCTTTATTGGTAAGGTTATTTGCTTTCAAAAAACCTGTCAATCGATCATTATGTTTGTAACCTAAATGGGCATTCACATCAAAATAACTAGGTAATTCAACTGCTGAAGACGGCAAAACAATTGACGTATTTTGTTGTATATCCATTCGCTCACCTACGTAAAACACTTGTGTGCCAGCAAACCATTTTGGAGTAATTACTACATCTAAATTTGAATCCAATTCAACTTTAGGCAAATTCCAGGCTTTCTCTTGAAAATTATTTTTATATTCATTTACAGTCGCACCAATTCCAAAAGTTACGTTTTCAGAAAAACTAGCTTTTAAATTCCCTGAGAAACTCAAGGTTTTCATGTCATCATAAACTACCTGAAAGGAATTTCCAAAAGCATAAGGTGCATTGGATGCATTTTCATTATAATCATTGCTTTTATACAATGCTTTGTTCTTTTCATTCAAATAAGAAGCTTTTAAATTATAACTCACATTATTGGCTAATTTTCCTTTCAAACCTGCATAAATATCATATTGTTTATCAGTAGGTCTAATAAAAGTAGAAGAGGATTTGTCTTCCATTGTGGGTGATATAAACGGATTACCATCTGCAAACTGTTGATACGAATTTTGCTCCAATCCCCCTTTAACCCCTGTATAAAACAACATTAAATCACCTACAACTTTATAGGAAGCATTAACCTGTGGATATACAAATACTGCGTTCTTATTGTTTTCCAAATCCATACTATAAAAGATACTCGCCCCTAGATTCAACGTCCAATCGTCTTTTAACATAACAAAACTTGGAGAAAGCCCTATATTAGTGTAACCATATTTAATTTCCTCTGTATTGGTTTGAGTATAATTATTTTCAAAACTTCCTCCAACATAATCTACCAACAAATCTGTTTTAACTGCTTGTTCACCTACTTCAAACTGAAAAGTAGGTTTTACATAAAAACGGTTTTCAGTAGAACCAAAAGTATCCGCAAAATGTAAAAATTTCAAATGCGCTCCACTCAAAATTTGCTCTCCTAAACCAATCGTTCCTCCGATGCTATAGGTATTAAAAGAATGTTGTGGGTTGATGCTTTTGATTAAATCCGTTCTTTGTTGAGGGGTTTGCAAACTACCAAAACCTGCTGGCAAACCATACCAATTATAAATTTGATTTTTATACCCTAAATCCAAATTAAAAGACATATCATTATAATTAGCTCCATACGTCAAATCAATATTGGTATCAAAATAATCGGTATCTAATTCAGCATTCTTGATTCCTCCTCTCGATGAAAAATGGCGAAACATCCCCCCTACATAATCATTATTATTGAGTTCTTGATTGACAAAAAGCTCAGCATTCAGCGTACTAAAATTTCCAAACCCTAAGGTGGCGTAATTATCATAAAGGGGCTCTCTTTGCGACTTTTCTACATCTTCTGCCTTCCCTTTTAAAGGCGCAAATGTGGACGCTACTGGAAACGAAAAAATAGCATATTTTATGGTTTCTTTTTTTGTATTACTATCATCGTCAAGTGAAGGTGTTTCCCCTATTTTGACTGCATCAGCAATCGTAGGGCTATACGATTTAACCACTGTAACTTCTTCTGAACCTATATTTGTTTCTTTCTTTTGAGCGAAGGTCAATTGAACGCCAAAACATCCAATTACTATTAACGTTTTATGCAGAAAATTAAATTTCATATACTATCTTTTTAGGGTATGTAAGCCAACTATTTCGCTTACTCATTCTGTTTTCTATTTGATTATTCGTAACCTTTTAATTAGTTTGTTATTGACGAATTGGTTTTAGACTCTTGAGCTTTAATTGCCGCTAATTCTGTTTTAGCCTCAGCCACAACATCAGGGTAATCTGTAAAATTTTGAATTACATTATCTAAAATATAAGTGGCTTGAAAACTATCTTTTAAACCATAAAAGTTTTTCGCCATAACCACAAGACCTTTGGCACCATAATACCTATAGCTTGAATAACTTTTAGCTAATTTCTGTACAGTGGTATTAGACGCTTCATACTTCCCTTCTTTATTTTTAAAATACGCATCGTAATACAAAGCCTCGGCTGCTAATTCCCCTTTTGCAATAGTTAATAATTTAGCATATCCCGTTTTAGCTTTAGTCTCGTCACCAGTTTGCATTGCGGAACGAGCAATGATTATTTGCGCGTCACTTTTGACATTATCATCGATTTTAGCACTGTTTAAAACTTTTTCGGCATACACAACCGAATTTGAATAGTCTTTATTGTCGTAATAGCATTTCATCAAATTGGATTGTGCAAATACTTTGTTTTGTGACAATTCGGCTTCGTTTTCTAAACGTTGTAAAACCGAAATGGCTTTGGTTTTATCATTGCTTTTTAAGTAAATCTGACCTAAACGTGTTAATGATTGCTCCGTAAATTCATTGCGCGATTGATTTACTACAAATTCATAATTAGGAATCGATTTGGCTTCCATACCTTCAGAAAAATAAGTTTGAGCCAAATAGAAATGAGCTTTCAAACTATGCAATCCACGTGGAAAACTGGCTATATATGCATTGAATCCTGAAATTGCCTGGCTGTAATTTTTTTGACTAAATTGTTTGTAAGCTGATTCATAACTATCATTGTCCAAATCAACATCATTAACCGCAACAAAATCTAATGTTTTGACCCAGCTAGCGTATTCATCAACACGACCATTATCAACATAAATGAGTCGGGCGGTGGCTACGGCTTCTAAAGCCTCAGGACTTTTAGGAAATTCGGATGCTACTTTTTTAAATTTATTCAAAGCCAAATCATTTCTGTCTGAATTGTAATAAACCAATCCTTGACGCAACACTGCTTTAGCAGTAAAAGAACCTTTTTTATATTCATCAATCAATTTATCATAGGTTTTTAAAGCAGCATCTTGTTTGTTCGTAGCCACATAGGTATTGGCTAATTCAAATAACGCATCATCTCTATAACTTGATTTAGAATACATTTTAATAAAAGAATTCAGCTCCTCAATTTTTTTATCACTTTTACCCAAAAACCCGTAACAAAGTGCCTTTTGAAAATAAGCATAGTCAGCATCAAATCCGTTAAATTCTATAACTTTATTGTAGGATTCCATCGCTGGATAGTATTTAGAATTCACAAAACGACAATCTCCTAGTCGTAAATAGGAATCATTCAATCGGTCTTCATCACCTTTCACTTTGTTGATTTGGTTTTGAAAATAATCACCTGCTAAATCATATTCTTTTAATTTGAAATAGGCATAAGCAATGTTGTAATTAATATTTTTAAATTCAGGAGTTGTATTGGCACGAGGCAAACTCAAAAATTGTTTAAAACTCAACAATGAATTTTTATAATCCTCCACTTTATTTTCGGTTTCTCCTTTCCAAAAAGTAGCACGGGCTGTAAACTCAGCATCCACTTGATTTTCAAGTGATTTTTTAAACATTTTTTCTGCTTCGTTATAACTTCTATTGGTAAAAAGTTCTAATCCTCTGTAGAATGTAACTTTTTGGTAAGCTAACTTATTCTCAATTCTTTTGCTTTTTTCCAATAAAGCTAAAGCTTCATTGTAATTTTTTGACGAAATATAAGAATCAATCAACAATTTTTCGATTGTAGCCTTATTGGCATTATTAGGATACTTAGTAAGAAAACTTAACAAAACCTCAGGAACACTTTGATATGAATTTCCTATTTCATAGCTCAATTTAGCATAATTCAGACTAGCATCTTCTTGAATGGCTGCATCAAAACTCATTTCAGAAGCATTCTTAAAAGCATTGAGAGCTTCTTGTTTTTTATTTTGATTTAAATAACTCTCCCCTAGATGATAATAGGCATTTTGAGCAACAGCATCTTTACCTCCAATGATTTTATTAAACTGGGTGATGGCTTTTTCATAGTCATTTTGCTTGTAATAAGCATATCCTAATTGGTAGTAATCGGTATTATTCCATCGACCTCTTTTTCCTTTGTAAGCGGTTAAGTATGGTATTGCTTTGTCGTATTTTTTTAAATTAAAATAACTTTCACCGATAATTTTATTTAACTCTGATTTCTCTAAAGCTGAAGATTTTGCCATGGCTTTTTCTCCTAATTCAATCGCTTTTTGAAAATTACCTTGTTTGAAGTTCATATCAGCTTGATAGTATGAAAGCTTTTCTTTGTATTTTTCATCACCTGAAACTTCATCAAAATATTTATTGGCCTGCGAATAATCATTGCCTTCATAAGCCATAAAACCTAAATAATACTTAGCTTGTGAAGCATAAACAGGAGATTTAAGCACCTTATTAAAATAAGTCGTGGCTTCCTTCTTGTTTTTGGAATTGAATAAACAATACCCTTTTTGAAAGTTGAATTTATCTCTGTTTTCACTTTTTAATTGATATTCATTAACTTTTTCGAAATTTCTCAAAGCGCCTGCATAATTTTTTTGGTCAAAATAGTAAAAACCAACTTCAAGATAGGCCTGATTGCTTTTAGCACTTGTGGGATAATCTACCAAAAAACGTTCTATTAAATCACCCGCATTGCCACGATCCAAACGAATAGCACAACTTGCGTCATAGTACGCACAATCTGATTTTACTTCTGAATCATTGCTTTCTAAATACACTTTTTCAAATAGGGTTTGAGCCGAAGCATATTGCCCGTCTCTATACAACGATACGGCCTTGTTAAAATCTTTTAAATCATGAGTATGGATAGTTGATTGTTGTGCAAAAAGAGAAACTGCACTAGTTAACACCAACAAAATGAGGCTATAAGGAATTTTACGCATTTGTATATTTTTTTATCTATTCAAAAGTATCATATTCTATCGTCTATAACGAATTCTAAAACCATTTTATTATAAACATTCTTTTAACAATCCATACTGGAAATTGAAGCATCAAATAAAACTTCGTGAAGCACAACAACAATGATGCCTCTTTTTTTTAAATTTATGATTCTTTCCTATTTCCTAAAATTTATTTTGAATAGAAGCGTTATCTTATTACTTTTACCCAATAAATGAACCTTAATTATGTCTCAACCTATACTTTATTTAAGAAACGCAACAATTTACCAAGAGGATAAAACTATTTTATCAAATGTAAATCTAGAAGTTAATCGTGGTGATTTTTTATATATCATTGGAAAAACAGGAACTGGTAAAAGTAGCTTAATGAAAACATTATATGCTGACTTACCTTTAACTGAAGGAGAAGGACATATTGTCGATTTTGACTTAGTAGGTTTAAAAGACAACGATATCCCTTTTTTGAGAAGAAAAATAGGAATCGTTTTTCAGGATTTCAAATTACTCCCTGACCGTAGTATCAAAGAAAATATGATTTTCGTTCTAAAAGCGACGGGTTGGACAATAAAAGAGGAAATGGACCGTAAAATTGACGAAGTTTTGGATAAAGTGGGAATGAAACAATATCTAAACAAGATGCCACACCAAATTTCAGGAGGAGAGCAGCAGCGTGTTGCCATCGCCAGAGCTTTGCTTAACGACCCGGAATTAATCCTTGCAGATGAACCAACAGGAAATCTAGACCCTCAAACCAGTACAGAAGTTCTCGAAGTGTTAAGAAAAATTAATGACAACGGAAAAACAATTATCATGGCTACTCATGATTATGCTTTATTAATGAAGTATCCTGCAAAAACCTTAAAATGTGAGGATGCCAAAATTTTTGAAGTTGTTCAGAGGACTGTTTAGCTCTATTGTTCCTTATTTTTTATAAACATGAGGGTTTTCTTTGACCCCATTTTTAAAGATTTTTCTCAACAACATTCTTAAAGCTGTATCTACTTTTAAAACAACATCAGTTAGATTTTGCTCAGGTCTTCCACGAAATGAAGTCACATGAAAGGTATCTGTGTTTTTTAAAGGATTTTTGGAGAAATAATAATTGGACACACAACACCTAAAACCATCATAAGTCACAGGAGAAACAGAATGCAAGGAGTTGTTATGTGTAGCCATCACAACTAATCTGTTGTATTTGCTATGAATTGTAATTGGTTCCTTTTTCAAACCATCAGGCCACAATTCTAAATTCCCACCATATTCAATATTCCAATCAGGTGTTATGTAATACAACAAATTCAGGACTCTCCATCTATTTCTGTCTTTGTCATGAGAATTATCCAAATGAGGATTCAAAAACTGTTTATATCCCATCATAGAAATACCTCCATTATACAAATACTCATCAGGAATAGTTTCCTCAATACCACAGATTTCTCCTATTAGTCTCACAATTTTATCTTGTTGAAAAGCATAGATAATATCCTCTAAAATGGGATCATATAAATTCATCTGAGCGGCGATATATTTATCTTCACGTAAACTTTTTTTCAAGACCATTTGTTCTGGTTTTGGGAAAACAGCATACATTTTCAACACAATATCCTCTGGCAATAATTCATCAATAAAGAAGTATCCTATTCCATTTTTAGTTTCCTCAAACTGTTTAGACAGAACCGTTTTATGTTCTTGAATTTTATCATAAATCCTTGAGGCGAGACTATTTCTATCCATAAATTCCATACTTTTGGATTTTGTTATCCAAAGCAAATATAAGATTTAATTTTTTTTGAATGCTCTCAATTCTAATACCCCGATTTAATTATCAAGTACTCCCGTTGATTTCCGAATTAAATTCGCAATGCATGTCTTTGGGAATAGAATATGAAATCTTATGCCAAGATGATTGCTCGGACCTTTTTGATGATGAAATCCATAAGGTAAACAATCTCAAAAATTGTTCAATTGAACGCAACGAGAGAAAAAAAGGTAGAACACAGAATCGTTTAATTCTAGCAAACAAGGCACGTTACAACCTATTACTTTTTTTGGATGCTGATGTTTTTCCAGAAAAACAAACATTCATCAAAGAGTATTTAAAAGAGTACCGCCCAAACATCACTTTATTTGGCGGTTATAAATACACCGAAGAGTACCTCACAGAAACTAATTTTTTCAGATACAATTATGGAAAAAAAAGAGAAGAAAAAGTAGCTTCCATCAGGAATTTAACCCCTCATAGTTACGTTTTTTCGGGAAATATGTTAATTGAAAAAAGTATTTTTTTAAGTTGTAATTTTAGCGAACAACAAAATCTATATGGTTTAGATAATTTCTTTAGTTATAACTTATACATCAAGCGATATAAAATCCAACATATTGACAATAGTATTTACCATAATGGCCTTGAAGACAATGCTATTTTCTTTACTAAATCACTTGAAAGCGTAGCTTCTAGAAAATATTTTTTAGCAGACAAAAAAGATGTTGAAAAAGTAAACTCCTTATTAAAAAATTATAATTTAATAAGAAAAAACAAACTCACAAAAATCGTATCGATACTCTTTAAGTGCTCCGAACCGCTACTTAAAGTACTCATTTTTAAGAAAAAAACCAATCTCTTCGCCTTTGATTTGTATCGATTAGGATATATTTGTAATTTAAAATAACAAAATAGCCTTCGATTAATAACAAGCTGAAAACCTATTATTTTATTTATGACTTTTTTTTCAGTAATAATAACTTTATACAATAAAGAAAACTTTATAACCAACACATTATCTAGTGTACTTAATCAAAGCTTTACAAACTTTGAAGTTATTATTATCAATGACGGCTCCACTGATTCAAGTGAAGAAAAAGTAATTGAGTTTAAGGACTCTCGAATTAGTTATTTTTACACTGAAAATAGAGGCGTTTCCCATGCCAGAAATTTGGGTATCAAAAAAGCAAAATCCAATTATATTGCTTTTATTGATGGGGATGATTACTGGTATCCTAATTTTTTGCTAGAAATGCATCGCACTATTGAATTATTCCCTGAACAAAACATTTTTTCAGCCGCTATTGAAATTGAAGTGTTTAACAAAACATTTCCAGCCAAATACTCATTAAAAAAAACTAGAGACCATGAAGTTGTTAACTACTTTAATGCTAGTCTCAACAAATCGATAATTTGGACTTCATGTGCAGTTTTTCATAAAAATGTTTTTGAAAATGTAGGTGTATTTGACCCTAATATAAAAATTTCTGAGGACACTGATTTATGGATTCGATTAGGACTTGTGTACCCCATTGTATTCAATTGGAAAATTCTTGCAAAATATATTTGTAATCCTAGTAGTACGTCCAGAAACTGGAATTATATTATGGAAGAAAGTACTTTTTGCAAATATAAAGAAGAAGAAAAAACCAATAAGCCATTAAAAAAATTTTTGGATTTAAATCGCTTTACAATGTCAATCAAATGTAAGTTAAATAGTGATTTAACAAATTACAAAGCATATTACAAGAAAATTGATTTCAAAAATTTATCTCCTAAAAGAATAATTTTACTTCATCTGCCAAAGACGATACTTAAATTATTAATTTCAATAAACAAGTATCAAGTCAAATTAGGACTTAGTAATTCTATTTTCAAATAAAAATTAAATTATTTTAATATTTCTTTCCATTTTTCAGTTATTGATTCTAAAGTCAAATGATTAACACTCAACGAAGCATTCTTTTTACATTTTTGATACAAGTCTTTATCTTCAATAAAAAGATTCATCGCTTTTGCTAATTCGTCTTCACTGTTATTCTCTACTAATAAACCGTTGATTTTATTTGAAATAATTTCTTTAGGTCCAGATTTACAATCCACCGAAATCACAGGCGTTCCAATGGCTAACGATTCTACTATTACTCTTGGAAATCCTTCATATTTACTTGTTAAGACCGTAAAAATTGCTTTTTTTACATAGGGAAACGGATTAGATAATTTATTAACAAATTTTATTCTATCGGATAGATTTAACGTTTTAACCTTTTGAATCAATTTTTCTAAATCTTTACCATCACCTAAAATTAATAAATCAATTTTATATGAAGACAATATTGATTTTGAATAAGCATCGATCAATAAAGAATAGTTTTTTACTTCATCATCAATTCTTCCATAAGCTAGAATGAAGTTCCCTTTTACTTTATATTCATTTGAATGACTTAGAATTAATTCTTTATCAAATGGATTATATATTGATCTTACATTTTGATACCCATATTTTTCAATAATAGCCTCTTTTATTTCATTTGAAACTCCAATTATACTCGGAGCTTCTCTGTATATTATTTTGGCAATAAAACTAATTTGAGGAAAATAATTACTAATATTAAAGCTACGAACAACATAAATTACCTTTTTAGGATTGTAAATGTATCTAGAAATAATAAACTCTGTAAATGATGAATTTCTTGGTCTATTATCAATTATCCAATCAAAATTATTTTCTTTTAAATAAGACCTCAATACTAGCAACCTTTGTAATCTTCCAAATAAAGTATCGTTCTTTTTTTTCAGAATTCCTAAATTCAACAACTCTCCTTTATATTCAAATTCTACTCCATCTAAAACCGTTACAATATGTACGTCAAACCCCAAATTTGAAAGTAAAACAGATAACAAGCCTCCACTCCTCTCTGCTCCACCATTTGCCAGTGACTGAAGAACAATTAGAATTTTCATTTTATTTTTTTTTATTTCAATTAGAATATAAATATATTTATCAAATATAACAATTAACCATGAGGATACTACTTTTAAGTGAATATAGTCGTTTGCATAACTCCTTGAAAGAAGGATTAGAAAAACTAGGACATTATGTTGTTATATTAGGTTTTAAAGATGGTTTCAAAGACTATTCTACTGATTATCCAATACATAGGAAATGGGACAAGGGTATCAAAAAAAAAATAAAACTAGCAATTTATAAATTGACAGGGTTTGATTTGACATCATACGCAACCTATCAACAATTTAAAAAAAACAAAAATCAATTTATAGATTTTGACGTCGTACAATTAATCAATGAAAACAGCTTTTATTGTAATTATTATTACGAAAAAAAAATATTAGATTATCTTTTTAAATATAATCAAAAAAAATTTCTACTATGCTGTGGAACCGACTATTGGACTGTAAAACATTCCTTTGAACATCCCACAATGAAATCAGTAGTTCAACCTTACCTTGAGGGCAAAATTGCTGACAAAGATTTTCTAAATGTTCTAAAATTTAGGACCACTGAATTTAAAAAACTTCATGAATTAATTTTCTTCAACTGTAATGGCGTAATCGCCTCAGATTTTGATTATCACATCCCAATGGAACACCATCCAAAATATTTGGGGTTAATTCCTAATCCAATAAACACTGACAAAATTCAAGTTATAAATCAATTTGAATTGCATCCCATTGTAATTTTTCACGGCATCAATCAAGGAAACTATTACAAAAAAGGAAATGATTATTTTGAAAAAGCATTAACGATAATCCAACAAAAATATGCTGATAAAGTAGAAATAATTACCACCAGAGACATTCCGTATAGGGAGTATATTTCAAAATATAATAAAGCCCATATTTTATTAGATCAAGTGTATGCCCACGATCAAGGGTATAATGCACTTGAAGCGATGGCCAAAGGAAAAGTCGTTTTTACAGGTGCTGAAACCGAGTTTTTATCTCATTATAACTTAAAAGAAGATGAAGTGTGTATCAATGCTATACCAGATGTAAAAGTTCTAGTTGATAAAATCTCCTTTTTAATAGAAAATCCTAATGAAATTTTTAGGATAAGTAAGAACGCTCGAAAATTCATAGAAAAAGAACACCATTACATAAAAATAGCCAAGCAATATTTATCTACCTGGAAAGCTAGCAAATAATTTTCATTCTCCTAAATTACCCAACTTTATATAGGAAAGAAAATCATCAAAATCCCTAATATAATCTTCTTCTTCGAATGTTTCTGAAGCTACAACCAAGCAAACGGAACCAGCAGAAAAGTTTTTCAATTCTCTCCATATACCTTGGTTTATTAACAACCCCACATTGGGCTTGTTTAAAGTAATCGTCTCTTCACTAGTAGCATCATTTACAATTACATCAAAACTACCACTTAATGCAATCAAAAATTCTTTTAAATTTTTATGCGCATGCCCTCCTCTTTCAGCTCCTGAAGGCACATCATATAGGTAATAAACACGTTGAATCGAGAATGGAATATTATCCTTTTCAATCACTGATAAGTTCCCTCGAGGGTCTTCAATCTTTGGAATACTAATTAGTTCTATATCCATAAACTCAAAATCAATTTTATTTTTTAAGTTTTATTTTTTTCAAAAGATGTACAAATAAAGCTTAAAATAATAATAGCTATTACAATTATACTACTAAAATTTCTTTAACACAAATCTTAACCCTTTGCAAATACTCTAAGTACCTATTAAATCCCACTATTTTTTTTCCGGTACATGACCGTACTGTTAATCTTCTGTTAAACAAAAATTAAACAACTGTTTAATTTAAACAGTTGTTTAATTTTGTTTTTTATTAAAAACGAACAGTATGCGTTTTGACACCGAATTCAACGACAAACAAATTGAAATTTTATTAGTTGCAGAATCCCTTTTTGCCGAAAATGGTTTTGAAGGCACTTCTATTCGGACTATTGCTAAGGAAGCTAAAATCAATATCGCAATGGTTTCGTACTATTTTGGTTCAAAAGAAAAACTCTTAGAAGCTTTGGTATTTTACCGAACCAAAGAATTACAATTTGAAATAGCCAACCTTTTCCTAGAGAATGTAAATCCAATTGAAAAAATTGAAAAATTAGTTGCCTTATATATCAATAAAATAAACTACAACAAAGGAATTTATCGAATTATCCATTTTGAAATTGCAAAAGAAAAGAGCAACCTCAAAATGCAGGTTCTGGATGAACTTAGAAATAAAAACTTAAAAGTACTCACGGCCATAATCAAAGAGGGACAAGAAAAAGGTGTTTTCCGTAAAGACATCATTATTCCGTTAATTTCTCCCACGATTTTAGGAACCTTTTTTCATTTTCACATGAACAAACCTTATTTCCAAAATTTATTGGATTTACCTTCTGAAGAAGCTTTTGACACTTTCATTAAAACCCAACTTACGCAACACATTCAACAAATAATAAAAGCATTACTTATCCATGAAAATTAATTCATTCACCTTATTAGGAATTATTATGATTTGGGTTTCATCACTCGAAGCTCAAACAAAAACGAGTTTAAAACTCGAAGAAGCTATTCATATTGCATGGAATAAAAGTAACGAGGCGTCACTAGCCGACACCAAAGTGACCACGAAGGCCTTGGAATTGCAATCTATGAAAAACCACGCCTATCCAGATCTAAAGGCATCAGGGCAATACCAACGACTAACGAATGCCAAAATTGATTTGAAAACTACGAACAGCACTGCATCAAACTCAGAGCCTACACCAGCAGTTAATCAATTGTTGTTAGGCCAAATTAACACTTCAATGCCTATTTTTAATGGCTTTAAGTTAAAAAATAACATTAAAGCTTCTGAACATCTTTTTAAAGCAGAACAAGCAAGTGCTTTGCAATCAAAAGAGGTAATAGCCATGAAAGTCATCACATTTTATGCTCGTTTGTACAAAGCACAAAAAACAGTGGACCTCATCACAGAAAACATTAAAAGTGCTCAACAACGCGTAGCAGACTTTATTCAACTTGAAAAAAACGGACTAATCCCTCGTAATGATTTACTTAAATCACAATTACAAGTTTCCAAACTACAATTATCACTCGATAGTGCCACTAGTGATTTAAACACCGTTAATTATGAATTAACACAATTTCTAAAATTAGACCCCCAAACCATTTTGGAGGTAAAAGAACAAGATTTTGCAAATTTTGAAATGAAAGGTATTCCCTTAGGTGATCAAATAGCCTTAAAGAACAGAAAAGATTTAGAAGCCCTACAATTAGCTGAAAAAGCTAGTTTAGACCAAATAAAAGTTGCACAAAGTAATTATTATCCTTCCTTATCCCTTGTAGGTGGTTATACTATTTTGGATTTAAAAAATGTGGTCACCGTGCAAAATGCTATGAATATAGGGGTAGGTCTTTCCTATGATTTAAGTGGTATTTTAAAAAATGGTACTGCGGTAAAACTAGCGAAAAGCAAAGCAAACGAATTAAAAGAAAATGAAAACCTCTTAACGGATTATATCAAAATCCAAGTAAAACGTGCTTCAGAAGAATATGAACTTTCTCAAAAACAAGAACACGTTTACAAAGAAGCCGTTAACCAAGCTACAGAAAATTATAGAATCATTAAAGACAAATACGATAATGGCCTAGCGGACACCAATGATTTGCTAGAAGCAGATGTCGAACAATTGGCTTCCAAAATTAACCAAGCGCTTTCTAGAGCCAATAGTATTCAAAAATACTATGCATTATTATCTGTTTCCGGGCAACTAAACCAAACTTTCAATCTTTCAAAAATATAATCAAAATGGAAAAGAAATCAACTAATAAAAAATTCACTATAATCATCGGAGCACTTGTAGTTCTAGGTATTACCTATGGTACAATTAAATACCTGCACGCTCTTTCACACGAAGAAACAGATGATGCACAAATTGAAAAAAACATGACTCCCATCATTCCTAGAGTTTCAGGCTACATTAGCAAAGTGTACATCAAGGATAATGATTTTGTGAAAAAAGGAGATACCCTATTTACCATTGACCCTAAGGAGTACCAGCTAAAAATAGAAGAGGCAATTGCTAACTTAGCCAGTGCCGAAGGAAATTTTGAAGTTTCAAAAGCAGATATAGGGAGTGTATTGGCTAGTATATCCGTTTCAGACGCTAACGTTAAATCGGCTTTTGGAAACATCCAAAATGCTAAAATAAAGTTAGGCTTAGCAACAAATGATTTTAATCGTTATAATAATTTGTACCAAAATCATTCCATTACAAAACAACAATATGAGCAAGCTTTAGCAGCAAAACAAGAAGCCGAAAACCAAGTTAGCATTTTAGAACAACAACAAAAAGCGAGTGCTTATCAAAAAACCGCTACACAAGCCAAATCTAAAGTGTCAGATAAACAAACAGATGTGGCTGCTGCCAATATCAAACGTGCTAAAGCTCAATTAGAATCGGCTCGATTGAATAAGTCTTATACTGTCATTACAGCTGCTATTGATGGGCAAGTTTCAAAAATTGATCTTCAACCCGGACAATTAGTACAACCTGGACAATCGCTCTTTTATATTATCAATAATAATGAAGCTTGGGTTATTGCAAATTTTAAAGAAACTCAATTAAACAAAATGCTTACAGGACAAAAAGTAACCCTTAAAGTGGATGCCTATCCTGATTATGATTTTAATGGAACCGTAACTTCATTTTCACCTGCTACAGGTTCTCGTTTCTCCATTTTGCCTCCGGATAATGCAACAGGTAATTTTGTAAAAACAATTCAAAGATTACCAGTAAAAATTAGTATCGACAAAAGCAATGATGCCGAAAAAGTAAAACTATTACGTCCTGGAATGAATGTAGAAGTTGACGTACATATAAAATAAAACCTTATCCTCAAAAAAATGAAACAAGGTCAAGACGATTTAGTAGAATATGGATTTAGACGAGTAATCATCACGATAACTGCCGTTCTTTGTGCCTTATTAGAAATTGTAGATACAACCATTGTAAACGTAGCACTTACCAATATGCGTGGAAGTTTAGGCGCTACATTAAACGATGTGGCTTGGGTCATTACCGCATACGCTATTGCGAATGTTATCATCATCCCGATGACCAGTTGGTTATCCCAACAATTTGGCCGTCTCAATTATTTTGCCGTCTCAATTGTAATTTTCACTATCGCCTCTTTTTTATGCGGAAATGCTACTAATATTTGGGAACTCGTTGTATTTAGATTTATCCAAGGACTTGGTGGTGGAGCACTTTTAGTTACAGCTCAAACCATTATTACCGAAAGTTATCCTGTAGCTAAAAGAGGTATGGCACAAGCAATTTATGGTATGGGCGTTATCGTAGGACCTACTTTAGGCCCTCCTTTAGGTGGTTATTTAGTAGATCATTTTTCATGGCCTTATATCTTTTATATCAATATACCATTAGGAATTATAGCGACCATATTGACCTTAAGTTTTGTTCGAAGTCCAAAATACGGTGAAAAATTAAAATCAAATCAAGTAGATTGGATTGGGATTATTCTCTTAGCATCGTTCATTGGCTCTTTACAATTTGTATTAGAACATGGACAACAAGACGATTGGTTTAATAATGGATGGATTATAACATTAAGTGTCGTCTCTGTATTTGGATTGCTATTGTTTATTTGGCGCCAATTAACCTACCCGTACCCTATTGTAAATCTTAGTGTTTTGAAAGATGGAAACTTACGCATAGGAACCATTATGTGTTTCATATTAGGTTTTGGATTGTATGGCTCTACTTTAATTATTCCTATTTACACTCAATCTGTTTTAGGGTGGACAGCGACTGAGGCTGGAATGTTACTCATACCCGGCTCTATAACTACCGCTTTTATGATGCCTATTATTGGTAAACTCATCCAAAAAGGTATCCCTCAAGGCTATATGGTAGCAGTAGGTTTTTTAATTTTCTTTTTCTTTACCTTGCTAATGTACAACAAGATGACACCTGATACTGGTGCCGAACATTTGTTTTGGCCATTGATATTAAGAGGTGTAGGCTTGGGGTTACTATTTGTTCCTATCACCACACTTTCCCTTTCTACCTTATCCGGAAAAGGAATTGGCGAAGGAGCTGCTTTTACAGGAATGATGAGACAATTAGGTGGTTCTTTTGGAATTGCCATCATTACCACTTTTATTACGCGTTTTAGCCAAGAACACCGCGTCAATTTGGTTTCACATTTAGACGGTAGTAAACTGGAAATCCAACAACGTTTACATCAATTGCAAAATGGGTTTATGGCAAAAGGATACAGTGCTAATGAAGCACTAAAAAAAGCCTATCAAGCATTAGATTTTTCCGTAATGAAACAAAGCACTGTTCTATCCTATATGGATGTATTTCTCTATCTAGGAATTTTATTTTTATGTTGTATTCCTATCATTTTATTAATAAAGCCTGGGAAAAGCAAAATCAATCCTGCGGATGCCATGCATTAAAAAAAACGGTCTAAGAGATTATTTACTACTTAGACCGTTTTTTATTTTTATCGTGTAAAAACCAACTGATTTCCCTTAGAAAGATTCCCATCAAACTGGTAGCCTTCGTAATCAAAACCTTTTAAATCTTCAATGGTTTCTGCATTCGTTTCGATAATATACCGAACCATCATTCCTCGTGCTTTTTTAGCAAAAAAACTAATCATTTTGAGCTTGCCATCTTTATAATCCTTAAACTCAGGTGTGATAACAGGCACTTTGAGTAATTTGGTATCAACAGCTGAAAAATATTCATTACTTGCTAAATTCACAAAAAGTTCTCCTTTGACGAGTTCTTTATTCAATGCTTTGGTAATAATTGGTTTCCAAAATTCATAAAGATTTTTACTTTCACCGATAGCTATCTTAGTTCCCATTTCTAAACGGTAAGCCTGAATTAAATCCAATGGTTTCAACAAACCGTACAAGCCCGATAAAATTCGCAATTTGTCTTGCAAATCATCCAATTTAGCAACTGGTATTGTATGAGCATCCAGTCCTGTATAGACATCTCCATCGAAAGTAAATACTGCTGGTCGAGCATTTTCAGGTGTAAAAGGTGTTTTCCAGTCCTGATTACGTTGCCAGTTTAAGTCGGCTAATTTTTGAGAAATACTCATCAAATCAGCTAAATCGCTTGGCTTTTTTGTTTTTAAAACTTTATGCACTTGACGAGATTCTTTTAAAAAAGAAGATTCAGAAAATGCTGTAGTGGGTAATTCTTTGTCAAAATTTAATGACTTGGCTGGAGAAATAACAATTTTCATATTTTGATTTTGTTGGTTCTAAATTATTAAAACCAAATTTTTATTATTAACTGCCCAAAAATACAAATTGATACTAAGAAAAAACGTTCCCTTGTATTGAAATCTACAATAACTTAATAAAAAATAGCAATACCATAGATTTATCTTATTTTTGAAAAAAAAAATAATCCTTTTGTATGAATAACAATGCTTTGACAGAGACTAAACCTGTTTCTATTTTTAATGCCGCAGTTATTGTAGCTGCTTTAGGCTATTTTGTTGACATTTATGATTTGCTGCTTTTTGGAATTGTACGCACAGACAGCCTTAAAGATTTAGGAATTGTAGGCGATGCCATCCGTAACCAAGGAGAGTTTCTCATTAGCATGCAAATGGCAGGAATGTTATTTGGTGGTATTTTATGGGGAATATTAGGAGATAAAAAAGGCCGAATTTCAGTCCTTTTTGGTTCGATATTAATTTATTCCGTTGCCAATATTGCTAATGGAATGGTAAATAGTGTACCCGCCTATGCTTTTTGGCGGTTAGTTGCTGGAATAGGTCTTGCGGGAGAATTGGGAGCTGGAATTACACTAGTAACCGAAAGTTTACCTAAAGAAAAAAGAGGATACGGAACCATGATTGTAGCCTCTATTGGGGTTTCAGGTGCAGTAGCTGCTTATTTAGTGTACCAAATTTTTCAAGACTGGCGTTTGTGTTATTATGCAGGGGGAATTTTAGGAATATTGCTTCTTTTTATGAGAATTAAAATCAATGAATCGGGGATTTTCAAAAAAGTTGCCGAAAGCGATGAAAAAAAAGGGGATTTTCTCTCCTTATTCTCCAATAAAAACCGTTTTTTAAAATACATTCAATGCATTCTGATAGGCATTCCCATCTGGTTTTTAGTAGGGGTTTTGATTACCTTTTCGCCTGAGTTTGCCAAAGCTCTTCACGTACAAGGTGCTGAAACCATTTCGGCAGGACAGGCCATCGCTTGGTGTTATACTGGTTTAGTTTTTGGCGATATCGGAAGTGGGATATTAAGCCAATGGTTCAAAAGCAGAAAAAAAATAACTTTCTTCTTTATTTTATTAAACCTAGCTATGGTATTCTTATACCTAAATTCCTTTGAAATATCAACGACACTTTTTTACTTTATCTGTTTGGCCATGGGTTTTTCTGTAGGGTATTGGGTGCTTTTTATTACCATCGCTGCAGAGCAATTTGGCACCAACATACGAGCGACTGTAACTACTACCGTACCTAATTTTGTTAGAGGTCTTTTGCCATTAATCATTCTAATATATACTTTTTTTAGGGATTATTTATTAGATGGAGATATTCTCTATGCAGGAATGCTAGTAGGAAGTTTGCTCTCTGGAATTGCATTGCTTGCCTTATGGAAATTAAAGGAAACTTTTCATACCGATTTGGATTTTATTGAGAAAAACAACTAAAAAACAACAACTGATTCTGCATCAAATTTTAAAATAAAACCATCATAAAACCAGAAACACCAATTTAAATTCAGAGAAAAAACGTTTTCGTTAGAAAATTTTATAGATTTCTAATCAAAACGTGTCAATAACCTTGAATTTAGTTATGGTATTAATGGCAAATTAGGTATTTTTGAAAAAATTAAAAAAAAAGATACTAACGCTATTAGAATACTTTCTAGAAATTAAACTCCTATGAGAAAAAGAATTAAAAAAATCTATCAATCAGACTTGTTTAAAGAATTTTTTGAAAATGAAAAATCGAGTGGTCTAGTTTTAATTGGCTGTACCCTAATTTCATTAATACTTGCCAATTCTTTATTTGGGGAACAATACCACCATACTTGGCTTACACCTATGGGTGGTCAAACTTTAGAATACTGGATTAATGATGGATTAATGACTATTTTCTTTTTACTCATTGGACTGGAGCTTGAAAGAGAAATTTATTTAGGTGAATTATCCAATATTAAAGATGCGCTACTGCCTATTTTTGCAGCATTAGGAGGAATGCTCGTTCCGGCAGGAATTTATTTGCTTCTCAATTCACATGACCTTACCCGCTCAGGTGCTGGTATTCCTATGGCTACGGATATTGCATTTGCCTTAGGTGTGCTTTCATTACTAGGTAACAGGGTTCCATTGTCACTCAAAGTTTTCTTGACAGCACTTGCCGTAATTGATGACTTAGGCGCTATTTTAGTGATTGCTGCTTTTTATACTAAAACCTTATATTGGACTAATTTACTTTCAGCCTTAGGGGTAATGTTGGTATTATTCATTATGAATAGAATGAAATATTACAAAATGCTTCCTTATTTAATAGGTGGAGTTATTATGTGGTACTTTATGCTAAACTCAGGTGTTCATGCTACGATAACTGGTGTTTTATTGGCTTTTGTAATTCCTTTTCAAAATGGAGAAAAAGAGTCTATTTCATACAAACTACAACATTATCTTCACAAACCTGTTGGTTTCTTTATTCTTCCTCTATTTGCTTTAGCCAACACTGCAATTGTACTGGGTTCAAATATTGGAGAAACTCTTGAACAACATTATAGTATTGGTATTGCTCTAGGTCTTGTTTTAGGAAAGCCTATTGGGATAACCCTATTTAGTTTTATAGCCGTTTCGTTTGGTCTTTGTAAACTGCCTGACGATTTGAATTGGAAAACAATCCTTTCAGTTGGTTTCTTAGGAGGAATTGGTTTTACCATGTCGATATTTATAACATTACTTGCTTTTGATGATCACGAAATCATCAATAATGCAAAATTCATCATTCTTCTTTCTTCATTAACTGCGGGTATCATTGGTTTCTTGACCCTTAAAAAAACACTAAAAAAAGGAAATCATAATGGAGAAGTTAATTAGTGATTTCCTAAGATTCATTAACCTAAATCAGGGAGAAGAAAACCGCACTAAAGTATTAGAAAACGTAAAATCTAATATTTCTTTTAGTGGTTCCAATTTATGGATTTTGGCTTGTGCAATTGTTGTAGCGTCAGTAGGTTTAAATGTCAATTCAACAGCGGTAATTATTGGAGCCATGCTTATTTCCCCATTGATGGGACCTATTGTAGGAGCTGGTTTTGGTTTAGGGATATATGATTTTAATTTATTAAAAAAATCATTAAAAAACTTATTGGTAGCAACGCTCGTAGGTTTAATTGTTTCTACTATTTATTTTTACATCAGTCCATTTAAGGACACACAACCTGAATTGCTATCTCGTACATCACCCAACATCTACGATATTATTATCGCATTTGCAGGAGGACTAGTAGGGGCAATCGCAATTACCCGTGTCGAGAAGGGCAATCCTATTCCTGGAGTAGCTATTGCAACAGCGCTGATGCCACCACTTTGTACAGCAGGCTATGGTTTAGCCGTAGGAAGTTATGTGTTCTTTTTTGGAGCCATATACCTATACACCATCAATTGTGTATTCATCTGTATAGCTACATTTTTTATTGTTAAATTTTTAAAATACCCCATTAAAAAGCAACTTACAGAGACTGATCAAACCAAAGTCAAATACATTATTACCACTTTGATAACGGTGCTTTTATTGCCAAGTATCTACTTTGCGTACCAACTTTTTGAAGAAAAAAAATACCAGCACGCTGTAGATATTTTCTTAGAAAATGAATTTTCAAGCAAAGGCATTGCTATTTTATATAAGAAGACAAAATTCAATCAAAACCCTAAAAAACTAGAATTAGGTTTTTTGACCAAAAAATTTAATGACAAAGAAATTAAAGTCTTAAATCAAAAATTAAAGTCTTACGAAATTGAAAACACCCAATTGCTTATCATGCAAGATACGACGGATTTAAAAAGTGATATCTTAAATGAAATAAAATACAACAAATCCGTTTTGAGTGAAAAAGATGTTACAATCCTAAATTTAAAAAAACAAATAGCCGACAATCGCTACAACAACAAAGCATTATTAGCTGAAATCAAAATACTATTTCCTAGCATTGACAATATCGCTATTGCCAATCATAGTTTTAATGAAGAAACAGATAGCTTAAAAGTGATTCCAGTACTCATTTACAGTAGTAAAAGCAAACTCGAAACTACGAGTGAGAAAAAACTAAAAATGTGGCTTCAAGAGCGTTTAGCAAAAAAAGAAATTCAAATTTATAGCCAAAATAACGAAGCAGTTACTAAAAAATAATTCTTCCAATCATAAAAAAATCCCCTCAAAAAACAATTGGTTGTTTTGAGGGGATTTCTTCTTCGAAAAACTATATTTTACATGGTTTGTATGCCATTGCTTTCCAAAATAGCTAAAAGATACAGACTTTCATCAACATCATAATTTTCGATACCACTTTGGTACCATTCCTGAATAATATTCAATTGATAAGGGGTATATCCCTCTGAGTCTATATTCATTCCTAACATTCCCGCTAATTGAAATTCATCCAAAACTTTTTTAGTCACAATTCGAGAAGGAATTCCGTTAGCGATTTTACCGTTCAATCTTTCATAATCAGATCTTCCAGAATTAAAACCAGAATTAAAAGCCTGACAATTTTGAACCGTAAAATTAAGTTGACAAAAAGGATTCAATCCAAGTGAATAGCCTTCCATAAAACCTTGTCTGTAAACTGGGTCGAATATATCTTCCATATCAAATGGTATTTAGTTTCTAATTAATTCTAATCAAACGTACTATTATATGTTTAACAGAAAAATTAAAATCGTTTAACGGAAAAAAAAAACTTCAATCTTCACCTTATCTGCTATTTTTATTAGTAAAAAAACAGAAAACAGCTTGATTCGAAAGTCAATTAAATATTAATTATTACTTTTATTCTATCGTTATTTTTCTGTTATTTTAAAATTATTATTGCATGAGACAACAGAATAAATACTTAAAATGACCATAAAAAGGAATTTCTTTATTTAATATTTATTTAATTTACTCCATTCTAATTTCACTGGAATATTTGATTTTTTAACAACAGTAAAATATAAAATGTATCATAATGGAATCCTATTTCAAAAAAACATTGTACGCTATTTTATTTTTACTATTTTCTTTGCAATTCAACGCACAAAATGTAAAAGTACAACCCACTTTTACCTACCTCAACTCAGCTGCAAAAACATACACCGTAGCTGACTTACCCATTATTGACCTCCCCACGGGTAGTACTATAACTTGGTACGATGCTATCACAGGTGGTACAATTGTTCCTGCAATAACACCTTTAGTTAGTGGAAAAAAATATTTTTTGGAAACTACTCCAGCAGCATCCATCGGAACGAGACTTCAAACGATTGTGTATGAAATAAATCCCACCCTAACTGCTGACAAAACATCCAATATTTGTAGTGGCGAAATAGTAACAATCACAGCCCGAGATTTCTTGTCAAACGAACAATTTTCGGAGGAAAACACTAATGGTCTTGGACTCAATTTGGTCAAAATAACACAATTTAACAATTCGACTTATTATGTTAGGCAACAAAAAATGTCTTGGGAAGATGCCAATGATCTTATCAATACCATTCCTGGTGCATCCATGTATGTTATTAATTCTGCTAACGAAGAAACCGCAGTATATGGCGCTCTAACTACTTTAGGCTTAGCTAGTGGTAGTACCGATGATGGCATAGCTTATTGGCTTGGTCTGAAACAATACGCGACCGCTGCTAATTTTAGCGACAGCGCTACTCAAGGAGGATGGTACTGGATTGACGGAACTCCTATGAGTTATACCAATTGGAGTCCCGGAGAGCCCAATGACTATCAAGATGCTCCAAGTAATATCCCACCTTATCGATTATACGATGATGGAGGTTCAAACGACGAAGACTATGCTCAATTTGATTATCAAAATCGTGGAATAAAATGGAATGACGCACCAAATGATAGCACCAATCGTAATTCATTCCCCATTTTTGAATTTACTTCTACTACAGGACTACAATGGTACCAACTCAATACAACCACGGCTAATTATGACAAACTTAATGGGGAAACAAATGACAAACTCACGGTCACCACGGTACCTGGAGTTCAAAAATACCGATTAGACATACTGCTAAATGGAGCCACTCATTCTGTATATTATGAAATTATCAAAAACGAACCTCAAGTTTACCCAATTGATACACAGCTTACCACCGCATGTTCTACTATGATTGATCCGGTCACTTTTGAAGAAAAAGCTTCATTTGATACGGCAACTTTTGAAAATACGTTATTAGGAGGACAATCAGGTGTGTTTGTTACCTATACAGATGGTAACGGAAATAGTCTCCCTAGTCCGTTACCCAATCCTTTTACAACCGCTACCCAAAACGTGACAGTGAGAGTGGCACACAATGCATCTCCTACTTGTTTTGCAACCACTACAATTCCATTTGTAGTTACTCCCAAAATTGCAATTGAAAGCATCGAAATCAATGATTTAAAACCTACAAATACGGTTATGATACAATTGCAAAATAATTTAGGACAAAATCGCTATAGCTTAAACGGAAGTAATGGCCCCTTTCAAGAATCCAACTTTTTTAATAATGTGGCTCCTGGTCGTTATGAAGTTTTTGTAAAAGACATACACAATTGTGGTTTTGACTCAAAAATTGTTTATGTCATTGGAGCTCCCCAATTTTTCACCCCAAATGGAGATGGTTATAATGATTATTGGAACATTGAAGGAATAGACAGCCGTTTTGATTCAAGCACCCGTATCCATATTTATGACCGTTATGGAAAATTTATCCAACAATTAAGCCCGTTAGATCAGGGGTGGGACGGAACATACATCAGTACTCACCTCCCCGCTTCTGATTATTGGTACACCGTAATTCTCGAAGACGGTCGGACAGCCAAAGGCCACTTTAGTCTGAAACGGTAACTTAGTTTAATTCTTTAACCGCCTAAACAAACAGTTAAACAATTAAAAAATTCAACAAACAAGCCCTTTTATTCCTCCTCTTCAAGCGTATGGGATTTTGAATAACCGCGCCATTTATCAATACAATCCTGAAAATCTTGAGGCATTTCAGTATCAAAACGCATGTATTCTCCCGTATTGGGATGAACAAATCCTAATGTTTTAGCATGAAGTGCTTGCCTTGGCAAGGCTTTAAAACAATTTTCAATAAATTGTTTGTATTTAGTAAAAGTAGTTCCTTTCAAAATCAAATGGCCCCCATAACGCTCATCATTAAATAAAGGATGTCCTATGTGTTTCATGTGTGCCCTAATTTGGTGTGTACGTCCAGTCTCTAATTGACATGAAATTAAGGTAACGTAACCAAAACGCTCCAGTACTTTGTAATGGGTTATAGCCGGTTTCCCTACTTCAGGATCATCAAAAACGGCCATTTGCATACGATCTTTTAAATGACGTGCCAAGTTTCCTTCAATAGTTCCCTTATCTTGAGCTACATTCCCCCACACCAGTGCAATATATTCTCGCTCGGTTGTTTTGGCTTCAAATTGTTTTGCCAAATGAGTCATGGCTGCTTCTGTTTTAGCAATAACCAGTAATCCAGAAGTATCTTTATCAATTCGATGAACCAATCCTGGACGTTCGCTACTGTTCATTGGCAAATTTTCAAAATGAAAAGCCAAAGCATTGACAAGGGTTCCTGTATAATTTCCGTGTCCTGGATGCACAACCAAGCCTGGCTCTTTGTTTACTAACAACAAAGCCTCATCTTCGTACACAATATTCAACGGAATTTCCTCCGGTAAAATATGGTTTTCAAATGGCGGATGAGACAACATTACTGTCACTACATCAAAAGGTTTTACCTTATAATTGGATTTGACAGGAATATCATTTACAAAAATATTTCCTTCACTCGCCGCATTTTGAATTTTATTACGAGTCGCATTGGGTATCAACCCCATTAAATATTTATCTATTCGCAACAAAGCTTGCCCTTTTGGGACTTCAAACCTGTAGTGTTCAAATAATTCTTCCTCTAAGTCGGCTGACTCTATATTATTGTTCATTTGGCATTTCATCTATTGGACTGGCAATACTGTCCGTTGGCAAACTCTCTTCATAACTCGCTTTTCCATCCCCTAAAACCAAATCAATTTTAGAACCTTTCAAGACCTTATCACCCGCATTAATATTTCTACCTTTATAACGCATTTCGAGTACCATATCCTTTCCTAAATTTGGAATATAAGTGATTGTACCTTCTTCCAATCCTAACGCTCTCAAAGTAGGCACCGCTTCTCGATAGGTTTTCTCAATCAAATCTGGAATTTTAACAGATGAAAAACCCGAAGAATTTATTTTAATATATACTTTTCTCCCTACTTTCACCTTAGCACCCGGCAAAGGATCTTGCTGTACCACGCTGTATTTAGGATAATCACTTCTATAATCCACACTGTCCAAAAGCACATACGCTAAGTCCAATTCATCTAATTTTTCCTCAACCTGCTCTTCGGTCAATTTACTCAAATCTGGTACTGTAATTTCATTGCCGTGGTCTGTAGTAAATGTTAACCAATGCATCAACAAATATCCTAAAACAACAATAAATAAAAGCGCCAATAGGGCTTGTACAAAAAATACTCGGCTAGTAAGGTATTTACGTAAACTCATAAATTAATTTTTATAATACGACAAAGATATAGCTATTTCGTTCCAAAAAAAATGATAATTTTGTTTAGCAAAAGGAGGCTTCCTTTTTTAAGGAGCTATTTCCCGCTATTCGCTCTAATCTTGTGGGGGCATAAAGCCGCCCCCACAAGGATTTCCGCTACTATCGGGGCTAGGAATTTCCGTTCCCAAACAAATCATTTTTTAAACCTGAACATCAATAGAACAATTAACAAAAGTAAAACTTCATTATATGAAAAATATTGCCATCATCATGGGCGGTTATTCTAGTGAATACAAAATTTCATTAATTAGCGGAAACGTTGTTTACCAAAACTTAGACAAAAACCTATACCATCCTTTTCGAATTCACATTTTTAAAGAAAAATGGGTATATGTAGATGAGAACGATTCTGAATTCCCGATTGACAAAAATGATTTTTCAGTAACACTTGATGGCAACAAAATCACATTTGACTGTGTATTCAATGCCATTCACGGGACACCAGGCGAAGATGGATTGATGCAAGCTTATTTTGAATTACTCAACATTCCGCAAACAGCTTGTGATTATTACCAAGCGGCCTTGACTTTTAACAAAAGAGATTTATTATCCGTTTTAAAACCCTACGGAATCAAAACGGCTATTTCCTATTATTTAAATCAAGGAGACGAAATAAAAATAGACGAAATCATTGCCAAAGTAGGTTTGCCTTGCTTTGTAAAACCAAACAAAGCGGGTTCCAGTTTCGGAATTTCAAAAGTACATACCAAAGAAGATTTGCCTACTGCTATCGAAACAGCATACAAAGAAGACAACGAAATCATTATCGAGAGTTTCCTTGATGGTACCGAAGTCTCTGTAGGGGTAATCAACTACAAAGGAAAAGTTACCGTGTTACCAATGACAGAAATCGTATCCGAAAATGATTTCTTTGACTACGAAGCCAAATATCTTGGGAAATCCCAAGAAATTACTCCTGCGAGAATTTCAGACGAATTGACCCAAAAAGTAGGAGCGATAGCCAAACGCGCCTACGAAGTATTAAAAATGAAAGGATTCTCGCGCTCTGAATTTATCATCGTAAACGACGAACCACACATGCTCGAAATGAACACCATCCCTGGAATGACTAACGAAAGTTTGCTGCCACAACAAGCCGCAGCAGCGGGTATTTCATTGCAAGATTTGTTTAGCAATGCGATTGAATTGGCTTTAAACAATAATTAAAAAACAAAACCTAATTAGTAGAAAATGCCTCAAATAGGAACCGCTATTTGAGGCATTTTTTTTTATTTCTAACACTTTATTTTCTAAATTACATTCATAAATTATACTATCATTTGAACTAATAAATTCAAACTTCTCCGAGAAAATCATTTTAATAACCGAAAAAAAACGCAAATAAAATATACCCTTCCGGGTATAATTTACTTGATATTCATTGTTTTTATACCCGATAAGGTATAATTTATAAAAAATCACTATTTTTGTACCCTAAAGGGTATAATCATGAACACATTACTTTCAGATTTCATCAAAGAAAAAAGAAAACAGCTGAACCTGACACAGCCGGAATTGGCAGAACGTGCAGGCGTTGGCCTTCGTTTCATTCGTGAATTGGAACAAGGGAAACAATCCGTTCGTTTGGATAAGGTAAATCAAGTATTAGCTTTATTTGGAAGTCAAATTGGTGTTATTAAAAAAGTTGATGAATGAGACAGGCACATGTTTTTTATAAAAGCAGTTTAGCGGGAATGATAAACGAAAATGACGACGGTTATACTTTTCAGTATGATGAAAGCTATTTGAAAAGTGAAAATTCAAAACCGATCAGTCTTACTTTGCCATTGCAAAAACAACCTTATGAAAGCAAAATACTATTTCCTTTCTTTGACGGATTAATTCCCGAAGGCTGGCTGTTAAATGTTGCCGTAAATAATTGGAAAATAAATCAGAGAGACCGGTTTGGATTGTTGTTAACGCTGTGCAAAGATTGTATCGGTTGCGTATCTGTTTTACCTAAAGAAAATTAAGGATGAAAAAGTGCTTAAATTGTTATCAGCCGCTGAATAAAGATGAAATAGATTTTCATCCGACCTGCTCTAAAAAAATGTTTGGCACAACCACCCCTCCTATCATTGATTTTGACTTAAAACAGTTAGAAGAATTAGCTAAGCAGATTATCATAAAAAGTATCGCTGTTACAGGTGTACAACCCAAATTATCATTGGATTTAGAAAAGCACAAAAACCAACTTTCAAGATTAACTATTGTAGGTCTGAATGGTGACTATATTTTAAAACCACCATCAAGAGAATATACAGAATTACCAGAAAATGAAGATGTAACCATGCACTTGGCTGAATTGGCAAAAATAAAAACTGCAAAACACACATTGATTCGATTACATTCGGGAGAGTTAGCTTACTTGACTAAACGCTTTGACAGAAAGAACGGAGAAAAGATTGCAGTAGAAGATTTTTGTCAATTAAGTAAAAATTTAACGGAGCATAAATACCGATATTCGATAGAAAAAATCGGAAAACTGGCCCATCAACACACAACAAACAAAGGTTTTGAAGCGCAACGTTTGTTTGAATTGGTTGTATTCTGTTATTTAACGGGCAATGCCGATATGCACCTGAAAAATTTTTCATTGATAGAAAATAATTTGGGTGAATACGAGTTTTCGCTTGCTTATGATTTGTTAAGCACGGCCTTAGCAATTCAAGATGACAAAGAAGAATCCGCATTAACAATCAACGGAAAAAAGAACAATTTAAAGCTAACCGACTTCAATGCATTGGCTGAATCATTAAAAATAAATGAAAAAGCACTGCAAGCAATTTACAGCAGATTTAATAACGTTTTACCTAAATGGACAACATGTATTCAGCAAAGTTTTTTATCAAAAAACACACGAGAAAACTACATCAAATTACTCCATGACCGCCATAGAAAATTGTTCCTGTAACTCGTTTTTCTGTTTCAGAAAAAGTAAAAAATTTATAAGTTTTAAACCAGTCCCCCCTTTTTGAAGAATTTTGAACATTGTTGTTTAAACCTAATAATTCCTTTCAATGTTTTATTAAGAATATTTTTTTTTAAAACTAGGGGTTACCTTTTTACCTATTTGGTATTAATAATAAAAACCTAAAATATATGAGCAAAACAACAATTACTTTAGACAAAGAGTACTTTACGATAGAAACAACGAAAGGTTTTATAAAAGATCTTGAAATAGCCTGTAAAACAATGGAAACAGATTTGTTTTTAAAACTTTTTACTAAGTATGACTTAATGGTTGAAGAATACCAAGAGGTCTTACAATTAATTATCCAAATTATGAATAGTTGGATCAAGCCTCAACAAGATACAAGTATAGTGAGAATCGAGAACTTTGATTCTAAATGTTTGTTTTGCAACATTGGGAAAAAAGTTAAAGTTTACAAATGGAACTATCGCCACTTAGGAGCTGAAAAACCTATGGACAAAGTAGTTTACCTCAAGCAAATTGCCTTCTTTTTTGAGTATAAAAACCATCAATTAGTTGAGTTTGGTGTCTGCAATGGTTATTTAGATGAAAATGATATGAATCTATTAAATGCTTAAAAAGTTATGGCTTCAGTATTATAAACGAAGCCTTAACTTTTCAACTTACACACTTTTTGGGATAGTGTCTAAACCAGCATACATGAAGTGCTTTTCAGGTTGGTAACCAGTTTCCACTTTATTCTCAGCTAAGTCAATTTTAGTTTGTTGAATTTCATCATTCAAATCCTTAATTTTTTTCTCGATAGAAGGTTTTGAAACTTCAATAGCTGTTCTTTTATCACCTTCTATTTTTTCCTTTTCTTCGTCTTTTGCAATGATTTTGTTTTGAACTTGTTGCTTTAAAAGATGCTCTTCTTTTTCATTATAAGTTTCGTCAACTAAATGTCCATCTTTAATCCATTGTAGATTAGCTTTCAAGTAAAGATGATCACCACGGTTCAATCCTGCTTTTTCAAAAGCATACTCTCTAAAGCTTCTGACCCGTTCCACTTTTTGATTGGATAAATTATCCATTTGTGCTTGAAGATTGTCATTCGCAGTTTCTACTTCTTGTTCTGATTGGTTGTTTAAAAGTTCCATCTTGTGTAAAATTTTATTTGGTTTAATTATTTATATACATAAAACAAAAAGGTAACCATCAGACTCCAAAAAGATATGCATTTACACTAAGTACCTTTTACAATCCTTATAGTAAAAAACTAAAAATCAACACCATAACATTGTTTAGGTCATAATTCAAATCTCAAATAAAAAACTTTGTACCTTAGCCCCTCAGAATCTTACTAACTCAAAACAATGAGAAAAGCCATATTTCCCGGATCCTTTGACCCCATCACTCTTGGTCACGAAGATATCATCAAAAGAGCGATTCCTCTTTTTGACGAAATAGTGATTGCCATTGGTGTCAATGCAGAAAAAAAATACATGTTCAGCCTCGAAGAAAGAAAACGCTTTATCGAAGAAACCTTCCAAAACGAACCCAAAGTAACTGTAATTACTTATGAAGGCTTGACCATTGAATTGTGTAAAAAAATCAAAGCTAATTTTATCCTAAGAGGATTGCGCAACCCCGCTGACTTCGAATTTGAGAAAGCTATTGCTCATACCAATCGCGAATTATCAAAAATAGAAACCGTCTTTTTACTAACTGCAGCCAGCACCTCCTATATCAGTTCTAGCATTGTACGTGATGTGATCAGAAATAAAGGGGAATATCAAAAATTAGTCCCAAAAGCTGTCAAAGTAACCAGCCTATAACCAAGAAAGACTTCTTAATTGCTTATTTCACTTCTATTCTTAGTACCTTAGCCTCCCTAAAAAATCATTAATGAGTATCGAAAGAGAATTATTCAAAAGAAGTGGCGGACAATGCGAACTTTGTTCCGCCACCGAAAATTTACAACCATTTGTTGTATTACCTTCTCAAAAAGGAGGCATTAACGAAAGTCTATTAGCATGCGCTACTTGTACCGACCAAATCAACAACCCAGGAAACGAAGATATGAACCACTGGCGTTGTCTTAACGATAGTATGTGGAGTGAACACGCACCAGTGCAAGTTATTGCTTGGCGAATGCTGAGTCGATTGCGCGCTGCTGGTTGGCCACAAGAATTATTGGAACAACTGTATTTGGACGAAGAAACACTAGCCTGGGCGAAGGCAACTGGCGAAGGTGAAGACGATGAAAACAAAATCATTCACCGTGATAGTAACGGGGTTGTTCTGACGCATGGTGACTCTGTAGTCCTTATCAAAGACTTAAAAGTAAAAGGCTCCAGCATGGTAGCTAAACAAGGAACCGCAGTAAGAAACATTCGCCTTGATCATGAAAATTCTGAATACATTGAAGGAAAAGTAGATGGCCAAATGATTGTCATTATCACGCAATATGTGAAGAAAATATAACTTTTTAAGTACACTGTCGGGGAATGCTTACCATCTTTGTCTAGAATTTTTTTAACTTAAATGACTATTAATTGAGCATTCCTCAATACATCGAGTGGTTAAATTTTATTTTGACAACAAATAAGACCTGTTTAAAAACACCAACTATTGATTTACATACTTTGTAAAAAACAAAACAGACCTCACCTAGAACATAACCAACTCATACACAATAACTTTTCAACACAAAAAAGGTTTTAGTTCCCTTTTTAAGACATCTTTTTTAAAGAAAAACATAAAAACAATTTAGGATAGGTAAGAAACTAACTCAAAAAAATTGTTTTGAAGTGCCTAAAATAGTATCTTTCATAACTCTTTATAGAAGAGAATTAACCTATAGCTGATTTTATGACTGTTATTATATCACTTTGTATATTATTATTAATCGCTTATCTATTTGACTTAACAGCCGGATTTACTAAAATACCTTCTGTAATTTTATTATTACTTTTAGGTTGGATTGTAAAAGAAGTCACTTTTTTCTTTGACATAAAAATTCCTAACCTCAGTTCGACCCTACCCATTTTAGGAACCATTGGTCTTATCTTAATTGTACTCGAAGGCGCTTTGGAACTTGAACTCAACCATTCCAAAAAAAACCTAATTAATAAATCGGTTTTAGGAGCTTTACTTCCTTTGTTGATTTTAGCCTTTTCATTAGCCTATGCTTTCCACTATTACACGGCTCATCCCTTTAAAGATTGTTTGGCGAACGCTATCCCATTTTGTGTCATAAGTAGTGCTATTGCAATACCTAGTGTACGAAACTTAAGTTCTAACCTCAAAGAGTTTGTAATCTACGAGAGCAGTTTGTCTGATATCTTTGGCGTAATCTTTTTTAATTTCATTGTTTTCAACACTGATTTTGGTGCAAAAACCTTTGGTTATTTTTTCCTTGAAATTTTACTCATCGTTATCATATCCTTTATCGCAACATTTTTACTTTCTTTTTTGCTCAATAAAATTGATCACCACATCAAGTTTGTTCCCATAATTCTATTAGTGATTTTAATATATGAAATTTCTAAAATTTTCCATTTACCAGCTTTGATTTTCATCTTGGTATTTGGATTGTCAATTGGGAATTTGGATGAAATTAAACACCTAAAATGGACACAGAGCTTCCGATTGGATTTGCTAAATAAAGAGGTAGCCAAATTCAAAGAACTAACTATCGAAGCTACCTTCATTATTCGGGCTTTGTTTTTTATGCTCTTTGGATTTTTAATAAAAACTTCAGAAATCATCAATCCAGATACAATAATTTGGGCAATGAGTATTGTAGGTGCTATTTACTTTTTACGCTTCTTACAATTGTATCTTTCAAAAATGCCTATTTTCCCGCTGTTGTTTGTGGCTCCAAGAGGCTTGATAACCATCTTACTTTTCTTGTCAATTGCTCCTGAGCAAGTACTGCCTTTGGTCAACAAATCCCTTATTATTCAAGTGATTTTATTGACTGCGCTAACGATGATGCTTGGTTTGATGGTATCAGCAAAACATAGGGAAATCATTATCAAAGAAAAAATTAAGGCCAAACACAGCGAACTCGATAGTAACGATACAGATACTGTAGATGAAATTGTCAATTCATAATCAACCACAAAAAACGATTCGTTCAAGTTTTTTTTGGTTATTTATAAAAAGTCGTACAATCTTAAAACGAAATGCCTTTTAATCCTTCGAGCAGTAAATCGATATCTTCTTTGGTATTGTAATGACTTAATGAAATACGCAAATTTGGTTTTTTCAAATCTTTCTCAGTTAACATTTCTGCCAAAACATGGGAGGGTTTAATGCTTCCGCTTTGACAAGCACTACCACGCGAAACCGCAATACCTTTCATATCTAAATGAAACAATAACATAGCTGTTTTATCTGTCGAAAAAGGAAATGTTGCATTCAAAATGGTCTCTATTCCGTTTTCTCCACCATTAAATGAAATTTGAGGAAAATCAGTACGTAAACTACCTATCAAATAGGATTTTAACTCTGAAATATAATTCATTTCTTCCTCCAAATTAGCATACGACAAAGCCAATGCTTTGGCCATTCCCGCTATTTGATGTACTGCTTCTGTACCGGCCCTCAATCCTTTCTCCTGTTCTCCTCCAAACAACAAGGGCTGAATGCCACTATTTTTTTTTATATAAGCAAAACCAGCACCTTTTGGGCCATGGAACTTATGAGCACTCGCTACTAAAAAATCTACCGAAACCAATTCTAAATCAATGGAGCGCTTACCGATGGACTGCACCGCATCCGAATGAAAAAGCACCTTATATTCTTTACAAAGCATACCTACTCGTTGCAAATCCAAAACTACTCCCGTTTCATTATTTACGTGCATCAAACTCACTAAAGTAGCACCTCCTTTTGAAAGAAGAGTAACTAAATGAGTCAAATCAATAGTACCATCTGGACGAACATCTACATAATCGACCGCAATACCAAATTCTTTTTCCAATTGTTGCACCACATATAATACCGCATGATGTTCCACTTTGCTAGTAATAATTCTGGTAAGGTTTAAATCTTTGACAGCTGAACGTAAAATCCAATTATTGGCCTCAGTAGCCGATGAAGTAAAAATAATTTCTTGAGCAGAAGCATTGATACACTTAGCGATTGTCTTTCTTGAAAGTTCAATAATGCTTTTACTATTGCGACCTATACTATGCGTTGAAGAGGGATTTCCATAATCCTCCATCAATACTTTGGTCATTTCTTGTACTACCTCAGGTCTAATAAAAGTAGTGGATGCGTTATCGAGATATACTTTTTTCATTGTTGCAAAGTTATGAAATATCAATTGTGATTACTTCAATATCAATTGCCATTTTTTTCGCTATTTTTGTGACAAATTTTAAACCCAATGAAAAAAATTGCAGGCTTCCTTATATTACTATTTACTTTTAATAGTTGTGATGACGGAAATTTAACTCAAGAAAATATCGATTTTGAAGCATTTACAACTCAAAGTTGTACCAATAATGATATTATTTATAAAATCAATGACAAAGAAGCTTTACTCATTGAAATTCCATCTACTAATTTTGTAAACGACCCCACCTCAGATAACTCTCCTCGAACGTTAACAATAAGTCCTACATCAAACAGGGTTGTGTACCGTTTTTACAATGGAACAATTGGAAGTGATAACATCTGCGAAACTATTCAACCTGCCACTCCTATAGTTGTGGACCAATGGTCAGCTACTTCGGGGACAATTGAAATTACTACTACCGCCATAAAATCGACTAACACTACCGACAACAGTACAAAAATTACAGGATACAATCATTTTATCAACCTGAAAGATGTAACGTTCTCCATAAAAAATGGACAACAAACTTTTAGAACACTTCCCTTTGGTGACTACACCACCACAACTACATCACTACCTTTTAATTTTGAAAAAATATTAACAAAATGCAGCAACTCCAATGTGATTTATGATTTTAAGAGTTTTGAAGCCATACTCTTAGACATTGACCCTACTCTAATTGTAAACGAAGCTACTCCTGCTAATACTCCAAGAACTGGTCTTATAGGAACCACCACAAATAAACTTACATACCGATACTTTTCAGGATTATTGAGTAGTGCTTACTTTTGTAATGCTACTACTCCTACCACACCTGCTCTAAGCGAAGAATGGAATGGTGTTGCAGGCGTAACTAATACAAGCGGAATTATAGAAGTAACCACAACTACTAACGGACCTAATTCATTCAAACACACCATTACCCTTAGAAAAGTAAGTTTAAAAAAAGGAAACAGTAGTTTTACTTTGGGAGATAATTATATTCTGGGGGAATTGTTCACCACAAATTAATTTTTTCTGATTTTGTATCAAAAACCATAAAAAAGCTCGTTTTTTTAATGAAAAAACGAGCTTTTATTTTTAGGCAAATTCATTACTTATTTTTGCTTTGACGAATGTAAACTTCCGTTGCTCCTTGACCGTATTTTTGATAATTAGCTTCTTGAAAATCAATAGCATCATAACGCCCGAGTAAAAAATCCAATTCGGCTTTCAGCACGCCTTCACCAACACCATGAATAAAAACAATCTTTGGAATTCGATTTTTAATCGCAAATTCGATGTGTCTTTTAGCAGTTTCGGATTGTAATGTCAAAATATCATAATTAGACATTCCGTGTTTATTTTTAACCAATTTTTCAATATGTAAATCAAATTCGGGAACTGGTTGTTCGTTTCTACTTTTTCTTTCTTTAACAAAATTTCGAGGCTTAGCAACTGTTTTCTCCTTTTTAACTTCACTCAAATTCACTCTTTTGACTGCCTCTTCAATACTGTTGGAATCACTTAATTTAACCAACTCATTTATAAAAAAAGTCATTACAAATCCATCTGTTGTTTCAATTTCTACCTGATTTTCTATTACTGAAAGCACAACACCATCAATTGCGTCATCAAGTACCGAAACTTTATCTCCTTTAATCAATTCCATTATTCTCTTTGTTTTTATTTTTACTTGGCGTTTTAGCACTCAGTCGCATCATTCCGTACATAAAAACAACAAATGCTCCTACCTTGACATAAATCATTTTTTCAGCACTCATTTGCCCTAATAACAATAGCAACACAGCTAAAACAAGCAATACAATCTTTAGTATTTTCATTCTTCTTTATATCTTTTTCAAAATTAATAAATAAAAAAACAACCACCCTTTCTTTCTAAAACCTTTATCATTTTTTTGTAATTTTCCTAAAAAAAAATCATTTTGGAAAACACGCTCCCTCTTCTACCCTGTCTTAGCAAAACATTTTTTCAAATAGACTGTTTAGGATGTGGTTTTCAACGTGCTTTTATACTCTTCATTCAGGGAGAATTCAATGCCGCTTTTACAATGTACCCTGCCATTTATTCCACTTGCCTGTATCTTCTCTTTATGGTTTGGTATCTGCTTTTCATGAAAGTTAAGAACCAAAATCTTATTTTTTCAGTGACAGTCGCAAATCTTATTTTTATGGTAGTGGGATATTTCTTTAAACACTATTTCTTATAAGAAATCTAAAACTTATCCCAATACTAACTCTGATTCAAAATACTTCAATATATTTGTGAAACAGAATCTATTTTATTTAAAAAATGCTACAACGTACCACTACTCATCTGTCACCATCTCATATCGAATTGATCTTGTGTTGCTGTTGTTGCTAAATCCATTTTTCAACCACTTTTCTTGATCCATTAACCTTTCAATCTAATAATCATGACAAAAAATCTGATTATCCAAAATATAGGGGCTCTCAAAAGCCACTTAAACATCAATTATAGTATTAAAACTAAAACAGAAGCTTTTACTAAACAATTGTTTTACACTTTATTTGATTCTAGTGCTGATTTGAACAGCAGTATTGATGAACTTGAAAAAATATTCAAAGAAATCTCCAAAATTGCTTGTCAAAAACCCCAAAACGTATGTGACTCGATTTGGGAAAAATTCCTTTCTAGCTTGCCATTGGTACTCGAAAAATTAAATCAGGATGCACAATTCATCCTCGAGAACGACCCTGCTTCAAACAGTATTGAAGAAGTTTACTTAGCCTATCCTGGTTTTTACGCCATCGCTATCTACCGATTGAGCCATGAATTATACAATTTAGACCTTTTGTTATTTTCCAGATTAATGAGCGAATATGCCCATCAAATCACGGGAACCGATATTCATGCAGGTGCTCAAATTGCCTCTCCATTTTTTATCGACCATGCCACAGGAATCGTTATCGGGGAGACAACTGTAATTGAAAAAAATGTCAAAATTTATCAAGGAGTTACGCTAGGCGCGCTAAGTGTTAGCAAGGACATGAAAAACGCCAAACGTCATCCTACTGTAGAAAAAAATGTGTGTATTTATGCCAATGCTACCATTTTAGGTGGGGAAACAACCATAGGCAAAGACAGTATCGTAGGAGGAAATGCATGGGTAACCAAATCCATCCCTGCTAAATCAATTGTGTTAAATACTACAACTACCGAAGTAAAAGTTAAAGAAATCAAATAATCCAGAATCATCAAAACCCGATTCTGACAACTCAAATAACAATTGCATGATGAAACCTCAAAAATTAGTTGACTTAATAGGGAACACTCCTTTGGTTGAAACAGTCAACTTGGTTCCCAATAAAAACGTAAAACTACTTTTAAAGCTTGAAGGAAATAACCCTGGGGGAAGCGTCAAAGACAGGGCTGCTTACTATATGATAAAAGGTGCCCTTGACCGTGGCGAAATCAAAAAAGGAGATAAACTTATTGAAGCCACGAGTGGAAATACTGGAATTGCTCTTGCCATGATTGCCCAATTATTAGGCATCGAAATCGAGCTAATATTACCCGAAGATTCTACAAAAGAACGTACACAAACCATGCGTGCGTATGGAGCTACTGTTATTTTAACATCTGCCAAAGAAGGCATCATAGGTTCTAGAGATTATGCAGATAAAAAAGTAGCCGAAGGGGGCTATATCATGCTAAATCAATTTGCTAATGATGACAACTGGAAAGCACATTACCATACCACAGGTCCCGAAATATGGAGAGATACCGCCGGAGAAATAACACATTTTGTGTCTGCAATGGGAACTACAGGAACTATTATGGGAACTTCTACTTTTTTGAAAGAAAAAAATTCTAATATACAAATCATTGGTGCCCAACCGAGTGAGGGTTCCCAAATTCCAGGAATTCGCAAATGGCCTCAAGAATATTTACCAAAAATATTTAACCCTTCCAAAGTCGATCAAACCATTGACGTTTCCGAAGCCGAAGCCCGCGCCATGACAAAACGCTTGGCACTGGAAGAAGGGATATTTGCAGGAATGAGTAGCGGCGGTTCCGTGGCAGTAGCTGTAAAAATTGCCAACCAACTAGAATCAGGTGTAGTGGTTGCTATAATTTGTGACCGTGGTGACCGTTATTTGTCTTCTGACCTTTTTGACTAAAAATAATTTCACAACACAAAAAAAGGCTCGTTTTTCAATAAAACGAGCCTTTTTTTTACGTTGGAACCGACTTATTTGTTCCCTTTTTCAAAATCAGCAACAAACTGTGCCAATCCAATATCTGTCAAAGGGTGTTTCAACAATCCAGCAATAGCAGACAATGGTCCTGTCATCACGTCTGCTCCAATTTTGGCACAGTTTACAATATGCATCGTGTGACGTACAGAAGCTGCTAATATTTGTGTTTCATATCCGTAGTTATCATAAATCTCTCTAATTTCTTGAATCAAATTCAATCCATCAGTTGAAACATCATCCAAACGACCAATAAAAGGAGAAACATAAGTTGCACCAGCTTTAGCCGCTAATAAAGCTTGACCTGCTGAGAAAACTAAAGTTACATTTGTTTTAATCCCTTTATCCGAAAAATACTTTGCTGCTTTTACACCTTCTTTGGTCATGGGTAATTTAACCACGATTTGCTCGTGTAAATCAGCCAATTCCTCTCCCTCTTTTACCATTCCGTCAAAGTCCAAAGCATTTACTTCAGCACTTACATCTCCTTCCACGAGATTGCAAATATCCACATAATGTTTCAAGATATTATTTTTCCCTGTGATTCCTTCTTTAGCCATCAATGATGGATTTGTCGTTACCCCGTCTAAAACGCCTAATTCTTGCGCTTCTTTAATCTGAGCTAAATTAGCCGTGTCAATAAAAAATTTCATACTTATCTATTTATATTAATTGTCTCAATATTTGGGCGTGACCCTACGTAAAAACTACGGGTCGGGCTATTCGTTACAAGTCCTCGTATTATTTCGCTATCGCTACATAATACTGTGGGCTTTCCACTACTATCCCTCACGCATTCCATCTCATAATCAAGTTTTTGTTTCCCAAAAACAACGCAAATTTACAGTTTAAAATCTAAATTTAGCACCTATAGCCAAATCAATTCGCCATAAATTTTCCTTTTCATTGTCTTCTTCAAATTTAACTTTTTGCTTACTGCCATCGGGATACGTTAGCGTAACTTTATTCAAAACTCCTCCAACAAAATTCACTTGAGGTCCCACCAAAAAATTCGGACTTATTCTAAATTGATAACCAAAACCACCAACAATTCCTAAATTACCTCCTTTTATAGTCATTCTATTTCCTGAAAAAGTAGCCAAATCTTTGTAGCCCATATATCCCAAAGCCAACTCCATTGTTCCTTCCCCTACTCGAGCACGTTGCCCTTCACTGTATAGAAAAGAAGCACCTATAAATTGAATTGCAATAGCATCAGAAACAGTCCCCGTCCATGTAGAACCATCTCCTAATTCTATCGTTTGATTTGATAAGGAACCACTCGATTTATAAGCATTATATTTTAGTCCAAATCCCGTATTTTCATCTTTCATGTAGTAACCCGACAACTCGTAACCCAAACCCGATTTCAATTTTTTAATATATGCTTTTTGTTCAGCAGAGGCATTCTCTGGTGTCTTAGCCACCCTAAAACTAGGGCCAACAGTAGCAATCACAATAAATCTTGAATCCTTATTTTTTTTAAAAATCCCACTAGATGTAGCGATTACAGCAGCTGCTTCGCCATTTTCAATACGTTTATTTTCAACATAATCGTTTGTTTCTGTTTGTATTGGACTGGTATTATTCCAATTGCTTTTTAAGCTTTTGATGTCTTCTACCAATAATAAATCCGCTTTTATCCTATGACAAGAACTTCCAAAAACACTTGGATAAATATGCTTTGTTATGCGTAAAACATTGGCACCGTTTTTCAACGCTTCATTTTTAAGCAAATCAATCATTACATTGTACCCACAATTTACCGTAAAACCACTATCTCCTGCTTGAGTTTCACCTATTTTTTTATAAGGTATGCCAAAAGGTGTATTTTCAGGAATGACAACAACTTCTTGAAAAGCCAATTGAATCCCTTGATTGTGAGTAACTTTCGTTACAATTCTAGGAGAACAAGAAATGAAAAATATTGGAATGAGAAGTAAATAGATGTTTTTCATATTAGGATTGTTGATTTACAACTTATAATGATTCATTAGCATTTTTTCATACAGTTTATCAGGTAAAATTCGCTTCAACACAATCGAAAACTTTTGCATAAAAGCCCCTACTTTATAATGTACTTTTGGTTTAGAGGTTTGGATAATTTGATAGACTGCCACAGCCATATCTAGTGGATCACTACCACTATCTACATGTTCGTCCATTGTTCTTAGCATCTGCCCATATACCTTTTCATAAGCTGAGCCTGAAAGCACAGGGGCATGATAACGACCAGAGGCAATATTAGTAGCAAAATCTCCGGGAGCCACATTGGTAATTTGAATTCCAAATAGTTTTACCTCCATCCGCAAAGCCTCTGTTATCAATTCTAAAGCTCCTTTAGAAGCCGAATAAACCGAACGATACGGCAATCCCATGTATCCTGCAATCGAAGTTATATTGATAATTAATCCCGATTTTTGAGCACGCATTTGTGGCAAGACCGCTTTCATCACTTCAATGGGACCAAAAAAATTAGTCTCAAAATTATTCTTGATTTCCTTAGTGGGAATTTCCTCCAAAGGACCTGTAATTCCAACACCTGCATTATTAATCACTACATCAATACGCCCTGAACGTGCGATAATTTCAGTTACGGCTGTCTGGATAGTACTCACTTGCGTCACATCTAAAGTGAGTAATGGAAATACAGAATTCGTAATTCGCTCTGGATTACGACTGGTACCATAAACCGTGAATCCTTTTTGATGCAAAAACTCGCCAATTGATTTCCCAATTCCCGAAGAACCTCCTGTAATCAAAACTACTTTACTCATGATGCTACCTATTATATATGGACATTACTTTTAAAACTAAGTTTTATATACTAAAATAAAATTCACCATTAAGAAGTTAAGAGTCATTAAGGCTTCATTTTTCTTAACTTCTTAATGGTTAAAATTCATATTATTTACAAAATGAAAATGCTTATAATTCTAAACATTTAATCCGTTCGAGATAAACCTTAATTTAAAAACGTCCAAAAATAAAAAAATCTTCACTAAGGAAGACTACGTTTGTGTTATTTAAAAAAAGGCAAGCGACCTACATCGCACCGCTCAACCACTTACCCTTGCTATGTTCCCATCCTGGGGGAGTCAGCAGGAGCTGGTCGTGTAGGACTTGCCGGTGCAAATATACAATCTTTTTATATTTTTGCAAGGGCTTTGCACTCTTAAAAATAACATTGTATATTGGACTAATTAATAATTCAATCATGAAAAAACATAACTTACTATATGTCATTTTATTAGGAATGACAATTACTAATTGCGGATATAAAAAAAAAGGTGAAAATTCTATCTTTAGCTTTGATTCAGCAAAATATTCAGCACAATACCAACCTCAAGACAAAATCGATTTAGGTATAGTAAATCTTAACGAAAAAGAAATTGACAGTATTGTGTACTATGTTAATGACCAAAAAGTAGGCACAACTAAAGGGAATACAAAATTACCTTTGGAATTTAAAAATCAAAAATTAGGATACCAAAACCTAAAAGCTTTGGTTTACTATGAAGGCCAAAGTGCTGAAACAACCGCAAGAGTAGAGCTTGTTTCCAATGTTACCCCAAAATTATTAAAATACAAAATCATAAACACCTACCCACACGATACCAATTCCTTTACTGAAGGTCTTGAATTTTACAAAGACACATTATACGAAAGCACGGGACTAAAAGGCAAATCCTACATCAGAAAATACGATTATAAGACAGGAAAAGTTTTCCAACAAACTGATTTAGATGCAAAATATTTTGGGGAAGGCATTACAATTTTGAATGATAAACTTTACCAATTGACTTGGCAAGAAAAAACAGGATTTATATATAATGCTAAAACCTTAAAATTAGAAAAAACCTTTGCTTACGAAAAAGATATTGAAGGCTGGGGAATGACAAATGATGGTACACATTTGTACCAAACAGACAAAACAGAAAAAATTTGGAAAATGAATCCAGCTACTCAAAAAATGATTGACTACATTAATGTTTATGCCGGAAATGCCAAAATAAAAGCCATTAATGAATTAGAATGGATTGAGGGTAAAATATACACCAATGTATGGATGAAAGACGCCATAGCCGTAGTAAACCCTACAAATGGTGCCGTTGAAGGAATCTTAGATTTATCAGGATTACGAAAATTTACAAACGCTACAATTGACGATGTTTTAAACGGAATAGCTTATAACCCTAAAACAAAAACTATTTTTGTGACTGGAAAAAATTGGGATAAGATGTTTGAAATTACCGTCTCAGAATAACCGAAATAAAAAAAGGAGCAAAATGCTCCTTTTTTTATACGCTTTATTTTTTTATCTTATTTCAAATCAAAACTAGATTTAGAAACCAAAACATCCTTGTCAAAAACATTTACATAATAAGTGCCTTTTGCAAAATCTTTGCCAGGTAAATTTTCAGAAACCTGAACTGTTTTATTTTCATATTTCACAGTAGTTGCAAAACTATATGACAATGATTTTTCACCAAAATTTTGAGTTTTCTTATCTCCCAAAACATTATTCTTACTATCAATAATTTGCACATAATACGTTTTATCCCCTGATTTTGCAATTTGATTTTCAGCAATGGTAAAGCTAATTTTAAGCATATCTGCCCTACTGGCTTTATCTGTTTCAACTTGTTTTTCTGAACTTCTAAAAAGACCTGGACTCTTCACATTATAAGCCGATGTTTTCAAATTCACTATAGATAATTTTGCTCCTTTTTCAACCGTTTTAGCCAATTCATCATTTTGAGACACTAACACCTCGTTAGTCTTTTTAGCTTCAACTAAAACCACCTGAGTACTATCACGCTGTACCGTCAACTTGGTGTTTTGTTTTTTCAAACCTTCATTTTCAGCCATTAATGCTTTCATATTATTTTGAAGAGCTTGATATTGGGATCTGAATTTTGAAACATCCCCTTTTGATTTACTCAAATCAGCCATTAAACTTACTACTTTATCTCTTTCTTTTATCAGTTCTTCAGACATGGAAGTGTTTTCAGCAATAGCAGCATCATACGTAGCTTTTAGTTCTTGTAAATCTTTCATTACTGATTCTTTTTCAGTAACTGTTGTATTTAATTCCGTTTGAACATTTTCTACATCAGATGAAACTTTAAATATATAAACTAAGCTTCCTACTAATAAAATTGCCAAAACAGCAATAACTGCTTTTAAGCTTGAATTACTTTGTTGATTTTCCATTTTTAAATTGTTTGTTTTTTATAATTTGTTTTCCAAATTTAATGAATATATATTCATGTTATAACGTTAGTTAATACAATTATAGTATTTTTGGTAAAAAAAATATTTTTTCATGGATAAGCTTTTGCCTTTTACAATAAAGGATCTTGCAAAAATTACCAACCACAGAAGTGGTGAAATAAAATTTGGAGAAAAAATGATAACCATTCCTAATGGTGAAGATCCTATTACCTTTATTAAAAATGCTGAAGCGAAATATGTTTTAATTGGCATTCCCGAGGACGTAGGAATACAAGCTAATTCAGGACGACCTGGTGCTGCATCTGCCTGGAAAACAGCTTTAAAAAGCATCGCCAACATTCAGCACAATCGTTTTTGCAAAGGAAATCAAATCATCGTTTTAGGCGAAATAGACGTTGAGGCTGAAATGATTGAAGCCAAAAACCTCGATTTTAAAATAATGGACCATCGCTTAAAACTAAGCAAACTGGTTGAAAAAATTGACAAAGAAGTTTCTCATATCATTTTTAGTATTATCAAAGCTGGCAAAACCCCTATCATTATTGGAGGCGGACAAAACAACGCCTACGGAAATATTAAAGGCGCTGCACTTGCCAAGGGTAAACCAGTAAACGCTATTAATTTTGACGCCCACTCTGATTTTAGAATTCTAGAGGGACGTCATAGCGGAAACGCTTTTTCTTATGCATACAACGAAGGTTTTTTAAAAAAGTATTTTGTTTTTGGATTACACGAAAACCATGTTTCAAAAAATGTTTTAGATTTAATCAAAAAAACAGATGAAAGAATACGATACAATACCTACGACAGTATAAAAGTACGTGGAGAAAGAAACTTTTTAGAAGAAATCATAACTGCATATGAGTTCATCAAAACAGATTCTTACGGTATCGAAGTTGACTTAGATGCACTGCCTAACATTGCCAGCAGTGCTATGACTTTGAGCGGTTTTTCTATAGAGGAATTACGCCAATTTATAGCTTATTTTGGAAAACATAAAAACGCCACTTATCTCCATATCTGTGAAGGTGCTCCCGACTTGGATGGAGAGAAGAACAACCATCTCATTGGACAATTAATAGCTTATTTAGTTACCGATTTTATCAAAGCCAATCCTTAATTGGTTTTTCTAATAAAACACCTAGAAACAGCAATCACACAAGGGTCTAAATAAATAACACTATCTTTGCGCTAGCTCACTGTACAAATTACAGTGTTTTTAATTTCAAAAATATGTTATTCGAAGATTTATCACTTTCTAAAAGTATCCAAAAAGCCGTCTATGAAGAAGGTTATACCAGTCCAACACCTATTCAAGAACAATCTATTCCACTCATTTTAGCTGGAAATGATTTAATTGGTTGCGCCCAAACTGGTACTGGTAAAACAGCCGCTTTTGCTATTCCGATTATCCATCAATTGCATCGCATTGTGGGGTCGTCCAAAAAAGCCAAACAGATACGTGCCTTAGTTGTTACCCCTACACGAGAATTAGCGGTTCAAATTGGACAAAGCTTTGACACCTATGCTAAATATACAAATCTAACACAACTAACTATATTTGGTGGGGTTTCTCAAAATCCTCAAGTTGACACTTTGAAAACGGGAGTTGACATCTTAATTGCAACTCCAGGAAGATTGCTGGATTTACACAAACAAGGTTTTATTAATCTTGACCACTTACACACCTTAGTACTTGATGAAGCAGACCAAATGCTTGATATGGGTTTTGTAAACGATGTTAAGAAAATTGTCAAACTCACACCAAAAAACCGTCAAACGCTATTGTTTTCAGCAACAATGCCAATTGCAATTCGAGAATTGGCTGAAATGTTCTTGACTAATCCAGAAACGGTAACTGTTTCTCCTGTTTCATCAACTGCTGAAAAAGTAGAACAACGAATTTATTTTGTTGAAAAAACAGAAAAACGAAACTTATTATACAATTTAATCCAAAATGAAAATTTGACGGATGTGTTGGTGTTTTCCAGAACCAAACATGGTGCGGATAATGTTGTGAAAGCCTTGCGCAAAAAAAACATTCCTGCCGAAGCCATACATGGCGACAAGTCTCAAAATGCAAGACAACGTGTACTGGATGCCTTCAAAAACAAAGAAGTGGGCGTATTAGTAGCTACTGATATTGCTGCTCGTGGTATTGATATTGACCAACTGCCTTATGTGATTAATTTTGATTTACCAAATATCCCTGAAACGTATGTACACCGAATTGGTAGAACAGGACGTGCTGGAAATGGCGGAATTGCGATCTCTTTTTGTAGTAAAGATGAACATGCGTATTGGAAAGACATTCAAAAACTTATCAAAGTTGATGTAAAGACCATTAACGACCATCCTTATCCTTGGCATTCAGGTAGCCCCGAAACAGCGTCAGGAAGCAATACGAAACCTAAAAACTCCAACCGTAGTGGAGAACGTACTAAATCCAGAAAATCAGCCAGTTCCAAACAGAATAAAAAACGTTGGTATTAGTACATTCTAATAATTTGATAAAAAAAGACCGATAATTGAACAACAATATCGGTCTTTTTTTTTTCAGGAACAGTCTTAATCTATTAAAACATCTTCTAAAACGTCTAGACTTGAAGCATTAGGCAAACTAATCTGGATTTTTTGGGCTATTGTTGGGGCTAATTGAGTAATCACTGATTTCTGAAAAGATTTTCCTTTTTTAATCTTCCAACCATAAAATAAAGCAGGGACATGAGTGTCATACGTATATATAGTACCATGTGTGGTACCTGTACCATGAGATTCAATATAGCCTGGCTTATCAACTACTACTAAATCACCATTTTGAATAGGGTCATATCCATTTTGAATATTGGCCAAATACATATCATTGCCTGAGGCAGCAAGAATTTCTTCTTCTGTATAGACTCTTTTGACATGTTCTAAATTCATTAAATAGGTTTTAAATTTATTTTTTACATCGTTTAAATCCCAGTTATTTGCTTTTATTTTTACTTTATCAAAAAAGATATTAAAATTAGAATAATTTAAAACCAAATCTGCTCCATAGGTTTGTTGCGAAAATGCTTTTAGATTTTCGCGTATCTCTTTTGGAGGCACACTTTTTACGTTATATTTATTATCCTTTAAAAAATTAACATTTTCAGCACCCGCGTGGTCTGCAGTTAAAAATAACATATAATTATCTTTCCCCACTGATTTATCTAAGAAACGCAATAAGGTAGCTAAAGTTTCATCCATACGTAAATAAGTATCTTGAAGTTCTATCGAACGAGGTCCAAAAAGATGCCCTACATAATCTGTAGAAGAAAAACTCACTGTCAAAAAATCAGTCACATCATCTTTACCTAAGTTTTCCTCTTTAATCGCTCTCATGGCAAACTCTGCCAAGAAATCATTACCAAAAGGAGTAGTTCTTATAACACTAGCATCATTTTTTTCAAACATATCCTTTAAATCGTAAGGAAACACAGGATTCTTACTATTGTATAATTTACCTTCATAAGGATTATTATCAACAAGAGACTCATTATAAACAGATAAAGGTTTTAACAAAGTCCAATCTTTATTTAAATAGGTCAAATAATGTTTCTCTTCATTAAATTGAACAACCCACTGGGGTAATTTTTCACCATAAAATGTACTCGAAATAAAATCCCCTGTTTTACTATACCAAAAGGCCCAATTAGCAAAATGTCCCCCTGGTAGGATAGCACCTCTGTCTTTCAAGCTTAAGGCAATTACTTTCCCTTCAAAATTAGTACTCATTCTTAATTCATCTGTAATTGTAGTACTTAACAAATTAACAGGAGACATTTCGCCTTCACTTTTAGTTCCATTACCTACAGTTTTTACAGATGTATCATCTGTACAGTACATAGATTTAGCAGTTTTTTTATTAAACCAGTCATTACCTACAATACCGTGATGATTGGGTGTGGTACCAGTATAAATAGAAGCATGTCCAGGTGCAGTATAAGTAGGCAAATAATTATAATGCATATTTTCAAAACTAAATCCATTATTTAGCAGCCTTTTAAAGCCATCCTCTGAAAAATCATTATAAAAACGAGATAAGTATTCTTTTTTCATCTGATCAACTACAATTCCAACTACTAATTTTGGACGTTGTTGAGCTGAAAGGTTTAAAACTGTGAGTATTATTAAAAATAAATTCTTTTTCATTATCCAATTTGTAACTTAAGTATATCCAATTATAATTTATCCTATTTTCAAAATAAAATCAAACAGTGCTACAAACAATTAACTAACAGCAATTTAAAACCAACCTAAAAATTAAAGTGATAGGTCGCAGTTTTTACTCTCATTTTTTTGTAACCGTTATCCATTATATTTGATTTCAAAGATATGGTTTTCTGGATTCCTCTAGAAAAAAACAACGAATAACTTCAATTTCTTTAATTTTTCATAACACTTCGCCAACAAATTCTAACGCCAAATCTTTTAATCCAACGCCTGCTACTTTTTTATACAAATGTTGTTTAAGCTCAAAATTCACAAGTTATATCCTTTGTATAATTTTGTCATTTCAAATACAAGTTAAATTCTTCCTTACTACTAAAATTTACTGAAAGTTTTTTTTAAACAGACAAAAGAATCTAATGGTGAAACATGACATACCTGCCTTAGATTATTCTTCCTCTTTAAAATCTGAAACTTTTGGTCTAAGAAAAAGCAGTTGAACAATTAAAGCTACTAACACGGCACCAGCCATGATCCCAAAATCACGTCCAAGATTCCCCTCATCTACCGACTTACCTAATAAATCGGTTATAAACGCACCAGCCATAATACCCGTTAAATTCATAAAACCAAAAGCAGTAGCTCGGTATTTTGGAGCGACAAACTGGCAAAGAATAGGCATATTATTCACGTCAAACATTCCAAAACCAAAACCAAAACAACAGGCGGCCACTACAATATGAGTAAATGAATGACCAAAACCTAATAATAATAAAGCGGGAATTGTCAATGCCAATCCTAAAGAGGAAGTATAAATACGCCCTCGAAGGTGTCTTCGAGCCCATCGATCAGAAATAACGCCACCAATAATTACTCCAAATAATGACGAAAATGCGGTAGTGATGGTTGAAAGTGGCCCAGCTTGTGCCATCTCTATATTGAGGGTTCCTGAAAAAAGCGTAGGCAACCAGTTTTTTGTTCCCCAGCCCGGTAAGAAAGGAACAGCAAAATAAAATAATATAATCCAATAAGAGATGTTACTAAACAAAACTCCAAACACCTTAAAGAAAGGCACTTTCTTCTCAACGATATTATTTTTTAAATTTTCAGCTTTTGAATTTTTAAATTCTTTTAAAAACAAAACTAAAACAAATGAATAAACAACCCCGATTAAGCCAAAGGTTTGAAACGTTATTTTCCAACTCCAATAATCAGCTATTGTAGCACCAAAGCCACCTAATGCTTGCCCCATAAACAAACCCGTAAGATGTATTCCTATTGCAAGTGATCTTGTTTTATTAGTATGAAAATCAGCTATTAGAGAAAGTGCTGCTGGAATATACATGGCTTCACTAACTCCCATAATGGCTCTAAGCCAATATAATTGCTGAAAAGTTTCGGCATACCCCATTGCAATAGTCACAGATGACCATACAAACAAACTAATAACAATTAGCCATTTTCTGTTCAATCTATCTGCAATTAGACCCGAAATAGGACTCATAAAGGCATAAATCCACATAAAAATAGCCATTAACCTTCCAAAGTTTTCAGCTGATTCTAATTCTTTAAAATCAACCATCATTGACGGTTTCATGGTAGCAAGCATTTGCCGATCCATGTAATTTAGTAAGGCTACAACCCAAAGCAAAGCCACGAGTACCCAAGGATAAATTTTAGAATGTTTCATATTGTATTTTTATTTTTTGGGCGGGAGTACGTTAACGTTTTTTATTATGGTTATTCATCACGAGAGGCGACTTGTTAAAAACCACTTTCTTCAGCCATTTTTACTACCCCAACAATGAGAATTAAATTAGCAAAACGGCGTTGTTCACCCGTTTGGATAATTAAAGTGGTAGCTGGCTCTTTTATTTTATCATAAAAAGCCCAGCGTTCCATCTCATCCCAAGTGACATCACCGAGTATTTTTTTATAAGCAAGATGTATATCTGCATTCGCTTCGGCAGGTTTTTCCATGACAATAGCACCTTGAAAAGGACAAATTTCCATGAGTCCTTCAAGAACTGTAACAGCGTCTAATAAACCAGGGCGAAAGTTGAGATGAACAGTTGTTGAATTAGGACCTGTCATCGCACCAACTGGCAAGTTTCCATCGGCAATAACAACTTGAGCAAAATGCCCAGACCGTGCCAATGCTTCCAATATTGTTGGGTGTATTACTGCTGTTTTTAGCATAAATATCGTTTTGATTTTTTTATTTAAGTACTAAGAAACAAAGTTTCTAAGACACTATGATATTGTTAATTACACTCAAAAAGTCATGTTAATTCATAAAACCAATGCTATATGACCTTGATTTGTAACTGTTCTTTTTTTAGAAACAACATTAACCTTTGTAGTATTTTAAAGAGGTTTAAATACAACCAAATGAATTTCAACAGATTATCATTGTTCTACATTTTTGACTGTATGATAGTTTAACTTTCGATTGACTTACATATTATAAACCCCTCCGTTAATATCTAAAGTAGCTCCCGTTATAAATCCGTCATATTCTGAAGCTAAAAACAATACGGCTCTTGCTACATCATCAGCATTGCCAGCACGTTGAATAGGAATACCTTCAATGGTTGCAGCGGCAGACTCTTTGGTTGTATGTGTATTGTGAAAAGAAGTCCCTAAGATTAGACCTGGAGCAACTGCATTTACTCGAGTTCCTTGGGGTCCTAATTCTGAAGCGAGCGCTCGAGTAAATGTCAAGATAGCTCCTTTGCTTGTTGAATATACTAAAGAACCAGGATGTCCACCTTTACGTCCGGCCAATGACGCCAAATTAACTATACTACTATTTTCATTTTTGGTCAAAAATGTAGCTGCTGCTCGAGTCACAAACATCATCGAGGTTAGATTGATATCCATTACTTTATGCCAAAATGCTGCCTCTAATTCATTCAGCATTTTTCGAGAAACAAGGGAACCAGCATTATTAATTAGAATATCTAAACCTCCAAAAACTTCAACGGTTTTCTCAACCAATGCATTAGCTTCGACTTCCTTTGTCAAATCTCCACTAATAGCAATAGCCTTTTGACCTTTACTGACAGCATAATCCTTTAATTGATTTGCTGTGTCTGCACTTGAAAAATAGTGTATCGCAACATTGGCTCCACTATCAATAAAATGCTTGGTTATTGCTTCTCCGATTCCCTGTGCTCCAGCAGTGATGAGAACATTTTTTCCTTTTAATTTTGTATTACTATTCATATTTTAAATCTGTTTCTTTTACTATTGATCTCTCTCTTATTGCTATTGACTAAGCACCTAAAAATGAAAAAAAATCCGAATTACAATTAGTCAAAAACTAATTGATATCACAATATTCATATAACAACTTGAAATGTTGCTTCATTCTTTTTTTGGCTAATTTGGGATCTTGATCTCTAATTGCTTTATAAATTTTGGTATGCTCTTTAATTCTCAATTCATCCAATTGATCGTAATCAACATGATATTTTTTAAAATCAATAATAATTTGAGGAGTTATTGCAATCATTATTTGATTCATAATGACATTCCCACTCGCCTTGGCAATTGCTAAATGAAATAATAAATCTTCTTGGACAGCATCTTCACCTGAGAGTAACTTTTTTTTATGGGCATTTAATGCCTTTTTAATATTTTCTAAATCTTCTTCGGTACGCTTTTTAGCAGCTGCCTTAACTGCTTGCAATTCCAATGAAATTCTAATCTCTACCAACGACTTAAAATCAGGTAATCCAAGATTTAAAATATCTTGAACCATTCCATTCATTGCAATTCTGCCAATATTTGGAATAACTGTCCCACTTTGCGGAATTGATTTTAATATTCCATAAGACTCTAATTTCAATATTGCAGCATGGATACTTCTTCTGCTTACGCCAAATTTTTCTGCAAGTTCACGCTCTGGCGGTAGTTTATCTCCTGGCTGTAAATGCTTTGCATTAATTAAATCATTGATTTGATTAATGATTTTATTTACTCGGCTAGTTATTTCGAGATTTTCGTTCTTTGAAAGGATATCTAAATTCATGATTGTAAACAACATTAAATTGGTGCGCCAAATTTATTGAATTTATTCCACATACAAAATAGAAAGACTCTGTAAAATGGGAGTCTAAAAAATTAACCGACCTAAATCAAAAAGGTCGGTTAACTTAAAAATAAAACTAATCGTTTATGTCCAACAATAAAAAATATCTTTCTTGGATTTGTTTCGATTTAGTTGTAACCCGCGTTTTGAGTAATCACCCCATTGGTTGCAAGTATTTCCGAGATAGGAATTGGGAACAAATGATAATTACTATTAATTGTTTGTCCCATTTCAGCATTAACAGTACCCGTTCTCACTAAATCAAACCATCTTTGCCCTTCAAAGGCCAACTCAAGTCTTCTTTCTTTCAGTATTGCTGTCCTAACAGCAGCTTGAGTTGTTGCAGTTCCACTTAAAGAAGTTAAACCTGCTCTAGTTCTAATTGGATCTAATCGAGCTAAAATACTTGAAGAATTGGTGCCATTTGCATTTGTATTTTCATTCAAAGTTTCGGCATATAATAAAATAATATCCGCCAATCTAAGTTCAATCCAGTCGTGATTAGGACCGTTTGCTTGATCGTACTTTTGAGAAATATTGTTAGTTCCAGTTTTTATGTTCACCCCTTTTCTAAGGTCTCCTGGATTGGCATCATAAGCCGCAATTAATCTTGTATCCACGGGCGATGGTGCCTTTGTATCTTGTCCTAGATACCAAGACCAAAATTCAGAAAAACCATATTCATCTACTATAGAACTTGAAATTTGGGTAGCAAAAAGAATTTCTGAATTCAAATCATTTGTACTCCCAAATACCCCAGCATAAGTAGGTCGCAAATGAAATTGTGTGGTTGATGATGAGCCCATTGCAGCAGCAGCATTAACAACTGCAGCCAACTCTGGTTCTGCAAGGGTAAAATTTCCCATTTGAACATATACCTTACCTAACAACCCTTGTGCAGCATACTTAGTTGCTCGTCCTGTACTTGATCTAGTAGCACTTAATCCATCTCTAGCAGCAATCAAGTCAGGAATGATAACATTGTTATAAACATTAATAGCTGGTTGTCTTTTTAAATTATAAGTAGGAATATCAGCTATATTAGGAGTCGTTCCTGTAAATACGACAACATCCCCAAAAACTCGTACTAGTTTAAAGTAAGACAAAGCTCTTAAAAATTTAGCTTCAGCTACATGAGTTGCATTAGAAGAATTCCCAATAACATTGTTCGCACTTAATATAGATTTGTACAAAGCCGAATAGAAAGGACGGAAAAACTGATTATCCATTGCCGCCAAATTAGGTCCGTAAATATCAAATTCCGTATAGGGCGACTCAAACATTTTTGCGTTGTCTGCCCTAAAGTCTCCCATTACAGCCATTGGTGTAACCGAACCAATTTGATAATAATAAGCAGCATTTAAAACTCCCTGAAAATCTTTTAATGAATCAGAACTCGCAATATTTGGTGGCACTTGATCAAGACTACTTTCACATGCTGTTGTCCACAACATTAATCCAAATAATATTATATATACTTTTTTCATCTTTTCTTTTTTTAAAAATTAACATTTAAACCTAGCGTAAAACTTCTAACTATTGGACTTGCTCCTACTTGTACACCATAAGTTGTAGGGCCTGCATAACCAGTATTTGTAGTATCCACACCTTCTGGATTAAAAGAGGTATAATCTTTACCCATTAAATACAATAGATTAGTAGCAGCAGCATAAACCCTTGCTGAACTTATACCAATTTTAGAAGTTAATTCTGTTTTAAAAGAATATCCTATCGTAAGATTTCTCAAGGCCACAAAAGAAGCATCTTGCACCTGTGCGTCTAATTGATTATTTGAATCTAAATAAAACTCCCCATTGTGATCTGCTTTACCATTTTTATCCGCATCAAAACTTGTTCTCAATCTATTACCAAATTCAGAATTCCAATAAATTGGGTCAACATTCCAAACATCTCCCCCTTGCGAACCTTGCAACTGAAATGAAAAGTCAAAATCTTTATATTTCATGGAACTGTTCAATCCCCAATAAAAATCAGGTGCATTTTGACCAATTTTAACCAAATCTCCACCTTCATCAACAGTTTTTGTCTTATCAATTACCCCATAGCCAGGCTCTCCAGGCGATTGTTGATCTTTTACGTAAAATGCAGAACTATTTAAACCAATCACTATAGTAGGATCTTTTATGTATTTATCTTCAACTTGCCCTAGAGTTTGTACACCCCACATTTCACCAATTCCTCCTCCAACATAATTTCTAAAAACAGGACCTCTACCACTCTGACCATAAATTTGTCGAGGTAATTCATCCAAACCACCTAAATCTGTAATTTTAGTATTAACTGTTGATAAATTAGCCGATACATCCCAAGTGAAATCTTTGCTATTCAAAACACCCGCAGAAAATTCAAACTCTAATCCAGAACTCCTTACGTCACCTGAATTAAGACGTATTGAAGGTGTACCAAGTACTTCTGACACACTTTGATTAATCAAGATATCCTTAATATCCGAAGTATAGTAATCTACACTCAATCTAAAACGGTTATTATTTAATCCTAAGTCAACACCAAAGTTAGTTTCGGTATTGGTTTGCCAAGTTAAATCGGCATTTGCAACGTCGCTAGGAATTAAAAATCCTGTTCCAAACACAGTTGCTTGAGGACGTAGAAGACTTAATGAATTATAAGCACCTAAATCCGAAGTAGTTCCTAAAGAACCTCTACTAAATCTTAGTTTTACTAAACTCAATAATTCTGATTTGTAAAATGACTCCTTATGCACATTCCACCCTAAGGAAACAGCTGGAAAGGTTTGGTATTTTTTATTAGCCCCAAAACGAGAATCGCCGTCTCTTCTTAATGATACCGAAGCTAAATAACGATCATCGTAAGCATAATTAACCCTTCCAAAGACACTTTTCCTTACTATAGTTTCGTCTCGTTCTCTTACTGTTATATCCGACGGATTAAACAGACTGTAATCAATAATGTCGCTAAATGGAACATTAGTTCCCATTAAAGCAAGTCCTTTGTAATAAATACTTTGAAATTCGACCCCAGCTACAGCAGAAATCTCATGTTTTCCAATTTCTTTGGCATAACTCAGAGTAGTTTCACTCAATACTGAAGATTGTTTTAATTCTGTTTGATCCAAATTAGTTTGATTAGTACGTGCCTGAGAATCTGACTCCAAACCTCTCCAATAATAATCTTGAACATCATTCAAATCAGCTCCTAGAACCGTTTTTAAATTCAGACCTTCTAAAAGACTATATTGCAAATAAGTATTAATGTTAGCAAAATAGGTTTTTTGATAACGATCAGTGTTATCTAATTTTGTAGCAGGACCTGCATCACCTGTACCTCCAATTCCATTCCCAACTCTACCATAGTGCCAGTCTTGAGCTGTCATTCCTGGCTGTAAGGTATTAATGCTTTTATTGAATGGAGAATTCGCCCCAGCTCTATATCCTGAGTCAAAAGTATTACTTAAACCAGGTACACCTGCAAGTGCTAAAGCAGCTCTTTGTGCATCCAATTGTTTCACGAAAGCAATAGAAGCCGCCGTATGGTAAATTGGTGATATGTTGTAAGCTCTAATAAGATCCCTCATATCCCATCCTACAATATCTCTCTTGGATGTAAACCCATTAAAACTTAACCCCGTTTTGAATTTATCACCTAATTTGGCATCAACATTCATACGTGCATTAATTTTTTCAAAACCTTGAGTGATTACAATACCATCTGTTTTTTGATAACCTAATGATGAAAAATATTTTACATCCTCAGTTCCTCCACTAATACTGAAATCGTGATTAACACTACTTCCGTTTCTGAAAAGCCAATCCTCAACCGCAACAACATCAGGTGCATTTTTAAAAGCATTAATCCTAAAATTCACAAGACGAGAATCTACTTCCGAAACATCATAAGTACTGTTAGCAATATTTGTTTCTAATTTATTAGCCCATTCTCCTGCTGTCATTTGTACATTATCCTTAACATATCTACTCGATGTACTAATATAAGTATTATAACTAAAACTAGGTTTTCCAGCTTTTCCTTTTTTGGTGGTTACCAAAATTACCCCATTGGCTCCCCTAGAACCATATATAGCAGCAGAGGCAGCATCTTTAAGAACCTCCATACTTTCAATATCGTTCGGATTGATTGTGGCAATGCTTCCTGAAATTGGATAACCATCCACAACAACTAATGGGTTTGAACTACCATTAACAGAGGATGCTGCTCTAATTTGAATTTTTGGGTCAGAACCTGGTGCCCCATCTTGATTTTGAATTCTTACCCCAGATAATTTACCTGCCAAAGCTTCATCAACACGGGTTGCTTGAACTGCTGCAACATCATCACCTCCTATTTTAGCAATAGCTCCAGTAAGATGTGATTTTTTTCTTGTTCCATACCCTACAACTACTACTTCATCAAGTGTCTTAGCATCTTCTTTTAAAATTACATTAAGCGTTTTTTGATTTGATATTGTAATAGATTGTTTAACATACCCTATATAAGATACAATTAGCACATCACCTTTTTTGGCACTCAATTGAAATTTCCCATCAAAGTCAGTGGAAGCTCCTTTTGCCGTTTTTTCTATAACAACATTAGCACCTGGAATTGGCATATTTGCTTCATCCATTACTGTTCCAGATATTATATACCCTTCTTGTGCAAATATTGATATATTGAATATCAATACTAGCATTAAAATTAGTTTCGTTTTAAAATTCATTTGTTAATTGGTTTAGTTAATTGAAAATTTAATCAATGTGTTAGTTTACATTGTTTTAGAGATGAAAACATCTCGTTCATTACCAACCGGAATCACTATTACTTTAAATTAAATAACACTAGATTATTTTAAAAAAAGCTTGTTGATTAGTTAGTATAAGAGGTCAAATTTTCACTTCAAAAAAGAAGAAGAAGTTTTTTAGATAGACAAATATCTATCGTTTTTTAAATTGGTTTAATTTTCATAAATGATTTAGTTTAATTAAGTTAGGTTAGTTATTTTGTAAAAACACAAATTGGTGCGCCAATTCATATTTTCCAAATTTATGTTAAAAAAATGTTATAAAAAAACTTTTTAAGGATTTAATTGTGTTATAAAAAAAATCAGTTTGCTTTTATTTTAAAAAAAATATATATTCTTACAAAAAATGTTATCTGAAAACTTTTAAAACAAAAAATTAATTAAATTATTGAAAATCAGACATTATAAAATGAAAATTCTAGCAATATGATTAAAAGAAGCTTTTAACGTTTTTAATTATTAGGCAATGTATTTATGCAATTTTGGTAATTAAGAGTCCATAAACAACAGTTAATTTTTAATTTCATTTTGTTAAGAATATTTTTATTTTATTTTTAGAAAATTTTAACATATATGATTGCTTCAATTCACTTTTACATCAAACTGAATTTAATTTTTTCAAAATAAATTATTCATCTAATATCCCTAAGTCTAATGAATCAGTACCTTTTCCTTTTAGTGGTGAATTTTTTAATAACTTAAATGAAGTTCCATCAAATTCTGGATTAAATGTCCAAAGATTTTGAACATTGTATTTTTCATCACCCGTTACACTGAGTTCATCCGATTGATAAAAATTATTATTTAAAATATTGACTATTGGCTCCCCCACAACTAAGTGCATTTTTAAACCTTTAGTTTTATTAAAAATATTATTCTGAACACCAATTACTTGAACACCATATAGTGAGATTGCAGCTTCATATTTATTCTTACTACCTAAACCTACATTATCAAAAACATTGTGATCCATTTCTAAAAAAGGCCCAAATGTACTTTCGTCTTTTCCTCCTCTGTAAAGTCTTAATGCGGTTCCTTGAACGTCTTTAAAACTATTGTTTTTCATTATAAAATATTCCACATTGTAAGCTCCAATATCATCTGTCTCAGTATCCAAAGCTGCGATATGACCTGTAATGTTTTTGAATCTTGAATTTTGAACACTAATGGTATCAGCAAATGTCCCTTTTGCAACTCTTAATACATCAAAAGAATGGTTTACAACAAAGTTTTCGAAATCACAATTATCAATAAACAATTTATAGTTTTCTGTCATTGATTTATTACTGGTACTGATTACGGAATTCCCCGCATAATCAGGTGAACTCGCTCCGTCGAATTTAATATTCTCTAAAGACAACATACCTCCATTTTGTATTTCAAAGGCCATCATGCGCTCAAACAAAACAGTAGCTTTATCTTTTCCAGATGTTTTAAATGTAAGTGGATGTTTCACATTTACCACTTTTGTTAATAAATAGGTTTCTCCAGAGGTTAACTCTATAACATCTCCTGGTTTTGAGTTTTCGGCAGTATCAAACAGTGTGTTGATTCCTGGTTTTGCTTTTAATAAATTACCTGAATTTAAAACTACATCTTTGTCTTTTTTGGAGTACCATGCTACTCCTGTATTTTCTTTAGTAGCAATATTTGGACTAATTGAAATCTCAAACTTTATTTTATCCGATTTAGGAATTAAAAATCCTTGTTTGTTTTTTACTAATTCGATAGCAGCATTTTTAAATCCGTTTTTAAACTCCGTTGTTAAGTTTTGCCCTAAAATATTGTTTTTAAAAGTCACTCCACTAATATCATCATAAACCGTAAAAAGATTTTTTTTACTATCATGATAAAAAATATTCCCTGAAATTTCTGAATTTCGAGGCGCTTGACTTCTCTCAGCATCATTACCGGCACACAATTGAATATGGTCACAGTTGATAAAGACATTGTTATTTACTTTAGAATCTGTAACTGGAACATAACGATTTGGTGGCGAATTTGGCACTCCATTCATCATTACAAAAGCACCTCTAAAACGATACCCCGTTAAACCTATATGATAATTATTAATTACGGTTTGTTTCTCATTGATGACACGAACTCCTCCTGTACTCGGTTTTCCGTTACCTATAAACACATTTCCATCTACCAAGGTTTCATTACCATGACGCATCGTTAATGTTCCTGTGCACTCAAAAAAGGTATTATACTTAAACGTATTTTGACAAGATTTGTTCGAAATAATTTCATGTTCTCCATTACATCTGTCAAAATAATTGGACTCTACTAAGGTATTAGAATTCTCGGATGCATTGTGGCTTGTACCAATTCTTAAGGTTTCTCCTCCATTATTACCATAGGTAGGACGAGGTCCAAAATAATTATGATCAATTTTATGATTGTTTGCAATGCTTTCAGGCGTATCTAATCCAACAATCATCGTAACGCCTAAATTCTTTTTCCCTACAATATGGTTGTGATCTACTCGATTATTTTTTCCATAAATGGTAACCCAATAATCTTGAAATTGGCGTTCTGGATTATTATAATTATCAATCACACATTGGGTCAATCGGCAATTATTAGCTAATTCTTTTTCATTTTTTCTAAAAGAAATAACAGCATTGGTTGGCGTATATCCGTTAATAAAAACCAATCCTTCTACAATTAAATATTCTCCTGCTATTTGAAGATTTGACGCTCCTTCTAAAGTTACTTTTCCTTTTTCTTGAACAGTGAGCGTAATTGGTTTTTCTTTAGTTCCACGTCCTTCAAAAACCAACTCAACGTCTTTCCAAACACCATTGGCTAAGACAATTGTAGTACCTGGTTTCGCTTTGGATACTGCATTATTAAATTCTGAAATATTTCTTACCAAGTTATTCGCATGTGCAATTCCACTTACACAAGATAATGTCATTACTAGAATTAGTAAAGCACTTGATATACGGTTAAATAATTTATTCATAATTATGGTTTTTTTGGTTTTCTAGGTAGTTTGACAACAACAAATAGTTTCCTCGATACAAATATTTAGTATTATAAGAAGTTTTCTGCTTGGAGACCGACAACTAAAAATATATAACTAAAAGGTTAAGATTCCAATAAATACTAATGACAATACAAACACATTAAATACGTGTAACATGTTTTGCATCTCAATAAGTTTTGCACCAAATATGGGTATAAGTAAAGCAACTAAATTGGCCATAAATCTGGCTACGCTAAACTGTCGCGAACTAGTATCTAAAGTTCCCGATTGAAAAAAGGAATTGTCCTTCAAAGATTTTGATTCCGACATAAATTCATGGTTTGGTTAGTTTTTTGGTAGTTATGTAGTCAATCAATGTTGCCAGTTGGTATGATGAAATTTGCCAGAAGCATCATCGTTTCGTTGATAGGTATGTGCTCCAAAATAATCGCGTTGTGCTTGTATAATATTTGCCGATGAATTTGCTGTAGTATAGCTATTAAAAAAATGAACGGCATCACTTAAACACGGAACTGCTAACTCACTCAAAACGCATTGTGCTACTACTTTATTAATTGAAGGTTTTAACAACTTAAGTTGATTAATAATGGTTTGGTGTTTTAAAATATTATCATCTTTTTTCAAAACATCAATTAATTCAGCCATAAAATCCGATTTAATAATACATCCATTCGTCCAAATTCGAGCTAATTCACTTAGATTCAAATTCCACCCATAAGCCTTTCCTGCTTCAGAAATCAATTTCAAACCTTGAAAATGATTTATTATTCTAGCAAACTGATAGGCATCTAAAACAGCTTCCACATCTAAATTTATAACAGACGGTTGTATATCATAATTTTCGCTAGCCAAAAGTCTTTCCTCTTTATAAAAAGATGTATATCGTGCAAATAATGCAGATGCAATTAGTGTACTTGGGGCTCCCAATTCAGCTGTGGCAATAGTCGTCCAATTTCCAGTTCCTTTGTTACCTGCTTTATCAACAATCTTATTTACTAACCAATCATCACCCTCTTTTTTTCTCAGAATATCAACCGTAATTCCTAATAAATAACTATCTGCCTTTGATTTCCATGATTCTAAAATAGTAGCAATTTTATCTGGGTTGTTACCCGCGAGTTTTAGAATACTATAAACTTCAGCCAATAATTGCATCTCAACATACTCAATACCATTATGAACCATTTTTACAAAATGACCGCTACCTTCTTCTCCTATATAAGTACAGCATGGTAAATTCTTAGCGTCTTTGGCGGCAATACTTTCTAAATAAGGTTTTACTAAATTATAAATTTCTTTATTCCCACCTGGCATAATAGAAGGTCCTTTGAGAGCCCCCTCTTCTCCACCTGACACACCTACTCCAATAAAATGGATGTTCTTTGCTTTGAGATAATCGTAACGTTCTTTTGTTTTTAAATAATTTGAATTACCACCATCAATCAAAATATCTCCCTCGGTCAAATGAGGAATTAAATCTTCTATAACACTATCCGTAATCTTACCTGCATTTACCATAAGCATAATTCTCCTTGGAGTTTGTAGTGAATTAACAAATGCTTTTATGTCTGAAAATGGTTGTGCAGTTTCAAGTTCTTTATGATTATTTTTAAAATTGACAGCAACATCTTCCTCAATTCCTTTTACTTCTCGATTAAATAAAGAAATAGCAAACCCTTTTTGAGCCAAGTTTCTACTTAAACTCTTCCCCATAACTCCTAATCCAAATAATCCAAATTCTGATTTCATTTCTATAGTCTCTACTATCTTATTTACAATTTCCTCTGGTTGCATACTAATATTTACCTCTAAAGCATGTTCAGGAATCTCTAAAGCATCAAACTGAGATTGTAATAAATCTGCAGGCATAAAGTGATTTTCTCTTCTGTTTATTCGCTCTATAATTTGATTAAAACTTCCTGAAAGATGAACCCATTTTACTTGATTTTTGATTTCTGTACTTAATAAATCTCTGTACTTTTTTTTTAATGCCGAACAAGCTATAACGCAACTATTTTTGGGTAATTGCTGTTTAGCCAATTCATTAAGTGTAACCAACCATTCATGGCGATCTTCATCATTAAGTGGCTTACCACTACTCATTTTATCTATATTGGACTGCGGATGAAAATCATCACCATCAAAAAATGGAATTTTTAATCGTTGTGATAATAATTGCCCAATAGAGCTCTTTCCACAACCTGAAACTCCCATTATAAAGATTACATTATTCATATTTATGAAATATTAAAAAACTTTACTCACTGCTATAGTAAACCAACAGAATTTAATCAATATTTTGGTATAGTACCCAGCCCTACACTTGCTTCTCTAAACCATACTTCTGTATAGCATCCATTCGCATATTGTTTCGCAATATCACCACCATAAGTTTCTGACCCTGTATTCCAAACTATATTTTCTTCTGGAGACTTTCCATTCGTTTGATTATAAGCACCTTGTTTGAAATACTGTAATTCACCAGCATAAGCGTTTTCACGTTCGATACCGTCACGACCTATTGGAGCGTACAATGTCAATATTTGTTGCGGTATATTAGAACGAGATGAAAAATCAGATTTTAATAAATTTTTTGTAAATTTCACAGTTTTATGACCTTTGCTTGTAAAAGTGAGATACATAATTCCTTTATAAACATTTATTTCATAACTGAATTCCTCTCCTAGTTCAATTCCTTCTTTAGGTTCTTCAGGAAATACTGTTGTACTTGGCCCCACGACTGACATGTCATTACCCCAAACAGCCGTGGAATAATCCCATCTTTTGGAATTATCACCCTCCGTATTTATTTCATAGTTCCAAAAAACAGAACCTTTTTTGTGCCCAGGAAATTTTTTATAAAAAATTTTTAAAGGTTCATTTTCATGCCCTTCATCACTGTGAATTTGCCCTACTACTACTGAGTAGGAAGCAGCAACTCTTGCATCGCCAGAAGTCGAAACATGCATTACTTTTAATGTACCAGTTAATTTACCTCCCGTTTCAGGTACCCAATGCTTCAATTGTCCTAATTCTGTTCTTGTATTATGAGAAGTCCTTGAAGTAATCCCTGAATTAGGCGTTTTATAGACTACCCAATTCGTTTTACTATCCTTTGATACATAAAAAAAATCATTTTTTTCAAAATTGACTACTTCATTTGTTTTTGTTCCATCTCCTAAAAGAATACTCCATTCATTCATAAACGGAATAACATCACTGGGATAGCGTACACTTTTTACGCTTTCATCAGTAGTTTTTTTAACTACATGGAAACAGCTTTGTAATACTAGTGCTGAACAAATCAATAGCAACGGATATATTGATACTTTAAAAAATTTAGTAAACATTTTATTTATATTTTCATTTATATTATTTAAAATCGCAAAGACCGCCCGTAAGCGAATCACCACCACATCGAAAATAAATCCAAACAAAATTTGAATTAAAAAATCAACGTAAATAAATATAATTTTGGTGTACCAAATTGGCGTACCAAATATAAGTATTTTTTATTACTATAAAAATTTATTGGTATTATAATATCTAAATGCAAAAAAATAATTTGAAAAAATTGAAATTCTAATTAAAAAGTATTATCACGATGAGCTACGCAAACGTATAAAAATGTTGCTATGCAGAAATTAGCACATTGGTATAGAAAAATAGAAGAATCGGGGTTTGAAAACTTCAACATTGTCCTCAATACAATAAAGATTAATTACCAATCAATACTAAACTACTTTGATAATAGAAGTACAAATGCTTCAGCGGAGTCTTTCAATGCAAAAATTAAAGCTTTTAGAGCGCAATTTAGGGATCAAGTTCAAAAGTTGGGGATTAGGCAAAAAGATTGGATAATCTAAACAGGAAAAAATCAATTTTTCTAACACCTCTAAATTGCGCTCT
>NZ_BPLU01000072.1 GCF_019656315.1 Flavobacterium sp. UMI-01 | reverse complement strand
AAAACCGATGCTAGTTGTTTTGGGGCTAGTACTGGATCAGTAAGTGCTGGTGTGGTAACAGGTGCTGTAGGAACAGTAACTTACTCTTGGAAAAACTCCTCTAATACGGTGGTAGGAACTACCGCTTCTGTAAATAATCTTCCTGCTGGAACTTATACACTAACAGTAACAGACAACTGTTCGTCTCAATCTAATTCGGTAACGATAGGACAACCTGCCGCT
>NZ_BPLU01000071.1 GCF_019656315.1 Flavobacterium sp. UMI-01 | reverse complement strand
TTAACATACAGGGTGTATGCTCCAGCAGCAAGTCCAGTGAAGTTTCCAGTAGTATTGGTAAAAGTAGTATTGTCAATAGAATAAGTATTGGTACTATTTCCACCAGTTACTGTTCCCGCTGAGATGGTTCCGTCTAAAGCTCCATTACAACTTACAGGAGTAGTGGTAGACCCGCTTATGGCTAAGACAGCAGGAGTTGCTATAGTTACAGTTTGGCTAGCGATACATCCTTTAGCATCTTTAACATACAGGGTGTATGCTCCAGCAGCAAGTCCAGTGAAGTTTCCAGTAGTATTGGTAAAATTAGTATTGTCAATAGAATAAGTATTGGTACCATTTCCACCAGTTACTGTTCCCGCTGAGATGGTTCCGTCTA
>NZ_BPLU01000070.1 GCF_019656315.1 Flavobacterium sp. UMI-01 | reverse complement strand
TAACTAATGTAACTGTAACAGACAACAACGCTGTGGTTAGTGGTGGACCTATTGCCTCGCTTGCTGTAGGTGCTACTGACACTACAACATTCACTGCGGTTCACACCATAACCCAAGCGGATATCAATGCAGGTATTGTTTACAACTTGGCTACAGCTAACGCTAAAGATCCTAAAAACAATAACATTATTGCTACCTCTACTGACC
>NZ_BPLU01000069.1 GCF_019656315.1 Flavobacterium sp. UMI-01 | reverse complement strand
TTTAATAATTCCAGATAGGATTCCACGCTAATTTGTTTTTAGCAAATATCTATATTTTTATTAAATCCTCCCCAAGTTTTGTTCCTGATCCCTTGTGAGTATGTTGTTAACATTGGGTTGTTAATATTTTATATAAAATTTTGTTAAAAAATAAATTTTTTAATAAACTGAATGGTTTACTTTTATGATAACGTTTTCTTTTTATTAAAATAAATTTTTTTATGAAAAAAAAAATACTCATTGTTGTCTTGTTATGTTTATTGGTCACTGAGCGAATAGCAGCCAATAAATTTTTTGACCATTCTTTTGATTCGTTATTCTTAAATAAGGAATTAACTTTGCAGAATAATGTTACTGATACGGTAAAAAGAAAAAATATAACGGCTAAAACGACAGGGACTAAAGCTATAATTCCACCTCCGTTAACTACCGCTGGTAGTGCTTGTAAGGATGCATCACAGGCAACTGTTCAAGTTTTTGTAAATGCTTCAGGTGGAAGTGGTGATGTATTAGAATGGTATGCAAGTCAAAATTCTTCGACTTTATTGCATACAGGTTCAATTTATGCTCCTATAATAAGTAAGACAACGACTTTTTATGTTCAAACCCGTTCAGGTACTGATTTTAGTATTAGAGTTCCAGTTGTAGCTTCTGTTTATACTAATCCTCCTCCTATTAATCTTGCTGTTTCTCCCTCTTCTAGCCCTATTTGTCAGGGAACAATGGTTACTTTTACGGCTACAGGTGGTGGTGACTTATTTGAGTTTTCTGTTGATGGAGTCGTTGTACAGCCAATGTCTTCGATTAATACCTATTCGACCAATACTTTGATAAATGGACAAACAGTTAAAGTGCGTTCTCGATATGATGTTGCATATGATGGGCAAATGACAGAGACAGCTTGGGGTACAGGTGTTGTTGAGGATAATTTTCTTTCGGCAACTTTGTCCCCAAATGCAACAGATGGGTATGTTAATTCCATTAAAATAAGTTCTACTGAAGATAAAATTATTTTTGGATTGGCTGGAAAGTTAAATAATAATAGAAGTTTATTATTGTTTTTAGATACGAAACCCGGGGGCTTTAATATTGCTAACTATGGTGATGAAGCTATAAGTTCTCAAATGGTTAAAGGATTTAATTATTTTAATAATAGTCCTAGTACTTTTGATTCTTATTTTTTTGCAGACTATTGTTTGGCTATTTCGTCAAATGATGGTGGTTTAAATTATTTTGCAGACTTAATTGAATTAAAAACGGGTACATCAACAAAAATCAATTTAGGTATTGCTGCAATGGGTACTCCATCCTCGTTTATGGGGGTAAATACAACAAACAGTGGAGTAGCTGATTTTGACTTAGGGTTTGAAGTGGGGGTTTTAAAATCTGCGCTTGGATATACGGTAGGTGATATCAAATTTTTCGGTTTTACAATGCAAGATGATAGCGAATTAAATTATAATGTTACTAATTCTTTTTTGAGTCCTGAAAGAACTAATATTGTAGATTATGGTAATGTTGCAGTAGATTATAATTTTGAAAATCCAAATCCAGTTGTTGTCTCTTCAGATGCTTTGAAGCCTTGTTATAGAGAGACGTCAATGACGATAAATATAGCAGAAAAGCCAACAGTTGCGACAGTGGGAACTAATCAAAATATTTGTGGCTTAACGAGTACTGCTTTAGGTGGAAATACTCCTGTAGTGGGTAATGGTAAATGGAGTTTAAAATCAGGTCCAGGAGCAGTTGTTTTTAGTAATGATACTAGCGGTTCATCTACAGCAACAGTCAATGTCGCTGGTACCTATGTTTTTACTTGGACGATTTCAAATAGTATATGTGCTTCTTCGACTGCTGATATAACTGTAAATTTTCAAAATCCCATCCCAATACCTACTATTAGCACAGTGGTACAACCGACATGTTCGGTTGCTACAGGAAGTTTTACAATTATGAATTACAATGCTTCATATACTTATACAGTAAGTCCTTCAACGGGAGTTGTTATTTCAGGTAATTCAGTAACAGCACCCGCGGGTTCCTATACGATTACAGCGACATCAGGAGCTTGTTCTTCTTCGACAAATGTTACGGTCAATGCACAACCGGTAACACCTCCAGCCCCTACATTGAGTGCTGCTGTAACACAACCTACTTGTACGGTAGCGACAGGAAGTTTTACGATTACAAATTACAATGCTTCTTATACATATACGGCAAGTCCTTCTGCAGGAGTAACAATTAGTGGGAATACTGTAACAGCTCCAGCAGGTAATTACACCCTTACAGCGGCATTAGGTGCTTGTGTTTCAACACCTTCATCAAGTAAAACCATCAATGCACAACCAGTGACGCCACCGGTTCCTACTATTAGCGCAGTGGTACAACCAACATGTTCGGTTGCTACAGGAAGTTTTACAATTATGAATTACAATGCTTCATATACTTATACAGTAAGTCCTTCAACGGGAGTTGTTATTTCAGGTAATTCAGTAACAGCACCCGCGGGTTCCTATACGATTACAGCGACATCAGGAGCTTGTTCTTCTTCGACAAATGTTACGGTCAATGCACAACCGGTAACACCTCCAGCCCCTACATTGAGTGCTGCTGTAACACAACCTACTTGTACGGTAGCGACAGGAAGTTTTACGATTACAAATTACAATGCTTCTTATACATATACGGCAAGTCCTTCTGCAGGAGTAATAATTAGTGGGAATACCGTAACAGCTCCAGCAGGTAATTACACCCTTACAGCGACATTAGGTACTTGTGTTTCAATGCCTTCGTCAAGTAGAACCATCAATGCACAACCAGTGATACCACCGGTTCCTACTATTAGCGCAGTGGTACAACCAACATGTTCGGTTGCTACAGGAAGTTTTACAATTATGAATTACAATGCTTCATATACTTATACAGTAAGTCCTTCAACGGGAGTTGTTATTTCAGGTAATTCAGTAACAGCACCAGCGGGTTCTTATACAGTTACAACGACATTAGGGGCTTGTTCTTCTTCGACAAATGTTACGGTCAATGCACAACCGGTAACACCCCCAGCCCCTACATTGAGTGCTGCTGTAACACAACCTACTTGTGCGGTAGCTACAGGAAGTTTTACGATTACAAATTACAATGCTTCTTATACATATACGGCAAGTCCTTCTGCAGGAGTAACAATTAGTGGGAATACTGTAACAGCTCCAGCAGGTAATTACACCCTTACAGCGACATTAGGTACTTGTGTTTCAACACCTTCATCAAGTAAAACCATCAATGCACAACCAGTGACGCCACCGGTTCCTACTATCAGTGCAGTGGTACAACCAACATGTTCGATAGCGACAGGAAGTTTTACAATTACGAATTATAATGTTGCTTATACTTATGCTGTAAGTCCTTCAACGGGAGTTGTTATTTCAGGTAATTCAGTAACAGCACCCGCGGGTTCTTATACAGTTACAGCAACATTAGGGGCTTGTTCTTCTTCGACAAATGTTACGGTCAATGCACAACCGGTAACACCCCCAGCCCCCACATTGAGTGCTGCTGTAACACAACCTACTTGTACGGTAGCTACAGGAAGTTTTACGATTACAAATTACAATGCTTCTTATACATATACGGCAAGTCCTTCTGCAGGAGTAACAATTAGTGGGAATACTGTAACAGCTCCAGCAGGTAATTACACCCTTACAGCGACATTAGGCACTTGTGTTTCAATACCTTCATCAAGTAAAACCATCAATGCACAACCAGTGACGCCACCGGTACCTACTATTAGCGCAGTGGTACAACCAACATGTTCGGTAGCGACTGGAAGTTTTACAATTACGAATTATAATGTTGCTTATACTTATACAGTAAGTCCTTCAACGGGAGTTGTTATTTCAGGTAATTCAGTAACAGCACCCGCGGGTTCTTATACATTTACAGCAACATTAGGGGCTTGTTCTTCTTCGACAAATGTTACGGTCAATGCACAACCGGTAACACCCCCAGCCCCCACATTGAGTGCTGCTGTAACACAACCTACTTGTACGGTAGCTACAGGAAGTTTTACGATTACAAATTACAATGCTTCTTATACATATACGGCAAGTCCTTCTGCAGGAGTAATAATTAGTGGGAATACTGTAACAGCTCCAGCAGGTAATTACACCCTTACAGCGACATTAGGCACTTGTGTTTCAATACCTTCATCAAGTAAAACCATCAATGCACAACCAGTGACGCCACCGGTACCTACTATTAGCGCAGTGGTACAACCGACATGTTCGGTAGCTACAGGAAGTTTTACAATTACTAATTATAATGTTGCTTATACTTATGCTGTAAGTCCTTCAACGGGAGTTGTTATTTCAGGCAATTCAGTAACAGCTCCAGCGGGTTCCTATACAGTTACAGCGACATTAGGAGCTTGTTCTTCAACAGTAAGTGTATTGATTAATCCGATTCCGCCACAAATACAATTTGAATCAAAAAATGAATGCGAGGATAAGGACTATATTGTAACAGCGACGGCACTTAATAATTCGTATGATCCCAATGCTGTTAATTATGAATGGAGAGATAATTTAGGAAATATTGTTGGGACAAATTCTGCAGAATTGAATGTAAGTGATGTTGTGAATTCGATGATAGGAATAGTAAGTTATCCATTGACTTTTACTTTGAAGGTTAGTTCCAGTACTACACAATGTTCGACAATAAATAATATTATCATTGAGTCTGTTTTTTGTAATATTCAAAAAGGGATCTCACCTGATGGTAATGGTTCAAATGATTTCTTGGATTTAAGAGCTATGGATGTTAAATACATACAGATATTTGACAGATATGGTATTCGAGTATATGATCAGCATAATTATAAAGATCAGTGGAAAGGACAGTCTAATAAAGGAGAAGAATTACCAAGTGCGACTTATTATTACGTTATCGAATTTAATAATGGGACTTCAAGAACAGGTTGGATTTATTTGATTAGATAACGAAGAATTAAATAGAGTTATGTCAATTTATTAGGAATTGACAAATCAAAAAAATAATAATGATATGAATAAAATAGTTTTAACTTCTTTATTAGTTCTGATTACCTATATCGAAACTAAGGCACAGCAGACGCCTCATTATACACAATATATGTATAATATGAATGTTATGAATCCGGCTTATGCTGGTTCAAAAGAGTCTATTTCTTTGGGAATGTTGTATAGAAAGCAATGGATGAATATTGAAGATGCACCTACCTCATTTACTTTTGCAGGTCATGGAAAAGCAGGAAGAAATGTAGGATTGGGACTTTCGTTTATAACTGATAGAATTGGTCCAATAGAGGAGCAAAATGTTTATGGAGATTTTTCATATACTTTAAAATTGAATGATAGTCATCGTTTGGCATTGGGGTTGAAAACTGGTGCTACTTTTCATAAAGTAGGATTGCGGTCTATACAGTCCACTTTGCCTGATCCTTCAGAGGGGGTTTTTGGGCAAGATATTAATGATGTTACTTTTAATTTTGGTTCAGGAGTATTTTATTATACAGATAAATATTATTTAGGTTTGTCGATTCCTAATATGATCAAATCGGCTCATCTTGATTACAATGGAAGAGAATATGGTTCGGACGTGCTGCATTACTTTTTTACAGGCGGGTATGTTTTTGATTTAAACTCAAATTTGAAATTCAAACCCTTTTTTATGTTGAAGTCGGCATTTAATGTTTCTCCTTCACTTGATCTTTCAACTAATTTTTTATGGAACGAAAAGTTTGAAATAGGAGCGACTTACCGATTGCAAGATAGTTTTGGAGCAATGGTGAATTTTTCAGTTTCGCCAGAATTACGAATTGGATATGCTTACGATCATGTTATATCGGATTTAAAAACAACTGCGCCGTCTTCACATGAGTTTATTATTTTGTATGATATATTCTCAGCTAAAAAGGTATCTCGTTCTCCTAGATTTTTCTAATGTTAAAATGCTATTTAATGAAAAAAAATACTTTATTATTGTTTTTTGTGCTATTGATTGTTACTGTATCTGCACAAAATAAAGATACAAAGACTGCCGATAATTTATTTGACAGGTATGAATATGTAAAAGCTATTCAGGAGTATCTTTTCTTGACTCAAAAAGGAATTTCGGACGGTTATGTTTGCAGAAGACTAGGGGATTCTTATTATAATATCTATAATACTATTGAGGCTGAAAATTGGTATGCAAAAGCAATACAGTCGAAACAAGATGCAGAGACATATTACAGATATGCTCAAATTCTTAAATCAAATCAAAAATATAAGGAGTCTAATGAGCAAATGAAAGTTTTTGCTACAATGAATCCTAAGGATGAAAGGGCAGTTGCTTTTTTGAAGAATCCTGATTATTTACCGAAATTAATTGATATTAATAAGTTGTTTGAGATTGAGAAGTTAGAAATAAACTCTAAAGATAAATCAGATTTTGGAGCCTTATTGTATGGGAATACCTTGTATTTTGCTAGTTCAAGGAACGAAAACAATGCTGTTTATGGTTGGAAAAATGAGCCTTTTTTGGATATTTATCAATCTAATTATAATGAAGATGGTTCGTTTGGTTCGCCTTCCTTAGTGGGAGATTTAAATACTAAATACCACGAAGGCCCTGTTTCTATAACTGCTGATGGAAATACAATTTACTTTTCGAGTGAAAGTTTTAAAGATAATTTATTTGTAAAGGATAAAGTTAAAAAATTAAAAATTGGCCAAGTTAATTTATTTAAAGCAATTAAAGTGAACGGTAAGTGGACCAATATCACGCCGTTGCCATTCAATAGTAAAGAGTATTCTACAAGTAATCCTTCGATTTCAAGTGATGGTAAAACCTTATATTTTTCGTCTAATATGCCAGGTTCAATTGGTGGAATTGATATTTGGAAAGTTGCTGTAAATGATGATGGTTCTTATGGTAACCCTGAAAATTTAGGAAGTACAATTAATACTGTTGGAGACGAAAGTTTTCCTTTTATTTCCGAAGATAGACAATTGTATTTTGCTTCTAATGGATTGATTGGATTTGGGGGATTTGATGTCTTTTCTGCTGATTTGGACAAAAATGGAATGCCGCATAATATAGGTAAGCCTGTCAATTCTGAAAAGGATGATTTTGCTTTTACATTTAATAAGGAAAAAAATATAGGTTTTGTTTCGAGCAATCGTACAGGAAATGATCATATTTATAAATCTGTTCCTGTAAAATCATCGCAAATTTTGACAATTGTAACTAATTCGATAACAAAAAATCTTTTACCTGAGGTCAAAGTAGTTATTCTAGACGAGTATAATAATGTATTGAGTACAAAATACACTGATGCATCAGGAGAGGTTTCTTATGATGTTGATTCTAATACAAACTATAAGATTGAAGCACATAAGGATGGGTTTGTTTATCAATCGGTACAAGTGAATAAGTTTAAGGATGCGAAGGCAATAGTGAAAATTAACTTAGAGCCTATAGAAAGTATTGTGAAAGATAACGAAATTGCATTGAATCCTATTTATTTTGAGTTTGACAAAAACAATATTACTCGAGAAGGTGCAGCTGAATTGGATAAGTTGGTTTATTTGATGAATAAAAATCAAAATTTAGTTATAGCTGTGAAATCACATACCGATTCAAGAGGGTCTAATAAGTACAATGAAAATCTTTCAGAACGAAGAGCAGTATCTACGGTTCAATACGTAATTTCAAAAGGTATCCCATCAGATAGGATTTCAGGAAAAGGTTTTGGAGAATCTCAATTAAAGATAAATTGTAACGTATGTACTGAGGAAGAACATGCTGTCAATCGACGTTCAGAATTTATCATTATGAAAAAATAAAATCAAAAAAAGGCGAATAGAAATTATTCGCCTTTTTTTATCCGTGGATGGTTTCGTTTTTTCCGTAATTTACAATGATAGAAGTTTCATATTCGATCCATTCATTCCAGCGTTTATCTACATTTACATTGTCAGCATATTTTCGGGCAAATTTTAAAAATGTGGTGTAATGACCTGCTTCACTTATCATTAAATCTCGATAAAATTTGGCTAATTCAGGGTCTTTAATGTTTTCTGAAAGCACTTTAAAACGCTCGCAACTTCGTGCTTCAATCATTGCTGAAAAAAGCAATCGTTCGCATAAAGCATCATTTCGACTTCCGTCTTTTTTCATGAATTTAAAAAGTTCGTTAACGTAACTGTCTTTGCGTTCGCGACCAAAAGTGAGTCCTCTTTCTTTTATTAAATCATAGACCATTTGAAAATGTTCTAATTCTTCTCTAGCGATAAGCATTAATTCTGTTACTAATTCTTCTTTTTCTGAATTCTGAGTGATCAAGCTGATTGCGTTTGAAGCAGCTTTTTGTTCGCACCAAGCATGGTCTGTTAAAATTTCTTCTATATTAGATGCTGCAATTGCAGTCCATCGTGGGTCAGTGGCTAATTTTAATCCTAGCATATTCCTGTAGTTTTATGCAAATTTAACCTTTTATGATGTATTATTTGGTTCAAATTAAGGAATTGACGTTAAAATAGCATTATTTTGTATTCTTAATCGAGTAAATATGAAGTCGCTTTTAATTATTGGTTTTGTCTGGCCAGAGCCCAATTCCTCGGCTGCGGGTGGCAGGATGATGCAATTGATTTCACTGTTCCAAAATCAAGGATTTAAAGTATTATTTGCCAGTCCTGCTCAGGATAGTGAGTATATGGTGAATCTGGACTTGTATGATGTGGAGAGAAAAGGAATAGCCTTAAATTGCTCCAGTTTTGATGTGTTTATTAAAGAACTTAATCCATCAGTTGTGGTTTTTGATCGTTTTATGATTGAAGAGCAATTTGGATGGCGAGTTGCAGAAAATTGTCCAAATGCTTTACGTATTTTAGATACCGAAGACTTGCATTGTTTGCGTATAGCTAGGCAGAAAGCCTTTAAAAAGAAAAGTGTTTTTCAAACCACTGATTTGTTGATTGAGGAAGTTGCCAAACGTGAGATTGCCAGTATCCTTCGTTGCGATATGTCATTACTAGTTTCAGAAGTTGAAATGGATTTGTTGGTGGATGTTTTTAAAGTGGATAATGCTATTTTGTATTATTTGCCACTATTATTTGCTACTAATGCGCTTCCTGATTTGATTAAATTGCCTTCTTATGAAAACCGTAAAGACTTTGTTTTTATTGGGAATTTTTTACATGAACCTAATTGGAATGCGGTTTTGTATTTAAAAGAAACTATTTGGCCATTAATAAAAAAACAATTGCCAGAAGCCGTTTTACATATTTATGGTGCTTATCCTTCTCAAAAAGTATTGCAGCTCCATCAGGTTAAAGATGGTTTTTTAATCCATGGTCGGGCCAATAATGCTAATGAAGTAGTACAACAGGCAAGGGTTGTACTAGCGCCGTTGCGTTTTGGTGCTGGAATAAAAGGAAAATTGCTTGAAGCAATGTTGTGTGGTACTCCAAGTGTAACTACCACTATTGGTGCTGAGTCTATGTGTGGAGATTTATCATGGAATGGTTGTGTTGTCGATGAAGCTGTTTCTTTTTGCGAGTGCGCAGTCCGATTGTATCGAGATAAACAAAGTTGGCAACAAGCACAACAACATGGGGTTACAATTCTTAAAGAACGTTATTTATACGCTCAATTTGAAAATGAGTTTTCTGCAAGAATGACTTTTTTAATGGAGAATTTAGCAGCTCACCGAATAGCAAATTTTATGGGTGAGCTTTTGCATTATCATACTTTAAAAAGTACAAAGTACATGTCGAAATGGATTGAGGAAAAGAAAAAATAAGGATAAAAAAAACTCCAATATTGCTATTGGAGTTTTTTGTGGGCGATGAGGGGTTCGAACCCCCGACCCCCTCGGTGTAAACGAGGTGCTCTGAACCAGCTGAGCTAATCGCCCTATTTTGTTGTGCTATCATTTCCTGATTTCGAGTGCAAATATAGAACTCTTTTTTGAATTTGCAATACCAAAACTAAAAAAAATTAAATTATTTCAGCGACTACAAAAGTGCTGCCTCCGATATAGATAAAATCAGTTTCTTTGGCATTCTCCTTGGCGTGACGATAAGCCTCTGTGATTGAAGGGTATGAGTTTCCTTTTAGTTGGTGTTCATTTGCTTTTTGTTCTAAAATGTTAACGGGTAATCCTCTGGGATTATTTGGTTTTGAAAAATAATATTTTGCATTTTTAGGAAGTAATGGTAAAATAGCCTCTAGATTTTTGTCATTCACAACTCCAAAAACGATGTGAAGGGTCTCGAATTGTTCTTTTTGAATTTGATTAATTACAATAGATAAGCCTTCTTTGTTATGTGCTGTGTCACAAATTGTTTTCGGATTGGCGTCAATTTGGTGCCATCGCCCTAACAGTCCTGTGTTTTTAATGGTATTCATTAATCCCGTTTTGCAATTATTGTCGGTGATGGTTAATAATTTTGAATCGTTAAGAACTTTAATTGCTTGTAAAACTGTTTTGATATTGTGCTTTTGATAGTCTCCTAATAAGTCAGATGGATAAACAGTCTCTATGTTTTGTGATGCAAAATAGATAGGGGAATGACATTCATTTGCTTTATGGATGAAAACAGCTTTGGTTTCGGGTGTGAATTCTCCAATGACAACGGGAATTTTGGGTTTAATAATTCCAGCTTTTTCATGTGCTATTTTTTCGAGTGTGTTTCCTAAAAATTGGGTATGGTCTAAGCCAATATTGGTAATGACCGATAAGATAGGGGTGATGATGTTAGTTGCATCGAGTCTGCCTCCCATTCCAACCTCGATTATGGCGAAATCAACTTTTTGAGAGTTAAAATATTCAAAAGCTAGACCTACACTCATTTCAAAAAAACTGATGTCGTGACTCTCAAAAAAAGGTTTGTTTTTAGTAATAAATTCACAAACGAAGTCCTCGCTAATTTCTTGGCCGTTTATTTTGATTCGTTCGCGGTAGTCTTTAAGATGTGGGGAAGTATATAGTCCTACTCTATATCCCGCTTCTTGTAAAATAGAAGCAAGCATGTGTGAGGTAGATCCTTTTCCGTTGGTTCCAGCTATGTGGATGCATTTTAAGTTTTGGTGTGGGTTGTCAAGATGTTGAATAAGTTCTTGGGTGTTATTTAAATCTTCTTTATAAGCTGTAGCTCCTTGAGTTTGATACATGGGGAGTTGATTGAACATCCATTGGGTAGTTTCTTGATAATTCATCGGGTTAAGATTTTGAATCAAAAGTACAATTTCTTTTTTATTGTAATTTTGAATAAGAAGAATTTCCGTGAGAGATAGTAGTGGAAAGTCCGCAGACAAGGGCAGCGATAGCGGAATTTGTCGAGGACTTGTAACGGATAGTTCGACATCCCTTCAAAAGACTAAGCAGGAGTGTTGTTTAGTCTTTTGAAGGGGTAGCGTGCCCAACTAATCTTTCAGGCTATTATTCTCCAAGTTTAAAATTGATGGTAATGAATCCAATTTGTGTTTCGGGGGCGTTACTGTCAGGTAGCCATTTGTATTTTCTTGCAGTGGCTAACGCTGGTTCAATCAAGCAAGGATTGGTGTTAGTTGTTCCTTTGGTGTATTTGGCAGCGATAACATTGCCATTTCGGTTCACGGTAATTTGGACTACTACAGTTCCTGATTCGTTGCATTTTTGAACTTCTTTTCCTCTTGAGCTAATTGTTCGACCATTAAGCCCCCAACCACTTGTTCCACTGGCGCCTGTACCAGAGCCATAATAAGAGTTGGCATAAGGGTCGCCATTTAGACTACCTTTGTCACCTGGTTTAGTGTCGTTTCCTTCTCCGCCTTTGGCTTTACCATCTGATTTAGGGCCGTTGATAAGACTTGATAGCGCATCAGTGGTGCTTTTGGATGGTTTCGGACTTTCTTTTGGTTTTGGTTTTACTTCTTCTTCAGAAGTTTGTTTAGTGGGTTGTTTCTTTTTAACCGTTTTCATTACCACGGCTTCTTCTACCTCTTGCGAAAGTATTTCTTCATTGTTAGAGGCGCTTTGTTTGGCTGCGGTAGGTTGTGGTGCTGACTGAATGGCTTCAGTAGGTTGAATTTTTCCGGAACCGAATTCAGTAGTGCCAAAATTGATAGCAATGCCATTTTCAGGTGGCGGGTCAAGAGAGGTTAAGCCCAAATAAAAGAACAAAATAAAGAGTATCACAAAAATAGCTGTTGTGATAGCAAATGATTTTTTTTCTTCTTCTGTTTCTAAATATTTCATTGGGTATGCATCATGTGTTTAAGCGATTAAAGAATTATTTGGGTCTAACGGCTAAAACAACTTTAATTTGGTTTCTATTGGCAATGTCTAATACGTTTACGGCTTTTTCAATTGGGACTCCTTCTTCGGCTCTTAGGATAATGGCTTTAGAATTGTCGGCTGTAAAAAGGCTTAATAATTTACTTTCTAATTCGGTTTCTTGTACGGGCTCTTTGTCAATGAAAAATTCGAGTTTTTTATTGATGCTCACGGCAATATTTTTATTGCTGTCTGTTTTTCCTTTTGCTTTTGGGAGTACTAAATCTAATGCGTTAGTGGTTACCATTGTGGAGGTAAGCATAAAGAATATCAATAATAGGAAAACAATATCTGTCATTGATGACATATTGAATTCAGCACTTACTTTATTTCGTCCTCGGATGTTCATAGTTAAGCTGGGTCATTTAATAAATCTAAGAAATCTACTGCATTAGCCTCCATTTGGTGGACAATTTTATCGGTCTTTACTACTAAATGGTTGTAGCCTATGTATGCAATTAGTCCTACTACAAGTCCTACTACGGTAGTGGTCATTGCGGTATAAATTCCTTCGGATAAAGCGCCTACTTCAATTTGTCCTCCTGAAGTTGCCATTTTATGGAAAGCTTGAATCATCCCAACTACAGTTCCTAAAAATCCTGTCATAGGGCCTGCTCCAGAGATGGTTGCAAGGATGCTTACGTTTTTTTCGAGTTTGTAAATTTCGAGTTTACCCGCGTTTTCGATTGCGGTGTTAATGTCGTCTAGAGGTTTTCCTATTCTAGAGATTCCTTTTTCGATTAAACGTGCAACTGGTGACTTCGTATGAGCACAAGCGATTTTTGCATTGTCGATACGGCCATTTCTGATATTATCTCTTATTTGCCCCATAAAACTATTGTCCATTTTGGAGGCTTCATTTATGGCCATCAATCGCTCAAAATAGAGATAGAGCGCTACAAAAAACATTAAAAAAAGAGCTGTCATAATAATTTGACCAGCAAGCCCTCCGCTAGTTAGTAATTCCATAATCGATAAGGTTTTTTCAACTGGAACCGCTTCGGCTAAATTTTCTTCTGTAACAGCTAAAGTGTCTGCTTGTAACAATAAACTCATGTGTTTTTCTTTTTTTATTGAAACGCTAAGATATTATAAAAATTGTAAGTTGTGGATTAAATTCCAAAACAAATCAATGTGCGTTTTTTATAATCTGCCTTCAAAGATTTAATTTTTTAATTTTCAAAAATATCCTTTCTACATCACATAAACTATGCCAGAACTATGGTCTTTGGTTGCGCCTGTAACGCTGCTTAAAACATTAATTTCGTTTCGCAACTTTAAAACACCTAAAAGGGCGAATATTAGAGCTTCTTTGTATTCTAAAATTTGACTTTCGGGAATAATAATTTGCATTTCAGGAATGTGAGATTGGATTCTTTTAATTAAGAATTCATTATAAGCTCCGCCGCCAGTTGCTAAAAGAGAACCTTTTTGAGTAGGTAAGGCCAAAGCGGTTTGTATCGCGATATGTTCTACAAAAGTGGCTAGTTTGTCTTTAACGGGGATGTTGTAGCTTTCAATTATGGGTAAAACTTCTTCTTTGACAAATTCAAATCCTAGTGATTTGGGCTGTTTTTGTTGGTAAAAGGCTAAGGTGTTAAGTTGGTTAAGTAAATCAGGATGAATGGTGCCTGAACTGGCTATTGTTCCTTTGTTGTCGTAGGCTAACCCGTGTTGGTTAGCGTAATAGTTTAATATAGTATTGACAGGCGAAATATCAAAAGCAATACGACTTCCGTTTTCTTCAAAAGATACATTTGAAAATCCCCCTAGATTCATGCAATAATCATAGTTCGAAAAAAGGATTTGATCTCCTATTGGTACCAATGGTGCTCCTTGACCTCCTAGTTGTACATCTTGCACTCTAAAATCGCACACCACTGTTTGTTGTAATAAGGTGGCTATTTCGGGTAAATTTCCGATTTGTAATGTAAAGGCATCTTGGGGTTGGTGTAAAATTGTGTGTCCATGTGAACAAATAGCGTCTAAATCTTTAATCTGGTGTTTTTGTACAAATTCATTAATTATTGTAGAAAGTAATAAAGTGTAATCACGGTTTAATTCCTGTAATTGGTCGTGTGAAAAAGTAACAGCATTTTTAAGAATTGAAACCCAAGAGCCATTATAAGGAATGGTTTCGCTTTTAATGATTTTAAAACTCCATTGGTTATTTTGGATTGTAAACTGAATTTGAGCTAAGTCCACACCATCCAATGAGGTGCCAGACATAACTCCAATGACGTGGTATTTTTGTTTGTTCATACAAGAGTTTTTTTGATTTCTCCTAAAAAAAACTTTTTCTATAATTAGATAAAGTCAAATAAATAGGCTAATTTTCTAACAGGTAAAATTAATAATTCTAAGTAAGAAACATTAATTTTATTTTGATAGTAGCGTGCAACCACAAAAAAATAGTCAAGTATGGATTTCAATTTATCAGAAGAGCAGTTAATGATTCAACAAGCTGCTAGAGATTTTGCTCAAAATGAATTATTACCAGGAGTGGTCGCAAGAGATGAGTTTTCGGAATTTCCAACGGAACAAGTTAAGAAATTAGCTGAATTGGGTTTTTTAGGAATGGTAGTGGCGCCAGAATACGGGGGCGCGGGTTTGGATAATTTGTCCTATGTATTGGCTTTAGTCGAATTAGCTAAAGTGGATGCTTCGACTGCTGTGATTATGTCAGTTAATAATTCGTTGGTTTGCGCTGGAATGGAAAAGTATTGTAGCGAACACCAAAAACAAAAGTATTTAGTGCCTTTAGCTAAAGGTGAGGTTCTTGGTGCATTTTGTTTGTCAGAACCTGAAGCGGGTTCCGATGCTACCTCGCAAAAGACAACGGCTATCGATAAAGGGGATTATTATTTGTTGAATGGAACTAAAAATTGGATTACGAATGGTTCTTCGGCTTCTACGTATTTAGTAATGGCGCAAACAGATGTCGAAAAAGGACACAAAGGGATTAATGCGTTTATTGTTGAAAAAGGTTGGGCAGGTTTTGATATTGGTCCTAAAGAAAAAAAAATGGGAATTCGTGGCTCGGATACCCATTCGTTATTATTTAATGATGTGAAAGTGCCAAAGGAAAATAGAATTGGACCGGATGGTTTTGGATTTCAATTTGCTATGGAGGTTTTAAATGGAGGTCGAATAGGAATTGCTGCTCAAGCCTTAGGGATTGCAACTGGGGCTTATGAACTGGCTTTGAAATATTCTCAAGAACGAAAAGCTTTTGGGAAGGAAATTTTTAAACATCAAGCAATTGCTTTCAAGTTGACAGATATGGCTACTCAAATTATGGCGGCCAAAATGTTATGTTATAAGGCCGCGACCGAAAAAGATTTGGGGCAAGACATAACTCAATCTGGTGCGATGGCGAAGTTGTTTGCTTCACAAACAGCTATGGATGTTACTATTGAGGCTGTTCAAATTCATGGTGGAAATGGGTATGTATCGGAATATCATGTGGAACGGATGATGCGAGATGCTAAGATAACACAGATTTATGAAGGTACCTCTGAAATTCAAAAAATTGTAATTTCTAGGACTTTGCTCTCGTAAAATACGGGTTTTGTGGTTTTGGTGATTTGTAAACGTTGTTTTTTAATGGTTAAAAGTTTGGGGGGTGAAAATAAAATGCTCTTGAACTATGATTAGCGTTTGGTCTTGTTTGAAAAAAATAATAGGTTGGGTGGAAAGCAAAAAAAAACCACTCAAAAGAGTGGTTTTAATTTGTTTATAGACAAAATTAATTAAGCTTCAACTTCAAATGGAAGGATTGAAACGTATGATTTGTTGTCTCTTTTCTTTTGGAATTTCACAATTCCATCTACTTTAGCGTGTAGAGTGTGATCTTTACTGATGTAAACGTTTTCACCTGGATTGTGTTTAGAACCTCTTTGTCTTACGATGATGTTCCCTGCGATAGCAGCTTGTCCTCCATAAATCTTAACACCTAAACGTTTTGATTCTGATTCTCTACCATTCTTGGAACTACCGACACCTTTCTTGTGAGCCATGACGTATTAGTTTTAATATTGTTATTATTCTTGAGTATCTTCTTTTTTAGCTTTTGTAGCTTTCTTAGCTTTAGGAGCTGCTTCTTCAGTAGTTGCTTCTGCTGCTACGGCTTTTTTAGCTGTTGCTTTTTTAGCACCTGTTGCAGTAATTCCTTCAATTACAATTTGAGTAAGAAATTGTCTGTGACCGTTTCTCTTTTTGTATCCTTTTCTTCTTTTCTTTTTGAAAACGATAACTTTGTCTCCTTTTAAGTGTTGTAACACTTTAGCTTCTACAGAAGCACCTTCTATAGCTGGGGCGCCTAAAGTTACATTTCCGTTGTCATCTAATAAAAGAACTTTGTCAAAAGATACTTTTGAACCTTCTTCGTTAGCCAAACGGTGAACATAAACCTTTAAGTCTTTGCTTACTTTGAACTGTTGCCCTGCTATCTCTACGATTGCATACATACTGATTTATTTATAAATTTTTAAGGATGCAAATATACAATTATAATTTTACTATCCAATTACTCTGTTGAAAAAATATTTTTTTTAGTTTATGCTTTGTTTTATAGTGTTTTAAGGTGGTTGTATGTTGTGAAGATTTTATAGTAAAAAATAGGTTTTTGTGTGGATGATAAATAAAAAAAAGTATTTTTGACCTACTGAAGATTCTTTGTGCGTATTGTAAATACAGTTTTTTATTAATCCTTATGAAAAAATATCTAATGGCAATAAGTACTGCCCTTTTGGTTGGAGGTACCACTTCGGCTCAAACCATAGCTTTTGAAGAATATACACTTGATAATGGGTTACATGTTGTATTGCATCAGGATCATGATGCACCTGTAGTAGTTACATCTGTAATGTATCATGTAGGTTCAAAAGACGAAAATCCAAATAAAACTGGTTTTGCCCATTTTTTTGAGCATTTATTGTTCGAAGGAACTAAAAACATTGGAAGAGGGGAGTGGTTTAAAATTGTTTCTTCTAATGGAGGTGTGAATAATGCTAATACTTCTGATGATAGAACCTATTATTACGAGGTTTTTCCATCTAATAACCTTGAATTAGGACTTTGGATGGAGTCGGAAAGATTGTTGCATCCCGTGATTAATCAGGTGGGAGTTGATACCCAAACAAAAGTAATTATTGAAGAAAAAAACACTAGATACGATAATCAACCCTACGGAATGATTATCGCTAAGGTGAAAGAAAATCTTTTTGAAAAGCATCCTTATCGATGGACAACAATTGGATCGGTGGAGCACCTTAATTCGGCTACTTTGGATGATTTTAAAGATTTTAATACTAAATTTTACATTCCTAATAATGCAGTTTTAGTTGTTGCTGGTGATTTCGAAAAAAAACAAGCCAAAGAATGGATACAGAAATATTTTGGCGTAATCCCGTCAGGAACCCCTATCAAAAGGAAAACTTTTGTTGAAGAACCAATAACTAAAACTATCAAAGCCACTTATGAAGATCCAAATATTCAAATTCCAATGTTGGTCACCTCTTATCGTACGCCATCAATGAAAAGTAGGGATGCAAGGGTGTTGGATTTAATTTCAGCCTATTTAAGTGATGGGAAAAGTTCAAAGTTGTATAAGAAAATTGTAGATGATAAGAAAAAAGCGTTGCAAATAGGAGCTGTAGGTTTTAGTCAAGAGGATTATGGAATGTATATTGTCTATGGATTACCTATGCAAGGCTTTACAGCTGAAGATTTATTACAGGAAATTGATGAAGAAATTATTAAAATACAAACTGAATTGATTTCCGAAAAAGATTATTTGAAGTTACAGAATCAATTTGAAAATCAGTATGTAAATGACAACTCTAGTCTTGAAGGTATAGCTGAAAATTTGGCGCGTTATTATTTGCTTTATGGAGATATTCATTTAATTAATAATGAAAAGGATATTTATCGTTCGATAACTCGAGAGGAAATTAGAACAGTCGCTCAGAAATATTTAAATCCAAACCAACGATTAATTTTGGATTATATTCCTGCGAAAGAAGTGAATCAAAATTAGTTTTCTTGATTATGAAAAAAACATTATTATTAATCCTATTGATTGTTGCAGGAAATATGTACGCACAAGATAGAACGCAGCCTAAACCTGGAACACCTCCAGTAGTTCATTTAAAAAAACCACAAACTTTTCAATTGCCAAATGGTTTGAAAGTTATGGTAGTAGAAAATCATAAATTGCCCAAAGTTACTTTTAATCTTACCATTGACAATCCGCCATTTGCTGAAGGAAATAAAAAAGGGGTTGATGATTTGTGTAGTAGTCTCATAGGTAATGGAAGTTCTAAAATTTCCAAAGATGATTTGAATGAAGAAATCGATTTCATGGGGGCTTCTATCAGTTTTACATCTCATGGCGCTAGAGCTAACAGTTTGTCTCGCTATGGAGTTAGAGTGTTAGAGTTAATGTCTTTTGGGGCTTTGTATCCTGAATTCACTCAAGAAGAATTTGATAAAGAGAAAGCTAAAATCTTGGAAAGCTTAAAATCAGAGGAGAAAAGTGTTCCGGCCATCGCTAATCGTGTTGTGGATGCTTTGGCTTTTGGGGTGAATCATCCTTCAGGCGAATTTGTTACTCCTGAAACATTGAACAATGTTACTTTAAAGGATGTTAAGGATTTGTATGCAACTTATTTTAGTCCTGAAAATGCCTATTTAGTTATTGTTGGAGATGTTAAATTTGCACAAATTAAACCATGGGTAGAAAAGCTTTTTGGTCCCTGGAAAAAAAGTGTTGTCCCTAAGTTGGTTTATCCAAATCCTCAAAATGTGACAGCTACGCAAATTAATTTTGTTGATGTTCCCAATGCAGTTCAATCCGAAATATCAGTGGTAAATACCATGCTGTTAAAAATGAATCATAAAGATTTTTTTCCAGCAGTTTTAGCTTCAACAATTTTAGGAGGTGAGTTTAATAGTTATTTGAATATGAATTTGCGTGAGAAACATGGATGGACTTACGGCGCCAATTGTTCTATTGGAGCCGGAAAATATGTTACAAAAGTACGTTCATATTCGGCTGTAAGAAATGCCGTTACGGACAGTGCTACTGTCGAGATTGTAAAGGAGATTAAACGCATGCGTACTGAGAAGGTGACAGAAGAGCGCTTGAATGCTGTAAAAGCAGGTTTTATAGGTAGGTTTGTAATGCAGGCACAAAAACCGCAGTCTGTAGCTCGTTACGCATTGAATACTGAAATCGAACAGTTGCCTAAAGATTTTTATGAAAATTATATCAAAACCATTACAGCAGTAACGCCAGAAGATATTGTTCAAGCAGCTAATAATTATTTTTTGATTGATAATAGTCGTATTGTTATAGTGGGAAAAGGCGAGGAAGTGTTGCCAGGTTTAGAGAAATTAAACATTCCAATTTATTATTATGATAAGTACGGAAATCCTACATCAAAACCTGTTTATGTGAAGTAAATCAATATCTTTTATAACTTAAAGCCAATAATTTTATTGGCTTTATTGTTTTTTGGAAGAAAGATATACTCCTATTAAAATAATAAATGCACCAATGAACTGAATAGCAGTTAAGGATTCATGATCTAATAATCCCCAAAAGAAGGCAACAAGTGGAATGAGATAGGTTACTGAAGCCGCAAACACCGGGGAAGCAATCTGGATTAATTTAAAAAAGAGAATGTTGGCAATTCCTGTCCCAATAATCCCTAGTATTAGAATGTAAATCGTGGCTTTTTGTACTTTTTCAATGGCAATGATTTCAGTATATCCTGAGGAAAAAAGTATGTATAGTGCAGGGATAAACAACACGGTAAAATTTCCTGTGGTAATGCTTAATGGGCTAAGGTCTGTTAGGTATTTTTTTATCAAATTAACATTGATGGCATAACAAATCGAGGCAGAGATAACTAAGATAGCATAGTAATAATTTTGTTCGGGGTGGTTTATGGCGCCATTAAAAACGAGCAATAGGCTGCCTATCAATCCAATGATGACACCCCAAAGTTGGCGTTTTTGAAATCCTACTCTAAAAGCTATTACTCCAATTAGTAAAGTGTTTAATGGAGTTAATGAGTTGAGTATCGCCGTTACAGCACTATCTAATTCGGTTTGTGAAATAGCAAAGAGATAAGCGGGTAAAAATGTACCACATACTGCCGTAAGTCCTATGTATTTCCATTTGTTGATGGGTATTTTGAAAAGACTTTTAAACCCAATACTTATTAAGAATAAGGAAGCAAAAATTATTCGTAAGGAGCCTACTTGAATAGCGCTCAGTCCTATTAAGCCACGTTTAATTAATATAAATGAACTTCCCCAGATAAGTGCTAGCACAATTAGGTAGTTCCATTTGATTTGTTTTGACTCCATAGGTTTGTATTTTAACCCAAAATTGTAATTATTTTATGAATTAACCGTGTCGAAATGAGTATTTTTGTAAATATTTTTTAAACAATAGCATTATGAAAATCATAAAATCGATTGCTTTACTGTTTTTTGCTGGTTTGGTTTTAACTAGCTGTAAGCAAAATAACGCCGAAGCTGAAAAAATTATTCCTCACAAAGAAGAAACTGCTTCTTTGAAAGTTAAAAAAGAAATAGTAGCTGAGAATTTACAATCAGCGAGTTTTAAAATTGAAGGAATGACTTGTGCTGTAGGCTGTGCTAAAACGATACAAGATGAATTATCCAATTTAGATGGTGTACAGACTGCTGAAGTTGATTTTGATAAAAAATTGGCTGTGGTGACTTTTGATAAAACGATCCAAAATCAAGAATCTCTAACTCAAGTAGTGCAGGCTACAGGCGATGGTGCTACTTATAAGGTGTCTGAATTTAAGTAATTACTATTTATTCAGAAAAATATAAACCATTAAGGATTAGTTTCTTAATGGTTTTTTTTATGCTTGAAGGAGTTTATTTCCATTTTAATGTTTCCATTAGGCGTTGCATGTCGTTTTTAATATAACTTGCTGCAGGCATAATGGAATCAAAATTAGGTTTGGCATAAAAATAAACTGAGCCAGTAATGAAATGTCGAGTACTATCTGTTACATAGAATTGTGAGTTGGTAGCGGCATCTCCATTTACTTGGTAAAACATACCATATACTTTTTTGTCAGGGTTAATATAAGGTTGTTCTAGGATGTCATCCGCTTTGATCACGTGTTCATACGTAAGTTTTTGAGCGTCACGCAAAAGATTATTGATGTTGTTATTTATGGGTTTGTAAGTGAGATAAATGGTGGCTTTCATTTTGGGATAGGTAATGCTGAATCCGCAATTTTTGTCAGCCTTAATAGTTGCTTTTTCGTTAATTTCAAAACTAAAAGGGCAATTGTTTTCAAAATTTGCATAACGTGCTTCGGGATAATCTAATCTCAAATAACTCGAAGGTTTAGGTAATACGTTGTCTTTACAGCTCAGTAATAGCAACGGAATAGTGAATAGAAAAAAGGAAATTGTTTTTTTATGAAACATCCTATTTGTTTTTTTTAATAAAAATTAGTCAATTGTAACTTTGATTTGCTTGATGCGTTTGTTGTCAACTGTCTCAACTTTGAAAGTGCAGTTTTCATAAATGATTTTTTGTCCTTTTTTGGGGAAATTCCCAACAATTTCAAGCAGGAAGCCTGCTAGTGTCTCTGCTTCCCCTTTTTTAGATTCAAAAAGTTCTTCATCTACATCAAGAATTCGATAAAAGTCTTTTAGATTGATTTTGCCTTCAAATACAAAGTTTTTATCGTCTAATTGTGAGAAATTCACATCCTCGTCGTCAAATTCGTCGCTAATATCGCCTACGATTTCCTCAATAACATCTTCAAGTGATACTAGTCCTGAAGTTCCTCCGTACTCGTCCACAACGATGGCTAAGTGATTTTTCATGTTTTGAAAATCTTTGAGTAAATCATCAAGTTTTTTATTTTCGGGGACAAAAAAAGGTTCTCGTATTAATGTGGTCCAATCGAAATCTTTTTTGTTTATGTGAGGTAATAGGTCTTTTACAAACAATACACCTTCTATTTGGTCGATATTGTCACGATAAACAGGAATTCTGGAATATCCTTTTTCGATTAATTTAGGGCAAACTTCTTCGAAGGTTTCGGTAATTTCGAGCGCAAATACATCGATTCTTGGGCTCATGACTTGTTTGGTATCAGTATTTCCAAAGGTAACAATTCCTTCTAATATTTTTTGTTCCTCAGATGAGGTATCTTCGGATGAAGTTAATTCTAAAGCTTGCGACAATTGATCTACAGAGAAATTGGTTTTTTGTTTGCCTAATTTGTGTTGTAAATAAACGGTTGTGGATCGCATAGGGACGCTTATTGGTGTCAGGACATTGTCAAGGACAGAAATGGGTAAGGCAATAAATTGTGCAAATTTAATATTGTTGCGACTGGCATAAACTTTTGGGAGTACTTCCCCAAACAGCAATAATAAAAAGGTGACTACAATTACTTCAAGTAAGAACTTAATGATAGGTGAGTGGATGCTGGCAAATAAATTGCCACCAATGAAAGAAAATAAGATAACCACCCCAATATTGATAAAGTTGTTAGCTACTAGTAAGGTTGCAAGTAATTTTTTGGGACGGTTTAATAAATCGGTAATGATTTTACCTTTCGAATTGTTTTCTTGAAGGCTTTCATCTATGTCTTTTTGTGAGAGCGAAAACAAGGCGACTTCAGCACCCGAAATTATTGCAGAACAAAATAGCAATGCTAGTATTCCGATGATGCCAAACAATAGTTCAGTGTCTATTGTGTGTATTATATTCAAACTGGGCTCTGGGTCCAAATTATAAAAGATTAGTTAAACATTTAAAACGGCAAATCATTTATTGGTAAGTCGTTATTGTTGGGGTCAAAGTTAGTGTTTTTTGTCGATTCAGTTGATGGATTCTGTTTGTTGTTTTCGGTGTCTTTTTTTGTAGATAAAAAAGTGAATTCGGTTACTTGAATTTCAGTAGTGTATTTTATAGTGCCATCATCGGTTTGCCATTGACGTGATTTGATGCGTCCTTCAACATATATTTTATCTCCTTTGGATAAATATTTCTCGCAAATTTCGGCGGCTTTATTTCTTACTACTAAATTATGCCACTCTGTTGAAGTGATTTTTTCATTTGTGGTTTTATTGATGTACACTTCATTAGTGGCTAAAGAAAATCGGCCTATGCAATTTCCACCATCAAAATAATGCATCTTGACATCGTCGCCAAGGTGACCTATTAACATTACTTTATTTAAGGTTCCGTTCATATTATAGTTGTGGTATTTATCTCAAAGATACATTTTTTTGGTGCGCTTTTCAATCCTTTTCAATAAAATTATGAATCACAATCGGGAAAGGATATTTTTTAAGATCTTCTTTGTTGATTCCTTTTTCAATTTTTCCTTTAATAGTTATTTCCCAAAACTTAATATGTAAATGTTGGTGCGATAATTTATGAATGATGCTTTTAGGATTGAATTCTAAAATATTGGTAATGGTGTTTTCTTTAAAAAAATGATTTCTAATATTGTTAGCCATATAGTCAAAACCTTCTTCTTTTTCAGTTTCAATCAAAGGGAATTCATATAGGTTGTGCCAGATTCCTTTATGTGTTCTTTTTTGAATCAGTGTTTGTTTTTCTTCGTCTTGCGCAACGAGATAGTTGAAAAAACGGTTTTTTACTTTGAGTTTCTTGGATTTAATAGGGAGTATGTGTACTTTCTTTTTTTGTAGAGCAGCGCAACTATTGCGGAAAATGCATTGGGAGCAATCAGGATTTTTTGGAACACATTGAAGAGCGCCAAATTCCATTATGGCTTGGTTAAATAAGGCAGGATTATTTTTAGGGATTAATTCAGAGGCTAAAGCAGTGAATTCTTTTTTTGTTGTAGCCAAGGCGATGTCGCTTTCAATGTCAAAATATCGAGCTAAGACTCTAAATACATTCCCATCTACAACAGGTACAGCCTCGTTAAATGAGAACGAAGCAATAGCAGCTGCAGTGTATTCACCAATACCTTTTAGTTTGAGAAGGGCTTTATAATTATTTGGAAATTGGCCGTTAAGGTCAAAAGCAATATGTTTTGCGGTTTGGTGTAGGTTTCTAGCTCGTGAATAGTACCCTAGTCCCTGCCATAATTTTAGTACTTGTTCTTCATTTGCATTGGCTAAGTCAAAAACAGTTGGAAAAGCCTCAACAAAAGATAAAAAATAGGGTGTTCCTTGCGCTACTCGAGTCTGTTGTAGCATGATTTCTGAGAGCCAAATTGGGTATGGATTAGTGGTGTTTCGCCATGGTAAATCACGCTTGTTTTGTAAATACCATGCTATTAGTGAGTTATGAAAAGTCATTGTAAAAAATTTGTCAACAAAAGTAAAAGTTTATATGATTAAAATTTAACGAATTAGCTTGATATATTGTTTTTTAAATTCCTATATTTGCACACTCAAAAAAAATTATTACAAAATAATAAATAGGAAAGAAAATGACGAAAGCAGATATCGTAGCGAAAATTTCAGAAAAACTAGGACTTGAAAAAGGTGATGTTCAAGCAACAGTTGAAACTTTTATGGAAGAAGTAAAAAATTCTTTAGAAACTGGTGATAACGTTTATTTAAGAGGTTTTGGAAGCTTTATCGTTAAAACGAGAGCAGAGAAAACAGGAAGAAATATTTCTAAGAACACTACAATCAAAATCCCTGCACACAACATTCCTGCTTTCAAACCTGCAAAAGTTTTTGTAGAAGGAGTAAAAACAAATAACGAAGCAAAATAATATTATTAATCATAAAATCTAAACGATTATGCCAAGTGGTAAAAAAAGAAAAAGACATAAGGTAGCTACTCACAAACGTAAAAAAAGAGCGAGAGCTAACCGTCATAAAAAGAAAAAGTAGTTTATAACTACTTTTTTCTTTTTAAACGTTCATTGAAATCGAAAATTAGCATTCAGTACTCAGTTTTTAGTCCTCAGTTTACTGATGACTTATTACTGCAAACTGCCAGCTAGTTTTCACCGGGTACAATACCTGTTAAATTATTGTTTAATCCATCCCTATTATTAATTTAGGAATTAGGATTTTTAGATTTAGGATTCAAAAATCCCAAATCCCAAATCCCAAATCCCGAATTGACAGTTCGGATAAAAATTTACAAATGAATAAAGAATTAATCATTCGATCTAGTTCTGATTTCGTAGATTTTGCCTTATTAAAAGATGGAAAACTAATTGAATTACATAAGGAAGAAGAAAAAAGCAACTTTCAAGTAGGTGATATTTTTATTGCCAAAATAAGAAAACCCGTTGCTGGACTCAATGCTGCTTTTGTAAATGTAGGCTTTGAAAAAGATGCCTTTTTACATTATCATGATTTGGGCCCTAATTTATCTTCCCAATTGAAATTCATAAAACTTGTAAGCGCAGGTAAATTAAAAGATTTCTCCCTAAAAAACTTTCAGTTTGAAAAAGAGATAGAAAAAGATGGGGCTATTACAAATGTAATAAGTGCCAATCAGTCTGTCTTAGTTCAAGTAGTCAAAGAGCCAATATCAACCAAAGGACCAAGGATTAGCGCTGAGCTTTCGTTGGCTGGAAGATTTATTGTTCTGGTTCCTTTTTCTGACCGTGTTTCTATTTCTCAAAAAATAGAAAACAAAAAAGAAAAAGACCGTTTGAAAAAACTTGTACAATCTATCAAACCAAAAGGATTTGGTGTTATTGTTAGAACAGTAGCCGAAGGCAAAAATACAGCCGAATTAGAAAAAGATTTGCAGAACCTGTTAGACAGATGGACTGCAATGTGTAAAAAATTACCAACTGCTCATCATCCATCCAAAGTATTAGGAGAGCTCAATAGAGCTTCTTCAATATTAAGAGATGTATTTAATGATACTTTTAGTAGTATTCAGATTGATGATGAAGAGTTGTACCACCAAACAAAGGATTATTTGCAAGAAATTGCACCTTCTAAACAATCTATTGTTAAGTTTTATCAATCAAAAGACACGCCAATTTTTGAGAAATTCAACATAGAGAGACAAATCAAAACTTCTTTTGGAAAAACGGTTTCGATGAGTAAAGGAGCTTATTTAATTATAGAACACACCGAAGCATTACACGTTATAGATGTTAATAGCGGTAACCGTTCTAATAAAGCTACGAATCAAGAGGATACCGCAATGGAAGTAAATATGATTGCTGCAGCTGAAATCGCTAGACAATTGCGTTTGCGAGATATGGGCGGTATCATTGTAGTTGATTTTATCGATATGTCTAATCCTGAAAATCGTAAGGTTTTGTTTGATTTTCTTCGTGAAGAAATGAGCGATGATAAAGCCAAACATAAGATACTGCCTCCAAGTAAATTTGGGTTGGTCCAAATTACGAGACAAAGGGTAAGACCAGAAGTAAATATCAAAACTAGAGAAGAAGATCCTAACAATGGAAATGGCGAAATTGAAGCGCCTATTTTAATCATTGATAAGATTAATGCTGATTTAGAAAGAGTATTAAAAAACCATAAAAATGTTGTGCTTAATGTACATCCGTTTGTGGCTGCATACCTCAGTAAAGGTTTTCCATCATTACGTTCAAGATGGTTTCTTGAACATAAGAAATGGGTGAAAATCATACCGCGTGACGCTTACACGTATTTAGAATATCATTTCTTTGATAAAAAAGGAAATGCTATAAAAGAATAAACAAAAACCGCCTTTCGTAAGATTGGCGGTTTTTTTGTGTCTTGTTGTTAATGAATTGAGAGTGCTGAATGTTTTGAATCTTCGGTAGATTAACGTGTTGTTTAAAGTTTAAACCTTTTTGAATCATAGTGGTCTTATAACTCAGTTATATAATAGTTAATTATAAAAAGAATATAGTATGAGAATGAAACTTTTATTGCTGGTTGTCATGTTGAATTGGATTGCTTCTTTCTCACAACAAGTTCATAAAGTAAAAACTGAATACTCTCAGAAATTCATGCTTTCAAGTTCCACTTTTAGCGATAATGGAATTTTTCCAAAATTATATACCTGTGATAGTACTGCGGTTTCTCCTACTTTGAATTGGTCGAATGTGCCTGTAAATACTAAGGCATTTGCTGTCACAATGCATCATTTTGCAAAAGATGGTGATAAACATGTTTATTTGGTATTGTATGATATTCCATCAGACATTTTATCAATTCCTGAGAATGTTAAAGGTGTAGGGGTATTTGGAATGAATACCGTTAATAAGATTCCTAGTTACGCGCCTCCATGTTCAAAAGGTCCAGGCGCAAAGCAATATGTGATTACTATTTATGCGCTTTCTGAAAAAACGCGAGAACCGTTGCTTAATAACGACGTGACAATGGATGTTTTGTTGGATAATATTAAAGATAATATACTTGGGACTTCTTCTATGAATGTGATTTATAGCCGATAAATTATGAAAAATATTTTAAAAAGAGCTTTTTTGCTTCAAAGTTTGGTCGTGTGTTTTTTAATGGTTTGTGATAGTCAGGTTTATGCTCATGTTGGTGGGCATTCTCATCATAACTCCCGGGATGTTTTGTCTGTTTGGACTTTAAAATCAGGAGCGCTTATTTATGGTGATTTTTCTTCTGGTACAAATGATTATTTAATTCTGGAACAAGTAAATGGTAAGAGAATAAAACTACCTATTAGAGCATTGAATTTAGAAGGGCAAACAAAAGTTCGTTCCGAAATAAATAAAATAAGTCAGTTAAATAATTTTGAAAGCACGGAAACGGCTGGTAATTCTTTTAGGATTCAGCCATTCCTTTGTATGCTATTTAGTTTGTTAAGTGTGTTTATTCTTTTGTTTTATTTCTGTAATAATTATTTCAATTCGTCTTGCGGGATGAGTTATTATAAGTTTTTAAGAGTAGTAGTTTTATTGTTTTTGAGTATCGGGCTTTTTTCTTTTTCGATAAATACAAATTTAGATATTGAGAAAATTGCTAAAACATCAACAAAATTTCTTGAAACCGTTTTTAAGCCCTACAGCGCAACGGTAGCTACTAGTTGGGATGCTAAATATTTTTATGTTTCATCCTCTGGTATTCCTCAACACAATATGATGGAAGGAATTACAAGTTGGCAACAACAAGTTCCCATACCGCAAAATTATACAGGAGCAAACAGTTGGGCTATTCCTTTGCAACCAGTTTATGCTGATGTACCACTGAGTACAAAAAATAATTTTATGAAAGGAGCCATTGCTATTGCTGTCAATGGGGTTCCTATATTTAATGCTCTAAATAATCGGGGGGAAGATGCATATCTGGTGGGTGAACTTGATAAATGGGGAGGTCATTGTGGGAGAGCTGATGATTATCATTATCATGTTGCTCCTTTACATCTTAAAACTACTTCAGGATTAATGCCAATTGCTTTTGCTTTAGATGGATTTCCTGTTTATGGAGATAAAGAACCAGATGGTAGCGCTATGGAGTCACTAGATGAATGTCACGGTCATTTTTATAAAAATGAGGTCTATCATTATCATGGAACTTTTAAGTATCCATATGTTGTAGGTGCTTTCAAAGGAGTTGTAAATTCAGATCCAAGAACAACTGCTCCTGAAAATCAAATTTTGCCGCAAGCTTTTGCTACGCCTTTACGACCAGCTGAAAAAGGTTTACGAGGTGCTAAAATAACTTCATTTGAATCCCCAATTTTAAATGCTTATAAACTTACTTATCAAGTTGGAAGTGATTTTGGGTATGTTGAGTATAAAAAAATTACGGATAGTGAATATCAATTTATTTTTACGGATCACATGGGGAATAAAAAAACGACAATTTACCAACAAAAAAACAAGAAAAAATAATGAAAGCAATTCCATTTTTATGTCTGTTGTTAGTTCCAATTTTTTCTATTGCTCAAAACAATGAAAATAACAAGAACAAGGGTTCGAGAGATAAGGAAAAAGGTTTTTTTTATAACCAAACTCCAGTTCATTTGTATGATATTATTTTGGCAAGGCCTACTGATAATGCAATTTCAGTGAGTTTAATGGCTAATGAAAATCTTACTGGTTGTATTTCTTATGGTGTCATAGCTAATCAACTTGAATTTAAGACTAAGGAGGTTTCTTTTGAAAAAGGTCAGCCAATGGTGATAGAGCTAAATAAATTGAAAGCTAATACAAAATATTATTATCAGTTTAATTATAAACTGGGGCCTACTACAAAAGAGGAATCCTCTGAGGTTAATTTTTTTCATACGCAAAGAAAATCTGGTAGTAGTTTTACCTTTACAATTCAGGCTGATTCTCATTTGGATGAAAATGTAAGTACTGAAATGTATCTTAAAACATTGAATAATATGGCTACTGATTCTCCAGATTTTTTAATTGATCTTGGTGATACTTGGATGACAGATAAATATACGAATGATTTTAAAGAGTCGGAAAAGCAATATATTGCACAACGATATTATTTTGGAACACTATGTAAATCAGCTCCTCTTTTTTTAACACTTGGAAATCATGATGGTGAGTATGCAAAGAAAACAAAAAACGGAACTGAAGGAAATATGAATGAATGGGCTACAACTACACGAAAAAAATATTATTCAAATCCTTTGCCTAATGGTTTTTATACGGGCAATAAGGCTAAAGTTGAAAATTATTATGCTTGGGAGTGGGGTGATGCTTTGTTTATTGTGCTTGATCCTTTTGCTCTTACTAAAACGCACAAGGAGCCTTGGCAAAGAACTTTGGGAGAAACGCAATATAGATGGCTGGAATCAACCTTGCAAAATAGTAAAGCTAAATTTAGATTTGTATTTGTTCATAATTTAGTTGGTGGTGCAGATAATAAAGGAATTGCACGTGGTGGGGCAGAAGCTGCTAAATTTTTCGAATGGGGTGGTTTGAATTCGGATAACACTAGTGGTTTTGCTTCAAATCGTCCAGGTTGGGGTAATTCAATACATGATTTGTTTGTGAAATATAAAGTAAATACAGTCTTTCATGGTCATGATCATTTTTTTGCTAAACAAGACCTAGATGGAATTGTTTATCAGCTAGTACCACAACCAGGGTCAACCCGATATGGTAATATTAACTCGGCCAAAGAATATGGTTATTTAAATGGTGTGATTAAGAATGCTCCAGGTTATCTAAGGGTTACTATAGAAGGTGAAAAAGCTATAGTTGATTATTTTCAAACTAGTCTAGATGGAAAATATAAAAACAAAGAAAATCTTTATTCATATAGTATTTTGCCAAAAGAATAGCTAGGTTTTTAAGGTTTCCAATTTGAGTTCTCTTTGTTTTCTTTGTAAAAATACAATCGTAAATAATACTCCAAAAATAGACATTATTGCACCAACTAAATTAGGTGAAGCATAGTTGAATCCAACTACTAATGGTAAACCACCTAAAAAGGCTCCCAGTGCGTTTCCGATATTAAATGCCGCTTGAATGCTGGCAGAGGCAATCATTTCAGCTCCCACAGCTGTTTTTATCATTAACATTTGTACTGGTGCAGCTAATGCAAATGAGAAACATCCCGAAGTAAATACGAGAAATAAACTAATGTAAGGATTTGAGGAAAAGAAGAATACTAAAATTAAATCTAGAGCAATTGTTAGCAACAAACAAATAATCGTTTTTTCGGCTGAGAATTTGTCGGCTAATTTTCCGCCAAGTATATTACCAGTAACCATCCCTAGTCCTGCCAGTATTAAAATGTAAGGTACATTGGCAGCTTCAAATCCTGAAATTTCAGTTAGTAAGGGTGCGATATAACTTATCCAGCAAAATAATCCTCCAGAGCCAATTGCTGTTATTAAAATGACAAGCCAAGCTTCAGGTTTTTTGAAAAATTGTAATTGTTTGCCAATGGTTTCCTCAGATTTATTTTGGATTTCGGGCATCCAAAAATGAATTGCAGTAAAAGTGATACTACCAATAATTCCAATAATAATAAAAGTGTACCTCCAGCTAAAATGGTGACCAATGTAGGTTCCTATTGGTACACCTACGACATTAGCGATGGTTAATCCAAGAAACATAATAGAAATGGCCTGCGCCTCTTTTCCTTTGTCGGCTAACCGACTTGCAACAACAGCTCCTATTCCAAAAAAAGCACCGTGTGGCAGTCCTGAAAGGAACCGTGATAGAAATAAGAGGTTGTAATTAGGGGCAATGATGGCTAATGAATTAAAAAGAGTCAGTAATGCTGCAAGAATTAATAATGTTCTTTTTGGAGGGGTGTTCCGTGTAAAAATAACCAATAAAGGGGCTCCAATTACCACTCCTAAGGCATAAGCGGATATTAAATATCCTGCTACGGGGATACTAACATTGAGGTTGTTGGCAATGTCAGGAAGTATTCCCATCATGACAAACTCGGTTATTCCAATTGTTAAACCACCAAAAGAAAGGGAGATTAGGCTTTTTTTCATTTATTTTTTATTTCATGCATTGCAAACTTACTTATAAACGAGCAAAAGGGAGGCTGATTTTGGTTCTTTTATTCGTTTAAAAGGGTAGGCGTTGCCACAGATTGTAACTAAATATAAACTAGTAACGATTCGTTGATGTTAATAACGTACACTTAATGATTTGATTTTGTTATCACAAAGCCGACTTCATATTATAAAAACATGCTTCTTTTATTTTTACACCAAAAATTTTAATTGACGTAATAATGAAAGCAGTCGTTAGTGAAATAATGCAAAATAAATTATTTTATACTCTTAATTTGGTGTTGATTGTTTTTGTGCTGTTTTTTTTGATTTTGTTTACAAGAGCAGAGGGGTTTATATGGTTAAATCAATTCCATACGAAAAGTTTAAATTTGGTCTTTGAAGCCATTACTTTCTTGGGTGATGGTTTGTTTATTATAGTAACAGCCTTAGTTTTATTTTTCTTTAAAAAGACTCGTAATCTGGCATTCATAATTATTCTTTCCTATTTGAGTTCAGGTCTTTTTGCACAACTAATTAAAAATATGATTATAGCTCCAAGACCAAGTGTATATTTTCGAATGTACCATCATCAATATTATTTAGATACATTCGCTCATAGTCGCATTGGATTTAAAAGTTTTCCATCAGGTCATACCGCTTCTTTTTTTGCCTTAGCAACAGTGTTGTCTGGTTATTTCAAGAAGAGATACATTTGTTGGTGCTTGTTAATATTGAGTATGATGGTAGGATATTCTAGGGTTTATTTGGCACATCATTTTTTAATTGATGTTTGTGTGGGGGCTATTATCGGGTTGGTTTTTGGAGTTTTGTCATTAGTTTGGTATAAGACAATTTTAGCAACTCCTCAAGTAATTAATAAACTGCGTACTCGAAAGTTTTTTGAAGCATTAGAGCCCAATCATTCTTTAAACTAATTAAGGAGTATGGATTTTTTAAAATTTTTCAAATTTGGTTTAGTTGGTTTTACAGGTTTGCTAATAGATTTTGGTGTTACTTGGTTTTGTAAAGAGAAACTAAAATGGAATAGATATGTAGCTAATAGTGCTGGTTTTTTATTTGGGGTTACTAATAATTATTTTTTAAATAAGTATTTTACATTTGATAATCATAATCCTGAAATTGGCTTACAGTTTTTAAGTTTTCTGATTATTGCAATTGTTGGTTTTAGTATTAATACTTCGGTGTTGTATTCGTTACAAAAAAAGACCTCTATTAATTTTTATGCTAGTAAAATTCTGGTGACTATTATTGTGTTTTTCTGGAATTTTGGAGCCAACTCCTTTTATACATTCAAGTTCTAAAATGTTTTCAAGAAATAAAATTTTTGCTGTGCTTTTATTAGCAACGATGATTCGTTGCTTTTTGGCTTTTTCTATTGATTTAGGGAATGACGAAGTGTATTATTTAACGTATGCGCGCCACCTGCAATGGAATTATTTTGATCATCCTCCTATGGTGGCTTTATTGATTAGGCTGTCAACTTTTAATATGCAATTTACTTCGGAGTTTTTTATCCGATTAGGGCCAATTGTTTTAGCGGCCATTAATACTTATTTGGTTTTTACTATTGGGAAAAAGCTAAAAAATGAACAAGCAGGTTTATTGGCAGCATTACTCTATACCGCTTCTGTGTATTCTAGTATCATTTCGGGTCTTTTTATTATGCCAGATAGTCCGCAATTGTTTTTTTGGATTCTAAGTTTGTGGATTTTGATTAAGGTAGTCGACGAAAATAGTACAATTACTACTGTGAATGCCAATTTGTTGTTTTTTGGACTCGTTGCAGGACTATGCATTATGAGTAAAGTTCATGGTGTTTTTTTATGGTTCGGATTTATAATGTATGTTTTGTGGTATAAAAGGATTTTGTTGAAAAATCCCTTTTTTTATTGTGCTCTACTTCTTACTCTAGTGGTGGTTTCTCCTATTTTATTCTGGAATATTGCGAATGATTTCATTACTTATCAATTTCATAGTGATAGAGTGGTAATTAATCAGGGAGTTAATTTTAATAGTTTTTTTAGAGAATTGGTTGGGGGTATTTTGTATAATAATCCAATTAATTATTTTTTGGTGATTCTGGGGTTGATTTCTTTTTTTAAGAAAAAGAATCAAATCAGTACTCCATTCACTCGTTTGTTATTTTTGTTGAGTTTGCCTTTGATTGTAGTGTTGTTAATGATTTCGGTTTTTAGAGATACATTGCCTCATTGGTCTGGTCCAGCTTATGTTACCTTGATGATTTTAGTTTCTTGTTTTCTTGCTGATGAGGAAAACAAAAATTTTTCTTTTCGTTGGGCTAAGTGGGCTAATTTTTTAGTTATTCTAATTGCTGGGATTGGAGTTTGGGTTATTAATTTTTATCCAGGAACTTTAGGTAGTAATGATGTTAAGTTTTTAGGGAAAAAAGATGTGACTTTAGATATGTATGATTGGAGTTATTTTAAGGATAATTTTGAGGATTTGCTTCACAAAAATAATATTATGGGGATAGCAAATACTAGGTTTGTGGTTAATAATAAATGGTTTCCAGGTGCGCATATTGATAATTATATTGCGGAGCCATTAAATTTGCAATTTGTAGCTATTGGTGAGTTGAATGATATCCATACCTATTATTGGTTGAATCAATACAGGCCTAAGCTAAAAGAAGGGGATGATGCTTATTTTGTGACTTTTTCAAATTATTTTAAAAATCCCCATGAGCTTTATGGAGGTTTATTTGAAAAAATTAACGCTCCTGTAATTATAGAGCAAGTAAGAGGAGGGAAGCCTGTTAGAAATATGTATGTCTATTTAATGCGGAATTACAAAGGCTCAAAATAAATTAAAGCATTTTTGAGGATTTAGTGAGTAATTAATCTTAAAAACCTTTTTTAGGATTTATTTTTCTGGTTTTATCAATAGGGCGTTAGGATATTTTCTTTTTATTTCTACCATCAGACGTTCAGCTTCAATTCTGGTTCTGAAATTCCCAATCCAAACTTTGTAATTGGGGGTGTTGAATATGATTGTCCCGTCGAGATCCTTAAAATCTTGTTTGCATTCTGCTAATGTTTTTTTTGCACCATCACTACTTCCACTAAAAACCTGAATTTTATAGCGCTGATTTACAATGATTGCGCTATTTATTTTTCTTTTTTCATTCAATAATTGTTCAAAAGTATCATCTTGCTGCAAGTTTGTATTTTGTTGTTGTGCAAGTGTTATTGTTGTGGTTAGGCCTATTATTATGTTAAGTATTTTGAGGGTTTTGCGAGTTGTTATTTTCATAATATGATGGTTTTTAGGCAAAAATAGTATTTAATAAAAGATTGTGAAAGCGAATATTTATTTAGAATGAATATAAATTGGAATTAACGTTATCTTATGGTTTTGAGAATAGTTCATAAGTCGTATTTTTGTCGAAATTTATAATAAAGGGGTAGCTTTTTTATGTAATAATTATAAAAAACTATGCCAATTTTTAGTAGATAATCATTATACTATATGAAAAAGGTGGGTAACCATAATTCGATCTCAAGGAAATTATTTTTAAGTTTTGCTTTAACGCTAGCTTTTTCCTTAACTTCAATTGCTCAAGATGCTGCGCCTGCAGCTGCAACTGAAGCTCCTGCGGCCTCGCAAGGTGGCGATCCTGTAAAAGGGAAAGAACTTTTTAATTCAAACTGTGCGGCATGTCATAAATTGGATGCTAAATCTACTGGTCCTGCACTTAGAGGTGTTGCTAGTAAGCATGATATGGCTTGGCTTTACAAGTGGGTTCGTAATAGTTCTGAAATGATTAAGTCAGGAGATGCTGCTGCTGTAAAATTATTTGAGGAGAATAATAAGGCGGTGATGACGTCTTTTCCTCAGTTGTCAGATAGTGACATTGATAATATTATAGCTTATACTTCTGAGGTTAAAGCTGATGCGCCTGTCGTGGCTGGTGCTGCTCAAGGAGGGGCTACTGCTTCTCAAGAAGCTGGAATTTCAAATAATGTTATTCTTGGAGCTTTAGCACTTGTTATGGCAATATTAGTTGTGATGTTGTTCATGGTTAATAAAGTGTTGACTAAAGTTGCTAATGCAAACGGAATTAAAGTTGTTGAAAAAGAGAAAGGAGTTTCTGTATGGAAGGCTTTTGTTAAAAATCAATTTTTAGTTTTAGTTACTGCTATATTTTTATTGTTGGCAAGTGGTTACTTTGTCTATGGGTACTTGATGCAAGTAGGTGTTGATAAAGATTATGAGCCAATTCAGCCAATTCATTATTCTCACAAAATACACGCGGGTGATAATGAAATCAACTGTAAATACTGTCACTCTGCTGCAAGAGTAAGTAAAAATGCAGGTATTCCTTCTTTGAATGTATGTATGAATTGTCATAAAAATATTTCTGAAGTAGCTGAATCTACTGCGACTCCTGAGTACAGTAAAGCCTTCTATGACGCACAAATCCAAAAATTATACGATGCTGTAGGTTGGGATAAGACAACTCAAACTTATACTGGCAAGACACAGCCAGTTAAATGGGTGCGTATTCATAATTTACCTGATTTTGTTTACTTTAATCACTCTCAACACGTTACTGTTGCAGGTATTGAATGTCAAACTTGTCACGGTCCCGTTGAGACTTATGAAATTCAAAAACAATTTGCTCCATTAACAATGGGTTGGTGTGTGGATTGTCACAGAAAAACTGATGTTAAAATGGAGGGTAATGAATATTATACTAAAATACATGCTGAGCTTTCTAAAAAGTATGGAGTTGAGAAATTAACTGCTGCTCAAATGGGAGGTTTAGAGTGTGGTAAATGTCATTACTAGATTTGAATCTTCGGTTTAAGATGAACTGAATTTCAAGTCACTGATTAAAGAAAATAATAATTAAGATTCTAATATTTATATAAAATGTCATCAAACAAAAAATACTGGAAAAGTGTTGAGGAACTAGACGGAAATAGTTCTATTGTTGAGGCGCTTAAAAATAACGAATTTGTTGAAGCGATTCCTACAGATGAATTCTTAGGTAATAATGAAGCTTTGTCTTCTGGTTCAACATCACGTCGTGATTTTTTAAAGTACGTTGGATTTAGTACAGCAGCTGCTACTTTGGTTGCATGTGAAGGTCCTGTACACAAGTCGATTCCTTATGTATTACAACCAGAACAAATCATTCCTGGGATTGCAGATTATTATGCAACTTCTATGTTTGATGGTTTTGATTTTGCAAATCTTCTTGTTAAAACACGTGAAGGGCGTCCTATTAAAATAGAAAATAACACCATTTCCGGGGCTAAATTTGCTGCGAATGCAAGGGTTCATGCGTCTGTTTTATCATTATATGATAATTTGCGTTTGAAAGAGCCAAAGATTGAAGGTAAATCTGCAACTTGGGCTGCGGTAGAAGCAAAAATTAAGTCAAGTCTTGTTGATGCAAAAGCTAAAGGTGGTCAAGTAGTAGTTTTGACTAATACATTGGCAAGTCCTTCAACTGAAAAATTAATCGCTGAGTTCATATCAAAAAATCCTAATGCTAAGCATGTGGTTTATGATGCAGTTTCTTCTTCTGAAGCTTTAGATGCTTTTGAAACTGTGTACGGAGAAAGAGCCTTGGTAGATTATGATTTTTCAAAAGCTTCTCTAATTGTTTCTGTTGGTGCTGACTTTTTAGGTGACTGGCAAGGTGGTGGCTATGATGCAGGTTATGCTCAAGGAAGAATTCCTAAAAACGGAAAAATGTCTCGTCACTTCCAATTGGAAGCGAACATGACTTTGTCTGGAGCTGCCGCTGACAAACGTTTGCCAATGACTATTGCGAATCAAAAACAAGCTTTAGTACATATATATAATGTAGTAACAGGTTCTTCTGTAGCTGTAAATTTAGATGCTAAATTAAAAGAAGAAGTAACTAAAGCTGCTAAGCAATTAAAGATGGCTGGAGCTCAAGGAGTTTTAGTTTCAGGGATTCAAGATAAAAATGCTCAATTATTAGTATTGGCAATTAACAATGCTTTGGCAAGTGAAGCATTTGTAACTGCGGGTACAAGACAAATAAGAAAAGGATCTAATGAAAAAGTAGCTCAATTAATAAATGATATGAAGGCAGGTAGTGTTCATACATTATTAATGAGTGGCGTTAATCCTGTTTATACATTAGCTGATTCAGCTTCTTTTGTTGATGGACTTAAAAAAGTAAAGACTTCGGTTGCTTTTTCTTTAAAAGAAGACGAAACGGCTTCAATAAGTACAGTAGCGGCTGCGGTTCCTCATTATTTAGAATCTTGGGGGGATTTAAGTTTGACTAAAGGTACTTATAGTTTGACTCAACCAACTATTCGTCCATTGTTTGATACAAAACAATTTCAAGAAGTTTTGATGGTATTGAACGGGGTAGGTGGAACGTACTATGATTATGTAAAAGCTACTGCTGCTGGTTTTACTGGTGGAGCAGCTTGGAATAAAGTATTGCATGACGGAGTTTTTATAGGAAGTTCCCAATCTTTATCGGCTGCTGGAGCTGATTTTAATAGTGCTGCCGCTACTTTGGCTAAAGCTAAAGCTGTTGAAGGTTTCGAATTGGTTTTATATACTAAAACTGGTTTAGGTGATGGACAGCAAGCAAATAACCCTTGGTTGCAAGAATTCCCAGATCCTATTACTAGAGTTTCTTGGGATAACTATGTGACAGTTTCCAATGCTGATGCTAAACAATTAGAATTGTCTAATGAAATTGTAGCTAACGGTGGCTTGAATGGTAGTTATGCTACTATTACTACTGCTGACGGTGTTAAATTAGAAAATGTTCCTGTTATTGTTCAACCTGGACAAGCTGTAGGGACAATTGGTTTAGCATTAGGTTATGGTCGTAAAGCAGCTTTAAAAGAAGAAATGCAAGTAGGTGTTAATGCCTATGCTTTATATAAAGGTTTCAATGAGGTGCAATCTGTTTCATTAGTTAAGGCTAATGGAGAACACGAATTTGCTTGTGTTCAAGGGCAAAAAACCTTAATGGGTAGAGGAGATATTATCAAAGAAACTTCTTTGGAAATCTTCAATACTAAAGATGCTAAAGAATGGAATCCAGTTCCGATGGTGTCATTGGATCATAAAGAAGTAGAATCTACAACTGTAGATTTATGGGATTCTTTTGATCGTTCTGTTGGACATCACTTCAACCTATCAATTGATTTAAATGCTTGTACTGGTTGTGGTGCTTGTGTGATTGCATGTCACGCTGAGAACAACGTTCCAGTTGTAGGTAAATCTGAAGTAAGAAGAAGTAGAGATATGCACTGGTTGCGTATTGATAGATATTATTCATCTGAAAGTACTTTTGAAGGTGATAACGAAAGAAAAGAAGGTATTGCTGGATTATCTAGTTCGTTATCAACTTTTAATGAAATGGAAAAAGCTGGAGATAATCCACAAGTTGCTTTCCAACCGGTAATGTGTCAACATTGTAATCACGCTCCATGTGAGACTGTTTGTCCTGTTGCTGCAACTTCTCATGGACGTCAAGGTCAAAACCACATGGCTTATAATAGATGTGTGGGTACTCGTTACTGTGCGAACAACTGTCCTTATAAAGTGCGTCGTTTTAACTGGTTCTTGTATAACGGAAATAGTGAGTTTGATTACCACATGAATGATGATTTAGGCCGTATGGTATTAAATCCTGATGTAAATGTTCGTTCTCGTGGAGTTATGGAGAAATGTTCTATGTGTATCCAAATGACTCAAGCGACTATTTTGAAAGCGAAGAGAGAAGGAAGAGCTGTTGTTGATGGTGAATTCCAAACAGCTTGTTCTAGTGCTTGTTCAAGTGGTGCTATGATTTTTGGTGATGTAAATGATAAAGAAAGTCAAGTTGCTAAATTAGTAGAAGACGAAAGATCGTATCATTTATTAGAGCATATCGGAACAAAACCAAATGTGGTTTATCACGTTAAAGTTAGAAATAGCTAGTAAAAATAATTATTAATTAAGAAACAGATAAAGGAATATGTCTCATATATATGACTCTAGCATTAGAAAACCTTTAGTTATAGGTGATAGAAGCTATCACGATGTAACAGTTGATGTAGCTGCACCTGTTGAGGGAGAAGCTAATAAACATTGGTGGATTGTATTCACAATCGCATTAACAGCTTTCCTTTGGGGGTTAGGTTGTATCATTTACACCGTGTCTACAGGTATTGGAACATGGGGATTAAATAAAACAGTTGGATGGGCTTGGGATATTACTAACTTCGTTTGGTGGGTAGGTATTGGTCATGCAGGAACTCTTATTTCGGCAGTATTGTTGTTATTCCGTCAAAGATGGAGAATGGCGATTAACCGTTCTGCTGAGGCGATGACAATTTTCTCAGTTATTCAAGCAGGTTTATTTCCAATTATCCACATGGGACGTCCATGGTTAGCTTACTGGGTATTGCCTATACCAAATCAGTTTGGTTCACTTTGGGTTAACTTTAACTCACCTTTACTTTGGGACGTATTTGCAATTTCTACTTATTTATCTGTGTCATTAGTTTTCTGGTGGACTGGTTTATTGCCTGATTTTGCAATGTTGAGAGATAGAGCAATTACTCCTTTCAATAAAAGAATCTATTCTATTTTAAGTTTTGGATGGAGTGGTAGAGTAAAAGATTGGCAACGTTTTGAAGAAGTATCTTTAGTTCTTGCTGGTTTGGCAACTCCACTTGTACTTTCAGTACACACAATTGTATCGATGGACTTTGCTACATCGGTAATACCAGGTTGGCATACAACAATTTTCCCTCCTTACTTTGTTGCTGGTGCGGTATTCTCTGGATTCGCAATGGTAAATACTTTGCTTATCATTATGAGAAAAGTATCAAACTTAGAAGCATATATTACATTACAACATATCGAATTGATGAATATCATTATCATGATTACAGGTTCGATAGTAGGTGTGGCTTATATTACTGAGTTGTTTATTGCTTGGTATTCAGGAGTTGAATACGAACAATATGCTTTCTTAAACAGAGCTACAGGGCCTTACTGGTGGGCATACTGGTCGATGATGACGTGTAATGTGTTTTCACCTCAGTTTATGTGGTTCAAAAAATTAAGAACAAGTATTATGTTTTCTTTCATTATTTCGATTGTTGTAAATATTGGAATGTGGTTTGAAAGATTCGTAATTATCGTTACTTCTTTGCATAGAGATTATTTACCGTCTTCTTGGACTATGTTCTCTCCAACATTTGTTGACATTGGAATTTTCATTGGAACAATTGGTTTCTTCTTTGTATTGTTTTTGTTATACTCTAGAACTTTCCCTGTGATTGCTCAAGCAGAAGTTAAAACAATATTAAAAGCAACTGGAGATAATTATATTAGAGAAAGAGAAGCAAATAAAGATTCACACCATGAGTAATAAAGTAATACACGCCATTTATAATGACGATGATATTTTGATGTCTGCAGTTAAAAAAACACGTGCTGCTCATCATCATATTGAAGATGTTTTTTCTCCATTCCCTGTTCACGGATTGGATAAAGCTATGGGAATAGCTCCTACTAGATTAGCGATTTGTGCTTTCTTATATGGATGTGTTGGTATTTCGGTAGCAACTGCAATGATGAATTTTATCATGATTCAAGATTGGCCACAAGATATTGGTGGAAAACCAAGTTTTAGTTACATTCAAAATATGCCCTCTTTTGTGCCTATTATGTTTGAGATGACTGTATTTTTTGCGGCACACCTTATGGTTATTACTTTTTATATGAGAAGTAGATTATGGCCATTTAAGGAAGCAGAAAATCCAGATGTAAGAACTACAGATGATCATTTCTTAATGGAAGTGGCTGTAAATGATAACGAAGAAGAATTAGTTTCTTTCTTTCAAAGTACAGGAGCTGTAGAAGTTAAAGTAATTGAAAAGCATTAATAAAGATATGAAAAGGGTATATAAAATAGCACTTTTATTAGGCATCACTATTTTAGTGGCATCATGTCAAAATAAAAAAGCACCGAATTATCAATACTTTCCAAATATGTATGAATCAGCAGGGTATGAAACTTATGGTGAGTCAGATGCATTCAAGAACGGAAAAGTGGGTCAATTACCAGTAGATGGTACTATTAAGAGAGGTTTTGAGCCTTATGAATATGAGAATTCTACAGCTGGTTATGAATTGGCAAAAGCAAATTTAAAATCACCTTTGGATTCTTTGGATAGAAATTCAGATAAAGGGAAAGAGCTTTATGAAATTTATTGTATCAGTTGTCATGGTGCATCTGGTAACGGTAAAGGTAAATTGGTTGAAAGAGAAAAATTCCTGGGTGTACCTAGTTATGCAGATAGAGAAATTACTGAAGGTAGTATTTTTCATGTTGAAACTTATGGTTTAAATGCAATGGGTTCTCATGCTAATCAATTAAGTGCACATGAACGTTGGTTAGTTGCTGACTATGTTCTTAAACTTAAAAGCCAATTATAATTGTTGAACAAACTGATCGTAATAGATATGTATACATTTTCAAGTAAATTAAAAACTTTTTCTTTTATCCTTATGGCCGTTGGTATCTTGGGGATAGGATATGGTTTTTTGAATGCACCTAAAGACATTCAAGAAGTTGAAACACTTCTTGCTGCAGAGAGTCATGATGGACATGGTGCTGTACATCATGAAGAAACTAAAGCTGCTACCGAAGCACATGGTGATGCTCATCATGATAAAGCTGCCGATGCGCATCATGATGCTGAACACACAGAGCACTTAAATCATGTATTGCACCAATTGCAAAATAAACCTTGGGCTGCCTTATATGTAGCTTGTATTTTCTTTATGTTGCTTTCAATGGGTGTTTTGGCTTTTTATGCTATTCAACAAGTTGCACAAGCGGGTTGGTCTCCAGTTTTGTTTAGAGTAATGCAAGGAATCACAGCTTATTTGCCTTATGGTTCTGTGATCTTCTTTATTCTTTTGATTTTATGTGGTTTGCATTTTAATCATTTGTTTGTTTGGTTGGATCCAGAAGTAGTTGCTCATGATGAGTTAATTGCAAACAAAGCGGGGTATTTAAATTTTCCATTTTGGATTGTAAGAGCTGCTATATTTTTAGCTGGTTGGAATTTATATAGATATTATTCTGCTAAAAATTGTGTGGCGCAAGATGAAGCGAATGATGATTCTTTCTACAAAAAGAATTTCAAAATGTCAGCAGGATTTTTAGTATTCTTTATCGTATCAGAATCTATTATGGCTTGGGATTGGATTATGTCTGTAGATCCACACTGGTTCAGTACATTATTTGCTTGGTATGTTTTTGCTAGTTTCTTTGTAAGTGGTATTACTACAATTGCTTTGGTAACTATCTACTTAAAATCTAAAGGATTTTTAGAATATGTAAATACAAGTCATATACATGATTTAGCTAAATTCATGTTTGGTATCAGTATCTTTTGGACTTATTTATGGTTCTCTCAGTTTATGTTGATATGGTACGCTGATATCCCTGAGGAAATTACCTATTTCGTTACACGAATTCAAGAATACAACTTGCCATTTTTTGGAGCTGTAGTTATGAATTTTGTTTTCCCATTATTGATTCTTTTAAATACTGATTTCAAGAGATTATCTTGGATTATTGTAATGGCAGGTGTTGTTATTTTAGCTGGTCACTATATTGATTTCTTCAATATGATTATGCCAGGTACTGTAGGGGATCGCTGGTTTATTGGAGTATCTGAAGTTTCATCAGTTCTTTTCTTCTTTGGTTTGTTTATATTTGCTGTTTTCTCTGCATTGACTAAAGCGCCTTTGTTACCAAAAAGAAATCCATTTATAGAAGAAAGTAAGCATTTTCATTATTAATATTTAAAGAGATAAACAGATGACAAGTTTGTTGGTAATTATAGTTTTAGTTTTATTAGCAGTTGCTTTGTGGCAATTGACCAAGATTTTTGATCTTACGCAAGTGGGTTCAAATGCGGACAATTCACAAGTTGCTACTGATAAAGATAATAATCTTCAGGGATATTTAATGTTTGGTTTTTTAGCTTTCATTTATATCTTTACTATTTATGGATTATTGAAATGGGGAGGTTTAGCACTTCATACTCCTGCTTCGGCTCATGGTGGACAAGTTGATAACTTAATGAATATTTCATGGGTTTTATTGTTTACTGTTCAGGCGATTACTCAAGTTTTACTTCACTATTTTTCTTTTAAATATAGAGGAAAACAAGGTCAAAAAGCGTTATATTTTGCTGATAATAATAAATTAGAGGCGATCTGGAGTATTATTCCTGCAGTCGTTTTGGCTGGATTAATTTTATACGGATTGTATGCTTGGACTAACATCATGTTTATTGATGAAGAAGAAGATACTGTAGTAATCGAATTATATGCACAACAGTTTAAATGGTCTGCTCGTTATGCTGGTGAAGACAATGTTCTTGGTAAAGCTAATGTAAGATTTATTGAAGGTGTTAATGCTTTGGGTGTTGACTTATCAGATCCAAATGCACAAGATGATATTGTTGTTTCTGAATTGCATATCCCTAAAGGTAAAAAGGTTCATTTCAAGATGAGATCTCAAGATGTATTGCACTCAGCCTATATGCCACACTTTAGAGCACAAATGAACTGTGTTCCAGGTATGGTTACTGAATTTGCTTTTGAGCCAATTTACACTACAGCAGAATACAGAGAATTGCCTTATATGGTAGAAAAAGTTGCTCACATTAATGAATTGAGAGCTAAAAAATCAGCTGAGTTAATTGCAAAAGGGGAAACAGGATTAGATCCTTATACATTTGACTATGTCCTTATTTGTAACAAAATTTGTGGAGCATCTCACTACAATATGCAAATGAAGATTGTTGTAGATACTCCAGAAGATTACAAAAAGTGGTTGAAGGAACAAGTTGTTTTATCTCAACAAATTAAAGAAGCTAATGCTCCTGCTGAAGCTGCAACAGAAACTGATGCTAATGCTAAGGATACTGTAGTAGTTGCTAATGTGGCAGCAGTTAAATAATATTATTAAGAAAATTTAAAGTAAACATTTATGTCAGCAGTAGGTCACGATCACGGACACGATCACGAACACGAACATCACCATAAAGACACATTCATTACTAAATACATTTTTAGTATTGATCACAAAATGATTGCCAAGCAATATCTTATTACAGGTATTATTATGGGGGTTATTGGTGTAGGTATGTCTATGCTTTTTAGAATGCAATTAGCATGGCCAGAAGAATCTTTTAAAATATTTAATATTTTATTAGGTGATAAATTTGCTCCTGATGGGGTAATGGCTAATGATATTTACTTAGCATTAGTTACGATACATGGTACGATAATGGTATTCTTTGTGCTCACCGCAGGTTTGAGTGGTACTTTTAGTAACTTACTAATTCCACTTCAAATTGGTGCTCGTGATATGGCTTCAGGATTTATGAACATGATTTCATATTGGTTGTTCTTTTTATCAAGTGTAATCATGGTTTGCTCTTTGTTTGTAGAGGCTGGACCAGCTTCAGCTGGATGGACAATTTATCCACCTTTGAGTGCTTTGCCACAAGCCATTCCAGGTTCTGGTACGGGGATGACTTTATGGTTGGTTTCTATGGCTATCTTCATTGCTTCTTCTTTGATGGGGTCTTTGAATTATGTTGTAACGGTTATTAACTTGAGAACAAAGGGAATGTCTATGACTAGATTGCCTTTGACAATTTGGGCATTTTTTGTAACTGCAATTATTGGTATTGTTTCTTTCCCAGTATTATTATCGGCAGCGTTGTTGTTGATTTTTGATAGAAGTTTTGGAACATCATTCTTCTTGTCAGATATTTATATCGCTGGTGAAGTTTTACACTACCAAGGAGGTTCTCCTGTATTGTTTGAGCACTTGTTTTGGTTCTTAGGACACCCTGAGGTATATATTGTATTATTGCCAGCATTAGGTATCACTTCTGAAATTATTGCGACGAATTCACGTAAACCTATTTTTGGTTACCGTGCGATGATTATGTCTATCTTAGCAATTGCTTTCTTATCAACGATTGTATGGGGTCACCACATGTTTATCTCTGGTATGAATCCGTTTTTAGGGTCTGTGTTTACTTTTACAACTCTATTAATTGCTATTCCTTCAGCGGTAAAAGCATTTAACTACATCACAACTCTTTGGAAAGGTAATTTACAAATGAACCCTGCGATGTTGTTTTCTATCGGTTTGGTTTCTACTTTTATCACAGGTGGTTTAACAGGAATTATTTTGGGTGATAGTACTCTTGATATTAATGTACATGATACTTATTTTGTTGTGGCTCACTTCCACTTAGTAATGGGTATATCTGCTTTATATGGAATGTTTGCAGGTATCTATCATTGGTTCCCAAGAATGTTTGGTAGAATGTTGAACAAAAACTTAGGGTATGTTCACTTCTGGATTACAGCTGTATGTGCTTATGGAGTATTTTTCCCAATGCACTTTATAGGTTTAGCTGGTTTACCAAGACGTTACTACACTAATACCAACTTCCCTCTGTTTGATGATTTGCAAAATGTAAATGTATTGATTACAACTTTTGCTTTAATTGGAGGAGCATTCCAATTGGTATTCTTGTACAACTTCTTTGTTAGTATTTTCTACGGTAAGAAAGCAGAGCAAAATCCTTGGAAATCGAATACGTTAGAATGGACTGCTCCAGTGGAGCATATTCACGGAAACTGGCCAGGTGAAATTCCTGAAGTTCATAGATGGCCTTATGATTATTCTAATCCAGGTCATGATGAAGACTATGTTCCTCAAAATGTACCAATGAAGCCAGGTGAAGAAGTTTTACATCACTAGGATATTAATAAATTAAAGTAATGCCTTTCTGTTTTTAGAAAGGCATTATTTTTTTATTCTAACTTGTTATATCTTTGTGGTATGAATGAAAACTTAGACCCTACTACCAATAATTTTGGTGCTGAAGAATTCGATTTAGAAAAAAAATTACGTCCATTATCTTTTGACGATTTTGCCGGTCAAGACCAGGTTTTGGAAAATTTGAAAGTATTTGTTGCTGCGGCTAATCAAAGAAATGAAGCTTTAGACCATGCTCTTTTTCATGGACCTCCTGGTTTGGGTAAAACAACGCTGGCTAATATTTTAGCTAACGAATTGAATGTTGGAATTAAAATTACTTCTGGTCCTGTTTTGGATAAACCAGGTGATTTAGCTGGATTGTTGACGAATTTAGAGGAACGAGATGTTTTGTTTATTGACGAAATTCATCGTTTGAGCCCTGTGGTTGAGGAATATTTGTATTCGGCTATGGAGGATTTCAAAATTGATATCATGATTGAATCGGGGCCTAATGCAAGAACTGTTCAGATTAATTTGAATCCATTTACACTTATTGGTGCTACGACACGTTCTGGACTTTTAACGGCACCTATGCGTGCTCGCTTTGGAATATCTTCACGTTTGCAATATTATACAACTGAACTGTTAACTTCTATTGTTGAGCGTTCGGCTTCCATATTAAAAATGCCTATTTCGCTTGAGGCAGCTATAGAAATTGCAGGTCGCAGTCGTGGTACTCCTCGTATTGCTAATGCTTTATTACGTCGTGTGCGTGATTTTGCTCAAATTAAAGGCAACGGGACTATTGATATCGAAATTGCTCGGTACAGTCTTAAGGCTCTTAATGTAGATGCAAATGGATTGGATGAGATGGATAATAAAATTTTGAATACCATCATTGATAAATTCAAAGGCGGTCCTGTTGGGTTATCTACATTAGCTACTGCGGTTTCTGAAAGTAGTGAGACCATAGAGGAGGTGTATGAGCCTTTTTTGATTCAAGAAGGATTTATTATGCGTACACCAAGAGGACGAGAAGTTACCGATAAGGCTTATAAGCATCTAGGTAAAATTAGAACAAATAGTCAAGGGGGCTTGTTTTAAATTCCAAAAGTAAAACAGGTACTTCCTATTATTTGTATAGAAAAGAAAAATGGTGTGGTATATATTCTGTGTTTAACATTTTACTACTTGCGTTATTACTAAAAAAGAACATACTCAATTTATTAAAGACGAGGCAAAGCGCCTTGGTTTTTTATCATGTGGTATTGCTAAAGCAGGTTTTTTAGAACAAGAGGCACCTCGTTTAGAATCTTGGTTGAACAAAAATCATAACGGACAAATGTCCTATATGGAAAATCATTTTGACAAACGGCTTGATCCTACTAAACTCGTTGAGGGTAGTAAAAGTGTGGTGTCACTTTTGTTGAATTATTTTCCTTCTAATACTCAGGTTGCCGATAGTTATAAAATTTCTAAATATGCTTACGGTGCCGATTATCATTTTGTTATAAAAGAAAAATTAAAAGAATTGTTGTTTTCAATTCAAAATACAATCGGGGAGGTTTCTGGAAGAGCTTTTGTAGATTCTGCTCCTGTTTTAGACAAGGCGTGGGCTGCAAAGTCGGGTTTGGGGTGGATAGGAAAGAATAGCAATTTAATTACTCAAAAAGTCGGTTCGTTTTATTTTATAGCCGAATTGATTATTGATCTTGAATTAGATTATGATACACCTACAACGGATCATTGTGGTACTTGTACGGCTTGTTTAGATGCTTGTCCCACTCAAGCTATTGTTGCTCCTTACGTGGTGGACGGTAGCAAATGTATTTCCTATTTTACAATTGAATTAAAAGAAAGCATTCCATTGGAGATGAAAGGTCAGTTTGATGATTGGGCTTTTGGATGTGATGTTTGTCAAGATGTTTGTCCGTGGAATCGATTTTCAAACCCCCATAATGAACCGTTATTAACTTCTAATCCACAAATTCTTTCTATATCCAAAAAAGAATGGGAAGAAATTACAGAAGAAACTTTTAGGGCAGTATTCAAAAATTCGCCTTTAAAACGGACCAAATTCGAAGGTTTAAAAAGAAACATAAGTTTTTTAAAATCCGAATAAAACCCGCCTTTCTATGGGTGGGCTTAGTTGTTATTTTGTCAGTTAAATTCATTATTTTATAGCAATAATAGGTTAAAATTTGCTTATCGCTATTTATTTTATATGATTATTCTAATTTTTTTGAAGTTTCTTCGGTATATTTTTTTTAAATTTAGAGTCTTAAAAAATTTTAGTTATGACTGTAAATCAAATGTTAAGCGTTAAAGGGAACCAGGTTTTTTCCATTGTTTCTTCCATATCAGTGTATGAAGGACTAAAGGTGATGGGAGAAAAAAATGTAGGGGCACTTTTAGTTATTGATGATAATGAAATTGTGGGGATTCTATCCGAAAGAGATTATGCTCGTAAAATTGTTTTAAAGGATAAAACATCCAAAGGGACTTTGGTAAGTGAAATCATGGGAACTGAAATTATTACTGTAAAACCTACTGATGATATCAATTATTGTATGGGTTTAATGAGTGGAAAAAGAATCCGACATTTACCCGTAGTGGATAATGGTGTGATTTTAGGTTTGGTGTCGATAGGTGATGTCGTAAAAGCGATTATTGAAGAGCAAAAAGAAACCATTCACCATTTAGATGCGTACATCAACGGAACTCAACTTTAATCCTTAGATAGATTAACTTCAAATCAATATTTTGCTGTAGCCTTTTTTTTGTTATTTAAAACCAAATTGTTTTTTAATAAAAGATTAAGATAAAAGCTTCTATTTTTAATCAAGACTTATATCTTTGTAAATTAGGATAAAAACAATCAAATGAACAAGGATAACAAAAGAAGGGAAGCGTTATTGTATCATGCAAAACCCACTCCAGGAAAAATACAAGTAGTTCCTACTAAAAAATATGCAACACAACGTGATTTGTCTTTGGCTTACTCGCCTGGTGTGGCTGAACCTTGTTTAGAAATAGCAAGGGATATTGATAACGTTTATAAATATACCGCTAAAGGTAATTTAGTCGCTGTAATTTCTAACGGAACGGCTGTCTTAGGGTTAGGGGATATTGGTCCTGAAGCTTCTAAGCCTGTTATGGAAGGTAAAGGGTTGTTATTCAAAATCTTTGCTGATATTGATGTTTTTGACATTGAAGTAGATACTAAAAATGTTGAAGAATTTATCCAAACCGTAAAAAACATCGCTCCCACTTTTGGAGGGATAAACCTTGAAGATATCAAAGCTCCTGAATCTTTTGAAATCGAAAGAAGATTAGTGGAGGAATTGAATATTCCAGTGATGCATGATGACCAACATGGTACCGCAATAATTTCTGCAGCGGCTTTAATCAATGCACTTGAATTAGCCAATAAAAAACCTGAAGATGTAAAAGTAATTGTGTCAGGTGCTGGATCAGCAGCTTTAGCTTGTGCCGATTTGTACCGTCTTTTAGGAGTTCAATTCGAAAATATTTATATGTTCAACAGCAAAGGGCTGTTGACAAAAAACAATCCTTCTCTATCCGAATTGCAACAAAAGTACGCAAGAGATATGGAACCAATCAGTTTGGAAGAAGCGCTAGTAGATGCTGATGTATTCATTGGGTTGTCCTCTCGTGATGTGATGAGCGCCCAAATGCTCTTGTCTATGGCAGATAATCCTATTGTTTTTGCTATGGCCAACCCCAATCCCGAAATTGATTATAATTTAGCAATTCAAACACGAAAAGATGTTATCATGGCGACAGGAAGGTCTGACCATCCTAATCAAGTGAATAATGTTCTTGGCTTTCCCTATATTTTTAGAGGAGCTTTAGATGTACGTGCTACTAAAATTAATGAAGCCATGAAAATGGCGGCAGTGAAAGCACTAGCTTCTTTGGCAAAAGAATCCGTTCCGGAGCAAGTCAATGTTGCTTATGGGGCGACCAAATTAATTTTTGGTAAAGAGTACATCATCCCGAAACCTTTTGATCCTCGATTAATTGCTATCGTAGCTCCTGCTGTTGCTAGGGCTGCTATGGAATCTGGTGTGGCACAAAATCCTATAACAGACTGGGAGAAGTACGAAGAGGATTTGTTAGACCGTTTGGGGAACGATAATAAAATGCTTCGATTGATTTCTAATAAGGCAAAAATGAATCCCAAACGAATTGTTTTTGCAGAAGCTGAGCATCTCAATGTTCTAAAAGCGGCACAGATAGTTTACGAAGAGGGTGTGGGGATTCCGATTTTACTTGGTTCCAAAGAAATAATTTTGGAATTAAAAGAAGAATTAGGATTTGATGCTCCCGTAGAAATTATAGACCCTAAAGAAAAAGAAGAAGAAGGAAGAAGGAATCGATTTGCAACAGCTTATTGGGAATCAAGAAAACGGAGAGGAATCGTATTGTACGACGCACAACGATTAATGCGTGAACGAAATTATTTTGCCGCCATGATGGTAAATGAAGGGGAGGCTGATGGATTAGTAACAGGACATTCCCGAGGTTATGCTACCGTTTTGCGTCCGATGTTTCAATTGATTGAAAAAGCGCCTGGGGCTTCAATTGTGGCGACTACCAATATGATGATGACTTCAAGAGGTCCTATGTTTTTGTCGGATACTGCTATAAACATCGATCCTTCAGCTGAAGAATTGGCTAAGATAGCTTTGATGACCGCTAAAACAGCCAGAATGTTTGGTGTTGAACCAGTAATAGCCATGGTTTCGTATGCTAATTATGGTTCTTCAACAAATGCTAGAGCTTCAAAAGTTAGAGAAGCTGTAGCCTATCTACATGAGCATCATCCAGATTTAGTAGTTGATGGGGAAATTCAATCCGATTTTGCATTGAATCCAGAAATGTTAGAAGAGAAATTTCCTTTTTCTAAATTGGTTGGAAAGAAAGTAAATGTCATGATTTTCCCCAATTTAGATGCTGCTAATATTACCTATAAACTTTTAAAAGAATTGTATAAAGTAGAATCAATTGGTCCTATTATGATGGGAATGGGCAAGCCTGTTCATATATTTCAATTAGGAGCAAGCGTAGAGGAAATGGTGAATATGGCAACTATTGCTGTGTTAGATGCCCAAGAAAAAGAAAGAAAGAAAAAATAAATTGGTTTTAACTGCCGTGACAAGTGTTTCTTTGGCAGTCAAAGTAAAGAATAAATGATAGCACATTTACAGGGAAAATTAGTTGAAAAAACACCAACCGATGTGGTGATTGATTGTAACGGCGTAGGATATCAAGTTAATATTTCTTTGCATACCTATTCCTTATTGCCAGAATCAGATTTTATAAAATTATTTACTTTTTTACAAGTAAAAGAGGATGCGCATACGCTTTTCGGTTTTTTTGAAAAATCAGAAAGAGAAATTTTTAAATTATTACTCTCTGTTTCTGGAATTGGAGCGAGTACGGCCAGAACAATGTTGTCTTCTTTGCATCCAAAACAGATTATTAATGCCATTGCCTCTGGAGATGTAGGAACTATTCAATCCATTAAAGGTATAGGGAGTAAAACAGCTCAAAGAGTGATTTTGGATTTAAAAGAAAAAATGCTAAAACTCTATGATATTGACGAAGTTTCTATTTCACAGAGCAATACAAATAGAGATGAAGCGTTATCTGCGCTAGAAGTATTGGGGTTTGTGCGTAAAGCTTCTGAAAAAGTAATTGAGAAAATTTTAAAAGAAGACCCAGCCGCAACCGTAGAATCAATCATTAAGCAGGCTTTAAAAAATTTATAAAAAAATAAAAAACACGAATTATATGTGTAGGATTTATACATTTTTGCTAGTTTTATTTTGTGGTTTTGTAACACTGGCTCAAGAAAATCAAGTGGCACAAGACACAGTAAAAACAGGTTATTCTCTTGGAAAAGTTCAACTTAAAAGTCCTCAAAGCATTCTCTCTGCATACACTTATGACCCTGTAACTGATCGCTATATTTATACCAATTCCGTAGAAGGATTTTCTATCAGTTATCCTATCATTTTGACACCTAAAGAGTACGAAAAATTAGTGATGAAAGAATCCATGAGGGATTATTTTAAACAAAAATCGGATGCTATTGATGGAAAGAAAGAAGGAAGTGAAGAAGCAAAAAAAGATTTATTGCCTAAATACTATGTAAATTCTGGTTTTTTTGAATCTATTTTTGGAGGAAACACGATTGATGTAAAACCTACTGGATCCGTAGAAATGGATTTGGGAGCACGTTATTCTAAACAAGACAACCCCTCTTTTTCTCCAAGAAACAGGTCTAATCTCGCATTTGATTTCAATCAAAGGATCAGTATGAGTTTAATGGGGAAAGTAGGGACAAGGGTAAACGTTAATGCAAACTATGATACACAATCCACCTTTGCATTTCAAAATTTATTAAAATTAGATTATACTCCTACTGAAGACGACATCATTCAAAAAATTGAAATTGGTAATGTAAACATGCCATTGAATAGCTCTTTGATTCGCGGGGCTCAAAGTTTATTTGGGGTTAAGGCGCAATTACAATTTGGAAAAACGACTGTGACAGGGGTGTTTTCTGAACAAAAATCACAAACCAAAAGTGTAGTCGTGCAAGGAGGAGGAACCATTCAAAATTTTGATGTTTTTGCATTGGATTATGACAACGACAGGCATTTTTTCTTGTCTCAATATTTTAGAAATAAATACGATTCGGCACTTAAAAATTATCCTTTTATAGATAGTAGAGTTCAGATTACACGAATTGAAGTTTGGGTAACAAACAAACAAAATAGAATAACAACCAACTCCAATAATTTAAGAAATATTATTGCGTTGCAAGATTTGGGAGAAGCCCAAATTTCAGGAATTCCAGACAATGAAATTGTGGTAAGAGATCCGTCAACAGGGATGTTTTACAACCCAGTTGATTCACCTACGGATAATAAAAATAATGGGTATGATCCCAATCGTATTCAAGCAAGTTCGGGTTTGTTGAATAATAATATTCGTGAAATGGCAACAGCTGATTCAGGTTTTAATGCCTATACAGCTCGTGAAGGTCAAGATTATTCCAAGTTAGAAAATGCTAGAAAATTAACTTCTAATGAGTTTACCTACCACCCACAATTGGGGTATATCTCTTTACAACAAAGACTTTCCAATGATGAAGTTTTGGCTGTAGCCTATGAATATACTATTGGAGATAAGGTGTATCAAGTGGGAGAATTTGGTAATGATGGTGTGGAATCTACAGTTGTTACAGGTGCTTCTAATTCTAATCAAGCGGTAATTACACAAGCATTGATTTTGAAAATGCTCAAAAGTAATTTGACAAATGTTAAAAATCCGATTTGGAATTTGATGATGAAAAATATTTATCAAATTCCAGGGGCATATCAAGTAAAGCAGGAGGATTTTAGATTCAATATTTTATACACCGATCCTTCACCATTAAATTATATTACCGAGGCGAAAACTGCTGCAGGAACCCCTGTGCCATTTCCGTCTAATCCTTCACCAGAAAATAAAGTGGCTGAAACTCCATTGTTAAAAGTATTCAACTTGGATAAGCTGAATTATAATAATGATCCACAAGCCGGTGGAGATGGTTTTTTTGATTTTATGGAAGGCTTAACAATGGATTCTCAAAATGGGCGCATCATTTTTACGACCAAAGAACCTTTTGGAGAGTTGCTTTTTAGTAAATTAAAAGATTATAACAATCCTTCGGACGTGAGTGTTTATAATGATCCAACGAGTTATAATGATAATCAAAAGAAATATGTTTTTAGAAACATGTATCGCAACACGCAAGCAGGTTCATTAGAGGACAGTGACAAAAATAAATTTCTTTTAAGAGGTAAATTTAAATCCACTAGTAGCGACGGGATTCCGATCGGTGCTTTCAACGTACCGCAAGGTTCTGTGGTTGTAACTGCGGGTGGACGAAAATTAGTGGAAGGCGTAGATTATAGTGTGAATTATCAATTAGGGCGTGTGCAAATCTTAGATGCATCCTTACAAGCCTCAAATACTCCAATCAATGTTTCCTTAGAAAACAATTCGATTTTTGGACAACAAACTACTCGTTTCATGGGTGTAAATGTAGAGCATAAAATCTCGGACAAGTTTGTTGTGGGGGCTACTTTGTTGAAAATGAGCGAAAGACCGTTTACCACAAAGTCTAACTATGGGCAAGAGTCCATTAACAATACCATTTTTGGTTTGAATACTAATTTTTCAACCGAAGTTCCTTTTTTTACCCGTTTGGTCAACAAATTACCGAATGTAGATACAGATGTTCCTTCGAATTTATCGGTTCGTGGTGAGGTTGCTTTTTTAAGACCAAATGCTTCTAAAATTGATAGTTTTAATGGAGAATCTACTATTTATGTGGATGATTTTGAAGGTTCGCAATCTACAATAGACATGCGTTCGCCTTATGCTTGGAGTTTGTCTTCAACACCAGATAGAAATGCTACAAGTACCTATAATTTTGGTGCCAATGCCAATGATTTGACTTATGGATTCAAACGCGCCAAACTAGCTTGGTACTCCATCGACCCTATTTTTTATACCTCTAAGCCTGATGGGGTATCTAATAATGATTTGTCATTTAACAAAACACGAAGAATATACAGTGAAGAGCTCTATCCACTAACTGATATCGCTTTGGGACAAACACAAGTGGTGAGCACGTTGGATTTGACTTATTTTCCATCCGAGAGAGGCCCTTACAACAACAATCCTAATTTTGCATTAAATCCACAAGAAAATTATGGGGGAATTATGCGAGCGATTAATTCAACCAATTTTGAACAAGGAAATGTGGAGTACATCCAGTTTTGGGTACAAGATCCGTATGTAGGAAAGGGCGAAGTATCTGCAGCTAATTCAGGGAAATTGTATTTTAACCTAGGAGAAATTTCAGAAGATATTTTGAAAGACGGAAGGAAACAATTTGAAAATGGTTTAGGTCCAGACCAAATTTTGACTAATCCAAGACCTTTATGGGGAGATGTGCCTGCTTCGCAATCATTGATTTATGCTTTTGATACGGATGTAAATAATCGTGCCAATCAAGATTTAGGTTTAGATGGTTTGCCAAATGGGAAAGAAGCCGAAGTTTATACCAATTTTGCTTCGGAATCTGACCCCGCAGCGGATGATTATACTTTTTATTTGAATACCAATGGAAGTATAATTGATAGGTATAAAAACTACAATGGAGTTCAAGGGAATTCAGCTGTTAATATTACAGATGCTAACAGAGCTTCAACAGCAGTTCCTGATGTCGAAGATGTCAACAGAGACAACACCATGAATACGATTAACGCTTATTATGAATACAGCGTAGATATCAAGAAGAACATGGAGGTGGGTGAAAATTACATTACGGATATTAGAGAAACCCAAGTGACATTGCCTAATGGTGAGGTAACTCCTGCTAGATGGATTCAGTTTAAAATTCCTGTTCAACAACCGCAAAATAAAATAGGGGATATCAATGATTTTAGATCCATCCGTTTTATGAGAATGTTCATGACAGGGTTCAGTGAAGAGGTAACCTTGCGTTTTGGAGCGTTAGATTTGGTTAGAGGTGATTGGAGAAGATATACTAGTACCCTCGATTTTAACGACACCAATCCTGCTGACGATGGTACTGATCTAGATGTAATCGCAGTTAATATTCAAGAAAATAATACACGTTGCCCAATTAATTATATCCAGCCTCCAGGAGTGGTGAGAGAGCAATTGTATAATAACAATACCATTATCAATCAAAACGAGCAGGCATTATCATTGAGGATTTCGGGCGAAGGATTGGAGCCTAAAGATGCACGTGCCGTTTACAAAAATGTAAGTATTGATATGCGTCAGTATAAAAAACTAAAAATGTTTTTACATGCTGAATCATTGCCCAATCAAGCTTTGTTAGGGGATGATAAAATGGTAGGTTTTATCCGTTTTGGTAACGATTTTAATCAAAACTTTTATCAAATTGAGATTCCGTTAAAAGTAACCCAGCCTTCTAATTGTAGTCCGTTGAGTGCTGAACTCGTTTGGCCTGAAAGCAATCAGATTGACTTAGCCTTGTCTTTGTTGACTAAATTAAAAATTCAGTCGATGAATGTGGATCCTTCGACCTTGCCTTTGGATGGGATTTATTATCAGAACGAAGAAGATTTAGATGGTTCCGCAAGTTCAAAAATCAACAAGCTTCGTTTAGGTGTAAAAGGAAATCCGAACTTTGGGTTGGTTAGAACGTTAATGGTAGGGGTGAAAAGTGATGCCGAAACTGCCGAAGGTAAAATCAAAGGAGAAGTTTGGTTTAATGAGTTGCGTTTGTCTGAAATGGATAATGCAGGCGGAATGGCCGCTTTGCTTAATGTAGATACTAACATGGCCGATTTAGCAACGGTATCAGCTACCGGAAGAAAAAGTACGGTAGGATTTGGAGCTATTGAACAAGGGGCAAATGAACGTAGCCGTGAGGATATCCAACAATACAATATTGTAACCAATATCAATTTAGGAAAATTGCTGCCAAACAAATGGGGAATTAATTTGCCGTTTAATTACTCAGTAGGCGAAGAGACTATTACACCTTTGTACGACCCTTTTAATGCGGATATCAAAATCAAAGAATTATTAGAAAACACTTCTAGCCAAGCCGAAAAAGATAATATTGTGAATCGTGCTGTGGATTACACCAAGCGCACCAGTATTAATTTCATAGGTGTTAGAAAGCAACGAAGTCCTGAGCAAAAACAACATGTGTATGACCCCGAGAATTTCACATTCTCACAATCAATTAATAAGGTAGAACGACACGATTACGAGATTGAAGATTATTTAGACCAGCAAGCCACTACTGCGGTTGATTATTCGTATAGTTTTCAACCTAAATCAATTGAGCCTTTTAAGAAAACGAAATTCATGAAGAAAAGCTCATACTGGAAGCTATTGAGCGATTTCAATTTCAATTATTTGCCTTCTAATATTACTTTTAATACCAATATCAACAGACAGTACAATCGCCAACAATTCAGACAGGTGGAGGTAGAAGGAATTGGACTTGATCCACTTTATAGAAGGAACTTTGCTTTTAATTATCAATACGGGTTTAATTATAATTTGACTAAATCTTTAAAATTAAACTACACAGCATCATCTGCTAATATTGTGAAGAATTATTTGAATGAAGCCAATGAGCCGATAGCAGATTTTTCTATCTGGGACGGCTATTGGGATAGTGGAGATCCATTTAATCACACCCAACAATTGGTGGTGAATTATGAATTGCCAATCCATAAAATTCCTTTGTTTAGTTTCGTAAAAGCAAATTATACCTACACAGGAAATTATAGTTGGCAACGTGCTTCTACGTTCTTATCGGACTTGGAAATTGAAGGAACCTCCTATAATTTAGGAAACACGGTGCAAAATGCTAGAGCGCATGCCTTGAATGGTAGTTTCAATATGGATATGCTTTATAAATATCTTGGATTGACTAAGGCGAATACGGTAGGAGGAAAGCAATTGATGAAGCCTAAAACGCTACCAAAACCAGGAGAAAAAGTCGTTAATATTGTCGCTGCTAAACCTGAATCGAGCCGTAGTCCATTTGTGGAAGGCATGATTGGGGTGTTGACAAGTGTCAAAAACATCCAGTTGAACTATACTGATAATAGCGGAACGGTATTGCCAGGTTTTTTACCAGGTTTAGGTTTCTTCGGGTCGTCTAAGCCGTCATTGGGATTTGTATTTGGTAGTCAAGATGATATTCGTTTTGAGGCTGCCAAAAATGGTTGGTTGACTAATTATCAGGATTTCAACCAAAACTTTACGCAGGTGCATAACAAAGCATTCAAAGGAACTGCTAATATGGATTTGTTTCCTGATTTAAAAATCGATTTGAATATGGACAGAACCTATTCAGAGAATTTTTCTGAACAGTATGATGTATCGCCTGACGGGACTTATAATTCTCGTTCGCCTTATACTTATGGGATGTTCTCGATTTCTACAGTGATGATTAAATCGGCATTTTCAACAAGTAATGAGAATTTCTCTGAAGCATTTGATGAATTTAGAGCCAATAGGCTGGTTGTAGCCAATAGGCTGGCAACTGCCAAAGGGATTGATTTAAGCAATTCGGCCAATATTGATGCCGATGGTTTTCCTGTCGGTTTTGGAAAAAACAATCAAGCAGTATTAATTCCAGCTTTCCTTGCGGCTTATACTGGTGGTGATGCTTCTGATGTGTCTTTGGGAGCTTTTAGAAATTTCCCAATTCCTAACTGGTCTGTGAAGTACAATGGTTTGATGCGTTATGAAGTATTCAAAAAGAACTTTAAGCGCTTTTCATTGCAACACAATTACCGAGCATCCTATACCATTAATCAATACCGTTCTAATTTTAAATACGATGAAAATCCTAACGGAATCGATGATAGCGGAAACTTTTATAATAAAATGTTGATTTCTAATATTAACTTAGTAGAGCAATTTAGTCCATTGATGCGAGTTGATTTCGAATTAAAAAATGCTTTTAAATTCCTTACTGAAATTAAAAAAGACAGGGCTTTGTCCATGAGTTTTGATAACAATTTGTTGACTGAAGTAAAAGGGGTTGAATATATTGTAGGTTTGGGCTATCGTTTCAAAGATGTTATTTTCTCCTCTCGTTTGGCAGATAACCCTACAGGTATAATTAAAGGAGATATTAATTTGAAAGCCGATTTGTCTTATCGTAATAACCAAACTATCGTACGTTATTTAAATTACGATAACAATCAACTAGCGGCAGGTCAAAATATTTGGTCATTGAAATTCACGGCTGATTATTCGTTTAGTAAAAATCTAACTGCCATTTTCTATTATGATCATTCCTTCTCTAAGGCAGTGATTTCAACGTCATTCCCGTTGACAAACATTCGTTCAGGATTTACGTTGCGTTATAATTTTGGAAATTAATTTTAGAACAATAAAAGAAACAATATAATCTCATGATTTTTTCACCGCAAATTCGCAGATTGTTTAATTTTTGATTGTAAAAAATCCCTTTTAAGCGGAATTAACGCAAACTAATTAGGATGAAATTATTCAATAGAACTTAGCGTATAAATCTGTGAATCTGCGGTGGATTTTCTATGTTTTGTTTTACCACAAATTCGCAGATTTTAATTTGTCATTGTGAATTGGAATTAGTACAAATTAATTTCCGACACCCTCTAAAGTTAGGTTTTGGAATATAATTTGCGAATCTGCGGTGGATTTTCTGTGTTTTGTTTTACCACAAATTCGCAGATTTTAAGTTGTCATTGTGAATTGGAATTAGCCCAAATTAATTTTCTATACCCTCTAAAGTTAGGTTTGGACTGTAATTTGCGAATCTGCGGTGGATTTTCTATGTTTTGTTTTACCACAAATTCGCAGATTTTAATTTGTCATTGTGAATTGGAATTAGCACAAATTAATTTTCGACACCCTCTAAAGTTAGGTTTGGACTGTAATTTGCGAATCTGCGGTGGATTTTCTATGCTTTGTCTTACCACAAATTCGCAGAATTTAATTTTACATTCCTAAATTGGAATTAGTGCAAATTAATTTTCGACCCCCTCTAAAGTTAGGTTTTGGACTGTAATTTGCGAATCTGCGGTGGATTTTCTATGTTTTGTCTTACCACAAATTCGCAGATTTTAATTTGTCATTGTGAATTGGAATTAGCACAAATTAATTTCCGACACCCTCTAAAGTTAGGTTTTGGAATATAATTTGAGAATCTGCGGTGGATTTTTAAAATCTTGCGTTGTACTGCAATATAAGATTGTTACATTTGCAAAATAAAAATTCAATTATCAATTATCAATAAGGTTAAAATGAATATACCATCAAATTTAAAGTACACAAAAGATCACGAATGGGTTAGTTTAGAAGGAGATATCGCAACAGTTGGTATTACCCATTTTGCACAAAAAGAACTAGGTGATATTGTATATGTAGAAGTAGAAACTTTAGATCAAGTTCTTGAAAAAGACGAGGTTTTTGGTACTGTTGAAGCAGTAAAAACAGTTTCTGATTTGTTTCTTCCTATGTCAGGAGAAGTGATTGAATTCAATGAGGCTTTAGAAGATACTCCTGAAGCGGTTAATGCTGATCCTTATGGTGCAGGGTGGATGATCAAAGTAAAAGTATCTGATGTTGCTGCGTATGATTCTTTGCTTTCTGATGCAGAATATAAAGCCTTAATCGGTGCTTAAGAAACTATTTTTTGTGGCAGCCAGTTTGTGGACCTCGGTCGTGTTAGTATTGTGCTTAATACGCTTAGACAATACTCCGCAACTTAATGTTGTCAATTTAGATAAATACATTCACAGTATTTTTCATTTTGTTTTTACCATGCTTTGGTTTTTGTTTTTCAAATTGCATTTTAAAAAGAAAAATAGATTCAAGCCTTTTATTGTGGCTTTTTTGTTGTCTGTAAGTTTTGGTGTTTTGATTGAACTACTACAAAAGTACTGTACACAAAGCCGTTCAGCTGATGTGATGGATGTGCTGGCCAACATGCTTGGAGCTACCCTGGCGGTAGGTTTGTTTTACACCTTAGACAGTTGGAAGGTCTTAAAAAAAATAAGTTAATAATATCCCACCTTGGTGGGATTTTTATTTTAGATGTGCGTGGGAATCATTAGATTTGAAACGTTTTGAATTGTAATTAGTATGGTCTAAAATTAGAATAGGTCTCATGATGAAAAAAGTTTTTTTTATTTCTTTGTTATTGGTGTCAATGGTATCGGTGGGCCAAATTCAGAATACTACGGTTCAAGAGCGTTTTCCTGTTTTTGAAACCTGTAAAAATCTAACCGATAAAGAAGTTGAAGCGTGTTTTTATTCAAAAGTGCAAGAGCTTTTATTTCATCAATTTAAAGTGCCTTCTTATTTAGTGGCGAATCAATTTTCTGGTACAGTAGAAGTTCTTTTTGAAGTGGATGCCAACGGAATTTTTAAAGTGATTTACGTAAATGCGGCCGACCCAGAATTAATCAAGGAAACAAAAAGGGTTTTTGGTCAGTTTCCTAAAATTCAGCCTGCTACTTACAATGGCAATGCTACTTATTCCAAATATACGATAGCACTTTCCATTCCATTGCAAAAAGAAGCAGTAGCGAAGGCAGTAGTGGCACAGCCTGCTTCAACTCCAATAAAAACAGCTTCAGAGTTAGATAATTTAGTCTATCAAAAATATTCAAATCCTGAATATGAAAGTCATTTGAATATTCCGTTTTCACATAGTTATTATGCACATTTTGATGGCGCGATGAATCAGGTGGGGAGCAACAGCCATACCGCATCCAAACCTTATACCTATGCAGAGGTTGCTAAATATTACAATCTAAAAGAAGCCAATGAAAAGTTGCAGAAAAAAGCTTCGGGTTGGTGGGCAAGAAAACTGTGGAACGAAAACATGGTGGCCATTCAAGGTGAGGATTATTGGTTCACAGTGAATCCTATTTTGGATTTGCAATTGGGTAAAGACAGTAAGAGTGAAACGTCATACACTTATGTAAATACAAGAGCAATTAACTTTAGAGGAGGACTGGGTAGTCAGTTGAATTTTACCGCTACCATTTTTGAAAGTCAAGGACGTTTTGCGGATTATTTCAATCGTTATGCCGAATCGATAAAACCGGCGGGAGGGAACCCAGCTATTATTCCGGGAATCGGAATTGCAAAAGATTTTAAAACAGATTCCTATGATTTTCCTTTGGCAGAAGCCAATTTGACTTTTACACCTAATAAATTTATCGATTTGCAATTGGGCTATGGGCGCAATTTTATTGGTGACGGTTATCGCTCTTTGATGGAAACCGACGGGGCAAGTCCGTATCCGTATTTTAAAATCAACACCAAATTTTGGAAAATAAAATACACCAATACCTATATGTGGCTCAAAGATGTGCGTCCTGAGGTGACTGTCGAGCGTACCTATGCCACTAAATTCATGGCGAATCATTATTTGAGTTGGAACGTGTCGAACCGATTGAATCTAGGTTTTTTCGAATCGGTGATTTGGACCAATACCAATGACAGAGGTTTTGATATGAGTTTTGTAAATCCAATAGTGTTTTATCGCTCGGTAGAGTTTGCTTCTTCGGCAAGGACAGGAAATGCTTTGTTAGGATTGACGGCCAAATACAAATGGAACAACAGCATCAATTTGTACGGACAATTTCTGTTAGATGAGTTTGCTTTAAGCGATATCAAAGAGGGGAATAACAGCTGGCGAAATAAATACGGATACCAATTAGGTGCCAAATATTACAACGCGTTCCATATTGATAATTTGTTGTTGCAATTAGAGTACAACCATGTGCGTCCGTATGTGTATTCGCATAGTGATCCTATTACGAATTACGGACACAACAATCAAAGTATCGGTCATCAATGGGGTGGGAACTTTGGTGAATTTATTGCAATCGCTCGTTATCATAAAGAACGTTATTTTGCTGATGCCAAGTTCACCATGGGAACTCGTGGATTTGATTTTGCTACTACAGGAGCCAATTCAAACTATGGAGGAGATATTTACAGGGACTACGATTTAGAGCGTTTTGCTAATTCAGGGGTCAAAGTAGGGCAGGGAAACAAGACCTCCGTTTTTATTGCTGACCTACAAGCGGGTTATTTGGTGAATCCAGCAACCAACTTAAAGTTATTTGCCAGTTATATTTTTAGAGATTTCAAACCTGCGCAAAATACCACAACAGTATTCAAAGAAACCACCAATTGGTTTAGCATAGGATTACGTGCTGATGTGTTCAATTGGTATTTTGATTATTAGAAAATAGAATTTATAGGTTATGAAATTTTTTAAGGAGCAGGATGAATCGTTATCTTAATAGCGTTTCGTCCTGCTCTTCGCTATATCTCTTGTATTGGCTATCACCATACAAGAGGATGCCGCTGCGATCAGGGCTAAAAATCACGTTTTTATTTTCATAATATCGTTTAGCAAAATATCTTACAAATACTGTTTTATTGTGCTTCGTTGTAAGAAAAAAAGAATATATTTGAAATTATAAATAATATGCAATTATAAATACAAAAAATTGCGCATAACATCCCATTTTAGAATAAAACTAGTATAGTTTATGCGCCTATAAAATAGTTATAGGCAATTTTAAAGAAACTTATGCCAACAAAGGAATTTAGAAAAATATTCAAAGATACTCATGATTCACTTCATGTGTCAATTTGTGAATTGACATTGAAAAAGAATGATGAATTTTATAAATTACTTCAGTCATACTACTCATTTATACATTCACGAACTCAAACTTTATTCTTACTTGTTCAAAATGATTGTCTTTGGGACGCAGATATTATTTTAAGACCAATTGCTGAATGCACCGTAAAATTTGCTTATGTTTCTTCTTTTGACGAAACTACCAGAATTGAAAAAGTTCGTGAATTTTGGGAAGATTTAGCAGAAATAAATAAACTAAAACAATCGAAACAAGCAAAACAGATTATTGAATTGACCAATATTGATTCTACTTTTTTAACAGACATTGTTTTAAACGATAACGACGAAATACTTTTGGCGGAAAAATGGACAAAACAAACTCGACAGAGAAAAGAACAACCTTGGTCATATAATGAAATGATAAAAACTATTTCAGTCAATTATGACTTCAAAGAAATATTAGGATTAGCAAGAAATTTTACTCAATCAAGTCATTTAATTCACGCAGATGAAACTGCTTTAGGAGTAATTTTAGATAGAGAAAATAATAGAACAGCAGAACAAAGAGAAGCTTTAATAAATCTTCACGAAGTTAGATTACTAAGCGATTGCATAGGTTTTTATTTTTGGTTAGTAAAAGTATCTTCTATGCTTTCCGATATTGAAGTAAAACCTGAATTAATCAAAAAAATAACTGATTTTGAGAATAGTAAATTGGAATTTAAATTATTGGAGAAAGTGATTGAATAAAAAACTGCCTATAACAGCCGTTTGGCGAGATTGGGGTTTTAGGCTGAATGGAAAGTTGGTTTTGTGCTTGAAAAATCTGTGTTTAACCGAAAAATAAGGCTTCCTTATCCCCCAACCTCGCCAAGCGCCAGAACGTTATATGATAGCATATCCAAAGAGACAGCTAAAGTAGAAGCGAGAAAAATATATGAAAATAAAATGATAACAGGATATTTATTTATTGACTTTGTTTTGATAATGGTGGCTATTATATTTTTAGCTGTGCGGCTTGTAATATTTATTGACAACTCCCCTACTTATGTGATACGGAAAGATGAATATGGCAATCGCACTTATTGGAATCTTGATGGAACAGAGATAAAAGGGTGGAGACGAAAAAAGTCAAAATAGCAACAAACCAAACAGCTTTTTGAAGAAAATCTTTTATATGTGTATTTCTTAAGTCTTTGATTATACCTCCGTTTTTTACTAAAATAAGACCCTCATAAGAAATGAGATATTTTGGATTAATGGGATTAGTTCTATCAACAATAATGAGATTTTTACTTTCTAAATATAGTGTCGCATTTCTAAAATACAGGCGTTCTTTATCTTTTGGGATAAAATCTTTAGGTGTGTAGATTTTACCAAAAATTTCAATATCTACTAAATTATTACAAACTATTGGAGCGACATAATCTTCATTTTGAAATTCAGGTTCTTTCGCTAATTGATTTAATATATCATCAGAAAACAAAAACTTTTCTTCGTCTAATGCAAACCAACGTATTAATAAAAACGGGAACTTTGTTGAAAATTTAAAAACTGGTATTATCTTGAACATAAATAGAAAATTGAAAACCAAAAGTAAGAAAAAAATTTATAAATTGCGGAATAGATAAAAAAGCCATCATATAACAGCAGTTACACAAAAGTGGCGGATGGTTTTGTACTTGAAAAGATTTGGCGCAAAAACAAAATTATTAACAGTCAGCAAACATAAGGCTCAATTGCGCCACCTTCGTGTAGCGTCAGAACGTTAGGCGCAATTTTGACACAAATCGGGAGAATTTACTATCAACAAATATTTAATAACATAAAAATGAAAAAAACAATAGCACATTCAATTTTAATTTTGGTTTCTTTTTTTATAACACAAAATGTAAAATCCCAAACACTTTTTAATGTAAATGAATATAAAGTTGATTTAAAAAAATATCCTGTATATAATCAAAGTCAAATAAATTCAGCCATTGAAAGCGTAAAATCAAGTGAGTATTTTGACTATCATTACTTAAATTCTGGTTGTAATTTTAAATCACATTATCTAAGCATTTGGCTCAAGAAAAAATTAAATATAGAAACTTTTAAGGTTTGGAATTTTTCCAAAAGTAATTATTACTATTCCGGTTCTAATGAAAGACTTATTGTTGATGATCCTAATAAATTGACGGAGAGTGGAAAAGTTAATTGGGGTTTTCACGTTGCAGTTGGGGTTCTAGTTTCCAAAAGCGTAAAAAATCAAACAACGATAGATACACTTATTATTGATTTACCTAACAATGATAGAGAAGCTATACCTCTAAAATATTGGTTAGCATCACAAAATCAAACAAATTCATACTATACTTTTACCGACAAAAAATTCTGTAATTTTGAATCAATCGTTGCTGGCATCCAAAATAACCAATCGGGTCAATTTGAAAAACTTATAAATTCTTACAATATTTTTGCAGGTAGATTTTGGGATGACAATTTTGTGGTTCAAAAAAATGGATTATTAGCTTTATCATTAGCAACCGACATAGTTGTAATGAAATATTATAATGAAATTGTTTTAGAAGATAATCTAATTAACCAAATGGTAAGTGCGCAATCCCAAAAAGAACCTCAAATACGAATAAAGTTAAAAGCGAAAGGAAAAAATGAACAAGAAATTGAAGAAGAAATTACAAGATCAAGAAAAGAATCAGGTATTGCAATAAAAGAAAGACGGCTTTCTTTAACTAGTCCAATTGCAGATTATAACAACCTCCAACTCCCTGAATCATACAAAAATCAATTGGCAGATTTGACAATTAAAATACAAAGACATATAGACGACTTAATAAAGTAAAACAGCAAATAGAAATAACTCATAGCAAATACTTCACTTTGACTTAATGGTTACAAGCGTAGTAAATTAAACATTGAATAACTAAAACTAATAATTTTATGAAAACTTTTTATTATATTTTATTGAGTAGTCTAATATTCAATTTCTCCTTTGGACAAGGTTTCGAGAAAGCAAGAAGAATAAATTATGTCAACACTACAGATTCTTTAAATAAAGAAAAAAAAGGTTTAAATTTTCTTTTTAACTCTGATGATGAAAAAACAAAGACAGATGAACTTGGATCAGGTGCTGAATTTTTCCAACAACTTGGTTTAAATCTCACTAATACAGTTCCCAGAATAAGTATCAAAGCTGTTAAACTTTATGCAAAAGTTGGGAAAAACAAATTTATTGATTTTTATATCCTATCATCTATTCCTACTATTTCAGCAAGTCCATCAGATTCAATAAAAAATTTAGGTAACGAATTACAAAGTTTGTATGGTGGATTATTAAACTCGTATTTTTCTAAAACTTGGTACTTTAATAAAGAAACAGATTATCAAACTAGAGGATTACAAATTGATTTAAAAGGAGGTTATAAACTAACAGAAAGTTCTAAAAATTCAGGCACAAAAAATGTTTATTTGCATTCAGGTCAACTTGCTTCAGAAATTCGCTTTTTAGTTCCTCTTTTTGGTAATCCAAATGACACAAACCTTGCTGGACTGACTCAAATAAAATTATTTGGTCAAGCACTTTACAATAGTAGTTCTGATTATGATAATTTTTTCATTTCCGCAGATGGTACCAAACCGAATAACTTTTTATATTCATCAACCATTGAAGGTAGCGTACACATTTTTAATCAATTTTATATTTCTGGAGGCTATTCTTTTTGTTCAATAAAAACAATAGATGATTTAGGGTATTTTAAATTAACTTATAGCAAATAAAAACTGTGCCTAACACACGTAACCGTTGCACAACCCTTTCAAAGAAATAAATTTTCATAAGAATCATAAAAAACAACCTCGTTTAAACACATTTAAACGAGGTTTATTTTTGTTTGTAAGTTAGAGGCTTTAAAAAATGAGAGGCTTAAATTCGAGTATTTCAAGTTATAGAAAGCAGTTTTTAGAGAGGTTGGTACTTTTACTTGTAGTTCACTTATAACTCCAGCTTTTATTTTCGTTTTTCGGCTGATTAATTTCAGGCATTTCTTCAAATTGTAGGTCAAGGTTGCCCCTAGCTAGCACTCAATGTCATTAAGTTAAGCGTTTTTTGTGTCATTTCGACGAAGGAGAAATCACATAACGTGAGCAACTACTGTGATTCCTCCTTCGTCGGAATGACAAAACGGGATGTTTTTTTCTTAACTTAATGGCATCTGATGCTCATCTACAACTAGTACCTACTTATAAATGGAAAACAAATTGTAGCGTTTGAAACGCGATTGAAATGAAAATAAACGTCGTTACTAATGTAAATTTTTTAGACTAGATTGCCAATTCTCATTTTAATCATTCCTTTCGTCTAGTTTTTTTTGATTTTTATTAAAAAACATTTTTTATGAATAGTTTTTTGCCAAATCCCTTTTGTTAAGTTACTTTTGCACCAGTTTTATAAAACTTAATGAAAACGGCATTGAATACGGCTACAAATACATTTTCCCTTAAAACGGTTTTTACGGATTTTAAAGAAATCACTAAAGCAGGATTGGCTATTAGTGTTTTGTTTTCTTCGATTGCGGGTTATCTTTTGGGATTCAATGAAGAGCATCCTTTTCAATGGTCGGTTTTGATTATGCTTTGCATTGGTGGTTACTGTATGGTGGGGGCTTCCAATGCTTACAATCAGGTGATTGAAAAGGATATTGACAAATTAATGGATCGAACTAAAAATCGTCCAGTTCCTTCGGGAAGAATGTCTTCAAGAAACGCTTTGATTCTCGCTACTTTGCTTACTTTGATAGGTTTGTCATTGTTGTATATGATTAATCCAAAGTCGGCTATGTTTGGTGCGATTTCAATTTTTTTATATACCAGTGTTTATACACCTTTGAAAACTGTGACTTCGTTGTCGGTTTTTGTGGGAGCTTTTCCAGGAGCGATTCCGTTTATGTTGGGCTGGGTAGCGGCTACGGGTGATTTTGGCATTGAAGCGGGGACTTTGTTCTTGATTCAGTTTTTTTGGCAATTTCCGCATTTTTGGGCTATCGGTTGGTTTTTGTATGAAGACTATGAAAAAGCAGGTATTTTTATGTTGCCTACAGGTAAAAAAGATAAAGGTACTGCTTTGCAAGTTATTTTATATACCGTTTGGTTGTTGATAGCTTCCTTATTGCCTGCATTAGGTTACACAGGACAATTGTATATCGGGTTGTTTGCTACTATAATTGTGTTTTTGTTGGGTTTTTGGATGCTATATTACGCTGTTCGATTGTATAAGTTAAGAACTGCCAAAGCTGCTAGAACCTTAATGTTAGTAAGTGTTTCTTATATTTCGTTGTTGCAATTAGTATATATATTAGATAAATTTTTAAGATAGTTATGGAAATGTCAATGACAAGAGAAGAACATCAGTTGAGAACTGCGCGTTCACAAAAAATGATTTTGTTGTTTGCAATCATTAGTATGGTGATGATGTTTGCCGGACTTACCAGTGCTTTTATTGTAAGTAAGTCTAGAGTAGATTGGTTAAAAGATTTTAATTTTCCATCTGCTTTTTTTGCGAGTACTGCCGTGATTGTGGCGTGTAGTATTGCCATTCATTTGGCTAAAAAAGCCATTCAAAAAAACAACCGAGCACACACTACGGCTTATTTGTGTGCAACATTAGTATTAGGATTGTTGTTTGTTGTGTTGCAATTTGCTGGGTTTTCACAATTAATCGCTATGGGGTATTATCCTACGGGAGCTTCAAGCGTGATTACTACAACTTTTTTGTATGTTATTGCGGTTGTGCATTTGCTACACCTTGCAGGTGGTGTAATTTCATTATTAATTGTAATTTATAATCATTTTAAACAAAAGTACAATTCAACTCAAACTCTTGGAATAGAACTAGCTGCGATGTATTGGCATTTTTTAGATTTATTGTGGGTGTGTTTATTTGTATTTTTATATTTCTTTAAATAAGAAAAAAACGTAAATTTGGAAACTTTTTAACGAATAACTTTTATGGAAGCGACAGTTACTACTGCAAATAGTCAAGACAAAACTTGGGGAGGCGGCGCAAATGAGCCAATGGGAGCCAGTTATGGTAAATTAATGATGTGGTTTTTCATCCTATCAGATGCTTTAACTTTTTCTGGATTTTTAGGTGCCTACGGTTTTTCTAGATTTAAATTTATTGAAACTTGGCCATTGGCCGATGAGGTGTTTACACACTTTCCATTTATGCATGGAGTATCTGCTCCTATGTATTATGTAGCATTAATGACTTTTATTTTGATTTTCTCTTCTGTAACAATGGTTTTGGCTGTTGATGCAGGTCATCAAATGAAAAAGACTAAAGTGGCTATTTATATGTTTTTAACCATTATTGGTGGTTTGATATTCGTAGGTTCACAAGCTTGGGAATGGAAAAACTTTATCAAAGGGGAATATGGTGCTGTTGAAACAACTGGTGGAAGCATATTGCAGTTTGTTGACAAAGACGGTAAACGTGTTGCTCTAGCTGATTTTGCAGCGAATTTAAAAGAAGACAGAGAAGAATTAAAACGCAATAAAGCAACTTGGTTTATGAGTGAAGGAAGTTTGCCTTCTTATTCAGTTGCTGAGGTTCAAGCTGGATTTAAAGCAAATCCTAATTTATTGATTAGAACAGAGCTTATCAATCCTGAAACAAAACAAAAAGTAGTTCTTACAAGAGCTGAATCTGAAGCTCGTTTGGCTCAAGCTAAATATGTAGTTGAGGGAGCAAACTTAATTAGAAATGAGTACGGAAGTAAATTGTTCGCGGATTTCTTCTTCTTTATTACTGGTTTCCACGGTTTCCACGTATTCTCAGGAGTTGTTATTAACATTATCATTTTCTTTAATGTATTGTTAGGAACTTATGAAAAACGTAAGAGCTATGAAATGGTAGAAAAAGTTGGATTGTACTGGCACTTCGTAGATTTAGTTTGGGTATTTGTATTTACAGTTTTCTATCTAGTTTAATTTTATCAAAAAAAATAATATTATGTCACACGCACATGAATCTAATACAGGGAAAATCTGGAAAGTTTTCGGGATATTGTCTGTTGTAACTATTATAGAGGTGATTTTGGGTATTTACAAACCTGATGGTTTATATTTTTCTCACTTCTTAGGATTAAATCTTTTAAACTGGATTTTCTATATTCTTACTGTTTTTAAGGCTTATTACATTGTATGGTCATTTATGCACATGGAAGGTGAAACGTCATGGTTGAGAAATTCAGTAGTAATCCCTTTGATTTTTCTGGTTTTGTATTTACTTTTTATCCTTTTGACTGAAGGGGATTATATTTATGGGGTTTTTAAGGATTCTACCATTAAGTGGAATTTTTAACACTATATTAATTCAAACTAAAGGTATTCGTTTTTTCGGATACCTTTTTTTTTGCTTACTTTTGTCGTGGCAAATGCAAAAGCTTTTATAGCTGTGAATTGGCGGAGCAATCTGTGTTTGGATTTTTTAACTCATGTTTTTGAACTGTTACTTTCTCCCTTTTTAAAGATTACTTTCAATGAAAAAAAACTTAGTTCTTTTTACACTTTTTATTTTACCAATTGTAGCCTACCTTTTTTTTGCTTCGGGAGTTAATAGTTTTACTAAATTGCCTGTGGTGAGTCCTGCTGTTCCTGATTTTGGCAATTGGACTTCATTAACTGGTGAGCAAGTAAAATTGGAAAACAAAATAACTATTTTGGGTTTTGGTGGAAGTGAGATTTTGAAGAATAGAGGAAATCTTTTTAATCTAAACGAAAAAATTTACCAACGCTACCATACTTTTGAGGATTTGCAATTTGTAATGATTTGCCCATTAGGAACCGAAGAGGATGTGAAGAAAATAATGGATGCTCTGGATGAATTTACAGATGTGTCTCATTGGAATTTTTTGTTCACCACTCCGGAGAATATTCATAATTATTACAATCAATTGCATTTAAAAGGAAGTTTGGATAAGTATGCCGGTACGCCAAATGTGTATATCGTTGACAAAGCAAGAAATATTAGGGGTAGAAAAGATGCTGAGGAATACAAGGAGGGGTACAATACTTTTCATCCAGCTGATTTGAGTAACGAAATGTTAGACGATTTTAAAGTAATTCTTTATGAGTACCGTGCTGCCCTGAAAAAGAATAATAACGCTTCTAAGCCACTTTTAAAGCAATAGTATGTTTAAAAACAAATCCTATATTGGAATTTCATTCATTATTTTGATTTTTGGTATTTACGCTGTGCCAAAGATTGTAGAACGCCTTCAAACAGGTGGTGTTGTCAAAGGTGGTCGTTTGGATAAAGTTGACACAACGTCAAATGCTGATGAAAAATTGGTAGCTATAGGTCCTGCGCCAAAATTCGATTTGGTCAATCAAAACAATGTTCCTATTTCTAATGAAAGCTATAAAGGAAAAGTGTACGTGTTGGAATTTTTCTTTACCACCTGTCCTTCGATTTGTCCCAAAATGAATCAAAATATGATGCTTATCGAAAAAAAGTTTTTTGGTAATCCCAATTTTGGTATTGCTTCAATTACGATTGATCCCTCACATGATACGGTTGCTGTTTTAAAAAATCATTATGAATTGCTGGGTATTCAATCTTCCAATTGGCATTTTTTGACTGGGGATAAAGAAGCTATTATGGCTTTGGCAAATAAAGGTTTTAATCTGTATGCTGCCGAGAATGAAAAAATTGCAGGTGGTTTTGAGCATTCAGGGCTTTTTGCTTTGATAGACAAAAACGGAATGATTCGTTGTAGAAAAGACGAATTTGGTAATCCCATATTGTATTATGACGGTTTAGATAAAAATGGAATAAGAGATTTGCAACAAGATATTAGTATCCTTTTACGAGAATAGAAATTAAAATGAAAAATCAAGATTTAGAACAAAAATACAATAAGTGGATTGTCATCCTCTCTGTTGCCATTCCGTTAGTAGTAGCTTTATTGTTTGGAGTTAATTTGCGTAAACTAGGCTTTGATGTTGAGCCTCTTTCATTTCTGCCACCTATTTACGCGACTATCAATGGGTTTACAGCTATCCTTTTAATAGCGGCTGTAATGGCTATAAAAAATGGAAAGGTAGGATTACATGAAAATTTGATGAAAACAGCTATAGGATGCTCAATAGCCTTTTTGGGAATGTATGTAGCCTATCACATGACTTCGGATTCTACTAAATTTGGAGGAGAAGGATTTATTAAATATCTGTATTATTTTATTTTGATTACACACATTATTTTGTCTATTGCTATCATTCCATTGGTACTTATAACTTATGTAAGAGCTTTGGCAAAAGTTTTTGACAAGCATAAAAAAATAGCCAAAATTACCTTTCCAATATGGTTGTATGTGGCCGTTACAGGAGTAATAGTTTATTTAATGATAGCTCCGTATTATGTGCACTAAAGTTAGAAGTCAAAAGTCAGGAATTAGAACTGAAAAGGGCATAGTTAAGATTCTATTTTTTATTTTCTGTTTTCTATTTTCGGTCGGAGTTAGTGCCCAATGCGCCATGTGTAGAGCTTCTTTAGGTGGAGATGCAAATAAAGCGCAAGCCGAGGCTGTAAATGACGGAATCGTCTATTTGATGGTTATTCCGTATTTGTTAGTTGCAGGTATTGGTTATGTGATTTACAAAATGCGTAAAGGGAAAAAATAGCATTTTATTTTAACCCATTAATAGTTACTTCTACTGTGCCATTGATTTTTAAATTTGCCAAAATAGCGTTGTTTGTTAGTTGAATTTTTTCGAAACTCATAGTGCCTATTTTACCATTAACGAACACACCTGGTATAGGCGAATAATTTGTTAAGTAATTCAGAATTGTTTTTTTGCCTTCGTCTAAATTAGGTTTGATAGAGTACCTGCAATTTTCTTGAATTCTCTTTAATATTAGGCCTTGTGCTAGCCAATTGGCAGTTCTCATCAAGCGACTTTTGGTGTCCAAAACGTAATTTAAATCATCAAAATAGATTTCTTTTTTCTGTTCGTCGTATTTTGGAAATCCAGTCAAATAAATAGTCCCATTAACAGCACCTTGTGTGTCTAAGGCAATGACCATTTTGTTGTTTTTATGCCAAAGTGTTACATTTTGTACTTTTATTTTTTTACTTCCTGAACCAAACTCTTGTCCTTGGAAATTTTTAGTGATGATTTTTGAAGCACTATGATAACTTGAAACCGCAATAATGTTTGTTGTGATTTGGTTGGGTATTTTAGTAACGGGTTTAAGAACTATTTTATGGGAATCGAAAATAGATTCTGGTCGTGTGCCAATATGTGTTTCCATCAGGCATTTTAAGCCCATGTCAATTTGAACACTTTCTTTCTTTAATTTTAAATCGCTGGCATACAATTCTACAGGATTGATGCGGAGCCAACTTTCGTAAGCTTCATTGATTTGAAAAGGTTGACTTATTTTTTCTAATGCAGTCAAAACATTTGGTTTAAAATCCGTTGATTTTTCGATGGCTTCATCAATTTTAGTTTCAATTTTGGATTTAAATAATTTTATAGCAGGATTTATGACGTACGTTATTGGTAGGTTACGTCCCATAATAAGCATGGTGGGTGATTCGTTCCAATCCAATGACTTTATTTCGGTTTTGGTTTTGAATTTCCAATTGCTTAACGAAAAATTACTGGATAGCGTCAAAATGCCGTTGAGGTGAAATTCACGAACATCATACATTTCAATTCCCATTTTCTTTGTGCCTATTCGATACTTTATGAATGTTTTTAAAGGTAAAACAGTAATAATTTTGTTGTTTTCGTTCCGAACTTTAATAGGAGCCAATTTCCAAATTTTCATTTCGATATCGTCATCTTCAATTGTAGCATCATCATAAATGAGTTCGTTTAGTAGTGCATTGGTTTTGTTTTCGATGTCTTGCATTTGGATAGTGACAGGTAAGTTGAGGAACGAGGGGCTGGTTTCGTACACTATCGGGGAGGCATCATCAGCTTCTGGTTTTAAAGCATTTATTTGTTGTAGGTTGCTACAAGAAGTGAAAGTTAGTGTCGCAATGATGATGAAGTAATGGTAATTTTTTGGGAACATCTATAAATAATTTGAAACAAAAGTAATTATTTATTGCTTTTATTGTGGTGTTAATTGGGAAACTATTTGTCGCTATTTAATGGAAGGGTTGAAAATGTTGTTAAGGTAAATTCTCATGTTTTCTAAAAAAGCATTTCTTTTTATTTTATAACAAAACATATTGGTTTTGTTGATTTTAAGGTGTTTAATATTGGTTTTTTGTTATTGGTCGATTAAAAGTAATTTTTTGTCGATTAAGACGGTTTTTCTTTCAAAATTTAATTTGTGTTTAAGGAAAGGATTGTTAATCTTTGTCTTATTTTTCTTCATCAAAAGGGATTAGATATGCTCGATTATTTATATTTTTTTGTATATAATAGCTGCTGTGTTTTTTATTAGCGCTTCTAAATATTTTAAAACCATTTTGAATTAGTAAGCATTAAATGTTCTGTTTGTTATTTTAAACTAAAGAATGTTTAATTGGTTTTAACTTCCGCATTGTTAGTGCGGAAGTTTTTTTTTGACTTCTATCTGAAATGGGAATTGTATAGGTTAAAATTTTACTTAACCTAAATTTCTCCCATCTAAAATCGTTACTTTTGTAAGGAAACCTTAGTTCCTTTTGATTGTATTTTATGAAAATAGTAATAGGTGTTACTTTCTTTTATTTTGTTTTTCTAAGCCATTGGGCGACCGCTCAAGTCAAAAAGTGGACTTTGGAAGATTGTGTGCGTTATGCCATGCAGAAAAATATTTCGATTCAATTATCTGCTTTAGAAACACAAGCCGCTGCCATTGATACCAAACAAGCTTTTGGGAATTTTTTGCCAACAGTCAATGCTGCCAGTTCTCATTCCTGGAATATAGGTTTGAATCAAGATATTACCACTGGGATTTTGCAGAACAAAACAACTCAGTTTAGTTCAGCAAGTGGAACTATTGGGGTTGACTTATATAAAGGATTACAAAATCAAAATGCTTTGCGCAAAGCGAATCTCGCTAAAGTAGCTGCACGCTATCAACTGCAAAAAATGAAAGAAGATGTGGCTTTAAATGTCGCCAATGCTTATTTGCAGGTGCTTTTTAATATTGAAAATGTTAAGGTTCAAAAAGAGCAATTGAAAATTGATGAGCAACAATATGCGCGAACTCAGGAATTGGTTAAGGCAGGAACCATTCCTCGAGGAGATTTGTTGGATAGTAAAGCAACACTGGCTTTGGATGGTCAAAAAATTGTGAATGCTACCAATTTGTTGGAAATTTCAAAATTGAGTTTGGCTCAGCTTTTACAATTAACCGACTTTAAAAATTTTGAAATAGCTGCTGAAGCTCCGATGAGTTTACAATCAGAAGTGTTGAAAGAAACTCCTGAATCCGTTTTGGAGGTGGCAAAGCAACAACGTGTCGAACTAAAATTAGCTCAAACTAATCTGGAAATTGCTGAAAAAAATATTCAAATCGCCAAAGGCAATCTGCAGCCTAGCTTAAGAGGTTTTTACAATTTTAATACCCGAATTTCCTATGCCGATATTGCGCTTAGGGATTCAAATGGTGCTGTAATAGGGGTGCAAGGCGCGCCACCATTTTGGGAACAATTTAATGATAACAAAGGGCAGTCTTTTGGCGCACAATTGAACATTCCCATTTTTAACGGGTTTTCGGCTCGTAATGCCATCAGCCGTTCGAAAGTGGAATTTGAAAAATCCAAAATTGCTCTGGAGCAACAAAATTTAGATTTGGAACGCAATGTATATACTGCGTTTACTGATGCCAAAGGAGCCTTGCAAGCGTACGAGTCTGCTTTAGAATCCTTATTCGCAAGAGAGGAATCCTACCGTTATGCCAAGGAAAAATTTGAAGTGGGTTTGATGAATTCTTTCGATTTAAGTCAGTCGCAACTTTTGTTATCGAATGCGCAATCCGAGGTTTTGCGTACTAAATATGATGCTATTTTTAAAATTAAGATATTGGAATTTTATTTTGGGATTCCAATTGTTAAACAGAAATAAATATGTCAAATAAAAGAACTTATTATTTAGTAGCTCTTGCTTTAGTGTTGATTGGCGTTTTGCTAGTGCTTGTTAAAAAAGGCGTGCTAGGCAATCGCAATGAAGGTAAGGAAGTTGAAGTGGCTATGGTAAGGCAAAGTACTATTGTAGAAACTGTTTCGGCTACTGGAAAAATTCAACCTGAAATTGAGGTGAAAATTGCGTCAATGGTATCGGGTGAAATTACGGCCTTACCTGTAAAAGAAGGGCAAGTGGTTCAAAAAGGAGATTTGTTAGTAAGAATCAATCCGGATTTATACACTTCTAATTTAGACCGCACTAAGGCCGGATTGTCAAGTTCTAAATTTAATTTGGCTCAAGCCGAAGCACAGTTTAAAGAGTCTAAATTGAACTATGAACGAAATAAAACCCTATTTGAAAAAGGTATTATTTCAAAAGCTGATTGGGACAAGTCTGTAGCTGCTTTTGAAGTAGCTAAGGCCGCAAGACAAGCTTCTTATTTTAATGTTCAAAGTGCTTTAGCATCTGTGAATGAAGCTCAGGACAACTTGGGTCGTACCTTGATATATGCTCCTGCTGGAGGAACCATTTCGGCATTGAATGTTGAATTAGGAGAGCGGGTTTTGGGTACGCAACAAATGGCTGGAACCGAGATTTTGCGAATAGCCAACTTAAATCAGATGGAAGTAGAGGTTGATGTAAACGAAAATGATATTGTTAAAATTAAGGAAGGAGATGGGGCGACAATTGAAGTTGATGCTTATTTAAAAAAGAAATTTAAAGGAATTGTGACTAGTATCTCAAATTCAGCAAGTAATGAGTTGCAAGCCGATCAGGTTACTAATTTTAAGGTCAAGGTGCGTATCTTAAAAGAATCCTATCAAGATTTGCTTGTAGGTAAACCAGCTAATTATTCTCCTTTCAGACCAGGAATGACGGCGACTGTGGATATCATTACCAAAACGAAATCCAATGTCCTAAATGTGCCTATCAGTGCGATAGTTGTAAAGGCAGATACTGCTAGAACTACTGAAAAAGAAGATGTAGAAGTTGAAAATTTGGTCAAAAGAGATAAAAAATGGGAATGTGTGTTTGTAAAAGTGGGAGATAAAGCTAAAATTAAAATTGTGAAAACAGGAATCCAAGACGATTCGAATATCGAAATTATTAGTGGTCTTTCTAAAAATGATAACATAATCACAGGTCCTTATACAACGGTTTCTAAAGAGTTGAATTCAGGAGACAAAGTAGTTGTTAAAAAGGAGAAAGAAAGTAAATAGAATTATATTTGCAGTGCTATTTGTAAAAAAAAAATCAAGATGAGTTTTATTTTAAATATTGAAACAGCTACTAAAAATTGCTCAGTTGCTCTTGCTAAAGACGGTCAAACCATCGTTTGTCTTGAAGTTGCAGAAGAAGGTTATTCTCATGCCGAAAAACTACATGTTTTGATAGAGCAGGTTTTACAAAAAGCAGGCATAACTTTTCATGATTTGGTGGCGATTGCTGTAAGCCAAGGTCCTGGTTCTTATACGGGATTGCGCATTGGAGTTTCAGCAGCCAAAGGGTTGTGTTATGCCTTAAATATCCCGTTGCTAGCAATTGACACCTTACAATCTCTTGCATCCCAAGCCAAAATTACTGAAGGTATAGTAATTCCCATGCTTGATGCGCGTAGGATGGAAGTTTACAGTGCTATTTTCTCAGCGGATGGAAAGCGTTTGCGTGAAACCCAAGCAGAAATCATTACTGATAATTCCTTTGCTGATTGTACAATGCCTGTTTATTTTGTAGGAGATTGTGCTGCTAAATGCAAACCCTTGCTACAGCAGTACAATTTTATTTTTTTAGAGAACAGTTTTTTTCCATCAGCAAATGAAATGAGTGCATTAAGTTTTGATGCTTTCCAAAAAAAGGAATTTGTTGATGTGGCTTATTTTGAGCCATTTTACCTAAAAGATTTTATTGTGACGGCCTCAAAAAAATAATAGCTAATCTTTATCAGCTGATTTTTCTTTGACATAAGGTTGAATTACAATTCCTGCTTTGTCAAAAGCGGTTTTGCAATTTTCTAACACTTCGGTAAATACACTTCCAAAGTTTTCATTAGTGGCCCACGGTCTTACAGCTAGTTCAATAGCGCTATCTGTTAGATTTCTGACAAAAACTTCTGGTTTAGGGTTTTGGAGTACTTTGGGGTTGTCGTTTAGTAATTCTATAATAATTTCCTTGGCGCGTTTGATGTCAGAATCATAAGATATTGAAAAAGTGAGATCTGCTCTTCGATTTCCTAGCATAGAATAATTAGTAATAATCCCGTTGGATAAAATGCCATTCGGTATAAAAACGACTTGGTTATTAGCGGTAATCAATTTGGTTACAAAAATTTGGATTTCACTCACTGTAGCAACCATTCCTTGGGCTTCTATCAAGTCACCATCTTTGAAAGGTTTGAAAAGAATAATCAACATTCCGCCTGCAAAATTGGATAACGACCCTTGTAAAGATAAGCCTACTGCAAGGCCCATAGCTCCTAATATGGCAACAAAAGAAGAGGTCTCAATGCCTAATTTAGAAATAAAGGTAACAAACAACAAAATGCGCAATCCCCAAAGTAAAATGTCTCCTAAAAATTGGGTTAGCGTTACTTCAAATTTTCTTTTCAGCATTATTTTTCGAACCAAACGATTGATGACTCTTATAGCGTAAAGTCCGATGAATAGAATTAAGAAAGCCGAGATGACTCTTGGGGAGTAGGCTAGAATTTCTTGGATTAAATTATTGCCGTATTGCGTGATGTATTTTGGATCTAAATTCATAATAAAAAATAATAAAAAACCCTCTACAAGAGAAGGTTTTGGGTTTGGGATACAAAAGTACTAATTGTTTCTGTTTTATATTTGTTACTTGGGTTATCCGTTTTTTATAGTTTTGTTTGTAAAACTTAAACTGCTTCAACATTTATTTTTTCGTCGTTTAGCATGCTTTTCAACATGTTTTCGATACCACTTTTTAAGGTAAATGTTGAAGAAGGACATCCATTACAAGCGCCCTGCAAAATAACTTTAACTGTTCTTGTGGCTTCGTCAAATGAATCAAAAGCAATATTTCCACCATCAGCTGCTACTGCAGGTCGTACATATTCTTCAAGAATGTTGATGATTTTTTGAGAAGTTTCGTCAAGTGAATCAAAATTAGCGTCCTTAGTTGCTTCGTCTTTTAGACTATTTGGAATAAAATTTTCGTCTAGAACGGTCCCACCATTCTCAATGTATTGTTTGATAAACGTTCTTAATTCGAGAGTGATTTCATCCCAACTGTTCAATTCATATTTAGTGACCGAAACATAATTTTCATCAATAAAAACTTCTTTTACGTAAGGGAATTTGAATAATTCTTGGGCAAGTGGTGAAGCAGCCGTTTGGTCAATATTTTTGAATTCAACGGCATTTTTGGTTAGCATTTTGCTTACCACAAATTTTAATGCTGCAGGGTTTGGTGTAGTTTCACCATATACTGTAACTGGTTGTTTTTTTGTTTTGTTTTCGTCGATATTGATAATCGTTCCGCCATTTGAAATAAAGGTTTCGATTTGTTCTGCAACGGCTTCTTTTACATCATCCCATTCTACAATACTGAATTTTTCAATGGCAATAAAATTACCTGAGATGTAAACAGTTTTAACAAAAGGAAGGTAAAACAATTGTTGCGCAAGAGGGGATGCTTTTGCTTCATCAATATTTTTAAATTCAAAGCTTTCATTTTTTGTGATGAAATCTTCAAATTCAAATTTTAATATAGTAGGTTTTTGTGTTTCTTTGATAAGAACTTTTGTCATGATTATTTAAATTTTTACAAATTTACTAAAGTTATTTTCTATGATTAACTATATTTGATATATTAATGGATAAATTAACTTTATTTTAAATGTTTGTGGTTATTGTGTCTATTATGCGTATTTTTAAATGATTATTTTAAACCATTCCAATGTTTGTAAAATTTAGACTCCTGCTGGTTTGTGCACTTGTTTCAACTTTCTCTTTTGCTCAGGAAGGTATTGCGGTGTATTCGGATTATTTATCGGATAATTATTATTTGATTCATCCCTCTATGGCAGGTGCTGCAAATTGTGCAAAGGTGCGATTGACTTCGAGAAAACAATGGTTTGGTCAGGATGATGCACCTCAGTTGAGTACATTGAGCTTTAATGGGAGAATAAGTGAAAAAGCAGGCGCTGGAGTAATATTGTTTAGTGATAAAAATGGTTATCATTCTCAAAAAGGAATCAAATTAGGATATGCCTATCATTTGATGTTTTCAAGAGATGAAGTTGATTTAAACCAACTGTCATTTGGTATTAGTGCAGGGTTGATTCAAAGTCAGTTGGATGAAACACAGTTTAGACAATCTGGTAATTTTGATCCTTTGGTAAATGGAACGATTGTTCAAAAGGACTCCTATCCTAATTTTGACGTAGGAGTATCTTATAATTATTTAGATTTTTATGCTCATGCCACAGTGAAAAACCTCATGGAAACCAGAAGAGATATTTATTCTGAATTTGAAAGCGATAATTTGAGAAAATACCTTTTGAGTGTAGGGTATATTTTTGGAAATGAAAGTGGCATTTTATGGGAGCCTTCCGTATTATTTCAATCCGTTAGCCGCACTCAGGAAAGGTCTTTTGATTTGAATATTAAAGCTTATAAAGCGATGGATTTTGGGACTTTATGGGGGGGATTGTCTTATCGTCGTAGTATCGATGGCGCTCAATATTCAAATGGAAGCTCTGTATCGACTCAGCATCTTCAATACATTACTCCAATAGTGGGTGTGAATTATAATAATTTTATGTTTGCCTACACCTATTCGCATTTGTCAGGAGCTGTAAAGTTTGATAATGGAGGGTATCACCAAATTACCTTAGGGCTAAACTTATTTTGTAAAAGAGCAAAATACGAATGTAAATGTCCTGCAATTAATTAAAAATCATTTTTTAGTATGTTGATTAAAACTGTCAATGGAATAGCGCCGCAAATCCCATCAGATTGTTATGTAGCTGAGAATGCTACAATTGTAGGTGATGTTAGTTTTGGTGATTCCTGTAGTGTTTGGTTTAATGCCGTAGTACGTGGAGATGTCAATTTTATTAAGATTGGTAATAAAGTCAATATTCAAGATGGTGCTGTAATTCATTGTACGTATCAAAAACACCCTACCATTATTGGGAATAACGTTTCAATAGGACACAATGCCATTGTACATGGTTGTACGATTAAGGATAATGTACTCATTGGTATGGGGGCCATTGTGATGGACAATTGTGTAGTCGAAAGTCATTCAATAATTGCAGCAGGTGCGGTAATAACTCAAAATACCGTGGTGACTGCTGGTTCCATTTGGGCAGGTGTCCCAGCCAAAAAAGTGAAAGATATAAGTGAATCTGAATTTGCTGGTGAGATAGAACGCATAGCAAATAATTATGTATTGTATTCCAGTTGGTTTAAGGAAGTATGATGCGTTTATTATGCTTAAAAATCTTTTTCAATAACTTCAACTTCATAATCACCTTCTAAAATTTCTTTTAAAACGGTTGGATTAGTGTTCGTATAAAATACAGGTTTGTTGTTGGTTAAATCTGTAAATCCAACTCCGTTTTTTAAAAGGTTTTGTGTTTGTCTCGCAACGGCTTCTCCTGAATCAATAATGTGGATATGGTCAGGTAGAATTTTTTTAATTTGTGGGATGAGGTAGGGGTAATGACTACATCCTAAAACCAAATAATCAATATCTGCTTCAATCATTGGGCGTAAATAGGATTCCAATAATGCAGTCATTTCAGGGGAATTGATTTGTCCTTTTTCGATTAATTGAACTAAGCCGTGACCTACCTGTTCTAGAATTTTAGTGGTCTGGAACTTTTCGGCAGTTTTATTGAATAGTTCGCTAATGAGCGTACCTTGTGTTGCGAGAATCCCAATTTTTTGTGTTTTGGAATTTAAAGCAGCTGGCTTTATAGCTGGCTCAATACCAATGAATGGGACAGCATAGTTTGCTCTTAATTCCTTAATGGCATTGGTCGTTGCAGTATTGCAGGCAACAACGATTAATTTGCAATCCATTTGGAGTAATAAATCGGTGTTTTTCATGCATAAAGCGATGATTTCCTCCTTGGATTTTTGTCCGTATGGTGCATTTTTACTATCGGCTAAATAGATGGTTTTTTCTTGGGGTAACAAATGATGAATAGCCTTCCATATTGAAGTCCCTCCAATTCCAGAATCGAATATGCCTATAGGTTTGTTATTGTTCATCAAAACAAAGTTAATCGCTCTGAATTAATTTTCCTAAATTGTTAGTAAAAAAAAGCGTTCTATTTCAACTCATGAAATAGAACGCTTTAAGTGTTTTTTTGGTTTTTATTAGAAACCTAGATCTTTTTTTACATCAGCTGTAATGTTTGGGCCATCAGCTAATAATAAAGCAGAACCATCTAATACATATTGGTAACCTTTAGCTTTTCCAATTTTTTGGATAGAAGCTCTTACTTTTTCCATTAATGGTTTTACAATATCAGATTCTTTTTGTTGTAATTCTTTTTGAGCATTATCTCTAAAGTCAACAATTCTTTTTTGCATGTCTTGAACTTCTTTAGAACGATCTTCGTTTACTGCTTCTGTTACAGTTGCCGATTCAGCTTCGTATTTTTTTAATTTTGATTGATATTCTTCAACCATTTTTTTATAGTCTGCATCATACGTTCCGCTTAGTTTTTCAAGTTGTTTTTGTGCGTCAAGCATTGCTGGCATCTTCGACATGATTTCGCTTACATCAACATGAGCAGTTTTTGCTTGTGCGTTGATGGTTTGATTTGCTCCTAAAAATACTATTGCAGCAATTAATAAAGTTTTGATTTGTTTCATCGGATTTAAATATTAAGTAATTATATTAGTTATTTTTTAATTGAATTTCTCTCGCTTTTTTAATAGAATCTCGTACTTGTAGCGCTTTTAGTCTTTTTTCTTCCAGTTCTCGTTTACGTTCTTCAATTATTTTTTTTCTTTCTTCTAAAGCTTTTGTTTTAGGGTCAATTGTATCTTGTTTTGTAACTTCTTTAGCGGTTGCTTCTTTAGCAGGCACTACAGATTTTGTAGCAGTAGCGGTCGTTTTTTTCTCTTCTGTTTTTGTAAGGGCAGAAATCGTGCCAGTTTTTTTGGCTTCTCTTTCTTCTAATAATTGTGCTCTTTTTGCTTCGGCTTCTTTTTTTCTGTTTTCTACAGCTTGTTGGCGTTCTTCTAAGATTTTAGCTCGTGCTGCGGCTTGTTCTTGTTTTTTAGCTTCTATTTCGGCTGCAGTGTCTTTTTTGTCTGTATTGTTAGGTTTTGCAGTAGTTACGGAAGAAGTTCCTGCTTTTTGAGCTTCTCTTTCTTCCATTAATCGAGCTTTTCTGTCTTCGGCTTCTTGTTTCTTTTGTTCAGCAGCTAGTTTTCGTTCTTCTAATATTTTTTCTCTTTCTGCTTTTTTGGCTTCCAAAGCTCGTTGTCTGTCCGCAAGATTTGGATTGACATCAACAGCGTCTTCTTTTTTCTCTTTTTCTATTTCCGCTTGAAGTTGTTTTTTAGTCAATTGTTCTCGCTTATTAGAGCGGTTTATGATTCGCAATACTAAATCACTGATGTCGTATCTTTTTGCTGCAAAAATCATTGTGAAATCAGATGTTTTGTCAAAAATGAAATCATATTTTTGTTGTTCTGCAATGTCTTGAATGGCGGTAAAAACTTGGTCTTGGATAGGCTTGATTAAATCATTTTTTTGCGTAGTAAGGTTTCCGTTGGGACCAAAACGTAGTTGCTGTAAATCCAGAACCTCATTTTCTAGAAATTTTATTTCAGTTTCTCTTTCTTCAATTAAGTTTTTTGTAAGTAATGCTTTTTCGGCTTTAAGCGATTCTTTGAGTTTGTTTACTTCGTTTTTTTTAATTTCAATTTCTTGTTTCCATTTTTGGGCTTTTTGCTCTAGTTGCGTATTAGCTTCTGTATAATTAGGCACATTTTGTAAAATGTATTCCATGTCAATAAAACCGATTTTGGTTCCTCTAGTTTGGGAGTGAATCGTAACGGTTATTGCTAAAACTAAAACTAAAAAATAATTTCTCATAGCCTAAATATTAGAAATGATAAGTTTATTAAAATTGTTGCCCAATAATAAAATGGGTTTGCCATCCACTCTTTGTGGTTTGACCTGTCGCAGCGTCAAATCCATGACCAAAATCAATCCCTAATAATCCAAACGCTGGCATGAAAATACGCAAACCTAAACCTGCTGAACGTTTCAAATCAAATGGATTATAGGTGTTGAAACTTGAAAATGAATTTCCTGCTTCCAAGAAACCTAATGCGTAAATAGACGCTGCCGCTTTCAACGTAATTGGATAACGCAATTCCATTGAGAACTTGTTGTAAATAGTACCACCAATTTGTTGTCCGAATCTGCTGTCGTTTGTGTCGTCAATGATAGGGGTCAATGAGTTGTTTTGATATCCTCTTAATTGTATGGTTTCTCTACCGTCCATAGAATAATTGGCTAATCCATCACCTCCTACATAAAAACGTTCAAAAGGAATAACACCTCGGTCTTGATTATAAGCTCCTAAGAAGCCAAATTCTGATAACGTTCGTAGTACTAATTTACCATAAATTTTAGTGTACCAATCCGCTTTGAACTTAATTTTGTAATATTCTAGCCAATTAAATTTCTTTTGATCCACTTTGGCAGGGTCAGCAGCCGCTTTTGTGTAATCTGTAACCTTGTTTGGTGTTGGATTAGTTGTTGAAGGAATTTCTTCTACATAATCACCAGGTTGAACAATTTCACCATTTGTACCTTCGTATGCTGTACCTGTGTAAATGTATTTATTTTCTTTCTTATCTCCTAAACTACCATAATCAATTCCGTTAAGTAATGAATAAGGTAGTGAGAATTTTCCTGTAAGGCTAAATTCAGAACCGTAGGTTGGGAATATAGGATTTACTCCTTTGTTGTTACGAGAAATTCCAATAGTATAAGCTACGTTTCTAGAAGTTCCGTCTCCAAAAGTAAATAATCCTGTGTTGTAATTATTTAAGTCATAATGTTGGTAACTCAAACTTTGAGATAGTACAAAAAAATCATCTGGTACTGTTAAACGCTTGGCCAAACCAACAGATAATGTTAAGATGTTGAAGCTTTTACTCTTGTCCACACCTGATGCTGAAAGGAAATTGGTTAAAAATTGTTTGCTGTACGATAAAGAGGTACTAAATTGTACTGGTTTTTTTTGTCCAAACCAAGGTTCAGAAAAAGATAAACTATAAGTTTGGAAATAAGTACTGGCCTGTAATCGCAATGAAACTTTTTGTCCATCACCCATGGGTAAAGGTTTGTAGGCTTCTTTGTTGCCTAAATTTCGAGCAGAAAAGTTATTGAATGATAGTCCTAATGTTCCGATGAATCCACCACCTCCGTACCCTCCTTGGAGTTCGATTTGGCTAGATCCTTTTTCAACTAAGTTGTATTCAATATCTACGGTACCAGCAGCTGCATCTACGTTTTTGAACTTTGGGTCGATGGCTTCAGGATCAAAGAATCCTAATTGGCCAATCTCACGGATGGTTCTTACTAATAATTCTTTACTGTATTTTTCTCCTGGCTTGGTTCTAAGTTCTCTGTAAATTACACGGTCATTGGTTTTATCGTTTCCTACAACTGTAATTTTGTTGAAATAGGCTAGAGGTCCTTCGGTTATTCTAATTTCAAAATCGATACTGTCATTGGCAGTTCTAACTTCTACAGCATTAATAGTTGAGAATAAATATCCGTTATTTTGATACAAGTTGGTTATGTCTTCTCCGTCAGGTTTTGTCTTGTCCGCAATTCTTTTCTCAAGCAGTACACCGTTGTACGTTTCTCCTTTTTTAACCCCTACGATACGGCTTAAAAAGTGATCAGGATATACTGTGTTTCCTAAGAATTTGATGTTACCAAAATAGTATTTGTTTCCTTCTTCAACATTGACTTTAATGGCTAAGGCATTTTTTTCTTTGTTGTAAATTACTGTATCCGAAACAATTCGGGCGTCACGATATCCTTTTTCTTTATAAGATGCAATTACCTTGTCTAAATCTTCTTTGTATTTTGATTTAATGAATTTAGATGCTTTGAAAATACGTAATGGATTTTTTTGTTTTGTATCTTTCATTGCGCCACGCAAGGTTTTATCAGACAATTTGGTGTTGCCTATGAAATCAATTTCTTGGATTTTAATTTTTTCTCCTTTATCAATAGCTACCACCATATTTACTTGGTTGGTTGCTGCGGTATCTTGGACAGTATTAATGGAAACTTTGGTGTTGAAAAAACCGTCCTTTTTATATTTGTTTTCAATGTAATTTTTGGTGGTGGTAATTAAGTTTTCGTTTACCACTTTTCCTTGTGTGAGACCATTATCTTTGATTAATCCCTCCACTTTACTGTTTTTAATTCCAGTAAATTTTACTTGATTTAGTTTAGGTAATTCTTTAATGTCCAGGTCAAGGTAAATGCTGTCACCTTCGATTTTGTTGACATAAAATGCAATTTCATCAAAAAGGCCTAGTTTTCCTAGCTTTTTGATGGCGCTACTTATCTCTTCTCCAGGAACAGTAATAGTTTGTCCTTTTTCGAGCCCTGCAAATGTTACTACAGTTTGGTCGTTAAAACTTATTTTATTTGTAAGTGAAACTTTGGCAATGATGTATTTTTCTCCATTATCAAAATCGGCTCTTTTTTGCGCTTTGATTTGTGAAAAACTTATCAAAATTAAAAAGGTTAATACTGCTTTTATATTTTTATTCAACACTAAAAAATTATTTAATTTGTTCACTTGTTTTTCCAAATCTGCGTTCTCTTTTTTGATAACTAATGATAGCCTCATATAAATCTTCTTCTTTAAAGTCAGGCCATAAAATATCGGTAAAATATAATTCTGAATAGGCGATTTGCCACAACAAGAAATTACTTATTCTATGTTCACCACTGGTACGAATTAATAAATCAACATCAGGTAAATTGTGCGTGTAAAGATGCTCATTTATAACTGAATCGTCAATAGCGTCAATTGAAATTATGCTATTTTTAACTTTATCGCTAATGTTTTTAACTGCATTGACAATTTCTTCTCTTGCACCATAACTCAGCGCTAGTGTAAGCGTCATTTTGGTGTGGTCTTTGGTTTTTTCTTTGACAGCATTTAATTCTGATTGTACAGAACTAGGGAGTTTGTCAAAGCTGCCAATGGTGTTTAGTCTTATTTTTTTGTCTTCCAAAGTTGCTAATTCTTTCCTTAATTGTTTTACTAAAATCTTCATTAAGGTATCTACTTCTAGCTTTGGTCGATTCCAATTTTCGGTTGAAAATGCATACAAGGTTAGGTTTTGTATGCCTAATTCAATGCAGGTGCGGATGATTTCTTTTACAGATTCACTTCCTCTTTCATGACCTAATGCTCTTAAAAGTCCTTGTTTTTTAGCCCAACGTCCGTTGCCATCCATAATGATGGCAATGTGTTCAGGAAGTCTGTTTTTATCTATATTGTCTCGTAAACTCATTTTTTATTCTGCACAATAGCACGGTTTTTCTCCAAAGGTATAGGTTAATGTAATGCCTGAGAAAACAAACCAATCATTATTATTTATATTTCCAAAACGGAGCTGACTTAGGTTCTGATTTTTAGGATTGCTCCCATCAATATCATCTGCCATAGTATATCTCGCGCCAACTTCTATTCCTATAATGAAGTTTCTGTTTAATTTCGATTTGATTCCTACTGTCATAGGAATAGCAATCGTTCCACGTCTTGAATCTGTTCTTTCTTGACCTCCGCTAAAAAACAAACTACTGTAACGAGTATAACTTATTCCACTATACACATAAGGTGTTGTTTTGTTTCCTATTTGATGGAGATTGAAATCAAAAAAATTGAATTCAAGGCCTAAAGATACTTCTTTTATGTTATTTTCAAAATGATATCCTCTTAGGTTTCTACTGCCTTCATCAGAATCAAGGTCGTTAGCGGATAGGTTTGACAGTGTGTAACTTATCCTGTAACTGTGTCTTGGGCTTTTATTCCATCTGTAAAGCAAGCCTAAAGCAAGTTCATTTGGAGCTATATAAGTTGTTGGGCCTACGTCTCCTATGTAATTGCTTCCTCCCAGAAAAACACCCACTTCATGAATCTGCGAATACATGGCAGTACTTACTAAAAAGGATATGAGTAGGCTAATCTTTTTGGTCATCATTAGTTAAAAATAGCATGCAAATATAACAATTATCATTTCTTATTGTGGTTGAATATGATAATTGTGTTTTTCATTTGCTTTTTAGGTGTTTTTAATTGGTTTTTTGTCTTAAATAAGAACAAAATAAAAACGGAAAACTATTGAAAATCGTATAGTAGTTAAAAAAAATGAAAGGATTAGTTTCTTTTGTCTTCTCCCCAAAGCAATTTGGAACGAAGGGTTTTTAAGAAAGTCTCTTCTGGGATTTCAATCATATTGATTTGAAAAGGGGTTTTTTTGATGGTCAAAATGGATTCGTTTCCTACTGAGGTTATTCGGGAGTCTAGGGAAACCAAATAATTTTCTTCTCTACCAGATACCTTTAGTCGGATTTCTGTTTCATCAGGAATCACTAAGGGGCGTGCATTAAGGTTGTGAGGAGAAATTGGAGTAATGACAAGACTGTTTACATCAGGAGTCAAGATAGGCCCTCCACAACTTAAATTATAACCAGTTGAGCCAGTAGGGGTAGAGATAATAAGGCCGTCAGCCCAATACGAATTCAAATATTCTCCATTCAAATAAGTGTCAATGGTAATCATCGAAGTGGTATCCTTTCGGCTAACAGACACTTCGTTCATCGCAAAATTGATGTCTTCCAAACTTTCGTTTGCTGGAGTACAGGACAAACTTAAAAGTGTCCTTTTGGAAAGGCTGTGTTTTTTTTCAACCACCATTTGTAAAAAATCGGCAATATTTTCTTGTTGTACCGTGGCCAAAAATCCCAATCGACCGGCATTAATCCCTAAAATAGGAACTCCCGAATTTCTAATGTAGGTCGCTGCTCTCAAGATAGTTCCATCCCCACCAATGCTCACTAGCATATAGAAACTGGAATCAATTTCACTGTAGGACGAAAAAGTGTGGTAGTCTTTAGTGACGATATTTTTTTCGAGAAGCATGTCAAAATACTGAGATTCAAAAACCATTTCTATATTATTGCTAGAAAAAAAGCTTAAGATATCTTTAATAATAGGTTCTGTGCTGTTCTGATAATATTGACCGTAAATGGCTATTTTCATTAGTTCTTAAATCGTTTGTTTTAGTTTGAGTTGGCTTTTAAGAGGGTGAAACGATATTATATATTTAGGTATTTGTCTAAATAATCAGAACGTTCTTTTAGGTTGTTAATATAAGTGTCCTCATGATGTTCAGAGGTGATTTCGTAATTGTACCTTCTAAATGATTGTACAATTTCATTGATAGCACCAAGGCTAATTTTTAAGGTGATTTCTACCGTACTCACATCTGCTTCAGAAATAAATAAACCCAACAATTTTCCGTTATTGCTTTCTACAATTTGAGTTATTTGGCTCATAGAGTAATCCAGAACGCCTTTTTTAATCTTAATCACTCTCCCTGGTTCTTTTAAAAAAGGGGTTTGATTGAAAAAAGTCATGATTTCCTCAATTTCATAATAGCCTACATAATTGTTGTCTTCGTCCAAAACAGGAATTAGATTGCTATGGTTTTTAGCAAATATTTCTAATACTTCGAGCCAAATAGCGTTTGTTCGGGTGAAAAAAGTTTCAAGGGTATATTTATAATCACTAACTTTTTTATTGTTTTCAAAGGTTTCGATATCGTCAGAGGCAATACTACCAATATAGATACCATCTTCCACAATGGGGAAATGTGAAAAATGTAAATCCGCAAAAAAATCTTTAACCGTCTCGATAGTTTCGTGACAGTCAATGGCTTTGAAGTCGTTTGTGATGTAGTCTGTAATTTCCATCGTAAATAGATACTCAATTTTTATGCAAATTAATCAAAAAAAGCCAAAAAGCGTTCTCTTTTATCTCAATTATGTTTATTATTTCGCGTACAAATAAGGAATAGTTCTTTTATTTAAAACCAAAAGTGTCCTTTTTTCAAAACAAAATCCGTATTACTTCGTATTTTTGTCGCGGTTAAAATGTATGATAAGATAAACAAAACGTATTTCAATGACAAAGTTAAGTGTAAATATTAATAAAATTGCAACTTTACGCAACGCACGTGGGGGAAATGTACCTGATTTATTAAAAGTGGCGATTGATATTCAAAAATTTGGGGGGCAAGGAATCACCATTCATCCTCGTCCTGATGAGCGTCATATTCGGTATCAAGATGCGCGTGATTTGCGTTCAATTGTGCATACAGAGTTTAATATTGAAGGAAATCCACAGCATAATTTTGTAGATTTGGTATTGGAATGCAAACCTGAGCAGGTTACATTAGTACCTGATGCCATCGGAGCTATTACCTCTTCAGCAGGATGGGATACGGTAAAAAACCAAGCGTATTTGACTGAAATGATTCAAGAATTTCAAAGCCATGGGATTCGCACTTCAATCTTTGTTGATCCTGTTTTGGAAATGATTGAAGGGGCTAAAAAAACAGGAACTGACCGCATCGAATTATATACCGAAGCTTTTGCACACCAATACGCTTTAGGAAACGAAAAAGGTATTGAACCTTATGTACAGGCAGCAGTTTTAGCTAATGAATTGGGATTAGGAATCAATGCGGGACACGATTTGAGTTTGGATAACATTCAGTTTTTTAAACAAAATATTCCAGGCTTATTGGAAGTTTCTATTGGTCATGCCTTAATTGCCGAAGCCTTGTATTTAGGACTTGATAATGTGGTCAATATGTATTTAAGAAAATTGAAGTAAAATAATTTGGGCGGGACCCGCAAGAAAAATGCGGGTCGGGCTTTCGGCTATATCTTTATGACTCCGAAAAAATCGGAGCCATAAAGGATACCATCTCTATCCCTAACGCGCAACCCTGCCAATGAGGAACGTTTTTTTGTTGAGGAATAATAATACCATTTAGCCATAGAATTTACCGCAATAAAATTTTCTTTTTCTCTTTTCTTTTCAAAATAAAATTATACCGTAGCGATGCTATGCTAGAATTTTCTTTTTCAATAAAAGAAAAAAATCTTAATTTTCTTTACAGGAAATTCTAAGACTAAATGGTATAAGTACGCAAATAGATTTAAGAAATTATAAAACTGTAGTAATAATCAGTTATTTTTGTGGTTTTCAAATTATCTCTCTTGAAAACAAAGCTGCTTTTTTATTTTATCTTTTTTGTCCACTTGCACACCTACTCGCAATCGAACGCTATAGTTAGTGGTTTTCTTTATGATCAAAATAACCAACCATTGAGTAATGGAAGTTTGCATTTTGAACACAACGGCAATTATTCAATTGCTGTAACTGATTCATTAGGATTTTATAGCATTTCTCTGTCATTTGATGCGTACCAAATTTCAATTTCTCATAATGAATATAGAACTCAAAATCTTGTTCGTGACATCGTTAAAAACACCGTTTTAAATTTTTATTTAACTTCAAAATCAGAGGAACTTAATGAGGTAATTATCGCTACGGATACAAAACGAGTGTTCTTGGATTCTAATCCCAATACTATTGTCTTTAAGCCAAAAGGCTTGAAATCAGTTCCTTCAATTATGGGGACTACAGATGTGTTGAAGTTTTTGCAATTGACACCGGGAGTGCAAAATTCAGGTGATGCTAACGGATATTTTTATGTTAGAGGTAGTGATCCAGGACATAATTTGACCTTGTACTCCAATACACCTGTTTATGGAACAGCTCATTTGCTAGGTGTTTTCCCGTTTTTTAATGCAAATCATATTCAAAAAGTTCAATTTGATAAAACCAATTCTAATCCTGAAAATGGTGGTAGATTGAGTTCGGCCGTTAGGATAGAAACCAATGAAAAAATTCCTGAGGGACTTTCAGTCAGTGGTGTTGCAGGTATCTTGGCTTCACAGTTAACACTGGCGGTACCTTTGAGCAAAAAGGTAGGGTTTTATGTCTCAGGCAGAAAAACTTATATTGATGAAATTATTACCCCATTGTTTGATTCTAAAAAAAATGCAGATAATAGTGATGTTAAAGATTTAACTTATAGCTTTTCAGACCTTAATTATACTTTGATAGCAAATCCAAATGTTAAAAGTCAGTTCGTTTTTGATGCTTTTTGGAGTGGGGATAAATTAAGCATCAAAGATGACGATTTATCTTTGAATGCTAAACTATATTGGGATAATCTTTCTGTTTCCTCTTCTTGGAAGTACAAATTTTCCTCTTCGGTTAAAATGAAAAACACCGTTTATTTGAGTAGATACGGTAATGATTTATCTTTAAATCAAGCTACAGCTCAAATAAAAGGGGGTTCAACTATACAAGATTTTGGGTTTTTGAATTCCTTTCAATATGCAATTGCAAACATTCCTTTTGAGTCAGGGTTTCAATATGCAACGTACACCGTACAGCCTCAAAAAATTGAGGTTTTTAATTTAAGTTTGGATACTGATGTTAATAAAAGTAAGGTTAGTAAGTCGCAAAATGCATCTTTGTTCACAAGTGCAAAGCCTCGGTTTTCAAAGTCTTTATTTGCTGAAATCGGTTTGAGACTTAATTATTATCTTTCAAATGACAAGAAAGCAAAATATTTTCATTTTGAACCTCGCCTTCAGATTAATTATGTTCCAGATGCAGATAAATCAATTTATGTTTCCTATACTAAACAGCATCAATATTTGAATTTAATAACTACCTCAAGTGTAGGTATTCCTACTGATTTTTGGGTATCTAGTGCTGAGGGCATTCCTGATCAAAGCTCTAATGAGTTTTCAATGGGTGGGAAGTATCGCGTTTTTTCTAAATACATCATTAATTCTAGTATCTACTATAGGACTATGAATAATTTATTAGAATATCCTTTTGGGATAACACAGTTTAATGAAATTTCTAGTTTTAAGGAAGATATTAAAACGGGCAGCGGGCAAGCCTATGGTTTGGAATGGATGTTTCAAAAAGAGATAGGTAAATTTAAAGGTTGGATTAGCTATACCCTGAGTTGGTCAACTCGAAAATTTGACGAAATAAATAATGGAGAAACTTACTTTGCTAAATATGATCGCAGGCATAATTTGGCTATCGTAGCAACCTATGCCTTGAATTCTAAATGGGATTTTGGCGTCACTCAAATGATGAGTTCAGGAAATCGTTTTACCATTCCTACCTCTTGGTATTTTATTAATAACAATCCAGTTAAAGAGTATGGAGCGTATAATAATGCACAGTTGCCTACTTATGTCCGTACGGATTTTTCGGTTAATTATTTTTTTTTAAAAAATTCAAAGAAAGAAAGTACGCTTAATTTTTCGGTTTTTAATGCCTTTAATGTTCAAAATCCTATTTATGTTGTATTGAATGTTGCTATTGATAAAGAGAAACAAAAAATTGAAGTGAAGCCAGAAAGGAAACAATTGTATTCTATTTTACCATCAATAAGTTGGAGATTTAAATTTTAGACAATGAAAAAAGTAATTTTGTTTTTATCCGTTGTTTTGCTGTTTTCATGTGATCAAACAGGATTTGATACGGCTACAGCTCTAGATTCAAAAATAGTGGTGGAGGGTTGGATTGAAGAAGGTGAGTATGCAGAAGTAATTTTATCAAGCAGTATTCCTGTGAGCAGTGCTGTTGACTCTTTGACTATTTTAAGTCATGCCATTAGATCGGCTAAGATAACGGTCTCTGATGGTCAAAATCAAGAAGTATTACGATTAAAAAGAGACAATGATAGAATTCCTCCTTTTATATATTACGGAAGCGATTTGCTAGGTCAGGCAGGTAAGACATACACCTTGAAAATAGAGTTTTTAAATAGAGTGGTTACTTCTGAGACTGTAATACCCCGTTCGGTTGAGTTGAAAAAAGCAACTTATGTTAAGAATGTAGCAACGGATACTACGGGTTATGTTTTTATTGAGTTTAGCGATCCTGTACTTGAGAAAAATTATTACCAAATTGCGACTAGAATTGATGGCGAAGAACCCATTTTTGTTCCTGCATTTTATGGTAATCTGAATGATGATACTTTTAATTCTACCGTAGTATCTATGCAAGTCAATCGTGGAGTTTTAGTGTTTCCGAAAACAAAATTTAAGCCCTATTTTACTGATGGAGATTTAATTTATGTCAAGTTAAGGACAATGAATAAAACTTCTTATGATTTTTGGAATGATTGGCAAAACGAAATTGTAAACGGGAGGAATCCTATTTTTCCATCGAATACAAGTTTGGCTAGTAATATAAAAGGAGGAATAGGAATTTGGGCAGGATACGGTCAAAGTGTCCTTTCGATTCAAACAAAAAAGTGAAACAATTTTCATTGTTTCACTTCCTAATCTAAATAAATTTATTTTTATTTTCTCTCAAAAGATTTCCAGAAATTTTCAAATCTAGTATTTAAATCGTCAAATCCAGATGAGAAATACGCACTAATTTCAACCTCAGTATTGTCGTTAAAGCGTAAATATGTAACGGTGTCATAGTGTTGAATTAAAATAGGATTGCTAGCATTGTATTCCCAATATCGATATGTCGAATTCCATTTTGTGTAGTACTCATAATAACTATCTCCTTTTTCAGCTCTTTGGACTAAATCAGCAATTTTAGTTCCGTCTTTTTTTGATACTAAAATTGATTTGGTGTTGTTGTTGGTTATTGCCACTTCTCCTTCAGCTTGTGCTTTGTAGTACTTGTTTAGATCGTTGTGGTAGGTGTTTGAGTTGTAATTAGGATAAACAACAGATTTGTCTAATGCGTTTTGAGCGTTAGTTGTACCTTCAATATTTATGTCTTCAAGAATAATGAAATTATCCATTATTTGGATGATTGCATTTGCTTTACCATGGTAAGATGCTACAGAACTGTCATCAAGTATTTTGTCAATTTGAGCTGTGCTTCCAGCGGTAAAACTAATTAAGCTTTTTCCATTGTATGAAAAACCTAGTTTAGCACTGTTAGTACTTCCTTTTGCGCTACTCATTTCATAAGCGTATCCATCATTCAAGTTTATTTTTAAACTAGTTTCAGTAGGAACTTCTTTGTTGTCATATTTAGCAGTGCTTTCAATTTTAGCTACTTCTTTATTGTCAATTGATAAGGTAGAGTTTACAGATAATGGTAAAAACACTTGGTCTTTAATGTCGTTTGAGTAGGAGTTAGTGTTGTAGTTCCAGTTGCCGTAAGTGTCAATGATATTTACTTTAATGTTTGACGAAGTGCTATTTGAAGTTAAAGTAGCATTGTTTGATGTCCCTCCTTTTTTAGCTGGAAAAATAAATTTCAACTCAGATGAAGAACTTGTTTTAGTCCATTTTTGAGTAGTATTGTTCCAAGTGTACACCCCGTAAACTCCTGACACATTAATAATGTCTTCGATTTTATTGTCGTTTTTGCCATTAAAAATATCTATAGAACTGATGTCTAATAAATTTCCTAAATTTTGCATCGCTTCAATAGCGCTTGAAGTTTTTGATTTGTCCATATCAGTTAACATCGCATTTGCTTCAGCTTCTAATTTGACTTTTTGTTCTGAAGGAGTCAGTTTTGAGTAGGGCTGTTGAACTAGTTTTTCAATTTGTTCGCTTAAACTTAATTCTGAAGAACTTCCATCATCACTAGTAGAGCATGATACAGTCAATAATGAGATTATTGACGAGATTAGAATGGTTTTTTTTAACATTTGTTTTGATTTAAAAATTTTTAAAAAGAATAAAATATTTATTACAAAATAATTGTATCTAAATCTAAAAAACAATACCTACTTTTAGTGATTTTTCACTTGAATTTTCGGATTAGTACGGGACTTGTTTTTATTATCTTTGCATTTATTATTGTAAAATTTAATTATGCTTCATTCAAAAATAGAAGGAGAAGGAAAGCCGCTTTTAATCCTACACGGATTTCTAGGGATGTCGGATAACTGGAAAAGTCTAGGTACTCAATTTGCCGCTGATGGCTATCAAGTGCACCTGCTTGATATGCGTAACCACGGACGAAGTTTTCATTCGGATGATTTTAGTTATGAATTCATGGCGCAAGATATTTACGATTATTGCCAAGCAAACAAACTGAGTCAGGTGGACATCATCGGTCATTCAATGGGAGGAAAAACGGCTATGCTTTTTGCTGCCACTTATCCTGAATTAGTAGATAAATTAATTATTGCCGATATCGGGCCTAAATTTTATCCACAACACCACCAAACCATTTTGGCGGGATTAAATGCTGTTGATTTTTCAAAAAAACCAAGCCGTAACGAAGTTGAAGAAATCATTGGGGATTTCATCACCGATTTTGGTACACGACAATTTTTGATGAAAAGTTTGTATTGGAAAGAACCAGGGCAATTGGCGTTCCGTTTTAATTTGGCTGTTTTTAATGAGAAAATTAGCGAAATTGGGGTGGCATTAGCTGATGACGCTCAATTTGATAAACCTACATTGTTTATTCGTGGAGGAAATTCAAACTATATTTTGGATTCGGATATCGAAAATATTGCCCTTCATTTTCCATTAATGAAATTAGAAACAATTCCCAATGCGGGACATTGGCTTCATGCCGAAAACCCAAAATTGTTTTATGAATTAACGACTGCTTTTTTGAAGTCATAAAGCAGTTGGAAAAACTTTATATTTGCTATTGAAAATTAAAGATTATGAAATTACTTATTAGAATGCTTATCACTGCCGTATTGGTAGTTATTTTGTCGCATGTGATGAAAGGAGTGCATGTAGCAGGTTTTACAACGGCATTAATTGTGGCCTTTGTTTTGAGTTTGTTAAATGCTTTTATAAAACCGTTGATATTGATTTTTACCCTACCTATAACTATTGTAACCCTAGGTTTGTTTTTGCTTGTGATTAATGCGGTAATGATTTTACTGTGTTCAGCAATTGTAGGTGGTTTTGTGGTTGATGGATTCTTAGTGGCGCTGTTATTTAGTATTATTTTATCTCTGTCACAGTCTATTACCTTTGCTATCTTGGGGAAAAACTAAAATAGGTTTTAACATAAATTTACCTTTGAAACGAAATGTTTTTGTTAATTTTGTTTCAAACTTTGGTTTTCAATGAAAAAAATCCACATCTATATTATCCTGTTGTTAGGCGTCTTTTTGATGCCTAATGCGGTTTTGGCTTGTGGGAAATCCAATGACTCAAAGGGAAGTTGTTCAATGGAAATGACTTCTAAATCAGATTCAAAGAAAAGTTGTTGCGGAACAAAATCGTGTTCTAAAAATGAAAAGCAAAAATCCTGTGACGGAAAATGTGGACACTCTATCTGTTCGACTAGTTCTGTTAGTTTGAGTTTTTTATTGAATACAGCTTTTGAAACGACTATCAACAGTTTTAATTTTTCATCTGAAAAACAAAAATTCTACACTTCAGTATCGCTTACTTCTGATGGCTATACTGATATCTGGCTTATTCCTAAAATAGGCTAAAATGATGACTTGACAGCCCTAATTGTGTCAAGTTATAAAGACATTTACAAAAGTTTTTACCGCTAATGCGCAATTTTTTTTAAAATTGACTGTATAAGTCGCTTAAGGCGGAATTAGCGCAAATTAATTTATCCAGAAACATTATTCATTGGTTAAATAAATCTGTGAATCTGCGGTAATTTTCTACGGATGCAAATGTCTTTATTCAATAATTAAGTCAGTACGACTTTAAATATCAATTTTTTTCTCGGTCTATAATGTATTCGGTATTTGCGTTGTCTTATACTCGAAAATGCTACGACCTATTATAACAATTAAAAAAATAACAAAATGAAATCATTTATAAATAATATGATGGCTATGTTCTTATTGCTATCTGTAACTTTTGCCAGTGCACAAATAAAAAATGCTAAAACCGAAACCGTAAAAATTTACGGAAACTGTGGTATGTGTAAAAAAACCATCGAAAAAGCCGCTAATCTAAAAGGTGTAGCAACCGTGAACTGGAATGTCGATACTAAAATGGCAACACTTAACTATGATGCTACAAAAACCAATCAAGATGAAATCCTAAAGCGAATTGCAAATGCGGGTTATGATAGCGACAAATTTCCAGCATCAAATACGGCTTATAATCAATTGCCTAAATGTTGTCAGTACGATAGAGCGGTGAAACAAGAGAAATCAACTTGTTGTACAAATGGAAAATCGCAAGCCTCTTGTTGTGCGAATGACAAGTTGAAAACTTCTTGCTGTATGAGTGACAAGGGGAAAAACACTTGTTGTAGCAATGATAAGGGGAAATCTTCTTGCTGTACCAATGACAAAGTAAAAAACGCTTGTTGTTCCATCTAAAGAAAATAATCTATTGATACAGAATCTATGGCATATTGTTTTGAAACAATACAGTCAATATGCTGTAGTTTCTTTAATTTAAAAAAATACAATCATGAAAAATCTAGTAATGCTTTTATTGATGACAATTTGCAATACTGCATTTGCCCAAATTAATAAAGCCGAAATTGTAGCAACAGGGCTTACCTGTTCTATGTGTTCCAATGCGATTTACAAACAGTTATTACGAAATCCAGAAATTGAAAACGTAGAAACCAATTTGAACACGAATACATTTACCGTTTATCCAAAAAAAGGAAATCAGTTAACACCAAATGATCTAAAAGAGAATGTTGAAAAATCAGGTTTTTTTATAGGTTCGTTAATTGTGTATCTACCCGCGAATACCTTAAAAATTAAAGATATGAAAACAATGGTGCAAGGAAATTCCTTGTATGTATTTCTGGATGAAGTGGCTCAAATAAACGATACGCAATTAAAAGTCAAATTGTATGATAAAGGCTTTGTTACAAGCAAAGAGTACAAGAAAAATCTAAAATCGGATGTTTCAAGTTGGAAGATTGGAGAGCCTGCAATGGATGTATATCATATTAAAACGATACGATAATGAAAAAACTAATTGTTTTAGTGGTGCTTTTTGTTGTTGTAAAACTGGAAGCACAAGAATTGTTTGTCGCTACAGAACCTGCCAGTAATATGCCTACGGGGTCTATAGGTGTTCGATTGTCAAATGCGATTTATAAAAGAGAATTGAACTCAGGGAGTAATTATTTTTTAATGTCCGAATTGATGTGGGGAGTAAATAAAGATTTGATGGTTCATACTTCCTTTTTTACAAGTAATCGTACCGATGCATTCCAATTCGAAGGAGCCAGTATTTATGCCAAATACCGTTTTTTTTCGATAGATGATGTGCATAGCCATTTTAGAGTAGCGGGTTTTGGGCGTTATAGTATCAATAATGCAGAGATTGCGCAAGAACAAATTGAAACGATGCGTCATAATTCAGGCTATGAATTGGGATTGGTGGCAACGCAATTATTGGGTAAAGTCGCGATAAGTAGTTCAGTGAGTTTTGAAAAAGCATTTAATAATGGAAATCGTCATAATTTTCCTGTGATGCAAAGTGATAATGCTACCAATTATACCTTGTCTTTTGGTAAATTGATGTACCCCAAAAAATACACTAATTTTAAAGAAACGAATATCAACTTAATGCTTGAGTTTGTTGGGCAAACATTGAATGGGAACGGAAAATCCTATTTAGACGCTGTTCCTTCACTTCAATTCATTATCAATAGTCAGGCGAGAATTGATTTGAGTTACAAAAGACAGTTGTTGAGTTCGATGGATAGGCTTTCGCCAAATGGATTTTCTTTGAATGTTGAATATACTTTTTTTAATGTAACCAATTAAGATGAAATATACTTATACAATAAACGGAATGCATTGTAATTCGTGTCGTGCCAAAGTAGAAAAGGCACTTAACGTTATGGATGGTGTAACGGCTGAGGTGACTTTAGATCCGCCACAGGCGATTATTTCGATGCAAAAACCCATTCAACTTGATGAGTTTCAAGAAGCGATTGCAGCGGTGGGGAGTTATTCTATTAAAGTTTTTAATCCCAATGATATAAAATTAAAAATAGAAGAGACTGTAGAAGCACCTCCGTCCAAACACACAGCGGGTAAATATTATTGCCCGATGCATTGCGAAGGCGATACAGAATATGATGCTGCGGGTGATTGTCCCGTTTGTGGAATGGATTTAGTGCAACAACCCATCTTAAATCAACGTACACAATATACTTGTCCGATGCATCCTGAAGTGGTTGAAGACCATCCCGATTCATGTTCTATTTGCGGAATGGATTTGGTGCCAATGATTGAAACTAGTGAAGAGTCAAAAACCTATGATGATTTGGTTCATAAAATGAAAATAGCCGTTTTGTTTACGCTGCCTATTTTTATCATCGCCATGTCCGATATGATTCCGAATAATCCTTTATTGAAAATAGCGGATTATGGAACTTGGAATTGGGTGCAATTTGGTTTGTCGCTTCCTGTCGTTTTTTATGCTTGTTGGATGTTCTTTAAACGAGCTTGGAAATCGTTGGTGACTTGGAACTTAAATATGTTCACGCTTATCGGAATTGGGTCAGGGGTGGCATTTTTGTTTAGTATCATAGGACTGTTTTTTCCAGAAATCTTTCCAGCGGAGTTCAAAACGCATTCGGGAGAGGTAGGTTTGTATTTTGAGGCGACCACGGTGATTTTGACCTTGGTATTGTTGGGGCAATTGCTTGAAGCCAGAGCGCACAGCCAAACTAGTGGCGCGATTAAAGAACTCATGAAATTGGCGCCAACCGAAGCAACTTTAGTTCAAGATGGAGAAGACAAAAAAATCTCGATTCATGATATTAAAAAAGGCGATGTATTGCGAGTGAAACCAGGTGATAAAATTCCAGTTGACGGAAAAATTATCGAAGGAAACACCACCATTGACGAGTCGATGATTTCGGGCGAACCCATTCCAGTGGATAAAAAACCAGAGGATGAAGTGATAGCAGGAACGATAAACGGAACACAATCCTTTACGATGGAAGCGGAGAAAGTAGGTTCTGAAACCTTGCTTTCTCAAATTGTACAAATGGTCAATGATGCCAGTCGTTCCAGAGCGCCTATCCAAAAATTAGCCGATAGTATTGCCAAATATTTTGTGCCAATAGTTGTTGGTGTTTCAGTGCTTACTTTTTTTGTTTGGGCCAATTGGGGACCAGAACCCGCTTTGATTTATGCGTTTGTCAATGCAATTGCCGTTTTGATTATTGCTTGTCCTTGTGCTTTGGGATTAGCAACTCCTATGTCGGTTATGGTGGGTGTTGGAAAAGGCGCACAGTCAGGTGTTTTGATTAAAAATGCCGAAGCGCTAGAAAACATGAATAAAATCACCGTTTTGATTACCGACAAAACAGGAACCATCACGGAAGGAAAACCTTCTGTCGAGAAAATCGTGGTAAAAAATGGAGATGAAAATGATGTTTTAAGCAAAATTGCTTCGGTAAATCAGAGCAGTGAACACCCTTTGGCAACAGCCGTAGTCACTTTTGCGAAAGCGAAAAACATAGCTTTATCAAAAGTAGAAAAATTTGAATCGGTTACAGGAAAAGGAGTGATAGGTTTTGTGGGTGAAGTGAAAATAAGTTTGGGAAACAAAAAGTTATTGGAGCACGAAGGGATTCAAGATTTTTCAGTTCTAGAACAAGAAGTGATTGCCGAACAAAAACTAGGAAAAACGGTTTCGTATATCGCGATAAATAGTCATGCTGTTGGTTATATTACGATTACTGATGCGATTAAGAAAAGCAGTTTGAATGCCATTCAAGAATTGAAACGACAAGGAGTCAAAGTGATTATGATGACAGGTGATAATGAAAACACTGCCCAAGCAGTCGCCCAAGAACTGCATTTGAGTTCCTATAAAGCGGGTTGTTTGCCACAAGACAAATTAGACGAAATCAAACGTTTACAATCCCACGGCGAAATAGTAGCCATGGCCGGTGACGGAATCAATGATGCGCCGGCTTTGGCACAAGCGGATATTGGAATTGCCATGGGCACTGGAACTGATGTGGCGATTGAAAGTGCTAAAATCACTTTAGTCAAAGGTGATTTGCAAGGCATTGTAAAAGCCAAACAGCTAAGTCATGCCGTGATGAAAAACATTAAGGAAAATTTATTCTTCGCTTTCTTTTACAATGTATTGGGAGTGCCTATCGCTGCCGGAGTTTTGTACCCGTTTTTTGGCTTGTTGTTATCGCCTATGATTGCCGCTTTAGCCATGAGTTTTAGCTCGGTTTCGGTAATTGCAAATGCATTGCGATTGAGAAATATTAAAATTTAAAATCATGAAATATTCTTATTATATAGTTTTTATGTTGTTGTCCATTTCGTGCATGCAAGCACAAAAGGTGGTTCGGTATGATTTGTATGTGCGTGACACCTTAGTCCATTTTTCAGGAAAAGAAAAAAGAGCGATTGCGGTCAATGGTCAAATTCCGATGCCTACTTTGACTTTTACAGAAGGAGATATTGCGGAAATTTATGTTCATAACGAATTAAAAGAAAGTACTTCATTGCACTGGCATGGATTGTATTTACCAAATAAAGAAGATGGCGTTCCGTTTTTAACACAAATGCCTATTAAGCCAGGAACCACACATAAATATACTTTTCCAATCATTCAAAACGGTACCCATTGGTATCATAGTCATAGCGGTTTGCAAGAGCAAATAGGAATGTATGGGGCGTTAATTTTAAAGAAAAAAAATGAAGATGAAACCTTTAGAAAAGGGATTGATGATATCCCACAAGTTCCTATTGTTTTAAGCGAATGGACAAATTATAAGCCTGAAAATGTACACCGAATGTTGCACAATGCATCGGATTGGTTTGCTATCAAAAAAGGAACGACTCAAAGCTATGCGGAAGCAATAAAACAGGGATATTTTAAAACAAAACTGACTAACGAATGGAAACGAATGTTGGCTATGGATGTGAGTGATGTTTATTATGATAAGTTCTTGATAAATGGATTGAACGAGAGTCAGTTGTCCCAATTCAAAGCTGGAGATAAAGTGCGATTGCGAATTTCAAATGCGGGAGCGTCTTCTTATTTCTGGTTGACCTATGCTGGAGGGAAAATGACTGTTGTTGCCAATGACGGAAACGATGTTGAACCTGTTGAAGTTGATCGATTGATTATCGGTGTTTCTGAAACCTATGATGTGGTTGTTACTATTCCTGAAAAAAATACTTCGTATGCATTTTTAGCAACCCCTGAAGATAGAACTAAATCTGCTTCGATATATATTGGGGACGGAGTTAAAAAAGCAGCAACACCTTTGCCGAAATTGAACTATTTTGAGGGGATGAAGATGATGAACAACATGATGAATATGGACGGCACCATGGATGATATGGGAATGGATATGAGTCTCCAAAAAATGGATATGAATGCAGTGATGTATCCCGAATTGTCAGCAAGTCCAAAAATGGAAATGGATGGTGCCATGAATCATTTCAAAATGAATATGAAATCAGATAAAATGGATCATTCCAAAATGGATCATTCGAAGATGGATATGAAATCTGATAAAATGGCTAAGAGTAGTGAAATGGATCATTCAGGACATGATATGGGAAAGAAAAGTTCAGATATCGTAACCTTGAATTATTCGATGCTAAAATCACCAACGAAAACCACTCTTCCAAAAGAAGCTCCTATTCGAGAATTGCGTTTTGAGTTGACGGGAAATATGAATCGATATGTTTGGAGTATGGATAATGTTGTTCTATCTGAAAGCGATAAAATCTTGATAAAAAAAGGTGAAAATGTTCGCATTACATTGTACAACAATTCGATGATGCGTCACCCGATGCACTTGCACGGTCATGACTTTAGAGTCCTGAATGGTCAAGGAGATTATGCGCCACTCAAAAATGTTTTGGATATAATGCCAATGGAGACGGATGTTATTGAGTTTGCAGCCAATGCTGATGGCGATTGGTTTTTTCATTGTCATATTTTGTATCACATGATGGCTGGAATGAACAGAGTATTTAGTTATGAGAATTCAGCACCCAATCCACTGTTGCCTAACAAGGAAAAAGCATACAAGAAATTACAAGCCGAGAGCAATCAATTGCATTTCATGGCCGAAAATGATTTTGCTACGAATGGAAATGACGGTATGATGATGTTGCAAAATACTAGATGGAGTTTTGGAACCGAATGGCGATTAGGCTATAATGACCATCACGGTTACGAATCCGAAACGCATATCGGAAGGTATATTGGGAGAAATCAATGGTTGATGCCTTTTATTGGTTTTGATGCCCGTTATCGAAAATTAGCTCATGGTGAAATCGAGCAGAATTTATTTGGTCAAACCAGCACCAAGGACAAAAGGCTACAGTTGAGTCTTGGAGTCAATTATACGTTACCTTTATTGGTGGTGGCTCAAGCCGAAGTTTTTCATGATGGCAATGTTCGTTTTCAATTAATGCGTGAAGATATTCCGGTTTCCAAGCGTTTACGAATGGTATTTATGGTTAATACTGATAAAGAATATATGGGAGGCTTTAAATATATAGTTGGTAAAAACCTAGGAATTACAACTCATTATGATAGTGATATGGGGATTGGTTTTGGATTGAATTTGAATTATTAAAGTTTTTTTAGAAAAGATTATTTCTGGTGAGAATTATGGAGGTTTTTGTATTTCCTGCTTGTCGGAAAACTCGTTTGTGTTTAATTAAACTTTCTTATTTTTGAGAAAAAAACATAATGCTTCAGCTTTCAGAAATCTGGATTTATCCTGTAAAATCATTAGGTGGTATAGCCCTGTCTCATGCTAAAGTAACCCTTCGCGGATTGGAATACGACCGGCGCTGGATGCTTGTGGATGAAAAAGGTACTTTTATCACCCAAAGAGAATATCCTGAGTTGGCTTTATTTCAGCCCAGCATAGCAAACGATAGTCTTGTTATTTGTCATCGTGATGCGATAAAGGGAAGTGTTCGATTTTCGCTTTCGCAAAAGAATAACAGCCCAAAAATTGAGGTTTTAGTTTGGGAAGATACTGTAAAAGCAGTAGAAGTAGATACTGCAATTTCGGCTTGGTTTTCGCGAATTTTAGGATTTGGTGTTCGATTGGTCTTTATGCCTGAAGAAAGCCACCGAAAAGTTGATGCTAATTATGCCGTAAGTTCAGAAGATATTACGTCCTTTTCAGACGGATTTCCTTTTTTGATTATTGGGCAAGCTTCGCTAGATGATTTGAATGCTCGTTTAGAAAATCCTATTTCAATACAACGATTCCGACCAAATTTTGTGTTCACTGGCGGTTCAGCTTATGAAGAGGAAAATTGGACAGAATTTACCATTGACAATCATACTTTTTACGGTGTAAAACCTTGTGGACGTTGTGTTGTCACTACAGTTGATTTTGAAAAAGGAATTTTTTCGGGTAAAGAACCGTTGTTTACATTGTCAAAATATAAAAAAGTAGGGAAGAAGGTTATTTTTGGACAAAATGCGATAACCCCAAAAGAGGGGATTTTACAGCTTGGAGACGAAATTTCAGTGATTGAAAAAAAGGAATCACTTGTCTAGTTGCCATTCAAAAGGGATTGGTTAGTTGTTCGGTTGCTTTGGTAATAGTTTTTAGTAATTCTTTAAAGTAAAAATACTTCTCTTATTTAAAAAAATATAAAGAGAAGTTTTTTGGTAATTAAATTTCGGCTAAAATGGATTTTATTTCGCTAAAAGTGATAGGTTTTACTAGGTATTTTCCGTTAAGATTAAATTTAGAGGCCTGAATTCGATCCTCACTGCTGACAGAACTGGTCAATATGAAAATGTTTATTTTTGATTTAATAGGGATTTTTAAGAATTCTTCCAAAAATTGCCATCCGTCCCATATAGGCATATTTAAGTCTAACAGGATAATCTCAGGTAATTTTTGAGCAGAAATAAAGATGGCTTTTAGTTTGTCGTAAGCTTCTTTTCCGTTTTTGTATATCATAATATTTTCCACCAATCCAGATAATTCTACATATTTTTTGGTGATAAATAGATGTGTAGGGTCGTCTTCAATAATGCAAACTTGGTCAATTTTTTTCATAGTCTAAGTATATTTTAAAAGTAGTCCCCACGTTAATTTCGCTTTCGACTTCAATTTTGCCATTCATGGCTTCAATTTGGTTTTTAGTTATAAATAAGCCAATTCCTCTGGAATCAGCATGGTTATGGAATGTTTTATACATACCAAAAAGTTTATCCCCATGCTTTTCTAGGTTGATTCCCTGTCCATTGTCGATGAATTTTAATATTACATATTCTGGATTTTTTTCAGTCTGAATTTTTAGATAACTCTCTCGTTCTTCTGAACGGTATTTGATAGCATTCGTCATAAAGTTCATGACAATACTGTCTAAATAGGCAGGAACTGCTTTTACCATGGTAGCAGTGTCCACTTCGTTGATGATGGTAATATTGGCTTTTTTGGCTTGGGTCATCAAGCTATTGATGTTGTTGTCTAATACGGGATGCAATAAAGTAGGGGTCAATTTTTCTTTGTCAGACAAATTGATTTGCACAACTTCTGTAAGATGTTTGATGGTGTCCGTAAGGTTTTCAGATGATTTTTTTAAATATTCAAAAATTTCAGTTTGACTAAAATCCGTTTCTTCTGCCTCTATGAGTTCGACTAAGGAGGAAATTCCTCCTGAGTGAGAACGTAGGTTGTGTGATACGATATAGGCAAAGTTTTTTAAGCGATTGTTTTGAGAATTGGCAATTTCCAAAAGCTCTTGGGTTTCTTTTTCCACTTGTTTCATTTGGGTAATATCAGTGGCAACCCCCAAAAAACCAGTGATTTCCCCTTTTTGTTTGATGGCCGAAATAGAGAGTAAGACAGGGAAAGTAGAGCCGTCTTTACGTTTGTAGGTCCACTCTTTGGTTTCGGCTTTTCCGTTTCTTGCATTGTGTACAAAAATAGAAATGCCTTCAATTTTTTCTCCTGATTCTGAAAGGTGTTTCTGAGCGGAAGCTTGCATTTCTTCAGGGAGATGAATGATTTGGGGTGTTTCTTTACCTATCAATTCTTCGGCTTCGTAACCCAAAAGATTTTCGGCACCTTCGTTGAAAGTTTTGATAATACCATTCGTATCAGTACTAATAATGGCGACCTGCGTATTGGCATCCATAATGGCGTCATTATAAGCAATAATATTTGCTAATTCTAATTCGGTTGTTTTTAAGGAAGTGATATCTACAATTTGAGAGACAAAGTACAGAATTTCATTGTCTTTGTTTCTTACTATCGAAACCGCTAAAATTATGTAAACAATAGCTCCATTTTTATGAATATAGCGTTTTTCAAGAGTGTAATTGTCTCTTTTTCCTTGGATAAGTTGTTTGAGAAGATATAAGTCGGAGGCTAAGTCTTCAGGGTGTGTGATATCTTGAAAGGTGAGGTTTAAGAATTCCTCATCTGAATACCCAAGAATATCACATAATTTTTTATTCACTTTTAACCATCGTCCTTTTTCGTCTAATAATGCCATTCCAATTGCCGCGTGTTCAAAGTTTCCTCTAAACGCTTGTTCGCTAATACGAAGTTGGTCTTCTGTATTTTTCCGTTCGGTAATATCTTGAAAAATTCCAATCAATTTGGTCGTTTTTCCGTTTTCTTTCCAAACTCTACCCGAAGAACGAACCCATTTTAAATTGTTTTTTCCAGAAATAAAACGACAAACTACATCGTAAGGCTCTTCAGTAGCTAAGGTTTTTTCTATGGCATTGATGATAATATGTCGGTCCTCAGGATGGTAATAATTGATGGCTTTCTCTTTGTTATGGTCAAAATCATTATCTACTTCATAAATAGCATATACTTCCTCAGTCCATAAGGTCGTGCCTGTTTCTAAGTCTAATTCCCATGCTCCTACATGGTTGATGCGTTGGCTTTCTTTGAAAAGTTCCGTGATTTTCTTTAGTCGAGTATTTTGTTTGTTGAGTGTAAGTGTCTTGCGATGCAAATCAAGTAGTTTGATGACTTGATTGCTAAGCATTCGTAACGAATTAATTTGTTCCTCTGTTAGTTTTTTTGGGTGATCGTCTATAATGCATAAAGTTCCTAATGGGAAACCGTTTTCATTTACTAGAGGCATGCCTGCATAAAAAATTACTTTGGGAGCACCAGTGACCAATGGGTTGTCAAAAAAACGGTCGTCTTTTGTGGAATCTTCTACTATGAACATTTCGTCAGGTGTATTTATAGCGTGTCCACAAAAGGCAAAATCACGAGGAGTTTCTTTGGCATCAATACCATGATGCGAAAGGAACCATTGCTTGTCTTCGGTAATTAAACTGATTAAGGAGATTTTTGTGCCACAAATTTCCGCCGCCATGTGGGTAAGGAAGTCGTAATCAATGCTTTCGAGTTCTCCAATGATTTTGTATGTTTCTAGTTCTTTTAATCGTTCGCTTTCGTTGTGAGGTAGGTTGGGTTTTTTCATAATGGATGTGCTAGTATTTGGGGGCGCGTTAAAGGTTAATTCTAACTTTTACAGCGGATGGAATACTTTATAAAAATAGAATTAATATTGAGTAAATCCAATTCTTCAAAGAAAAATATGTTTGATTCTGAAGTTTTTTATTAAGGAGTTGGTAGTTTGGTAAGGTTTAAAAAGCGGAATTGATTCTTACTGGTTTTAAGATAAGCGATGCTATAAATAACTGTAGGGTAATTGTAGTAGGGTTAAGTGAACCAGTAGAAAAATCAATTTAGCTTAAAATACTGTAAATCAATAAATAAAAAAGCTTGGTTGGCTTGTGAAAATTTTATAATTTTGCGACCCAATTTTATTACGTAAATTAAAGAAGAAGATGGATATTAAAAGAGTAGCAATAGACACTGTGACTGAGAAAATTGTGATGAATGTAGTTCACATGGATTACAAAGGTCAAGTAGCGAAAAGAATCAACGAAAAAATGCCTTTGGCACAAGTAAAAGGGTTTAGAAAAGGACAAGTACCTAAAGATCTTGTTGCTAAACAATATGGAAAGCAAATCAAGAAAGAAGAAGTAAAAAAAGTAGTTGATTTGGCATTGGAGCGTTATATTCAGTCAGAGCGATTGAATCTTTTAGGAACTCCACTTCCGGTTACTAATGAAGAATTGGATTGGGATGCTGAAGAATTAACATTTGAATTCGAAATTGGTTTGGTGCCTAACTTCGAATTGGATTTGGATGCAAAAAACGATATTGTTAAATATGTTGTTACTGCGGATGATAAATTAATTGACGGACAAGTAGCGCGTATTCAAAAACAATTTGGTACAGCAATTCCTCAAGAAACTGTTGTTGAAGGAGCTGACGTAAAAGGAATTTTTACAAATGAGGCTGAAGGAATTGGAAATACAACTACTCTTTCATTGTCAGTTTTCAAAGATAAAGCTACTGCAGATAAATTTATTGGTAAAAAAGTAGGTGACGTTGTTACAGTAAATACTAAAGGATTGTTTGAAGACGATCACCAATTAATGGATTACCTAAAAGTAGCTCATGATGTAGTTCATGATTTAGCAGTTGATGTAGATTTTACAATTGAAGAAATTACAACTTCTGAACCTGCAGAATTAAATCAAGAATTGTTTGATAAATTATTCGGTGAAGGTAAAGTGGCTTCATTAGATGAGTTGAAAGCAAAAATTAAAGAAGATGCTGAATCTCAGTTTGCACAACAAGCCGATCAAAAATTATTAGGGGATGTAACTGAATTTTTAATCGAAAACACTAAATTCGATTTGCCTGCTGAATTCCTAAAAAAATGGTTGCAAACTGTAGGAGAAAAAAAATTATCTCCAGAAGAAGCAGAAGTAGAATATGCACGTTCTGAAAAAGGATTGCGTTTTCAATTGATTGAAGGTAAAGCTATGGCACAATCTGATATCAAAATAACTTTTGAAGATTTAAAGACTTTTACAGCTAAAAATATTCGTTTGCAAATGGCGCAATTTGGACAAACTAATCCTTCTGACGAGGAAGTTCAAGGTATTGTTGCAAGAGTATTGTCTAACCAAGACGAAGTGAAAAGACTTTCAGAGCAAGTAGTTGCTGAGAAATTATTGGAGTTGTTCAAAGAAAAAGCAAACCCAACGACTAAAGAAGTAACTTACGAAGAATTTATTGCTGCTTCTTACGGAGAATAATTTAAAGTTAAAGGTAGAAAGTTAGAAGTTAAGTGTTGATTTAGATTGATTTGAAAAAATCAAAAAACACAAAATAACTTTATGATTTTATTACTAAAACTAAATAATAAAAATTAAGTATATTTGAGCGTCAGAAAGATTTTTTGACGCTCTTTGTTTTTTTAGTTTAAGGTTTTATATTCACATTAGAACAATCTTAAACTTTGAACTTTTAAACTTTAAACTTTTTTTAAAATGAATTACGGGAAAGAATTTAAAAAATTTGCTACAAAGCACCAAGGTGTAAATGCAATGTATTATGATAAAATCATTGCAGCTATGAATCCTACTAATATGACTCCATATATTATTGAAGAACGTCAATTGAATGTTTCGCAACTGGATGTTTTTTCGAGATTGATGATGGATCGTATTATTTTTCTAGGAACAGGTATTGATGATCAAATTGCAAATATCGTTCAAGCACAGCTGCTTTTCTTAGAAAGTGCTGATGCTTCAAAGGATATTCAAATTTATTTGAATTCACCAGGAGGAAGTGTATATGCAGGTTTAGGTATTTATGATACCATGCAATATATTAAGCCTGATGTAGCAACCATTTGTACAGGTATGGCGGCTTCTATGGGAGCTGTTTTATTATGTGCTGGCGCTGAAGGAAAACGTTCTGCGTTACCACATTCAAGAGTAATGATTCACCAACCTTCAGGAGGAGCACAAGGGGTAGCAAGTGACATGGAAATCAATTTGAGAGAAATGTTAAAATTGAAAGATGAATTGTACCGAATTATTTCACATCATTCAGGTCAACCATTTGATAAAGTATATGCTGATAGTGAGCGTGATTATTGGATGATTGCTGATGAAGCAAAAGAATACGGAATGATTGATGAAGTGTTGAGAAGAAGTTAAATTAAGTATCCAGTGTTCAGGTTTTTAGTGTTCAGTTTTTAGGAAGTATTTCCTATCACACAAACTGAGCAACTGATTACTAAATACTGTTTACTGATCACTAAAAAAGAATGGCAAAAGAAAAATTAGAATGTTCATTTTGTGGACGAAAAAAGCCTGAAACCAATTTGTTAATTGCTGGGATTGATGCGCATATTTGTGATAAGTGTATCGAGCAAGCACACGGAATTGTACTTGAGGAAATCAAATCAAGTAAAGGCGCAAATGTTGTGGGAGATTTGATTTTACAAAAGCCAAAAGAAATTCGAGCTTTTTTAGATCAATATGTAATTGGACAAGACCAAACAAAAAAAGTAATGTCTGTAGCGGTTTACAATCACTACAAACGTTTGATGCAACAGCAAGAAGACGATGAAGTTGAGATTGAAAAAAGCAATATCATCGTGGTTGGGCAAACAGGTACAGGAAAGACTTTAGTGGCCAAGACTATAGCAAAAATGCTTGATGTGCCATTGGCAATTGTTGATGCTACGGTACTTACAGAAGCAGGGTATGTAGGGGAAGATGTAGAAAGTATTTTGACACGTCTTTTACAAGCAGCCGATTATGATGTAGCCAAAGCCGAACGAGGAATCGTTTTTATTGACGAGATTGATAAGATTGCTCGTAAGAGTGATAATCCATCCATTACACGTGATGTTTCTGGTGAAGGAGTGCAACAAGCTTTGTTGAAATTGCTGGAAGGGACAGTAGTGAATGTACCACCCAAAGGAGGTCGTAAACACCCAGATCAAAAATTTGTTGAGGTTAATACACAAAATATTTTATTTATAGCAGGTGGCGCTTTTGATGGTATCGAAAAAGTGATTTCAAAGCGTTTGAACCGTCAGGCTGTAGGGTACTCTACTTCAAGAAATGCAGATAATATTGATAAGGATAACTTATTGCAATACATCATTCCTAAAGACATTAAAGATTTTGGTTTGATTCCTGAAATTATTGGTCGTTTGCCTGTATTAACCCATATGGATCCGTTGGATAGAAAAACGTTAAGAGCGATTTTGACCCAGCCCAAAAATGCGTTAATCAAACAATACCAAAAGTTGTTCTTAATGGATGAGGTTGAATTTAGTATTACTGATGAAGCTTTAGATTTCATTGTGGATAAAGCTTTAGAGTACAAATTAGGAGCACGTGGATTGCGCTCGTTATGTGAGGCAATCTTAACCGATGCCATGTATGACTTACCAAGTTCTGATGAAAAAGTTTTAGAAATTGATAAAGACTACGCTAGCGAAACCTTGAATAAAAATTTATTGAAGCGTTTGGAAATTGCTTCGTAACAATTAGCTCTTCTGTTAAATTATAAGAACCTGTTCAAATCATTTGAGCAGGTTTTTTTGTTACGCTCTTTTGGTCTATCTAAGGTTTGTTTCCGATAGGTGTAGTGGGAGCGTTATGTTTTTAAAAAATCCCTCAATATCCTTTTTTATAAACAATAGTTTACCGATTTTTGTCGCTTCTAAATCAATACAGAATTAAAAATGGCAATAGAAGATAAAGAGATTATTTTATTAAAAGTTTCTGGTCAAGACAAACCAGGGGTGACAGCTGGATTAACCTCCGTATTGGCAAATTACAATGCCATCGTTTTAGACATAGGTCAAGCAGATATTCACGATACATTGTCATTAGGAATTTTGTTCGAAATAGAAGCGGGTTCATGTTCAGCACCTGTTTTAAAAGATTTATTGTTCAAAGGATATGAGTTAGGCATCAAAGTAAAGTTCATTCCTATCTCAATCGATGATTATGAAAGCTGGGTGAAAACACAATCCAAACAGCGTTATATCATCAATATTTTGGGCGAAACTTTAGCAGCTAAGCAATTGGCTGCAGTGACTAAAATTATGTCGGACCAACAACTGAATATTGATTCTATAAAACGATTAACAGGCCGAACATCTATCGTGGAGAAAGAAGAGTATCCTCGTTCTTGTGTGCAATTATCTGTTTCAGGAAATATTGTTGATAAAAAAACAATGACCGCTCATTTTATGGAAATTTCCCGAACCTTAGACGTTGATATTTCATTTCAAGAAGATACTATTTACAGAAGAAACCGTCGTTTGGTGTGTTTTGATATGGATTCGACTTTGATTCAAACGGAAGTAATTGATGAATTGGCGGAGTTAAATGGAGTAGGAGAACAGGTTCGTGCGATTACTGAATCTGCAATGAATGGCGAAATTGATTTTAACGAAAGTTTTAAACAACGCATGGCATTGCTAGAAGGATTGAGTGAAGAAGTATTACAAGATGTAGCCAAGAGATTGCCTATCACCAAGGGGGCGCACCGATTGATGAAAGCGTTGAAATATTATGGCTATAAAACGGCAATCTTGTCGGGTGGCTTTACCTATTTTGGTGAATATTTGCAAAAAGAATTGGGTATTGATTATGTACATGCCAACCAATTAGAAATAAAAGATGGTAAATTGACGGGTAAATACTTAGGCGATATTGTTGATGGTAAGAAGAAAGCCGAATACCTGCAAGCGATTGCGGATAAAGAAGGCATCAATATCAATCAAACTATTGCTGTTGGGGATGGTGCTAATGATTTGCCAATGATAAATTTAGCAGGATTAGGAATTGCTTTCCATGCCAAACCTAAGGTGAAGGAAAGTGCAGCAACTTCTATCTCTAGTCTTGGTCTTGACGGGGTTTTGTACCTGCTAGGCTACCACGACAGGCATATTGATATGATGGAAAAAATCTAAAATTTAAACAGTTTTAAATCTTCCAGGCACAAATTAAAAACAACCACAGATTCATCAATTTTTTAAACTAATAATTCTAAGAATAAATTGGCACTACTTCCACTTTACGAGGGTTATTAGAGATGAAAATTTATTTAAAAATTGATTAATCTGTGATTGTATGACTTATTTTTTTATAGGAATGTCTTTGAAAAATTTTAATAAATTTGAAGTTTCTACTTTGGAAAAATGTTTTAAACAAGTGTAAGATGGAATGGGTAGCAGGTTCTTTTTTGTACAATACTTCCGTGCCATCACAACCTTTACGTGTTTAATCGCATAAGATTGTAAGGGGTCGAAACAGAAAATGGCATCAGGCAATAATTTTAACTTGCATGCTTTTCAATTGCTCTAAATAATCTCTACTGTTGGATAATCTTGGGATTTTGTGTTGCCCTCCAAGTTTGTCACGGTCTTTGAGCCAGTCATAAAATAAATTCTTACGCGCAATATTAATTACCAAAGGATTAAGGGTCATGTTGTTGTAGCGTTTGGCTTCGTAGTCAGAATTGATATTTTGCAACGTTTCATCTAGAATTTTCTCAAATAGAGCTAGGTCATTTGGAATAGTTTTAAATTCAATCATCCACTCATGCGCTCCTTTTTCTTTTTCTTTCATGAAAATAGGCGCTACGGTATAATCAATTACTTCAGCATGAGTCAATTTACATGCCTCGGCTAATGCTTTATCTGTGTTTTCAATCATTAATTCTTCACCAAAAACATTGATATGATGTTTGGTTCGACCTGTAACTCTAATTCGGAAAGGATTTAATGAGGTAAAACGTACGGTGTCACCTATAAGATAGCGCCATAAACCCGAATTGGTGGTAATGACAATGGCATAATTTTTATGTAATTCAACATCTGATAGCCGAATCGCAAATTGATTTTCGGTGCCAAAGACATCCATCGGAATGAATTCGTAAAAGATGCCGTAATCCAGCATCAACAATAAATCATTGGAGTAGTTAAGGTCTTGAATGGCAAAAAAACCTTCGGAGGCGTTGTATATTTCGTAATATTTAAAATCTTTTTTGGGTAAAATTGATTGGTACTGTTCGCGATAAGGCTCAAAACTCACGCCACCGTGAAAATACACCTCAAGATTAGGCCAGATTTCTAGTAAATTGGTTTTGCCTGTTTCTTCCATCATTTTGTTCATCAAAACCAACATCCAAGAAGGAACACCGGCAAAACTGGTCACATTTTCTGTTTTAGTTTCATTGATAATGGCAGCAATTTTAGTTTCCCAATGGCTCATTAAAGAGGTTTTGTTGCTGGGAGTACTACTAAACTCAGCCCAAATAGGCATGTTTTCAATCAATATGGCTGATAAATCACCAAAATAACTGTTGTTGTTTTCATAGATTTGAGAACTACCTCCAAGTCTAAGACTTTTGCCCAAAAACATTTCCGAATCTTCGTTGTTGTTGAGGTACATGCACAATAAATCTTTACTTCCTTTGTAATGACAGTCTTCAAGCGCTTCATTACTTACGGGGATAAATTTGCTTTTGGCATTTGTTGTGCCACTAGATTTAGCAAACCATTTGATAGTGGTATTCCAAAACAAATTTTGTTCCCCATTTCGTGTCCGTTCAATAAGTGGTTGAATTTCTTCATAACTGCTGATAGGGACCCTTTCGCAAAAGGTTTTGTATGAAAGGATAGAATCAAATCCGTATTGTTTTCCTAGAGCAGTATATTTGGCTGATTGAAGCAAATTCATCAGTAGCTCTTCTTGTACCTCGTTAGGGTATTTCAAGAAAAGTTCTATTTGGTGGATTCGTTGTTTTAAAACCCAAGAAGCAAATGCATTGATAATAGTTAGTGGCATTTTTTAAAAATGGTATTATGAATTATGCATTACGAATGATAACTTTACCAAAAATAGAAAAAATAGTCATATATCAAACCATAATTCCATGCAATACGAAGGTGTACTAGCAAAAATGCAAACTGAATTTGGCAATCCAATCCAATATTATTTAGTTTTTGAAGATAGTTTTCTCAATATGAACCAAGTGTTGAATCAAGAACTAGAAATTCAATTGATTGGGTATCAATGTTTAAATTGCAATAAGAAGAAAAAAATATTCCGTCAAGGGTTTTGTTACGACTGTTTTTATTCGAGTGCTGCAGTAGGGGATTGGATTATGAAACCAGAATTGAGTACAGCGCATTTGGGTATAGCTGATAGGGATTTGGTTTATGAACAAAAAGCACAATTGCAACCTCATATTGTATATTTAGCGCTGTCAAGCGAAATCAAGGTAGGAGTCACGAGAAAATCACAAGTGCCCACACGTTGGATTGATCAAGGGGCTAATGAAGCCATTGCTGTTGTAGAAGTGCCAAATCGCTATTTGGCAGGAATTACTGAGGTTGCCCTCAAAGACCATTACGCAGATAAAACCAATTGGCGTAAAATGTTGACCAATGCCATTGAGCCTGTTGATTTAGTTGGTGAACGAATGAAATTAGAATCCCTAATTCCCGATGAGGTTAAAGATTATTTTGTTTTAGATAAATACGATTTGTATCAAATGGAATATCCTGTTTTGGTTTATCCTAACAAAGTAAAAAGTTTAAGTCTGGATAAAACACCAACTTATAAAGGGAAATTAATAGGGGTTAAAGGGCAATACTTGATGTTTGAAGACGGAACCGTTTTTAATGTTCGTGGTTCCGAAGGGTATGTGGTACAAATAAATCTTTAGTATTGGGACTTTGATTTTGGATACTTTTATCTAGTTAATTGTTGATAATGTAATTTAAAAGAAGTGCTTAATACGAGAATGCTTTCCAAGTGTTAGGCACTTCTTGTGTCTTATTCAACGGGTTTGGTTTCAGTAGGTTTAGCTTCTTCCGCTGGTTTTTTCTTGTTTAAAAAACCTTTTATTAAGTCGGTTGCTTTAGTTTTTACCTCTTCTTTGGCTTTTTCTTGTACTTCCGCTTTAGTAGTTGGTACCACGGTTTTAGAGGTGTCTCCAGCGGGTTTGTTTTTATTGATGAGGTCAGTTAGTTTTGACGTCCCTTTATTGATTAAAGCTGCCTTTTGTTGTTGTACTAATTGATTGGTCAAATTAGTCACAGCGGTTTTCATATCGGTAGAAATTTTTGGGTTTGAAAAATTTCCAGTCATGATAGCATTAATTGGAATGTTCTCCAATTTTGCTGCATCCGCTGGTGTTAATTTTGCAATTAGAGCATTAGCTTCCGCCCCTAGATATTTAGCAGGAACATCAAATTTTAAACTATAATTCATGCTTTGGTCAAATCCATGTGAACCTCCAATAGTCGCCTTAATGTCTTTGTATTTGATGTCAAAAGGCCTGATGTTAACTTTACCATCATCAAAACTAATAGCAGCTTTTAAATCATTCAAATTGATTTTGTCTAAGTCAATGAATTTAATATTTGAAGTTAAAGCGGTTAATAAAGTTGATTTTTCTGGATTAATAGTGGAAGTTAGCAATTGTCCTATCAAGTCACCTGTAAGGGTTTTTAAATCGGGACTCATGTCATTAGTTAGGTTTCCGTTGAGTTTAATTGAAGAATTTAATTTTCCGTTGATGATTCCTGCAATGGGAGCAATTTTTTTAAGTAAGTCTAATTGGGTGAAGGATTGCGCAATATCTACCTGAGTTAATCCTAAACTCATGTCGAAAACGGGTGTTTTTCCTTTGGTGGAAACAGAACCATTCAAGCCGATAGTTCCACCAAAAATGGCAGTTTTGACATTCTCCATCGTTACTTTTTCGTCTTTAACAATGAGTTTACCCGAGACTTCTTTTAAGGTCAGATTATCGTATAAAACCGTATTGGCTTTAGCGGTAAGCGAACAATTCAAATAGGCTGGGATTTTCATTGCCTCAGCGGGTTTTTTAGTTTCGTTTGCTGTTTTTACAGGTTCCTCTGCCGTCATGAAGTCATTAACGGCCAATTGATTCGATTGTAATGCGAAATTTCCTTTTAGTTCTTGGTTTTTGAAAATAAAACCATAGAAGTTATCCAGAACTCCCGTGATGCTAAGGTCACTTTTTCCAGTAGTCGCATTAAATTGTTTTAAATTAACTTGATTAGGGTTGAATTGTATCAAAGCCGTACTGATGTTCATGGATTTGCCATTTTCATCAGTATATTTGAAACCAGAAAGACTCATCGTTCCTGAATTTCGGATGTTTTGGTATTCGCTTTTTTCAACTGAAGCCATATCAAAATTAGTAACTACATCCGCTTTTAAAATCCCTGCCAAAGGTTTGTCAAGCTTGATTGGGTAGGCCTTGGATAAGTTGCTGAGATTAATAGTTCCTTTTAGCATGGCATCCACCAATGCATTTTGAGTAATATTGCGAATTGTAGCTTTGGCATTGAAAACATCTTGGTCAATAGTAAAGGATAATTTGTCCAAATTGACATAAGTATCATTCAAAATTCCCGTTGTGTTAACAATTTGGGTGTCTATAATAATATTTTGAACTGATTTAGGTAAGTTTGGATACTGAAAGGATGCATTGTTAGAAGCGATTTCAATATTGAATTGAGGAACAGTTGTATCCGTATAAGTACCTTTGGCAAACCCAGCAACAGTAAAATCTCCTGTCGTTTTCACATTGTCTAGACTAGAGGAGTAAGCAGCAGGAATTAAGCCTAAAAAGTTTTTGAAGGACGAAGTTGGAGTTTTAAATTTCAAATCGTATTCTTGACCAGCTTCAACCATCTGAATAAAACCATCAAATTCTAAAGGTAATTGATTGATTAAAGCTTTGTTTTCTTTGAAGGTATATTTGTTCTGATCTAAATCAATTCCTAGAATTGCGTCTAAAGTCAATGCTACATTTTTCATGTAATTGACTTTGTCCATATCTAATGAAATGGTAGCAGTAGAATGAGTGTCTAAATCCAATTTTGAAGTAGCAAAATCTCCTGTACCTTTATGGTTTAAACTGTCAATAACCATTTTGATTTTTGAGGCTTTGTCCGTATATCGAAATTGAAAATTAGCAATGGCGTATTCTTGGATTTTTAAGGCTAACGGCTCGCTCTTTCCATTATCGTCTTGCGGGTTGTCTTCTTTCAAAGCGATATCATAATTTCCAAGGCCGTCTTCGTTAAAGATGATGTTAATCAAGCCATTTTTTGAAGTGATTCCCTGAATAGCGATCGATTCATTTTTTTCTTTAAAAAGTTCTTTGACGGACATTTTTAATTGCAATTCACCTAAAGCAATTAGCGTATCACCTTCAAATGGAGCTTTATTGATGATGCTCAATGAGTCAATAGTCACTGTGGCATTGGGGAAGTTTTTGAACAAACTCAAATCGGCATTAGCAAAAGCCACTTTGGCATCTACTTTTTTATTGATAGCAGCTGTGATTTTAGCTTGGATTTGGTCTTTAAAAAAATACGGGATAGCAAATAAACTTCCGGCTAACAGCAGTAGGAATCCTCCAGTTATGAGTGCGATTTTTTTTAACATAGCATGAAATTTTATTTTATAGCAATACTATCAAAAATACTGCCGTAATTGATAAGTGAATATACGAATTTACAGTTTGAAATGGTTGTTAGGCATAAAAAAAATCCGTTTCTAATAATTCAAAAACGGATTTTTAAGGGATTTATTGGATGGAAATTTCATAAGGTAAAATAGCTTGAATTCCCTTACGTGCTTGCATCCGTTTGATTTGTTGAATGATTTTGTAGTTCTCAATACCAATTTCTTCTTTTATAAATGCTGTTTTGGATTGACCAAAAGGTAGCTCGTTAAACATAGCATCAAAACTTTTTTCAAATTCAGGGAAGCTTTTGGTGGAATACTTCTTTGTTTTGGCTAGTGTTGCCGCGGCTTTGATAGCATCATCTAAGCTTCCTATTTTGTCTATTAAACCTATTTTAAGTGCATCACTCCCAGTCCATACGCGACCTTGAGCTATGGCATCTACTTGGGCAAATGTCATTTTACGTCCTTGGGCTACATGAGCGACAAAGGTGTTGTAAATGTGTTCTACATTTTCGGTGGTTACAGCCTTGAAAGTATCGTCAAGAGGAACAAAAGGACTGTATTCTGATGCATTAGGATGGGTTTTTACTTGTTCGGCATCAATGCCTATTTTAGTGGCTAATTGATTGAAATTAGGTAAAATTCCAAAAACGCCTATGGAGCCGGTGATGGTGTTTTTTTCGGCAAAAATTTGATTGGCATTACAAGCAATATAATAGCCTCCAGAAGCGGCATAATTACCCATGGATACTACTACGGGTTTTGTTTTTTTGGTCAGTTCAATTTCCCTCCAAATTAAATCCGATGTTAAGGCGTTTCCTCCTGGGCTATCAATTCGTAACACAATGGCTTTAATGTTTTTGTCTTTACGGGCTTCTTGCAATGAACGATTCATTGATAATTCGCCAATGGTGTTGACGTCACCTTCCCCAGACTGGATTTCGCCTTGCGCATAGAGTATGGCAATCGCATCATCAGTTTCTTCAAATTCTTTGTCGAGTAATATTTTTTTGGTGTAATTCTCGATGGAAATACGGTGGTAGTCTTCGTCTTTTTTTACTTTTAATGCTTTTTTAACAGCATCGTGGTATTGGTCTTCATAAGCAATTACATCAATTAATTTGTTTTGCTTTGCTAATAATGGAGTTCTAGCCTGAAGGTTATTGGCAATAGTATTAAGTTGTGAAATAGCAATATTTCGGCTTTTGGAAATATCAGTTACAACCGTGTTCCAAATAGAAGTTAGTAGCGCTTCTATCTGTTCTCTATTGGCTTCACTCATTTTGTTGTCCAAAAAGGGTTCGACGGCACTTTTGTATTTTCCATGTCGAATCACTTCCATTTTGATTCCTGATTTTTCTTGTAAATCTTTGAAGAACAGGATTTCGGATGACAAACCTTTGAAGTCCATGTTTCCCACAGGATTGAGGTAAATAGTATGGGCTACCGAATTGAGGTAGTACTCTTTTTGTGAATACGAATTGGAATAGGCCATGATAAATTTGCCTGATTTTTTAAAATCTTCCAAAGCATCTCGCAAAGTTTTACTTTGTGCCATGCCTAGTAATGAATGGCTGTTTACAATTGAAATTCCTTTGATGTTTTCATCTGTCTTGGCGCTAGTAATTGCGTTTAACACATCTGTTAGTCCTATTTCATCGTTGTCTGAGAAAAAAGTCATCAAAGGGTCTTTGTATTTGCCACCGTAATCATTTTCAATTTCGGCTAAATCAAGCTCGATAACCGAATTTTTTTTGACAAGGGTGCTTTCGGAATCATCATTAAAAACAGCGGAGATAAAAACAATTCCAAAAAGGAATAGTAAACAAAAAACAAATAAACCTACTATGGTTGCGGCAACATTTCCTAGAAATTTCATATTGTTATTTTTTATAAGAAGAAGAAATATTATACAATGATACAGATTGTGCACTTTAATTTATGCAAATATATCCTTAATTCTAAAAAGGATTTAGTTAATTTGGGGTTAATTAAAACACATCAATCGAAAAATGGAGTTAGGTCATAAGGTTGTTTTGTCCTTAGGAACAAATCAAGGGGATAAATTGGGAAACATTTTGTTTTGTATCCAATTGATAAAAGAAAAAATAGGAACAGTCACTCAGGTGTCTAAGTTGTATGAAACGCCTGCTTGGGGGTTTGATGGTGATGCTTTTTATAACTGTGCTTTGGAAGTCGTAACAACTCAAAGACCTATCGAAGTTTTAAATAACGCTTTGTTGATTGAGAAAGAAATGGGACGTGTTCGGGTTGAGCAGTCAGGTTACCAATCACGGATTATTGATATCGATTTGGTTTTTTGTGAAAACGAAATTATTCACAATGAGCAACTTCAAATCCCTCATCCGTTGATGCAGGATCGAAAGTTTGTTTTGTTACCTATTTCTGATTTAGACTTGCAGTGGGAACATCCTATATTGAAGTTAACTCTAGTACAAATGCTAGAGAAATGTGTAGATAATAGCGATTGTGTTGTGGTTCAGGATATTGATTTTGTTTAATTTTCTACTTCAAAGTGTAAGCATTAGTCATTGTTGATTTTTTTAAATAAATCCCAAACAACAATACCAGCGCTAACCGAAATATTTAAGGAGTGTTTAGTGCCCAATTGCGGAATTTCAATACAGCCATCACATAGTTTTACTGCATCTTGCGAAACTCCAAAAACTTCATTCCCAAATACGAGTGCGTACTTTTGGTTTTTTTGGATTTGAAAATCTTGTAAGAAGGTGGCACTTTCTACTTGTTCTATGGCGAGTGTGAGAATATTTTCTTTTTTTAGATTCGCAATAACATCCAAAACGTTTTCATGATGTTCCCATGCTACTGTTTCAGTAGCGCCAAGTGCTGTTTTGTGAATTTCTTTATTAGGTGGGGTGGCTGTTATACCACAGAGGTAGATTTTTTCTATTAAGAAAGCATCGGCAGTACGAAAAACAGAGCCTATGTTATGGAGGCTTCGAATATCATCTAAGACCAAAATGAGAGGTGTTTTTTCTGATTTTTTAAAATCTTCCACTGATTTTCGTTCTAGTTCACTGTTGGCAAGCTTTCTCATTTTTTAAAAATTAAATATAAAAAAAGCTTCCAAAATGGAAGCTTTAGTATGTTTTAGGTGTCAAAATTAGCTCTTTTTTGCATCATCAGCTAATACTGTTCCTTTAATTGTTAAAGTTTTTGTTGGTTGACCTTCTGCATTTGAAGTTACGGTTACTGTTTTAGTAAATGGCCCCACTCTGTCAGTCGCGTATTTTACTCCGATAACTCCTTTAGCTCCTGGAGCGATAGGCTCTTTTGGAGTGGTAGGTACAGTACAGCCACAAGAACCTGTAGTGTTTGTGATAATTAATGGTTTTGTTCCATTATTAGTGAATACAAATTGACGGTTACCATCTGAGTTATGTGCAATTGTACCATAGTCAATTGTTTCTGATTCAAATACCATTCCTGCACCTTCAACTTTAGGTAATTTTGTAGTTGCAGTTTTTGGAGCTATTTTTGATTTTTTTGATGTTTCTTGTGCATTAGAACTAGCAATTCCAAATACGGTTAATAAGGCAAGTAAAACTATTTTTTTCATTTTTTCCCATTTTTTAAATTGATAAACAAATCTAAAGAAAAAATCATGCCAATACTATAAAATTTCCTTAAAAGTAAAGTTTATTTTTTTACTAATTCCATTTTAGCATTTAAATCTATAAATTCGCTTCGGTTTCATAATTAATCACAAATAAAAAAAATATATTTTGGCAACTAAAGATAAAGTAGTAAAAGAGACTCCCTTAATGAAGCAATACAACGAAATCAAGAGCAAGTATCCAGATGCCTGTTTGTTGTTTAGAGTGGGGGATTTTTACGAAACTTTTGGGGAAGACGCCATTAGGGCTTCTAAAATTTTAGGAATTACCTTAACTAAGCGTGGTGCTGGATCGGATAGTGAAACGGCATTGGCGGGTTTTCCGCATCATTCTGTAAATACTTATTTGCCAAAATTAGTAAAAGCGGGTTTGCGTGTGGCTATTTGTGACCAACTCGAAGATCCCAAAATGACCAAAACAATCGTAAAACGAGGCGTTACAGAATTAGTAACTCCCGGTGTTTCGATGAATGATGAAGTGCTGAGTTCAAAATCCAATAACTTTTTGGCATCAGTGTATTTTGCTGCCAAAACAATAGGAGTGTCTTTCTTAGATGTTTCTACGGGTGAATTTTTGACAGCACAAGGAAATGGGGAGTATATTGATAAGTTGTTGCAAAATTTTGGACCGGCAGAAATTTTGATTCAAAAACAACACAAAAATAATTTTAAAGAGCATTTTGGGGATGATTTTCATTGTTTCTATTTAGAAGACTGGATTTATAAGGAAGATTATGCCTTTGAAACCTTAATAAAACACTTTCAAACCGTGTCGTTAAAGGGTTTTGGAGTTGAAGAGTTGAAAGAAGGAATTATTGCTTCGGGGGCTATTTTATATTATTTGTCTGAAACCCAACACAACAAAGTACAGCATATTACATCGATTCAGCGAATTGCTGAGGATGCCTACGTATGGATGGATCGTTTTACCATTCGCAATTTGGAGTTGTATCACAGTTATAATCCAAACGCAGTTACCTTGTTAGATGTGATGGATAGAACGTTATCCCCAATGGGAGGGCGTTTGTTGAAACGTTGGCTAGCATTGCCATTAAAAGATATTAATAAGATAAAAAATCGCCATCAGGTAGTAGCTTATTTGAAAGAACATCAAGAAGTGTTGCAAAAAATGCAATATCAAATCAAGCAGATTTCAGATTTGGAACGTTTGATTTCGAAAATTGCGGCAGGAAAGGTTTCTCCGCGTGAAGTGGTGTATTTGAAAGAATCGCTAGATGCGATTATTCCAATCAAAACCTTAGCGTTGGAAAGTCCGCAAGAAGCAGTGAAGGTTATTGGTGATAGTTTGCATAGTTGTGAGTTGTTACGAGAAAAAATCAAAACTACTTTAAATCAAGATGCACCTGTGGCTATTTCGAAAGGAAATGCAATTGCTAAAGGAGTGAGCGATGAATTAGATGAGTTGCGTGCTATATCTACCTCTGGAAAAGAATTTCTGGAAGGAATTGAAGCTAGGGAATCTGAACGAACGGGCATTTCTTCATTAAAAATTTCTTTCAATAATGTTTTTGGGTATTATATTGAAGTAAGAAATACACATAAAGACAAAGTGCCAGCAGAATGGATTCGAAAGCAAACTTTAGTCAGTGCCGAGCGTTATATTACAGAAGAATTAAAAGAATACGAGTCTAAAATTCTGGGAGCGGAAGAAAAGATTCAAAAAATCGAATCGGAGCTTTTTGAGCAATTAGTAGCTTGGATAACCACTTATATTAAGCCGGTACAGTTAAATGCTAATTTGGTAGCTCAGTTGGATTGTTTGTGTTCTTTTACGCAGCTGGCAATCGAAAACCAATATGTTTGTCCACAATTAGATGAGACTTTTGAGCTCGAAATAAAAAATGGACGCCATCCTGTTATTGAAAAACAATTGCCCGTAGGAACGCCTTATATTGCCAATGATGTGTTTCTGGATAGGGTAACACAGCAATTGATTATGATAACAGGGCCTAATATGTCTGGTAAGTCGGCTATTTTGCGTCAAACGGCTTTGATTGTGTTATTGGCTCAAATGGGTAGTTTTGTTCCTGCAGACAGCGTACGTATGGGAATTATCGATAAGATATTTACTCGAGTGGGGGCAAGCGACAATATTTCGATGGGTGAATCGACTTTTATGGTTGAAATGAATGAAACGGCTTCTATTTTGAATAATCTTTCAGATAGAAGTTTGGTGTTGTTGGATGAGATTGGTCGTGGAACGAGTACCTATGACGGGATTTCTATTGCATGGGCTATTGCTGAATATTTGCATGAACACCCTACGCAACCCAAAACGCTTTTTGCTACCCATTACCATGAATTGAATGAGATGAATGAATTGTTGCCTCGAATACAAAATTATAATGTTTCTGTAAAAGAGCTTAAGGATTCGGTTTTGTTTATTCGAAAATTAGTTAAAGGAGGAAGCGCACATAGTTTTGGGATACATGTTGCCAAAATGGCTGGAATGCCTCAAATAGTAATTCAGAAAGCTCAAAAGCTATTGAAAAAATTAGAGAAAGATCATTCAAGCGATGCGTTGAATGGAATAAAAGCGGAAAAAGAAGAAATGCAAATGAGCTTTTTTAATCTTGATGACCCTTTGTTAGAGGAGATAAAAGAAGAGATATTGAGTTTGGATATTAATTCGGTAACCCCTGTTGAGGCTTTGATGAAGTTAAATGAATTAAAAAGGATGCTGACCAGAAAATAATTTCATATTTAAAGTTTAGGTTATCAGAAGGTTATAAAATAATTTGAAAAAATATTTAAAAACTGCTTGTTTAACTCAATAAATGTCTTAAATTTGCATCCGCAATACAGAACAAGTATCGCGGTTCTTTTTAAGGATTGAAAATGCGAAAATAGCTCAGTTGGTAGAGCGCGACCTTGCCAAGGTCGAGGTCGCGGGTTCGAGCCCCGTTTTTCGCTCTAAGCGTAAAAGCTCGAAAGATTTTGTTTTTGAAAATTAAACAGTATCTTTGAAAATAAAACGCTCGGATAGGTTTGGTTTAATTAATTTTTTATAAAAAATTAAAAATCATACTTTTAAAGCATAACGCTCGGATGGTGAAATTGGTAGACACGCTGGACTTAAAATCCAGTGAACAGCAATGTTCGTGCGGGTTCAAGTCCCGCTCTGAGTACAAAGCCTCTTCTTTTGAAGAGGCTTTTTTTTGTTTATAACTCAAGCTTCTTTTTGGGTGCTGTTTTTGATTAAAGGTTGTATTTTTAGGTTTGTAAAAATAATGATGTTAGTCTATGGGGTCTTTTGTGATAAGTAAGCGTTTTAGTGGGGATTATAAGTTTGAATATACTTCAAGGAAAGGGAAGCCTATTTTTACTAGTGCACCGTATGAGTTGCGAATGGATTGTGAAGCTGATGCAGAATTGTTGCGTTCAAAGTTTGATTCTTGTTCTTTTTTGAAATATAAAACCGCTAAAGGTAAATTTTACTTCAAAGTGGTATTGAATGATGCGTTGATGGCGGTAAGTCGTAAATATAGCACGATTTTAATGGCGCAGAAAGGAATAGATGAAATTGTGAAATATGGTGCGAGAGCAGAGATTTTGGATTTTGCTGCTCATGAGGTAGAGTTTGATGACTAAAAGATGGGGTTGAGGTGGGTAATGTGAAGAGGGCTTTGGTTCTCTTTTTTTTGGGATCAAGTTCAAAAGTTGGGGATTAGGCAAAAAGATTGGGGATCAAGTTCAAAAGTTGGGGATTAGGCAAAAAGATTGGATAATCTAAACAGGAAAAAATCAATTTTTCTAACACCTCTAAATTGCGCTCTA
>NZ_BPLU01000068.1 GCF_019656315.1 Flavobacterium sp. UMI-01 | reverse complement strand
GTAACATTACCCGTATTGGTTACTGTAAAGGTATAAGTGATTTTATCTCCTACTTTTGCCTTCGTTGGGTCGCCATTGTAAACAGCTGTTTTAACAAAAGCTAACTTCTCTTGTGTCGGTAAAGTAGTAACCGTACTATCATCATTGTCAACTGCCGTACCTGAGGTATCTTCTATATCATTACCACTTGGGTCTTTACCTTTGGCAATAGCCGTATTGGTAACCATTTTAGCATCAATATCGGCTTGTGTAATGGTATAATCTTGTGTAGCAACACCAACGCCATTTGGTAATAAAGTACTTGGGGTTAAAGCCAAATTAGTAAG
>NZ_BPLU01000067.1:345846-409889 GCF_019656315.1 Flavobacterium sp. UMI-01 | reverse complement strand
AGTAGCGTTTACCTGTTATTTGTTCGGGATAGACAGACAGGTTTATTATCGAAAAATTAGAAGAAGAGCATCCAAACAAAGCAAAGCCAAAGAAGTAATTTCAATGGTAAATGATATCAGAGAGATAATGCCTAGAGTAGGCACAAGAAAACTATATTATCTTCTGCTGGATAAACTTCAACTAATGAAAATAGGAAGAGATAAATTCTTTGATATACTCAGAGCTAATCATTTATTAATACAGCCTAAACGAAGTTATCATGTAACAACTAATTCACATCATCGATTTAGAAAACATCAAAATCAGATTTTAGATTTACAAATTAACAGGCCTGAACAGGTTTGGGTATCTGATATAACCTATATCGGAAAAAGAGATAATCCATGTTATTTAAGTTTGGTAACAGATGCTTATTCTAAAAAGATTATGGGGTATTATGTTGCTGACAATATGAATACAGAAAGCAGTTTGAAAGCTTTAAAAATGGCTCTTAAACACAGAAATAACAAAAACTTACCGTTGATACATCATTCTGACAGAGGTATTCAATATTGTGCCCATGAATACCAAAAACAGCTTGATAAAAATAAAGTTGTATGTAGCATGACGCAAAATTCGGACCCTTATGAAAATGCAGTAGCAGAAAGGGTTAATGGTATTTTAAAACAGGAATTTAAGATTGATAAATACAATCAAAAAACAGAAATCATGTAAAAAGTTGTAAAGGAAGCTATTAATATCTATAATGAAATCAGACCTCATTATTCTAATTACATGCTTACACCCAATCAGATGCATAAACAAAACAAAATCAAAATGAGAACTTATAAAACAAAAAACAGTAGTAAACCTATGCTTACTACTGTCTAAAAATTGTACTTTTATTTATTATTAATCCTGTATCACTTTTTCAGGACTAGACAAATTAATTGACTTTTGAATTTTTGTCTATGCTTTTCTTTCTAATAAAGCCATGTAGAATCCGTCAAAACCTGATTCAGATGCCAGAATTTTATGGTCTTTGATAAAGGTAAATTGTTTGCCTATATCCGTTGTTAGAAAGCGTTCTACCTGTTCTTGGTTTTCGGATGGTAATATAGAGCAGGTGGCATAGACTAGTTTTCCACCAGGTTTTACAATTTTTGAATAGTTCTCTAACACTTCCGATTGCACTTGTCGAATATTGTCAATGAATTCGGGTTTTAATTTCCATTTAGCATCAGGATTTCTTTTCAAGACACCAAGACCGCTACAAGGCGCATCAATCAATACGCGATCTGCTTTTTCGTGTAATCTTTTAATAACTTTAGTGCTATCGATAATGCGGTATTCAATGTTGAACGCACTGTTTCTCTTGGCGCGTAACTTGAGTTGTTTTAATTTGCTTTCATACAAATCCATGGCGATAAGTTGCCCTTTGTTTTGCATCAATGAGGCAATATGTAGTGTTTTTCCTCCCGCACCAGCGCAAGTGTCCACTACTCTCATTCCTGGTTTAACATCAAGGAAAGCAGCTACGAGTTGTGAGTTAGCATCTTGCACCTCAAACAAACCTTGTTTGAAAGCATCGGTCATAAAGACGTTAGCTCTTTCTTTTAAAACCAAAGCTTCAGGTTGATTTTCTAGGTATTCTGTTTCGATATCTAAATCCATCAAAATAGCTCGTAGATTTTCCTTAGTAGTCTTCAAAGTGTTGGTTCTTAGGATTACTTTAGCAGGTTGATTTTGTGCTGTAATTTCTTTTGCCCAAACTTTTTCGCCTAATTCTTTAGCACACAATTCATCCATCCAGTCAGGTATCGATTCTTTGATGGCTCTAGTTTTGGATAATTCGTCAAATCTCCCTTTTATTTTTCGTTCTGGTGTTCCTTCTAGTTGACGCCAATCAGGGATGGGGTAGCCTCTTAAAACGGCCCAAACGGCAAACATTCTCCATAAATTGTCACGGTCGAAGGGTTCTCTTACTTCGGCGATTTCAGCATACAATCTCTTCCAACGTACAATTTCGTATATAGTTTCTGCGACAAATTTTCTATCGGAACTTCCCCAACGTTTGTCTTTTTTTAAAGCTCTGGCAACCACTTTGTCTGCATATTCTCCTTCGTTGAAAATAGCATTTAAGGAATCAATTGTGGTGTAAACTAAATTTCTGTGTAATCTCATTTTAAATAATTGAGATGCAAAGGTACTATTATTGGTTTGATAGTTTAATTTTAAATTCAGGAAAATTTATTTTTCTCTAATTAGCAAAAAAAAAGCACTGTGGTGAGAACAGTGCTTTAGGTGTTTTTTGTTTTTTAAACTTATTGAACACGCGTTAACCCTACTATTTCTGGGGCATGTAATACCATTGGGAATTTTTCAATTTTAACAGAACTACTGTCTAGTCCAAAAGCTCTTTCTTCAGATAAACTCAGTTTTTTGATTAAGAAATAGGAGTTCATCACTAATTTTTCATACCATCTTAAATCGCTATCATTGGACAAGAATTTTTCGGATAGTACAAATTTAAAGTCTCCAAGAATGTTGTTTTTATTTAAAGATTCGTAACGACTGGTAATGTCCACCTCGCCATTTTGTACCATATCTTTAATCACTTCTTTGAACATTAAATTGATTTTGGTAGGTTCTCTAAAGCCTAAATTAAAATCAATTCGATACAAATCGTCTTTCAAAATTTCAGTTACACGGTATTCTGTTTTGTAAGGCTCTGTTAAAATATTAACATGAACGAACCAATAGATGTCAGCTCTTTTGGGTCTTTTTTGTAAAATAGAATACATTACTTTTTCTTCAATTTCGTCAGACCTATTCGCGTTAGTCATATAGACTAAATGTGTAGCATATTTAGGAATGGTAAAGTCTTTGCTTAATTCGCTAAGTACTTTTTTATAATCTTCAATTTTGACAATCTTAGTGTAGCTTTTGTTAATTTTCTTGGCTAAAAACCACGTGGTCATAATGGAGATAAGTACCATTGCAATGATAAGTGTAACGTAACCACCTTCGGTAAATTTAGTGACGTTTGCGGCAAGAAAACTAAATTCGATTAGTAAATAAATTGTTATTAAAGGAACCATGAAGTACAACTTTACGCGCTTCATAATCAAATAAAAGTTGAGTAAGATGGTGGTCATAATCATGCATAAAATTATGGCCAATCCGTAGGCGTGTTCCATATTGCTGGACTCTTCAAAGTGAATGACAATACCCACACATCCAAAAAATAAGAGCCAGTTAATAGAAGGGATGTATAATTGTCCTTTCAATTCGGTTGGGTACTTGATTTTTACCTTAGGCCAAAAGTTTAATCGCATCGCCTCGTTTATCAAGGTAAACGAACCGCTAATCAAAGCCTGTGAAGCAATCACGGCAGCTAAGGTAGCAATCACGATTCCAAAGGGTTGGAACCAATCGGCCATAATAAGGTAAAAGGGATTTCCATTTTTGCCTCCTAATGATTGTAAGGTCTCGCCTTCATGATGTATTAAATAGGCAGCTTGTCCAAAATAATTTAATAACAAAGTTGATTTTACAAAAATCCAACTGATTCTAATGTTTTTTCGACCACAATGCCCCATGTCGGAATATAGCGCTTCGGCTCCTGTTGTACATAGAAATACCAATCCTAACACAAAAAAGCCTTCGGGATGAATGGTTAATAAATGGTATGCATAGTAGGGGTTAAAAGCTTTGACTACCTCGGGATGCTTGGCAATTTGTATCAAACCAAGAATGCCTAACATGCTGAACCATAACAGCATCATAGGGGCAAAAAAGCGACCTACGAGTTTGGTTCCAAATTGTTGAATTGTAAACAGAATGAATAAAATACCAATCACGATGGGAACCGTATTGATTTCAGGATAAAAGGTTCGGATCCCTTCTACAGCAGATGATACCGATATGGGTGGGGTGATAATTCCGTCAGCTAGTAAAGCACTTCCACCAATGATGGCGGGGACTATCAGCCATTGAATTTTGGTCTTTTTGACTAAGGCATAAAGTGCAAATATACCACCTTCGCCATGATTGTCAGCACTTAATGTAATCAGTACGTATTTTATAGTCGTTTGCAGGGTTAAGGTCCAAAAGACGCACGATATTCCTCCTAGAACGATATCGCTATTAATGGTGTGACTTCCTAGGATGGCTTTCATTACATACAGCGGTGATGTACCTATATCGCCATAAATAATGCCTAATGTTACTAATAATCCTCCTAATGTTAGTTTACTGTGTAAATCTCTATGCGACAAACTCATGTTGTATTTTAAATAGACGCTTCAAATTTACTCTTTTTAGCTATACTAGCTTTAATTATTTGTAAAAAGAACAAAAAAAACACAGCCTGTTAAACTGTGTTTTTTGGGATTAACATATCCTATTAAGTTCTACGATTGCCTCCGTTGTCGTTAGAAGAGCCTCTACCGCTATTTCCAGGACTTTGTGAGCGATTTTCTCTTACCGAATTGGATTTGTTTTCATTAGAGCGGCTTTCCGTTCTGGCACGTGAGGGTTGTGGGACAGTTTCTCTAGGAGTTGCATATCGACTAGATGAATTGGCACTTGAACTTTCACTTCTTGATGGTTGGGGTGTTCTAGGAGTACTGTTGTTATTTTGAGAGTACGTTCTCGGATTATCATTTTTTTGAGGTGTTACTGTTCGATTCGCGTTGTTTTGATTTTGTGAATAGTCTCTAGAGTAAGTTCTCTTTTGAGGGGTTGCTTCTCTTGAGTTGTTAGGGTTGTTTGGTGTGTAATTTCGGTCTCTCGAAGTATTAGAATTGTTCGGTGAATAGTTTCGTTGCGGAGCGTTTCTGTCGGTGCTATTAGAACGTGGTGTTCCATTTCTGTAACGATCACTTTCAATTCTTGCTGTGGCGCTTCGACTACTGTTTCGTTTTTCTAATTCGTAACGATTAGTAGCATACGCATTTCGACTAGTAAAATTACGATGAGGGTACATGCGTTCGTAACCGTTAGCGCGTCTTGTGCTGTATAAAGTTGCGGCATAATTGCTTCGTCTGTAAGTTACATAATTATAGGTGTTGTGAAAATTAATAGACACGTGAACATTAGAACGGTATCTGTATAACGGGTAAGGACGCCAAGCGTAATAATATGAAGGATAATAGTTCCAATACCAAGTTGATACATAAGGGCGGTAATTGCTAACAAAAAATGAAGCATAAATCAATGGCTGACTGTAATATACTGGTTCGTAAATGTAATTAGGGCCATAGATGTATTCGTTTCCTACAAACTGTACTTGCACTCTGTTGTATCTGTCCGTCTCAATATCAATAGTGGCTACATCTTGATAAACATCTCGGTCTAGTACTGATTGTATTATCACGAGGTGTGTGTTGCGATCTACGGTTTCAATCACACGTAGGTAATCGACTTGATTGTCGTAGTTTAAATCCAAATTGGAAATTTGAATTTTAGGGTCGTTTAGTCTTCTTTCAAAATCTTGAAGGTTTCTAGAATCACCAAAAAGTGAAGCTACAGCTCTAAGGTCTAAGTTATCGCTAATTTCATCATTCATGGCGTTTACGCTTCCGTATTGTGCTTGCATTTGTAATGCAAATAGGAAGGTTAGTAAGCTTGTTATTAGTGTTTTAGTTTTCATGACGAACAGTTTTTTTATTGTGTGTTACTAACTATCCAATTACTGTGCCAATAAATAAATGAAGCCTTTATAGTATTTGGTCAAATGGTGTTGTAGTGATATGTAAAGCCCTTTTTTGTATCATAAATTTTGCTAAACACCTGTAAAGTTCTCTTTTTGAGGTGGTTTTGAATAAATAATTTTATTGCAAAAAAAAAATCCCAATCCATTCTTTTTGATCTGGATTGGGAATTCTATGGGAGTGGTATAAAATTTAATTTTTATTTTTTTTGTCTTTGTATTGTTGAAGTAACTTTCGGTTGAAGTCTTCTTCAGCTTTTTTCAGTTTGATGATTTTTACTTTTGGTAAAAACTTTTTTAGATTAGCATTGAAATTTTTTCGGAGTTGGTACAATTCATAATCGGTACTTTCAATTTGATAAAGCAAATCACTAGCTTCTTTTTCGCTCATCTTATTTAAGATGTGATCTTTCATTAAATTGCGATACGTTTTTATTTTTTGATGTCTAATTTCAAATTGTTTGTCATCAAAAGCATTGTATAGGGGCCAAAATTTTTCAGCCTCGGCCGAAGTTAGGTCTAATTCAGCATTGAAAAAAGTAACTTTCAAAGCTCTGATTTGCTCTTTTTTTTCTTTTATATCCTCTTGTGAATAAGCATAAAAGGTAAGTGCAAAAAATAGAAAAAGTATTGTTTTGATTTTCATCTTATTCTTTTTTTTAAGGAAAAGCAATAGTGTAGCTTGGGCATTATTCGTTAATCTCAACAGCTACAGTAGCTTTCAATTCGTCAATATCCTCGTCGTCTAGTAAATTAATAATTTCGTATTGCGTTACATTTGACTGATAAGTCAAATAATTTTCGATAGCGCTGTCGTCGAGTTCAGTAGTTTTGGTTTGGTACAGTGAAGGGATTAATAAAGCAATGACAAAAACAGCAGCAACCATAAGGAATGCTTTTTTGTTGTTTTTGAAAATAGAAATTACTTTCGATTCTTTTTCTGGGAGTTGTTGTAAAACCCTTTCTGATAAAGTATCAAAATAACCTTCAGGTGTTTGGAAACCAGTAGGTATTTTTGGGGTAGTATCTAATTTAAATTCTTTCATGATATATCTTAGACTAATTCAATAGCCAAAGGTTTAATTGTTGGTAACAAAAGCTTCTATTTTTTTGACGGCATGATGGTAGGATGCTTTTAAAGCACCTACTGAGGTTCCTAATATTTCTGATATTTCTTCGTATTTTAATTCTTCAAAATATTTCATTTTAAAAACCAATTGTTGTTTCTCTGGCAATGTAGCTATGGCTTTGTGTAATTTGATTTGGATTTCATCTCCATTAAAATAATTATCTGATTTTAAATTGTCAATAGTTTTATTTTGTAATGTTTCTGAGGTGAGACCATTTTTTTTTGCCTTTTGGTTTAAAAAAGTTAGTGCTTCATTTGTTGCTATGCGGTACATCCACGAGAACAATTTGCTTTCACCTTTAAAGTTTTTTAGATGTTGAAAAACTTTAATAAATGTATTTTGTAACACATCGTCGGCATCATCATGGTTCAATACAATATTTCGAATGTGATTGTAAAGTGGTTTTTGATAATCCAACAAGAGTTTTTGAAACGATTCATTCTGCGTTTTTGGATTTAATAATCGTTCAATAAATTCTTTTTCTTCGAGCAAAACGATACGTAATTCTAATAATGGTTGGTAATTCGGTTAAAATAATAGTTTGGGTTTGTTTTAAAATTCAGAAGGTTCTTCTTTTTTCTCAATCACATTTTTTTTAGGTTCAATTTTGTTGAAAGCAGGCTTTATACTTTGCAACGATTGCACTTTTGTCGGTTTAGAGGGGGTGTTCGCACTTTCCTCCTCTGTGCCTCCTGCGGTCTCAGTGTTAGTGGTTACAGGAAGAGAGGCTTTTGGGGCTACTGCTTTAGGAACTAGTGGGAGGTACACTTCGGTAACCCATTTGGATGGATTTTTTATTTCATTTCTGCCCAAAACAAACCATTCGATATGCGAAATTGAAGGGTCTGCTTTTATTTGGTTTTTATTTAAAAAAGTAATCCCTTTGTTGATGGCTTTTGGCATGTGCGAATAATCTCCAGTTAGTACTGTTTTTACAGCTTCCGTAGCTTCAAGTCTCCCTGAACTCAAATCACTACCAGGACTGATGAATATTTCAGTTTTGATAGGAAGGCAAATAGATACTTTAGTTATCTTTTTGATGAGATCATAGTTGTGATATATGATAAAGGGTTTTCCGTTAATTGTAAGGTTGTTTTCTTGGCAAAAAGTAACCACTTTAGGGATTACAATTTTAGCATTTTTATACACTTTTGCTATTTCGCAGGTAAACGATTGCCCAATATAATTGATGTTAGGTCTTTTGACCAATGCACTTTCTTTAATAGAGTAGGTGTTGATTTCATAATCAAGTGCTTTATCTAAATTGTTTAAGCTTTTTTCATACATTTCTCCAATAATATGATCGGGACCACCGTTCAAAGCAGCATAAATTTTGAAAAAGAAGTTCATTTTTCCAGATGTTTTCCAAGTCACTTTTGTACCGCCAACAGTATCTTTAAAGTGCCAAGAAACTGATGAGGGACTATCGTTGAAAGTCATTTTTTGAGCGATACTGTCGTTTTCTTTCACAAAAAGGGTTTTCATTTCCCCATGACCGTCTTTTCCTTCCCAAGTATATGAAGCTCCAGGGCCTATTGTTGTTGGTGCATAGACAATTCTCATTTGTGGATCTTCTTCCATCCAAGAGCCAAAATCTTCCCAGTTTTTAAGATCGTTAACGTAATTGTAAACAGATGATTTTGAGCTATTAATCACTTTGCTTCGTTCAATGTTGAATTCACCTTTTTGAGTAGCGATAAAAATGGATAAGGCGACCAAACTTAGTAGTACTAAAAGGATTAAATATTTTAGAATTCGCATAATAGTAGGATTGTTTTCTGATGTAAAGTTATATATTTTATTAATATACAAAGGAATCTGCGATAAAAAATGTAATCCCAGCAGTTAGTTTAGTTTAATACCTTCCAAGAAGTAGCCAAGCAGTTTTTTTATCTGGTATCGAAAATTAAAAAAAAGGAAGTTTCGAATCTTGTGTTAACGAAAGAGAGTCTATAAAGAATCCTTATATTTGTTAAGGATTTTTAAAACAAATAATAATGAAGTTTCGACATTATTTAAAATTAGGAGTTTTTCTTTTACTGTCTATTGCTATTCAAGCTCAAAAAAAGCATAAGGAAGCTAACGTTGCTGAGCATTTTGATTATGTAGTGGAACAATTTGCAGATATTAAAGTTTTACGCTACCAAATTCTGGGTTGGGATAATTTGACATTGAAAGAGAAACAATTGGTCTATTATTTGACTCAGGCAGGAATATCAGGAAGAGATATTATGTGGGATCAAAATTATAAACACAATTTAAAAATAAGAGAAGCTTTAGAACAAGTGTATTTAAAATACAAAGGAAACAAAACCACTGCCGATTGGCAACACTTCGAAATCTATTTGAAACGAGTTTGGTTCTCAAACGGTATTCATCACCATTATTCCAATGATAAAATCAAGCCTGAATTTTCCCAAGAATATCTTTTGAATCTATTAAAAGAAACCAAAACTTTCCTAGAGCCTACAGTGGTGGCAAAATTGTTTAACGATAAGGATGCAAAAAAAGTTAACCTAGATGAAGCCAAAGGATTGGTCGAAGGTTCAGCGGTGAATTTTTATGGTAAAGGAATTTCGCAGAAGGAAGTGGAGGCATTTTATGCACAAAAAAAGAGTCCAAATCCTTCAGAACCTTATTCTTTTGGTTTAAATTCTAAATTGATTCGCAACAAACAAGGACAATTAGAAGAAAAGGTATGGAAAAGTGGCGGAATGTACGGCCCTGCGATTGATAAGATTATTTATTGGTTAGATAAAGCCAAGTCAGTAGCCGAAAATCAAAAACAAGCCGAAGCCCTAGGGTTGTTGATTGCGTATTACAAGACTGGAGATTTAAAGATTTGGGACGATTATAATATAGCTTGGTTACAAGCTACCGAAGGAAATATTGACTATATCAACGGATTTGTTGAAGTATATAATGACCCATTAGGTTATCGAGGTTCGTATGAAAATATAGTGCAAATAAAAGACTTCGATATGTCTAAAAAAATGGAAGTTTTATCTCAAAACGCACAGTGGTTTGAAGACCATTCACCTTTAATGACGGAACATAAGAAAAAAAATGTAGTAGGTGTTTCCTATAAGACGGTGATTGTGGCGGGTGAAGCGGGTGATGCCTCCCCAAGTACTCCAATTGGAGTGAATTTACCCAATGCCGATTGGATTCGGGCCAAGTATGGTTCTAAATCGGTTTCATTAGGAAATATTGTGGATGCTTATACAAAATCGGCTGCGAAAGGAAGATTGGAGGCATTTGTCCATGATGCACAAGAGTTGGAATTGGCAAATACCTACGGTGTTTTAGGGGATAAATTGCATACAGCTTTGCATGAAGTGATAGGTCATGCTTCTGGTCAAATTAATGATGGTGTGGGAACACCAAAAGAAACTTTGAAAAGCTATGCCTCAACTCTCGAAGAGGGAAGAGCTGATTTAGTAGCGCTTTATTATTTATACCATCCTAAATTGCAAGAATTAGCGTTGGTGGATGACTGGAAAAAAGTAGGTATGGAAACCTATGATTCCTATATTCGAAACGGATTGATGACACAGCTTATTCGTATCAAATTAGGGGAGTCAATTGAAGAAGCACACATGAGAAACCGCCAATGGGTGAGCCAATGGGTGTATGAAAAAGGGTTAAAAGACAAGGTTATTGAAAAAATTGTAAGAGAAGGTAAAACCTATTTTAATATTACGGATTACGAAAAATTACATACTTTGTTTGGACAATTGTTGCGTGAGGTACAACGCATCAAGTCTGAAGGAGATTATGAGTCAGCGAAGTCCTTGGTTGAAAATTATGGTGTAAAGGTAGATAAGGAATTGCATGCTGAAGTATTGGAAAGAAACAAACAATTCCTTTCAGCACCTTATAGCGGTTTTGTTAATCCTGTTTTAGAACCCAAAACAAATGCAAAAGGAGAAATTATTGCAATTGAAGTACTACAGCCCAAAACATTTGCAGAACAAATGCTATTTTATTCTAAAAATTATAGTTTTTTGCCTTTAGAAAATTAAACTAAGGTTTAATGGTCAAAAATATTTACCTGGCTACCGTGTTTTTCACTGGATAATCGGGTTTTTTTGTACAAATTATTTTTTTGAGGTAAATAGAATCAAGTCAATAATGCGAGAGGAATATCCAATTTCATTGTCATACCATCCCACAACTTTTACCATTTTATCAATGACTGAGGTGAGTTGGGCATCAAAGAGACACGAATGAGGATTTCCTAAAATATCAACTGAGACAATAGGATCTTCGGTATAATCTAAAATACCTTTTAAGTTTGTTTGAGCTGCTTTTTGAAAAGCTTGATTAATTTGGTCGATACTAACACGCTCTTTTACATTGAATGTTATATCAGTCAAAGAACCATCAGGTACTGGGACACGAATACCACATCCCCCTAATTTATGGTCTAGGTCGGGAAAAATTTTAGTTAAAGCCTTGGCTGCTCCAGTTGTGGTAGGAACAATAGACTGACTAGCTCCTCTAGCTCTTCGTAAATCCCTATGAGGTTGGTCATGTAAGCTTTGATCAGTTGTGTAGGAATGAATCGTCGTGATGTAAGCTTGTTCAATTCCACACAACTCATTAATGACCTTAATCATAGGTGCTGCGTTATTTGTGGTGCAACTAGCATTCGAAATGATAGTTTCGGTACCATCAAGAATGTGTTCGTTTACACCCAATACTACCGTTTTTATATGATCCACTTCGGCAGGAGCGGAGAGAATTACTTTTTTGGCTCCAGCTAAAATATGCGCCTGTATTTCTTCAAATTTTTTATACTTCCCAGTTGATTCAATAACGTAATCCAGTTGCAAACTTTTCCAGTCAAGATTAGCAATTGATTTTTCATGAAAAAACAGAAAATGATGGCCGTCAACGAGGATTCCGGTCTGGTCTGCACTTACTTGGGAAGGAAGAACGCCATGGATGCTGTCATATTTTAATAGATGTGCCATTGTTTTTTTGTCCGCAATGTCATTGATAGCGACAACTTCAATGGTAGGATGATTTAACAATAGTCTGAAAAGATTTCGACCAATGCGTCCAAATCCATTTATGGCTATGCGAATTTTCAATTGTACTAGGTTTAAGCAGTTAATTGTTTAACCGATTAATCGATTAACCGATTAACCGAAAAAAATAGTATTATAAAATGTGTTTTTGGGCTTTGTAAGAGGAACGAACTAGGGGGCCACTTTCAACATGACGGAAGCCTAATTCAAGACCAAATTGCTCGTATTTAGCAAACTGTTCAGGAGTTATAAACTCTTTAACAGGGAGGTGCTTTTTACTAGGTTGTAAATATTGTCCCAAGGTAACAACATCTACATTTGCATCACGCAGGTCTCTCAAGGTTTGAAATACTTCTTCCTCTTGTTCGCCAAGACCCAACATGATTCCAGATTTGGTGCGGTTGATTCCTTTTTCTTTTAAATAACGCAATACTTCTAGGCTACGGTCGTATTTAGCTTGGATACGTACTTCTCGTGTCAAACGGCGAACCGTTTCCATATTATGGGAGACAACTTCAGGATTAGCTTCTACAATACGGTCAAGGTTGCGTTCTATTCCTTGAAAATCTGGGATTAAAGTTTCTAATGTGGTGTTGGGATTCATTCTTCGGATGGCTTTTACTGTTTCTATCCAAATGATAGAACCTCCATCTTTCAAATCATCTCTGTCCACGCTTGTAATTACAGCGTGTTTGATATTCATGATTTTGATAGAACGGGCTACTTTTTCAGGTTCGTCCCAATCTACCGTTTCAGGGCGTCCTGTTTTTACCCCACAAAAACCACAAGAACGGGTACAAGTATTACCCAAAATCATAAAGGTAGCAGTTCCTTCTCCCCAACATTCTCCCATGTTAGGACAACTTCCGGAGGTGCAAATCGTGTTTAGGCTATATTTGTCAACTAAACCTCGGAGTTCCGTATATTTTTTCCCAATGGGAAGTTTTACTTTTAGCCATTTTGGTTTAGCAGTGCTCATTTCGGCTGTATCTCGGGTTGCAATAGGTGCAGTAGTATCTAAAACAGGTTCCATATATCAATTTTCAGGCTACAAAGATAAGGAAACTGGATTTAAAATGGGTGTTTAACTTTTTGTGGGTTTCTTGAATAAATGTTAAAAAAAACAGCAACCGGTTTGTGTTGCTGTTTGATTTTTAAAAAGATGAGGTTTAATTTACCTGAATGGTAATCGGTAAAGTATAGGCGGTGCGTACGGGTTTAGCATCAATAATGCCAGGAGACCATTTTGTTTTTATCGATTTCAATACTCTGATGGCTTCTTCAGCTAAATCATGTCCTGGGGTATTTTTAACTTGAATATCAGTCATACTGCCATCTTTCTCGACTACAAAATAGACTAAAATGCGAAGGTTTTTGTCGTCGTTAATTTCTGGAGTTTCAAAATGACGGCCTACATACATATAGAATTTTTCAATTCCGCCCGGAAAAGCAGGTTGTTTGTCTAGAGCTGTAGTGTTTACAATCGTATTTCCGCTATCAATTCCGTTGCCTGTTCCTGTTGTGTTGCCTGTTGAGTCACTTCCATTTCCAGTACCAACTGATGCGGTGTTTCCTATAATTGCGTTTGGATCAATGGTTGGGGTAAGGATTTCATTAGTTGGAATGTCCTGTGTTGCGAGAGCTGTGGGAACAACTATAGGATTTTTCAAAGTTTGTGATGTCTCCTTTTTGGAGATGATTTGTGGCTTAGTCTCCGTAGTAGTCTGTAACGGTTCTGGTTTTTTTTCTTCCATTTTTGGGGCTAAATTCACAGGAGTAATTTCAGTCACTAGTGGAGGAGTACTCTCAGTCGCCGTAAGTGTGTTCCCGTAAAATTGATGTACCACTTTAGGAACAAGAATCAGGATAGCACATAAAGAAAGGCTAACTGCTAGCGCAAGAAGGGAAGTTTTAGTAGTTTCTTGGCGTAATTGATAGGCGCCGTATTCCTTGTTTCTGTTTTCGAAAACTAGATTGGTCCAATGGCTTTCGTAAATACTTGATTTTGACATAATTCATTTGAGTTTAATGGTTAAGTAAAAATCAATCCATAGGCATAACGGTCTTTATATTGATAACGCTTTAGTAAGAAAAATATTGTATAGGTTTTAGTCTTTTTTAGGAGCATTACTATTGGATTTTGTGAGCATGCCTCGTCCCGCTCTCCGCTATATCTTTTTATATTTTACCCTGTGAGGGTTTAAACCCTCACAGGGTAAAATATAAAAAGGATGCCGCTTCGATCGGGGCTATAAACGAGCGTTTTGCGCTTTGATGATTGTGGGGTTATTTACAACCCTTTAAAGGAGGGGGCAACAGTCTGAACAACTAAAAAAAAGCAGGTATTATCGTTTGTTCTGAATGATTTCGGCCAGAAGTTTTTTGGCGCGTAGCAATTTGACTTTTACATTGCTTAAAGGCTCCCCAATTGAGTTTGCTATTTCTTGATAACTCATTTCTTGAAAATAGCGCAATTGTATTACTTCTTGATAATGCGGTTTCAGTTCTTTGATGAATCGTAATAATTGTGAAAGATTTTGCTCTGTAATCAATTCATCCTCAGCTGATGGAGTAGTGTCGGCAATATCGTATGCTTTTTGATCCTCTTTTTCAGTGATTTCAACAAAGAGACTCGCTTTGTTTTTGCGTAACAAATCGATATGGACATTTTTAGCGATACTGATAAGCCAAGTGTTAAATTGGTATTCAGGATTATAGGAGCTTATCTTGTCAAATGCTTTGGAGAAAGTTTCAATAGTAATATCTTCCGCATTGGTTTCATTTTCGGTGCGTTTTAGCATGAAACCATATACTTCATTCCAATAATGATTTAATAGAAAGGTAAAAGCAGTTTGGTCACCTTTTTTAGCTTTTTCTATTTGGGTATTTATTTCCAATGGACTGGTTTTGAGAATAAGTTGGCAATAAAGATATTCATTTGTGACAAAATAAGGAATAATTCCACAATTGGAAACCAAAATTTAATGTCATTTTCTTTGAGTTTTCCTGCTGAAAATCCTATTACAATCCAAACCGCTAAATAACGTAATGCGATAATTCCTGTTACAATCATCCATTGAAATTGAAGGGCTAATAACAATATGGCCACTACAAAAAACAGAAATTGAGTGCAATAAAAAGTGGATAACTGGAGTTTGTCCAGGAATTTATAGTGACTAGCAGTTGCCAAATGGCGTCTTTTTTGAGTAATCCAATCTCTGTAAGAAGTTTTAGGTTTCGAATAAGTAAAGCTTTCAGGATTGTAGGCTATAGTCGTGTTTTTTGCATGGGCTGCCTCGTTTATAAATAAATCGTCATCACCTGAGCGTATCTGAATGTGGTTAATGAAACCATTTACTTTGAAAAACTCCTCTTTTTTATAAGCTAAATTGCGTCCTACTCCCATATAAGGGTTCCCTGCTTTTGCCCAAGATAAGTATTGAATGGCCGTCAATAACGTTTCAAAACGGATTAATTTGTTTAGAAATGAATTTGCAATTTTTTCATAACCACCATACCCTAAAACAATCGTTTTGTGCAAAGTGAACTGAGCGCTCATGGTGGTAATCCAGTCTTTTGAAGTAGGATAACAATCTGCGTCTGTAAATAAGAGGTATTCTTTTTTGGCAGCTTTAATTCCTAATGTTAAAGCGTATTTTTTATTCCCCCAAAAAGCTTCGTTGTTTTCTACTTTTACAAGACGAATATTAGGGTACTTTTTTTCAAATTCTTCAAAAATATCCAATGTGCTATCACTAGACGCATCATCAATCAATACGATTTCAAAATCAGGATAATTTTGCTCAGCCAGAAGCGGAATGTATTTTGCGACATTTTCTTCTTCATTTTTTGCACAAACAATCACTGAGATTGGGATTCTTTTAGGAGTTGTTTTTTGCGCTTTTGCAAAAGCAAATTTACCAAAAATGCCAAGATAATACACTAGTTGAACGATAACAATAAATATAAAAAAGTAAAGTAATAGTATAAGCATCGGACTTTATAAGGTTATTTAAATCGAGTGCAAAGGTATGAATACAATTATGATTTGTAAATGATAAATTATGAATTTTAAAATAATTTTTTCATGCTTTTTGGAGTGGCTAAATGATGTTAACTTCTGCTTCTATGGCAATTCCAAAAGTATCAAAAATAGTCTGTTGAATGTTTTTTGAAACAGCTAATATTTCTTCACCGGTGGCATTACCATAGTTGACTAAAACCAATGCTTGATTCTTATGTATTCCAGCGTCGCCAAAACGCTTTCCTTTAAATCCTGCTTGTTCAATCAACCAGCCAGCAGGGACTTTAACCTCGGTGTCTGAAATGTCGTAATACTTCATCTCGGGAAATTTTTGAGAAATTTTCTCAAATTCTTTTTTACTAATAATAGGGTTCTTGAAAAAACTACCACTGTTTCCTAACTCATTTGGATCAGGTAGTTTACTTTTTCGAATTGCAATAACGGCATTGCTTACTTCTTTTAAGGTAGGAGTTGTAATGTTGTTTTTGGTTAATTCAGCTAAGATGTCTCCGTAAGACGTATTAATTTTGTGGTGGCGTTTGGTTAACTTAAAAACCACCGAGGTAATGATGTATTGGTCTTTGACTTGGTTTTTGAAAATACTCTCTCTGTAGCCAAACTGGCATTCGTCTTTTAAAAAAGTGCGATTTTCTAGGCTTTTTATATGAATGGCATCACAGGAAACAAAACTATCTTTAATTTCAGCTCCATAAGCCCCAATGTTTTGAACAGGAGTCGTTCCTACATTTCCTGGAATAAGCGACATGTTCTCCAGCCCGCCATAGTTTTGGTCAATGGTCCAAAGTACAAATTCATGCCAGTTTTCACCCGCTTGGCATGCAATCCAAACATGGTCCAAATCTTCCTGTATTACTTTTTTTCCTTTAAGGTCTATATGGATAACTAAGGCATCAATGTCTTTGGTAAGTAGCATGTTGCTACCACCTCCAAGGATGAATTTTTTTTTGTCGCTGTTTTGTTCTAAAACGGTCTTTAATTCTTCTAAAGTATGTACGGCAACAAATTGTTTGGCTTTGGCTTCAATGCCAAAAGTATTGTAGTTTTTTAATGAAAAATCGTATTGTATTTCCATAAAAGAAGGCGTGGTTTAAGGGTGTATTCAAAATTCAAAAGTAAGGATAAAATAAGTGGATTGTAGTAAAAAAGTCAGGAGAATTTATTTTCTAATGAACTTGTGCTGCATCGATGAGTTCATGGTATTTGGAAGCAATTATTTTCATGTTTATTTTATAATTGGCATGCTGTTCAATGAAATTTCGGTTATATATTATCGCTTCTTGACGATGATTTGGGTTTTCAAAAGCCCAGAGAATGGCTTCTGCTAAAGCATGATGATTATTGGCTGGGATAAGTTGTCCGTTGATTTTGTGTTGAATCCAACTTTGATTGCCTTCAATATCGGTTACGATAGGATAACAATGAGAAGCCATAGCTTCAAATAAAGAGGCGGATACACCTTCTGTGAGAGGCATACTGATATAAAAATTGGAGTTCTGTAAAAGCTGCGGTAAATCGGTATATTGGATGCGTCCAGTGAAATGTACGTTGTCTTGAATGTCTAACTCTTGAGCTAAATTTTTCAAAAAATCCAGTTGTGTGCCATCACCAATTATAGTGAGCGAAAAAGCAATCCCTTGTTGTTTTAGGAGTCCAAATGCTTTTAAAATTACATCATGGCAGTAAACAGGCAAAAGAGAGCGCGTTACTATAGCGCTTATCTTTGTTGGTGGGGCATGGTTGTGATTGTTAAATTGGGATAAATCAATGCCTTTAGGTAATACCAAAACTTTGCTCATGTCCACTTTGGCTCTCTCCATGGAATGAGCCATTATAGGTCCCCAGGCATGAATAAGCGTGGCTTTTTTAAAAGCGTAATTTTGAATTATTTTTTTCAACGGATACGAAATGGAATTTTCTGGCCATAAATCGGTCTTGCCTTGTTGTGCAATTGCGGTTAATTTTACATTGCATAAAGCTGCCAAAAAACCATAACTGGTGGTTCTTTCTGCAATAACCATATCGGGTTGGTGCAATTGGATTAATTTGTTGGTTTGAAAAGGAGCAAAAATATATTCTAAAAGGCGCATGATTCGATGTAGTTTTCCTCTGGAGGGTGTTTTTAATTCCCAACTGATAATTTCGAAATCACCAAATTCTTGAAGGCCGTTTATCCAAGTGATGGCATCGGCACGATAAGTTTCTCCAAGGAATAGTATTTTTCTCTTTTTCATGCTTTCTTCGTTTAGTCTTCGGCACTCAATGCCCGATTCATAAAAGCGTTAAGCGGTACTAATAAGCGTAGTTTGGTACTCATTTTAGTAACAAAATCTTTTTGAGTTACTTCGGTAATGTCAAATTTTTGAAGTACCTCAAAACTTTTAAATTTCAATAATTCAATTGCTGGATGGTCTTTGTCATAGCCTCGAGGTGGGTTTTTAAGGTAGCTTTTTTCGGTCTTTGCAAAGGTGCCAAATTCCTTTTTAAATGTTTTATCAGCCAAAATTTCTTCCAAGTCTTCATGAAAAAAGGCTATTTCTTTGCGTACTTTTTTCAAATCGTCTGATTCTGGCGCATAAAAACCACCTGCAATAAAACTGCTGCCCCTTTCTATATGAATATAATATCCTGCCCGATTGTTTCCTTTGGTTCCTGAGGAAAGCCAAATACCCAAGTGCGATTTGTAGGGCGACTTGTCTTTCGAAAATCTAATGTCGCGATTGATTCTAAAAGTACAGTCTTTAATTTCTAATTTTTCTAAAGTGGCATCAAAGGGTTTCATAGCATCTAAAAAATCAGCCACTAATTGATGATAGTCCTTTTTAAAAACGTCGTACCTTTTTTTATTAGCCAAAAACCATTCTCGATTGTTGTTTGCTTTTAAATCATCTAGAAAAAGGATGCTGTCTTTTGATAACATAGCTGCGTTTTGAGATTAATTTTTATTGCTTTTTAGGCCTTCAGCGTTCCATTGCATAAAACCACCTTCGAGTTCATATACTTTTTCAAATCCTAATTCGGTTAGTTTTGCAGCTGCTTTTTGGCTTCGTCCTCCGCTTTTGCAATATACAAAAACAGGGGCTGTTTTGTCTAATTTTGCTACTTCATTATCAAAATTATTTCCGTTCCAATCTATGTTTTTAGCATTCACAAGATGTTCTTGATTGTACTCCTCAGGCGTACGTACGTCTATAATTTGTGGAGAAGTAGTGGTTTCGATATTTTGGGCAAAAGTAGTTGCGTCCACAACTTGATATACTGGAGTTTGTTGGTGGTTGCAACTAATAGTAAGAAGTAATAATAGAAAGTAAATAAGTGGTCTGAGTGTCATGTAATGTTGATTTGAGTAAGTCTTTCGACTAAGGTAATAAAAATGTTTGGGATTATAGGTTGAAAATTTGATACGACTGATGCATCGATTTTACAATTGTTTCAGTTCGCTCCGGATGGGTATCCGAAATGAAAAGTTGTCCAAAGGCATCGCTGTTTACCATTTCAATAATTTTGGCTACCCTGGTTTCGTCTAATTTGTCGAAAATATCATCAAAAAGTAGCAATGGTTTAACACCACTCTGTTTTTTAAGAAAGTCAAACTGAGCTAATTTTAACGCAATTAAAAAAGATTTTTGTTGTCCTTGTGAACCAAATTTTTTTATAGGATGATGGTCAATTTCAAATAATAAATCATCTTTATGAATTCCCACACTAGTGTATTGTAACGCTCGGTCTTTGCTGCTGTTTTCTTCCAAAAGAGTTAACAGGCTTTTGCTGGACAAATGGCTTTCGTAAGTCAATTGAACGTTCTCTGCAGCTCCTGTAATGGCCTGATGGTGGTCGTTGAAAATAGGCAGAAATTTGGAGATGAATTCTTTTCTTTTTTCGTGAATATATACTCCATATTCATTCAATTGCTCGTTGTAAATAGAAAGTGTTTCTTTGTCAAAAACATGATTAAGGGCAAAATATTTCAACAAAGCATTGCGTTGACTAATGATTTTTTGATAATGAATGAGTTGTTGAAGGTATTTAGGGTCGATTTGTGAAATGACACTATCCATAAATTTTCGACGAGTTTCGCTTCCTTCTACAATAAGGTCTCTGTCAGCAGGAGAAATAATTACTAGTGGAATAAAACCAATATGATCTGAAAATTTATCATAGGGTTTTCCATTGCGTTTTAGGATTTTTTTCTGTCCTTTTTTCAAACTACAAACCAATTGTTCAGTGCGTTCTTCTTTGATGAATTCGGCATCAATAACAAAAAACTCTTCTCCATGCTTGATGTTTTGAACGGCTAAGGGATTAAAATAACTTTTACCATAGGCAAGGTGGTAAATAGCATCTAAAACATTGGTTTTTCCAATGCCATTTTTTCCAACGAAACAAATAATCTTGCCGTCAAAATCAAAATTGGCTTCTGAAAAATTTTTATAATTGAATAAAGAGATTTTTTTTAAATACATGGTATTAATACAGCTGATTGCGTGTAGATTGCTGTTGTTGTCAAGGTTTTTATAAGCGGTTGCAAATTATTGAAAAATATTGAGAAAAAAGAGGTTTGGCGACTGAAGTATTATGAAAAATAAGGACCTTAGATTAAGGAATTGGCGCTAAGTAGCTATGGATTTTTTAATTAAACTATAAAAAGCTTGATTTTTTGTGTGAGTTTGAATAAAAATTTTATTTTTGCGGTTCACTAAATTTAATTGAAATGGCTACTTATAATAAAAGAGGATATAAAACACCAAAAGAAAAAGAAGTTAAAGAATCTGTTGAGGAAGTATTAATTGATGAAAAAGACAGTACAACTGCTGAAGTGTTTTCTAAATTAGACGAGACAGCTTCTAAAACGGAAGACTGGGTTGCCAAAAATCAAAAAGCTATTATAGGTATTGTTGGAGCTGTAGCTCTATTTACTGTAGGGTATCTAGTGTATCAAAAATTTATTGCAGAGCCAAAACAAAATGAAGCTGCTGACGAAATGTTTTTGGCACAACAAAATTTTGAAAAAGCTACTAATGGAGTGGCAAGTGACTCTCTTTATAAATTAGCATTGAATGGTTCAGAGGGTAAATTTGGATTTCTTAAAATTGCCGATGAATATTCAGGGACTGATGCTGGTAATCTAGCAAATTATTATGCTGGTATCGCCTTGTTGAATACGGGAAAATATGCTGAAGCTATTGAGTATTTGGAAAAATTCAAATCAGATGATATAATTTTAAGCGCTTTGGCTAAAGGTGCTATTGGTGATGCGTATGCTGAAAATAATAATGCTGAAGAAGCGTTAAGTTATTATGAAAAAGCGGCTGCAACCAATAAAAATGATTTTACAACGCCACGCTTTTTATTAAAAGCGGCTAAAACAGCATTGGCTTTAGGGAAAAAAGAAGACGCTTTAAAACATTTAACAGCAATTAAAGAGAATTATGATACGACACCAGAAGCGGCTTCTGTAGATGCCTTGATTGGTTTAGCACAATAATTTTTTTAATATTCTAAACAAATTTAGTTTATGGCTACTGAAAATAAAAATCTATCGGTTTATGACAAGAGTACCCTTCCTAATGCGAAAGATTTTCGTTTTGGGGTGGTGGTGTCCGAATGGAACGAAGTCATTACAGAAGGGTTGTACAAAGGAGCTCATGAGGCTTTTTTGGATAATGAGGTTCCGGATACTAATATTATAAGATGGAATGTACCTGGTAGTTTTGAATTGATTTACGGTTGTAAAAAAATGCTTCAAACACAAAAGGTAGATGCTATCATTGCTATTGGTTGTGTCATTCAAGGACAAACCAAGCATTTTGATTTTGTTTGTGAAGGAGTAACTCAAGGAATTAAAGATTTGAATGTACAAACTGATGTTCCTGTCATTTTTTGTGTGTTGACCGATAATTCCATGCAACAGTCTATTGATAGAAGTGGTGGTATTCACGGAAATAAAGGTACTGAAGCTGCTATTGCTGCTATAAAAATGGCTTATATTCGTCAACAAGCAACATTAACTCATGAATACGAAAAGCCACCTTTATTGACTTCGGGTGCTTTACAAATAGAAACATCTCCTTTGAAATTAGAGGAATAAAAAAACATAAATAATTCATTTGTAAACCTATACTGTTGTGAAAAAACAGTGTAGGTTTTTTGTTTTATTTATGATTATGGAAATACCGAAAGCCGATAGAAATTTATTAAATTTGCTCGGTTGGTTGTTTTTTGATAACTAATAATCGATAACTGAATACAAAAAAAATGTCTAGTATAATTCAATTACTTCCTGATCATGTTGCCAATCAAATTGCCGCTGGAGAAGTCGTTCAACGACCCGCTTCGGTCGTAAAGGAGTTGTTAGAGAATGCTGTGGATGCCAAAGCAACGGATATTAAATTGATTATTAAAGATGCGGGTAAAGCTTTGGTTCAAGTTATTGATAATGGGGTAGGGATGAGCGTTACGGATGCTCGTTTGTGTTTTGAACGCCATGCAACGTCTAAAATTCGTTTGGCTGAAGATTTGTTTTCGTTAGGAACAAAAGGGTTTCGAGGAGAAGCACTGGCTTCGATTGCCGCTATTGCTCATGTGGAAATGAAAACCAAGCAAGACCAAGAAGAGTTAGGAACTCAAATCGTTATTGAAGGAAGCAAATTTGTTTCACAAGAGGCTGCTGTTTTACCCAAAGGAACTTCCTTTGCCGTCAAAAATTTATTTTTTAATATTCCTGCTAGGCGCAACTTTTTAAAATCGGATACGGTGGAGTACCGACATATTATAGATGAATTTCAAAGAGTAGCTTTGGCTCATTCGAACATTCATTTTACGTTTTATCACAATGGAAGTGAAATGTTTAATTTGCCCGCTTCTACTTTGAGACAGCGTGTGGTGAATGTGTTCTCTGGTAAAACCAATGAAAAATTAGTTCCTGTTCAAGAAGAAACCGAGATTGTAAAGATTCAAGGTTTTGTAAGCAAGCCTGAGTTTGCCAAAAAAAGCCGAGGAGAACAGTTCTTTTTTGTAAATGATCGATTTATTAAAAGTGGTTATTTGCATCACGCCATTATGGCTGCTTATGATGGCATCCTTAAAGATGGTGCACAACCCAGTTATTTTTTATATTTAACCGTTCCACCCAATACGATTGATATTAATATTCATCCTACCAAAACAGAAATTAAATTTGATGATGAGCATGCTTTGTATGCTATTTTAAGAGCTTCAATAAAGCATAGTTTAGGACAATTTAATATAGCTCCTGTATTGGATTTTGAGCGGGATGCTAATTTGGATACGCCTTATAGTTTTAAAGATTTGGAAGGTAAAACGCCTACAATACAGGTAGATAGAACGTTTAACCCTTTTTCGGATGATACGGTTAATAAACATTATGCTACATCTGGACGTGTAGGTTCCAATAGTGGTAATTCTTATAGAAAACCTGAGCCTACAGCACATTGGGAAAGTTTGTATGTAGGTTTGGATACAGAAACTGAAATTGTTGAAGGCAGTAGTATTAGTTTTGAAAGCGAAGAGGTAACCGGTTCTTTGTTTAATGATGAAGACGTGGAACAGTCTGTTCAAAACACGTATCAAATTCATAAAAAATACATTGTTTCACCTATTAAATCGGGGATGGTGATTGTGGACCAACAACGTGCCCATCAAAGGGTGCTGTACGAACAGTTTTTGACCAATATGACTGTTCATCAAGCAGCTAGTCAGCAATTATTATTTCCGTTGGAGTTGTTTTTTTCCACTGCTGAGATGGAACTTATTGGAGAATTAAAGTTGTCTTTGGTCAATACAGGATTTGTTTTTGATGAAACTTATACGGAACACGTTGTGATTTCGGGAATTCCGGTTAATGTAGTGGAAAGCGAAGTCGCTATTTTATTGGAACAATTGTTAAGTGATTTACAAGACGGTATTCCAGAAAATAGCTTTAGTCAGAACGATATTATAGCTAAATCGATGGCTAAAAGTCTAGCGGTCAAAACAGGAACCAGTTTGACAATCAAAGAACAAGAAAATTTAGTAAACGGACTTTTTGCTTGTAAAGAGCCTAATGTGTCACCTTTTCAAAAACCTACTTTCATCACCATGCGGGTGGAAGATATTGATAAAAAATTTGCCATATGATGAATGTAACCGAAACGGTCAAGCAGTTAATTATTATTAATGTCCTTTTTTTTATAGGAACTCAATTTGTAGGTGATCCAGCCTATAAAATTTTAGCGATGTTTTTTCCTGAAAATGCCGATTTTCAAGGATGGCAGTTGATTTCCCATATGTTTATGCACGGTGGATTAATGCATATTTTCTTCAATATGTTTGCTTTGTTTAGTTTTGGTTCTGCCTTAGAACATTTTTGGGGTGGTGGTAAATTTTTGTTTTTCTATATTTCTTGTGGATTAGGAGCAGCGTTATTACATACGGGGATTAATTATTATTATTTTAACCAGGCATTGGATATTATTACCTCTAGTGGTTTTACTAAAGAGCAAGTAATTGAACTTTTAAACCAAGGAAAAATTAATACAAAATGGCAAGAAATTTTGACTGTATCTCAATTTCAAAATTTTATTAGTGCTTTTACGGGAGTAATGGTGGGTGCTTCAGGGGCCATATATGGTGTGATTGTCGCTTTTGCTTTTATGTTTCCAAATGCTGAGTTGTCGTTATTGTTTATTCCAGTGCCCATTAAAGCGAAATATTTTGTCCCAGGAATCGTTTTGATTGATTTGTATTTAGGAGTATCAGGGCAATCTATCTTTGGTGGTTCAGGTGGAGGTGGAATTGCACATTTTGCCCACGTAGGTGGCGCTTTATTTGGCTTTCTAATAATGTGGTATTGGAGGAAAAACCAATTTAATGACAATCGTTGGAACTAATTTTTAGGAATTAAATCAAGGAAAAATGAATTTATTAGAAGATTTAAAATTACAATACAAGCTAGGGGGAATAACCAATAGGCTAATTTACTGGAATGTGGGTTGTTTTTTGATTTCTTTGGTTTTTTTCTATCGATTTGAAGTAGGCGCCTTTAACTTTCCTTTTTGGCTTGCTTTGAAAACCAATCCTTCAGAGTTTTTATATGCTCCTTGGACTTTTTTGACCTATGCTTTTTTTCATGATGGCTTCTGGCATTTGGTATTCAATATGATTGTACTGAATTTTTCTAGTATGTTGTTTTTAACTTATTTTACTCAAAAACAGTTTTTAGGGCTGTATTTTTTGAGTGCTATTTTTGCTGGGCTGGTATTTGTAGGAAGTTATTATTATCTCAATATTAGCTCAGGGATAGTAGGGGCTTCTGCAGCTATTATGGCTGTATTAATGGCGGTAACTACCTATCAGCCACTTATGAACGTGCGCTTATTACTCATTGGGAATGTAAAATTATGGTACATCACCGCTGTTATTTTGATTTTAGATTTAATGCAATTCCGATTGAGTAATACGGGGGGGCATATTTCGCATCTATCAGGAGCTGTGTTTGGATTTGTGTTCATTAAGTTTTTAGAAAATGGAACGGATTTGAGTAAAGTAATTTCGGGTGTGATTGATTTTTTTACTAATTTATTTAATAAATCTTCCAAAAGTCCGTTTAAAAAAGTACATAAGAATTATAGTAAACCCTTGCCTAAACGTGAATCAAGAATTGTAACTAAAGATAAAACCCAGCAACAAATTGATGAAATCTTGGATAAAATTAGTCAATCTGGGTACGATAGTTTGACCAAGGAAGAAAAAGAATTTTTATTTAGAGTTGGGAAATAATATCACTTTCATTCTGTCATTTGTATGTTGAAATAATCTTTGGAGACAAAAATACAAAGACCAATGAAGTTGTTTTTTTGAAAGTATGAATTTGCCTTTATGTATTACGCCAAAATTTAAACTTTAAAAGAAAAAAAATGAAAAAGCTTTCGTGGTTTAATAGAGGCATGTTTTTTTTGAATATAGTTTTAACCGTTATAACGTTTATAGCTTATATACTTCCTTTTTTGGCACCCAAGATGTTTCCCATTTTGTCTGTGCTGACCTTATTTATGCCTGCTTTTTTTGTTTTAAATGCGCTGTTCTTCTTGTACTGGGCTATTCAATTCAAGAAGAGGATGGTACTCTCTGGTTTGGTGTTGTTAATGGGGATAACTTTTATAGCTAAGTTTTATAAATTTTCGGCAAAAGAGTATCCTGAAGATGAAAAAGATTTTTTGGTGATGAGCTACAATGTGCGTTTGTTGAATCTTTTTAAATGGTTGGACAAAGTGTATGTTCCTCAAGATATATTAGCTTTTATCAACGAAAAGAACCCTACTATTTTGTGTATTCAGGAGTACTCGTATTCAGCGGACATTGATTTAAAAGTATATCCCTATAAGTATGTATTTATGACAGGGAACAAGATTAAAACCGGACAAGCTATTTTTTCAAAATTTCCTATTATCGATCAGGGAAATATTGTGTTTCCGCATTCTAATAATAATGTAATTTATGCTGATATAAAAAAGGGAAAGGATGTTATACGAGTATATAATATGCATTTGCAATCCATAAAAATATCTCCGGATGTCAATGAAATCTCTGAGAATATTGATGCAATGAATCAGGATAAATCTCAAATGATGCTTTTTAGAATAAGCAAAGCTTTCAAACAACAACAAGAACAAGCTGAAATTTTAAAAGAACACAAAAGAGATTGTAAATACCCGATGATTATTTGTGGGGATATGAACAATAGTGCTTTTTCGTATGTGTATCGCAATATAAAAGGAAATCTAAAAGATGCCTTTGAAGAAGCGGGTTTGGGTTTTGGTCAAACGTATAAGTTTAGGTATTATCCCGCCCGAATTGATTATATTTTTGTAGATAATAAAATGACCGTTAAGCAATTTGAGAGTTTTTCTGATTTTGAAAACTCGGATCATTATCCTATTATGGCCAAGATTTCTTTAGATTAATAGCTAAAGAGTTGGTAGTTTTTGGTTTTTGAGGTAATCAATTGTAAATTTTCCTTCGTTGAATAATAAATCCAAAATACTAAGGTTGTTGATAAAACCATGTTTGTCATCAAAAACTTGAGGGTAGGCTTCGTAAATAGCAGGATCCTTTTTACCATTAGCCAAGAAACGATAATCTAAGGTGTTTTCTTCTGCCTGATGAAAATATTCTGAAGTCGTCGTGTACTCTAATTTTAAACGTAGGCATTTAAACAAAATCTCTAATACTTCAAGATTTAAATCCATCAAAAATTGGTGTTTTTTCTCAAATATAGGAACGATATCATCTTCAAAATATTCAAAAAAAGGGGAACTTCTATAAGCTGCTTCTAGCGATTTGAAATGCTGTTTTTGCCAATCAAATTCAGTTTCGATTTGGATGTCTTTTGTTTTTTGATGGCTTTGTTTAGAATGTTTTATAGGAATGTTGAGCAATTGAATTCCGTTAGGGCTATAAATATACGTACGGTTTCTGTTGGTTTGTTTTTGAAAGTTGTCTTCTACCTCAAATACAATTTTATCTGCTTGCATCATGGCCACAAAATGACTGATAGAAGGAAAATAAGTAGGGTGAAGTAAGGTGTTCATTTGGTTTTATTTAAAGTTTAAAGTTTCAGGTTTTAAGTTGTTGCACACTTTAAACCTGAAACTTTAAATCGTTTTTAAAATTAATCTTCTTGATTGGCTTTTCTTTTTTTCCAAAAATGTTCTCCCACAAAGTAAATTGCTAGAAAAATAAGGAAATATCTAAAATACGATTGGGGTTGTCCTTCGCCACTTACCGTAGTGAATACCCTGTCCCAACGTACTTTGTTGATTCCTTTTCCATTGGTGTCCCAACTCATCCAGATGAAAATAGGTTTTCCTACAATGTGATCTTCGGGTACAAATCCCCAGTAGCGACTATCTTCAGAGTTGTGACGGTTGTCACCCATCATCCAATAGTAATTTTGCTTGAAAGTATAGCTATTCACTACTTGACCGTTGATTTTGATTTCGTTTCCAGTAACTTTTAAATCGTTTTTATTTCCATTTTCATCCGTTTCGTAATCGGTAATGATGCGTTGGTATAATGGTAATGTTTGTGTGTTTAAAGCAACTGTTTTTCCAGCTTCGGGGATGTAGATAGGACCGTAATTGTCTTTGTTCCATTTTCCTATATGAGGGAAAATACCATATTCAGGACCGTTTGCAATTTCTCTTTTTACTGCGGTGATTCCTGGTATATTTTTAAGCCTTTCAGCTCCTGAGGCTGTCAAAGCACTAAAAAATAAACTGTCACGACTGTTGTTGTTTTTAAAACCTACAGGGTCAGTGATATCCATGTCTTTTAACAAGAATTCAAAATCGATAGGTGTTTTCCCGTCTAAGATTACAGTATATGAAAATTGTGGTTTTGCTCTTTCAGGTAAGGCTAAAATTTTACCGTCTATGTAAACCAAACCGTCTTTGATTGAGAGTGAATCACCAGGAACACCCACACATCTTTTTACATAATTAGATCTCTTGTCAATGGGTTTGTCAACTCTTCTTCCTGAATTGTCTCTGAATTTGTAAACCGTGTCCACGGGCCAATTGAATACCACAATATCTGTTCTATTGATTTTTTCAAAAGCAGGAAAACGTAAATAGGGTAGCTGTGGCCAACTTAAATATGATTTGTTTTTGGTCATTGGGATAGAGTCATGAACCATAGGCAAAGCCACTGTTGTCATTGGTACGCGAGCTCCGTAATTTATTTTACTAACAAATAAAAAGTCGCCTACCAATAACGATTTCTCTAACGAAGAGGTCGGGATGGTATAAGGTTGAATAAAATAGGTATGCACTATCGTTGCTACAATTATTGCAAAAAGAAGCGAACTAATGGTGTCTGTTGTTTTGTTTTCCGGTTTCAAATTACGATTGGCTACATGATGTAGTTTTTGTGTGTAATTGATGTAATAGATATATAAACCAAAAGTTAGAATACCCAAAACAGTGTCTAAGGTGGATTGTCGTCCAAAACTTCGTAATGTTTCTACCCAAATTACAGGAAACATGATAAGGTTGATAATGGGAATGAAAAGCAAAATAGTCCACCAACTAGGGCGACCAATGATTTTCATTAAAACAATTGCATTATATACAGGTATGGCGGCTTCCCATTTGCTTCTTCCTGCGGCTTCATAGAGTTTCCATGTGCCTAAAAAATGCACAAGTTGAATGAAAAGAAAAAATACAAACCATTGAATTAGTGTCATAGTTTCTTGGTGTTTAGCGGTTGGTTCTTTTAAAATTATTGGATGTTCAATACATCTCTCATGCTATAAATGCCTTGTTTGCCTGCTAACCATTCAGCAGCAATAACAGCTCCTAAAGCAAATCCTTCTCTATTATGTGCAGTATGTTTGATTTCGATACTGTCAATTCCGGAGTTGTACGTTACGGTGTGAGTTCCTGGAACTTCACCTGTACGTACGGCCTCGATATGAATTTCTTTTTCGTTTGCAGTTTCCAGAGTCCAGTTGGTATAATCACTGTTTTCAATAACTCCTTGAGCTAATGATATCGCAGTACCACTAGGAGCATCTAGTTTGTGAATGTGGTGAATTTCTTCCATTGTAACGTTGTAACCATCAATTTTGGACATCATTTTGGCTAAATATTCGTTTAACCCAAAAAATAAATTAACGCCTAAACTAAAGTTAGAACTTGAAATGAAACCTCCGTTTTTTTCTTTACATAAAGCAATCATTTCATCATAGCGGTCAAGCCATCCTGTAGTCCCTGAAACTACGGGTACATTAGTGTGAAAACAAGCAGATATATTATCCACGGCAGCCATTGGAACACTAAAATCAATAGCTACATCAGCACTAGAAAGGCCGTCGTATGTATTGAATTCGTCTTTTTTTAGTACAATTTCATGACCTCTTTCTAAGGCAATTCGTTCGATTACCTGACCCATTTTTCCGTATCCTAAAAGTGCAATTTTCATTTTGTATTTTTTATAAGTTAAAAATATAAAACTGGGTTTATATTTTGTATTTGTTTTAAAAAGTATAATTCAGTGTTAGTCCCAAATTGGTTTTAGCGGTTAGCTCGTTTTGTTGTAAATTGGGCTTAACGGATAAATTTTCGTTGACGTTGAATTGTATTAAGGCCGCATCGACATTGGCATCAATAATATTGAGGATATAAAATCCTACCACAAATAAGGAAGATAAATCTCGGTTACGTTGGTAGAATTTTTGTCCAGCAATCAGTCGGCTGTCATCGAGATAACTGTATTTGTCATCGGTAAAACCCTCCAGCCTTCGTTTGTAAGCATTTCGAAATGAGTTGTATTTTTTTTGACTGTCTAAATAAAAATACATACTTGTTCCTATAGCGCCATACACCAAAGGGATTTTCCAGTATTTTTTATTGTACGCCTGTCCTAAACCAGGTAAAACTGCTGAATAAAAAGCGGCTTTGGCAGGAGTCAAAGGGTCAATATCATTCGATTTGATTACCTCTTTTGAACTGATGGTAGTGGTTGTTTTTTCATTGTTTTGAGCATAAGCAAAAGTGGTTGCTAGCACAAAAAAAAAGACGCTTATGGAAACAATTTTATGCACTATCCTTTGATTAATTCAATAATTCGTTTAAAATCTTCTTCGGATTTAAAAGGAATCGTGATTTTCCCTTTTCCATTACTAGCCACTTTTACATCCACAAGATTTCCAAAATAATTGGTAAAAGCCCTTTTTTGGTCTTCACTAATTTCAAATGATGATGATTTTGTTTTGGAAACAGGTTTAGGTTTTAAGCTTTCGTGATAGTTTTTCACTAAGGCTTCGGTATCTCTAACAGAAAGGTTTTGACTTACGATTTTTTGATAAATATCAGTTTGCACCTCTTGGTCTTCTATATTGATGATAGCGCGACCATGCCCCATACTGATGAAACCATCTCGGATTCCTGTTTGAATGATAGGGTCTAGTTTTAAGAGGCGTAAATAATTGGCAATTGTAGAACGTTTTTTCCCTACACGATCACTCATTTGTTCTTGTGTCAATTGAATCTCGTCAATCAAACGTTGGTAAGAAAGAGCGATTTCAATTGGATCTAAATCATGACGTTGAATGTTTTCTACCAATGCCATCACCAATGACTCATTATCATCAGCAATACGAATATAAGCAGGGATGGTCTTTAATCCCACAAGGGAGGAAGCTCGTAAACGTCTTTCTCCTGAAATTAATTGGTATTTATTGAACTCTAATTTTCTAACCGTTATAGGCTGGATTACTCCTAACTCTTTGATAGAAACAGCTAATTCTTTCAGCGCTTCTTCGTTAAAATTACTTCTAGGCTGAAAAGGGTTGATTTCTATGGCATCAATTTCAAGCTCAATAATATTCCCAACAACTTTGTCAGCATTTTTATCATTTGCTGAAGTGATGTCGTTTTCTGGATCCTTTAATAAGGCAGATAAGCCTCTTCCTAGGGCTTGTTTTTTTATTGCTTTGGCCATAAAATTAGTTACTGTTTTTCTTAATTACTTCTTCTGCTAGATGCAAATAATTGGTCGCTCCTTTGCTGGTTGCATCATAGTTGATAATACTTTCCCCAAAACTTGGTGCTTCGCTTAATTTGACATTTCGTTGTATTATGGTTTCAAAAACCATATCGTTAAAGTGTTTTTGAACTTCTTCAACCACTTGGTTAGACAAACGAAGCCTAGAGTCGTACATCGTCAATAATAATCCTTCAATATCTAATTCAGGATTGTGGATTTTTTGGATGCTTTTTATAGTGTTAAGTAATTTTCCTAATCCTTCTAATGCAAAATATTCACATTGGATGGGGATGATTACTGAATCGGCCGCTGTAAGGGCATTCAGCGTAAGTAGTCCTAATGATGGCGCACAGTCAATAATGATATAATCATAATTGTCTTTTACACTTTCCAACGCTTTTTTAAGCATGTATTCTCTGTTTTCTTTGTCAACCAATTCGATTTCGATGGCAACAAGGTCAATGTGAGCAGGTATAACATCCACATTAGGAGCAGTACATTTTAAAACGGCTTCGGAAGGGGTGTGACTGTGTTCTAAAATTTGGTAGGTACCAATTTCCACACTCTCCACGTCAATCCCAACACCAGAGCTGGCATTGGCTTGAGGATCAGCATCAATAAGTAAAACTTTTTTCTCTAAAACGCCTAAGGAAGCAGCCAGATTTACTGACGTTGTTGTTTTTCCAACGCCTCCTTTTTGATTAGCAATCGCAATGATTTTGCCCATTTATTTTGTCTAAATTTTGAACGGTAAAAATACAATTTATTATGGTTTCTAAAAATCTAATTTGTTAACATTTGTTAATCCTTGATTTGGTGACTCATTCGTGTGAATCTTATTTTAAATCTGGTTTGTTTTTGTACCCTTAGGCCTTATTTGGGATGTTTTATAATCACGAATGTCTTTCTTTTTGAAAATAACTTGTGCAAACAAAAAATAGTTGTATATTTGCACCCGCGTTACGGGGTGTAGCGTAGCCCGGTTATCGCGCCTGCTTTGGGAGCAGGAGGCCGCAGGTTCGAATCCTGCCACCCCGACAACTGAAAACAACTTCATGAAACCTGTTTATCTCACGATTGACAGGTTTTTTTTATTATGGCCGTCATGTTAGGATGGGGAATTGTTATGTTAAGATAACAAAAACTGATAGTTCTAATTTAATTTTACAATAATAAAAACTTACTTTTGCGTTGCTATAAAATAAAAAACGAATAATTATGTCAGATACAATCGAAAAAATAAAATGCCTTATTATAGGTTCTGGACCTGCAGGTTATACGGCTGCTATATATGCCGCGAGAGCTAATATGAATCCCGTTTTGTACCAAGGAATGCAACCAGGTGGACAATTGACAACTACAAATGAAGTGGAGAATTTTCCTGGTTATGTTGATGGCGTTACAGGACCAGAAATGATGGTTCAGTTACAAAAACAAGCGGAACGTTTTGGGGCAGATATACGCGATGGTTGGGCAACCAAAGTAGATTTTTCTGGTTCTATTCATAAAGTTTGGATCAATGATACAATCGAATTACATTGTGAGACGGTAATTATTTCTACAGGAGCATCTGCTAAATATTTAGGATTGCCTTCAGAGCAACATTACTTAAAAATGGGTGGTGGTGTTTCGGCTTGTGCGGTTTGTGATGGTTTCTTTTACAGAAATCAAGAGGTAGTCATTGTTGGAGCAGGAGATTCTGCTTGTGAAGAGGCGCATTATTTGTCTAAACTTTGTAAAAAAGTAACGATGTTGGTGCGTAGTGACAAGTTTAGAGCGTCAAAAATTATGGAAGAGCGAGTACGTAAAACTGAAAACATCACGATTTTGATGAATCATGATACTGTTGAGGTTTTAGGTGATGAGCAAGTAGTGACAGGTGTTCGTGCAAAAAATAAAACAACTGGAGAGGTTTTTGATATTGAAGCAACTGGATTTTTTGTAGCCATTGGACATAAACCAAATACAGATATCTTTAAAGATTATATTACACTTGATGAAACAGGATATATTGTAAATACACCAGGTTCTTCAAAAACGAATGTGCCAGGTGTATTTGTTTCTGGTGATGCTGCTGATCATGTGTACCGTCAGGCGATTACTGCTGCAGGTACAGGATGTATGGCTGCGCTTGATGCAGAACGTTATTTGGCTGCTAAAGAGTAGTTTGTTGTAAATTAACAATACAAAAAAGAGACTTAATTTTTTTATTAAGTCTCTTTTTTTTATATCCTTAAAAAAAATTATTTCACTTTTTTCAACAGTTTAGCTTCATCGGCAAAATTTATAATTTCAATTTTTGGTTTGCCTAATAATTGGATTTCTGATTTGCCATTCGTGTTAATGGCTATTGAATCTTCGGCATTAATGCTGCAATTCGAATTGCTTTCAGCGGTTAGTTTCACATTTTTGATAGTGAATTTGTTTCCAGTAAGACGTGCATTATTGTCAAGTCTTAGTGCGGCTTCAGTACTATTTCCTTCAATTCGAGCTTCTGATTTTTGATACATATCACAAACAAATTCTTCTGTTTTTACCAATGTTTTTAAGGATGCGTTTTGGCTTAATACCACTTTTCCTTTTTCAGATTTTAAATTGAGTTCGGTTTTTGTCTTGTCATTGGCCTCTAAAATAAAATCGTTGGTGTTTGCATTAATAAATAATTGGGCATCTTGGAAAGCTTTTAGAGTGATTTTAGGCTTTTGAATTTCTTGAATAGCATTCACGATAGCTTGCTCTTTAGCAATAATTAAGTCTAAATCATTGGTGTAGGTAACATACAATGCTAATTTTTTGAATCGATACGCAGATTTGGTTGTGTTAAGGTACAGTGTGCTATCTTTGATGATAATGTTAATAATAGGGTGAAGATTTTCATCAGCGTCGATTTTTAGAGCAGGAATTTCTCCTTTTTCTAAAAATACTTCGAGATTGCTACTGACTTCAATTGTTTTAAAAGTACTAAGATTTTTTAATGCCGTAACAACGGTTTTTGAGCCTTTGATACGAGCTTTGTCTTGTGCAAAAGTTAGCGTGTGGCAAATTATAAAAAGTAAAATAGGGAGTGTCTTTTTCATTGGAATAAAATATGGGTCTGTACAAATATAAAAAAATCATCCACTTTGGGTAGATGATTTTAATATTATTTAGGAAATCATTGGGGTTTGGGATTAGCTATTACTCAATTTTTATTTTGTTTTAATAATAATTCCTTTCTCTTTTTTTGATGTGATTAGAGTATCTTGGTCGATAATGATGCCGTTTTTATTAATGGTTATTGAGGTGTTTTCAAGCATATCTTCTTCTTCATTATTTTCATCTTCGGGACAGTTTAAGCAAAGCACAGTGGAAGGTGTTACTTTATAAAGATAGGCATCTGTATTGTATTGGTAATTAAAATAATCTTCATCGGAATAGTTGTGTGTTCTGGCGCTTTGGTCTATTTTGAAAAGTGTTTCTTTGGGTAGAAAGATATTGATTTTTACTTGTTGATTTCTGAATTTGTTTTTTAATTCTGTTAGCCAATAATTATCAAACAGAAGTTGATTGCCTTCGATGTTATAATGAAACTGAATCCTTTCGGCATTTTCTTTTGCTTCGATAGGATTCTTTCCTTTGGCTATTTTTTCAACTTGAATGTAAGCTTGATTCTCATCAGTGTTTTTAATTTTGAATTGAACGGCATTTGAATAAATTACAGAAGTGTTTGAGCTGTCTTGTGTGATTTTAAAATTAGTGTAATTGTGAATGTCATTTGTGTAAAAGGAATTGTATTTGAATTTTATCAAAAGCGTATCCGATGGTTGCAGGGTGAGTTGGTCTTTTTGGATAACCCTACCTTCGTTAGTAAAAACCGATAATTGTTTAATTCCAATCGAAATGGCTATAGCTAGAGCTAAAATCCAAATGGCGATTAACGTATATTTTGTAATGTTTCCAATTGATTTTTTTTGTGGAGCTAATAATTTGAAACCTAACAACGTCAAGAAAAAGAATGGTATTCCTGCTGTCAAGAATAGTAAAATACCAAAAGACCAAAGCGGATAGTCGGTGAAATTTTGGGCTTCAATTAATCCTTGCCAAGGAAATTCAATAAAAAAATTAGTTCCTAATGTAAATACTCCTACCAGTAAGGCTAGAATGGTGCTGATGCCTATGATAATTAATAAGATACCCAAAATCTTCGCAAAAACCTGGAAAATTGCTAGTATAAAGCTACTTAGATTGGTTCCTACCTTTTCGGACGTTTTTTTTATTTGATTTCCAAATTTATCGTAATCAACATTTTTTAGTTTTTGGGAAACAGTTTCAAATTCTTCTTTAACTTTTTTCTCAATATTCGAAATGGTTACGGGTTCGCCTTTCATTTCTAGTTTTTCAGAGGTGGTTTTGGCTACAGGAGTTACCACCCATAAGATGATGTAGGCAATAATTCCAATTCCGAAAGCCCCAATTACAAGTAGTGTTAGTAGCACCCGAATCCAAACAACGTCAATTCCAAAATAATAACTTAAACCTGAGGCAACTCCGCCAATTAAATTGTTTTCTGTGTCACGATATAATTTTTTTGACCCTATTGTTGCATCTAGTGGAGTAGTACGACTAGGCGCAAAATCATCTTCAATGATGTAATCTTCAGGTTGTCCCATGACACTAATTATGGTGTCAACATCTTCTAATCCTATGATTTGTTTGTTGTTTATTTGGCGCTCCTGAAATAGTTCAGCAATTCGAAACTCAATATCTTTAATAATTTCATCCTGTCCTTCACTGTGATTTAAAGAACGTTTGATGGCCTCAAAATAGCGATTTAGTTTTTGGTAGGCATCTTCATCAATGTGAAAAAGGAAACCACCTAAATTTATGTTTACCGTTTTGTTCATGTCGTTATTGTTTGTTGGTGATAAGGTTTACAGCATTGGAGAGTTCGGTCCAAGTGTTGTTTAATTCATTCAAAAAATACTGACCTTCATCAGTAAGTCCATAGTATTTTCTGGGTGGTCCTGAAGTGGATTCTTCCCATCGGTAATGAAGAAGTCCATCGTTTTTTAATCGTGTGAGTAAAGGGTATATGGTGCCTTCTACTACCAATAGTTTGGCGTTTTTCAAAGTGTCCAAAATTTCAGAAGTATAAGCATCTTTCTCTTTTAAAACAGATAAAATACAAAACTCGAGAACACCTTTTCGCATCTGGGCTTTTGTGTTTTCAATAGTCATTATTATTTTTTTTAAGAAATTCTATTTTCGTTAACTAAGTGGTTTTTTCAGTTTGGTTATTTGAGGAAAGAAATGGTAAAAGGGTATTTGTAATACTCTCCATTTGCTGTTTTGATGGTGGCATAAATAATTAAGAAAAACTCGATTACTTTTAGTAGAATTATAAAAAGTACCGCTACAATTCCGATAGTAAGTAACGGCTGGTGCGTGTCAAAACTTAATTGTTCTATGAAAAAATCACGACTGTTAAAATGAGCTGAAAAATTGAAATTTTGAAAAATTGTAATTAAAAAAATTGGACCAGCAATGACAGTTAATACTATTAAATAAAGCAATAAGCTTAATTGGAAATTTAAAACTTGTTTCCCATTGTAATCAGTAAAAGGTGAAATTCCTTTTTTTGATAACCATATAACGGTGGGGAAGATGTAATTACCAAACGGAATGAAATATTGTGTTAAGCAACTAAGATGCGTGAAAGCGGCAGTGTTTTTTTCAGATGTTGTGAGCGTTTCCATAAGTATAGAATTTTTTTGTATGGTTGTCAGTTGATTATTCAATTTGGTAATGTACTATACAAATATACATATTAAAAATAGTATCTTGTATTACATAGTACTAATAATTAACTTTTACTTAACACTTTTGAAATGGTATGTATGCATAGTATTTTTTTGTATTTTATAATCGAAAAATTAAAATGTACACAAATATAAAATGAAATGTACATCTTTTTAGTAAATATAATAAAAGTCAATCTACAAAGTACTGGCCTTTCCCTTACTATTTAAACAGTATTTAAACAATATTTAAAAAGCCCCAAAAGGCGCTTTTTTAGCTGCTTTTTGAGGCGTAACGCTCTAACATAAGCAAATCAGGCTTAAATACATCCTTGACGTCTGTACTAGGCTCAAACGTGCTAAACTCCTTATGCTGTGGTTTCTTTATAATAATCCCGTTATTAATATCGGTTAAGGCTTTCTGGATTAGAGTAAGCCCTAAGCCCTGCAAATGATGCTCCCATAGTATCTTTGCCGCCTTCTTAGGTTCCATACCGTATAATTTTGGATCAATAAAACAAATGTCTTGGTATGCAATATCCCCACGATCAATCCCGCTATTAAGCCAAAAGACTGTGCCGCCTGTAACGGCATCACGCATACGCACCGCCCACTCAATAGATGAGCGGCCGCGGTGCCTTGGTAATAGGCTAGGATGGTATCCTATCCAGCCAATTTTAGCCTTATATCTTGTGCGTGTACCAATATAATCAAAGGAGTGAGCCGTAATACCCACGTCCACATTATCAGGTATAGTATCGGCGTTTAATGTACCCGCAGGAATTACGGGAATATTAAAAATGCGGGCGGTTTTAGTAATATACTTATCATCTAGTGGCGCACAAACGCCCACAATTTCGACAAAAGGCATATTGTTACACAAGTTGAGAACCAACTCCCCAAAATACTTTTGCCCACTTATAAAAACTCTTAATTTCTTCATTTTCCTAAATATTTAAAACTTTGTATTGCCCTAAAGTGGCCGCCATAGCCACAGCCCGTAATGCTTCCTTTTTTGCCCGTTTTAACGATGCTTGCATTGCTACGAGTTTTGTTTGACCCGTACAGCATGGCTCCCGTTTGATTCCACTTATTAGAGTGCCTCAGGTAGCCACAAAGTTGGGGGTGTGAGGTGTGAAAAAAAGTGTGGTACTTTCGGCTGCAACGCCCGTTTCCTTCCAAATGATATTGCATTATTTCATTCAAAAAAGCGGTTCCAACGCCCGCACCTTGCCACTCGGGCATTACTACTAATCTAGTGGCACGGTAAGCCGTAGCGGTAAACAAAGGGCAAACGGCAACGTGCGCCACCAATTCGCCGTTTACCGCACCAACGAAATATTCAGCAGCGGGTGGATGCGGAAGGTCTAAATAATAATGCTCTTTAAAATACTTCCAGTAAGTTCCGTTGACCTTCCAAATATCAAGCTTGATATTTGGTCGGTTGGCGATATCGCTTTTTTTTTTAATACTTTGGTGTTCACATCGTACACCCAGTCTGGTTGAAGCCATTCAATAATATCATAGTGACACGATAATAAAACTACTTTTTTGCCTTTGTTTTTACGCCAGTTCTTAGCGAAAGCCAAAGCCCCAATTTTAGCAATCTGTCGGTCAATTACGGACGTAAATTCATCAACAACCGATTCATCGGGAGCCTCAGAAACCAGTCTGGCTAATCCCGCTCTAAATTGCTGACCGTTTGAAAGGGCGCCAAAAGGGCGTAACCAGCTGGGAACGTCACCCAAGCCCACTGACGATAAAGCAGCGGTGGTTGTGTTAAAATCGCCATCAGGCAATATGCAGTCAATAATAGGCTTGGAATTGTCCCAACCCTTATAAAGGTCGTGTAGCTTATCCGAGCCAAAGAACTGACGGCCTAGTGAGGTCTTGCCGCTACCCGATGTCCCCACAATTAACCCAATACCCCAATCCAGATCGTCAATTTCAATATTAAATTCTTGTCTCCAGTTTGCGCCACTTTCGGCGTTAAACAAAGACTTTACTCTTTGTGCACGGTAGCTGTCAAAGTCCTTCGTGTTGTTTTCAATTGTTATTTTCATGTTGTGACCACTTTAAGTTTATGTCCTTTTTTTTGTAATTCTTCGAACACCTTTTTTTGTTCTTCCTCATCTTTACAAATAACAATAACTCCGTATTGCTGTTTGTACAAAAATTGCTTTGCCATATATATAAATTTAGTTTACTTTTGTCCCTCTCACATTCGCATACTAAAACACCCAAGACCATTAGAAGACTTATGTCCTCCAACGACCTTGGGTGTGTCAGTTTAAAACGAATGTGAGAGTTTTTTTTAAATGTTGGAGGACTTTTTTTTACTTCCTAACCTCCATTAGGAATTACTTTTAGGTATTTACAGTCCAGCTTTTAGCCAATAGTAATGACTCTGAATTTGTCCCAGCAATTGTGTTAGTGTTTCCCGCCGTATAAATGGATCCGCCATTTCCCAAATTATTTATCCAAGCCGTGTCATTATTCCAGGAAGAAGTCGTAATATCATTACCCTGAAGATTAATATAGGACAATGTAGAAGGAAGAGGTATAGTAGGGTTAAACACACTCAGTGATAGGCTATTTAACCCTAATGATTCCAAGCTACTTGGAAATGGATTTGAAGGATCAAATTCCGTAATATTTCCATTTCCTCCCGCGTCAAGTTCAACTAGCCCAGCTGGAAAAATAGTATCAGGAAAAGTTGTAAATTCATTATCTTGAATAGACATTCCTACTATGTTATTATCAAAATCACCTGTTAATTCAAGCCCTGTTAAGTATAAGTTATACAGATATATATATGAATCTACTGGTACTAATGATACTGTAAAAACAGCTGTATTTCCTAATACTTCCACTGTATCAAATTCTAAACTGCCTTGACTATTAAAATAAGAGTTCCATTGACTTACATTATTATAATCCGTGACATCAGCTAGCCACGCAGCATCTTCAATATTTGAAAAAGTTAATTGCATAGCGCTATTTTGAGACGTTACCCCTTTTACAACTGCCAAAACATAAACGTCATTTTCAATAGGCAAATGATACAGGTCACCCTCTACTAATCCATCGTTTAATGCAGAAGTATTATTAGGATAGGTTCCTTTAACCAAGGTATCTATCAACCCTTTTAATTGCTTTCCCTGTTCCGCAGAAAGCAATGACGAAGTACCTCCCGTAACTAAATCGTTTACAATATTTAAATATTGAGCTGCAATTTTGACGGTAGCGTCCAATGGCGCGTAACCATTAGCAATTCCTTTTTGAGTTTTATCTTCCTTGCCATTAAACAAACTCAAGTGGGCGTTAGGGTCAGCCATATGGTTTGTTACAAACGCAGTAAGCGCATCAATCAACCCCTTCAACGTTTTCCCCATTTCAGCTGTTAATGCCTTAGTAGTTCCGCCCGTGGTCAGGTCGTTCACCAAGATCGTTTCAAGCGAAGTCTCTACCTCTTTAATGGCGTCCACAATCTCCTGAACGGTGTCTAAGTTCACATCGTCTGAGGTCAACAATACATTAATCGCATCGATTTGAGCTTTCAACGTTTTAACCGTCTCAGCACTAGCCAAAGCATCAGAGCCACCCGTAACCAAGTCATTTACGATATTCAAATAGATAGCTGCTATCTTGGTGAGTTCATCAAGAGGTACATAACCATTGGCTTCGCCTTTTTCATTAGCGTTTTGCTTTGCGTCAAAGAGCGCTTCATGCGCATCTACCCCATTAACGTGATTATTAAACGCTTCAGCATCTGCTTTTTCGTTTAGAATGCCTTCAATTTCCTCAATATCCGAAATAGGTATTTTTTCGTCTCTCCAGCGTAGAAAATCGAATTTACTATAAAACTGTGCCTGAGTAGGTTTTAAACCCGTTTTAAACCACTCTTTAACTGTATCTTTAAATGCCATATAATTTATTTTTCTAACCTACATATTCGATAAACATCACTACTCTGTATGGATTAAGTAAGGAGAATTCTTGCCCACTACCTTTTTGGCTTGTTTTACCAACAGTGGGCGTATTGTTAGAACTTCTAATTCGATAATTTTGGTTTCCATCTCCACCAGCATTATATCCCTCTTTTACAGGCGAATTTGATGCTGTAATTGCGACTCCCGCATCTACTGTATCATTAGAAAACATAAAGTGATCGTGTTGTGGCAGTTCAGCAATGGAAAACGTTTTATTTTTAGCTCCTCCTGGTTTACCCATAAGATTAAATTCCGTTTGAGTAGCATCAAACCCCACAGGCATACGTCCACGCCAGTCCACCACCTCAGCCCAACCCGTAGGAATATCGGCAGCGGGTTTGTTCCATAGCACCATACCGCCTCCAGCTTGGAACACGGCGTTTTTCTTTTCTAGTGTTTCAAGACGTGTAACAATATCCGTTGGAATTGCTTTCGTCTCAATGGGGCGTTTAAAATCTGCCCAATTCATAGCGCCTACACCAGTACCAAAGGTTACATAACGGGTTCTAATAACTGTTTTGGATTCGTTATTTTCAAAAACTAGTGCCTCAGTATCTTCTTTAATGATTACTTTGGTTTGTGTACTTCCGCCTCTGAATTCGAATACTTCACCATTCACGTAAACCACACCGTCACTCACTGTGGTACCGGCTACATTACAGCCTGATAGAATAGTCATGTTACCAGCTACTGATCCAAGACCATTAAAAACGGTATGGGCTTTTTGGATTTCGTCCAAAATACGGGTTGTCATAGGAAAGCCGCCTACTTGATTTACGTCTAATTTATTCATGTTGAAATGATTTGATATTTTTTGCCCGCCAACACATAAAATTCTAGTGTGGCCATGATTTCATTTAGTTTTGTGTTCATTACATCTGCGGGAACATAGACCAAAAAATCTACTGTAGTTCCCACATAGTTAAACTCGGGTTCAATCCACATTGTGCCTAAAAACACGGGTAAATTTTCTGCGGGTGTATAAATATAATCCTGAGCTTTATTACCCGTAGTTTCAATTGAAATACGCCTTAAATTCGTGTCGTACCTGTCGTTTAAAGCCCCTCTTAAATAACACTTTTGAGAATTGTAGCTTAACTTTTTTAGATTATCATCTCTCAGCCTTGACCATTGATAATGCAAACTCGCAATTGGTGAAACCAATGCTTTCAAATACCCAAAGAGTTTAGACTGCCTCATGAACGTAGGCAAAAGCAGCAAAACGAGTTTATCATAATCTACTTTATGCCACATAACTTATATTGTCAAAATTTGGAATAGTAAAATAGCCACTTACGGGTACTGTTTTCACATTAATTGGTTCGGCATCGAGATACTCATTTGTGTTGATATCTATAGCCTGCGATTCAGCATTAATAATATGCGGAATAGTAACTCCTTCTACTTTTTGAAGTTTATCAACCAAATGAGCCAAAACAAGCTCACCGTTGAATGGCAGTTCCTTCATGTATTCGCTAATGGCATCCTCTACAGGATAGTTACCATTTAGAATACTCATTCCATTTTCATCTAAAACCAAAGGATCACGATAAATTTGAATGTTTAATAACAAAATATCGGGAAGATGATTCACCACTAAATACTTCACGCCACAATCCGCAATTTCATCCATATACGCTACAAAAGCATTTTTTACCTCGGGTTCAATGGGAGTCAGAACGCCATCAATTTCAGTGGCAATCTTTACATACAATTGCCCTCCTGATTTTGTAACAGCCGAATATTTAATCACTTTTGAAGCTTCAATTTCTTCATCTGTAAACCCAGTATTGTCGTATTTGTCCGTGTCCTGGATTAAATCAAAACCATATTGAAACGCTAAAGCCTTTGTACGGTACCAACTCGGGCGGTGCGGCATTTTTGCCTCAATAATGTCGTTTACTTCGTTTTTATGCGTATCATATAAGTTTTCTAAAACCCATATTGAGAATGAAACAATGAAAACGAATAAACGATATATAGCCGTTTTGCTCGTAGTTGTTAACCCCGCCAAATTTTCATCTGCCGTAATATTGCTAAAAATTTCATTTTGTATCGCCTGTATCGTTCTTGCCATTACTATCGTACTATAAAAGTTGAACCTATTCTCATTTCGCCTATTCCTAGAGGCGGGCTAATAATTTCTAAATCAATACTATTTATTCCAGTAGCGGGAATGATTTCTTTTGAGGTGAAAAAGGATACTTCTTTATTTGAAATGGGAATGCTATCCTTAATCAAAATAGTTTGTCCTGGTGCGATATCATCCGTAACCGAAAAGCCATTGTCAAAAGCAATAGCAAAAGCATTTGTTGCGCTTCCTGTGTATCGAATGGCGATATCAAACCAAGATTGTAATATTAATGCTGTTACTTTCATTGCTTAATAATTAGCATCAACCTGAATTGTCAAGTCATCTGCAATTTGTATTTTGTTTACGGTCATGCCGTCAGTGGTAAACTCAGTTCTTATCTCTCGTGCCAAATTACTAGGGTCGCTATCTTCAAGGAAACGTCTTGCACCCACGCCACGCATTGGCACCTCTTTAAATTCGGTTTTATCTGCTAAAATCAATAACTTTTGATGCTGAGCTGTACTTTCACCAACGACAAAATCGCCATTCTCAATTTTCAAATCCAAATTATCATCTAATAATAAATCTCCCATTTAAACTCGTTTTAAACCTAATTTAAAAACTGATTCACTCTTTGCTCCAATGCTTCAAATTGAACCAAGTTGACCATTGCTGTAGTTGTTCCTGTAATAGTATCGGGTGTTGTAAGCGTAAAACTCATTGCCTTAATAGCTGCTAACAAATCAACCATGATCTTCTTGAGCGTTTCGTTTTCCTTTTGCAAAAGGAAACCCGTTGCATCTATTTCGAGAATGCAGTCACCTACATAATACCCAACCTTTTCAATTTCGTCACCAGCAATCACCATCCAGTCCTCATCATCTTCCACCCGAACGGCCAAAACATAGCTTCCAACTTTCGGTACCAGGATAAAACTCTTTTTATCCGAAAGAACCGGACGAAGACGAACATCAAAAAACTCCTGACCATCTTCATCAACCAGTACACAAGTCGCTTTGGTTTCATCAACTGATTTCACTTTTGCAATGTTGCTCACAGCGGGACCATCATTTTTAGCCATCTCTTTCAACTTTTCTCTTATTTGTTCAGGAGTTGCCATCTTAGTTACTTGTTATAAATCCTAATTGTATTTTTTGCCTACCACCACGAGTTCCAAATTCCCCGTCTATACTCTCAATAAAAAAACTACCTGACTTTTCAGGATATTTAAACCCATCAATTTCTGCAACATCGCCTTTTTTGACAGCTGGTTCTAAGAAAGCGGTTATACTTCCCTCATAACCGTTATAGTTGCTTTTAGTCTGCAAGCGGTTAGCTATTTGTTTTAATAAATCGGCAGGAATTCCCGCCTTTATTTTCAATGCTTTTTCGGTACTGTATTTTTCAGCGTCAGATTTCGTGCGTTTTACTTCACCTTTTCCATCTTTCTCCTGGATCACTATTCGAACATTCTTATCAACAATTCTTTTCTTAAAATCATCGTCTTTAACTGTGTTCCAACCCAGTCGAAGCTTAATAGTTTTTCCTTTTTTACCAAACTGTGTTCCAACATACAGCTCGTTAAAATTGAAGTACACCGCTAAGTGACATTCTTTTTTCAACCATTCTAAAACCTGAATACCAGTTGCATTTTTAAAACGAACATTCGACAATGGAATGTTTGGCATATCAGTCGAAAGTACAATTTCAGTTCCTGCGCATAAATCAGTTAATAATTGCTTAACTGTAACACTCGCATAGCTTTTATTAAATATGACGTCATACAATAAATAACTATAACCTTCGCATTCTATCTTTACAGGAATCCCCATATTGACACGCTTAATAAAACCTTCAAAACGTTTTACATTGTTACCGTCATAACCTAACAGAATGCTTATTTTATCATTTTCCTTAAAAACATACTCCTTGCGTTCGTTTGGTTCTTGCTTATCTTCAGTCACGGTTTTAATTGTTTTCAAGTAAGTGATCCTTGGCAACTCAATAGTACAGGTGTCTGTAAAACTGTTTACATCCGTTCGCCATGTTACTCTGGAAGGTTTTACCTTCTTGTAGTCGCCTATAGTAATATCGCTCGTTAAGTAAAACATCTATGGTATAATTAAATCTTGTATATAATCAGTTTCAACAATCATCGAAAAGGGACGAATCCAAACTGCTTTTCCTTGCACCTCTGGAAAGTCTAAAGCACTTACCGCCACTCGACAACTTTCGTCCAGGAATATTTCAGGATAACCACCATGCAACTCGATAGGCTCAGTTGTTTCAAACCAGTCTTTTAATTGTAATATTTGATCCTCTGGAACTATTCTATTTTTACCAATCAAAAATCCTTTAATCGTGAAGCGGTAGTCATCAATAGCAAAGCATTCTTTCACCTTTCCTTTTCGCTCGCTTACTGGTGTGCGTATGATTTCTTTCATCATATTGACACCAACGGTACAAGCTTCAATTTCAATAAGCTTTTTGCCTTGTTTCCATAATTCGATAGGAAACCAAATATCTTGGCCGTAAGCACCTATTTTATTAAAAGCAATGTTCTTGCTCGAATAATCAATAGACCCTTTTGGTCTCGGATTTTCCATTGTAACCGAATAACCTGGCTCCTGAGTCAAGGGCTTATTTTCGTCATTCGTAACAAAATAAGGCTGATTATTAAAATAAGTCTTGTATAATTTTAATAAGTCAAAAACAGTATTTGTACTCATGTTAAACTAATTTTGAACCGTTATACAATACCCTAGCCAAGGTCTCCATGACAATGTTTTCTAGCTCCTGAGCCGATTCTTTACCATTCATGGTCGTGAATTGAATATTGTCAAAAAACTTACCTACATGAATATTCACCACTTTAGGGCCCGCACCCGCTACAGTTTCTCCCGCCGCTTTGCCTGATGCGTTGTTGGTTGCCATCATGGCTCCACCAGCTCCTAAAGGTGAATTCTTAGGGTCATCATTCTTAGGCTTAGGTGTAATGAGTGTTTTGGTTGATTTTACCTCAATATCTTTTGTTCCTTTAATCCACTTATAAGCTTTATCTAAAGCTTCAAGTATTGGCCTAAATACATTGTCCCACGCCCAAGAAACCAAATCAACAACACTACTAAACAGCGTGAAATAAAAGGTTAAAATCCCACCAATAAAAGAGAATATATCTTTTAAAATTTCGCTTTTTTGAATGAATGCAATCATGGAACCTACTAGATGCCAAATTTTACCACCCATTTGAACAACTAGCGCCCAAATACCTGAAAACACCTCATTTACTCGTTCTATCCAACCCTGCCACTCACTTGTACCATTGACAATAGCCATAATGTAATCAACTCCATTACCAATGCGGTTAGAAAAAGCATCGATATAAGGTTGTGCTTGAGCAAGTCCAGAACTTACACTATTTGCGAATTTGATACCCAAATCCAACACCTTAATGATAACGGGCGAAAACGCGTCACCAATATCAGATAAAGCATTCCCCGCTAAATCTTTTACTGTTGACCATTTACCCGCTTTAGTTTTGCTTTGCGCATCAAGTGCCCCTTCATAAATACCCCCTTTAGCGTTGGCCATAGCCATAGACTTTGAAAGTTGTTCGTAAGTCACCTCCATCTCTTTGACTTGAGCAATACTCTTGCCTGTAGATCTGGATAACATTTCGTAGATATTAATACCAGCAATTGCAAACTGCTTAATATCGACACCAGTGGCTTTTCCTTGGTTTCGTATTTGTTGCATATTGAAAGCCATTCGTTGTAACTCATCGTTACCACCGCCTACTGCCGCAATAGCATTGGCTAAATTCATTGTATCTTTACGAGCTTCTTTTGCTCCAAGATTTGTAGAAATTAACGCTCTATTGACAGCCAAGAGTGATGCGGTGTCAAATGGCGTCACATCGGCATCTTTTCGGATGTTCATGTATGCTTCAGTAGCTCCTTGTTTTCCTAAGAAAGTGGTCAATCCTGTAATGGCTTGCTCTTTTTGCATGCTCCTACTAATCATTGCACCCACACCTGCTGTAACAGCTCCTGCCGCCAACGTAACACCTCGTAACGCTAAACCTCCAATCATAGAACCGATAGCCACACCACCTATACCTATGCCATTTGAACCAGAGCCTCCACCAACATTACCCGCATGATTCGATGCTTGTCTTTGTAGCATGGCTAGTTCTCGACGTGCGGCCGATATTTGGCTCGGTATCGTACTACGGCTAATCGTGTTTTCAACCTCTCGTATGCGATTTTGAATTTCACTAAAACTCATAGATAAAATGCGGTTTCGTCCCGTCATTCTATCAGCCTGTTGGCTCATTCTACCAAATGCAGATTGTGAGCTCGAAGCCACTCTCGTGATATTCGAACTCATCATGTCTTTCATTCGTAAAACAAACTCAATCGTATTATTCATTTTAGTTTTGTTCTTTTTTGGCTAATTCTAAAGCTATTCCGGTACGATAGAAAAAGAGTTCGTCACCCCATTCTTTTAAGGCATTAGCCCCAAACTTCATGGAACCGAAAACAATTAAATAATCAATGCCTGCTTTTTGTTCTTGGCAATCCTTGATTCCTTTTTCACTAAAAGCGAAAGTAATCTGCTTTTTTCCCCTCCAAGATGTTGTTTATTTGAAGGAATACCGCGATAAACTTGTCTTCGTCTTCAACCAATGGATGATCGCCTTCAAGCCATAATTGTTGCATGATAAAGGCAACGGCTTTGCTCATTCCGTTCGTTCCAATGGCCGTCATATAATCACCTAAGTCATCGGCTGTAGGTGGTCTCAAAACCGCCATATCATTATCGACTTTTAAGCACACTAATTCACGTCCGCCGTGTTCTTGTTTCCATTTATCCAACTGCTCTTGACCAAATCGGGCAATAAATGCCGCTTTAGCGTCTGAAGTATCTGCTGTTGGTTTTGCTTTTTCTGCCTCCTTTGCAATTCTATTTGCGAAAATGGCGTTCAAATTTCCTGCTGGTTGTGTGTTTTTTTTCATTTTGTTGTATAAGTATTTCGTTTTGTTTAATTCGTTTCAATATTCCACCCAGTCACCCCCTCCTTAGGAGGGGGAAAGGGGGAGGATTTATGGCAACACTACATTCATAGCCAAATATGGCAAAGTAATTTCACGATGTTTGGCATTTTGCTCCATATCGACACCCGCTTCTGTAAAGGCTACACCTGAGGCGATGTATGTTTTTACAGGATCAGTCGCACGTTTTTTGTAAGCACAAGTAATCACAATTGCTTCGTGAGGTACATCAGTAATATCATCAAAGCCAGCATCTCGAGCTGCTTTGTTCATAGCATCGGCTTCAAAGCCTAAAACCTTGATGCTTCCTGAGTTCTTTTTATTCCCATTTTGGATGTCGATAGCGTCATCACCCGCACCGTATAAGTGTTCTTTTTCCACTTCCTTCTTGAAGCCAAAGCCACGTAATCCTTTGATGGTACGGCCTAAGATTTTAACTTCAAAGCGTGCCCATGCACACTCATCAGATGTTATATTTACATTCGCCATAGCTTATATGTTAGAGGTTAAACCAATCGTTACTTGCAACCAGGTTAAATATCCTAATGGCAATATTTTTACTTCAATTTCACCCGTGCTTGTGTTCACGATGTCCACATCGGTTGGGACGTTCACATCCACATTACTGACTTGTCCAGCCATTTGCGAAAGCAATTGTTGACTAATCTCGTTTTCTAAATGCTTCGCATCTGTAGCGTTGATTTGTCCGTCATCATCCACACGTACCGTTGTTTCCAATAGTGGGGTTGCTGTTGCTACTGCCACACGTTGTGCTTTATCGACCAAACGACCATGCACTAAGATTCTGAAATCATCATCAGAGGCCATATTGTCACGCCCAAAATAATAACCCGCTGCACCATCACGACGGTGCATAATGATATACCCGGCATTAGCAAAAGCGTCCAACTCTTCAGGAAAAAAGTCTTCGAGAGGCTTATCGCCAATATATGCTTGTGAAATAGATAGAGCACCGTTTTGACCGTTGCCCAATTTTACATGAGCGCCATATTTAACAGCTCTAGCCAAAGCCAACGCAACCGCCCCAGAACCATCGTTAAGATTACTCCCTAAGACGATACCCGCATAGCCATTCGCCGCTGTATTCGGTTCAAATACATCAGCGGTCAAGTCAGCAACACGTCCTTCAATTAGGATACGAACGGGCTTGTTAATGGATTGTTGGTATTGTGCCAAGGTTTTTGAAGCCAATAAAGCCGACTCAACATCATCATCCAAAAAGTGATCTTCAGCGGGTGTATAAGCTTCAGCTGGTTGACGAATCAATCCTACAACTGTAATTTCCCCTTGTGCAGCAAGTAATAGTTTTTTCAAACCATTAGTATTAGTAGCGGTTGCCATTTGCGTCAAAGTCATGGTATCCTCCACTCCTAAGATGGTCAACGCCTGATTTCCGCCCAATTCTTGATAAAACAATTGGATTGCTTTATTTAAGAATGGTTCGTCAGCTACGGTATAGCCTTTAGCCACAGCATCGTCATAATTATAAACGGTGACAATTTCACCAATTTTAGAAACCGAAGTTCCCACGAGTCCTGCAACGCCATCCAGTACTTGTACTTGACGTTGTAGGTTGCCATTAGTAACAACTACGTTTACCTTTGGCGTTCCAGTTCCTTGTGCCATTATTCTTGTACTTCAGTATTAATAATTACTTTGTACGCTTCAAGAGCTGCAATCAAAGTGTCTTGTTTTTGGTTTTCAGTATCTAACCCTAAAGCTTTTACTAAAGCTTTAATTTCTGAATACTGAGCTACAGAAGCATCAAAGTTTTTCAAAGCATCTAAAGCCTGTACTTTTTCTTCGTCCTCAGAACCTTCGTCCTCAGAACCTTTGTCCTCAGAACCATTGTCTTCAGAACCTTTGTCTTCAGAGCCTTTGTCCTCAGAACCTTTGTTACCTAAACCTTCATCTTCTGATTCTGTATTTTGAACCACAATTTTAGTTGGTTGTGCAACTTCCGCTCTAGTATAGGATTTCACCGTGTCATCTTTCAATGTGTTGGCAAATCCTTTGGCTGTACCAATGGAGTGAAATACACGTCCGTCACTAGTGATGTGACATTCTTGACTTTCTTTGTGTCTGGCGAAATAATCCGCTGCTTTATCTTTATTTGACATTTTAAAATGGTTTTAAATGGTTTTTAATTTCGGTTTTTAAAGGCAAATCCCAAACCGAGTAAAACGGCTATTCCAATAAAAATTCGTCCTAGAATGATTTGTGTTTTTTCCCACCACGAAAATTCGGCGGGTACTGGATACGGTACTTTTTCAATAGTGGACTTATTCTCTTTGATATAAACGTCCTTCCATTGTGCGAAAAGCTTTTGCGCTTCAGCGGTACAATCAACAGTGAGTATATTATCCTTTAGGTTGACCTTTGGGGGTTGCAGATACGCGCCTTTTTTACTCTCGACTTTTTCCTTTTGATTGATAACAGGTTTGCCGTTGATACATTCGACATAAGCTTTATAATAGCTACTGTCTTTTTGTATTTCAAATACGGTGTCACGTATTACCGTGGTCACATTTGTTGTGGTTGTTGTCTCTGTGGTTGTTGGTGGAACAACACTAGAACTTTTGCAAGAACTTAGTGTTGTGGCCAACAAACAAAACAAAACAAGTACAGACAACAGATTTTTGAGGTTGATGTTTTTCATATTGATTTATAAGTTTTGATATTCTGTTTTTGCATCGAAACTCGGACAGGCTTTTGCAACTTTTGGAAAATCACGATGTCCTTGTATGATGGCGTTTGGAAATTGTTTTTTTAATTCGGTGAGCAGTTGTAGCATTGCTGTTTTTTGCTCTGGAGTTCTTGTGTCTTTTGGCGCTCCTTTTACATCGATACCACCTATATAAGAGATATTGATTAACACGTTGTTGAAACCAGCTACACCGTTAGACACTTGGTCTATTGGTAACAAATTGACCACTTCACCGTCAGTCTTAATGATGTAATGATAACCAGGGTTTTTCCAACCTAAGTTGGTTTTCCAATAATTTTGAATACTAGAGATTGTCGTTTTTTGTGCTGTAGCCGTACAATGAATTGCTAAATACTTTATAGTCCTCATTCTTCTGTTTTTTTGCTAACCCCCAATTTCAACTTTGCGTAAATGGAAGCGAGTTTTAATATTTGTTCAATTTCATCCAAGATGAGTTTTGAAAATGTACCTGAGAGACCACAAGCCACAAAAACAATATTCTCATTTTCGATTTCTAAATAATCCTTGCAAGCAATACCCACACAAATAGAGATAAAAATGGACACGACCACTGATTTTATAAACTCACTCCAAGACATTTGGGTACGCATCCTGTGAATGACTGAGCCTGTGGCACCGCCTAATATGTACGGGTTGAATTTTTTCAAAAAATCCATGATACTGTCAATTATATCTATCATGTTCGTAGGTTAAAAAAAAAGGCTGCCATCACTCAAGAGACAGCCTTTTACTATTTATATTCTATTTCATAAGATTAAACAGTTGCAGCTTGAACCACTACTCCTATACCTTTCCAGTCTTCACGACGGCAACGGCCTCCCATTTTTACTAATCCAGAGTGGATATCACCATAATACAATGGGTTGTCCATGTCTTGGAAAAGTTTGGTATCACCCACGGCTTTCGTTACTGATTGTTTTTGCCAGTAGATGCTAGCTAAGTTGTCCGTAGCTCCAAGAGCTTCACCTGGCAATCTAAAAGTTCCATTAGCTTGAATAGCTAAAACTGAACTTCTCTCTAGGAATGAGAACCCTGCAAACTTTCCGACAATACCATTTTCCAAGTCTGCCGACTCTTGAAAGGCTGCCATTTGGTTTGCTGACAACGAGTCAATAAATTCTTGGTACATATATGATTCTAACATCGCATAGCGATCCTTAGCGGGCACACCATCTTTATTGAACTTTGCTTGCATGGCTTGAGCCTCTTTGTAGGTATGTGCCTTACGGGTTCCCGTTTGACCATCCTCTGGATTCACAGCCGTAGCCGCACCCGTTGTTGCAATTCTTCGACCTGCTGGTAAAAACTCAACTGTAGTTCCACCGCCTACGACTGGTTTCACACCTCTTATCCAAGTGTACACTAACTCATCACCAATAGTCTCAGCTAATGTATCAGTATGATCGGCCAATACTGAATCGGTTTTCTCGTAGCTGATTTCTAAAGCTTCCGCATTAGTAATCGCTGTAGGATCAGTAGTAAATACATCCAAAGCGTACATTACTGCCTTGTCACCACGTTGTACTGCTGTACCCGCTCCAAAGGCTCTGTTTTTTACAACAGTAGGTTTTGCACCTGCTTGTGGTAAATACACAATCGAACCTCCTTTTACATATTTCGACTCATCGAAACAAAGGTTGATGTGTGGGTTTGTTCTACGTAGCTTTTCTACGATATAAGAGCTCCAAAACTCTTGTGGTATTTTTGGATTTGCCATAATTGATTTAATTAAGCGTTATTAGGAAATTTTTCTTTTCTCAAGGTTTCGTACAAGTCAGGGAACTTGGTTCTTACTACTTCCAGTTCATTAGAAGCGTATAAGTCGTCCCATGACTTACCAACAAATGACTCAGAGCCTGTTTTGTCACCCAAATTCTCGGTAATCAAGGTTTGAGCAGGCATCGCTTCGATTAATTTTTTCAATCCTGCTGGATTACCTGCAAAACTGTCCGCCAATTCTGTTGCTAAGGCAGTTGTCAATTTTTTGTCCGCTTTTCCTTTGTCCAATAAGTCTTGAACTTCTTTGGTTACGTTTGCGGCTTTTAAGTCTTCGACTTCTTTTTCTTTAGCAGTCAAAGCCGTGGTTTTATCCGCTAAATCCTTTTCTAGTCCTGGTACTTTACCAGCCTTGTCTATCAAGTCCTGAAATGCTTTATTAGCATCATCATCAGTTGACTTATCGCTTAGGTTTAGAGCCGTAAGCATAGCGGCTGTTAAAAGAATTTTACTCATTTCTTTAGGTTTAGGTTTTACAAAATCAGCTAGGTTTAGCTCGTTATCGTTTATGTCGTAGAGATTAGCTAGTGCGTTGTGATTGCCCGGAATGTCAACAAAGGAAATTTCACGAGGAAACCATTTGGTAACTGTAGGGCCTGTTTGTCCGGGTAGCATCAAATCTTTATCGTCAGATGCTTCCAGAACCACAATCTTACCCATTGAGGCGGCATTGATAAATCCGTTTTCCACTTGCGCTGCGATGTCTTCGCCTTTTGGATGTGATAAATTGACAACTGGCTTACCAAATAGTTTGTCGTCTTCAATGCGCAAGTCTTCCCATTTTACAATCACACCACCGTCACGGTCATGCATCAAAAAACCAATAGGATTTCTTTTGTATTGTGCCAAATCCAGTCCAGACGTCAACAGGCGATAACCGTACACATTGACGCTGTTATCCGTTAAGCAAAACTCTTTGTCAATTTTTTTAAACTTATTACTCACTTGCTAAAAATTAAGGTTGTGCATTCTTGAGAGTACAAACTTGCGAATGTTCACAACCCTTTGAAAATAAGGGCGCAAGGCTTGCACAACTATTTTAAATCGGGGGTGTTTTTAGTCAATTTTGCCCTGTAATCAAGTAGTAAAATGGGAATTTCTAAAGCACAGGAGCGCGAGTATGCTCGAATCTTATACGTAAGCGAACGCATCACCTTTAAGGAGATAGCAGAACGCACGGGCGTAACCGAAAAGACTATTGGTAAATGGGCTGTAGCTGATAATTGGGATAAGCTTCGCAAAAGTTTGTTGACTACTAAAGAGAACCAACTGGTTCACTGGTACAACCAACTGGAAGCCATGAACGAAATGATTGCTGAACGAGATGTTCCGGTACCTGATTCAAAGGAAGCGGATGTTATGAGTAAGATCACTTCAAACATTCAACGCCTGGAAACCGAGATAGGACTTGGCGAATATGTAGAAGTATCTCGAAAACTATTAACGTTCATCCAAACGATTGATTTGAGTGACGCTAAAAAATTCAAAAATTACATTGATGAGTTTATCAACTCGAAGTTAAAAAATGGCTAAAAAAGTAAGCAATAAGGAGTATTTAGACGCGTGGAGAGAGTTCTGTGAAAACATGGACAATGCCACACCTATTGACTTAACCGAAAGCCACGGGGCGAAACTTAGAAGAATAGCTCATTTAGAGAAAAACCCCGAAGAGTGGTTTAAATACTACTTTCCAAATTATTATACCAGCGAACCCGCTGAATTTCATATTAAAGCAACCAAACGTGTATTAGCTAATGCCGAATGGTACGAAGTACGCTCATGGGCGCGAGAACTCTCAAAGTCAGGGCGCACCATGATGGAAGTACTTTACCTGGCGATGACGGGAAAAAAGAAAAACATTCTTTTAATCTCGAATTCTGCTGATAATGCCGAAAGGTTGCTTTTACCTTATAAGGGAATCCTGGAACGTAACAACCGTATTATTGCTGATTACGGCGTACAAAAAAAGGTTGGTTCTTGGGAGTCCTCCGAATTTAAAACGCGCAAAGGCGTTTCCTTCCGTGCCATTGGAGCGGGACAGTCACCCCGTGGAACTCGTAACGATGCGAGCCGTCCAGATGTTATTTTGATTGATGATATTGATACGGACGAATTTTGCCGTAACGAAGAGCTTGTAAAAGAACGTGTCAAATGGATAGAGCAGGCGTTGATACCAACACGCTCAATTAGTACGGGATTGCTATTAATAGCTTGTGGTAACATCATTGCTAAATATTGCTGTATTACTGAGATGGGAGCTAAAGCTGATAAATGGGATATCGTAAATATCCGTGATGCGGAAGGAAAAAGCACGTGGCCACAAAAGAACAAAGAGGAACAAATTGATCGTGTATTAGATACTATTTCTACTTCTAGCGCCGAAAAGGAATATTTCAACAATCCTGAAGATGATGGTGATATATTTAAAGAAATAATCTTTGACCAATTGCCTCAATTGCGACACTGTGATTATGTTGTTGCTTATGCCGATCCAGCTCCAAGTAATAAAGATAGAACTAGCTCATCGGGTAAATGTGTAGCTGTTATTGGTCGAAAAGGCATCAAATATGGTGTTTACAAAGTTTGGTTAAACCAAATGACAAACGCTGCATTCGTTGATTATATGTTTGAAGCCTATCAATATATGAAAAGAGCTGGTGTTGACCCTATAAATATATACATAGAAAACAACGCTTTGCAAGATCCATTTTATGAACAAGTGCTTTTGCCTCTAATTTTCAAAACAGGTGAAGCTCAAAACATTGCATTACCCATTACTCCCGACGAAAGAAGTAAGCCTGATAAACACGTCAGAATTGAGGGAACGTTAGAGCCAAAAAATCGATTAGGTCAATTAATATTTAATAAGTCAGAAGAAAATGACCCAAACATGAAAAGGCATACGGGACAATTTACGAGTTTCAATATGAAATCAAAAAAGATTGACGGACCCGATACAATAGAAGGAGGTGTAGTTATAATTGAAAATAAAGCAATCGCAAGTCCTGGATCAGTTGAAACTGTACCAAGAGGAGCAAATAAACATAGAATGTAATGTTAGTACAACCATCAGAACTCACGACCGAACTATACCCAGAGATTCAAAACGCAATCACCCGGGGAAACCAAGATGAAGTAATATCACAGATAAAAGCCGCTGAGGATTTTTGCAAATCCTATCTGTTTAAATACGATTTAAAAGCCCTTTTTGGGGATGATACTACTGACCCAGTTGTTGCTCCAACTGTCGTAGATGAAAATCTAAAAAAGACGGTTAAAGTAATTGCGTCTTATTGGCTGGTTCGAAAAGCAAACCCTAATGTAAACCTAGAGTTATTTAGGGAAGATTGGGAGTTGATGATTGGGAATAAAGAAGTACCCGGATGGCTATACGACATTAAAGAAGGAAATATCAATCCGAGTTGGCCATACGAAGCCGATGACCCCGAAACCCCTGAAGACGAAAGCACCGAAAACGATGGCGTTTTTTGGGATTCAAACAAAAAACGTACTCAAAGATTTTAAGCTATGGCAAAAAAAAATACTACTACTAAAGTTACCAAGCCTGTCGATGACCAGGCTTTTGTAATACACGACCTTACCCTTGTTTCTCCAGACCGTGGGAGTAAGGATATTGGCAAACTAAAAGAGAGTGTCATTAGTGCCGAAAGTGTTCATTATCCTAACCGTGTTTTGCTTTATGACTTGTACCACGACATCCTGTCTATGGATGGTTTTTTGCGTGGAATTATTCAAAAGCGAATTGATTCCGTCAACAATAAAAAAATCAAATTCATTCAAGCCGATGGTAAGGAAAACGAAGACTTAACCAAGTTAATTAACGGTCAAAAAGGACGTGATTTGATTACGCTGTTAATGGAATCGAAACTTTGGGGAACTTCAGGGATGGAGTTTGTTGTGGGACCTGAATTAGAATTTAAGGAAGTTCCCCGCAAACATATCAAACCTGAAAAAGGATTGATTACAAAATCACAATACGGTACTTCTGAGCAAGACGGCTTTAAATATCAAGACATGCCATTTGTGTGGGTAGTAGGCAAAAAGAACGATTTAGGCTTACTCCTAGCGTGCTCCATGTATGGTATTTACAAGCGTGGAACCTTTGGTGATTATGCGCAGTATGTAGAGATATTTGGGCAACCAGTCCGCATCATGAAATATGATGCCTACGATACCAAAACCAAACAAGAGCTGAAGACGGTAATGACCGAAAGCGGTTCGGCATTGGCGATCATGATACCAAAACAAGCCGAATTTGAAATGAAGGACGGTAAAGCATCCAATGCAGATGGTAAATTGCAATTGGGGTTGATTGGTGCGTGTAATGAGGAAATGTCTATTGCTATTTTGGGTAATACCGAAACAACCAAAGCAAGTAGTTCGAGTGGCTACGCTCAGAGTAAAGAGCATGGAGAACAACAGGATGAGTTGACAATATCTGATTTAATATTTGTCGAAAACCTATTGAATTCGACTAAGTTCTTGAATATATTGAAATCGTACGGTTTTGACGTAAACGGAAAGTTTGAGTTTGAGCTTGACCTTGATTTGTTTAAGCTGAAGCTTCGAATGGAAATTGATACGTTTGTTAGTACCAAAGTGCCTGTTGGTGATGAGTATTGGTACCAGACTTACGGCATTCCTAAGCCTGATAATTATGACGAATTAAAGGCGAAAATGGAGGAACAAAATCAACTAGCACCGCCAGAACCAGACGAAGCTGAAACGACCAAAAAAAGGCCAGAAAAGAAAGTCAAAAAAGGGTTATTGCCCGAGAAAAAACAAAACTTAGCCGATAAGTTCCTAAAGAACTTAGCCGATTTTTTCGACCAAGCCCAACACTAGTTGGGCAATTGAACGACTTATATAGTGATAATTGCGGTTGTACCGTTTTGCCAGACTTGGCAGACAACGGCCAAGAGTGGGACGATATTTATACCGAAATTGCAAGACAGCTATTAGAAGGCGAAGACTTGACCACGGATGCGTTATACAACAAAACAGCTACCCAATTAGTCGAAGCCATGCACAAAGGCTTTGGTGGAACTTATGACGATAATGACAGCCGTACAGCGTTGCAGGATAAATTCAAGCGCAATATTGAACAGTTTTCCTATGCTAAAACCTTAACGCAATTTCATTTATTTAAGGATGCTCTGTTTAATGATAAAGGGCAAATTCAAAGTTTAGCTACGGTTAAAAAAGCGGTTGCTGATACAGGCGAAGTTTTTAATAACAATTATTTGCGTGCTGAACATTCCTTTGTCACTCAAACGGCTATCATGGCCAATAAGTGGGAAACCTTGGATAGTGAGTATTTAGAGTTTACCACGGTGGGTGATAGCCACGTAAGACCGGAACACCGAAAATTTGACAAGTTCACCGCCTTAAAAAGTGATCCAATTTGGCGACGATTATACACGCCTTTAGATTGGGGTTGTCGTTGTACTGTTATTCCTGGTACTAAAAAAAATGTAAGCAAGGAATTTGACAGCGATTGGGCAAATAAAGCAGTTGATCCTTTGGTTAAAGGAACTATTTTTGATAATAATGCAGCGCTGACAGGGAAGATTTTTACAGAAAAGCATCCTTATTTTAAGGTGACAAATAGTAAAAACAGACCTATTGCATCTAACGATTTTACTCCTGAAGGAATTAAGGACTATGAAGAAAAAACAGGAATAAAAGTAAACAAGGAAATTTTCTCTTATTTAAAGAAAGAAACCCCTTTTTATACGATTAGCCCTGATAGTGTTGGCACTAAAGGAGCGTTTTTTCATCCTGACAAAAACTATGTTGTTATTCCTATTGATAAAATTAGGCTTAATAGTAAATGGAAAGCTGAGTCTGTCGTTTATCATGAATTTGGACATGCAGCTGATTGGCAAAATGATTTAAAATTCAAAAAATCAGTAACCGATTTAATGAAAAAACATAGGTCCATATTAAAGCTTGAAAATGGATATGCTAACGTTGACAGACAAGTAATGGCTTTAGGCTATAAGTATCAGACAGAAGGTAATTGGGATATGACATCTAAATGTATGGCGGTATCTGACACTATAATGTCATTGAATTCAAATTATGGACAAGGACATAGTAAAGCATACTTTAAAATAAAAGGAATGTCAGAAGCTGAATTTCTGGCTCATGCTTTTGAAAATAAGTTTGCGGGGAATGATGTCTTTAAAAAGATTATGCCTGAATTGTACGATGATACCATCAAGCTAATAGATGAGTTGAAAACTAAATTAAAATAATGTCTTCGATGGAATATTCATCTATCAAAATATCACTATTTGATATTTCAGTTTTTAAGGATAGCACTTTGAATTCTTTACTTGCAGTTTCTAATAAAGGAAATAACTCTGTGCCAATATGGAGAAAAAGGGTGGACAAAAACTGTGCATATTCATCAGCTGTATTGCCTGAATAGTCCCGTTTTGATACTAAAGAGTCATATAGTTCTTTTCCTTCCATGAAACAAAAGTACAAAAAAAACTAATTAAACAAACAAATGACACCCGAAGAGTTCCCAAACGTACTTAAAGCCAAGGCAAAGCAAATTGAAAACTACGCCAATACCCGTTATCCATCGGTAGCGGGAAACATTGCTTTGCGTTTTATTAATGGTAATTTCAGGGCTCAGGGATTCCAGGGAACGAGTTTTAGCAAGTGGAAAAAAAGTAACAAAAAGAGCGGAAGTACCTTAGTTATTACCGGAGCTTTGCGAGCTGGAAACTATTACACCACGCAACCAGGACAAACGACTTTAAAAAACAATATGCCGTATGCCAAAGCGCACAACGAAGGTTTTAAAGGAACGGTGCAAATAAAAGCGCATAGCCGTAATAAATACAGCAAAGCCAAAAAAGGAACGGGTAAGTTTACCAAAACAGGCAAGGAACGAATGCAAACGGTCACTTATAAATCAGGTAGTAGCCAAGTGCGAGCGCACCAACGCAAAATGAACATTCCTAAGCGACAGTTTATGCCAACACATCCAAATGATAGTCCTGTGTTAAACAATGCCATTGTAAGACAGGTAACGAGAGATATTCAACAATTAATGCAAAAATGATGGAAAGTCCAATAGCCAACTTATTCTTAGCGATTCAAGACCGAATCTTAGACCAGGTACCAGAGATCAAATACATTGACCAAAACATGGGGCAGTATTTGAATAATGAATTTAGAAACCAAATGTTGTTTCCTGCTTTGTTGATTGATTTTCCAACGGAAGATTTTAGCGAAATGCAAGGATTGAACCAATTTGCTGACGTCAGCATCATGGTAACGTTGTTCTATGATGTTTGGGACCACACCAATAGTTTGACGCCTCTTGATATCAAAAAAGAGGGTTTAAAGTATCTTGAAATTGACCAAAAGGTATTCATGGCATTGCAAGGTTGGCATCCTGATTTTTGCGAGCCACTCATACGCAAGCAGTCTAAGAACCACAATGCAAACGAAACGGGATTGCGAGTGAAAGAAATCAGCTTTAGCACGCAATACGAGGACTATAGTTGTGATGTTTCAGCAACGGTGAATTTGAGTTTACGTACCGAATAAAGACAATTGGTTTTGGTTTTCTTTAGGGATTGGCATTCCTTTAATGTTCATCCATTGGCGGTAGCTAATGTAAATATTGAACTTAGGAAATACGGTGCGAATGATTTTAGTATCAGGCACGTCATCATGCTTGGCGTTTTTGTACACGTCAATAATGAACTGAGCACGTTTGTTATAATTTTTCTTATTATACGCCATATTACAAAAATAACTCACATAAATTAATTGTGCAACACGAGTTTTAGATATAAAAAAACCCGCTCAATGGCGGGTTTAAATATTGTTTAAATAGCATTTAATTTAATCTTGGAGACATGTTTTTTAAATACCAAAGTCCATCAACATCAGACTTTTTAAAGTTGTACCAATAACCATCTGCATCTTTACGAACGCTATAGATTTGAGAAGTTGCGTTATTTTCATTTATAGTAGGCTCAATGTTTTTCTTATAGAATGGAAATAAATCATCAAATTTACCTTTTACACTATCAAAGGTAAATTCTTTTGTGTCACTATTATTAACTTTAAAATGAACACACAAAGTATTATCTAAATGCAATTCATACCTTCCAGTATAATTAGAAAGATATGCTTCAATTGATTTTTTATCAGAATCGCTCAAACCTTCTTTTATGAACACATAAGTAATCAAGTGAAGATACTTCGATTCTTTAGTTTGAAAATAAACATATTTTGTTTTTGCTTCCGATGCAATTACATCAGCAAGTGTTTTGGTGAAATTTAAATCAGATTTATTGGCCTGATTTAACAAATCGATGTTTTGAGCTTGAACTAAAAAGCCAATCAATAAAGCTGTGAGTAAGAGTAGTTTTTTCATAGTGAATTATATTGTTTTAAAGATATTTAATAAAGTTCATACCTAAACTCGTTAATAAAATTTCGCCATTTTTATTTATAATTAATTCTAAATCAAACATCTTCATTTTTATATCTTCAGATAAATCAATAAAGTTTAATTTCTCGTTATCTCTAATCATCTTAATTTCAGTTCTTTCACGTAAAGAAAATTTTGGAATCAAAATATCATTAATATACCCATTTATATCTCTCTTTTTAGCAATGGTTTTGTTTAATTTTTCATTCGAGTCTAAGTCCTCTAACTCGCTTTTAACAATAGTTTTAATCATATCATTTGATTCCTTAAGCTTTTTATTTAAAGATTCAATTACTGAATCATCAAATTTTTTAATCTCTTCAAATGATTCTAATTTTGTTTTATGGTTTTCTTCCATAGCAATTTTCGATGCCTCTAGTTCATTAATCTGTTTTTGAAAATCCTCAATCTGTTTATTACCTGTCTCAATGTTTTTCAGTTCAAACTCTTTTCTCGCAAGCTTTATTTTTTCATCGGTAACAAAATCTTTTGATTGATAAATTCGACCTATTCTGATTTTTTTGATAGGGGCAAGAACCCAATCAATACCTATCATTATTGCAGGAATTGCTAGTGTGTAAAACAATGCCAAACCAATAGGCCAAAGAAGTGCAGAAAGGGTGCAAAAATATTGATCAATTATTTGAATACGGTCTTCAATTGTCTGCTTAGAAAAAAGTAGTACCACAATCGGTCTCCAATTCCAAATGATAAAAGCCCAAAGGAAAGCTCCCGAAATTGGTGTTTTAAGGCGTTCTTTGGAAGTATCTATAAAATCCTTGATTAAATCTACAAATGTCATGGACTGTATGTTTTTTTGAGTTGACCAAATGTAAGATATTATTTTAATACCTTAAAGCTGTCCAGTGAATAATTTTACCTTTAAACCAATAATTACCTGTCTCTTTTCCTTTCTTTTCAATAATATCTAAAAAGTAATTTCTGAAGTCGTTGTAATCATCGAAGCCGTCATTTAAGGCTAAATCTCCCTGTTGAAAAGCATCTAACTGAAAGTCGTCATCACCTATATATGAATCTACTTTTGCAATAGAAATTTCTAAAATTGAACCTCTTCGGGTCATAAATATTTCTTGAACACTAACAACAGGAATTCGTGGCGCAAACCTGAACATATCCTTTTGCCTGCAATTGATAAAGAAATCAATCATTGTTCCTGTTTTCCAACGGTCTTTTTCGTCGAGGCGGATGGTGTGGAGTTTGGGGTGAAAGGGTTTTGTGTTTTGAAAACCTTTGTCAAGGCATTGGAAATACTCAGGGGGGAATAAGTATTTTTTACCTTCTGGAGTGATTTCTGCAAATCTTGTTTGCAAAACTGCCCATATCTTCTCCACAAAATAAGTGGGCTTTCCGTTGAGTTGTGTGCTAAAGGGTAGTATCATTTTCACTTTTGATTACTTGTTCTACAATAGTTTGCCACTTATTACAAAGGGCTGTTTGGGTTTTCCATTGTTCCAGCCCGAGGTTACGAGCTTGAATGATGTTGTCCTCAATTTGAATGCGGTTGGCTCGTTTGCTTACCATACGTTGTGCGAGTGGTTCTAGTGTCTTGAAGGCGTTGGTGGCTTCTATTTTTTCTTTCATGTTTAATCTTCATCGTTATACCGCTTTTGGTTTATCCAAGTGACTAAATGCGCTTTGGCTTGACCATTGGTGGCTAGGTTTGCATTGTATTTTTTGAGTCTTAGGAAACATTTTATTTTGTCCTGGTCACTTAGTTTGTTCCAAGCTCGCTCGGAGTACTCCCGTTTGACTTTGTAATTGTATAGTTTCCAAAAATTGTCAAACGACAAATCAAAGTCGGTCATTTCAACGGTGGTGGGCGGGTAGAGTTTTTCCCAATCTTTCAGGTGGGCTTCTTTCCAGGGGAATTTTCCTTTGTGGTATAGAAAGATTTCTTGCTTATCGGTCAAGTCGCCTTCCATGACTTCAAAGTGGATTAAAACACCTTTTAAATTGTATTTAAACTTCCAAATTTCGCCACTTCTAATCTTGACGGTGTAGGTGCGATTCATCTAATACACTTTTTGGGGTTCTTTGATGTGCTTGATGTCATAATAGACTGGAATCCCAAGGTGAAGTGCTAATTGCAATTCGATACGAGCACCAGGAGAACTGTCATGATTGTCTAAGGCTAGAACTGACTGGCAATTCATTAATGCGGTGATGCACTTACGCATGGCTAAATCCCAAGGGCATTGCCAGTCATTAACTACTGCTAAGGGATTGACGGCCTCGTGGCCTAATGCTTCGATTTGCTTTTGGGCGGTACCAAACTTAATAGTGCAATCTGCTATGGGTAGTCCTGTGACTTTTCCAGCGATGTATATTTTTTGTTTCATTACGTCAATTGTTGGTTTAAAGAGTGTTGAATTTGTCTAATGGCGTTACGATCATAGTCGCTCAAGGCATGATTTTCGACCAATAGTGTGAATTGCTCTAAGTAGTGCGCCTCGACCATTTCGAGACTAAAGCTGTGCTTTTTGTTCTTGGTAAACAAAGTTGCTCCCTGCTGTACCTCGATTTGTTTTTTCTTGAACTTTATTGCTACTTTATCGACAACAGAGCGGGCTACTTTGACCGCTCTATCTTTGGTGGGTGTATGGTCAAGAAAGCCAAAGCAGTACACTAAGCTATTAAGCTGTTTTTCGGAGATGCTGAGTTT
>NZ_BPLU01000067.1:328304-345692 GCF_019656315.1 Flavobacterium sp. UMI-01 | reverse complement strand
CTTATTTCAACATAACCAGATGTGAAATTTCCAGCGGCATCGTACTCATAGGTTATATCAATCGAGCTGTGGTGTTTTACCGTTTCCCACCATCTGTAATATCCTCCATTGTCTAGTTCGTCTCCAGTTTGTTCTTTAAACCCCATAGACAATAATTCCTCTATTGTAAATATTTCTTTTTCCATTTTAACATTCAGTTTTAGGTTTTGATAATTGTTCGCCACATTCGGTACAAATGAGTACTGTGGTTTCGCATCCGCAGGTAGCGGTTAAGGTTCGGGTTTCGGCAATGTCATGGGGACAAACTTCCTTGATGCTATACTTTTCCATCTTGAAAATCTTTATTGAAAGCGTGCTTTGCATGGCACCAATTTGAACACTGGTTAACATCTTTACAATCGCACTTTGGGTACTTGCTTTTTTTCTTTTTTTTCCGTTTGGATGGTGCGAAGCTGTATAAAAATGCCGTCATACAAATAGCAGAAAATAATCCTGTGAGTATCATTTTAAAAACTTCCATCTTATTTTTCTTTTTTTAGTACCGTTTTACCATAGAATGCTTTGAATGGAATTCTATTTTCATACATGTCTTCATGTTCTTGACACATTTGCTTTCCATTACCTATATTCTTTTTTTTGCATCCATCGGCTGCGCAATCTTCTATAAATACTGTTTTCATCTTAATTCTTTTATATTGAATTCTTCCATACTGCAACTCCATCTAAGGCTACTATTATTTTTGAAACTTCTTCTGGTGTCATATCCTTTAAAGGCTTTTTAACTGGGCTTTTTTTGCTTTTTAAAAAGCGGTTAAACCATCCTAGCATATCAGGAACTTCGCCCCAGCGTTCGCTTTTTATCACAATGTTTGCGGTGCGTAAATTGGCTAATATGCGCTTGTGTTGCGGGTTGTTTTTGTCGAATAAGCCCCAGTTCCTCCCTTCAGCCCCGTTCAAAGGAGGGGAAGACTTGGCAGGAGCTGCTTTGTGATAATCATCTATAGCACTTCCTGTGCCTTCGTAGATGTAGGGTTTAGTTTTGGTTGTTGTCATCTTTGATAAGTTCTAACTGTTCGCACCAAACATTGTATATTTCAACTCCTGTTTTTTCATCTCTAATATTCAAATCATTTTTTGTTCTGCCTTGGCCGATAATGATAACTATAGAACCTTTTTCTATTTCATCGCCGCCAATGTTTGACTGTTTAACAATTGAAATTGCTTTCTTGCCGGTAAAAAAACCAAGCGGTTTCCTTGTTGCAAATGATGTCGTTATTATTCCCATTTTTTATTTGTTTTTAAAATTTAGCTCCTGAGGCAGGACTCGAACCTGCGACCTCTTTAATTTCTACCTCTGACTGGGGGCGCTAGCTTCCCAAACAACAGCGGGCATCTTAACCTGACTCGGCAATTAAAGCGCTCTAACCGACTGAGCTACTCAGGAAACCGCCCTTTAGCGATGTGGTATTCTCGGGTTATGTTTTATATACCGCCTTGGTGTGTCGTTTGAAGGCGGGGTTATCAATGACCAGTTTTTTATATTTTTGAAAAGCGGTGTTTTCATTATAGGACATATCGGTTCTTGAAATGTAGTTTCCGCTGCTGTCTTTATAAACTATATGACCATTCACGCTATACTGCTGATGGTCTTCGTGTGGAATTATTGTTATTGATACGCTCATTTTTTCGTTGCAGGTATGATGTTGATATCTTAAATTTTAGCCATTTACAATAGTTCATAATGGCTCTTCCGTTAAGTACTACTAGCAAGAGGGCTAGTAGTACTGTTGTGGTGCTAGGCGCTTGCATCTTCGGGTAATTGTTCGTTATAAAAATCGAATTTGTACCCTTGTGAAAAATCAACTGACGATATGGCTAGAGGTATTGAAGTTTTAGAGCCGTCTTCACTAATTACTGCCGCATCCACAAACCAAACAGAGCGCCGTGGCTTGTATGCTTTGGCAATAATATCAACACCATCAGTAAACTCTTCATTGTTGAATTCTTTGGTCAGTTTTTGCAATTCTAAAACTCTTGAACCTTTTAAGTTTCCTTTTGCATCTTTTTTCAAAAGGTTGAAAACCACATTTACTAAAGCGGCGGTGGCTTCGTCTTTGGCCAATGAACTAATGAAATTGTTCACTTTTGCAATACCTTCGTTTACGGTGTCGTCCCAACCGTCATTGATGCGATAGCCTATTGTGATTTCGCCACCGTCAAAACTAAAGGTGTGTGATTGCTGTTTTGCTTTCACCCCGTATAAATCTGCTTTTAGTTTTAGAATGTTTTCAAAGTATTGGAAAACCTCGGTTTTGGCATTCGAAAGCATTTCTGAGGCTATAGCGAGTTTAAAAACGGCTTTAGCGGCTGATTGTTCGGCTAGTTCTTTGTAAGCCTTTCTGTCGGCCTCTTTGCTGTCCTCCTGCATTTGCAAAGCAGCTTTTAATTGTTCAGGAGTATAGTTTTTTAATTCTGCTGGGATTTCTAATGTGTTTGTGTGCATGGTGATTATTTTTTTAAGGTGTCGGTATCTAATTCTTTTTCAACTTCTTTTGAAATTTCTATAGCAGCTTCAAATAGTTTCCTGGACTCATTTGAACGCAAAAACCATTCGGTTAAACATATCAAGACTTCCGAAGCGTTGCCTTCAATTTTTGCGTCTGTTTTCTCTTGTGTAATGTTGATGCTGATGTTGACTTTTTTACTCATGGTTATTTATTAAATGTTTATAAAATCGTTTAGATTGTGTCCGCCCCAGTTGGTGGACTGAATTTTTTCGACCGTGAATTTTACTTTTGCCTCAATTTGTGGCGGTATTGTATAGGTTCTTACTTCGTGGGGGAATATTTCGCCTTTGCTGTGGGATATCTGAGACAACAAAGCCCCACGCTCTTGATTGATGCAAATGCGTTCCCCTAGCTTGAACACGTATATCTTACCGTTGCTTTGAATATCGGAGCAATAGGCTAAGACGTTGTGTAGGTCTTCTAAGCGTTGAACGATAGCTTCTTTAGTCATAGTCTTGGTATTCTAAGCGGGTTTGTAAATTCCTAATGTCCGTTTCAATTTCTATCCTGTTAGGGTGGTTTGGGGTTTCTTTTAAAGCGGTTTCCAGTTCAGTTATTCTCGCTTCGATATCGGTTTTTTTCATGGGCTAGTTTTGGTTTATGGTATTGAACACTTTGACTCCTTGTTTTATCTTGATCGTTTCCAGTAATGCAGCTGGGCGAATGTTGAACATTCTATAAGTACATTCGTTATAGCATTTTTGAAAGTCGAAGGAAGTGACGTTGCTATTGACGTACCTATCTGTTAACTGATGGAATTCGGCCTCACATTTGGTTAATTCCATCAAAAACCAGTTGTTAATGCTGGAATTAGCCAAAGCCTGTTGAAACTGTCTTGAATTCCCTGTTACACTCTCACACCATCTGGCGTAAAAACCGAAAATCATTTGTTCGTATTGGTTCTCGGTCATTTCTAATTTTGCTGTTGTTGTCATAACTGTTTGTTTTATTCGGTTGCACCTCTTGCTTTATCGTAACCTTCCTGCCAAACTATAAACAATCCGCCGTTAGGTCCTATGGTTCTTCCCTTGCACACCGCCTGATAGGCGTTCACAAATACTTTTTGTTTGGCATCGTATTGGATGTCTTTTTCGAGCTCACTCCTTGGGTTGCTTCCTTGAGCGTGAGCGGTTATGATGATGATTCTGTTTTTATTCGCTTCCTTGAATGCTTTGTATTCGGCAAAGTTTTTAAAGAAGTAAGTCGCACTGTCAATGATGATTACTTTGGGTGGGTTTCGCTTTTTCAAATAAACATTTAGCTCTTCCAATGTGTACTTAGCCACTAAGAAATTATCCTTTACCTCATGCATATCAAACATCGTTGTACGCTCTATGAAATCCGAATCATCCGTTTCCTCCTCGAGAAGGTTGTACAAAACCTTGTAATTCTTTGCAAGTTCCTTAGCTAGTTGCATCGTATAGGAACTCTTACCACTACTTGAAGCACCCCAAACAAGCCAAACCCCTTTGTTTTGCGGTTGCCGATATGCCTGATAAAATGCCCCTTCAAAAGGAATGCGCTTAATATTTTGACATTGAATATTGGCAACCGTCAATGCTTTTTTTATTACCATACCAAATTGCCATCTGGAAGGTTCAACACTTTTCGAACTAGGTCTAAAGTCAATGGCTCATTTAATCTCTCAGCTTCACGGCTGGCGGGTACAATTACATCATGTAATTCGCCGTAGTTTCCGCAATTAGACAAAAGGAACTTTCTTAAATGTCTGTCTTCAATGTCTGATATAAACAGGCTATAGCTGCGATCGATATTTGGCAACAGCCTTAACCCGAATTTTATACGGCGGTGAAACTGTGGGATGCCTGATTTGTTTCTTTTTTTTAGTTTTTCGATATTGTCAATCAACTGATCTGTGCCAATGAAAACTAGTGCACAAAAATCAGATAGGTTATCGTAAAGCTCCTTCATAGCACATAATGATGCTTGTTTTAGGTACTCACTTTCATCGATGATTAACATAGGTTTATTTCCGTATGTCTTTAGAAACTTCATTTTGGTGGCAATCTGACGTATTTTAGTCGATTTGCTTTTTCCAGTAGCGTGGATATTGAGTTCTGACACAATTTTATCAATCAAATCGCCAAGGGTGTCGCTAGAACCAGCGGTCACGATGAAGGTGTCAATTGGGTTCTTTGAAGCAAACATTTTGGAAGTAAACGACTTTCCGCATCCCGTTTCGCCAATTAATACGGTGGTTAAGTGGTGGTTTCTTGCTTCCTCAAGGTGCGCCAAGATAGCGGCGGTTTGAGATGTAGGTTGTACGCTCCAATAGCCTTTTTCGATTTCGTAACCACTTAATGAGGCCAAGGCGTGAAAGTGGCGGTCTGGAATATAACCTTGCACACCGCCCGCATTGTACATAAAGTTGGAATCTTCCTTGAACATGGTTGATAGGTACTCTTTACGAACACCTGTTTTGTTTGCAACATCGGCTTGCTTTAAGTTGTGCTCCTGCATGTAAGCCGTTACGCTCTGAATGATTTCTTTTTTAGTGATGTGATCCATTATAAGTAATTGTTTAGGTCGATTTTGTTATTGATGTATTCATTTTGTTTTTCCTGCCAAGCCTTTGCGGACTCTTTTTTGATAGCCTTATCTTGTTTGATAATGACCTTTTCGGCTTGTGCTAATCGTTCGTTGTTTTTCTGATCTTTATGCTGTCCTCTTGAATCTACCAGCAGGTGTTTGGCTAGTGTGTCGTTGAGTCTCGGGTTTTCGAAAAGATTTTCTAATAGGTTTGCGTTCTCTTGTCGTTCGTCTGTGATGTAGCTTATCGCTAATTTGTTAAAGTCGTTCACTCGTTTAAGTTGTTCGGTATCCACTTCGCTTCGGTCATCGATTGCCATTGCTTGGAGGTATTTCTCTTCGAGCATGAAGCGTTGTTTTTCGTCTTTCGAAACTGCCAGTACCTCTTGTGGGTTTTGTGGGTCGTAAAGGACTTTCCAATCTTGGTGTGCTTGTTTTCTGAAGGCTAATTCAAAACTGTCATATACTCTTTTCACTCCGTCAATGGTGGCATTTAGTCCAGAACCCGTTAAGCGGTTTGTTAATCCAGAACTTTGTCCTAATGCTAGTAAGAAGTTTTCTTGTGGCATGGTGAGTTTCATGTCTTCTGGCACCTTTTGCCAGTTGGTGACATACTCCTCAACCTTCTTGGCGCGTTCCGCTTGGATGATTCCTTCGAGTTGAGAGATACAACCGTGAACGTCTGGAAACTGCTTGCTCAACTTGTTTAACATCTCACTATTTGGTTGATTTTTCGAACCGCTGTTGATGTTGTGACCGCTCCAATTGTCGAACATCTTGCAATAGTTCTTATTGATGTAATTGAAGTACGGCTCAATGATCTTGGACTTGGCATTCTTAACCTTTGCTGGTGTGTAGAACTTGGTGCAAGCTTCGTAAATAGGTGTCAATACTTTGCTCTGATAGTTATCACTTTGTAACTGGCGTGGATTATAGCGTTGTCCAAATAACTCAGCCGTGTGGTTGATTGCGTTACGCATGGCCGCTTTAATCAGCTCTGGTGTCTCATGTGTTCCAATGGCGTACCCAATTGGGTATTTATTGAAAGCGTCCAATACAACTACCATTGTCAAACGATTGTGATAGCTCGTTACGGCATAGCCTTTTTTGTCTGCTGTTGTTTTTTGGTACAAAAGTTCCGCATCCCAACCATCGAGTGTCCAGTATAACATTGGAGCTGATGGTGCTTGACGTTTGTTTTGCATCAACACATTGTTAGACAATGCCGATACTCCGTTACGTCCTGCGTAAATCACTAGGTTACTGTCTTTCTTGCGGTTTCCTACGGTTTGAGCGGTAATCGTTGGCCATGCCATACGTTCGGCTACCATGTTGTACAAACTGCTAATCAATTCGTTGTCAAGGTTGGTGTGTTTTGCAAGTAGTTCATCCAATAAGGCTTCTTGCTCACGTTCTTTGACTTTCAGAGCATTTTTCATCCCGAATTTATCCGAGATAATACCCGCATAACCTTCCTTTACGTACTTTTGCACTTTGTGACGAAGTGATCCTTTAGTAGTAGGTAGCTTATGATCTACTTCACGAAAAGCATTTACATCATTGCTCAAACTTTGCCAGATATCAACTGAATTGCATCCTAATGCTTTCAAATACTGCTTGCGGTTGGTCTTCATTAGTAAAACCGTGTTTAATACTGATGCTTGGTAGGTGTATAGTTCTACTTTGTCCAGGTCTAACTTTACCTTTTCGCCGTAGGTGTAGCCGATGTAGAAATTGTAAGCTTCACGGTCAGCGATGTAATGTTGAGCGAACCAAGATTTAGCAACCTCTTTTTGAGGCGTACCGAACTTAGTTGTGATTTTATCCTTCCAATCTTGAGATAAGCTGTTGAATTCTACCAGAGCATCACAACCTAATGAAGCACGTCTTAGTTCTTTCTCAGAACAACTTTCAGACCTGATGCGCTTATTGATTGCGTTATAGCTAATCAACTTCAAACTATCCTCATGAAAGTGACGGTCAAAAATCAAGTATTTGATTTTCACACCTAGCTTTTTGTCGTGATTTTCGAATGGAGTTTCCAAATCAATTTGTTTTTTAAGATTTTATTCTTTTTTTTCTTTAAGGATAGCCTTAGTTGAAGCTTTTACACTTTCGTTGTAATCGCTCTTTATGGCATCAGCCATTAACCCAGTTCTGTCACCTCTTAAACACTTTCTGATATAGTCAAGAGAGTAACCGTATTTTTTTTTAAGAGCTTCTAAAGCCTCCTCGTTGTAATTGCTTCTTTTTTTATTAGATTTGTTCATTGTTACTTTTTGTCTTTTGTATGAGACAAATATATAAACTTAGTTTCGATTTAGTAAAATAAAATACGAACTTTTTTTATATTATAATTAAAATTTAGCATATATGACTAAAATCGAACGAGTTAGAAAGTTGTGTAAATGGCTTATTTATGACGGATTTGCCGATAACGATAAAGATTTAGCGGAAAAAATAGGTTACACTAAATCATCATTTTCACAGATTTTAAATGAAAAAGTACCGCTTTCGGACAAATTCATCGATAAATTATGCTCTGCAAATGAAAATATAAACAAAGTTTGGGTTTTTCGAGGCGAAGGAGAAATATTAAAAAACTACCGTAACGATATAATGAGTGAGTCCGCGAATATTTATCCTAACAAAACAGATATTTTACAAGAAAAACAATTAATACCTCTTTACGATGTACAAGCGAGTGCTTCCATCGTTGAGCTATTCAATAATGCTGTGAACGAGAAACCAGTTGATCATATATCAATTCCCAATTTACCAAAGTGTGACGGTGCTATTTACGTGAGTGGTGATTCGATGTACCCGCTATTAAAGTCTGGTGATATTATAATGTACAAGAAAGTTGGAACCAGTATTGATAATATGTTTTGGGGTGAAATGTACCTGATATCACTAACTAATGATGATGGGGATGAGTTTGTTATGGTTAAATGGCTTCACAAGTCAGATAAAGGCGAAGAGTACGTGAAATTAGTTAGCGAAAACAGACATCACCAGCCAAAGGACTTTCACATCAAAAACATCAAAGGATTAGCATTAATAAAGGCTTCTGTACGCATTAATTCTATGTATTAAATGCTAAACGCTTGAATTAAAGTGTTTTATATTGTTTTTACTTATAAAAACAATACATTAGGGGGCTGTCTTATTGCTGTTTTACTTTTGTTTACTTATAAAATTATACATCTAGGGGGTATTGTTCGGCTAAATTTTATACACTAAAAAGGCTACCCATTAGGCTACCCATTAGGCTACCCAATACAAAAAACACCTTTTTTTAAATTGTACACTGGATTCATTTAAACATTATTGAAATCCCATTTAAATCCATTTTAATTATTCCTTATATTTGTTCGTGAAGTACTAGTTTTTGGTTGGTTTTCAGCCGTTTTAAGCCCTTTTTATGAGTTTATTGGTACTATGTTACTCCAAAGGGATCATACAGCTATCAGTAATGGTACTATAACAGCACCAAATGGTAGTATCTGTACATTTCAATTACAAACAAAAAAAGCCCTCACATCACTGTGAAAGCCTTATTTTATTGGACTTTTCGACCTTTTTTTATTTAATGTATAATGTATTTTTTATTTAATAGCCTATAATTTTAGCATAAAAACCATCAAAAATGAAATTCACTCCCTCGAAACTAAATACTTTTCTGATTTTTAAATTACCCTCGGCTTACTTATGTGGAGTGCGCGTATTTGCTATTGATGAAGAAAGATGTATTACAAGGGTAAGGCATCGTTGGATTAATCAAAATCCTTTTCATTCCATGTATTTTGCGGTACAAGCAATGGCTGCTGAATTGGCAACGGGTGCTTTAGTAATGAATCATATTCAGATGTCGAATCAAAAAATGGCGATGTTAGTTGTTCAAAATAAAGCCGTTTTCGTGAAGAAAGCGACTGGTATGATTGCATTCGAATGTAACGATGGCTTAGCGGTCAAACAAGCCATTTCAAAAAGTTTAACTAGTGGCGAGAGTCAGCGTTTTTGGATGAAAACAGTAGGGAAGGATGAAAGTGGTGCCATAGTTTCTGAAATGGAATTTGAATGGAGTATCAAATCCAAATCATAAGGACTAAAAAAATAAGATTTAATAGTCAAAAATAAAATGTCCCACAGAAAATGGGACATTTTATTTTTTTAAGGGTTAGGCTTTTTTAGTACAACAACTTTTGGCCTCTTTTTTTGTTTTGGAAGTAGCGTCACATACTTTTCCTTCAGCTTTACACTTCGCTTTACATGCCTCGATTTCTTTTGCGGTCATGTCTTTTGTACAGGCTTTATTTTCAGCACAGCATTTTTTTTCTTGTGCACTTATGCTAAGGGTAAATAAGCAAATAGTGGCTAGAACAAATATTTTTTTCATTTGGATTGAATTTATTGAACGAATTTACATGATTGAACTAAATGGGGTATGCAAAATAAAGTTAATTTTTATTTAATGATGATTGAAGTGTTGAAACTACCAGTATTAGTGGTGGTTTTTACAACGTAAACACCTGAACTTACTTTTTTCAATGGTAAGGGAATGTATTCTTGGTTTGTTTTGTCAATCGTCCAGTTTTTAATGTTTTGTCCTAATGAATTGTACAAAGCAACTTTTTCAATTTTTGTCTCAGTAACTTGGTTTTCAAGGATGATACTATAGGCGTCTTGTGCAAAATAAACGGCAATGTCTTTTGCTAATTCGTCTTTAATTTCATCTTTTAATGCCTCTTTTGAAAGTGGTTTAGTGCTGTTAAAACGTATTGAAAATCTGTTTGTGTATTTGCCTTTAGGTAGTGTGATAGTAAAATCAGCTGTTTTTAAATTGAAAAATTGATGGGTTGAATTGTCATACAAAAAGATGTTTAATTCATTAGGGATGTTCTCTAATTGATCAATTTTAATAGTTGATTGACCGGCTTTGTTAATCACTATTCCCAAAGGAATTACTTGTTCATTATTAAAATTAGCAACGGCTTGAATTACGTATGGACTTCCATTTAGATCAAAATATAAGTCATCAGTATTTAAATCAAACATAGGAGCGTCATAACCCATATCAAAATTATTAGTAGCACTCGGGTCACAACCCAATAACAATTGACGGTGTTTACCAGCAGTGCTATTGTATCCAATTCTAATTTTTGCTCTGTTGTCTGTTACTTCATTCTTCGTTGTTGTTTTTCCAGATGAAGAAGGTTTCATGAAAATGGAGTTCCCGTTTCCTTCTCTATAGAAAAGTCTTTGACTATTTTTGAAAAGCAATGTTCCTCCTTGAACATTTGATGTTGAGTTAGCGGTTGAAGGGTCTAAGGCTGCATCCACAAAGAAAGATTGTGCGACAGGGATATAACGTCCAGGAACGCGTGTTCCATTATTTCCGCTCTGTGAGTTCAAATCTCCATTGACAGTTGCCAAGGTTCCTCCCATCAACGTATAGGTAGCATAACCACCTTCATATTCGGCTAATGTATGATTGTTTGTAATACCTAGATGATCCCAAAAATATAAGGCTCCATTAAACACATTGGTAGCTGCTCTACAGTCCGCACAGTCTTTGAGGTTGTCTTTAATAAATTCATCGGCATCCAACGCAGATGGGTAAGGATTTCCTATTAGATACGTTTGTTCCAATGGTAGTCCAAGGGTAATAGTACCTGCATTTGGTTTTCCTGTAAAGACATAATTTTGGGTGCTTGTTAATGGAGCGGTACCACCTGTTCCTTTCATTGTAAAACCTTCGCCAGCATTCAGGAAGCCTGTGTTTTTAATATGATTCCATAAATAATAGTTTTGCAACTCAGAATTAGAAGCTAAAGTTTTAGAATTATAAGACCATATCCATCGAGTACTTGTTTTTATAGGACTTTCGATTGGACCATCAGCAAAAAATGCAGAAGCACCAAAGTTAATAGTTTTTGGACTAGAAGAAATAGTACCGTCGCGTAATACACTATCTAGATTGTAGGGTGAATTATTTGCTGCACCTCTTACCGTAACAGGTGATGACCAATAATTGTAATTAAAACTATTTTTTTGTCCTTGTTGGTCGCGTTCTAAATAACCGCTACTGGCTTCATCAAAAATACTTTCGCTTGTCTGTTCAGGGAAAGGATAATATCTTTTTTGAACCAATTGTGATTCGCCAACTAAATCTATATTTCCGTTCATTAATAAGTAATGAGAGATGAATAAACCGTGGCCATTATTTTTTTCATCTGAAGGTTGATTTGGATTAGCAACAGTTAACAAGGTATTTGGGCTAGCAAGTTTTAATCCAAGTAAGGTAATATCTTTGTCTCCAGATGTTAAATCATGATAAGAAACCGCAATATTCCAGTCAATAGGTGTTCCATCTACTCCGATCCCGTTTGGTATGTCCCATACCGTATTACCCCATTTCCATGGAGTAGTTATCGATGTGTCGGTCCAAACACCGCTGTTTTTTGTAAAGTAGGGTAGCGGTGCTGTTTCTTGTTGCCAACTTGTAATGTTTCTTAATTTTCCTTGAATTGTACCAGCATTTGGTAGCAAATAACCATTTTGAATGTCCGATGTTCCTTGATTCATTTGGTAGTAAGCCGTAAGGTTTGTCCAAGTTAATCCAGCGACATTTAATCCAAGAACTTTACCTTTAACTTGATTACTGTTGTTTTCAATTTCTTGATTCATCATTTGATGAATTTGATCTTTGTTAAGTGTAGTATTCCAAACTCTTAATTCATCTAACCACCCTTCAAAATAATTTATAGGTCTAAAAGGAGGTGTTAAATTTTGATCCATACCACCAACAATACATTCAGCAGTATTAATCGTTGGAGAAACGCCCGTTTGGGTTTTAACTAAAATTCCGTCAATATATAATTTATATTCAGTGCCATCAAAAGTTACTGCAACGTGATACCATCTGCTAGTGTTTATGTTGTAAGGGGAAACAATGGAGCCCGAATCATTCCAGTTGAAGGAGATTTTATTATTTACTAATCTTAAATCGTAGCCACTATTCAAATTATTTGCAAATCGTTTCGAGATTATTGTTTGTGTACTAGTTTTGACAGCACCTGATTTTATCCAAACCTCAATACTAAATGGACCAGAACTTACATCAACATTATTTTTGAATGTGATATTATCGTCAATTCCATCAAAGTCTAATGTGCTACATTGACTAAAAGTGATTGTCACCTCATCTGATTTAGATGGACATGAACTTCCGTCTGAAATTGTCCACCTAAGAATATATGTTCCAGCATTTGGACTATAGAAAGTTGAAGTTGGACTGTTGTTATTTGAAAATAATTCTCCACCACCTGAAGGGCCAGATACTATAGACCAGTTGCCCGTTCCGTATGATGGTGTATTTGCTGATAGGGTTATGTTTTCGGCTCCACATTGAGGGGATTGATCAGGGCCAGCATTGGCATTTGGAATTTCAAGCGGTTGGTTGATAGTTACTTGTTTTGTGCTAGAACAAAAATTAGCATCTGTAACCGTTACTTGGTAAGTTCCTGCTGTTAGACCTGTAGCAGTTGTTGTTTTTTGTCCGTTAGACCACGTAATGTCATAAGGGCTTGTTCCTCCCGAAACACTTACACTAGCTGTACTTGTTCCTCCATAGCAAGGTATATCAACTCCTGTTGCAGTAACATTTAACAGTGGAGGTTGACCTACTGTAGTTGTTGCTGTGGTTTGACAACCTTTGCTGTCGGTAATTGTTACGGTATAAGTTCCAGCAGCTAATCCTGAAATAGTTGAGGTTGTTTTTACTGGAGTAGTATTCCAAGAATAGGTGTAACCAGGAGTTCCACCATTCCCTACCGCTGAAGCTGTACCGTCAGCACCTCCATTACAACTAACATTTGTTGAAGAAGCAGTTGCTGTTAACTGGGGTGCGTTTGAAATTACTACTTGAGCACTTTGGGAACATCCCTGAGCATCAGTAACTGTAACAGTATATGGTCCCCCAGCAGCTAAATTCACAGCTGTTTTAGTGGTTTGACCGTCAAACCATAAATAAGTATAAGGGGCAGTACCTCCGCTTGGGTTTGCAGTGGCAGTACCTGTAGCTGTTCCAAAACAGTTAGTATTTGTTCTCGTTGTAGCAACTGTTAAAGTTGGCGGTTGTGTTAAGGTAACATTCGCTACAGCTGTACATCCGTTGCTGTCAGTTACGGTAACAGAGTAATTGTTGTTGGCTAATAAATTAGTAGCAGTGGCACTGGTTTGTCCATTTGACCATTGGTAGCTAAATGAACCAGTTCCACCACTTACAATAGAAACAGTCGCAATTCCGTTATTGTAACCAGCACAACTTGGATTAGTAGATGAAACAGATAAAACTATTGGATTAGGGCCTAAAAGTGTAGCTGTCTTAGTTGTTTGACATCCGTTTGCATCTGTTACTGTTACTGTGTAAGTACCTACTCCTAAATTGGTAGCTGTTGCGCTAGATTGACCATTTGACCATGAATAGGTATAAGGAGCTGTTCCTCCTGAAGCAGTTACAGTTGCTGTTCCATCAGTACTGCCAGAACACGAAACGTTTACACCATTTTTATTAGAAACAGTAGTAGTAGCTGAGGGTAAGTTTGATGGTTGTGTAATAGTCACCGAAATAGGAGCAAGTGTTGTTCCTACTTTGTCTTTTACAGTTACGGTGTAGGTTCCTGCAATTAATCCAGTTGCTGTTGCTCCAGTTTGACCATTTGACCAAGTATAGGTATAAGGTGCAGTGCCTCCATAGGCTGTTACGGTTGCAGTTCCAGTACTTCCACCATAGCATAATACATTAGTTTTGTTTACAGCTGCTGTAAGTGGGGCTTGTACAACATAATTTACGGCTGAACAATAACATTTTGGAGTTGCTGGACCACAACCTGATTTCTCATTTTGTTTCCATGCAAAAAATAAACCAGTAATTTTAATTTGACTTCCGCAGATATAATTGTTGTCAATCAAAAGCTTTCCTTTTCCAGTACCGATTGGGATTGTATTTCCTTTTTCACCATTTGAAGGATATAGACAATCTTCCACATATTTGGTTGTTGTGATTCCTGTAAAAGGATTTGTCACTTCGTAACCCCCAATAACATATAAATCATATTTAGGGGAAGCGCTACTGGTAATGTTAAAATAGATGTAAACGGGTAATACAGAACCTGAATTACATTGTGCGACAGGTGTTCCTGATGCATCACCAATATAAAAGCCGTCAAATACATAATCGTTAGAGACACATCGATCACAGTCAACGGTATATTCAAAACATACCTGAACATTATGTGTTTTAGTGATGGTAACTGTTTGACCAGTGTTGTCTGAAATTGTTAAGGTAATTGTTTTACTACCTCCTGTTAAGTACTCTACTGTTTTTGTTCCAAAAGAATTAGTAGGAGCTGTTACGGCATCGTTTCCGTAATTCCAGGTGTATGTATAAGGTCCCATTCCTCCCTGTAAAGTAGGAACTATCGTTAATGTTTGAATATCATTTTCCCCCACACAAGCACTGGATGTAGTCATCGACGCTGTTAATGGATCTCCAATAGTAATATTTGTTGTAGCAGTACATCCACTATTGTCGGTAACAGTAACCGTGTAAGTACCAGCGGTTAATCCAGTCGCTGTTTTAGTAGTTTGCCCATTGTTCCATAAATAAGTGTATGGTAAATCACCTCCCGTAGGATTAGCAGTTGCAGAACCATTTGAGGCTCCAGCTGCGGTAGTATTTACACGAGTAGCCGTAACAGCAAGTTGTGTTGGCGCAGCATTGGTTACGCTTTTTGTTGTTGTACAGCCTTTAGCATCAGTTATGACTACACTGTAAGTTCCAGGAGCTAGTCCAGTAATTGTTTGAGTAGTTGCATTTGTGTTCCATAAATATGTATAAGGTGCAGTACCTCCATTAGGGATGGTTGTAGCAGAACCTCCAACTCCTCCAAAACAACCTTGTTTACCTGAGATAGTAGCGGTTAAAAGAGGAGGTTCTGTTACAGTAATACTAACAACTTTAATACAACCTCTGCTATCAGTTACGTCAACAGAATAGGTTCCTGCTTTAAGATTGCTAACAGAGCTTACATTAGCTAAACCAACGCCTGTATTAGCACTCCATAAATAGAAATAAGGAGCAGTTCCTCCAGAAACTGCAACTGAGGCAGTACCATTTGTACCTCCGTTACAATTAGGTTGTGTAAACGAACCCGTAGCTATTAATTCAGTAGGATTACTAAAAGAAGTGTTTACCCTAAACACACAATTATTGGCGTCAGTTATATCTACCCAATAATTTCCTGGTGATAGGTTGTTTATGGATTGTGTTGTTACACCTGTATTCCAAATATACGTATAAGGGCTTTTTCCTCCTGTTGGGTTTACTGTGGCTGAACCATCATTAGCATCTTTACATGAAATTTCGATTTTGTTAATCGTACCTCCAAGTTGCGTTGGTTCACTAATAATTATATTAGATGTAGCTTTACAATTATTTGAGTCGGTAGTAGTTAAAGAATAGGTTCCTGCTGTAAGTCCAGAAATATCTTTTGAGTTACTGGTAAATCCATTTGGCCCTACCCAAGAATAAGTATAAGTTGGAGTGCCACCTGATATTGTTGTAGTAATAAAGCCTGTAGAACCTCCATGACACAATACATCTGATTTTGAAGCTACTGAAATTGAAATTGGGTTAATGGTAATTAATTGGTTTACGACGATACTATTGCCATTACCATCATTAAAAGTCCATGGAATGTTAGTTGTGGTTGTAATAGGAAACGATACAGTAGTTGTACCAGTTATTGTACCAGAACAATTATCAGTTGTGGTAGGAGTGACAGGTGTATAGCTACATCCCCAAGTTATGTTTGTTAATGTAGGTGCGATAGGATTAGTTGTGTCTTTTACGATTACTGTTTGAGGAACGACAATACTATTCCCATTTCCATCATCGAAGGTCCAGTTAATAGTGTAGGTTCCTTGTGTACTGTAAGTTAAAGGATTTCCAGTTGTTCCAGAAATTACTCCAGCACAATTATCAGTAGTTGTAGGAATTGGTGCGGTAGCATTACATTGTCCGGTAATGGTCGTTAAAGTTGGTGTAATAGGATTTTCATTGTCAGAAACCGTAATTGTAAATGAACAGATTGTATTATTTCCTATAGCGTCTGTGGCAGTATATTGTATCGTGGTAATACCTTTGTTGAAAACAGTTAGGCCAATTGCATTTGAACCAGAACCTGTTGTGGCTCCAAACATTACCCAAGTTATAGAAGTCACTCCACAGTTGTCTGTAAAGATAGGTTCTGTTGGGTCAAAAGAATATGTACATTGGCCGATATCAGTTCCGTGAGTGATGTTTGAAGGACAAGACGTAATAGTAGGGTTTTCATTGTCAGTCACTGTTACCGTTTGGTTGCAGGTATTAGAATTTCCACTTCCGTCAGTTACCGTCCAGTTCACCGTAGTGGTTCCTACAGGAAAATCGTAAGTAGCTGGGTTAATTGTGGTGCTACCTACTTTTGCAATTACAGAACTTACGGAGCAATTGTCAGTTGTTATAGGTGTCCCTAGTACAGCTTTAGTGGTACAATTACCAGTTCCGTCAACAGATGTAGTTGTAGTGATGCTGGCTGGACAGGTAATAGTAGGGTTTTCATTGTCAGTCACTGTTACCGTTTGATTACAGCTATTAGAATTTCCACTTCCGTCAGTTACTATCCACGTTACAGTAGTAATACCTATCGGGAAATCGTAAGTAGCTGGGTTAATTGTGTTGCCACCAACTTTAGCAATTACAGTACTTATTGAACAGTTGTCAGTAGTAATAGGAGTGCCTAGAGTAGTTTTAGTGGTACAATTACCAGTTCCGTCAGCAGATGTTGTTGTAGTAATATTGGATGGACAAGTAATTGTAGGATTAATATTGTCAGTCACTGTTACAGTTTGTGTTGCAGTAGCTGAATTTCCAGCAGCATCCGTTACGGTCCAAGTTACGGTTGTATTTCCTAAAGGGAAAGCACTTGGTGCATTATTAGTTACCGAAATTACCCCGCAATTATCAGCTGTTGTTGGAGTTCCAAGACTTACCCCTGTAGCAGTACAACCCGAATTAGTAGTAGCACTTACATTGGCAGGAGCTGTGATAGTTGGATTAACATTGTCGGTTACTGTTACAGTTTGTGTTGCAGTAGCGGAATTTCCAGCGGCATCCGTTACGGTCCAAGTTACTATTGTGTTTCCTAAAGGGAAGGCACTTGGT
>NZ_BPLU01000067.1:317701-328110 GCF_019656315.1 Flavobacterium sp. UMI-01 | reverse complement strand
TAGCACTTACATTGGCAGGAGCTGTGATGGTAGGATTAACATTGTCGGTTACTGTTACGGTTTGAGTTGCAGTAGCTGAATTTCCAGCGGCATCCGTTACAGTCCAAGTTACTGTTGTGTTTCCTAAAGGGAAAGCACTTGGAGCATTATTAGTTACCGAAGTTACCCCGCAATTATCTGCCGTTGTTGGAGTTCCAAGACTTACCCCTGTAGCAGTACAACCCGAATTAGTAGTAGCACTTACATTGGCAGGAGCTGTGATGGTAGGATTAACATTGTCGGTTACTGTTACGGTTTGAGTTGCAGTAGCTGAATTTCCAGCGGCATCTGTTACGGTCCAAGTCACCGTTGTATTTCCTAAAGGGAAAGCACTTGGTGCATTATTAGTTATCGAAGTTACCCCGCAATTATCTGCCGTTGTTGGAGTTCCAAGACTTACCCCTGTAGCAGTACAACCCGAATTAGTAGTAGCACTTACATTGGCAGGAGCAGTGATAGTTGGATTAACATTGTCGGTTACCGTTACGGTTTGAGTTGCAGTAGCGGAATTTCCAGCGGCATCTGTTACGGTCCAAGTCACCGTTGTATTTCCTAAAGGGAAAACACTAGGTGCATTATTAGTTACCGAAGTTACCCCGCAATTATCAGTTGTTGTTGGAGTTCCAAGACTTACCCCTGTAGCAGTACAACCCGAATTAGTAGTAGCACTTACATTGGCAGGAGCTGTGATAGTTGGATTAACATTGTCCGTTACCGTTACAGTTTGTGTTGCAGTAGCTGAATTTCCAGCGGCATCTGTTACGGTCCAAGTTACCGTTGTATTTCCTAAAGGGAAAACACTAGGTGCATTATTAGTTACCGAAGCTACCCCGCAATTGTCGGCTGTTGTTGGAGTTCCAAGACTCACCCCTGTAGCAGTACACCCCGAATTAGTAGTAGCACTTACATTGGTAGGAGCCGAGATTGTAGGATTAACATTGTCGGTTACTGTTACGGTTTGTGTTGCAGTAGCGGAATTTCCAGCAGCATCCGTTACGGTCCAAGTTACGGTTGTATTTCCTAAAGGGAAAACACTAGGCGCATTATTAGTTACCGAAGATACCCCGCAATTATCAGCTGTTGTTGGAGTCCCGAGTGTTACTCCAGTAGCAGTACAACCCGAATTAGTAGTAGCACTTACATTGGCAGGAGCAGTGATAGTTGGATTAACATTGTCGGTTACTGTTACGGTTTGTGTTGCAGTAGCGGAATTTCCAGCGGCATCTGTTACGGTCCAAGTTACGGTTGTATTTCCTAAAGGGAAAACACTAGGTGCATTATTAGTTACCGAACTTACCCCGCAATTATCAGTTGTTGTTGGAGTTCCAAGGGAAACGCCAGTAGCAGTACAACCCGAATTAGTAGTAGCACTTACATTGTCAGGAGCCGAGATTGTAGGATTAACATTGTCCGTTACCGTTACAGTTTGTGTTGCAGTAGCTGAATTTCCAGCAGCATCCGTTACGGTCCAAGTTACGGTTGTATTTCCTAAAGGGAAAGCACTTGGTGCATTATTAGTTACCGAAATTACCCCGCAATTATCAGCTGTTGTTGGAGTTCCAAGACTTACCCCTGTAGCAGTACAACCCGAATTAGTAGTAGCACTTACATTGGTAGGAGCCGAGATTGTAGGATTAACATTGTCAGTCACTGTTACAGTTTGTGTTGCAGTAGCTGAATTTCCAGCGGCATCCGTTACGGTCCAAGTCACCGTTGTATTTCCTAAAGGGAAAGTACTTGGCGCATTATTAGTTACCGAAGTTACCCCGCAATTATCTGCTGTTGTTGGAGTTCCAAGACTTACCCCTGTAGCAGTACAACCCGAATTAGTAGTAGCACTTACATTGGCAGGAGCTGTGATGGTAGGATTAACATTGTCGGTTACTGTTACGGTTTGTGTTGCAGTAGCGGAATTTCCAGCGGCATCCGTTACGGTCCAAGTTACGGTTGTATTTCCTAAAGGGAAAACACTTGGTGCATTATTAGTTACCGAAGCTACCCCGCAATTATCAGTTGTTGTTGGAGTTCCAAGGGCAACGCCATTAGCAGTACAACCCGAATTAGTAGTAGCACTTACATTGTCAGGAGCCGAGATTGTAGGATTAACATTGTCGCTTACTGTTACGGTTTGTGTTGCAGTAGCGGAATTTCCAGCAGCATCCGTTACGGTCCAAGTTACGGTTGTATTTCCTAAAGGGAAAACACTAGGTGCATTATTAGTTACCAAAGCTACCCCGCAATTATCTGCCGTTGTTGGAGTTCCAAGACTTACCCCTGTAGCAATACAGTCTGTATCAGTAGTAGCACTTACATTGTCAGGAGCAGTGATAGTTGGATTAACATTGTCGGTTACCGTTACGGTTTGAGTTGCAGTAGCGGAATTTCCAGCGGCATCCGTTACGGTCCAAGTTACGGTTGTATTTCCTAAAGGGAAAACACTAGGTGCATTATTAGTTACCGAAGTTACCCCGCAATTATCAGCAGTAGTAGGGACAGTTAAAACGACACCCGTAGCAGTACATCCTGAATTGGTTGTTGCCGAAACAGGAACAGTACTTATAGTTGGATTAATATCATCGATTACAGTGATGGTAAAAGTGCAAGTTGCATTATTTCCAGAGGTGTCAATGGCAGTATAAGTAATGGTTGTTGTACCTACATTAAAATTTGTAGTTTCGATTGTATTGTTACCTGATCCTGTTGTGGCACCTGAAATTGTCCAGTTTATAGATGCAATATTGCAATTGTCAGTAAAAACAGGCTCGGCTGGATTTAAAGTATAATAACAAAGTCCACTATTTGTTGAAAAACTGACATTTGAGGGACAGGAGGTTACTGAGGGGGCTTCGGTGTCATTGTTAACAATAATTGTGGTTGTTTCAATATTAGTTGCAGATGCGGCTGTTGTAATCTCTAACGATATGAGATATTGACCAGATGCAGTTGGGACAAACGAAGTAGAAGTACTTTCTAAATTATTTGAGAGAGAACCATTTGCAATTTCTGTGGTAACTTCGCTTGGGTTTCGTACAGTCCATTTATACGTCACACCAGTTTCGGTACCTGAGTAGCCGCCGGTTAAATTTATAGTAGTACAAGGCGGAGCAGTTGTGGGGTCAGAAGTTGGAACAGTAATTTTTGCGTTTACATTTCCTCCTGAAAGAGCTACTTCACCAAATGTGTACACATTAGAACCTCCACCTACACAGGCTGCATATCTTTTAGTACCAATAAAAATTTCATCATTGTTTGTGCATTTACCAGTGAAATTACCTCCGTTTTCTAGTATTATTATAGCGCTTGAGGGTAGGTTTAAACGAACTTTTGTGAGGTCGAAATTTAAAGAACCACCATCAATATCTAGAGTTGTTGTGTTTAAAGTAATGGTGTTAGGAGAAGTTGTGGGACTTAAATTGAGAATCCCTTTTACTTCAATATTACTTATTGCAACCGTTGTCAGATTAGTAGGAATGGTTACTGTGTGGGCTGATAAAATAGTAACTTGATTTGTGCCTGACATTTGACCTGGAAAAGTTGTGGGTGTTATCCATGTAGCACCATCCCAAACCTTCCAAGTAGATAAGTTCTCCCAATTTCCATTAGTGAATGAAACGTAGTCACCCAAATTCTGTGTGAAAGCAGAAAAAGTAATGGATAATAATAAAATTAGATATAAGTATTTTTGTTTCATAATAGTCACCGTTAGATGTTCAATATTTACTGCATTTTTCTTTAGAAAAAACAGTTGTAAATAGATATTGTAGTGGTATTATTTTTTAATATCAATTTAGGTTATGAATTGATATAAATTCTTTTATCTAAAATTTTAAGGTATTTGTCAATAGTGGTTAATTTTCTTAAAAACAAAATTAACAATTTTAATCTAATGTCAGTTTTTTTACCTTTTTTTTCGATGAAAGCAGTTTTATATCGACGAATAACTTCTTTGGTTTTCAAATAGATAAATTAGATGGTAAAAATAGATTATTTTATTTTAATTTATCGATAAAAAGTATAAAATTATCGATAAAACGCATTTTGTAATTGTTTTTGAAATAAAAATAGCACACTTATTTTTGTTTTTTTGACATTGTCTTGAAATAAAATTTCAACATTTACAAATTTGCTGTTTTTTTTGTTGATCAATTGTGACAGTGAGTTGGAATGTGAGGTTTGTTTTTTAAACAAAAAGCGTCTCAGATAGAGACGCTTAAAGAAGATTATTTAAAATTATTTCAATAAGAGAAGCAATTGTAAGATAGATAAAGTTATCGTATCGCAATTGTTGTGTTGAAAGAACCTTTATTGGTTTTAGTTGTAATTATATAAATTCCAGAACTTATTTTTTTTAATGGCAACTGAATAGTCTCTTGATGCTTGTCGTCAATCGTCCAATTTTTAATTTTTTGTCCAAGTGAATTGAATAAAGTAACTTTTTTTATCTGTTTATCCAGTGCGTAATTATTGATGGCAATTGCATAGGTTTCAGGTTTAAAATACACATATATACCTTCTTTACTTGAAAGATTATCTTCTTCATTTAATAAGGATTCTTTTTTAAATCGTAAACTAAATCGATTATCATAAATCCCTTTAGGTAGCCTAAGTGTAAGCACATTGGTTTTTAAATCATGATATTGCATAGTGACATTGTCATAAATATATACGTTGAGGGTGTTAGGAATGTTCTCTAGATTGTCAATCATAATTTGAGATTCACCTTCATTTTGTACTGTTATTCCTAGAGGAATTATTTGATGTATATCAAAATTTGGAACACCTTGAATGACAAACGGACTATTATTAATAATCCAATACAAATCATCTTCGTTTAAATCAAACATAGGAGCATCATATCCTAAATCAAAAGTAGCGGTAGTATTTTTGTCTCTACCAATTAATAATTGTCGGTATTTGCCAGATTGAGTTTGATAGCCCAATCTAATCTTAGCCCGAGTATCTGTTTCAGTTGTATTTTTAGTTTTACTAGAAATTCCAGGTTTCATAAAAACAGAATTGGTATTATCCTCTCTATAAAAGACACGTTGGCTATTTTTAAATACCAAAGGACCTCCTTGAACACTAACAGTACTTCCTATTATGGAAGTTTCTAATGCAGCATCAACAAAGAAACCTTGAGCTACAGGGATGTATCGCCCGGGCGCTTTTGTTCCTTTAGTACCACTTTGAGAGTTCAAATCACCATTTACTGTTGCAACAGTTCCTCCAATGAGAGTGTAAGTAGCATATCCTCCTTCATATTCGGCAAGGATATGATTGTTAGTAATCCCTAAATGATCCCAAAAGTAGAGCGCACCGTTAAAAGTGTTGACACTTGCTCTACAATCTGCACAGTCTTTAATATTGTCTTTTATAAATTCATCAGCATCCAAAGCGGAAGGATATGGATTTCCAATTAAATAGGTTTGTTCAAATGGCAATCCTAATGTAATTGTGCCTGAATTAGGTTTTCCTGTAAAAACATAATTTTGGGTGCTGGTTAAAGGGGCTGTTCCTCCTGTACCTTTCATAGTAAATCCTTCACCCGTGTTGAGGGAGCCATAATTATAGATATGATTCCATAAATAGTAATTGTTCCATTCAGAGTTACTAGCCAATGTTTTAGAATTGTATGACCAAATCCAACGGGTACTTATTTTTATAGGATTTTCAACTGGTCCATCTGCGGCAAAAGCAGTTGAAACGAAATTGATGGTTTTTGGTATAACCGAATCAGTTCCATCCCGCAAAACGCCATTAAGGGTGTAAGGGGAATTGTTTGCCGCTCCTCGGATAGTTACTGGTGATGTCCAATAGTTGTAATTGAAACTGTTTTTTTTGCCCTGCTGATCACGTTCGATGTATCCTGTACTCGCTTCATCAAAAATACTTTCGCTGTATTGTGTTGGATAACTGTAATATCTTTTTTGAAGCAATTGTGATTCTCCAATCAAATCGATGAATCCATCCAATTTCAAATAATGAGTAATCCATAACATATTACCAGTATTTGTTTCATTTAACGCTCCTGGCGCATGAACATCAAGTTGGGTTCCTGTATTCATTAATAACCCTAACAAAGTGATGTCTTTATCGTCATTGTTTAAATTATTAGAAGAAACTACAATATTCCAATCGATAGGATCGCCATTTATACCTGTGCTATTAGGGTAATCCCAAACAGTGCTTCCGTACAACCAAGGTGTTGTTGTCGCTCCTCTATCTTTCCAATTTCCATTTCTTATAGTCGTGTAAGGTAGTGGCGCTGTTTCTTGTTGAGAAGTATTAATGTTGTAAAGTCTTCCATCAACACCTTTGTTAGCAAATGGTCTTAGATAACCGCAACTAATGTCATTCATTCGATAATAACCATTTAAATTTGCCCAAGTTAACCCATACACATCGATAGGAATGATAGTACCACGAACAAGGGTTCCATTGGAATTAACTTCTTGATTCATCATTTGGTGTAGTTGGTCAGTAGTTAAAGCGGTATTCCAAATTCGTATTTCATCAATCCAGCCTTTGTAATGATTTGTAGGTTGATTAGGATTGCCATTTCGATCCATTGCTCCTAATAAACAATTGAAGTTATTTGTAACCGGAGCACTACCTGTTGTAGATTGTATTTCAATTCCGTCAATAAATAGTTTGTAAGTGGTACCATTAAAAGTCACGGCAATATGGTACCATCTCGAAGTGGTTATAGGAAGAGGTGAAACAACACTACCTCCATTGTTCCAATTGAATGAGATATAATTATTGTTGTCTAATCTTAAATCATATCCATTTGGATTGCTTAAATTATCCGCATTTCGTTTACTTAAAATTGATTTAATATTGGTTGGGGATGCAGATTGAGTTTCAGGTTTTACCCAAACTTCGATAGAAAAAGCAGTTGGTAAATTGTAATTATTCCTAAAATTGACAAAATCATCTTGTCCATCAAAATCAATCACATTACAATCTTCTAACGTTACTTGTACATCATCACTACAATTGGCAACAGTCCATCTTAACGTGTAGGTTCCTGCAGCACCAGTAAAAGTAGCTCGTGGGTCATTTACATTGGAAAAACTGCCTGTGCCACAGGTGTTTCCGGAAGAAGAAACAATTGACCATGTTCCGTTTGTTTGTGTTCCAGGATCGTCACTAAATTTATCTAATGTTCCTAGATAAGCACCATTCGCTTTGTTTTGAGTGGCAGTTAATCGGTTATCATAAGCGTTTAAAGTGGCATTGCTTCCTCCACATTTGCTCGGAATAGGAGTAATGTCGGTTCCAGCGTAGGAATAATTTACTTTTACATCCGCTATGGCTGTGCCATCAGGATCGTAGGCTCTACAGCCATTAATAATACTCGTGGCACCATATTGATGTACCCCTGGTGCTGTGGGGACAAAGGTGTAAGCAACATCGATAGTTCCTGATGCAAGTGGTGGCTCTCCAGGATCACCTATTCCATCGGTCCATTCCAATTCATCGCTATAAGGTCTCACAGGAATGCTGATATTATCTATGGCCCACGCACTTTCATCAGTTGTTCCAAAAAAGGTCCATTTTACTCTTACATTATCATTACCTATATAATCAGAGATGTCAAATGAAGAGTTGTCATTTTGGAAATTAAAGTAGGTTGTAGTAGAATTATTTGGTTTAGGTAATTGATAGGGATAAGGAACAGGTGCCCACGAATTGGCTTTTGGACTAGTTCCAATTAAATCTTGTAAAACAACAGTATAAGTTACGCCACCGTCTAAAGATAACTCTAATTTAGCAATATCTCCTGCATGTAAATTATAAGCTTGATCAAATTCAACCGTAGCCGTGCTAAGCCCTACAAGACTAAAAATAGGTGTTTCAAGTGTGGTGGGGTTGCCTGGTGGAAATGCATTGATATAAGCAGTACTATTGTAATTACCGTGAGCAATACCAAATTTAAAATCATTAGAGTCGTATTCAATTCGGTAGTTTGTTCCTACCGGATGATTGTTCGTTCCAGACCAGTTGTTGAATTTGGTGTTGTTACCCGCAGCGGTCCACTGAGCACCTGCTGTTTGACCATCTATTTTCCATTGGGTAGGATCCCATTTGTTGGGAAATTGGCCTTGATTAAAATCACCTCCATCATCCACATTTGTAGCTGAGTCATAACCGTTATGCGCTATTAAAGTTACAGAATCATTTAGACAAATGGTAAAATCGTTTTGTTCAAGTACTGGGGGGACATCGGGTGGAATTGCGTGAATATTTACCATATTGGAATATTCAGTACAATTTCCAACTTGAACTAAAACACGAAATAGAGTTGATTTTGTGTTTGAATAATTAAATACAATGTTGTAGGTATCAGTTGTGTTGGCAATAATTTGCCAATTAGTATCTCCTGCTTCAAATTTTTCCCATCGAATAATGGTTCCAATTTCGTTGGTTAAATCAATTTTTACAGGATTTGTATCGTCAGGACATGAAGTTATAGCGATGTTGTCGGTTGCGTCGGCAACAGTATAAATATCACTTAAATATCCTTTTAGCATACCGCCAGAAATGGATGGAGCGGTTAAGATTATATTTTGCATTTGGGAACTGCTATTGCCTTTGGCATCAGTATAGGTCCAAGTAACAACTGTTGTTCCTAGAGTGGTGAATGGGAAGCTAATGTTGGGTACACCATTTATCGTACCTGAACAATTATCTGTTGCAGTTGGTGGGGTTAAACTATCAATTTTGCAACCTGATATGTTGTTGTCAGGTAAATTTGTTATGTCTGGTAATGGGGCGGTTGTATCGTTTATTACCACATTCTGAGTAACAATTGTTTCATTATTGGCACTGTCTTTAAAAGACCAAACAACTGAAAATGTACCTTGTGAAGTAAAGGTGGTGTTATCACTTGTGGTTGCGGTTATGGTTCCATCACAATTATCAGTAGTAGTGGGAGGGGTAATAGTTGTCGAACATTGTGCTGTTATTGTCGGTAAGGTGGGGGTAGTAGGAGCTACATTATCAATTACAGTAACAGTTTTTGTTCCTGTTGTTGTGTTTCCAGAATTGTCAACAGCAGTATAGGTTATCGTGGTCACTCCTTTGTTGAACGTATAAGTGCCTATTTGACCTGCGGTTGTTGCTTTGTTTGTTGCACCACTTAAAGCATAAGTAAAAGATGAAACGGAACAATTGTCACTATAAATAGCATTTGTTATGGCTACTGAAGCACTACAGCTACCAGTAGGTGTATTGGCCGATTGGTTTAAGCCAGGAGTTAGACTCGGATTAATATTGTCAATTACAATTACGGTATAAGCGCAAGTATTAAAATTCCCCGCTGCATCTTCTATACGATAGGTTACGGTAGTTGTACCTAAATTAAAAGTTCGAGTACCAAGATTATTAATTCCAGTGGTTGGAGAAGTGCCTGTTGTAGCACCAGTTAGCGTCCAAGTTAATTTAGTTACTCCACAGTTATCCGCTGTAGTTGGATTAGGAGTGGCAACACTAGCGGTACAAGTACCAGCACTTACATTTTGAGAAAGGTTAGAAGGGCAACTGATAGTAGGCGCGATATTATCGGTAATAGTAACAGTATAGGAGCAAGTCGCAAAATTCCCAGCTGCATCTTCTACTCGGTAGGTTACAGTGGTGGTGCCTAAATTGAAGCTAGTTGTTCCTAAAGTATTAATACCAGAAGTTGGTGAAGTGCCTGTAGTAGCACCAGTCAGCGTCCAGGTCAATTTGGTTACCGCACAATTATCAGCGGTAGTAGGATTGGTTGTGGCAACAGTTTTGGTACAACTGCCCGTATCTACATTTTGAGAAATAGTGCTAGGGCAACTAATAGTGGGGTTAATATTGTCATTTACAGTTACGGTATAAAAAGTAGTTGCGGTATTACCAGCAGCATCAGCAACCGTATAAGTAATAGTAGTAGTGCCAAGATTAAAAGTGTAGGTACCAATTGTGTTAATGCCAGTTGCAGGTGAATTAGCAACTGTAGCTCCTGACATACTCCATGTCAATAGAGTTACCGCACAGTTATCGGCTCTTGAAGGGTTGGTTGTGACAACTGATTTGGTACAACTACCAGCAGCAACATTCGTTGTGATATTGGCTAAAGTGTTAATGGTAGGATTGATATCATCTGTTACTGTTACGGAATAAGCAGTTGTAGCGGTATTTCCAGCGGCATCTGAAACTGTATAAGTTACAGTGGTTGTTCCTAAGTTAAAAGTTCTGGTTCCAAGATTATTGATACCAGTTGCAGGTGAGCTAGCAACGGTTGCTCCTGTCATGACCCAAGTTAATTGAGTTACCGCACAGTTGTCAGCTGTGGTAGGGCTGGTTGTGACAACTGATTTGGTACAGCTTCCTGT
>NZ_BPLU01000067.1:48849-317419 GCF_019656315.1 Flavobacterium sp. UMI-01 | reverse complement strand
CGATATTATCGGTAATAGTAACAGTATAAGAACAGGTCGCAAAATTCCCAGCAGCATCTTCTACTCGGTAGGTTACAGTGGTGGTGCCTAAATTGAAGCTAGTTGTTCCTAAAGTATTGATACCAGAAGTTGGCGAAGTGCCTGTAGTAGTACCAGTCAACGTCCAGGTCAATTTGGTTACCGCACAATTATCGGCGGTAGTAGGATTGGTTGTGGCAACAGTTTTGGTACAACTGCCAATATCTACATTTTGAGAAATAGTGCTAGGACAACTAATAGTGGGGTTTATATTGTCATTTACAGTTACAGTGTAAAAGGACGAAGCGGTATTTCCAGCGGCATCTGAAACTGTATAAGTTACAGTGGTTGTTCCTAAGTTAAAAGTTCTGGTTCCAAGATTGTTGATGCCAGTTGCAGGTGAGCTAGCAACGGTTGCTCCTGTCATGACCCAAGTTAGTTGAGTTACCGCACAGTTGTCAGCTGTGGTAGGGCTGGTTGTGACTACTGATTTGGTACAGCTTCCTGCGGCCACAGTAGTTGTAATATTAGTAATTGTGTTGATAGTAGGACTGATGTTGTCGGTTACATTGACTGTATAAGCACAGGTGGTAAAATTTCCAGCAGCATCTTCTACTCGATAAGTAACGGTGGTTGTACCTAAATTAAAAGTTCGAGTACCAAGATTATTAATTCCAGTGGTTGGAGAAGTGCCTGTTGTAGCACCAGTTAGCGTCCAAGTTAATTTAGTTACTCCACAGTTATCCGCTGTAGTTGGATTAGGAGTGGCAACACTAGCGATACAAGTACCAGCACTTACATTTTGAGAAAGGTTAGAAGGACAACTGATAGTAGGCGCGATATTATCGGTAATTGTAACAGTATAGGAACAGGTCGCAAAATTCCCAGCAGCATCTTCTACTCGGTAGGTTACAGTGGTGGTGCCTAAATTGAAGCTAGTTGTTCCTAAAGTATTAATACCAGAAGTTGGCGAAGTGCCTGTAGTAGTACCAGTCAACGTCCAGGTCAATTTGGTTACCGCACAATTATCGGCGGTAGTAGGATTGGTTGTGGCAACAGTTTTGGTACAACTGCCAATATCTACATTTTGAGAAATAGTGCTAGGACAACTAATAGTGGGGTTTATATTGTCATTTACAGTTACAGTGTAAAAGGACGAAGCGGTATTTCCAGCGGCATCTGAAACTGTATAAGTTACAGTGGTTGTTCCTAAGTTAAAAGTTCTGGTTCCAAGATTGTTGATGCCAGTTGCAGGTGAGCTAGCAACGGTTGCTCCTGTCATGACCCAAGTTAGTTGAGTTACCGCACAGTTGTCAGCTGTGGTAGGGCTGGTTGTGACAACTGATTTGGTACAGCTTCCTGCGGCCACAGTAGTTGTAACATTAGTAATTGTGTTGATAGTAGGACTGATGTTGTCGGTTACATTGACTGTATAGGCACAGGTGGTAAAATTTCCAGCAGCATCTTCTACTCGATAAGTAACTGTGGTTGTACCTAAATTAAAAGTTCGAGTACCAAGATTATTAATTCCAGTGGTTGGTGAAGTGCCTGTTGTAGCACCAGTTAGCGTCCAAGTCAATTTGGTTACCGCACAATTATCAGCGGTAGTAGGATTGGTTGTGGCAACAGTTTTGGTACAACTGCCCGTATCTACATTTTGAGAAATAGTGCTAGGGCAACTAATAGTAGGCGCAATATTATCGGTAATAGTAACAGTATAAGAACAAGTCGCAAAATTCCCAGCTGCATCTTCTACTCGGTAGGTTACAGTGGTGGTGCCTAAATTGAAGCTAGTTGTTCCTAAAGTATTGATACCAGAAGTTGGCGAAGTGCCTGTAGTAGCACCAGTCAGCGTCCAGGTCAATTTGGTTACCGCACAATTATCAGCGGTAGTTGGGTTAGGAGTGGCAACACTAGCGGTACAAGTACCAGGGGTTACATTTTGAGAAATGTTAGTAGGGCAACTGATAGTAGGCGCGATATTATCGGTAATAGTAACAGTATAAGAACAGGTCGCAAAATTCCCAGCAGCATCTTCTACTCGGTAGGTTACAGTGGTGGTGCCTAAATTAAAGCTCGATGTACCTAAATTATTGATGCCTGTTATAGGTGAACTGCCTGTAGTAGCTCCAGAAAGCGTCCAAGTTAATTGAGTAACTCCACAATTATCCGCTGTAATGGGATTTGGAGTTGTAACGCTAGCAGAACAAGTTCCTGAAGCTACATTTTGAGAAATATTGCTAGGGCAACTAATAGTTGGGTTTACAGTGTCTGTGCCAATATTAATAGTTCTGGTTTCAATATTGGTAGCTAAGGCACCGGTGGTAACTTCCAAAGAGATTAAGTGTTCGCCAGTTTGTGTAGGAGTAAATGAGGTTGAGGTCGTTTGAGAACTGTTTGTAAGGCTTCCCGAAGCAATGGTGGCGGTCGTATTATCAGGATACCTAATATTCCATTTGTAAGTTACATTTGTTTCCGTGCCAGAATAGCCTCCTGCTAAGTTAAAAACAGAACATATAGAAGCCGTGACTGGATTAGTTGCTGGAGTTGAAATTTGGGCATTTACATTACCACCAGCAGCTACGACTTCCCCAAAAGTATATACATTTGAACCACCACCTACACAAGCAGCATACCGATTAGTACCAATATATATTTCGGTGTTATTATTGCATGTTCCTGTAAAATTCCCCCCATTTTCTAATGTAATAATTGCTGAAGAGGGTAAATTTAATCTCACTTTAGTTAAGTTGAAATGAAGTGCCCCTCCGTCAATATCTAAAGTTGAAGTGTCTAATGTAATGGTGTTTGGTAATGAAGCAGGGCTTAGATTTAAGGTTCCCTTCACAATAACAGTACCCATAGAAATCGTAGATAGATTCGTTGAAATCGTAATAACATCGCCAGTTAGAATAGTGACAGTATTTGTGCCCGGATTTTGCCCCGGGTAAGTTAAAGCGTCTGTCCATGCTGTACCATCATAAAATTCCCAAGAAGTAATTGCAGTCCAGTCTGCATTTACAGGAGATTTAGTACGATAATCTCCATTGACTTGACTATAGCTAATTAAGTAATTAAAAAACAATAAGAATATTAAAAAGTACTTTTGTTTCATAGTAATACTTATTAAAATATTCGATAAGGACAGTAAAGCAATGCGAATTGTTATGCTTTCTGAAGTAAAATAATTTTTATTATCAAGGTGTTTTTGTCTACATCAAAAGTTATAATGATGTTTGAAGTTCATCTCTTTAAAGGGGTTAAAGAGTTTATAATTAATTAGTTGGTATATAACAAATTTAACGAATTCAGATTTTTTTTTGGGTCTAAATGCTTTTTTTTCGATTAAAAACGGTTATCTACCGTTGAATGGTTGGTTTCTAAAGTAAGGAGATATAACAGGGTTATCTGTTTGTAAGAATACCTGTGTAGTTAAGGTAAAAAGGGAAGGAAATGATAGTTCTTTAAAGATTTTATTTGGGAAAAGACTAGTTGGAAATTTGAATAACAAAACTTTTTTTGAACCGATGGAAATTGTTTGAAATGGCACGTTACAATGAGTTTCTAAAAATGATGGATGACTTATTTTCAATTTGTTCTTTTTTTCCTTTTAAAATCATTTGTGCCATAATTTTACCCATCGCTTCAAAATTGGTGGATATGGTCGTTATTCCGTTTGCAACAATTTTTTTCAAAGGCGTTTCGTTATAGGAGATCACGCCAAAATCTTTTCCTATTTGAAAACCTTGTGTTTTGGATTTTTCGATAACTTGAACCAAATCTCTATCATTTGGGATGACATACACATCCCCCTTTTTTAACTCTTGTTTTTTGAATTCAGTCATAATTTCAAAATCAAATTGTTGGTCGGTGCAAAATTTTTCAAAACCAATCTTCATTCCTAAGGGTTCTCTAAAACCAGGGAATATCATAATGAGCTTGTTGTATTTTTTTAACCGTGTTATCCCTTTTAAGAGGCCTTCGTATATGTCTTTGGTAAAATTTTGATACACCGCAGGGTAGTTTTTTAATTGCTCATTGGTTTGGTCCAGGATATAGACCTCGTTAACTGGTAGGGTTTTTATAAAGTCGCCGGCATTGGGTAAACTGGTAGGCATAATGATGTATTTGGTGTAATTTCCGTAAGCATCATTGATTAGTTTTTCAAAAACAGTGCTGTTAAAATGATGGAAAAAGATGTCAACCTGAGCATTTTTACCTATGTTGTGAAGAATGGAATTGTATAAATCTTCTTTGAAAATATTCAACTCATCAAATAATAAAAATATTTTTTGCTGAATGGCAATTTGGGTACTCTTCACGTAATAGCCTTTTCCTAAGATAGCATAGATAATTCCCCGCTTTTTTAGTTCGTCGTACGCAAGTAAAACGGTGTCTCTGGAAAGTGAAAATTCCATACATACTTTGTTAATTGAGGGTAGTTTTTCGTCTTTTTTTAGGATGCCGTTTTCAATAGTTCTTTCAATAGAAGTTATGATTTGTTTGTATTTTGGAACTCCTGAATTGGTTTCAATCGCTATAAGTTTCATGACAATTTTTTTTGCAAGATAATTAAAAAACTGGTAGGTACTGGTGTGTAAAACTAAGTTCTTGTCTTAAATTTGTTTTTTCGTATTTAATAAAAATAAAATGGAAATTAAACAGATATCGCATTTTACTCCTAATTTTGTCATCAAATCATTTGGTTTAACGCCAGATGGCCAAATGGTAGAAGCTTGTGAATTAACTAATAAAAACGGAGCTAAAGCCACAATAATTACTTTTGGGGCTACATTAACTTCGCTTCAAATTCCGTTAAAAAATAATAAACTGGTAGATGTAGTTTTAGGTTTTGAAGATTTAGCTTCTTATATAAAATCTTTTGAATTAGAAGGTTCTCCGTATTTTGGTTCCACAGTAGGCCGTTATGCAGGACGTATCAAGAATAGTATTTTTGAATTGAATGGAAAAAAGATTCCGTTGAGTACCAATAATTTTAACCATTCGTTACACGGAGGGATTCAAAATTTTAGTCGAAAAATTTGGACGATTAAAATCGTGAAATCGGGGGAGAATCCTTCAGTGACGCTGACTTATGTGAGTCCAGATGGGGAAGAAAATTATCCTGGAGAATTAAGAGTTGAACTTACCTACACCCTTACTGAAGAGAACGAACTAGTATTAGAATACAGAGCGACCACTACTGAAGATACCGTTATTAATTTGACCCATCATAGTTATTTTAATTTGGACGGACACGAAGGGTCGGTTTTGACACAAGAATTGCAAATTCCTTCTGAGAAAATGGTCGAAATCACAAATGAAGGTGTTCCTACAGGCGCAATTGTACCAGTAGCCAACACTCCATTTGATTATAGAACCGCCAAATTATGTCCCGCTACTATCGACAATAGTTTTGTGATTGATAATAATGAGGCTGTGGTGGCTGCTTTAAAAAGCAATACCAATCACCTAAAGATGGAAGTAAAAACTGATCAGCCAAGTGTACATATTTATGTGGGTGGGAAAACGGCAACGGAATTGGTAAATAAAGCGGGTGTTGCCTATCATTCGCAAAGCGGCATCTGTTTTGAAACGCAAAATTTTCCTGATGCGCCTAATCAATCACAGTTTCCTAACGCTATCTTAAAGCCTTTTGAAACCTACAAACAAAAAACAATCTATAAATTTCAAGAGCTTTAGTTTTTGACTGTAACCAAAAATAATTTTTCAAATAATTTCAAATAGCACTATAATGAATGAGATTTTAATTAACGACACTACTTCGTTTTATCAAAAAACGTTTAACAGTCCTGCGGATAAAGTTGTCTTATCACCAGGGAGAATTAATATAATTGGAGAACATATCGATTATAATGACGGGTACGTGTTACCAGCAGCAATTGATAAGATTATTTGTTTTGCTTTCAAAAGAAATAATTCAAAAGTTGCTAAAATTCACGCTATTGATTTGGATGAAAAATTTGAAATTGATGTAACCGAAAAACAAGAATTAAGCGATTGCGTTTGGACAAACTACTTACGCGGTGTTTTGCATCAGTTGCAGTTAAAAGGATATGAAATCGAAGGATTCAATTGTGTTTTTAGTAGCAACATCCCCACGGGTTCTGGATTGTCGTCTTCTGCGGCTTTGGAATGTGGTTTCTTGTTCGGAATCAATGAGTTGTTTCAATTGGGAATTAAGCCTATTGACATCGCTTTAATGGGGCAAAGTGCTGAACATTGGGTAGGAATCAATTGCGGGATTATGGATCAGTTTTCTAGTGTTATGGGCGTAGAAAACAAAGTAGTAAAAATTGATTGTAAAACCTTAGATTATACCTATCACGAAGCAAATTTTGTAGATTATTCTTTGATTTTGTTTGATAGCAATGTGAAGCACTCGTTATTCACTTCAGAATACAATACGCGTCGTATCGAATGTGGTGAAGGACTTGAAATTATTAAGGCTAACTATCCGGAAATTACCAGTTTTAGAGATTGTAAGGAACAGCATGTTACTAGTTTACAGGCTAAAATGACGGACAATGTTTATAGAAGAAGTTTGTATGTTGTAAAAGAAATCCAAAGAGTTATACAAGCGTGTGAAGCATTGGATAAAGGTGATATTCTTACACTAGGCGGATTGATGTTTGATACTCATGATGGTTTGTCTAAGGATTACGAAGTAAGTTGTGCTGAATTAGATTATTTGGTTGAATTGGCAAAAGCGGAGGAGAATGTTATAGGGTCAAGACTGATGGGAGGAGGTTTTGGAGGCTGTACCATCACTTTGGTTAAAAAAGGCAGTGAAGAAGCAGTAAAAACAAAGTTTGCTAAACTGTATGCTGACAAATTTGGGATTGATTTAAAAATACATGATGTAAAAGTATCGAATGGTACATCACTTTATAAAAACTAAATGAAAATGAGAAAATTTGATATTAACGAAGATCCACATAGAAGATATAATCCATTAATTAACGAATGGGTATTAGTCTCTCCTCACAGAGCTAAAAGGCCTTGGCAAGGTCAAAAAGAATCAATTGCCGTTGATGACCGACCAGAATATGATCCTGAATGTTACTTATGTCCAGGGAATGTAAGAGCGAATGGTGTTTCGAATGATAAATATGAAGGGGCTTTTGTTTTTGAAAATGATTTTGCGGCTTTGAAACAAGAAGAAATTGATTTTGAGGACAACGGAAGTGACACTTTTTTCAAAGCAAGACCAGAACGTGGTATATCGAGGGTAGTTTGTTTTTCACCAAAACACAATTTGACACTGCCTGAAATGGATTTGGATACCATCGAAGACGTTATCAAAACGTGGCAAAAAGAATATACCGAATTAGGAGCTATTGATTACATCAATCATGTTCAGATTTTTGAAAACAAAGGAAGTGTGATGGGATGTAGTAATCCGCATCCTCATGGTCAAATTTGGGCACAGTCTTCATTGCCAACACAAGTGGAGAAAACACATAACAATTTAAAGGCCTATTATGAAAAATATGGAACCAATTTGTTAGTGGATTATTTAGAAAAAGAATTGTTGTTAGAAGAACGTATTGTGGTCGAAAACGAACATTTTGCGGCATTAGTTCCTTTTTGGGCTGTTTGGCCTTTTGAAACTATGATTATCAGCAAACGTCATATTACTAAAATAACTGATTTTACGGCTGATGAAGTAGCTGCCTTTGCTGTGATTTTGAAACAATTAACGGCTAAATATGACAATCTTTTTGAAACATCTTTCCCGTATTCTTCTGGAATCCATCAAGCACCAACTGACGGAAAAGACCATCCAGAATGGCAATTTCACATGCATTTTTATCCACCATTATTGCGTTCAGCATCTGTGAAAAAATTCATGGTAGGTTATGAAATGATGGGAGAATCTCAGAGAGACATAACGGCTGAAAAAAGTGCCAAAATGTTAAGAGATTTATCTGATATTCATTATAAAACAAAGTAAATATGTGGTAAGTTTGTTGGCATAGGATGCATATAGAATTCATTGACAAAACAATACACACATTTTAAAAAAATTAGATATGAAAATAGTAGTAACAGGAGGTTTAGGTTTTATAGGTTCTCATACTGTAGTTGAATTACAAAATGAAGGGTATGAAGTAGTAATTATTGATAATCTTTCTAATTCTTCTGAAGAAGTATTAAAAGGAATTGTAGCCATCACGGGGAAAACACCTCTTTTTGAAAAAATGGATTTAAGAGAAAAAGCTTCTGTACAGCGCTTTTTTGAAAAATATACTGATGTTGAGGGGGTTATTCATTTTGCAGCATCAAAGGCTGTAGGGGAGAGTGTAACCAATCCCTTATTATATTATGAAAATAATATTGCCTCACTCGTGTATTTGTTGCAAGAATTAGAGAAGAAAAAAGAAGCCAACTTTATTTTTAGCTCTTCTTGTACGGTATATGGTCAAGCAGATCAGTTGCCTATTGATGAAAATGCAGCCATCAAACCAGCCATGTCTCCTTATGGAAATACCAAACAGATAGGGGAAGAAATTATTACAGATGTAGCCAAAGTAAGTGGTATTAACGCCGTTTTATTGCGTTATTTTAATCCAATTGGTGCGCATCCATCGGCTGAGATAGGGGAGTTGCCAATAGGAGTTCCTCAAAATTTAGTTCCTTTTATTACTCAAACAGGAATGGGGTTACGCAAAGAGTTAATGGTATATGGCGACAATTATCCTACTCCTGATGGAACCTGTATTCGCGATTATATCCATGTGGTTGATTTGGCCAAAGCCCACGTGGTAGCTTTGCAGCGTTTATTAGACAAAAAGAACATAGAAAAAGTAGAAATTTTTAACCTTGGGACAGGAGTAGGTAGCTCTGTTTTGGAAGTAATTAAGAGTTTTGAAAAAGTAAGTGGTAAGCCATTTCCCTATAAAATTGTAGAACGACGTGAAGGTGATGTTACAGCAGCTTACGCCAGTACAGATAAAGCCAATCATGTGTTGGGTTGGAAAACCAAATCAACACTAGATGAAGCTATGGATAGTGCTTGGAAATGGGAAACCAAAATTAGAAGCAAGCAATAATACTTTTTGGTTACAAAAAACACGAAAGAATTTTCGTAGTGAATCTGCCGTTGTCAATTCTTGTTTTAAAATATTTATTAACTATAACGTTATATAATAGGTCTTTTAACAGTAAAGCGGTGGAAAGGGATGTTTTTTGATAAATATTCAATTGTGTTTTTTGTATCATTGCAAATCTATATTTAAAAGCGTGTTTTTTTGTGTTATTCGTTTTTTTGTCAAAATGAAATGAAGGCTTGCTTTTACTGTTATCGATACAAAATCGTATTTAAACTTTGAACTAAATATATTAAAACTAAAAAAACTATTAATTAAACAAAAAACTATGGAGACAGGATTTGGTTTTATAGACTATGCAGTCTTTGCTGCTTATGCAGTATTAATCTTAGGGGTTGGATTGTGGGTTTCTCGAGACAAAGAGGGCGAGCAAAAAAATGCCGAAGATTACTTTTTAGCAAGTAAATCATTGCCATGGTGGGCGATTGGTTCATCATTGATTGCGGCTAACATTTCAGCGGAACAATTTATCGGGATGTCGGGTTCTGGTTTTGCCTTAGGTTTGGCTATTGCTTCGTATGAGTGGATGGCAGCATTTACGTTGATTATCGTAGGAAAGTATTTCTTGCCTATTTTTATTGAAAAAGGAATTTACACCATTCCAGAATTTGTTGAAAAACGTTTCTCAACCAATTTAAAAACTATTTTGGCTGTCTTTTGGATTGCATTGTATGTTTTTGTGAATTTAACCACCGTATTGTATTTAGGAGGTTTGGCTATCGAAACCATTTTAGGGATTGATATGATGTATGCTATCATTGGATTGGCTTTGTTTTCAGCGGCATATTCTTTATATGGAGGATTATCAGCGGTAGCATGGACAGACGTTATTCAGGTTATATTCTTGGTATTAGGAGGTTTAATTACAACGTATTTGGCGTTAAACACTGTTTCAGATGGAGCAGGAATGTGGGAAGGAATGAAAACAGTCTATAATGCAGCCCCAGAACGATTTGTGATGATTTTGGATAAATCAAATCCAGAATATATGAATTTACCTGGAATTGGGGTTTTAGTAGGTGGACTTTGGGTGGCCAATATTTACTACTGGGGGTTCAACCAATACATTATTCAAAGAACGTTGGCTGCTAAATCATTGCCTGAAGCTCAAAAAGGAATTTTGTTAGCTGCCTTTTTAAAATTATTAATACCATTTATTGTTGTTATTCCTGGGATTGCCGCTTATGTAATGGTAAATGATATTGAGATTATGACTAGATTAGGAGATGTTGCAAAAGAGAATTTACCAGGAATAGGTACTGCTGATAGAGCTTATCCATGGTTATTGCATTTCTTACCGGCTGGATTAAAAGGATTGGCTTTTGCGGCTCTTGCTGCTGCGATTGTATCATCATTGGCCTCGATGTTGAATTCAACTTCAACTATCTTTACAATGGATATCTACAAACAATACATTAATCCTCAGGCTGACGATAAAACTACGGTGAATGTAGGTCGAATTTCAGGAGGTGCTGCTCTACTTATTGCGGTAATTATGGCACCACTTTTAGGAGGTATTGATCAAGCATTTCAATTTATACAAGAATATACAGGAATTGTGAGTCCAGGTATTTTAGGGGTGTTTTTATTAGGGTTGTTTTGGAAAAAAACTACGAATAAGGCGGCTATTTGGGGTGCTTTGGCATCAATTCCAATTGCTTTATTCTTTAAAATTGGACCTAAAGGATGGATTGAAGGCGACATGTTCCCTGTATTACCATGGATGGACCAAATGGGATATACTACTTTATTGACAATGTTAGTTATTGTGGTGTTGAGTTTAATGCAAAACAAAGGTGAAAATGATGCGAAAGGAATTCCATTAAGTAAAGAATTCTTTAAAACAAATCAATTGTTTAATATTGGTTCCTTTATCATCTTAACTTTATTGGCTGTAGCTTACGCCTTTTTCTGGAAATAATAAGAATTAAGTTAAATAGGAAAACTGCCTTATTTACTATCTAAAAATAGTAGGTAATGCAGTTTTTTTTGCTTTTACATTTTTTTATCTTAAAGAAGCTTTTTTCCTAAAAATGAAATAGGAACTTCTAAATTGTTCATTATTTGGATTGAAAGATATATTTGTCTGCAATTGACCAGCAAATGAGTGATCAGTGAGATGGTATTTTATAACCAAAAAAATCCCGTCAAATCAAATTGTTGACGGGATTTTTTGGTTTTTATTTGGATGGAATATTAATACATCCATCTCACAAAGGCTTCCATAGCCGCATAATGAGACAAACCTAATTGGTCATAAATTTCAGCAGTTTCCTTGTTTCGGTCTTCCGCACGTTGCCAAAACTCTCTACTGTCACTCCCTTGAAACACCACACCGTCTTTTTGAGATTGGTGTTTAAAAATTCCTTTTCGTTTTTCTAATACTTGATCCGGTCCCATAGGTACAGCCATCTCAATTTCATCGATACCCCATTCTTGCCAAGCTCCTCTGTACAACCAAACCCAACAATCGTTCATGAATTTTTTTGGTTTCAGGTTTTTAACGGCTGCAAAAATAGCATCGAGACATACTTTGTGAGTACCATGTGGGTCAGCGAGATCACCCGCAGCATAAATTTGATGAGGTTTTATTTTTTCGATTAAGTCCATGGTTAACTGAATATCTTCTTCCCCTAAAGGTTTCTTTTCAATAGTTCCTGTTTCGTAAAAAGGAAGATTCATAAAATGGATTTGCGCATCTGGAATCCCAATATAATGACAGGTCGCTCGTGCTTCACCTTTACGGATTAAGCCTTTGATATAGCGTACTTCGGGAATGTCGATATCGCTATTCTTTTTGTTTTTTAGGAACGTTTCGGTCTTTTTATAAATGGCTTCTGTTTCCGTGTTTTTAATACCAAACTTCTCATTATAATCCACTACAAAACTAGCAAAACGCAACGCTTCGTCATCGGCAACAGCAATATTTCCAGAGGTTTGATACCCTATATGAACTTCATGCCCCTGTTCGTGTAGTCGTTTGAATGTTCCTCCCATACTAATGATATCATCGTCAGGGTGCGGACTAAAAATAAGTACTCTTTTTTTGGCTGGTTCTTTGCGTTCTGGACGATTGGTGTCATCGGCATTGGGTTTACCCCCTGGCCAACCTGTAATGGTATTTTGTAATTTGTTGAATATTTTAATATTAATATCGTAAGCAGGTCCAGAATCAGCCAATAAATCACTCATTCCGTTTTCGATATAATCCGCATCGGTGAGCATCAAAATAGGTTTTTTTAAGTGTAAGGCTAATGATAATACGGCTTTTCGAATCAACTTATCAGTCCATACAATTTTTTCAACCAGCCAAGGTTTGTTAATACGAGTAAGTTTTGAAGCAGCAGCCTGATCTAGAACAAATGTTGCATTGTTGTGTTCTTGTAAATAGGAAGCAGGAACGAGATTCGTCACTGTATCTTCTACAGAGGCTTTGATAATATTGGACTTTCCTTCACCCCAAGCCATAAGAATAACTCTTTTGGCTTCCATTATTTTTTTAACTCCCAATGTGATGGCTGTACGGGGCGTGTTATTTAGTCCTGAAAAATCGCCACTAGCAGCTACTCTGGTGATGTGATCTAGGGCTACTAAACGTGTTTTAGAGTTTTGTAGTGAACCCGATTCGTTAAAACCAATGTGGCCATTTCCTCCGATACCTAGAATTTGCAAGTCGATTCCACCTAGTGCTTCTATTTTGGTTTCGTATTGACTACAATACTGTGCAATGGCTGCTTTGGATAACGTTCCGTCAGGAATATGGCAGTTTTCAGGTAATATGTCTATGTGATTAAACAATCGCTCCTTCATAAAACGCACATAACTATTTATAGAATTGGGTTCCATAGGGTAATATTCATCTAAATTGAATGAAATTACATTGTGAAAACTCAACCCTTCTTCTTTATGAAGACGTACTAATTCAGCATAAAGTCCTTTAGGAGACGAGCCAGTAGCTAATCCCAAAATGCAAGGTTGTTTTTGGGCTTGTTTTACTCGTATTAAATCAGCTATTTCTTGGGCAACTGCTTTTGAGGCTACAGTAGCATTTTCAAAAACGATTGTTCCTACATTCTCAAATCTTTTTTCAAAACTTGTTGCTTTGTCTATACTGCTCTTTAACATGGTGTTTTATTTATTTCTTATTTTTAATTTTAATTTCGTGACCAACTCTTATACTTGTGACCCCATAAGGCAAATAATAAGATGATACTATAGCAAGGAATAAGTATCCAATAACTACTGGTTGATGCTTTGGCTAAAGCATCCATTTCACTAAGTCCGCTGGTGATAAGTTCGTGTTTAGTGGCATCCACAATTTTTCCATAAAAAGGAGGGATAATGGCGCCGCCGGAAATTGCCATAATCAATAGCGCTGAGCCCGTTTTTGTAAATGAACCTAAGCCTTCCAACGTTAAAGGCCATACTGCTGGCCAAACCAATGCATTTGATATTCCTAAGGCAGCAACAAATAGAATAGAGGTAAAGCCTGTAGTTGTTAATATGCAAATGCTGAATACAATACCCAATACAGCACTTATGATCAGGGCGGTTTTTTGGTTCAAAAATTTAGGGATTAGTACAACGCCAAGCCCGTACGTAAATACCATTGCCAATAAGGTCAATGTAGTAAAGAACTTCGCATCGGCAGCGGGAAAACCTAATGAGATTCCGTAAGCGATGATGGTATCCCCAGCAATTACTTCGGCACCTACATACACAAAGAGTGTCAGGACACCTAACCATAAATGAGGGAAATGAAATATAGTTTTTTTTGAGCTGCTGTCTTTTTCGGATGTTGTTTCATTATTAACTTCAACATGAGGCAACGGAGCATTTCTAATTAACAAACCTAACACCAGTAGTACTACGGCCATGACTAAGTAAGGTACAAAAACACTGTCAGCCATAGTATCCAAAAGGATTCCTTTTTCTTCAACAGAAACGCTTTCTAGTTGCTGTTTTACTTTGTCTATACCAGATAATAGTAAGGCACCAAAAATTAACGAACCCAAAGCGCCAGCCACTTTATTGGCAATTCCCATAATGGCAATACGCTTGGCACCACTTTCTATAGGGCCTAAAATGGTAATATAAGGATTGGCAGCCGTTTGTAAAATGGTCATTCCTAGACCTTGAATAAAAATCCCTGTCAAAAAGATCCAATAGGTTCTTGCTTCGGCGGCAGGAATAAAAATTAAGGCACCTATTGCCATTATTATTAATCCCAAAGACATTCCTTTTTTATAACCAATTTTAGTTAAAATATATGAAGCAGGGAGTGCCATCACAACAAATGAAATATAGGATGCCGAGGCTACTAAGTAGGATTGAGCATCAGTTAATTCGTTGATGGTTTTCATAAATGGGATAAGAGCACCATTTATCCAGGTGACAAAACCAAAGATGAAAAACAAGCTCGCTATGATAATAATAGGAACTAGATTGTTCTTAGAAGGTAAATTGCTTTGGGCTTTTGTCATAAATTTTGGATTTAAATACTAGAAATTTTTTAAAAGTATATTTTTTAACAACTTGAAGTGTTTACTCAATATTAATTAGTCTTTATTTATTAACCTAATAGTATCACCACAGGCTAATGAGTGTTATTTAAGAATTCAAACAAAGGAAGCTGTCCAAAAATAATATTCAATTTTTGACTAGTCTTGAAGACTTTAAACAAAACTGTATCAATAAATGATTGGTTTTAGTTGTTGTCAAAATACGATTATTATACCTTCTTGGACAGCTTCATTTTAAAATTAGTTAACCCATCCTGGATTTTGTGGTAATAAATTTGGGTTAAGAGTTAATTCGTCAATTGGAAGTGCTTGTAAATAATCTCTATCCGGTTTAAATGCATAACCAGCGGCTACAGATACTTGAAATGGGTCTAAATAGCGTTCGGAATCTATTCTTTGATTAGCAGCCCAACCTGTTTGATAATAAGCCCCTCTAGGTCTTTGTACTACAAAAAGTTTGTGAGCTCTCCAACGCATTAAATCGTCAAATCTAAATCCTTCAGCAATTAACTCAACAGCTCTTTCTCTTCGTATTTCTTGAAGAAGTGGAGTTACAGGATAACCATAATCCGGCCAATTTGGGTCAGTTACAATGGCTGTCATATTGAGGTTTGGCATACCCGCTCTTTGTCTTAATTTATTAATTGAAATGTTAAGGTCATTTTGTGTAATAGTACCTAATTCGGCTTTTGCTTCAGCATAGATTAACAAGGCTTCGGCATATCTCATAATAATTTTAGCCGTATTTCTTGTAGCCGCATTTGTAGCAGGGTCAAAATTAGGAATACGATACTTTTGTGATTCATAACCTCCTACTGCAGCATTATTAGTGGTGAGGATAGGGGTTGTAAATAAGGTAGTAGTTCCATTGACAGCTACTGAACGTACATCGCCAGGAACCATCACAATAGCTGCCAATCGAGGGTCTCTATTGGTTTCTAGTACTGAAAGGGATTGATCTCCTTGATAAAGTGGACTTACAGCAATAGGTAATCCGTCCTTGCAAAGGAAATTTCGTATTGCAAAGCGAGTGTACGAACTTCTATTAGGCCAAATCTGAGCTGAATTACCATAATTGGTTCCAAAAGTTACAAAATCGTACTGTCTCCATAATATCACCTCGGTATTACCATTTAATGTAATTTGATTGAACAAACTGCCATAATTGCTATGCAAAGTAAAAGCGCCTCCATCTATGATGGCTTTAGCTGCATCGGCTGCTTTTTGAAGGTAATCGGTACCTGTAGAACCAGCTACACCAAACGCAGTACCACTGTGGTATTTTTCCCATGTCCCTTCGTATAATGCTATATGCGCTTTTAATAATAAGGCTGCTTCTTTATTTATTCTTGGATTTGTTAAAAGTTGGGCTTTGGTTTTTAATTTAGAAATGGCGATATCAAGGTCAGCAAGCATAAAGTCCACTACTTTATTACGTGGGTCTCTGCCTTTGTATAAATAATCAACATCCGTGTGTTTTAGATATTTATCAATAATAGGCAAATTACCATAGTTTTGTAATAATGAATAATAATAAAATGCTCTAAAGAAGTAGCCTTCGCCAGTGTACTGTGCAATTTCGACTGGGTCACCAGTAGCTTTAGATACATTGTCTATAAAATAATTTGCTTTTCGAACATTTGCCCAATTCCATACGGAATTGCTTTTAGCAGTTGGGACGTTAGTATTTCCCAACAATCTGCTAGAAGGAGCAGTTCCAATGAGCAAATCGGAATCTGAATCGGGTAATTGAGAAAAACCAAGACTCACAGCTCCCCATCCAGGTAAATTTTGATAAAATGAGTTGGCATATAATTTTAAATCTGCTGGTGTTTTCCAAAACTCAGGTTCTGAAATTTCATCTAATGGATTCTTTTCTAAAAATTCGTCACTACAAGAGAAAATAGAGAAAGAAACGACTAAGAGGTATATATATTTTTTCATGATTCTTGATGATTTAAATTTAGAATGAAATGTTTATTCCAGTTGATATTATTTTAGCTAACGGATAGGAATAGGCGCTTCCAAAATTTCCTGGAGTAGTTTCTGGATCATAGAACATCAGTTTAGATACCGTAAATAGATTTTCTCCAGTCATAAAAAATCGTATTTTATCTATTTTACATTTAGAGGTTACTTCTTTAGGTAAAGTATAACCTATTTGGACACTTTTTAGTCTTGTATAGGCGCCATTTTGAATGTAACGATCTACATTAAAACGATAGTTTCTGTTGTTGTCACCTGGATTGGCAGCGTAGGGTTTTGGAAAATAAGCATCTGGATTTGCTCCTAAAGGACTGCTGTCATCTCTCCAATAATCCAGATGTCCAGTTAATACATTGGCGTGTAACGGACCTTGAGCAGGCCCTCTAAAGCGTTGGTGATTAGAAACTAATACATCTCTTTTTCCTACACCTTGAAAGAACATATTTAAATCAAATCCTTTCCAATTGCATCCTAAAGTAAGTGAGTATTGGTATCGAGGTGTTGTATTTCCAATAACTGAAAAATCACCTGAATTGCCCAAAGTATTGGTCCCGTTATTAATAAAACCATCACCGTTTAAATCCACATATTTAGTGTCTCCTGGTGTCCAAGTAGCATTTACAAATGATTGGTTGACAACTTGATTACGTTGTGTAACTTCCTCTGCGGATTGAAACCATCCTTCCCATTTTAATCCCCAAATATCTCCTAAATCTTGGCCTGCAAAGTAGTTTGATAATAAATTGGTTGGGTTTGGGTACTCCACAATAGATCTTTTATAGTCTGAAAGTACGGCTTTAACATGGTATCCAAAATTACCTAAGTTTTGTCTCCAGCTTACTTCGGCTTCCCATCCTTGTACGCGTGAAACACCAATATTAGTCAATGGTGCTTCGGTTCCTAAAACGCCAGGTAGAGAAGCGCCTCTAGCCGCCATTCCTTCAATATCGGTACGGTACCAATCAAATGACATGTTTAATTTGTTTTTAAATGCCCCAACATCGATACCAACATCGGTTGTTTTTACAGTTTCCCAAGTAAGGTTGTTACTGGTGAAATCAGGTGTATTTGCGAAAAAATCCCATTGACCATTAAACAAATAAGTTCCGTTAGAAATAGGAATACGAAGAATTGACAAGTAGTTATCCACATTTTGGTTTCCTAAAGTACCGTAAGTAGCACGAAGCTTAAACATATTTACATAGTCTTTAAGAGGCCAAAAATTTTCTTTGGCCACATTATATCCGGCTTCAAAAGAAGGATATCCAGAACGTTTTTGACCTTCTTCAAAACGAGAAGAACCATCTTCGCGATAGGTAAATCCAAAGAAATATTTTTCATTGTAATTATAATTCAACCTAGAGAATACACTTTCAGTACTCCAATGAGAAATAGCATCAGTGATTAATTTTTGACCCACTGCGGTTGAAATGGAGGGAACATTATCAGACAATAAATATAAGGCTGAACCCGATAAATTATATACTTCATATTTTTCACTTTGATATCCCGCTAAGATTTTAAAATTATGGTTTCCTAATGATTTGGTATAGCTGGTAAATAAGTTAGGAGAAAAATACTCATTCGTAAATAAAGTAGGACGTACTTGAGTTGATTCTTTCTCTGGTACAGAAACAACGGTACCATTAGGTTGTTTGTATTGATACTGTAAAGCAGTAAAAATTTGCCTATTGTTATTTCTCTTGTAATTGTATTGCAAATTAATTAACCAATCTTGAATGGGTTCAATGGTAATTCTAGGTAATAATATCACTTGGTTGTCTTCGTTTTTTTCCCTTTGAGTTGACCACAATGGATAGACCGCTTGAACAAGTGGTTCTCCATATAGAGGGTCAACTGTTGGTAAAGTAGGTTTTAGCTTTGAAAGCAAATCAAATACACGTCCTCTACCATTAACAGTTCCTTGACTATAATCCCAAGGAAATTCGTCTTTGCTTTTTAACATTTTAGTTAAAAGTTCAAAACTTAACCATTTGTTGGGTTTAGCTGCTATTTTTGCATCGAGATTGTATCTTTGAAAAGACTCACCACCTACTCTCAACAAGCCACCTTCGTCATAGATTCCTGCTGATACATAGTAATTTAACTTTTCGTCTCCACCAGTAATATTTAAGTTGTGTTTTTTTCTTTCAGCCCAGTCTTTAAAAAGGAAATCTTTCCAATTTGTAGCTCCTGTAGCATCGATACCAAAACTAGATTGGTCCCAGTTGTCGTTGGTCGCTGTAGGTACTAAGGTAGGAGCACTTCCTGGAATAGCCATATTTTGTTGAATCCATCCTAATTGTTGCGCATCATAATATGGAGTACTTCCAATATTTTTTGCAGCATCATTCATTACAAGTGCAAAGGTATAAGCATCCACCTGATCTGGCCATAGAGTAGGTTGTGAGATGGAATAATTACTGGAGTAAGATATTTTCATACCACCTTTCATGTTTTTACCACTTTTTGTCGTAATGAGTATTGCTCCACCCGCCGCTCTGGCACCATAAATAGAGGCTGCTGCCGCATCTTTAAGGACAGAAACCGTGGCAATATCTTCAGGGTCTATGTTGTTAATTTCCATTTCAATACCATCAATAAGTACTAATGGTCCTGATTCTCCAATGACTCCAATACCACTACTGGTAACAAAACCCCTGATATTAATATTGGAAGAAGCACCTGGCTCACCGCCAAAACTGGAGTTTGTTATTTGAAGGTTTCCGACAGCTCCTTGTAAAGCTTGCGCTGCATTGGAAACTGGCCTGTTTTCAAAAACTTCAGAGCCAATTTGTGTAACCGATGCTGTAAGGTTTACTTTTTTCTGTGTTCCATACCCTACTACAACTACTTCCTCAAGTTTAGAAACATCCTCAAGTAAAGTAATTTTAAAATTAGTTTGATTGTTTAAAGGGACTTCTTTAGTTACAAAACCAAGAAAGGATAAAACCAATGTAGCTTTTGGATTTGAAACATTTAACGTAAAATTACCATCAAAGTCTGTTTGCACTCCTTTAGAAGTACCTTTTTCAAGTACATTTACTCCAGGTATAGGTTGCCCGTTTATGTCTTTAACGGTACCCGTTATTTGGAGTTGTTGGTCCATTCTGTCAATTGTATTTATTTTAGATTCTTCTAGAACTATAGGCGAGCTAAAGGCACTAGTGAAGCATAATAAAACAAAAGAATTTAACGAAGCAATTAAAAGTTTTTTGCTGGGACAAATTAAAATTTTGTTTAGTTTAATTTCCATAAATGTTATTGGTGTTAGGTTGTTTAGTAAAAGATGTAAACTTTAATAAAGTGGTATTTTAGTTTTAGTTTTTAAGGCATTGTACTCGATTTTTTAAGTTAATATTTAGAATCGTATTAGGTCAAAAAAGTGTTTTCAATTCGTAGAAAATAATCTTAAACGGTATTGGTGGCTTGTAAATAATTCGTTAATAGCTTTTTGGGCTGTGTTTTGCTTTGAGAAGTGGGAAAAATTTACCTTTTTCTTAGCTAAAATTTAACGCCATTTTAAGCTCTTTTTTAAATATAAAATAAACTTAAAAATTTTGTGTAGATTAAATTCTATATTTTCGACAAATAACTACTCCTCTTCGATAAAGAAATAAATACAGTGTTGTAATGCGATAATTTAGCTCCTGAAAAAATGCATAATTATCGGCTTATTTTTCAATTTGTTCCTAATTTGTTAATGATATGGAAGGAGTAGTTGCAATTTGAAATTTTTTTTATAAATCTTAAGTAGAGTTCTAACTTGGTACTTTCAGCGTTTCTGGCTTTTTCTTTTAAATATTACACCATAGATTCGTATAATCTAAAAGAGTAATGATTACCCGTTAGGTATAATTATTAAAAAAGTCAGTTCAAGTGTTTTTTGTGGAGAGAAAGGGAATAAACGCACACGAAGTGATGTGTATCGAGAACCGTTTTTGCTGCTATTTTCTTGTTCTCGATACAAATTTTATGAAAAAGCTATTCGCATTTTCTGAAAATTTATTCGAACCGACGAGGAAACATCATCAAAACCTAATTACCCCCAACGGTTTAATGATTATAAAAATTTACGAATCTGGGGCGGAATGATATCCCAACCTTTCAGGCTACTAACTAAACCTATCAACTTCAAGTTGGTGGGGATAGTTTTTTGGAATGCTTGTGGGGTGAAGGAAGACTGAATTTTTTCGTTTGCTACAAATTGTATCCCATTAAATGAAATGTTTTTGAGAGCTGTTTGGGTAATGGTAATGAAGAGGGGGTTTTTAGTACTAAAAAAAAGCTCCGATACTTAATCGAAGCCCATTTCTTAGAGTTATAGCGTAAAGGGAATGCACATTATTATAATGAGGAATTTAAGATGCGTTGTTTGACTTCGTCTATATAAGATCTTCCGATGACATATCTGATGCCTTCAATTTCGATGCTATTACCTTCTACTGCGTCAATTTTGTCAATTGCAACGGTATAAGAACGATGGATGCGTATAAAATCTCGAGCGGGTAGTAAATCAGTAAAATCGGATAGCGTACTGTGGATGATGAATTTGCCTGAGGTGGTACTTATTTTTAAATAATCTTTTAGTGATTCAATAACGAGAATTTCATCTAAAAAGATTTTTTTCATTTTCTTTTTATCAATTTTTACAAAGATATAAGGATGGTCTTTGGAGTTGTCTTGAAAACTTTTATTGTTTTCTAATCTTCGGTTGATTTTGTTCAGCGCTTTCATAAATCGAGGAAATTCGATTGGCTTCACTAGGTAATCTAAGACATCTAACTCATAAGTTTCGAGTGCAAATTCTTCGTATGCTGTTGTGATGATAACTAGGGGCGGATTTTCTACACTTTTAATAAAGTTGATACCATCAAGTACAGGCATGTTAATATCAAGAAAAATCACATCGATGAGATTGGTTTTCAAAAAGTTCAAAGCCTCAATGGCATTACTAAACGTATTGATAACCTCATAATCCTCAATTTGTTCCAGGTAATTTTTAATAACATTAATCGCTAGCGGTTCATCATCAATAATTAAACATTTTATTTTCATCACTTTTATTTTCTTTTTATGGTGAAACTATTTTTGAGAAAAAATAGAATAAAGTCTCGATTAGTATAATTAGGCTACTTTAATTTTAAGTTTTACTACAAACTTGTTCTCGTCGCTTTTTATTTTTAGTTTGTAGTCATTTTTATTGTAACCTAGAGCAAGTCGCTTCTTCACATTTTCTAATCCAATCCCACTAGATTGATTAAAACGTTCGGTATGTTGCGTTTTTAAGGGCATCGGATTTGAGGTCCTAAAGTAAAGAAAATCTTTTTTAATAATTAAACTGATATCAATTTTAACTTTACCAATATTTTTTTGAGCCCCGTGTTTAAAGGCATTTTCAATAAATGACAATAATAAAATAGGAGCGATTTTCTTATCTTGTATGTCGCCTGAAATAGACATATCCACTTCTAATTCATCATTATGGCGAATTCTTTCTAAGTCAATATAGTTTTGAATACAAAGAATTTCATTTTCTAAAGTTTGCTTTTTGCTACCTGTATCATAAAGAAGGTAGCGCATTAATTCGGATAATTTTAAAATGATTTTAGGAGTTTTTTTTGAGTTTTCTACAGCTAATGAATAGATGTTGTTCAGTGTGTTGAAAAAGAAATGAGGCGAAATTTGTGTTTTTAAAAACAAAAGTTCTGTTTCCAGTTGTACTTTTTCTAAATCAGCCACTCTTTTATGTTCTTTTAAAAAATCTAACGTTATTTTGATAGCAGTAACAAAGGTTACTACATAAAGTTCTCCTATCATCATATCAATAGTGTAATTGAGCGTTAATTTATGTGTAGGAACTGGACCTTCGGGCCATACATTATTACTAACTAAATAATAGGTGAGATTAAATTTTAAGACCACCATCAAAAATATCGAAGACAATATTAATAATACAAAAGATAAATACCTTTTTTTGAATACATATTGAGGCATCAAAAAGTAAATATTGAAATAACAAAGAATCATGTGAATGGGAAACCCAAACAAATTGGTCTTAAAAGAGTAAAGATAATCATCAAAATAACTTCCCCATTTAAAAACATTAAATAAAAAATAAACCGACCAAAAGATGACGTGATGAACGATAGATATAGAAGAGACCTGACTGCTATTAAATTTCATTTTGTTAAGGATAGGGTTTGTTTTTTTGATGTTTAACTGTGTTTAGATGTTATCCGTCTAAATTACTTTTGATAATGATTAAATTTATGAAATTTTATAAAACAAAAGTTCTAAGAGTGTAATATGAAGAAAATAAAAATACTTTTTTTATTTGTTTTTTTCGCAGTGGCTTGCAACAAAAGTATCAGAAAAAATCAAATTAATGAGCATAATTATACAAATTATGTAAATCCATTTATAGGAACTGGTGGTCATGGCCATACATATCCTGGTGCCACTGTGCCCTTTGGAATGTTACAAGTAAGTCCTGTAAATGGAATAAGTAGTTGGGATTGGTGTTCTGGATATCATTATTCGGATTCAGTCGCTGTAGGCTTTAGTCATTTGAGTTTAAGCGGTACAGGTATTGGTGATTTAGCTGATATTCTCTTTATGCCCACCAATAAAGCTGTAGATTTAACCTCCTCTCCTAAGTCCAGAGATGCTGTAGGATATAAGTCCAGTTATAAGCATTCTAATGAAAAAGCAACACCGGGTTACTACCAAGTATTTCTTAATGACCCAAAAGTAAATGTTGAGTTGACAACATCTTTAAGAACTGCTTATCACAAGTACACCTATGAAAAAAGGGAACCGCAGTCGGTAATTGTAGATTTAGGTTTTGGAATTAACTGGGACAAAGCCACAAATACCGCTATTCAAGTGGAAGATGATGTGACTATTAGTGGGTATCGTTTTAGTACGGGCTGGGCCAAAAATCAAAAAGTGTTTTTTGTGGCTAAATTTTCTAAACCAATTATGAATTACGTTTTGGTTGCTGATAATAAAAAAGTTAAGGCTGTTGATAGTCAGTCAGTAAAGTCGGCCGTCCAATTGTTTTTTAATGAAAACAAAGGGCATGAATTGATAATAAAAGTCGCATTGTCTTCGGTAAGTGTTGAAAATGCGAAGGAAAATTTAGATTCAGGTGACTTTGATTTTGAAGCCGCAAAGCGAAAATCAGCCATTAAATGGAACAAAGCCCTCTCAACTATCAAAGTGGAAACGCCTGTTGATTCCTTGAAAACGATTTTTTATACCGCCTTGTATCACGCTCAATTAGCGCCAGTAACCTTTAGCGATAAAAACGGACAATTTAGAAAAGAAAATGACAAAATTGAAACGGCTAAAGAGTATACGGCCTTTTCTACCTTATCACTTTGGGATACTTTTAGAGCGGAGCACCCGCTGCTTACTATTATTGCTCCTAATAAAGTCTCAGATATCATAAAGTCGATGTTGAGCTATTATGAAACCAAAAAAATCCTGCCTGTATGGACGCTTTATGGTAACGAAACCAATACCATGACAGGTTACCATTCTATTCCAGTCATTGTTGAAGCCTATTTGAAAGGGATTAAAGGATTTGATCCAGAATACGCTTACGCTGCAATGAAACAAACCATGATGCAAGACGAGCGGGGGTTACTTTATTACAAACAATACGGTTTTATTCCGTACAATTTATTAGATGAATCTGTGACTATTACACTGGAATATGCTTACAATGATTGGTGTGTGGCTCAAATGGCAAAAGCCTTAGGAAAGGACAAGGATTACGAATTGTTTTTAAAACGTTCAAAAGCGTATCAATTTTTATTTGATGAAAAAACAGGCTTTATGCGAGGAAAACATCAGGATGGAGTGAGATGGCATGAACCTTTTGACCCTAAATATTCAAACCACCGAGAACATACCGATTATACAGAGGGTAACGCGTGGCAACACAGTTGGTTTGTGCCTCATGATGTAGCTGAATTTATAAAAATGCACGGTGGTAAAACCAAATTCACGGATAAATTAGAACAACTTTTTACACAAAGTTCGGAAATTACAGGGACCAATGTTTCAGCGGATATTTCAGGTTTAATAGGGCAATATGCCCACGGAAACGAGCCAAGCCATCATATTGCGTATTTATTTAATCACGCTGGAAAACCTTGGAGAACGCAGTACTGGGTGAGTCAAATTTTAAAGACACAATACAATACTACGCCCAATGGACTTAGTGGAAATGAAGATTGTGGGCAAATGAGTGCTTGGTATGTGTTGAGTTCAATAGGATTGTATCCTTTGAATCCAGCTTCTACGAATTACGAAATAGGAAGTCCTATTTTTGAAAAATCCACGATTACCTTGCCTAATGGCAAAACCTTTACCATCAAAGCTGAAAATGTTTCGACCGAGAATATATACATTCAATCGGCTAAGCTCAATGACGCTTCGTTTAATCAAACCACACTTTCACATCAAACCCTTTTAAAAGGAGGAACACTCCATTTGGTTATGGGGAAAACACCTAATAAATACTGGGGAATCACTAAAAACATTCAGGAATAATGGATTTTATAGACGCATTAATTATCGTAATATATATTCTTTTGACACTTGGGGTGGGGATTTGGGTTGCCAAAAAAGCATCTAAAGGGTTGGATTCCTATTTTTTAGGAGGTAAATCTATTAAATGGTATTATTTAGGATTAAGTAATGGGTCTGGAATGTTTGATGTTTCAGGTACCGCCTGGATGGTGGGGATTTTGTTCTTGTATGGAGCCAAAAGTTTTATGTTCATGTGGATGTGGCCCATTTGGAACCAAGTTTTTATCATGATATTTTTAGCAGCATGGATACGAAAATCGGATATCATGACGGGTTCCGAATGGATTTTGACACGTTTTGGTGATGATAGGGCGGGAAGAGCTTCTCATTTAATAGTAGCCATTTTTGCAGTAGTGGCTTCCATTGGTTTTATTGCTTATTTTTTTGAAGGAGTGGGCAAATTTCTAACCATAATTCTCCCGTGGGATTTAACTCTTTTTTGGGATAATGCGACTTTATTAAGTTCTGATCAAACGTATGCATTACTCATCATTTTTTTAACGACCATTTACACTATCAAAGGAGGAATGTTTTCAGTAGTAGCCACTGAGGTTTTGCAGTACATCATCATGGTTATCGCAGGAATTTTAATTGCAGTTTATGCTTATATTACCGTTTCGGATGTCCAAATTAATTCGATTATTTCGACAGAATGGAAGTTAATTTCCATAGACAATAAACTAGAAGGTTCATGGTCTGAAAAATATGAAGCATTTAACAAATTAATTGATACACAGGGCTACAAAATGTTTGGTGCATTCATTGGGATGTCTCTTTTTAAAGGTTTTTTTGCAAGTATAGCGGGACCTACACCTAGTTATGATATGCAACGAATTCTATCTACCAAATCGGTAAAAGAAGCCGCCTATATGAGTGGTTTTACTAATTTAATCCTATTTATCCCTCGTTATTTGTTGATTAGTGGAGTGGTGGTTTTAGCGTTGGTGCATTTGGCTCCTTCAATGGCTGTTTCACCAAATTTAGCACTAGGGGATTTGGAAATTATCTTGCCCAAAGTTATCAATAATTATGTTCCTGTAGGTATAAAAGGATTGTTATTGGCGGGTTTGTTAGCCGCATTTATGTCCACCTTTTCAGCCTTTGTAAATTCGAGTCCAGCATATATTGTAAACGATATTTATAAAAAATACTTTAAACCTGAGGAGAGTAGCCAGCATTATATCAAAATAAGCCACCTATCTTCCTTTATAGTTGTGGCACTAGGTGTGGTAATGGGGTTTTTTGCAGATTCTATAAATGCCATTACGGTATGGATTACGAGTGCTTTATACGGAGGATATATTGCAGCCAACTTTCTAAAATGGATTTGGTGGCGGTTCAATGGTTGGGGGTATTTTTGGGGAATGACTTCAGGTTTAGCCATTGCTACCCTTCAATTCTTATTGGATAAAAATAAGGAACATTTTGAAACAGGTTCGATGCTTTACGAAATGGCTCAAGTACCACCAATTTATATTTTTCCTGTGATATTTGGTGTTTCTTTGTTAGGGGCATTAGGAGGAACCTTATTGACAGCACCAACTAATATGGAAACCTTAAAAAAGTTTTATACTAATGTTCGTCCGTGGGGGTTTTGGCATCCTGTGTATTGTGAATTAAAAAAAGAAGACGCTGAATTTACAAAAAACACTGATTTTACAAGCGATATGTTGAATTGTATAGTTGGTATTATTTGGCAATCAAGCATGATTTTATTGCCAATCTATTTTATGATTCGCGATTACTCAAAAACATGGACAGCTTTGGCCATATTTATTATCACTTCAGTGATTTTAAAATACACCTGGTTAGATAAAGTAAGAAAAAATCATTAGTAAAAAAAATATGAGTAATATGCCGTGGCAAGAAAAGCCAGAAAATTGTAAAGAAGTAATGTGGCGCTATTCGGAAAACCCTATAATTGACCGCTACGCAATACCCACATCCAATAGTGTTTTTAATAGTGCAGTAGTGCCTTTTGGAGATGGTTTTGCAGGTGTTTTTAGATGCGATAACAAAGCCGTGCAGATGAATATTTTTGCAGGGTTTAGTAAAGATGGAATCCATTGGGATATCGAGCACGAACCTATAAAAATGCAAGCAGGTAATACCGATATGATAGAATCGGATTATAAATACGATCCGAGAGTCGTTTTTATTGAAGACCGCTATTGGATTACCTGGTGCAATGGTTATCATGGCCCAACCATTGGAATTGGTTATACCTTTGATTTTAAAGAATTTTTTCAATGTGAAAATGCCTTTTTGCCTTTTAATCGAAATGGCGTTTTGTTTCCTCAAAAAATCAACGGAAAATACGCCATGTTGAGCCGTCCAAGTGATAACGGACATACTCCTTTTGGAGATATTTACATCAGTTATAGTCCTGATATGAAATATTGGGGAGAACATCGTTGCGTAATGAAAGCGACTAATTTTCCAGATAGCGCCTGGCAATGTACGAAAGTTGGAGCAGGACCAATTCCGATTTTAACAAACGAAGGTTGGCTAATGTTGTACCATGGCGTAATTACTACTTGTAACGGTTTTCGTTATGCAATGGGAGCAGCAATTTTAGATGAAAACCAACCTGAAAAAGTAAAATACCGAACCCAACCGTATTTATTAGGTCCCGTCGAATTGTATGAGCAAGTAGGCGATGTACCCAATGTAGTGTTTCCATGTGCCGCTTTGCATGATACTAAAGAAGATAAATTAGCAGTATATTATGGTGCTGCAGATACAGTTGTAGCCCTAGCTTTTGGTAAGTTAAGTGAAGTGGTTAACTTTACCAAAAACAATAGTTTGTAATCCTGATTATATGCGTTTATTGAGTAAATATTTAAAGTTGATTTTTCTAACTGTTAGTTCAGTGGTTTGTGCACAAGGCAATAAACAATTGACACCTAAAACCTATACAGCCTATAAAACAACTGAAAAAATAAGCATTGATGGCAATGACCAAGAGGAAGCTTGGAACAAAGTGAATTGGTCAGAACCATTTATAGATATTGTAGGTGAAAAACAACCCAAATATAAAACGCAGGTAAAAATGTTGTGGGACGATAAGTACTATTACATTTTGGCCAAAATGGAAGAACCCCACGTTTGGGCAAATCTGACAAAGAGAGATACCATTATTTTTCACAACAACGATTTTGAAGTCTTTATAGATCCAGATGGTGATACGCACAATTACTATGAATTAGAAATTAATGCCTTAAATACCGCTTGGGATTTATTTGTTTCCAAACCATATCGAGTAGAAAATGCAGTTTTGAATGATTGGAATATCACTGATTTACAATCGGCAGTCAAAGTAAATGGAACTATCAATAATCCAACCGATACTGACGAAGGTTGGACTCTTGAAATGGCTATTCCATGGTCGGTTTATAAAACAGGCTATTATCAAAAAAATGTACCTGCGGACAAATTTTGGAGAGTGAATTTTTCGCGTGTGAATTGGGAGCATCAGATTACTAACGGTAAATACGAACGAAAACGAGATGCCAACAACAAACTTCTCCACGAATACAATTGGGTTTGGTCACCGATGGGGGTTGTCAATATGCACGAACCTGAAAAGTGGGGCTATGTGTTTTTTTCATCAGAAGCACCTACAACTGAAAATACTTTCAAAATTCCTCAAGATGAAAAAATAAAATGGGAATTGTACCAATTGTTTCGCATTCAGAATGAAAATTTTAAAAAACACGGAAAATATTTTGCCACTATAGAAAGTTTGACAAAATCGCCCATAACAGTCGATGGAAAACAGCTGGAACCTAAGTTAGAAATACACCGTAGCGGTTTTAATTTGTTCCTCAAAAGTCCATTTACTAATAAAACACTCCTTATCAAAGAAGACGGAAAATTTATATCACAATAATCTAAACCTATGAAAATTAGAATAGCCCTTTTTAGTCTTTTAATCAGTTTAGCGGCATGTAACAGTACTTCTAAACGAAGCAGTGCTGTTGCTTCCTCAAAAGAAACGAAAACTGAAAATTTCAAATATTGGAATTGGATAACAGTAGGAAATAAAAAAACAGATGCCGAATTTGAAGCGCACTTCAAAAAATTAAAAAAGTATGGTATTGATGCGGTTTTAGTAAATACAGGAGCTGATCCTAAATTATTGAAAAGAGTGGCGCCAATTGCCAAAAAAGCAGGACTAGAAGTGCATGCTTGGATGTTTACCACTAACAGACCTGGGGATTCGGTTGCGATGCAACACCCTGATTGGTATATGGTAAGCCGCAGTGGAAAATCATGTTTTAAGAAAGAAGAAAGACCTTATGTGGGCTATTACCAATGGTTGTCTCCCAGTCATCCTGAGGCCAGAAAACACATTTTAAGTTTAGTTGAAGGATTGGCTAAAGTAGATGGCGTAACCAGCGTACATTTAGATTACATCCGTTATCCAGATGTGTATTTGCCAATTGGCTTATTGCCCAAATACAATTTAAAACAAGAAGAGGAATTGCCAGATTACGACTTTGATTATTCGGATGCTAGTGTAAACAAATTTATAAAACTACATCACAAAGACCCTCGAAAAATGACTAATCCAGCCATTGATATCGAATGGAAGAATTTCCGTTTGAACGAAATCAAATCATTGGTCGATGAAGCTTATACCATTGTACACAAACACAATAAAAAATTAAGTGCGGCCGTGTTTCCTTATCCAGAAATGGCCGATCACATGGTACGTCAGCGTTGGGACAAATGGAATATCGATATGGTCTTGCCGATGATTTATTACAATTTTTATAACGAAGAATTAGACTGGATAGGCTATGCAACCAAGCAAGGTATATCTGATTTAGAAGGTAAAAAAACAGAATTACACACAGGATTATTTACACCAAAATTGAGTAATGCCGATTTAAAACAAGCCATTCAATTAGCCAAAGACAATGGTGCCAAAGGAGTCGCTTTCTTTGATGACTATGGCATGACCGAAGAGCAATTTGAAATTATCAAAGCTTCGAAAAAGTAATTTTTAAAAGCAGAAATCATGTCCAGTAGAAGAAAATTTATAAAAAATACTGCTATAGGTACACTAGGTGTTGGTTCGGTATGGAGCGCTTTATCTGCAACAGAACTACAACAGCAAAAACATACAGCAGTTAAGGCAGTAAAGAAGCCGATAGTAATTTCGACTTGGAAACATGGTTTAGCTGCTAACGAAGAAGCTTGGAAGCAACTCAAAAACGGCGCAAATCCCCTAGATGCGATAGTGGCTGGAGTTGGTGTTTCAGAAGCCGACCCCAATGTACAAAGTGTGGGCTATGGTGGTTTTCCCGACCGCGAAGGAAAGGTTACACTTGATGCCTGTATTATGGATAAAAACAGTGATTGTGGTGCTGTATCTTTTTTACAAGGCATCAAACATCCTATTGCTGTGGCCCAAAAGGTGATGCAAAAAACACCCCATGTGATGCTTACAGGTGAAGGCGCTTTGCAATTTGCCCTCTCAGAAGGTTTTAAAGTTGAAAATTTATTGACTGAAAAAGCCAAAACAGCTTGGAAAAAATGGTTGGAAAACTCTAAATACAAACCCGTCATTAACATAGAAAATCACGATACTATCAGTATGTTGATGCTGGATGAAGAGGGTAATTTATCAGGCGGTTGTACCACCAGTGGAGCAGCTTGGAAAATGCACGGACGTGTGGGGGATTCGCCTATAATTGGTGCTGGATTATTCTTGGACAACGAAGTGGGTGCTGCCGCAGCAACAGGTCTATGCGAAGCGGTAATAAGAACCGCTGGAAGTGCGATGGTAGTCGAACTGATGCGACAAGGAAAATCGCCATACGAGGCTTGTAAAGAAATCGTAGAACGCATCTATGACAAACATAAAAACCATAGCGATATGGAGTATTTACAGGTAGGTTTTATCGCTGTAAATAAGAAAGGAGAATACGCAGGCTACAGTTTGCGACCAGGTTTTAATTACGCTATTTACGATGATAAAGGCAACCGAATGGAACCTGCAACATCAAAAATGACTAAAAAAGAATAGTAAATGTATAGAAAAGTAATTTTGTTTTTAATTTTGGTTGGTTCCAGTTTTACATACGTAGCGTCTCAAGAGTATGCTGCGTATGTAAATCCTTTTATTGGAACTTCAAATTATGGCGCTACTCATCCCGGTGCGATAGCACCCAGAGGTATGGTGAGTGTTTCACCTTTTAATGTGGCAGGAAAACAAAATTCGTTAGAAAAAGACAGTCGGTGGTTGTCCAATCCTTATGTTAATGAAAACACCTTTTTAACAGGTTTCTCCCATGTGAATTTAAGCGGTGTGGGCTGTCCTGATTTGGGGGTTATTTTGCTAATGCCTACAACAGGGAACTTAGAAACCAATCATTTAAAATATGGTAGTGAATACGCTAACGAAAGTGCAAAAGCAGGCTATTATAGTACTGTTTTAAAAAAATACAACATAAAAGTAGAAGCCACAGCCTCAACCCGAACTGGTGTTTCTCGATATTCATTCCCTAAAGGACAATCGAACATCTTATTAAATCTGGGACTTGGTTTGACCAATGAAGAAGGGGCTTCGATAAAAATAGTGTCTCCCACCGAAATCGAAGGGATACGCAACGTGGGGTCTTTTTGCTATTACAAACCAGAGGAAGCGTATCCAGTTTATTTTGTGGCCAAATTTAGTAAGCCAGCAGCCTCTTATGGTGTTTGGAAAAAGCCAGCAAAATACAAGGGTGAAGAAGCAAAATGGATGCCTTACAACGGAAAAATTCGATTAATGGAAGGCTATCGCAAAGAAGTTATTGGCGATAGTATAGGGAGTTATTTTAGCTATAATTTTGACAAACCTACAGAAGTTGAGGTCAAAGTGGGAGTTTCTTATGTCAGTATCGAAAATGCCAGAGAGAACTTGGAAAAAGAAACACAAGGGTTGACTTTTGAAGATATTTACAAACAAACAGAAACTTCTTGGAATGAAAATTTATCAAAAATTAAGGTGGAAGGTGGTACCCAAGATGATAAAACCATTTTCTACACGGCCTTGTATCATAGCTTGATTCATCCTAATATTCTCAATGATTTTAATGGCGAATACCCCAAAATGGCCACTAGAGAAACATTAAAAACAGCAGACACTCGTTTTACCGTGTTCTCTTTTTGGGATACTTATAGAAACCTGCATGCCTTGATGTCATTGGTCTATCCCAAACAGCAGTCGGATATGGTTAAAAGTATGTTGGATATTTACGATGAAAGTGGCTGGTTGCCAAAATGGGAACTGAATGCTACCGAAACCACCACCATGGTAGGCGACCCTGCCGGAATTGTTTTGACAGATACTTATTTAAAAGGCATTCAAGACTTTGATATTGAAAAAGCATTCCAAGCGATGCTAAAAAGTGCCGATGCGCTCGAAAATAATCCGCTACGACCTGGTATAAAAAACTATATCGAAAAAGGGTATTTAACCACAGAACAAGAAGGTTCGGTTTCTACCACTCAAGAGTACAATGCTACCGATTTTTCAATAGCTTTATTGGCAAAAGCCTTAGGGAAAAAAGAAGATTACAATCGGTTTTCGAAACGTTCTCTTTCGTACCGAGCCTTATTTGATAAAAAATTAAAACTCTTGCGTCCACGAAATGAAGACGGCAGTTTTTATGAACCTTTTGATCCTTTGGCGGGAGCCAATTTTACCAAAAACATTGGTTTTATCGAAGGCAATGCTTGGCAATATGCTTTTATGGTTTCACACGACATTAAGGGTTTAATGAAACTCATGGGGGGATCTAAGCCATTTAGCAACCAATTACAAAAAGTATTTGACACCAATCAATTTGACATGGCCAACGAACCCGATATTGCCTATCCTTTTTTGTTTAACTATGTAAAAGGTGAGGAATGGCGCGCTCAAAAAATGGTACATAAATTAATTAGTCAATATTTTCAAAACAAACCCGCTGGTCTTCCCGGAAATGATGATACAGGAACCATGTCGGCTTGGTTAATCTATAGCATGATGGGAATTTATCCCGTCTCGCCTGGCGAACCTATCTATACCATTACCACTCCTGTATTTGATAAAATAACGATTGCTTTGGATTCCAATTATTACAAAGGGAAAGAGTTGGTTATTGAAAAAGCAGGTCCAAAAGACGGCGTTATAAGCAGTATTTTGCTAGATAATAATAGACACAACAATTATTTTATCAATCATTCCGATTTGGTAAAAGGTTCTAAATTAAAAATCAATCTAAAATGAAAACTAAATTAATCTTCTTATTGATACTTTGTATTTCTTTTCAAAAATTGATGGCTCAGGCTCCTTTTGAAAAGATTATTTTTAAAAATCAGATTATTAATTTCGGAGCAGCAGAACCCCATCAAGATGCTGAAGTGACCAGACTTCAAGGGGGAAGATTGGTCTATAAAAAAGTAACTGTTCCAAATTTCCCAAAAGGAACCGATGTTACCATAAAACTATCATTGCAATCTAACGGTGATCGTTGGGACAAATCAGGTTCTTGCTTTGTAGTAACCGACCCGAAGCAAATTTCGATATTGGATGTTTCCAAAGGTGATAAAATGTTCCCTAAAGCTTCTTTTATGAGCGAAAAACATGGAGGTGTTTTGCCTACAGAGAATTACAAACCAGTGGTAGAATTATTGCGCTTCATGACTCCTTTTGGTGTTGGCTATTTTAGTAATGAAGAGGGAAAACACCGAAAACCAGTGTACATCCCAAAATGGGAAAACGAAGTGGTCTGGACTCAAGATATTTCAGATTTGGAAACTATTGTGAGTGGTAGTTTTTACATCGGCGTTTGGATTGATACTTGGGTCAAGGAAGGATACAAAATAGATTTGCGTTTGATTTATTCAAACAGACCACGAAAAACCACCAAAGTAATGCCTTTGGCAAATACCATTAGCTACGTAAAAGGACAAGGATTGCCTGATTTTTTTGCACACGGTCCTTTAGATTATACTTTTGAACTGAAAAAGAACATCAAAAATGTAAAATTGCATTACATCACAACAGGACATGGCGGTCACAGTGGTGGTGATGAATTTATCAAAATAAAAAACAGCATTTACATCAATAATAAATTAGTGTTAGATACCATTCCGTGGCGTGACGATTGTGCTTCGTTTAGAAGATTCAACCCTACTTCTGGAGTTTGGTTGCGAAAAGATTCTACCGCTTATATGGATCGCGAAACTAGGACTTATAAAGTCAAAGAAATTGAAGAACGCTTGGCTTCATCGGATTTATCAAGATCCAATTGGTGTCCAGGCTCCAAAGTCGAACCTTTTGTTGTGGACTTAGGAAATTTAAAATCAGGAAAACAAACGCTTAAAATTGTAATTCCTGCTACTCCCGCTGGAAAAGACAAATCCAATCATTGGTTGGTTTCGGCTTATCTGACTTATGAGGACTGATTTTTTAATTCTAACCTTTTTATTTCCTTCGCTTTAGAGATTTGGTCAAGCTGATAGCGGCTCACATCCACTTAGCCCAAACTCAGTGTGCCAAATCCTAATCGGCTTTTTATTGGTTTTTGAATCTACTTTGACGACAAAGCGGGTGTTTAAGCACGTAATTCTTATATAAAAACGCTTTTTTTTGACGAACACCTTTTTATAGTTGTTATTGGTCGAACTAATTTTAGAGACTCCTGATTTGTTATTTACTTTATAACAGTAAGATTGAATAGCACTTGTTTGGGTTTTTAAAAGTTGGGCTTCTTATACATGATAGCTCCTTTAATCTTTAAACCTTTTGCTTGTGAGGACATCAAAATAATGAGATTATACGTAAATTGTAAAGTTCTTTCAATTGTAGAAAATAAAAATTAGAAAGTAAAGTACGCTCAGCATACCAATAAGTTTTGATAGTGTAATTTATAGTCTTTAAATAAATAGGAATGATTCAAATACCACTTAGTAATGCCTCTTTTTTGAGAAAGAAAATTAGTCCGTTTTTTTTGCTATTGAGCGTTTCTTTCTTCACCAGTTGTGTTGGAAAGAAAGAAATGGTCAAGGCAACCAGACCCAACATTGTTTTTATCATGAGCGATGACCATGCTTATCAAGCCATCAGTGCTTATGGTCATGGTTTAAACAACACCCCAAATATTGACAGAATCGCCAAGGAAGGTGCTATTTTTAACAAAGGCTATGTAACCAATTCCATTTGTGCGCCTAGTCGAGCCGTGATGCTTACAGGAAAACACAGTTTTGTCAATGGCAAAATAGACAATGTGAGTGAATTCAATTGGGATCAGGACAATTTTGCAAAATCCTTGCAAAAATCAGGGTATCAAACGGCTTTGATTGGAAAAATTCACATGGATGGTTTGCCTCAAGGTTTTGATTATTCGAATGTGTTGCCAGGGCAAGGAGAATATTATTCCCCTGATTTTATTGAGAATGGAGTCAAAAAGAACATTCCCGGCTATGTTACCCAAATCACGACCGACATAGCGCTGAATTGGCTCAAAAACAAAAGAGAAAAAGACAAGCCCTTCTTGTTGTTATACCATCAAAAAGCACCGCACCGAACTTGGATGCCCGAAGAAAAATATTTCACCCTTTTCGAGGATAAAACCTTTACACCACCGGCTAATTTCTTTGATAACTACGAAGGTAGATTAGCGGCTTCCACTCAAAAAATGAGCATCTTTGAAGATATGGATTTGGTCTATGATTTAAAAATGTTAGACAAAGAAGGAACCATCAAAACCCAATACCGAAACAATTTTCAAAGAAAATACGACAGAATGGATGCCAAGCAAAAAGCCGCTTGGGATGCCTACTACAACCCTATTATTGCTGATTTTAAATCGAAAAACTTAGAGGGAAAAGAATTAGCACTTTGGAAATACAATCGTTACATGCACGATTATTTAAGAAGTGTTCAGTCAGTGGATGATGGTGTTGGGGAAATTCTGGATTATTTGAAAGCAAATGGTTTAGAAGAAAATACCATTGTGGTTTACACCTCAGATCAAGGATTTTATTTGGGAGAACACGGCTGGTTCGACAAACGATTCATGTATGAAGAATCTTTTAGAACGCCCATTTTAGTTAAATACCCCAAAGAAATTAAGGCAGGTACAGTTATTGATGAATTGGTTCAAAATTTAGATTTTGCTCCTACTTTTCTGGATTATGCAGGAGTGCCAATACCCAAAGAAGTTCAAGGAGAGTCGTTAAGAAAATTAATGGCAGGTAAAGCTAGCGAATGGCGCGATGCGATTTATTACACCTATTATGAATTTCCAGGAGAACACCATGTAAAACGTCATTATGGAGTACGAACCGATCGCTATAAGTTAATTCATTTTTATTATGACATCGACCAATGGGAATTGTACGATTTAGACAAAGACCCTTCAGAAATGAAAAACGTGTACGATGACCCTGCTTATCAAAAAGTAAGAAAGGAAATGCACCAACAATTAGAAAAAATGAGAACTAAATATGGAGATAGTGACCAACTCAATTTATCCTATTTAAAAAAAGCTACAACTACAAAAACTGAAAACCATGAATAATTTTTTGCAACAACTTAAACATAAGAGTATCGCCTTATGCGTTTGTGCCTTGATGGCCAACACGACGATGGCTCAAAACAAAGTGAATTATTTAGAAGAATCTCAAGCTGATTTTAGCAAAAGAATGCAATGGTTCAATGATGCAAAATATGGAATGTTTATTCATTTTGGTTTGTACAGTCAGTTGGGAGGCATTTACAAAGGCAATGATAAAGGGCGTTATGCCGAGTGGATTCAAGGCAATCAAGACATTCCTACTGAGGAATATGCTAAGCTGATTAACACTTGGAATCCTAAAGATTTTAATGCTACAAAAATTGTGAAGCTGGCTAAAAAAGCAGGCATGAAATATTTAGTAATTACGACCAAACACCACGAAGGTTTTGCTTTATGGGATTCCAAATACACGGATTTTGACATTGCCAATTCTCCGATGAAAGGCAGAGATTTCATTAAAGAATTAGCCGATGCTTGTCGAAAAGAAGGGATTCATTTTGGAACTTATTACAGTATTTCTGATTGGCACCATCCGGCTCAAAAACCAGGGTGGAATGAAAAGGAAAATAAACTGGCTTGGGGTTTGACCGAGATGAAAGAAGGTAGAAAAGAGGAATATGTTACCTACATGAAAAATCAAATTAAAGAATTGATTGAAAATTACGATACTGAAATAATTTGGTTTGATGCTGACTGGGTAAATTGGTGGACACTAGAAGACGGAAATGATTTGTACCAATATATTCGCGAACTAAAACCCAACATCATTATCAATAACCGTGTTTCTAAGAGAGACAAATTCAAAAAAGATTTTGGCACACCAGAACAGTTTCATTTGGACAGCAAAGTAGATTATTACTGGGAAGCTTGCTATACGATGAACGATTCTTGGGGATTCAAAATCAAAGATACCGATTGGAAATCGCCGCAGGTAGTTTATGATAAATTAAAAGACATCACTAGCAAAGGCGGCAATTTTTTATTAAATGTAGGTCCTGATGGCAACGGAATTGTGCCTAAAGAATCTGCAAAAATATTAATTGAAGTAGGCAAAATGTTGAAAAAGGAAAAGTAAAATTTCGATTTAAATAAAATTAAAATGCGCAATACCATCCCAATAGTACTAATTCTAAGCTTTGTCTTTTTAGGTCTTTGTACGACTAAGGCTCAAGAAGCGTCTAAAAAACCCAACATTCTTTTCTTGTTCACAGACGATCAGCGCGGAGGCACTATTGGGGCTATGGATAAATACGATGTTAAAACACCTAATATGGATAAACTGGTTCAAAGCGGAACCTCCTTTACCAATTCCTATATTTTGGGAGCTACTACAGCAGCCGTTTGTTCGCCTAGTAGAGCGATGTTGATGACGGGAAGACCTTATTTTACGATTGAACCCAATGTGTATGCTCAGTTTGCTTTTCCAAAAGAAGAGGAAGGCAAAAGCGATTTACTCACCTTTCCAGAATTTTTCAAAGACCATGGGTACACCACCTTTGCTACAGGAAAACAGCACAATGGCGAAATTTGGTTAGAAAGAGGTTTTAGTCATATCAAATCGGCCTTTATAGGCGGTATGACAACGCATTTTGGCACAAAAGTGAAAGATTATGAACCCGCTACAGGTTGGTCCGCGCCCTATTTTGATAAAGAGAAATTCAGTAGCGAAGTTTTTGGAGATGCTGCGGTTGGTTTTTTAAAAAATTACAAAGAAGCAAAACCTTTTTTAATGTATGTGGCGTTTACAGCACCGCATGACCCTCGCACACCTCCCAAGGAATACGAAGAAATGTATCCCCAAGATAAAATCAAATTGCCTAAAAATTTCATGCCGCAGCATCCATTTGAAATTGCGGATGATAAGATTAGAGATGAGGTGTTGATTCCTTTTCCTCGAACGGAAACGGCTGTCCAAAAAGAAATTGCAGATTATTATGCGATGATTACGGCAACTGACCATCAAATCGGACGTATTTTAAAAGCGCTGGAAGAAACTGGACAAGCCGATAATACTATTATTGTTTTTTCGGGTGACAATGGATTAGCGTTAGGACAACACGGATTATTAGGAAAACAAAGCGTGTATGAGCATAGCGTAAATGTACCCTTGATTTTTTGCGGTCCCCAAATCCCTAAAAACAAAAAGAACAAAGCCTTAGCTTATTTGCATGATGTGTTTCCTACCTTATGTGGTTTGACAGGATTTGAAATTCCGAGTTCAGTTCAGTCCAAAGATTTGACTCCCGTAATCAAAGGAGAGAAAAAGGAAGTTAGAAACAGTATGTTGTACGCTTACAATTCGTGGCCTGGTGATTTATTAAACCCAAAACAAACTTGGAATGCAGGTGGCGGACACAGAGCTGTTCGCAAAGGAAATTACAAATTGATTGTCAGTGCAAAACACGATGTTTTTACCTATCAATTGTTTGATGTGGTCAAAGACCCTTGGGAACTTAAAAACTTGGCTGAGGTTAAAAAATATCAAAACATTCGAAAAGATTTGTTGCAAGAATTACAAAAATTAATTAAAGAAAATGGAGACCCAGCCGATTTGTCTAAGAAAGAATTTGGACTTTTTGACTACCCTGAAGATTTTGATTTTAAAAATAAAAAATAAATGAACCGATTTTTTACAAATAAACCCAATCCTTCTTTTTTAAAGATGGTACTGCTGTGTCTAGTGCTTCTAGTTCCGGTGGAATCAGCTCTTGCGCAAGAAAAAGAGGAGTCTTGGGACAAATTGGCCAATCAATACGAATGTCCCAAATGGTTTCGGGATGCCAAATTTGGAATTTGGTTTCATTGGGGACCTCAAAGTGTACCCGAACAAGGCGGAGGTTGGTACGCAAGACATATGTATATGCAAGATGTAGGCAAACAAAAGTTTGGAAAAATGGCCTATCCATATCATCTACAAACCTATGGACATCCTTCCCAATTTGGTTTCAAAGATGTTATCAACCTTTGGAAAGCCGAAAATTTTGATGCCGAATATCTAGTCAATTTTTCAAAAGAAAACGGGGCGAAATACATAGTAGCATTGGCAAATCATCACGACCATTATGATTTGTTTGATTCTTCTTTTCATCCTTGGAATTCGGTTAATGTGGGACCTAAAAAAGATATCATTGGTGCTTTTGAAAAAGCAACTCGCAAAGCCCATTTAAAATTTGGGGTTACCAGTCATGATGATCGTTTTTTAAATTGGTGGGAACCTGCTTTTGGTTCGGATAAAACAGGGGGAAAAGCGGGAATTCCGTACGATGCTCGTTTAAAAAAAGCGGATGGCAAAGGACTTTGGTGGGAAGGATTAGACCCTGCTGATTTGTACGGTCCTGCACCAGAAAACAGAACGCCTGAAACTATCGAAAAAATCAAGAAAAACTGGCTTGAACGCCATTTAGAACTCGTTAATAAATACAAACCCGATTTATTATATAACGACGGATTAAACTTTACCTATGGCGAATACGGCAAAGAAGTAGCGCGCAAATTGTACAGCAACAGCCTTAAACAAAATGGAACCATTGATGCGGTAATGTTATTAAAAAGAAAAGAAAAAGGAACTGTTAATGAAGTGGAATCTGGCGGTAGCAATACCTTACGAGACGAACCCTGGCAATCGGAAATTACATTTACCGATTGGTTTTACAAAAAAGACCGTCATCTCACGCACAACGCTCGTACCATCTTAGAAATGCTAATTGAGGCAGTAAGCAAGAACGGAAACCTTTTGCTGAGTATGGAATTAAATCCTGATGGAACCATTCCTTACGAAATAAAAGAAGTGGTGAAAACCGTAGGTGGTTGGTTAAAAATAAATGGCGAAGCGATTTACGGCACCCGTCCTTGGAAAGTCTATGGCGATGGTAAAAGTGTTCGTGGCGAAAAAGTAGAAACCGTAGAAGGAGAACTTAGAAACGCCACTGATTCTCAAAAACAAGGCGAGCATTTTAATCAGCGTACTACAGCAACGCCAGCATTTTCAACTGATGAAGTTCGGTTTACCACAAAAGGAAATGATTTTTACATCATCGTGATGAACCCTTCCAAAGGGGAGTTTGTAATTCCTTCGTTTGGAAAATCCAGTAAAGTCAATCCGGGGAATCTTAAAACCTTAATCCAGATATACGATGGTCGTACTATATGGTTCAAACAAACCCAAGAAGGCTTAAACATCAACATGCCCGCAGTCAATGGAGAAAGTTACCCTATCGTATTAAAAGCAACATTCAAGTAAAAACAGGAATATGAATAGAATTACATTAGTTTGGTTAATTGTTTTACAGTCTTGTATCAGTTTTGCACAAGAAAAACTACCTTATTTGGATACTTCCTTATCATTTGAAAAGCGTGTCGATGATTTGGTTGCCCGAATGACTTTGGAGGAAAAAGTGGGACAAATGATGAATAATGCTCCTGCTATTCCGCGTTTACAAGTTCCTGCCCATGAATATTGGAACGAATGTTTGCATGGCGTGGCGCGAGCAGGGAAAGCAACGGTTTTTCCACAGGCTATTGGACTTGCGGCTACTTTTGATCCAGATTTAATTTTCAAATCGGCTTCTGTGATTTCTGATGAAGCACGTGCCAAACACCACGAAGCACAAAGAAACAATTCATATAAAAGATACGAAGGTTTAACCTATTGGACTCCTAATGTCAATATTTTTAGAGACCCACGTTGGGGACGCGGTCAGGAAACCTATGGTGAAGACCCGTATTTAACGGCTTTAATGGGTGTGAATTTCATCAAAGGCTTACAAGGAAACGATTCCAAATATTTGAAATTGGTTGCAACACCCAAACATTTTGCGGTGCACAGTGGTCCTGAACCTGAAAGACATTATTTTGATGCCATCACCAACAAACGAGATTTGTACGATACCTATTTACCCGCTTTTAGAGCGACTATCATGGAAGGAAAAGCCTATTCCATCATGGGGGCTTACAACCGTTATATGGGGAAACCTTGTTGTGCGAGTCATGAATTGTTGGATGATATTTTAAGAAAAAAATGGGGTTTTGAAGGTTTCGTCGTTTCGGATTGTAATGCCATTAGAGACATTCACGATTACCATAATTATGTAGATTCAAAAGAAGAAGCCGCAGCAGTTGCCGTACAAGCAGGTTGCGATTTGAATTGTGGTAATAGATACAGTTATTTGGTTTCGGCTGTTCAAAAAGGAGTAATCAAAGAGTCTGAAATTGATGTGTCGCTTAAACGTATCTTTTTAGCCCGATTTAAACTAGGTATGTTTGACCCTGTCGAACTAGTGCCTTACGCCAGTATTCCTATGCGTGTGGTGAGTTCTGAAAAGCATCGTGCTTTGGCACTAGAAACAGCTGAAAAATCGATTGTTTTATTGAAAAATGCCAATCAAACCTTGCCATTAAATAAAAATCTCAACTCGATTGCTGTTATCGGACCCAATGCCAATGATTTGGATGTTTTATTGGGGAACTACAATGGTTTTCCAGGTTCTTATATCACGCCACTTGATGGTATCAAAACAAAGGTTTCTCCAACTACTAAAGTGTATTATGAAACAGGCTGTCAGTTAATTGATACGACAGCAGCGTTATCGTTGATTCCTGCAACCTTTTTAAAAAGTGGGAAGAATGCGGGTTTAGAAGTAGCCTACTATAACAATTCGGACTTTTCGGGTAGTCCTTTACAAACCCGAATAGAAACGACGATTAATTCCAATTGGAATTTACATCCAATTCAAGGATTAAATGATAATAATTTTTCAGTAAAGGTGTCTGGTGAAATTGTAGTGGATGTTACAGGTGAGTATGTTTTTGCATTGGAAGCCGACTCCCAATACAAAATGAGCATTGGCAATTTAAAAATTGACAACTGGACGAAACCAACTCGTAAATTAATTCAAAAAAAGGTTACACTGACCAAAGGAAAAAAATATCCAATCAACATTGAATATGTTCATTCCGGTTATCCAGCCAAATTAAAATTGCTTTGGAAACAGCCTACAACATCGTCTTTTGATAATGCAATCGCCATCGCTCAAAAATCGGATGTGGTTGTTTTTGTAGGTGGGATTTCACCTAATGTGGAAGGAGAAGAAATGCCTGTGAAATGGGAAGGATTCAAAGGTGGTGACCGTACCAATATTGAGTTGCCTGAAGTGCAAAAACAATTATTGAAAAAACTTCATGCCACTGGAAAGCCAGTGGTATTGGTGTTGTTAAATGGTAGTGCTTTAGCGGTTAATTGGGAAAACGAAAATTTAGCAGCTATCGTTGAAGCTTGGTATCCAGGTGAATTAGGAGGAACGGCCCTTGCGAATGTGTTGTTTGGAGAGGTCAATCCTTCTGGAAGACTTCCAGTTACTTTTTACAAAACATTTAAAGATTTGCCTCAGTTTGTCAATTATAGCATGAAAGGAAGAACCTATCGTTATTTTGAAGGACAAACACTCTATCCTTTTGGCTATGGTTTGAGTTATACCCAATTTGAATACGCGAATGTAAAACTGTCTAAGTCTAAAATGGCAACTAATGAAACTACTGTTTTATCTGTTGATGTAAAGAATACAGGAAAATACAAAGGAGACGAAGTGGTACAGTTGTATGTAAAAGATGTAGAAAGCAAAGAAGTGCGACCTTTAAAAAGTTTAAGAGGAATCAAAAGAGTTTCGTTAAACCCACAAGAAAGTGTTAGAGTAGATTTCACTATTACTCCAGATGACCTATCTTTTTATGATTTTGCAAAAGACAAGCTGGCGGTAGAACCTGGTAAATTTGAAATAGGTGTGGGGAAATCCTCTGACGATTTTGTGAAAATTAATTTGGAAGTAATACAATAAACGACAATGAAAAAGCAGATAACAATTTATTTTTTACTACTTAATTTGATGCTATTGGGCTTCACAATACCTGTTGTTAGTCAAGTAGCATCAAGCAAAACTACAGCAGCTAACAAAAGACCCAATATTTTGTTCATCATGTCTGATGACCATACGGCTCAAGCTTGGGGAGTCTATGGAGGGATTTTAAAAGACTATTTGAAAATGCCTAACCTTGCCCGTTTAGCAAATGAAGGCACTCTTTTAGAAAATTGTTTGGCATCAAATTCCTTATGTACACCTAGCCGAGCTACCATTCTTACAGGGCAGTACAGTCACCTCAACGGGATTACAACTCTTGGTGCGGGCTTGTCTCCTGCCTATAACAACATTGCTAAGTTGATGCAACAAGGAGGCTATCAGACTTCTATTATTGGAAAATGGCATCTCAAACAAGAACCTGCGGGATTTGATTATTACTGTGTGTTGCCAGGTCAAGGCGAATATTGGGATCCGATTATGAAAACCAAAGACAACTGGCAAGATTATGAAGCGGGTGGTAAACCATACAAAGGCTACAGCACCGATATTATTGCTGATATGACCCAAGAATGGATTGAGAATAGAGACAAAGACAAACCGTTTATCGCCATGTGCCATTTTAAAGCCACACACGAACCTTACGATTATCCGGAACGTTACAAAAATTTATACCGTGATATTGATATTCCTGTTCCCGCTACTTTTTATGATAATGGAGCATCAACTACAGGGAGGTCTTTTGAAGGGCAGTCTATTAACGAATTAAAAAAACGTTATTTGGCAGCCACTGCCAATCCCTCTTTGCGAAAAGATTTTATGAACTATCCTGAATTGCCTTTTTCGGTTGATGGTTTAAGTGATGATGAGGCCAAATACAAAACCTATCAAAAACTGGTAAAAGATTTTATGCGTTGTAGTGCGGCGATCGATGATAATATTGGGCGATTGTTGGATTACCTAGATAAATCAGGTTTAGCCGAAAACACTATCGTAATTTATACAGCGGATCAAGGCTATTTTTTAGGCGAACATGGTTTTTTTGATAAACGCTTGATATTTGAAGAATCCATTCACATGCCCTTTGTTATTCGCTATCCTAAAGAAGTTAAGGCAGGTTTTCGCAACAAAGACATCATCGAAAATGTAGATTTCTCGGCACTTTTTGCAGATTATGCGGGAATTCCATATCCTAAAGCAATGCAAGGACATAGTTTTAGAGAAAACTTAAAAGGGAATACCCCTAAAAATTGGCGTAAATATGGCTATTACCGCTATTGGGAACACGAAAAAGCAAGACCAGGACATTTTGGAATCCGTGGAGAACGATACAAATTGGCCTTTTTCTATGGCAATGGCTTGAAAGAGAATAAGTATTCGAAAGAAGAGCAACCCACACAATTTTGGGATTTTTACGATTTAGAAAAAGATCCTAACGAATTGCACAATGCCTATAAAGACCCAAAATACAAGGACATCATCAAGTCGATGAAAGAGGAGATTTTGAAGCAGCGAATCGCTTTAGGAGATACGGATAAAGACAATCCTGAAATTCATGAAATAATCAAAAAACACTGGAATGATTAATATAAAAACGATACTAGCAAGCCTGTGTTGTGGTTTAGTTTTTAATACCACTATAGCCCAATCCCAGTTCAAATTGACTTATGACAAACCTGCTGTCGAGTGGACACAGGCTTTGCCTATAGGCAACGGGAGTTTGGGGGCGATGATTTTTGGTGGTGTCTCTCAAGAACATATTCAGTTTAACGAAGAAACCCTGTGGGCAGGAAAACCGCATGATTACGCACACAAAGGCGCCAGTAATTATTTAGCCGAAATAAGACAATTACTAGCGACAGGAAATCAAAGAGAAGCACAAAACTTAGCTCAAAAAGAATTTATGAGTGAGCCTCTCAAACAAGTTCCGTACCAACCTTTTGGAGATGTGTATATCGATTTCAAAGGCCACGAAATTTTCACCCATTACAACAGAACTTTAGATTTAGAAAATGCCATTCATACCGTTTCATACAAAGTAAACGGTACCGAATTCAAGCGGGAGGTATTTTCTAGTTTTCCTGATAAAATTATGGCGATTCATCTTAGCGCTTCTAAAGCAAAAGCATTGCATTTTGACCTTTGGTTGGATGCCATACACGAAACTAAATCAGTGGTTTCTAATGGAAATTCGCAAACGCTTGAGGTAAAAGTTAAGGACGGAGTGTTAAGAGGAGTTGCTACTTTAAAAATTACAACTAACGGAAAGTTGAAAGAAGTAAATGGAAAACTTCAAATAACTCAAGCCTCTCAAGCCACTGTTTACCTAGCTGCGGCAACTAATTTTGTGAATTTTAAAGACGTCTCAGGCAATCCTGAGCAATTAACGAAAGCTGTTTTGGCTCCCGTTTCAAACAAAAAATATGCTGAGGTAAAAGCAAAGCACATTCAAGATTACCAATCCTTATACAACCGCTTTCAATTGCATTTGGGGGATAACGGTAAGGCAGCAAATCCAACAGACAAACGCATTTACGACTTTTGGAAAAATCCGAACGACCCTCAACTAGTGGCCTTGTATGTGCAATATGCTCGTTATTTAACCATTGCCAGTAGTCGTCCCGGAAGCAAACCTGCTACTTTACAAGGAATATGGAATCATAAATTGATACCTCCTTGGTTTAGTAGTTATACCACCAACATCAATTTGGAAATGAATTACTGGCCAGTGGAAATGTATAACCTTAGCGAATGTCACGAACCCTTGTTTGATTTTATTGAAGAAATTGCTCAAACTGGCAAGGTCGTTGCCAAAGAACATTATAATGCCGAGGGCTGGATAGTACACCACAATGTGGATATCTGGCGCGGTGCAGCTCCTGTAAATGCTTCCCATCACGGAATATGGTTGGGTGGTGCGGCTTGGTTGAGTTCGCATATTTGGGAACATTATTTGTTCACTCAGGATAAGGAATTCTTAAAAGAAAAATATCCGCTACTACGTGATGCGGCGCTTTTTTATTCGCAGTTTTTGTACAAAGACCCTAATACGGGTTATTTGATTAGTTCCCCATCCAATTCTCCTGAAATTGGCGGTTTGGTAGCGGGACCTACCATGGATCATCAATTAATTCGAGCTTTATTTAAAGATTGTATTCAGGCCAGTGCCATTTTAAAAACAGACCAGGCTTTTGCTGAAAAGCTGCAAAACATGATTCCTCAAATAGCACCGAACAAGATTGGGAAACACGGTCAATTGCAAGAATGGTTAGAGGATGTAGATGACCCTAACAATCACCACCGCCACGTTTCTCATTTGTGGGCTGTACATCCTGGAAACGAAATTAATTATGAAGAAACCCCCGAATTAATGCAAGCTGCCAAACAATCATTAGAATATAGAGGCGATGCGGGAACGGGTTGGAGTTTGGCATGGAAAATCAATTTTTGGTCTCGTTTCAGGGATGGAGATAGAGCGTATCAATTATTACACAATCTGTTAAGCCCAGCGGAACATGAAGAGCGAAAAATTGGTGGAGGCTCATACCCCAATCTTTTTGATGCGCATCCTCCTTTTCAGATTGACGGGAACTTTGGTGGTGCCTCTGGAATTTTAGAAATGCTATTGCAAAGTCAGTTGGGTAAAATAGAATTGCTACCGGCTTTACCAGCAGCTTTACCTAGTGGAAAGGTTTCTGGAATAGTTGCTAGAGGTGGTTTTGAATTGGCTTTCGAATGGGAAAATGGTAACCTAAAAGGAGTGAAACTGCTGTCCAAAAAAGGAATGCCTTGTATTTTAAAATACAAAGATAAAGTCATCGAATTTAATACTGAAGTGGGTAAAACCTACCCGTTTGATGGAATGCTACAAAAAAAATAAAAAGAAAATGCAAAGAGTAAAAGTCATAGTCATCACCTTAGTAATGATAATTAGTTGTCTTAGTTCTGTTTTGGGACAAAAGGCAACCACACCCAATGTGATTATTGTTTTTACTGACGATCAAGGCTATCAAGATGTTGGGGTTTTTGGTTCTCCACTGATTAAAACGCCACATCTTGATAAAATGGCAGCTGAGGGTATCAAGTTTACCGATTTTTATGCGGCTTCTTCGGTTTGTTCGCCATCCAGAGCGGCTTTGTTAACGGGTTGCTATCCTCCGAGAGTGGGTGTGCCAGTGGTTTTATGGCCTAATTTGCCAGGAGGTTTGTCCAATCAAGAGCTTACAATAGCCGATTTGTTAAAAACCAAAAACTATGCTACAGCCTGTATCGGGAAATGGCATTTGGGTGATCAACCTCAATATTTGCCTACGACTCAGGGATTTGATTCCTATTATGGAATTCCGTTTAGCAACGATATGTCGGTGAATCCAAAATCTAAAGTGGCAGATAAAGTGCTTTTAAGAGAAGGCATGACACTCGATAGTTTGCGTCAGGTGAAATGGCGTGGCAAAAGAGTGCCTTTATTACAACAAGATGAAGTAATAGAATATCCTGTGGACCAATCGACCATTACCCAAAGATATACTGAGGAAGCAATTCAATTTATCCAGCAAAACAAAGAAAAACCCTTTTTCTTGTATCTGGGGCACACCATGCCTCATGTGCCTTTAGCGGCTTCGCCAAAATTCAAAGGCAAAAGTGCTCGTGGTGCGTATGGCGATGCTGTAGAAGAAATTGATTGGAGTATGGGCGAAATTTTTAAAACCCTTAACGCGCTTGGTTTGGATGAAAATACCTTGGTTATTTTTACTTCCGACAATGGGCCTTGGAATTTAAAAGACGATCAAGGCGGAAGTGCTTTTCCGCTTCGGGGGTACAAAAATCAAACCTGGGAAGGCGGTATGCGCGTACCGATGATTGCCCGATGGACTGGAAAAATAATACCGGGAAGCATTTGTCAAGAAGTAGCGTCCACGATTGATTTTTTACCAACCATCGCTTATCTAACAGGAGGAAAATTGTCCGACAAACCTATTGATGGCAAAAACATTTGGCCACTATTGGCAGGAGCCAAAAATGCAAAATCGCCACATTCCAATGTCGGATTTTATTATTACAAAGAATTAAATCTAGAAGCCGTAAGAAAAGGCGATTGGAAACTCCGAATCAGTAAAGATGAAGTAACTTTATACAATCTAAAAAAAGATGTGTCCGAAAGTACTAATGTGGCTGATGCGAATCCGAAGCTAGTAAAAAAGTTAACGAAAATGATCCATGAATTTGATGCCGATTTAAAAAAGAATCAACATCAATTTAACTAACAAATAATGAGTGTAACATATTTAAATAAAGTAGGTGTAATGGCCTGTCTAGGCTTCTTTGCTTTCGGTTCACTAACTGTTGAAGCGCAACAAAAAGCGCCCTACAAAAATCCAAAATTACCCGTTTCAGAAAGGGTAAATGATTTAATGAACCGAATGACCCTAGAAGATAAATTCTGGCAAATGTTCATGATTCCGGGCGATTTAAGTATTGGAAAAGAAAAATTAAAGCATGGTATTTTTGGTTTTCAAATTTCTTCTAAAGGAAAAAATGACAATGCTGCTGAACAAATTATGGACTATGGTTCCACAGGAACGGCTCAAAAAATGGCAGAAGAAATCAACGAATTACAACGCTATTTTTTAGAAGAAACGCCTTTGGGAATTCCGATTATTCCTTTCAACGAAGCCTTGCATGGTCTGGCGCGCGATGGAGCGACTACTTTTCCGCAAGCCATTGCTTTAGCGGCTACTTGGGATACGAATTTAGTCAGTGATGTGGCCAAAGCAATTACAAAAGAAACCAAAACCCGAGGGATTCGCCAAATTCTATCGCCTGTGCTGAATATTGCGCGCGATGTGCGTTGGGGACGAACCGAAGAAACCTATGGCGAAGACCCTTTTTTAACGACTCAAATGGCGGTTTCTTACATCAGTCAATTTGAAAAAGAAGGGGTAATCACTTCGCCTAAACATTTCGTTGCCAATGTAGGCGATGGAGGTCGTGATAGTTATCCCATTCATTTTAACGAGCGTTTGCTTGAAGAAATCTATTTTCCAGCTTTTAAAGCGGTGTTCCAAAAAGCAGGAGCTCGTTCGGTAATGACTTCGTACAATTCTCTTGACGGTACCCCTTGTACTTCCAACGAATGGTTGTTGCGAAAAAAATTAAAAGAAGACTGGGGTTTTAAAGGTTTTGTGATTTCGGATGCAGGAGCTGTCGGGGGAGCCAATGTATTGCATTTTACCGCTGCCAACTATGCCGAAGCGACGGAAGATGCGGTTGAAGCTGGATTGGATGTAATGTTTCAAACCAATTACAATCATTACCCTTTATTTTATGAAGCTTTTCAAAAAGGAATGGTCGATACCAAAGCCATTGACGAAGCCGTAAGACGCATTTTGACGATTAAGTTCGAACTGGGTTTGTTTGAAAATCCGTATGTAGATGCCAAAGAAGCTGCGCTATGGAACGGACACCAAACACACCGTGAATTGGCTAAAGTTGCTGCGGCCAAATCAATGGTGCTGTTGAAAAACCAAAACCAAGTGTTGCCTTTGTCAAAGTCGGTTAAAAAAATGGCACTGATTGGGTATGATGCGAAAGCGGCACGATTAGGTGGTTACAGTGGTCCTGGAAATAAAGTGGTTTCGATGTTAGAAGGCGTTTCCAACAAAATAGGAAAAGAAAATATTATTTACTCCTCAGGAGTTTCTTTCAAAGAAGAAAATTATAAAGTGATTGCCTCTTCCTTCTTGTCGACAGTACATGATGGGAAAAAAGTAGAAGGCTTACAAGGCGAATATTTTGATAATATCAAATTGAGCGGAAAACCGAAAGTAGAGCGCATAGACAAACAATTGCAATTTGGTTGGACGTTGTTTTCGCCTGATGAAAAATTGCCTTACGATTGGTTTTCGGCACGATGGACAGGGAAATTAAAAGCGCCAAAATCAGGTACTTTTAACATTGGTATCGAAGGGAATGATGGCTACCGCATGTATCTAGATGGTAAATTGCTTATTGACAATTGGCAAAAACAGTCGTACAACACGATTTTAAAGCCTTTTTCTTTTGAAGCAGGAAAAGAATACGACATTAAAATTGAATTTTTTGAATCGGCTGGAAATGCTAAATTCAAATTGGTTTGGGATGCCACCCACCAAAACGAATGGAAACAGCAAATCGCCGAAGCGGTGGCAGCAGCCCAAAAAAGCGAAGTAGCTGTAGTAGTGGCAGGAATTCACGAAGGCGAATTTCAAGACCGTGCGTTGTTATCCCTTCCGGGACATCAGGAAGCGTTAATCAAAGCAGTAGCTCAAACTGGGAAACCTACCGTTGTGGTTTTAGTGGGCGGTAGCGCTATCACAATGGCCAATTGGATAAACGAGGTCGATGGCATCATTATGGCTTGGTATTCGGGTGAAAATGGAGGAAATGGTTTTGCCGATATTCTTTTTGGTGACGAAAGTCCGGCGGGGCGATTGCCCATTACTTTTCCAGTAGATGCGGCCCAATGTCCGTTGTATTACAACAACAAACCCACGGGTAGAGGCGATAATTACCACAACCTAACAGGGCAACCTTTGTTTCCTTTTGGGTACGGTTTGAGTTATACAAGCTTTGAATATGCTGATTTACAATTCAGCAAAAACAACATTAATCCGAATGACAAAATAACGGTTTCGTTTACGGTTAAAAACACCGGTGCCGTTGCAGGTGATGAGGTGGTTCAATTGTATATTAGAGACGAATTGGCCTCAGTTTCTAGACCGATAAAAGAATTAAAAGGGTTTCAACGCATCAACTTAAAAGCAGGCGAAACCAAAAAACTAAGTTTTCAAGTAGGACCAGATGAACTGTCAATGCTCGATAAGGATTTAAAAAGATTGGTAGAAGCGGGCGATTTCCGCATCATGATTGGAGCTTCGTCCAAAGACATTCGTTTAAGAGGAATTTTAACTGTGAAGTAATACATAATAAGCATGAAAATAGTAAAAATAACAACCGCACTGTTGTTCTTAAGCCTAACGGTAATGGCACAAAAAAACAAAGTAAGTTGGGTAAGTACAACCAATGATAAAGTTTGGGTGACTAAAACTTATATCCCTGAAAATAATAAAAAGGCAGCTGATTTGTCCATTAGTATTGACACCAAAAACCAAAAACAAAAAATAGATGGTTTTGGTGGTTGTTTTAACGAATTGGGTTGGGATGCTTTAGGCATGGTAACGCCAAAAGAGAAACAGCAAATTCTGAATGATTTATTCGATTTAAAATCGGGTTGTAAATTCAATATTTGTCGCATGCCTATTGGTGCCAATGATTATGCGGTAAATTGGTACAGCCATAACGAAACAGCGGGCGATTTTGCAATGACTAATTTTTCGATCGACAGAGATAAAAAAAGATTGATTCCGTATATCAAAGAAGCACAAAAAATCAACCCGAAGATGGCCATTTGGGCTTCTCCTTGGTGTCCTCCCGCTTGGATGAAGCACAGCAAACATTATGCTTGTAAAGCGAATCCCGAATTCAATGATTTGCCTAAAGAATGGAGCTCAACAGAAGAATTAGTTTCTCGTTTCATCACAGAACCCAACTATTTTGAGGCCTATGCCTTATATTTTTCAAAATTTGTCAAAGCATACGAAAAAGAAGGGATTCCTATTTATGCGGTTCATGTACAAAACGAATACAATTCGGCTCAAAACTTTCCTTCTTGTGTGTGGAAACCGCAAGATTTAGGGATTTTTATCTCCGATTATTTGGGACCTAAATTCAAAAAAGAAAATCCAAAAACTCAAATTTGGTTAGGAACGGTTGAACGTCCGCAATTGGAGCGTGTGACGGATATTTTAGAATATAAAAATGCCAAAGATTATGTTACGGGTGTTGGTTTTCAATGGGCTGGAAAAGGAGCTATAAAAGCAGTACATGCAGAATATCCTAAGATGCAATTGATGCAAACCGAAACTGAATGTGGAGATGGTTCGAATGACTGGAAAGCCGCAGAACACACCTTTGGACTGATGAAACATTATTTTGAAAACGGGGCCAATTCGTATATGTATTGGAATATGGTTTTGGATGAAACCGGTAAAAGCCAATGGGGGTGGAAACAAAATTCCATGATTTCCATTGACAGTAAAACCAAAGCGATAAGATACAATCCTGAGTTTTACTTGATGAAGCATTTAAGCTCTTTTGTAGCACCGGGTTCAGTAAAATTAGCCACTACGGGTAATGATGAAAATGCAATTGTTTTTTACAATGCAAAGGAAAACAAAGTAATCGTTTTGGCTTACAACAACCTTGACGACAAACAAGATTTACAATTAAATATAAATAACAAAAATCTGAAAATGGAATTGGATGCAAAATCATTCAACACCTTTACGATTGGTTTGTAACGATAAAAAACAGGAATGAAAAGGAGAGCATTTGTAAAATATATAGGCGCTACCACACTTTATATGGGAGCTGTTTCTTGTGGGGCATCACGCCTATTTGGGAACAGTTGTGATGAAGCAGTGTGTAAAGAAGCTTGGAAAAAATTGGCCAACAAAGAAGAAGCTTTTAAATACGTAACTCCTGAGCCTAAACTACCCAAGGTCTTGTTGTATGGTGATTCTATTTCTATAGGATACACACCTACGGTTCAAGCAAAATTAGAAGGTAAAGCCAACGTATTTAGAATTTTTAATAATGGGGGTTCTAGTGATACCTTTATTCCTAAAATGGAGAAAATGAAACAAACCATGTTTGAACCTTATTTAAAAGGAGGTTGGGATTTCAAATGGGATGTGATTCATTTTAATGTGGGCTTACATGATTTAAAGTATTTAAAAGAGGGCAAATTGGATGCAAAAAATGGCAAACAAGTAAATAGTATCGAAACCTATAAGCAAAACCTAAACGAAATTTGTCTTTACCTACAAAAAGAGTTTCCTAAAGCCAAATTGATTTTTGCCACGACCACCGCCGTTCCTGATGAAGGCGCCGATGGAAGGCTTGCGGGTGATAGCGAACGCTACAATGTAGCAGCTAGAGAGGTTTTAGCGAATTATCCTTCGATTAGTATTAATGATTTGTATAGTTTTACAAAGCCACATGCCAAAGAATGGCACATAAAACCACACGATGTTCATTACAATAATTTAGGAAAAACTGCTCAAGGAGAACAGGTTGCCCAAATAATTGCTCAAAATTTATAAACATGAAAAGAATATTCATAGTCATAGTCGCTTTTCTTTTTACCATTGCAGGAAGGACACAAGAGTCTCAAAACACCTTTATTCCGCAACCGCAGTCGGTGGTGTTTCAACAAGGGGGTTTTCTATTGAGTCAAGATACCCAAGTGTTTGTTCCTAAAATGTTTAGTGCCGACTTGAAACCTATCGTAGAATCAAAATTTAAGAGTGATGCGGGGTTAAATCTGTCGGTTAAAACAGGTTCAGCTAAGGCAACCAATTGTATTCTTTTTGAAAAAGTTAAAAGCAAAGCTATTGCTACAGAAGGCTATGAATTAGAGGTAACACCCTCTAAAATCATCATAAAAGCGATAGACTATGCTGGATTGTTCAATGGGTTACAAACCTTAGCACAAGCGATTCCTTTAGTAAAAACGGATAAATTTGTGATACCAAGTATGAGTATTAAAGACAATCCGAGGTTTCATTGGAGAGGGGTTTTGTTTGATGTATCGCGTCATTTTCAAACCAAAGAATTTATTTTAAAACAAATAGAGGTCTTGTCTTCGTATAAAATAAATAAATTCCATTGGCATTTAACGGATGATCAAGGCTGGCGAATCGAAATCAAAAAATACCCAAATTTAACTCAAAAAGGCGCTTGGAGAGCTGATAGAACAGGAATTGCTTGGTGGTCTCGGGAGCTAGCTACTGCTGATGAACCCAAAACGGTGGGTGGTTTTTATACCCAAGAGGAAATTAAAGAAGTGATTGCTTTTGCCCAAAAAAGGAATGTCGAAATTATTCCAGAAATCGATGTGCCAGCGCATAGCAAAGCCTTAATTGCTTCCTATCCCGAATTGTTTTGTTATGATGTGGTGCCTGATGGAGTTAATTTTGAAGTGGCTGTAGGTGGAAAAGCGCCTGATAATGCCTTGTGCGCTGGGAAAGAAACAACCTATGCTTTTTTAGAAAATGTGATTAAAGAAGTTGTGGCTTTATTTCCGTCAAAATATTTCCACATCGGAGGCGACGAATGCAACAAGAGCAATTGGAAAAAATGCCCACATTGTCAGAAAGTTATGCAAGACCATAATCTAAAAGATGTGGAAGAATTACAAAGTTATTTTATTCAACGCATGTATAAAATAGTAAGCGCCCAAAAGAAAACCATGATTGCTTGGGACGAAGTTTTAAGCGGTAAGGGCGTTAAAGGAGCCACTATTATGGCTTGGCGAAGAGGCATGCATACCCCCGAATTACAAGCTCCCCGTGAAGGCTATCCCACGATTATGACCTCTTATTTGCATTCCTATATCAGCCGTGTTCAAGGGCCCACTTTTATGGAACCTGAAGGCCCTAACTCGGTTTTGCCTTTGTCTGTAGTCTATAACCACGAACCTATTCCAGCCGAATTGACCAAGGAAGAAGCCCATAGGGTTTTAGGTAATCAAGCGAGTTTGTGGGCTGAGTTTACGCCTACAGAATCTCAATTTGAATACATGTTATATCCCAGAACATTAGCCAGTGCTGAGGTGTCATGGAGTATGCCAGAAGTCAAGAATTGGCAACGTTTTCAAGATGCCTTAGAATTTGATCATTTTGCACGATTAGAAAGAGCCAAAGTCAATTTTTCTAAAAGCATGTTCACAGTTTATCCAGCCTTTGCGATTGACCAATTGAACAATGAAGCCATTGTTTTCTTAAAAACAGAAACAATAGGCTATGACATCTATTACACGCTCAATGGTGAGGAACCAACCATCACAAACGGAAAGAAATACGAAGGCCAATTCAAAACCGTACCCAGAACGCTTTTGAAAGCCGGCTTATTCACTAAAAAAGGAAAATTACTAAGTACCATAACCGAAATAAGACTAAAATAAACAATGAAATTCTCTAAATTATTCACCCTGTGTTTGTTGATGGCCACTGTTGCATCAGCACAAAAAAAGCCTAATATCATTTACATTATTTGTGATGATTTGGGTTATGGAGATGTACAAGCTTTAAATCCTGAGAGAGGGAAAATTTTGACTCCCAAAATTGATGCTTTTGCCAAAGAATCGATGACCTTTACCGATGCCCATTCGGCCTCATCCGTCTGTACGCCTTCCCGCTATGCGGTTTTGACGGGGCGTTACGCTTGGCGTTCTCGATTGCAAGAAGGAGTGTTAAACGGAGATGAATCGGTTCCTTTGATTGCGGACCAATTAGAGACCGTACCTTCGATGCTTAAAAAAGCAGGCTATAAAACGACAGCCATAGGCAAATGGCATTTGGGTTTTAGCTTTTTGGATGCAAACGGAAAAGAATACGAGCTGTATCAAGGTAAAAAAGTAATGGATATTCCTATTGGGGCTCAGGTGCCTAACGGACCTATAACGCGCGGATTTGATTCTTATATTGGTTTTCACCATGCGGCAACCATCAATACAATTATTAAAGATGATAAGGTCATCGCTCACATGGAACCTGTTAAAATGCTTCAATTATTAACGGACAATGCTACTGATTATATTGCCAAAGAAGCCAAAACAGAAGCTCCCTTTTTTATGTACTTGGCTTTGAATTCGCCGCACAGTCCCGTAGTTCCCTCTGAAAAATGGAAAGGCAAAAGTGGCATGGGCGATTATGCCGATTTTGTAATGGAAACAGATGATGCTGTAGGACAAGTAATAAAAGCTTTAAAAGACAATGGCATAGCCGAAAACACCTTGGTGTTTTTTACCAGTGATAATGGTTGCTCTTATCCAGCAGCGAAAGGAAGCAAACTAGAAAAAGATTTTGGTCATTATCCAAGTGCTCAATTCCGTGGTTCCAAATCGGATATCTGGGAAGGAGGGCATCGAATTCCATTTATTGTGGGATGGCCGGGGCAAATCGAAGCCAATTCAAAGAACAACAACCTCATTTGTCAAACCAGTTTGATGGCAACTTGTGCCGAAATTATTGGAGCAAAACTTTCAGGAAATTCCGGTGTGGACTCGTACAGTATTTTACCCTTATTGAAAAATAATAAAGCCAAAACCGATTATAAATTAGTCGTGCATCATTCGATTCAAGGCAAATTTTCAATTCGGAACAAACAATGGAAATTAGAATTGACACCAGGTTCAGGAGGTTGGAGCAATCCTACAGATGTTAAAGCTAGAAAAGAAAACCTACCCGAAATCCAATTGTACAACATGGAAAAGGATGAAGCAGAAACGACCAACCTGTTCGACAAATATCCTAAGGTGGTAAAAAAACTGACCCAACAACTTGAAGAGATTGTCCAAAACGGACGAACTACTTCGGGCCAACAACAACAAAATGACGTGCCAGTGGATATTTATAAAACCAAAATTACTGAGGCTGCTGTAGAAAATTAATCAAAGTAATAACACAAGAGATGAAAATGAATTATAGAAAAAAACAACGAAAATGGTTGGTCACACTAAGTGCTTTAGTGATGGTTTCTTGTGCTTCCTCTCAAATTAAGAATGAAAAACCAGCGGTCGATTATATAAATCCAATTATTGGTGCAATTTCGTATGGCAAAATGTCCAAGGATGCGCATGGCTTTGGGAAAACATTTCCAGGGGCAGCAACTCCTTTTGGTTTGGTACAACTCAGTCCCGATACGTTTACGGGGGGCGATAATGGTTCGGGGTATTCGTATGAGCATCCCACTATCGAAGGATTTAGTTTTACTCACATGAGTGGAGTAGGCTGGTTTGGCGATTTAGGTAATTTTTTGGTGACTCCCACAACAGGAAAATTGCATACCAATCGAGGCGTTCCTGAAAATCCAGAAGAAGGCTATCGTTCCCGTTACTCCCATGATACCGAAATTACCCAAGCGGGCTATTATGCGGTAACGCTAGAGGATTATAAAGTAAGAACCGAGTTGACGGCGGCACCTAGAGCAGGAATCATTCGTTTTACCTATCCAGAAAACAAGGAATCGCGCATCCAAATTGATTTGGCACGTCGTGTAGCGGGAACTTCAACAGAACAATACATCAAAGTTGTGGACGATTATACCATCAAAGGCTGGATGAAATGCCCGCCCGAAGGTGGTGGTTGGGGTGCTGGCGAAGGAAAAGCCGATTATGTAGTCTATTTCTATTGCCAATTTAGCAAACCCTTAAAAGACTACGGCATTTGGAGTGCCACCATTCCCGATGTGCCTCGCAAAATGCGTTTTATTGCCAAAGACGACTACCAACTGGCGGTTAAAAATGCAGCAATTTTTAAAGGTAAAAAAGAAATGCAAGGAAAGCATCTCGGGTTTTACACCAATTTTAGTACCAAAGAAGGGGAACAAGTTTTGATGAAAAGTGGAATTTCTTTTGTGAATATCGAAGGAGCCAAAGCAAATTTAGAACACGATATCAAGCATTGGGATTTTGATAAAACTAAAAAAGAAGCTCGCGAACTTTGGAGCAAAGCCATCTCAAATATTTCGGTTTCTGGCGGAACGGATGCTGAAAAAACAGTTTTTTATACCTCGCTTTACCACACCTTAATTGACCCACGCGCCTTTTCGGATGTAAACGGAAATTATATTGGTGCTGATAAAAAAATACATCAAACCAAAGATTTTACGTATCGAACTATTTTTAGCGGTTGGGATGTGTTTCGTTCACAATTTCCGTTGCAAACCATTATCAATCCTAGTTTGGTCAATGATGAAATCAATTCGCTGTTGCAAATGGCAGAATGGAGTGGCAGAGGCTATTTGCCTCGTTGGGAAATGCTCAATTCCTATTCAGGGGTGATGTTAGGTAATCCTGCGGTTTCAGTAATTAATGATGCGTACCAAAAAGGCATTCGCAATTACGATATTGACAAAGCGTTTGAATACGCTAAAAATACGGTTGACAATACGGGTAATGGAACATTGGGTTATTTCAACAAACATATTTCTAAAACTTTAGAGTATGCTTATTCCGATTGGGCTTTGGCAACAATGGCAAAATCATTAGGGAAAGATGCGATAGCCGAGGAATATTTTAAGAAAAGTAAAAATTACAAAAACATTTGGAACGAGGAAGTCAATTGGTTTAGAGCCAAAGACAGCGCTGGAGTTTGGATGGAATGGAAAGGAAAAACGGTTCACGGTCAAGGTTGTATCGAGAGCAATCCGTTTCAACAAGGATGGTTTGTTCCACATGATATTGAGGGTTTAAAAACCTTGATGGGTGGTGAAAAGGCTTTCAGAAACGAATTGATTAGTTTTTTCGAAAACACACCCGAAGATTTCCTTTGGAACAACTACTACAACCATGCTAACGAACCCGTTCATCATGTACCTTTTTTGTTTAACGAAGCCAGTGCGCCTCATTTAACTCAAAAATACACTCGTAAAATTTGCGATAAAGCCTATGGAACCGATGCTTATGGTTTGTGTGGGAACGAAGATGTAGGACAAATGTCGGCTTGGTATGTGTTGGCTTCCATTGGGATTCACCCCATCAATCCGGGAGATAACAAATACCAGATTACCAGTCCCGTTTTTAGCGAGATTGAAATAAAATTAGACCCTAGCTATTACAAAGGGAAAACCTTTAAGATTAAGGCTAAGAATAATTCTAAAGAAAATATTTACATCCAATCGATGAAATTGAATGGGAAACCCTTTAACCGTTATTGGATTACGCATCAAGAAATTACCCAAGGGGGCGTTTTAGAAATGGAAATGGGGTCGCAACCCCATCATTAATTATGAAAAATAAAAATCAATCAATATGAAGAAAATAATTATTAGTTGTCTATTCGCATTTGGTACATTACAAGTTAGTGCCCAAAAACATTATGCTTTCCCTATGCCCGAATACACACCGACTAAAGGCAATTTAGAAGCGCGTACCGCTTTTCAGGACATGAAATTTGGGATGTTTATTCATTGGGGAATTTATAGTGTATTGGGAGATGGGGAATGGGTCATGTTTCAACAAAAAATACCTGCTGAAACCTATGGGAAATTAACGAAATTTTTCAATCCATTAGATTTTAATGCCAAAGAATGGGTGGCCATTGCCAAATCTGCGGGGATGAAATACATCACCATTACTTCTCGTCATCACGATAGTTTTAGCATGTTTGATTCTAAAGCTACCGATTTTGATATTATTGATGCCACTCGTTTCAAAAGAGACCCTTTGAAAGAATTGGCAGCAGAATGTAAAAAAGAAGGTATTAAATTGAATTTTTACTATTCGTTACTCGATTGGAAACGTGAGGATTATAAAAATGGTAAAAAAGGAGACAAAGAAGCTTGGAATGACTATATCGCATTTATGAAAGCACAATTAACCGAATTGCTGACCAATTATGGTGAAATTGGCATGATTTGGTTTGATGGTCATTGGGATCAAAAAGAAGCCAACTGGCACTACGACGAAATTTATTCGTTGATTCATAAGTTGAGCCCCAATACGTTGATTGCCAACAACCACCACATTCAACCTATAGCAGGAGAAGACATTCAAACATTTGAAAGAGACCTGCCAGGTGAAAATCACGGAGGATTTAGTGAGGGCGTACACGTTAGTAAATTGCCTTTAGAGTCTTGTGCCACTATGGCAAAAGCTTGGGGTTTTGATTTGAATGATAAAAGTTTCAAAACTAAAAAACAACTGATTGACTTTTTGGTGAAAGCAGCGGGAAAAAATGGCAATTTGCTTTTAAATGTGGGGCCAATGCCAAATGGTGAAATTCAACCCGAGTTTGTAAAAAGCTTAAAAGAAATAGGCGAATGGACTTCTAAATATGGCGAAAGTATTTATGGAACCCGAGGAGATGTAATTAAAACCCAAGATTGGGGAACCATCACTAAAAAAGGCAATACTTTGTATGTGCATATTTTAAAACCTTCTCAGGAACCGTATATTTTTCTGCCTGAACTCAAAGACAAAATCATATCCGCTACTTCATTTGATGGAAAAAGAAAAATCAAATTCAATCAGGTGAAAGAAGGCGCGTTTCTCTATGTGGACCACAATTCCCTAGATGCTATTGATGAGATTATCAAACTAAATATTAAATAAGTTTTTTGAAGAAACGAAGAATTAAGTAATCGAATGAAAATATTGGACAAGATGAAAAAATATACCACTTTGCTATTTATAATGCTGTTTTTTGTAGCCAATGCACAAACAAAATCGGCTTTTAATCGAGACAATATTTCATTGTTGCCAAAGCCTTCAAGTTTAGAATTTAATGAAGGCGAGTTCCAATTTGTGGCCAATACAAAAATCATCCAGCAAGACCCAAGCCAGCAAAAGGCCATAAATTACTTGAAAGGCTTATTTAGTAAGGCTGCGGGATATCATTTGGCGGTTAGCAAATCTAAAAAAAGCGGGGCAGTAATTTTTGAAAAAACAGCGGGTTTAAAAAACGGCGGTTATACATTAGCTATAAATCCAAAAGGAATTACGGTAAAAGCCTCTGAAGAAACAGGCTATTTTAATGCCGTTCAAACTCTTCGTCAATTATTACCTAAGGAAATAGAAAGCAAAACCATTCAAAAAATGCGTTGGGCTGTTCCCGCAGTAGTTGTTAAGGACGAACCTCGTTTTGCATGGCGTGGCATGCACATGGATTTTAGCCGTCACTTTTTTGATATAGATGAGGTAAAAACCTTTTTGGACTATATGGCATTGTACAAATTGAATACTTACCACATGCACCTGACTGACGACCAAGGTTGGCGCATTGAAATCAAAAAATATCCTTTGTTGACAGAAAAAGGCGCTTGGAGAATTCCAAACAATCAAGATACCATCTGCATGGATAGAGCCAAGGAAAACAAACTTTATACTATTGATGAACGAAAATTTAAAATGATTGATGGCGAGCGTAAATATGGTGGTTTTTTTACACAGGAGCAAATCAAAGAGATTGTGGCGTATGCTACCGAACGTTGTATTACAGTAGTTCCAGAAATAGACATGCCGGGTCATTTTAAATCGGCAATTGATAATTATCCTTTTTTATCTTGTGATGAAAAATCGGGTTGGGATACCGTGTTTACCTATCCTACTTGCTTAGGAAAACCTACGACCTATGAATTCATGAAAAATGTATTAGCTGAAGTGATTCCGTTATTTCCTGCTGAGTATGTTCATATTGGTGGGGATGAGGTGAACATCAAATCATGGGAAAAATGTCCACATTGCCAGAAAGCCATTAAAGAAAACGGACTGAAAAACGAACACGAATTGCAATCTTTTTTCAATAGAGATATCGAACAATTTTTGAAATCCAAAGGCAAAAAGTTCCTTGGTTGGGACGAAATTGTAGAAGGAGGTTTGACCAAAGAAGCTACAGTGATGTGGTGGAGAGGTTGGCGTCCTGAAGCGCCAAAAAAAGCCGCTGAAAACGGAAATGATGTAGTCATCACCACTACGGATGTGTATTATTTTGACTATCTAAACGAAGGAACAAAGCTGGAACGAATTTATAATTATGAACCTATTCCTAAGGATTTTACCGCTGCCGAGGCCAATAACGTTTTAGGAGTGCAGGCCAATCTTTGGGCGGAAACGATTCCGAGTTTTACACGATTGGAATACCAAGCTTTTCCTAGAATCTTGGCCTTAGCCGAAAATGCTTGGGCACCAAAAGAGAATAAAGATTTCAAAGCCTTCAATCAAAGAGTGGAAAAACAATACGACCGTTTGGATGTGCTCGATGTGCATTATTACATTCCTGCGGTGGAAGGTTTGGACAAAGAAATTGCTTTTGTGGACCAAACAGCCGTAAACTTGAAATTAGCCTATCCTTTAGAAGGAACTAAAATCTATTATACGCTGGATGGAACGGTGCCTACCCAAAAATCATTACTATACAAGGAGCCGTTTATGGTAAAAGATACGGCTACAATAAAAGCCCGTTCTTATCGTGGAGACCTATTTAATGATTTAAAAACCACCAAGGTTATCCGTAAAAATTACATCGCATCTGTACATGCGAATACTACCGAAAAAGGACTGAAAAAGTGGGTGGTGAAAGGGACTTTCAAAAAAGTGGAAGACATTAAAACACCAACCACTTCGGATTACACCAAGGTCAGCAGCATTGAATTAGGGGATTTAAAAGACGAAAAAGACTTTTCAATTATCTACCAAGGCTATTTCAATGCGGAAAAAGACGGAATTTATGAGTTTGAAACCCGTTCCGATGGGGGGAATTTATTGTTCATTGGTGATGAAATAGTGGTGGATAATGGTGGTTATCATGGTCCTCGAAAAAAATATGCTAAAGTAGCCTTAAAGAAAGGGGTACATCCTATAAAAATTCATTATAAAGCGAGTGCCAATCCTAAGATGATTGATGTTTGGTACACCCTTCAAGGAGAAGAATTAAAACCATTGACGAGCGCAGTTACCCTTTTTTAAATTGAAAATGAAAAAAATAACTTATATATTTCTACTAGCTGTTTTGTTTATTTTGTCTTGCAAAAGCGAGAAACAAAATAAGCAAGTCTTTTCAGATCGCTTAACGAGCTATGTCAATACTTTTACGGGAACCGATGGCCCAGGAAATACTTATCCCGGAGCGGTTGTTCCTTTTGGGATGGTTCAATTAAGTCCTGATAACGGCTTGCCCGGTTGGGACAGAATAGCGGGTTATTTTTATCCTGATTCTACGATAGCGGGCTTTAGTCACACCCATCTTTCAGGAACGGGAGCGGGCGATATGTATGATTTGTTGGTGATGCCAATGAACAGTAGGTTTAGCGAAAGCTTGACTAAAGAGGGACCGTACCGACCTTATTCCAAATTCTCACACGACAGAGAAAAAGCGAGTCCAGGTTATTATTCGGTTGATTTGTTGAGCTCGGGAATCAAGGCCGAATTAACTACCACGGCTCGTGTAGGTTTTCATCAATATACTTTTCCTAAGGATGACAAAAGCCAAATTATTCTGGATTTGGGCTATAGTTTAAATTGGGACAAACCCACAGACACGCAAATTACCATTGAGGATAACCAAACGATTTCAGGCTTTCGAAAATCAAAAGGTTGGGCCAAAGACCAGCGCGTGTATTTTGTAATGAAATTTTCAAAACCATTTGATAAAGCGCAACTTTATGAAAATGCTACAGCAAAAGAAACAAAATCCGTAAACGGAAAATTCACCCGAATTGTAGCGAATTATAAAACAAAAGAGGGCGAAAAAATTCTGGTGAAAGTAGCGTTATCTTCTGCCAGTATTGCTGGGGCACGTAAAAGTTTAGAGGCCGAAATACCACATTGGGATTTTAATAAAACAGTTCAAGAAGCCGACCAGATTTGGGAACAATACCTTTCTAAAATAAAAATTGGAGGTACTCCAGCACAAAAAGAATTGTTTTATACCAATTTGTATCATGTGTTTTTAACTCCTTCCTTACACAGTGATCTTGATGGAGCTTACAAAGGAGCCGATGGAAATAATCACATTGCCAAAGGCTATAACAAATACGATACATTTTCGCTTTGGGACACCTTTAGAGCGACTCATCCTCTTTATACGTTAATAGCTCCAAAAGAAACCCAAGACATGATCAAGTCGTTTTTATCACATTATGACGAAACGGGTTTGTTGCCTGTATGGTCATTGGCAGGAAATGAAACGAATATGATGATTGGCTACCATGCCGTTCCCGTTATCGTAGATGCGTATTTTAAAGGCATTCCGATTGATGCTAAAAAAGCGTTGCAGGCTTGTGTCGCTTCGGCAACTGAAAAAGGCAGACAAATTGATACCTATATGAAATTGGGTTATGTGCCTACAGGAGAGCATCATGAGAATTGGTCGGTATCCAAGACTTTAGAATATGCCTATAACGATTGGTGTATCGCGCAGTTGGCAAAAGCATTGGGAGAAAAACAAATCGAAAAAACATTTGCCCAAAGAGCCAACAACTGGAAAAATTTATACGATTCCGAATCGACTTTTTTCCGTCCAAAAGATGAAAAAGGAATCTTTACAAGTCCATTTTCACCCAAAGAATATACCAAGGAATTTTGTGAAAGCAACGCCTGGCAGTATTTCTGGTTTGTGCCTCATGATATTGATGGGTTGATAACTACCTTGGGTAAAGAACGTTTCACACAAAAACTGGATTCGATGTTTACGTATTATCCTAGCAAAGAGGATAAGTTGCCTATTTTTAGCACGGGAATGATTGGTCAATACGCTCATGGGAACGAACCCAGTCATCATGTTGCCTATTTGTACAACAACATTGGACAGCCTTGGAAAACACAGGAAATGGTGCGTAAAATCATCAATACCCAATACAGCACCAAACCCGATGGCTATTGCGGAAACGAAGATTGCGGACAAATGTCGGCTTGGCTCGTGTTTTCTGCAATTGGAATGTATCCTATCAATCCCGCAGATGGAGTCTATAGTTTGACTTCGCCCTATGTAAAAGAAGCCACCATCCCATTAGAAAACGGAAAACAGTTTAAGATTACCACCGAAAACCAATCTGATGAAAATCAATACATACAAAGTATAACGTTAAATGGAAAACCATACCCATCACTGGTAATAACGCACAAGCAAATTGTAGCTGGTGGTAGTCTTCATTTTGTGTTAGGAAACCAACCTAAACGGAGTAAATAAACTTTTTAGAATAAAAGGATGAGACGATGATTTATAGCCGAAGCTTCGCAAATTTTAAAAAGAAAATCATGGCGCATCTGTGGTATGAAATTTTTAGAAGTGAAAGCCTAGTGCACTAAAAAGGTACCGTTCTAATTTCGATTGCAGACTCATGAAATAAAATGGTTTAGCAGTTGGCACTCAAAATGCATCCCATCTTGATAAGGCTCCGTCAGTTGTGATGGAGCCTTTGGTATGAGATGGAACAATTTTATTTGGCGTAAGCACCAGAAGAATACGTCAATTCGTAACTGTGCGTATAGATTTCAAATACAATCCCAAAAGGGTCTTCAACATAACACATTTTGAAAGGTTTGTTATCAGGATAGTACGCACGTATAGGCATGCGTTGTTTTCCTCCGTAGGCTACAATTTTGTCCACTAGCGCTTCTATATTAGGGTCTTGCACGCAAAAATGAAACAAGCCTGTGTTGAAAGGATTGAATTCAGGAGCTTCTTTAACTCCATTTGGAAAAGAAAACAATTCGACCCCAATTCCGTCTGAAGTGGCTAAATGTGCGATTTCAAATTCTGTCCAATTGTCTCCAAAAACATCAATACACATTTGGCCAATGGCCGTTTCCTTTTCTTTTTTAATTTTTGAAGGTTCCATAATCAGGTACCATCCCATTACTTCGGAATAAAATGCTACGGCTTTGTGGATATCTGGTACTGTTATCCCAATATGCGAAAATGATTTTGGATAATCTTTATTTGTTGTCATAACTATTATTTTTTGTTTGCAAAATTACTTTATATTTGCCTGTTGGGCAATAACTTACTAAAAAGTGCTATAGTTACCTAAACGAGTAAAATAATGATAATCAAATTTATAGATATTAATTTTGAGTAAAAAAAACAGCTGTCCGTTACATTATACCATGAATTTAATAGGTACAAAATGGAAACCTTTGATTTTATTTCATTTGTTAGAAGGCGATTTGCGTTCTGGAATATTGCAAAAGTTGGTTCCCGATATTTCCAATAAAATGTTTACCCAAACGGTAAGAGAATTGGAGCAAGACGGCTTGATTTCTAGAAAAATTTACCCAGTAGTACCACCAAAAGTGGAGTATGGCCTGACCTCAAGAGGGAAATCATTAGAAAAGATTTTAAGAAGTTTGGATAAATGGGGCATGGAAGACTGTCCAGAGTAGTAAAAAAGAAGTTGTAAAGCTTGTGATTTGTGGTACAAGACTTTTGAAACACGGTTTATTGCGTTAAAATCTTTTTGGCTCTTTCTTCTAAATCATTCAAATCCACGATTTCTGGTATCGATTGTTTTCCCAGATTTAAAACCATTTGGGCATGTTTTTTAACGGCTTTTTGGTGGTTTTCTTTGCTAACAAAACCATTAATAGTAATCAATCCTTCCATTAATCGAATGATGACAGCAGGACTTCCAGCCGAAAATTGCCGTATTTGATTGAAAGCAGCATCTAGTAAGCCTTCAAAGTCAGTGGTATGGGCAATAACTCGTAGGTTTTGATGCGCGTCAGTTCGGTATTTAGAGGGGAAATCAATTTGCGAGAGCTGACAAAGCGCTGCGGTCAAATTGTCAATACAAGTAATTGCTGTAAAAGGATCATTTACGCCCGGCGAAAGGGCTCGTGAAGCAATTTCGACCATTTGCAAAATGGAAAATTCTAAATCTTGCTGGCCATCCTTTATTTTACCAATAACAAACTGATGGCAAATGCTTTGTATCTGTTCTTTTTCTAAGGTTTGGTTGGAGTATAATTTTGCCATAGCTATTCCTTCCACCAGATGATCTCCCGGTCTGTACTGCAATTCGATGAGGGCGTCAAGGGTACAGGCTGCTTGAATAAGCGAGTCACTGTCAATATACTGCAAATAGCCACTTTTTTGTGATTTAACGACTAAAGTATGTAGGTATTTTGATTTGATGGTTTCTACAATAGCTATTTTTTCTGGTTGGAGTTCATCGCCCATTTTATAGGGATACATGGTGTTGACTTGGCTACAAATAACAGCCGAAATATCCGAAATTACTTTGTCAGCCTGAATGCTGGTCGCTATTTTATGGATAAAAACAATCAGTAGTAAAATATTAATCAAAGCTGCAATTATGGCAAAGAGAATGGAAAGCACAGGCATAAAAGTATAAGCATCATTTTCTTTAATCGCATTCAAAACAAAAAGACAATACAGATAAGTAGCCACATACGAACCTAAAACCACTTGATTCAGTCTGACATACATGAAGTTTTTAATCAATCGGGGGCCAAATTGCGAAGAAGCCAAGGTCAATGCCACCAAGGTAACCGAGAAAACAGTTCCCGCTACGCCTATCATCGCTCCTGAAATGGTGGATAATATACTGCGCGCTGAATCAGCACTGTTGACAAAAATATATTTGCCCAATCCTTCTTGTGACATTGGAATGGCTTGATCGACCATCACTAACCCAATAGCAAGTACTATCGAACTGAGGATAATCAAGGCAGGAATAAACCAAAAGCTAGCCATTAATTTATTGAAGAAAAACAGTGTTTTTTTCATAGCAGGATGTTTTTTTAACGAATAACCATGTCTTACTTTATTCAGGGAAGCAATAAATATAAGTTATTCTAGTCAATTTTAGGGGTTGCCTCGGATTTTAGAAACAGAATTATTTTTTTTAAAAGAGCACTAGCCTAGAATGTTGTAATCTTTCTCTAAAATTATATAAGTGTTTTAAGTCTTGCAACACCTAACTTTGAGAGAAACGTTTAAAAGATTAAAATATGAAAAAGATAGTATTTTGTAGTAAGATAGTTTTAGGTGCGGGATTGTTATTATTTGGCCTAAATTCTTGTAAAAACGAAACAAAACAGGAAGAAACTCCCATGACGGTGGAAGAGGTGAATGCGCCACCCGTAGAAAACGAGGAGGTAGAAAATGATACTCAGTATTTGGAAGAGGCTGTAGCCATTGGTTCTTATGAAATGGCGCTGGGGAAACTAGCGTTGCAAAAAGGATTGAGTAAAGAGGTAAGAGATTATGGTAAAATGCTGGTTGCTGATAATACAAAATCAATGGAAGAAGCCAAAGCCCTGTCTAATAAAATCACTGTCACCATGCCAGATGAAAATGCTGAAATGAATAACGAGAATTACAACAAGTTAAAAGCCCAATCAGGAATGGATTTTGACAAATTGTTTGTAGAGGTGATTGTGCAAGAACAGGAAAAAGCCTTGGATAAAATGACTGAAATTTCTCAAAAAGCAAAGGATAACGACCTTCAACTTTGGGCTTCTCGCCAAGTCATTGGGTTAACGACCCATTACGAGCAAGCCAAAAAAATACAATAAAAATTAGTGTTAGATTATTTAGAGTAGTTTTGGGTAAAAGCTGTTGTTTAGGCAACAGCTTTTTTTTTTTTTTGAATTTATAGCTAAAGCTAAGCACTTAGTTCATTTCGCTTGAGTTAAAACTAAACACTCACAAACCTTTCTGCCGACAGTTCATTGGTAAACTTTTTGTCTGACACCCCAATCGATGAACTTCAGTACACAGTAGTTTAATTTTTGATAATCAGGCAATTCGATTTTGTAGGCGTTATTTTTTAAGTTCAAAAAAATTTGAGCGACATATTCTTATAGTTGTTTGTAATAATGGATAACAGCACCAGAAGCAAAAGGTTTGGCCTTTAATAATTTAAAAACCGTTCGCTCTTGTATTTTGTCAAAAAGCGGTAACCCAGTACCAATGACGACTGGATGGATACACAATTGGTATTCGTCAATCAAATTAAGGTTTGTCAACTGTACAATCAAACTTCGACTACCAATTAAAATAGGACCTCCAGACTGTTGCTTTAATTCTGAAACCACTTGTTCAATAGGCTGGTTGGCTAAGCTTGCACTTTCCCAATCAACATTTTTTAGTGTGGTTGAAAAGACAATTTTGTGAATGGTATCAATTGCTTTTGCAAATTCATCCATAGCTTTTTCTCCCGAAGGCTTTTCGATATAGGCCTGCCAAAATTGCATCAGTTCAAATGTAGTTCTTCCGTACAAAATTACATGGGCTTGATTTAATAAATCAGTGTAATGCTGGTGCATTTCGGCATCTGGTATGCCAGCAGTATGGTCGCAAAAACCATCAATAGTGAGGTTTAGTGCTGCTATAATTTTTCTCATGCTTTTACTTTTTGAGGCGTTACGAACTAATAAAAGACTATTGGTTTGTAGCGTCTTCCTCTTTGCGTGATTTTATTAGTAGGTTTAGCTAGTCTTCACGCAGGCAGTTTGTTCACATTAAATTATTATCTTCTGAATTAGCCATTATTTCGTGGGAATAACCTGTTGAATAGTGCCGTCTTCATTATAAAATAATTTATCAAAACAGATAGACCTGCGATAAGGGTGCGGACTTCCTTCATGACCCCAGCCAAATTTTTGTTCTACCTCAGGATGGTTTCTGTAATACAAGTCGGAGTTGTGGTAAAACATATACCATTGCCCTTTGTATTCCACTATAGAATGGTGGTTGGTACCACTATTCATTTTTTCCAGAATCACACCTTTGTATTCAAAAGGGCCTAAAGGATTGTCAGACATGCAATACTTTATTTCGCCACTTGTTCCCACATACGATAAATAGTATTTTCCGTTGTATTTATGCATCCATGATGCTTCAAAAAAATCATCGGTACCTTTCAGCAGATGAACGTTGCCATCGTATGAAATCATGTCCTTGTTGAGCTTAATAGCATTTACAACCAGTTGACCCATATACAAATACGCTTGTCCATCATCGTCTATAAATACCCCTGGGTCAATAAAATCCCTATTGCACACCACGCCTTTGGTATCCATTGAAATTAATGGTTTTCCAATGGGGTCAACAAACGGCCCCGTAGGGTGATCACTTACCGCCACTCCTATATGAAATTGATCCGTTGGGAAATAAAAGTAGTACTTTCCATTTGCTTGAATACAGTCTGGAGCCCAGGCATATTTTTTGGCCCATTTCACATCTTTAATGTCTAAAGCCACACCATGGTCGGTCCAGTTTACCATATCCGTCGTGGAGAACACATGCCAATCAACCATATCGAACCAATCCGCTTTGTCTGGGTCGTGAGAGGGGTAAACATACAGCGTATTGTTAAACACACGAGCCGATGGGTCAGCCGTGTACATGTGGGTAATAAAAGGATTTTGAGCAAAGCACATATTTCCAATAATAAGGGTTAAAAAAATAGGACTAAAAAGGTTCATATATTTTCTTTTTTAGGAGACAATTCATTTATATAAAAACGACTGTCACGTTTTATTTAAAATCAAATATATTATTTTTTTCTTACAATCGAACCTGCGACAATAGTAGTAGCAAATAGCTCAAGTAGCTGCTCGTACAATCGTTAATAGGTTTGTATGCTGTTCTTTATATTCTAACGGCTATCGGATGTTCCTTTAGCTCAAAGGGGGAAGGTTTTGGTACGATTTTTTTCAAATAAAAAATACGCCAAGTATTAGAGTCATTTGCAGACTGGACAGAATTGAATACAAGGTGATTGTGATTACTTCTTGTGGGCTGTGGTCAGTTGATTGTCTATTGTTGGGTTTATTTGTGTCAAGTCCTTAGCAAATTCTATTTCATTCTTGGGGGAAATAATGATGAGATCAAATTTTTCATACGTCATTTCTATCCTATCCAAAGAAGGCGCAGGCGAGGAAATCAGATTGTTCGATTTTTTAATGGAGGTTATTTTGTTGATGTCAAACGATTTGTTATAAAAGAAACCACATTTGACTTTTAAAATGCCCTTGTCTGTAATGATGTATTGAGTCGAAAAATTGAGATAGAGACAATAGCCATATACCAACAAATGTATACCAGCAGCCGATAAAAGGGCTTCTTGGGGTTCGTTTTGGTAAGCCATATAGCCTAGAATAGATAAGAATAACAAGCTCAAAAAGCCCATTATTACATAACCGAATTTTGATTGGTATGTTTTCATCATTGTTTGTTTTTTGTTATCGAATGCGTAATGGTTAGAACAATGTTTTGTGCTTTTCATAGAAGTGCTAGCATTGGAAATACCACGTTTCAAGTCTCCTACTTATTTGTTTCACAAAGTTACACAAAGAAAAAATACAAAGATTCATTAAGTTTTAAGCCTTGTAAACCCCAATCTTGCCTTGGCTGTAAATTTATTTGTTTCACAAAGATACACGAAGAAAAAAACAAAGATTCACCAAGTTTTAAGCTTTGTATCCCCAATTTTGTTTTCGCTGTAAATTTATTTCTTTCACAAAGGTACACGAAGAAAAAAAACAAAGATTCACCAAGTTTTAAGCCTTGTGACCCCATTTTTGTCTTAGTTGTAAATTTATTTGTTTCACAAAGCTACACGAAGTAAAAACACAAAGATTCACCAAGTTTCAAGCCTTGTACCCACAATCTTGTCTTCGCTATAAAGTTTTTTGTTTCACAAAGCTACACGAAGTAAAAAAACAAAGATTCACTAAGTTTTAAGCCTTGTAACACCAATTTTGCCTTCGTTGTAAATTTATTTGTTTCACAAAGATACACGAAGTAAAAACACAAAGATTCACCAAGTTTTAAGCCTTGTAACCCCTATTTTGTCTTCGTTGTAAATTTATTTGTTTCACAAAGATACACTAAGAAAAACACAAAGATTCACCAAGTTTCAAGTCTTGTATCCCCAATCTTGTCTTCCCTATAAAGTTTTTTGTTTCACAAAGCTACACGAAGTAAAAACACAAAGATTCACCATGTTTCAAGCCTTGTAACCCCAATCTTATCTTCCCTATAAAGTTTTTTGTTTCACAAAGATTCACCATGTTTCAAGCCTTGTAACCCCAATTTTGTCTTCCCGACGATAGGAGGGAACTCCGTAAGTAACTCTACAAAGGATGTCTATGATTTGTTCCTTTTTATGGGTTTTGAAAATGTTTTTTGCAAAAGTCAGGAGACTTTGGGGCGATTTCGTTTTTTATAAACAAAAAAAATGTACAAAGTCAGAGACATTTGCGCAGTGATTAGAAGAATGTTTTGTACTCTTCGGAGAGCGGAGAAATACCTGAAATTTATCAGCCGAAAAACGAAAATAAAAGCCGGAGTTGTAAGTGAACTACAAGCAAAAGTACCAACCTCTCTAAAAACTGCTTTCTATAACTTGAAATACTCGATTTTAAGCCTTTCATTTTTTAAAGCCTCTAACTTACAAACAAAAATAAACCTCGTTTAAATGTGCTTAAACGAGGTTGTTTTTTATGATTCTTATGAAAATTTATTTTTTGAAAGGGTTGTGCAACGGTTACGTGTGTTGTGCGATGTCTATATTTTTCAGCGTTTTGTATATGTCAAATTTTGAATATCACTCTTTTTATATATTGTTGTTTCTGATTGTTTTTTAGCGAAGAAAAATATATAATTCGAAGTCTCTCCAATATAAATATTTTCTGAACTGGACTTAATGAGCCTATTTATGTAAGTAAATTTTATTTCTGTATTTTGTTCGTTTTCAATAATCTCTTTAGCATTTTCTTTGCTGAAATATTTAACTTTTAAATGGAAATATCCAAAAATAAAAAGAAACGCAAGTAATATTTTTATTTTTGATTGATCTATGTTTTTTATAATATTTAAGTATATAAAAGCATACGGGAAAGTACATAAGAGGTCAAAGTAAATATTAGATATTTTATAATTTGTGAATTCATTTATTGCGAAGACAATTATTGCAATTGCAACATATATATAGATTATCCAATTAAAATTTATTTTTTTTTTGTCAAAACCCAACGCATAGTATAATATTAGTACTGAAAATAACAGTTCAAATATTATGCTTAAATATTCAAAAAAAAATGTGTAAAAATTAAAAAACAAATCTTCTATTGTAATATAATTATAAATATTTATACTAAAATATTTATAATATGCGAAAAGCTCTGCAGATGAAAAAAACAGAAAAAGGAAAGAGATAACAGGTATATATTTTATAGTTTTATTTATAAAGTCGACAATTTCATTTATTAAAATATTGTTCTTTTCCATTCAGTTTTTTTAGATATCGCACAACTATTTTATAGGCGCATAAACTATACTAGTTTTATTCTAAAATGGCATGTTGTGCGCAATTTTTTGTGTTTATGATTGCGTATTATTTATAATTTCAAATATATTATTTTTTTTCTTACAACGGAGTACAAGAAAATAGTATTTGTAAGATATTTTGCTAAACGAAATTGTGATAATAAAAACGCGATTTTTAGCCCTGATGGAGCGGTATCCTTTGTATTTTGTTTTTAAAACTCGGGTTAACTCAGTATGATGTTGCTATTTGAAAAAGGCTTCGACAGGCTCAGCTTGACAAAATAAAAAGATAAAGTTGTCCCGAAGAAGTTTCGGGAGCAGGAGGGAAGCTTGTTTTGAAAACCAGTCAAACTACTTAAAAAGATTCAAATTTGCCAGAGGTGAATACATGAATTTTTTTTTAAGGCCGTGTTTAGTTCTAAATAAGTTTACCTATCTACATAAGTGGGGTTATAGAATTTTTTAATAAATCCTATAGGGATTAAAAATAGTAAACAATTGCCAAAAGAAATAAGTAAATGGAGTTGGTTAGTCGGAAAGAGCAAAATGAAATTGTAATCTTTTATAGTGGCTGAATAACTAGATACACAAAATGGAAATAAGAAGAGTCTGACTTTAATCCAGATATCTTGTTTTGTGCCTTGTTGACTGGTGGACAAGATAAGAGCAAATCCAATAATAAAAGAAATACCAATTGAGCTAGCCCATAATTTTAAGGAAGGTTCAAAGTATATCGATATAATAGTGAAATACCAAATTAGATAACACCACAAAATAATTTTTTGGAATGCAATGTTTTTGAAGTAGTTAAGAAAATTTGTTTTCATAACATCACTTTTTTAATTAAACGTTTGGGACTTGTGTTTTAGCTGCTAGCTCTATTATTCTCAAGCTAGCATCTTTTTTAATTTCAAAAAAATCGAACGAGCGTAGGTAGCTGTTCGATTTTGGGAGGAATAGATTTGGGGCAAAATATTAATGCTCAAGGAAATTGATAAGGTGTTCCCTGTTGGCGTAATAAGTTTCGTGCTCTAGGATGGCTTTACGGTTGCGGGGGCGATCGTAGGTGATGTCGAGGATGTCGCCAATTTGGGCTCTTGGACCTGAGGTCATCATGATGACTCTGTCGGCTAGGAAAATCGATTCATCCACATCGTGGGTAATCATGATTCCTGTTGTTTTTTCTTTGTCTAAAACCTCTAGTAATACATCTTGCAATTCGCCACGAGTTAGGGAATCTAGCATACCGAAGGGTTCGTCCAAAAGCAATATTTGCGGTTTCAAGGCCAAGGCTCTGGCGATGCCCACACGTTGTTTCATTCCTTGGGAAAGGTCTTTGGCTTTTTTGTCGAATGCACCGTCGAGACCTACTTTGCTTAAATAATATTTGCAAATGTCTTGGCGTTGTTTTTTGGTAGCAAAAGCAAAAACCTTGTCCACACCCAATTGTACGTTTTCGAGTGCACTCATCCAAGGCAGTAAACTAGGGGACTGAAAGATAACGCCACGGTCTGGGCCTGGTCCCGAAATAGGGGTTCCGTCCAAGATGATTTCACCGCTGGTGATAGGATTGAGTCCCGCTATCATCGAGAGCAAGGTGGTTTTTCCACAGCCTGAGTGTCCGATGATAGAAATGAATTCCCCTTCTTTAATTTTGAGATTCAAATTTTCTATTACCACAAAGTCGCCATTTGGGGTAGGATAAACTTTGGTAAGGTTCGATAATTCGAGCATGTATTTTTCGAAACCGAGTGCGTCTCTTGCTATATCTTGTGTGTGTAGTTGTGTGTCTGTCATGTTTTCTGTTTTTTATTTTTTAAACACTTAGAATCCTAGATTTCTTAGTTTGTATTTTTAGTTGTTTTACTCTCATAGGACTGATAATACTATGCGTATTCAACTTGTTGAACTAAGGATTCTTTTTTTTGAACACAGATTTGAGAAATTTAAATCATTTTCTCTGATAGAAATTGAAGTTAATTAATAGTAATCCGTTGCTAAAATCAAGTCAACTCTAGGATGGCTATTGCAGTGAAACGCTTTTTTAAGTTCAACGAACATCTTTGAATCTATGTGTTTCAATTTTTATTTACTAGAAAGGATAATCTGTGTCAATCTGTGAAATCTGTGTTCCAAAAAAAATCAATCAAATTTCATTGGAACCAAATCAGGTAATTCATATTGCGCTACCTCTAATCCTGCGGTTCTTTCTTGTCCTATTTCCATCAAATACTCAATGATTTCGTTACGCAATTTCTTGAAATTATCGTTGTGGTTCATGGCTACTTTATCACGTGGACGTTCGATTTTGATATCAAATTCTGGCCCTAAAGTCGCGCGTGGTCCTGGTCGTAACGGAATGACTCTGTCGGCCATAAATACGCCTTCGTCCACATCATTGGTAATTAATAGTGCGGTGCGTTTGTCTTCGCTCCAGATGGAAAGGATTTCTTCTTGTAAATTTCCTCTGGTCAAAGCATCCAAAGCTCCTAGTGGTTCGTCCATCAAAATCAATTCGGGTTGCATCGCCAAAGCTCTCGCCACTGCCACACGCTGACGCATTCCTCCTGAAAGTTCTTTTGGTTTTTTGTGCGTAGCATGCGAAAGATTTACTTTGGCAATGAAGCTTTTTACTTGCTCATCGACTTGTTTTTCGTTCCAATCTTTGAATACGGCTTTCACAGCCATTGCGATATTGTCGTACACACTTAACCAAGGGAGTAAGGAATAGTTTTGGAAAATGATGCCACGCTCGTGGCTTGGACCTGAAATAGGTTTGCCCTTGAAAAGGATTTCGCCTGAATCGGGTTCTATTAATCCTGCTAGCAAATTGACTAAGGTCGTTTTACCACTTCCGGTAAAGCCTACAATAGCCACAAATTCGCCTTCGTTTATTCTTAAGTTGATGTTTATTAACACTTCGGTTTTGTTTTTTCCTTCACCGTAGGATTTACAAACATTTTTTAGTTCTAAATAAGCCATGATTTTTCTTTTTTAGGTTCTAAGGTTCTGAGTTGCTCAGGCGCTGAGGTTCTTAGTCTCAGTGTCTTAGCCTCTAAGTCTCTTCAAATAAATTAATCCGTAAACGTTAGTAATTTTTGGAAAATCATCATGATTCTGTCCAACATAAATCCGATGATACCAATTACAAACATGGCAACAATAATTTTAGAGTTGGAATCACTTGAACCGTTTTGGAATTCTTCCCAAACAAAAGTTCCTAAACCAGGGCTTTGTGCTAATAATTCAATGGCAATCAAGACCATCCAAGCTACTGAAAGCGTGATGCGCAATCCAGTAAAAATCATCGGAAATGACGATGGAAGGATGATTTTAAATATTTTTTTGAAAGTACCCAGTTGCAATACTTTGGCCACATTCATATAATCTTTATCTACAGAAGAAACTCCAACACTAGTGTTTACCAAGGTGGCCCACATAGAACACAATCCCACACTGATGAACGAAATCACAAATGATTTTTCGACATCTACATTGGTCAAAATGGTTTTTACAATCATCGAAACCAATAACAACCATACTACTGGTGAAACGGGTTTGAAAATTTGAACAATCCAGTTGAAAGACGTACGCAAGGTGTTACTCAATCCTAATACAATTCCAAACGGTACAGCAATCACGATGGATAATAAAAATCCAGCAAATACGGTTTTTAAACTCGTTTTGATTTGGTCCACAAAAGAAGGACGCCCCGTATAAACAATTTCAGTTTCGCCACGGGCAACTCTTTCGGCATTAATTGATTCGTATTGGGCAATAAAATCGGCTTTTTTAGCCGCCATTATTAAGTGATCGTCCCATAATTTACCCACAGCTCCCACTACCATAGTAGGGGATGGCAAGGAATTAGGACGACAACTTACATCGCCAGAAGCAATACATTCTTCTAATCGTTTGGCTGCTTCAGGACCTTGGTCTTTCAATGCTTTTTCGATTTTTACAGTCGATTCCACATTCGCTAAATAATCTGAAAATGATTGCCACAATAAGATAAATGCGACAACAGAAAGCAAAGGAATTAAGATTTTTTTGAAACAATCTGTTGCGTTCTTTTTTACTTCTTCACCAGTAAGTAATCGAATGAGAGGCTCTAGATAACCCAATCCCATAAATTTTACGGTTTTTATTGTTAATGTCTTCATAGTCTTTTTATTTAAAAATGTTGGTTTAAAAAGAGGGTATTTATTTCGGGAAATAAGCACCAACTCTTTAAATACTGTGGTCTAGTTGTAATTTGTTTGGCTACTCATCTTTCAGAATAATTAGCCGTTTTGTTTGTTGTTTGTTGTTTGTGAAAGTTGTAATTGAGGATGCGTGGGGCACATCCTCAATTAAGAAATTAGGTTTAGTTTTTGTTCCCTATTTTCATGCTTTTGATATATTCTAATGGTTTTTTACCATCATAACTCAATCCGTCGATGAAGTCTGTCGTCGCTGGTTTGTAACCATCTGTAGTAGGAATGTCCGCTTGGTCTAAGTTGCCTTCTTTTACTAACAATTCAGCTGCTTTAGTCCAAATTTCAGGTTTGTACACCTCTTTGATTTTAGCATCGTACCAAGCTGCTGGTTGTGCTTCTGTGATTTGTCCCCAACGTCTCATTTGCGTCATGTACCATACACCATCAGAGTAAAATGGGTAAGTTGCGTGGTTTTTGAAGAATACGTTAAAGTCTGGCTCGTCACGTTTGTCTCCTTTTTCATATTCAAAAGTACCTGTCATAGAGTTTCCTAGTACTGCTTCATCAGCACCTACATAAGCTGGGCTTGATAATATTTTTACCGCTTCGGCTCTGTTTTTTGGGTCGTCTAACCATTTACCAGCTCTAATCAAGGCTTTGGTAATCGCAATAGCCGTATTTGGGTTTTTCTCCACAAAAGCTTTTGTCATTACGAATACTTTTTCAGGATGGTTTTTCCAAATGTCGTTTGATGTAATCACAGGTACTCCAATTCCTTTAGCAACCGCTTGTTGGTTCCAAGGTTCTCCTACACAGTATCCGTTGATGGTTCCTGCTTCAAGAGTGGCTGGCATTTGTGGTGGTGGTGTTACTGACAGTAAAGCCTCTGCATTGATCATCCCTTGTACGTTGTCTTTCGTGTACATTCCAGGGTTGATTCCTCCTGCTGCTAACCAATATCTTAATTGGTAATTGTGTGTAGATACTGGGAATACCATACCCATTTTGAAGGGTTTGTTGCTGTTTTTGTATTCTTTGATTACAGGAAGTAAGGCACTAGCACTGATTGGGTGTACTGGTTTTCCATCTTTCAATGGCAATCCTGGTTTCATTTTTGACCAAACATCGTTAGAAACGGTAATGGCGTTTCCGTTTAAGTCCATGGAGAAAGTAGTTACCAATTTGGCTTGTCTTCCAAAACCAACAGCTGCCGCAATCGGTTGACCTGCTAACATGTGCGAACCATCAATTTGTTCGTCAATCACACGGTCCAAAACGTTTTTCCAGTTGGATTGTGCTTCTAGTGTTACAAACAAACCTTCGTCTTCAAAGAATCCTTTTTCTTTGGCTATGGCCAAGGGTGCCATATCGGTTAATTTGATGAAACCTAAAGTTACTTGTGGTTTCTCTAAAGTTAATTTTTCTGTTTTAGAAGCCGTAGTTGCTTCTGTGCTTGTCGCTTCTTTTTTGGCTTCGTTTTTACAGCTGATAGCTCCTAGAGCAGCTATAGCTAGTAATGAAATTTTGAATACTAATTTTTTCATCTTAATTTGTTTTAGTTCTATTTCTAAATTATTTTTTTGTCGAAAAGATTTGTGGGTTGATGTTAATCATCAAATAAGCCCAGTTGTTTGTAGCATCTTTCAATCCTGTTCCACCTTTTAGAGCCACCATAGCATCCGAAGCAAACATTTGAGAATATCCAGCGATTAATGTAATGTCTTTATATACTTTGTAAGTTGCTGTTAAGTCGATTTCAGTTCCTAAGTATTTATCATCTGTGGCAGCTAATTCGTTTGCAGTGTAAAAAATATGAGGTGCAACAGATAGGTTTACTTTTTTGATTGGGAAATCTAATTTTAAAGACAAATCTTGTAATCCTACAGAACCAATATGGTTTCCTACATAGAAGTAATCCATGAATCCGTTGAAAGCGTGGTTTGTACCAAAAATAGGGTTGAATGATTTTACCATGCTTGAAGTTGAAGTTTGGTCTTTACCAGAAAGGAATTCATATCCTACAGTTGCTTTGAATTTAGGAGTGAAAGCATAGCCTAAATTGGCTGCTGCTTCATAAGCTGATACTTTGTTTGCACCAATTTTTCCCGTTTGTCCGTAGAAACTAAAGTCAAAACTCGCTTTTTTACCTGCATAGTTTGCATAAGTACCAAAAGTTTGAGAATAATTGGTCTCTATTTCAGAAGGCGCTTTTAAATATTCTCTTCCTAAGTTTAAGACTAGGAAACTAACTCCTAATTTTTTAATGTTGGTGTGGTACCAAGCGTATTGCATGTCTTTGAAATCGGTTGCATAAGGCGTTGTAGGTGCTACTTTTGCTTCTGAATCCGCATTTAAGGCAAAACCTAAATCCAATTGGTTTTTTGCATCTTTAAATTTGATTAAAGCAGCATCAAAGCTACGCCCTTGATTAGCCCAATCCAATCCTCCAAGGATTCTTTGATTGTCATACGATAAAGGCTGGCGACCTACTTTGGTGCTCCATTTATCAGAAAAACTGTAATGTGCCCATCCTTCAAATAATACAAAACTGTTAGTGGCATTTGAGATTCCTCCTGTAAGGTTGTTCACTGCTCCCCACGTACGTACGTTTTGCAAAGCTACTTTTAGTTTTAATTTCGAATCTCCATAGTTGAAATTAACTCTTGTACGATTGCCAATAAAAGAGGTATGGTCAGTTGTTGGAGTGATTAAAGTTCCAAAGCCGTTGGTGTATTCATAACGAGGTCTTATTTGAATATCGGCATTGAATTCTTGTGCATACGTACTAGCACTAATTAGTCCTAAAAGGGAAAAGGAAATTTTTTTTAGTAACTTCATAATAGTTGATTTTAATTGATATTGGTGTTCTACTTATTTACTTTACAAATGTACGTACGTATTTATACGTATATATAAGGTAAATAACAGCTAAAAACAGGTTTTTGTATGGGTAAAATAGAAAGTTATAACAGTTTATAACTTGTGTTTTGGCAGGTCTTTGAATTAATCACCTGTTTATTAGGTACTTGTATTGCTTTGTTTTTTAAATTAGCGTAGGTAAGCGTACGTACGTAAAGAGGTCAAGAAGGGTGAAAATAAAAAAAGTCCCTTACGGACTTTCAATTTAGATGTAGCTATGATTGCTGGAAATGAGAATATAGAGCAAGGGTTCTTTTGTAGTGCGTTTACAACTGGGTGTGTTCGATAATTTCGCTTTGCAATTTGCCTATTTCAATGAGACTTATTTTTTTTCCCACAATATTTATTAAGGATTCTTTTTTTAGACTGGAAAAAATTCGAGTGACTTGTTCGTCTGTAGTGCCAGCAAAATCGGCAATTTCTTTTCGTGATAAATAAACGTTGAGGTAATGATTTGTTTGTCCAAATTTTTTATGCAAATGCAATAAAGTATCAATGACTCTTTCGCGTACGTTCATCTGAGCAATTTTTTTGACCTTATTTTCGCTTTTGTTTAGTTCTTCGGCGTAAAAGAGCATCATGTCGTACGTAAATTCAGGAATAGTTTTCAAGATGTCTTGCATGACGTCATTGCTAAAATTACATAAAATACTGTCTTCTATCGTAGCAGCTCCAATCAAATAACGGTTGCGCGTACCAAAACCTCTGAATCCAATTGTGTCGCCCTCAGAAGACAAGCGCACAATTTGTTCTTTACCATAAATACCGGTTTTAATGATTTTAACTTTGCCTTCGTACAAGAAATACAGCCCTTGTAAAGGGGCACCTTCAATCATGAATTGCTGTCCTTTTTTACACGAAAAGGTGTTTTTTTGCGCGGCAAAATCCTGCATTTTTTCCAAATGCAAATGCTTTTTTATAAAACAATTGGTGTTCGTGCAGTGGGTACAGTCGGTATTGATTCTTTTCATGGTGTATTGAATTAAGAAATATTCCAGATTGGTAAAACAAATGTAGTTAAAATAAGTAGTAATACGTATTTTTTAAATTGAGATTTCTGTTTGCTAGGTTCGAATTGAGAATGTTGTATTTATCGTTAGAAATTTTTCAAAATCAGTAATTTATCTATTCGTAAATTGACAGAATGTTATTTTGGTAAGATTTACTAAGAAGTGTCTTTTTTTACTCCTGGTATTTGTTTTAGAGGTATATCAATCTTATTTAGGGGTATAGTGCATGGAAATCCAAATCGGTGTAAGTGATGATTGATATGATAATTATTCGCCGTAATAAAAAAGCTGTCAGAAAATGCAATTTCCTGACAGCTCAAAAAAAAAGGATTTAACTGTTATTCCGTTTGGGTACAGTATGTTTTAGTTTTTTCTGTCCATATCATTGGCCATAGCCAATTGTTTTTCGTTCATCATTTTTGTAATGGTGATATGCATCCAAACCAAACAAATGATAGAGAACAGTAAAATAAATATCCAAGAGCTAGACCAAATTCCAGTAGTGGTCAATAAGTAACTAAAGATGATAGGGCCAAAAAATCCACCCAATCCACCAAGTAATCCGACCATACCACCTACTACACCTATTTCGTTAGGGAAATATTCAGGAATGTGTTTGTAAACAGCTGCTTTACCAATACCCCAAGAGATACCTATTAGGATGACTAAAACGAGATATACCCACATGTTAGCATCAAAATTGATTCGGGTTACTCCTTTGGCAATAAGTTCTTTTTTATTTACTTCTTGGTTTTGTGCTACAATGATTTTTTGCCAAGATGATTTTGATGGAAAAATACTTCCTGTTTGGATAGCTTCTGGTTTTGAGTCGATGGCATGGTCTTTACCGTCAATGCTAATATTTGTTGGGCTTACGGATGTGATTACTCCTTTTTTGGTAGCCATAACTCCTGGACCAGCTGTTGTGATTTCCATTTTTGGTATCATTAATAAGGTACTCAAAAATACTGAGGATCCCAGTACCCAGTACATTACTGTACGAGCGCCAAATTTATCAGAAAGATAACCTCCAAAAGCACGAATAACACCTGAAGGTAAGCTGAACATAGTGGCAAACATACCTCCCATAACTAAGCTGGTTTGATAAACGTTCATGAAATTAGGTAGCAACCATTGCGAATAAGCAACAAAACAACCAAATACCAAGAAATAATAAGCTCCAAAACGCCATACTCTCGGGCTCTTTAAGGTCGTAAGCATTTGAGGAATTGTTCGATTTGGTTTGTCTAATTTTCTGTTTTCAGCAAAAAATAAAAACAGTAACCCAATGGTTAATAAAACCGCTCCATAAGCAATAGGTAGTAATTTCCAGCCATTTTGTGGGTCGTCAATGGAGAATTGATTTAATAAAGAAGGGGCTATAAATGTTGTAATAGCGGCACCTGCATTTCCCATACCAAAAATCCCCAATGCTCTACCTTGCCATTCTTTTGGATAAAAAATTGAAGTGTATCCTATTCCAACGGCAAAGCTAGTTCCGACCATTCCAAATAGAAAACTTAAGACAGCAAACATGAAAAAGCTGTCGGCTAGAGGTAAAAGAAACAGCGGTATTGAGCAAAGGAGAAGTAAGGTTGCGAAAACATATTTTCCGCCAAACTTGTCTGTTAATATTCCTATAGGTAAGCGCATGATAGAACCTGTTAAGATAGGAATACCTAACAGCCAACCTACCTGTACTACGCTCCAATTGTAAATGCCTTTGTCAACTAAAAAGGTTACTAATACTCCATTTAAAGTCCAGCAGGCAAAACATACAGTGAATGCAAATGTGTTAAGAAATAACATTCGGTGTGACTTGGATAAAGAAACTGAATTTTCCATATATACTTATATTTTTTTACAAATGTAAGTAGTAAAAACTAGTTAAAACCTGCGAAAACGCAGGTTTTTGAAAATAATTACGTATTTATACGTAATTGTTTTACGTAAATATTTGTTTTGCAAAATAAGTACTTTGGATTGTAGGTTTTTTATTGTTTCTAATGTAGGGTTATTGCGTTGATTAAGACAGGAACTCCAAGGTGTTGGTTTACGCTATTGGAAAATTGAGGTAAAAAAAATCCGTTTAGTCAAATGGGTGTAAAATCATTTGACTAAACGGATGTTTTGGACGAAAGTGCTGTTATATCAGAGCGTATTCGGTTGCTTTGTTAGAAAGTTCCATTAAGTTTTTCACTTTTAGTTTTTTCATCAAGTTAAAACGATGTACTTCTGCGGTACGTTTACTGATTTCCAATGTTTCGGCAATTTCTTTGTTGCCTTTACCAGAAAGCAATAGCTTTAATATTTCTTTTTCTCTTTTGGTTATCGTCAATTCTTCAGTAGGAGTATTTTTGGCTTCGATACCAGAGCTATTTGACAATTGATTGATAAGAATGGAGGAGATGTCCCCTGTAAAATATTTACCCCCATTTATTACGGTGTGAAGTGCTTTTAAAAACTCTTCTTTACTAGAACCTTTAAGTAAGTAGCCGTCGGCACCTGCGTTAATGGATTTAAGTACGTATTCTTCAGAATCGTGCATAGAAAGCACAATTGTTTTTACAAAATTACCTGATTTACGTAATGCATCAACTACTTCAATTCCGGTCAAATGAGGCATGCGGATGTCTATAATCAAAAGGTCGGGTTGGTTGTCTTTCACCACAGTAAGGGCTTCTTGTCCGTCAGTCGCTTCACCCACCACTACTATATTTTCTTCTGATTCTAATAAGGATTTAACGCCGTCTCTCACAAAAACATGGTCGTCAGCTAGAACAACTCGTATTGTATTACTCATAATTAGTTACGTAATTTAAAAACAATTAGTGTTACGTAGTAAACACTAAAATAATACGCAATATACGTATTTATTCATTAGTTTGAAAAAAAAATAATACGAGTAGAATTAAAGCGTTGTATGGGGTTTCTAAATAAGCTCGTAGGAAAAAGAGTGGGGAGTGAGGAGGCTTTTTTAGAATTGAAATTAAATAGGAATGTTGAAGGTAATGCGGGTGCCTTCGCCTACAATAGAATTGAAAAACACACGTCCGTTGATGTATTGAATTCTTTCTTTCATGAACAACAATCCCATTCCGCCAGATTCACTGTTTTTATTTTGGCTCACGGTGTTTAAGTCAAAGCCTTTGCCATTGTCGTCAATGGTAATGCTGAGTAAGTTGTTGCTGTGCGAAAGTTGCACGATTATATGCGTAGAATCAGCGTATTTGATGGCATTGTTGATGGCTTCTTGAGTAAGTCGATAGAGGTTGATCTCGATAAGTGAATCCAAACGTTGGTCAAAATTAGTTTTATTGTAAAACAGAATGTTTTTTCCAGTTAATTTGGATAATTCTTGGGTAAGTTTGGTGATAGAAGAAACAATACCATGGTCACTTAATTCAGGAGGCATCAAATTGAATGTAGCGGTTCGAACACCTTTGATGATATCCAAAGATAATTTTTTAAGGTATTCGATTTTTTGAGCTGATTTTTCTTTGTCGTCCAAATTGATGCTTTCGAGACTGAATTTTAATCCAGTTAGCATTTGACCAATTCCGTCGTGAATTTCTCTGGCAATACGATTTTGTTCGTTCTCTTGGTTTTCTACAATTTTGCTCGAAATGATTTTTTGTTGGTTGATTTTTTCGGCTATGTTTTCGGCATTCAGTCGTTCTACTTCCTGTTCAGCGTTTTTTCGGATGGTGATGTCAAAACAAATTACCAATAGTTCCGACTCTTCTTTACGGATACTCACTGGTATCATTGATAAATCCAGCCAAATGGATTCTTCGGCTGAACGGGTCAGGTGTAATTCTCCTTGCCAGCCACTTTTTTGTTTTTCAGCTATGATACGATCTATAAATGCTTGCTCCTTTTCGATAGGGGTAAGTACTTCTGAGAATTTTTTTTCTGCTTGAAAAGCGGTATAGTTGATGAGTTTTGCAAATTTTTCACCTATATGAATGATGCTACCGTCATTTGTAATTCGGCAATACAATAGGGTGTTTTCCATTGCGTAATTCAAAGACTTCAATTCCTTAACAGAGTTTTCTTTGAGTTGGCTAATGACTTCAGTGTCGTGGGCTAATTTGAGTGCTTTCTTTTCTGAATACAATAGTTTTGTGATGAGCTGTTCTATTTTTTGATTCGTAGGTTTGAATATAAATTGCAACTCTAGAAGTAAAACCAATAGCGTAAAAAATAGAATCCCATATTCCATATTGCGTTGCAGGGTTACTTTGTGAAATGCTTCTTTTTCATATTGTCCTACAATTTGATTCATTTTTTTTAAAAAAATGACTTGGTTGTCCAGTACTGTTTGTATCAAAGATTGATTGGTTTCAGGGTCGCCACCTGTTTTACGGTGTTTCAAAATCAAACCTGTAGTATGTACAATGGTATCAAAATTAGGTTGGATGGCTTGGTACAGTTGTGCTAGTTGTGGGCTTTTTTGAGTAGGGAATTGCAAACTGTCATTTCCGTACTGAAGCGCATTTTGGGTGGTTTTCCAAAGCAAAAGAGTTTCGTTGATGTTGGAGATTTGTTGTTGGGTTTTAGCCGAATCAGATACCGCATTGAGAATCAAAATTTCTTTTACTAATTTTTGACTCAACATTCGTTGCTTCCCTGAAATATTAATTAATCGGGAATCGTTTAGTTGTGTGTTGATGTTGTATTGAATCAATAACTGGCTCATTAAAACCGTTATTGCAATAGTAACTAAGGCAAAAATATAGCGTTGTTTTAACTTTTTGAAGTTAAAATTCCGAGTAGATTCTGAAAGGCTTTTCTCCATACAATTATAATCCTAACGCTTCTTTGATTAATTCAAGATTGGCTTCGCTGTAGTTGATTTTTAACGCAGCCTGCTGTCCTTTTTCCGACATTTTGTTCCACGTTTTTAGGATGATGTTTTTTAGTTTTTCTCTGTCGTGTTTTTCAACAAAAGGTTCAAGGTAGAATTCTAAAAAGACCAAACAAATTACGTCTTCTAATAATTGCGTTTCAGCATCTTTCTTGAGTAATTTTTTTTCAATTAAAAAAGAAACTCTAGCGATAAAAGTTTCGTCATAACCTGCCTTTTCCAAAATGGAAGCGGTGGTTTTGGCGTGGAATTTTTTTAAATCTTCTCTCCATTTTAGGTAGCCTACACGATCCATAGGATAGGATTCTCGGGCTATTTTCCAACGGCAAATGTGTTGGGCTTTGGCAGCAATTTGTACTTCTTCTGAGGCTGAAGGACAAAAATCCATAAGCTTTTCGGTCATTCTATTAGAGTATAATAGTTCTTTAGGAAAGCTTATGGATTCGTGAATTTCTATATTAGGATCTTGTGCATTTTCGGCATCAATCCATTGGCAGGCTTGTTGAAAAGGTGTTGTCATTTGGAGTGGTTTTATCATACTCCAAATATACGTATTTAATCGATAAACCCAATCAATACTTCGCCTTCCACAATTTTTACCGGATAAGTTGCAATTTTTAAATCGTCACCACTTAGATTGCTTCCGTCTTTAAGAGAGAAGGTTTTTTTGTGGATAGGACAAGCAATTTTTGGTATTTCATCGGCGGACCCAATCATTCCTCTTGAAAGTACCATTTCCATTTTATGAGGACATACGTTTTGACAAGCATACCATTCGTTTCTTCTTTCAAAATTGATAACGGCAATTTGTTTGTTTTTGTATTTAATACATCCACCACCGTCAGCTGGGAAATCGGAAGTTTTACCTGCTTTAAACCAAGTTTTTACATCATTTAATGCTACTGTTTCGTATTGATTTAGTACGTTTTCCATGATTGCTATTTTTGTTTTCCACAACTCCACTTCCTTGTAAATCGGAAGCGGAGATAGGAAAGGTTATTTTTAGTGTATTTGAATTCGGTTGATTATTGGATTACCAAGCTTTAGGCATTTTTTGTTCTCTAAGCGGGATGTATTCAATATTGTCATCACGGTCATCAGAGTTGGTGAAATGGCTAAAACGTTTCATCATTTCAGGATCTTCAATGGCTTGTTTCCATTCGCATTCGAAAGTGTCAACCAATTGTTGCATCTCAGCTTCAAGGGTGGCGTTGAGACCTAAACTGTCATTGATTACTACGTCTTTCAAATAATCAATTCCACCTTCTAATTTTTCTAACCAAGTAGAAGTACGTACCAAAGGTCCAGCAGTACGGATGTAGTACATAAGGAATCGGTCCATGTATTTGAATACGGTTTCTTTGTCAATTTGCTCAGCTAAAAGAACAGCATGTTTTGGGTTAGCTCCTCCATTTCCACAGATGTATAAGTTCCAGCCTCCTTCAACCGCAATAACTCCAAAGTCTTTTCCTCTTGCCTCGGCACATTCACGGATACAAGCAGAAACACCACCTTTTAATTTATGTGGAGAACGAATACCTCTGTAACGGTTTTCTAATTCGATGGCCAGAGTTGTACTATCGTCCATACCGTAACGGCACCAAGCATTTCCAACACAACTTTTTACAGCTCTCAAGGATTTTCCGTAAGCATGACCACTTTCAAAACCATGGTCAATCAATTTGCGCCAGATAGCTGGTAGGTCATTTAGTTCGGCACCAAACAAATCCACACGTTGTGCTCCTGTAATTTTAGTGTATAAGTTATATTCTTTGGCTACTTCCCCAATAGCGATTAGTTTTTCGGCAGTTACCTCACCACCAGCCATTCTTGGAACAACTGAATAGGTTCCATTTCGTTGAATATTGGCTAAGAATCTATCATTAGAATCTTGTGATGTAACGTGTTTATTAGCGGTGTCATTATAAATACTAGAAAATATAGAAGATACAACAGGGCGACACACTTCGCAACCATCTCCTTTACCTACAGTTCCAAGAACTTCATTGTGGTTGGTGAATTTGTTGATTTTTATAATATCAAATAATTCTTGACGGGTGTAGGCAAAATGCTCGCAGATAACGTCTTTGACTTCTTTACCTAACGATTTTTGAGCTTCTTTCACTAAATCCACTACCATTGGTTTACAACCCCCACATCCAGAAGTGGCTTTAGTAGCCTTTACCACATCGCCAAAAGTTTCGCAACTTCCATCAGTAATTGAACAACAGATAGCGCCTTTGGTTACATTTTCACATGAACAAATTACCGCAGTATCAGGTAAATCCATAGCACTACCCATAGCAGATGATTCGCCACCTCTAGCTCCTAAGATTAAATCTTCAGGGTTTTTAGGAATAGCCATTCCGTTGATGTAGATTTGGAATAACGTATTGTAATCGCTAGAATCGCCTACTAAGATACCACCAAGTAGCTTGGTTCCGTCTTTAGAAATGTTGATTCTTTTGTAAATTCCGCTTACTTTGTTTTCGTAAACAATTGGAGTTCCGTCTTGGTGCTCAATAAATGGGTCTCCAAAACTAGCCACTTCAACACCAATCAATTTTAATTGAGTGGACATATCGATGCTTTCTCTCATCGTTTTTTCACCTTCCATGATTTGGTCAGCAGCTACATCGGCCATTTCGTAACCAGGAGCAACTAAACCATAAATCATGTGGTTGTACAAAGCAACTTCACCTATAGCAAAAATGTTAGGGTCAGAGGTTTGCATTTTATTGTTTACTACAATCCCGCCACGTACGCCTACTTCAAGGCCTGCGCCTCTTCCTAGTTCATCACGTGGTTTGATTCCCGCTGATATTACTAGCATATCCACTTTTAATAACTCTTCTTCTTCAAACATCATTCCAGTGATGTAATCGTCACCGTCGATGAACTGAGTTGATTTGCTAAGGTGGATTTTGATGTTTAGTTCTTCGATTTTTGAACGCAACATATTACTGGCGCCTTTGTCTAATTGTCTCGGCATTAAGCGTGGTGCAAATTCGACAACGTGAGGGTTTAATCCTAAATCACGTACGGCTTTAGCAGCTTCAAGTCCTAAAAGTCCTCCTCCTAAAACAGCAGCTTCAGTAGCGCCGTTTTGTTTTATTTTTTTTGCATACGCCATAATAGCGTCCAAATCTTCGATGGTTCTGTAAACAAAAACACCTTCTTTTTCGACTCCATCGATAGGAGGAACGAAAGCAGATGAACCTGTTGCCAAAACCAGATAATCGTAGGAATAAGTTTTTTCTAAATGTGTCGTAATCGTTTTGGTTTCTTTATGAATGTCGGTTACTAATTCAGAAGTATTTAAAATGATATTATTTTCTTCGTACCAGGAAGCAGTTGACATTGATAAGTCATCAGCAGATTTTCCAGCAAAGTATTCACTAAGGTGAACACGATCATAAGCGCGTCTTGGTTCTTCACCAAACACGGTAATTTGATATTTTTCCTGTCCAGATTTTGAGATGAATTTTTCACAAAACTTGTACCCCACCATGCCGTTTCCGACTACAATTATTTTAATCATAATATCATTAATTAAGTATTACGTAGCAAATATACGTAGTTATACTTAATTAAAATACATATTTATCTATTTTTTGAAACTATTTGAGAATTTCTTAAAAAACGTATTTCAAAATATCTATAATACAATTTTTTTAGGGTTTATTGATTAAAAATGATTTGTTTTGAAGGGGTATCTATGTTTTTTAACGGGTTGTTGTCAATTTTTTTTATTTATTGGGTTGTGAAAAGCGTATCTTTTTTTGTTTTAAATACGTAGTTTTTGTATTTTTTTTATTGCTTTATTGGAGGGGAGTTAGTGGATTTACGTAGGTGTTACGTAAGGAGAAGGTTTGATTATGTGGTGGTTGCGGTAAAAAAAGTATCCTAATGATCTTGTCTTTTTAGGGGAAACACTAACTAAGGTGAAATGACAACATGAGGCTGTTTGATTATTTCTGTTAGCAGTGATAAAAAGAAAGCATTAGGATACTTTTATATAAAGGAATGTCCTTATTGTTGTTTTAGTTTATTCCGTAGTTGTATGAAAGGTTTAATTGATTTTGGATTAAATCTTTATGAATTTTACCGTTTTTTGATTTTCTATATTGAATAGGTAAACTCCTTTTGATAAAGTGCTTATGTCTATTAAATTGTTGTTAGGGGATAGTTTTTTAGAAATCAATTTTTGTCCTGAAAGGTTGTAAATTGTAGTGTTTACTGTGTCTTCGAAGCCACTAGCATACAATTTGTTTTTAGTGTTGTAAATGGTGATATCATTAAAATTAGATGCAAATTCGTCAGTCCCTAATGATGTATCTACGACTTTAAGTACTTTACCTTGATTGGATAAAGTCATGTAAATTGTGTTCCCAATAATAGCGACATCTCTAAAGTTGGCATTAAATGGAGAGCCGTTATTAGAGTCTTGATACGTAGTATTTTTCGCTACTGCAATAGGAGAAGATAATGAAGAATCTAATGGGAATTTATTAATAAGATGACCTCCGGCAAAATATAAAACATTGTTGTGTAAAAAGATACCTCTATTGAAACTAAGACCACTTAACAATGTTTGGGCTGTTGGTGTTCCTTGGGTAACATCAATATTGAATATGACACTATCATCAGCTGAGGAGATGAAAAGTTGATTGTTGTAAAATTGAATGTCTCTTGCTACGCTATCCGTATTAAGGTTAGCGATTATAGTTTCAGCGATAGGGCTGGGGGTACTAGCGTCGATTTTATCGACATGAGTGGTGAAAGGTTCAAAGCTAGGAGGATTTGTTAATGTTTCAGAAGTGAAGTAAATGATAGAGCCGTTATTGGTCAAAGAGCTAATATATTCAGGACTAGTGAAGATTAAACTAGCTGGCGCTAAAAGATTGCTTAAGTTTAGGGAAAAGATTCTTCCGCCTAGAAAGCTATCGGTAGATACTTGATAATTTTCTTGCGCCATGTACATTGTGTTGCCATTAATGCAAATGTTTACTAAGTAGTGATCAGCAGCAGTATTGTATATAGATACGGGGGTAGGGGTGGGGGATGTGGTGTCAATTTTATAGATGTTTGTGGCTCCCATTACATATAAGTCTGTACCGTTTGCTACCATAATTGTGGGGTCGTCCATACCAGAAGCGTAGTCTGTTCCTTCGGTTTGGGAATACGTAATCGTACTAAATACGAGTAAAAATAAGAGAGAAAGTAGTTTTGTTTTCATATTAAAATATTTAAGGTTAAAAATAAAAATTTAATACTTTTTTTACAATACCTATTTTAGGGTATTCTGATGCTAGTAAATTGCTAGTTAAATTAGTTATAGGAGCTTTAAGAAATGTAAAGCTGGAATAATATTGCGCTACAAAAACGAAAAGAAAATGAACGCGTTGTTTGTCAAAAATAATAAATACGTTCCGTGGTACCAATTTTTTGTAAGTAATATAATAAAATAATCGATAAAGTGCAGTTTTTTTGAAAATTAACACGTACAAAATGCGTTTGATAGAGTGATTTTTTAATTCCTAATTAAGGTCAAAAAACATAGAGGAGAGGTGTTTGGTGGTGCTTGAATATCTGGTATTTCTATAAAAAAAGGACTTTTCGCAATAGAGCGAAAAATCCTTTTTTTTAACGGTATAAAATGCGGTTTCTTCCTAGAGGTTGGTAGAAGCTAATTTAGGGCTATAGTATTTTTTTTGAAACCAAAAGGCCAAATTTACTAGTGCGATTAAAGCAGGAACTTCGACTAAAGGACCTATTACCCCAGCAAAGGCTTGTCCGCTATTGATTCCAAAAACACCTATGGCAACTGCAATAGCAAGTTCAAAATTGTTGCCTGTGGCTGTAAAAGCAATGGCAGTCGCTTTGGAATAATCAGCTCCAAAATACTTACCCAGTAGAAAACTACTCACAAACATTAGAGCAAAATAAATAACTAAAGGGATTGCTATGCGTACAACGTCCATCGGAATTTCTACAATCAATTCACCTTTTAGACTAAACATTAATACGATAGTAAATAGTAAAGCAATTAAAGTGATAGGAGAAATTACTGGAATGTATTGCTCTTGAAACCATTTTTCTCCTTTAATAGCAATCAGGCTATACCTACTAATGATGCCTAGTGCAAATGGAATTCCTAAATAGATACCTACGCTTTCGGCAATAGCTGCTATACTTATATCAACTTCAAAGCCGTTGTAGCCAAAAAATGGAGGTAAAACAGTAATGAAAAGGTAGGCGTAGAAGCTGTATAATAGTACTTGAAAAATAGAATTCAAGGCAATTAAACCTGCAGCGTATTCCCTATTTCCGTCGGCGAGGTCGTTCCATACTACTACCATGGCGATACAACGAGCGAGGCCAATAAGAATAACTCCTATCATATATTCGGGATAGTCACTTAAAAAAAGGAGTGCTAAAAAAAACATGAGTATAGGACCAATAATCCAATTAAGTAATAAGGAAGTGCCTAGGATTTTGGTGTTTTTGAAAACCTTTCCCATTTGAGAATAATTGACTTTGGCAAGTGGTGGGTACATCATCAAAATAAGTCCAATAGCTAACGGGATGTTTGTAGTTCCTGAGGACATAGCATTGATATAGTTACTGCTGGATGGTGCAAAATACCCAATAGAGACGCCAATTGCCATAGCGAGAAATATCCATAAAGTAAGGAAGCGGTCTAAAAAAGAAAGTTTTTTTCGATTTGCAGCTGGTGCGCAATTATTTGCAGACATAGTTTTAAAGTTTACTCGTTTATTGTTGGTGAAAAATTATACAATTGACGAAAATACATAACACAACTCAGTAGCAATTTGCAAGCTGCGTTCTAGGTATTTCTCTGCCTGAAGAGGAGTGTTGTCAAATGCTTTTGGATCGTCAAAGGTAATTGGAATGCGTTTTTCAGCACCTGCAATAAAAGGGCATCCTCCATCCGCTTGTGAACAAGTCATAATGGCTGCAAATTGACCTTCAGGATTGAAAGAGGCTTCGTAGGTTTTGGAAAAACCAATGATAGGGTGTGCATTTGGGGTGTATTTAATGGCGTAAATGGGGTTGTTGCCTTCTGATAAAGTTTCGATTTGAAAACCTGAGTTTTGCAATGTTTGTGCTACCATAGGAAATAAGGCGGTTGCTTCAGTTCCACCTGAATAGGTGTAAACAGAAGGAATGTTGTAGTAAGCAGCTGCCGTTTGTGCCCACACTTGGGAGAGGTGGCTTCGTCGGGAGTTATGTGTACAAATAAAGTTTAAGTTGATGTCTTTTTTGACGCTGTGTTTGGCTTGGATGTAATCAATTAGGGGTTGAAGTACTTCTTTTCTTTCTGATGAAATTGTATTGAAGTCTAGGGAAGCAACTATTTTTTGAATGGATTCGAATAGCATGGTATGATGATGAATTAAAGTGTTTGTTTTGTAAATCGAGAGGAAAATTAGTCTTAATTAGGAAAGGTTGTTTTAGCAACAACTACTTCCAGGCGTGCAACAGCTTGTTGCTGATTTTGTTTCGGTTGTGTTGTTTTTTTGTTTTTCGACAGGAATACCACAAGCGTCTTCTGCTAAGCAAGCTGTTGTTTTGTTCAATAAAGTAAATGCTGTTCCGTTGAAATCTAAATCGTATTTACCGATGGTTTCGCCTTGGTATTCTACTTCAATTTCGTAATCGCCTATATTTAAAACCTTTTCGGATAGGGCAATTATTTGTTGCAATTTCGATGGTTTTAAACGGTGTTCGTAATCGTTAGCGTCCCACAATTGAAAATTTACGACGGTTTCTTGACGGACTTTACCGCCACAATCGATAAAGTTTTTGGTAATTTGTCCCACTTCGGTTACATGGAAATGTTCGGGTACTAATTGTCCGTTGGGTAAAATAAAAGTAACTGTTTCAACAGTTTCTAATATGGGTTTGATTGCTGAAAGTTTCATAATGCTTGATTTTAATTGTTTTTATCTAATGGATTGAGATTAAAATGTACAGTAGGTTGTATTTTGATTTAGCAACAACTGGTGTTTTTACTTTCTAAGTAGGTATTGACGGTTTGAAAAAAATCTTTGATCTTAGCAAATCCATCCTCGTCTAGGCAATAACAAATGGTGTTTCCTTCTAAGTTGCCTTTGATTAAACCTGCGTTTTTTAGTTCTTTTAAATGTTGAGAAACCGTGGGTTGTGAAAGAGGTAATTCATTTACAATAGCCCCGCATATACAACTATTTACTTTGATGAGGTGTTGAATGATTGCAATTCGTGCCGGATGGGCGATGGCTTTGAGTAAGGTTGCCCATTCGTTTTGTTCTGTCGTGAAATGTGCGGTTTTTGTAGTTCCCATTGTGATATATTTATATTGCAATATTACGATATAGTTGGTTGTGAAAAAAATTTTATACCTGTTTTTTTTTATTTTTTTTAAAAAGGAGTAGAGGTGTAAAGAAGTTGTTTGTATGGTTCAGAGGTCTTGTTAGGTTAGACTTCTTTTGGGATGGCATGAAATCCTACTGATTTTACTTTTTTTTCTACTTCTTCAATGGAAATGATTTTGTCGGAGTAAACCGTTATTTCACGAGGAAAGACATGGGTGTTTATGGCTACCTCTATGATTCCGTCGATAGCTAAAATGCTTTTTTGAATTGCTTCTAAATCGGAGTCTTCTTTTGCGTTAGTCCCAAAAACGCGTCCGTGGTTTCCAGGGATAATATTGCTTGATAATAAACTCATGGTAATGATTTTTTTGGAGTTAAAAGAATAGGATTTTAGGTTCTTTAAATTTAATCATTAATAAGTAAATAATCAATGAATAATTGATTATTAGTTGTGAATTGGGGTTGTGAAAAAAAAACATCCTTTAACTATAGCAGTATAAAGGATGTTTTTTGAATGTAAATTCAGAGGTTGTTTTATTTGTAAAAGGAATCTTTGCTTACAGCGTGGAATCCTACGGATTTAACTTTTGTTTCAATTAATTGTACGGGAATCATTTTGTTTGAAAAAACCCTAAGTTCCCTAGGAAAAACTGAAAAATTGATTAAAACCTCTTTGATTCCGTCTATAGACAGGATGCTTTTTTGAATGTTTTTTAAGTCTGTTTCTTCTTTGGCATCAGTGCCAAAGGATGTGCCGCGATTACCTGGAATCACATTGTCTGATAGTAAACACATAGGTCGATGTTTTTTAATGGTTAATCATTACTTTATTGTATTTCTAAAATTACATAATTTGTTTAATGAAAGGTATAAATTTTAGTTATTCTATTCTAAATAAAGTCTTGTTTTTTTGTTAAAAAAATGAGTAATGTGTTGTTTTGTTGGTATTATTTAAGGAATTATATTGTTTTTGAGGGTAAATGGTGTGGTTGTTTGAAACTGGTTGGTGTGGGGTATAAAAAAACCTGTTCAGAAAACTGAACAGGTTTTAATGTATAAATAGGAATTATAATCAGATTAATTATCGTTCATACGGTAATCAGGGTAAGCGCTCATTCCGTGTTCGTGCTCGTCAAGTCCTTCGATTTCTTCTTCTTTAGAAACTCTTAATCCCATTGTTTTCTTGATTACAATTAAGATAATGAATGAAGATACGATACAGAATGCTCCAATTACAGCAACACCTGTCAACTGAATTAAAAATTGATCCATACTTGCCATTGCTCCAAAGATACCTACAGCAAGAGTTCCCCAAATTCCACATACTAAGTGAACAGCAACTGCTCCTACAGGGTCGTCAAGTCTTAATTTATCCACTAAGGCAACAGCACCTACAACTAACATACCTGCAATAATACCGATTAAGATAGAATCTGTAGGTCCCATTTGGTCTGCTCCAGCAGTGATTCCAACTAAACCTGCTAATACTCCATTTAAGAACATAGTTAAGTCAAGGTTTTTGTATAAGAATTGAGAGAACATGAAAGCAGCGATTCCTCCAGCGGCAGCAGCTAAACAAGTTGTTACTAATGTTAATGAGGTTAATGCAGGGTCAGCAGAAAGTACAGAACCTCCGTTGAAACCAAACCATCCTAACCATAAGATTAAAACACCACCAGTAGCCAAAGGTAAGTTGTGACCTGGAATAACTTTTGGTTTTCCGTTTTCGTCAAATTTACCAATACGTGAACCAAGTAACCAGATGGCTATTAAAGCAGCCCATCCTCCTACAGAGTGTACTAAAGTTGAACCAGCAAAGTCATAGAATCCCATTTCGTCAAGGAATCCACCACCCCATTTCCAAGAACCAGCTATAGGATAAACTATTCCTACATAGATGATAGCAAATACCATGAATGAATTTACTTTAATTCTTTCAGCAACAGCTCCTGAAACAATAGTAGCAGCAGTAGCAGCAAACATTCCTTGGAATAAGAAGTCAGTCCAGTAAGTGTATCCTTCGTTGTATGCAAGGTCTAATGCACCGTCTTTAAGAGGAGCCTCTAATCCGAATCCTGCAAATCCGAAGAAACCGTTAAAATCTCCTGGGTACATCAAGTTGAATCCTACTAAGCAGTAAAGTAACAATCCAATACAAATGATGAATAAGTTTTTGAATAAGATGTTTATGGTGTTTTTTTGTCTTGTCAATCCAATTTCTAAAAATGAAAATCCTAAGTGCATGAAAAATACTAATGCTGTACATAGCATCATCCATACGTTATTTGTGGTTAATAATCCTGTATCCATGTGTAAATGTGTTTATTAGTTTAATGTATCTCCTCCTTTATCTCCTGTACGAATTCTGTATGCTTCTTGAACGTCTGAAACGAATATTTTTCCATCTCCTACATGTCCAGTAGAACCAGCTTCCAAAATGGCTTTGATAGTAACTTCCTCGAAGTCGTCATTTACAACTATCGAAAGATGTCTTCTTTGGATGTCGCTAGTACTATAGGAAACACCACGGTACACGTGACCTTGTTTTTCATTTCCTATTCCTGTCACATCCCAATAAGTGAAGAAATTTACTCCTACAGCATGTAATGCTTTTTTCACATCAGAAAATTTAGATTTTCTAATTGTTGCTTCAATTTTTTTCATGTTTAATTTGTTTTTGAAATAAAGGTTAATGCTTCTTTTTAATATAATATAAGGTCTTTTGTTTTTTTGTTGCTTTATTGTTAGTATTTCGTTTGTTTTTGGCGAATTTATTAACTTTTTTCAAATCGAAATTAGAATTGATTGGTTTTTTGTTAAAATCGAAGACGAATTATTAATATTTTAAAATTGAGTGCTAATAATAACTAATATTTCGTTTTTTTTAGAAAAAATTATGATTTTAATAATGTGTAATTTTTGGTTTTACTGTCTTTTTTTAAGGCTTAAATTGTTTTTAAATGTAAATTTTGAAATTTTTGGCTATATTTTTAATTGTTATTTTTTTTACCCCCTATAATTTTAGGGGGTATAGTTGTTTGTTTTGATTTTTTCGTTTTGTGAATAGGAAGTTTTTTTTACGGATTAAAAAAAGTTTTTTTAAGTGGAATCGCTATTTTTTTGTCAGGTTTACCCATTGTACTCGTCCATAAAAATCTAAGGTTAGTGCGTACCTTATTTGTTGAAAATTTTAGTAATGCATCAATGAAGATGAGAAGGGGTTGATTTGTATAAAATAAATTAAAACCAAAAATTAAATTAAAACGTAGGTTTATATTATAACCAAGATTGTATTTTTGATAGCATAGAAACAAACAACTCAATAAGACACTATAAAATGGACACAACCTATTACGACCCAGCCGACCTGAAAAAATTTGGTAAAATCTCCGATTGGAATGAAGAACTAGGAGACAAGTTTTTTGATTACTACGGAAAAGTTTTTGAAGAAGGCAGTTTGTCTGCCCGCGAAAAATCATTGATTGCCTTGGCAGTTTCGCATACCGTACAATGTCCGTATTGTATTGATGCCTACACAGGCGATGGACTTAAAAGAGGGATAACCAAAGAAGAAATGATGGAAGCAGTACACGTAGCTGCTGCTATTCGCGGTGGTGCTACCTTAGTACATAGTGTGCAAATGATGAATAAATATGATAAACTTTCGATGTAGTTTTTTTGAGGGGCTAAGATTCTAAGTTTCTAAAAGACTGAGTCATTTAGATTTGATCCTATAAAACCTTAGTTCCTCAGAACCTTTAAACCTTAAAAAAATGCTCAAATCACTACAGGCCAAACACAGCGCACTCTCTAAAACCGAAAAACAACTCGAGATTCTTTCGACAGGGATGTTTCAAGATGGAAGTTTGCCCACTTTTGCGGATAAAATAAAAAAAGTGGGGACGTTTCCACTGCAACCTCGAAAGTTGGAAATTCTCCAAATCAACGTTGGCTATATGTGCAATCAAGTCTGTGCACATTGCCATGTTGACGCTGGTCCTGACCGAAAAGAAATCATGACGGTCGAAACCATGCAACAGATTTTAGAAGTGCTTAAAACCACTGAGGTAAACACCATAGATTTAACAGGAGGTGCGCCTGAGATGAATCCTAATTTTCGCTGGTTTGTTGAAGAAGCGTCTAAATTAGGTGTCCAAGACTTTATCGTTCGCTCCAATTTGACGATTATTTTGGCCAATAAAAAATATCACGACTTACCGGAGTTTTTTGCTAAACACAATATTCATGTGATTTCGTCTTTGCCTTTTTACAAAAGAGAAAAAACGGATAAGCAACGAGGTGATGGGGTTTTTGATAAATCCATTCAAGCCTTGCAAATGCTGAATAAAGTAGGTTATGGAAAAGAAGGTACTGGTTTGAAACTCGATTTAGTGTACAATCCATCAGGTGCTTTTTTACCCACAGACCAGAAAGCCTTAGAACACGATTTCAAAAAAGCCTTAAAAGAAGATTTTGACATCGATTTTAATTCGCTTTTTGCGATTACCAATCTGCCTATTTCTCGTTTTCTGGATTATTTAATCGCTTCGGATAATTACGAAGATTATATGTATGCCTTGGTCGAAGCCTTTAATCCTGTGGCTGTTGCCAATGTGATGTGTACCAATACGATTTCGGTCAGTTGGGACGGCTGGTTGTACGACTGCGATTTTAATCAAATGTTAGAATTGAAAGTTGCTTCAAAAGTCAAACACATATCCGATTTCAATCAAGAAGTTTTACAAGATAGAAACATTGTGATTTCGCAACACTGCTACGGCTGTACTGCGGGTGCGGGGAGTAGTTGTCAGGGAACAGTGGTTTGAGGTTAGAAGTAAGAGATTAGAAATTAGAATTGATATATAGCGATTAATAATCTGCTAAAATCTGCCGAACTCTGCGTGCATTATTTTTCACGCAGAGTTCGCAGATTTTAGCAGATAATATAGTATGTTTAAATAGAAAAACGAATCTTATTTAAATGTATTTAGTACTTACATAGAGATGAAAATAAAAAATGAAAATAGAGACAATAAATGAAACGATTGCTTTTTTGCAATCCAAAGGCTTTACTACAGCTGAATTCGGAATTGTGTTAGGGACGGGTTTAGGACAATTAGTAGAACATATACAAATTGAAAATTCGATAGATTATAAAGAAATTCCGCATTTTCCTGTTTCTACTGTCGAATCCCATTCGGGGAAGCTGATTTTAGGAACGCTAGAAGGAAAAAAGGTTGTCGTAATGCAAGGCCGTTTTCATCTCTACGAAGGCTATTCATTACAAGAAATCACCTTTCCTGTCCGAATCCTAAAAGCCCTAGGAATTCAGAAGTTGTTAATCTCCAATGCGGCAGGAGCGATTAATTTAGGCTACAAAAAAGGCGATATGATGTTAATTGACGACCACATCAACCTACAAGGCGGTTCACCCTTGGCATTCAAAAATGTGTCCGATTTCGGAGACCGTTTTGTGGATATGAGTGCGCCTTATAATGCCGAAATGAATCAAAAAGCTCTTGATATTGCTAAAGAAAATAACATCGTTTTGCATAAAGGTGTTTATGTTGGTGTCGTAGGACCACAGTTAGAAACCCGTGCCGAATACCGTTATTTACGCACCATCGGTGCCGATGCCGTAGGAATGAGCACCGTTCCCGAAGTCATTGTGGCCAATCATCTGCGTTTGCCAGTGATTGCCGTTTCGGTTTTGACAGACGAGTGCGACCCTGACAACCTAAAACCTATCGATATTGCCGAAATCATCGCTATCGCCGGGCAAGCAGAGCCGAAAATGGTGACGATTTTCAAAGGTCTGGTTAGAAATTAAAATTAGTTTAAAAGTTTAAAAGTTTAAAAGTTTAAAGGTTTAAAGTTGGTACGCTAAACTCAAACCATTAACGATAAACCCCAAGCAACAAACTATCAACAATCAACACAAAATGAGCTACCTAAACGCCACCAACGACCTGTACAAACAAGCCGCCTTAACACCTGATGTGGGGCTTTGCTGTACCACAACACCCATTTGGAAATTCCCAGGATTGGAAATTCCGCTGATCATGCAAGAGATGAATTACGGATGTGGAAGCACCATCTCGGCACAAGATTTAATCAACAATCCCAAAGTACTATACGTAGGCGTGGGCGGCGGCATGGAATTGTTGCAATTCTCTTATTTCTCTCGTCAAAAGGGCGGAGTAGTTGGAGTGGACGTGGTCGATGAAATGCTCGAAGCTTCCCGCAAAAATTTCCTCGAAGCCGAAAAACAAAACGATTGGTTCCAAAGTGATTTTGTCGAACTCAAAAAAGGCGATGCTTTAAACCTTCCCATCGAGGACGAAAGCATTGATGTCGCCGCACAAAACTGCTTGTTCAACATCTTCAAAGCCGAGGATTTAAAGAAAGCCTTGCAAGAAATGTACCGTGTCCTAAAACCCCACGGACGACTCGTGATGAGTGACCCCACCTGCGAGCAACCCATGAATGAAGCCTTGCGTAATGACGACCACCTCCGTGCCTTGTGCCTGAGCGGAAGCATTCCCATTGCCGATTACATCAAAGCCTTGACCGATGTGGGCTTTGGAACCATCGAAATCCGTGGCCGCCGTCCGTACCGAATCCTAGACCCTGAAAATTACCCAACCGATGAATTAATTTTTATTGAAAGCATCGAAGTTTGCGCCATCAAAGACCCTATGCCAGCCGATGGCCCTTGCGTGTTCACCGGAAAAGCCGCCATCTATTACGGTAAAGAAGCCTATTTCGACGATAAAAAAGGCCATACCTTACTCAAAAACCAACCCCTAGCCGTATGCGACAAAACCGCCGCAGCCCTAGCCAGTTTAGGACGCAATGACATTTACATCAGCGAAAGCACCTTTCACTATAATGGAGGCGGTTGTTGTTAGTTTATTGAGGGTCTGAGTTGCTGAGGCGCTTAGAGGCTAAGGGTAGGAGGGATTTAGTTTTTTGATTATTAGGGCCAGAATATTAGGTTTTTTTAGGAAACATCGCTCCCGCTCCCGATGCTTCGGGATGGCTATATCTCTTCGTTGCACTACGAGGATACCGCCTCAATTGGGGGTAGAGAGAGGGATTTGATTTCTTTATAGATGAGTGGTGGTGTAAATTAATGTTTCGTAATATAAAAACGGATTTAAATTAGTGTAACTTAAGATGGTTTGCATTAGGAGAGAGAAGTTGATTTTACTACATTTGCAAAATGTTTTACAGAAGAAAAATTATATTAGCATTATTACAACTTTTTGAAGGACAAATAGATAAAATCAGTCTTCAAAAACTACTTTTTTTGTTTACCCAACGACAAAAAAAAGCTGATTATGATTTTATTCCTTATAAATACGGATGTTATTCATATTCAGCTAATGCCGATTTGACAGCCATGGTACGCAAAGGAATGTTGAGTGAAACAGCTAGTCATTTTTCAAGTAATGAAATAACAAACTATTTTAATACTCTAAAAGTTGATGATAAAAGGGTTATGTTATATATCAAAGAACAATACGGAAAAATGAATGCAGATACTTTGATGAAGCATACCTATTTGAACTTTCCATATTGGGCAATAAATAGTCTAAAAGCACAAGAAATATTAACTACCGAACAGTTAAAAAAAGTAGATAATAGTCGTCCGAAAAGTAATAAAACAATTTTATTTACAATTGGCTATGAGGGGATTTCATTAGAAGAATATTTAAACCGTTTATTGAAAAATGACATAAAAATTTTGGTAGACGTTCGGAATAATCCATTGAGTATGAAATACGGATTTAGTAAAAGTCAGTTACAACGGTATTGCAATAGCTTGGGAATAGATTATATTCATTTTCCAGAAGTTGGTATACAATCTCAGCAACGTCAAGAACTAAATACTCAAAGTGATTATGATAAGTTATTTGCAATTTATTGTGAAAATAATTTAACAAAAACTACATCTTCGCAAGAGAAAATTTTAAACTTATTGAAAGAGAATAAGCGTATTGCTTTGACTTGTTTTGAATCGAATATTTGTCAATGTCACCGTAAACATTTGGCAGAAGCCATCGAAAATTTGCCTAATTTTGAATATGAAGTAAAACACATTTAAATGGCAAAGACAAAAGTTTTAATCACTGTAAAGACATATCCTGCTATTTCAGGAAAATATGAAGAGTTGGTTTGTACAGCAGGTTTCAAAGAGGATGGGACTTGGATTAGAATTTACCCAATTCAGTTCCGCAAAAAATCATTTGAAGAACAATACAAAAAGTACGATTGGATTGAATTGGATTTAGTGAAAAACACGAGCGATTTCAGACCTGAAAGTTTTCGTCCGTATTCCCACGATACAGAAATAAAAATTGTAGACCATCTTGATACAAAAGGGAATTGGGCTGAAAGAAAAATGTTTGCATTAGGTAAAATTTATTATAATTTATCCGAGTTAATAGCCGAAGCTAAAAATAAAAGTATTTGTACTTCTTTAGCTGTTTTCAAACCAAGTAAAATTTTAGATTTTACAGTTGAAGATGTTGAACGTGAATGGGACAAGAATAAATTAGCAAAACTTGAAGCAGAACGTCTTCAGGGTAATTTATTTCAACAACCTGAAATCCCTTTGATGTCGTGCGAAAATTACCGTATAAATTTCGTTATGTTTTTGAGGATAATCAAGGATTAGAAAGTAGGATGATGATTGAAGATTGGGAAATTGGCCAACTTTATTGGAATTGCCTTGCAAGACACGAAGGGAATGAAGTAAAAGCAGTTGCAGATGTTAAGAAAAAATATTTTGACGATTTTGCTAAAACCAAAGACTTGCATTTCTTTTTAGGGACATCACAACTCCATCATTACGTGTCTCATAATCCATTTATGATTATAGGTACATTTCATCCGAAAATTGAAACACAAACATCTTTATTCTGATATAATAAAAAAACAATTCTAGTTTTGAGGCAATTTTAAAATCGTTAATAAGAACGATACTCGTCCCAAAGTCTCCTGACTTTCATACCCTTCTTTTTATATTTTTTCCTTGCGCCTTTGCGCCATTGCGGTAAAATAAAAAAATGTAAGGAAACTCAAACTTCATCGTCTATAACATTAACATCGGGAATCGCTTAACATAAGTTTAGCAGTCGTTGAGAAACCAAAATGTAAAATCTCCCGTATATTATTAATAAACAAAGAAATGATGAAAGTACTCTCTTATTTGGCGTTCTTATTAGTTTTTATGAGTTGCCAGTCACAAACCAAAGAATTATCACTAAATGCCAAGCCTAGTAAAGCCATAGCGGTTTTTGCTTCGGGTTGTTTTTGGTGTACGGAACACGTTTTTGAAGCGGTATATGGTGTAGATGAAGCGGTTTCCGGTTATACGGGTGGTACCATTAAAAATCCCACCTACCATCAAGTAGGAACCAATCAAACTGGTCATGCCGAAGCTGTTGCGGTTTTTTATGATCCTAAAAAAGTATCTTTTACTCAATTAGTAGATGCTTTTTTTGCCTCTCAAGACCCAACGACGCCCAACCAACAAGGACCTGATGTGGGGTCGTCCTATCGTTCCATTGCATTTTATGGCAACCTAGGCGAAAAGAAAATCATCGAAGACAAAATCAAAGCGCTAACTTTGGCTAAAGTGTTTAATAACCCTATTGTGACGGAAGTGAAACCCATCTCGGCTTTTTATGAAGCAGAAGCCTACCACCAAGATTATGTGAAAAATAACCCGAATCAAGGTTATGTCAAAGGGGTTTCGATTCCGAGATTTAATAAGTTTGTAAAGACGTACAAAGGGAAGTTGAAGTAGGGATTAAACACAAAGAACACCGCGGTGCGAAGGTCACTATGTTTTTTTAATCTTCTAATTTTTTTAGAATCTGTGCTAATCTGTTCAATTTCTTAAATCTGGTGTTCCTTTTTTAAGAACAATCAACACTAAATTAATACTCCAATGCATCCCTTAATTCAAAATTTAAAATCATGAAACGTTACATACAAATTATCAGTTTTCCTCTTGTTCTTCTTGTATTTATGGCTTGTATGCAGGCTACTAAAAAAGACACAAATGCCATGCAGGAAAATCCTAATCCACCGCAAGAAAAATTATCACTGAATGATACTTCTTTGAAAAAAGTGGTGAAATCGGATGCAGAATGGAAAAAAGTGTTGAGTGCTACGCAATACCATATTCTTCGAGAAAAAGGAACGGAATATCCTTTTAAAAATCCTTATTTTGACAATCATAAAAAAGGCTATTATTTCTGCGCAGGGTGTAAATTACCATTATTCTCTTCGGAAACCAAATTTGAATCGGGGACAGGATGGCCTAGTTTTTATGATGTTTTAGACAAAAAAAGAGTCAAAGAAGTAGTTGATAAAAGTCTGGGAATGGTGCGTGGCGAAATCGTCTGTGCACGATGTGACGGACATTTAGGCCATCTATTTGATGATGGGCCACAACCTACAGGTTTACGTTATTGTATGAACTCTGGTGCCATGTTGTTTCAAGCTGCACGCTAAATTTTTAATCTTCAACCACTTCGTTTTGCGTTGTTTCCTTAGTGGGAACATGACAAAAACTATCGGGTTGTCTGGATTTAGCATATTCATATCCCGCTTTCCACCATTTGGACATTTCGACAGGGTCAAAAATTAGCGGGTTGTCAGTGAGTTGTTCTGGGGTGAAGTAAAAATTTATTTTAATGTTTTGGTTTAACCCTATGAGTTTACCAATAATAATATCTTTAGAGTTATTGGTGTTTTTCATGAATTGAAAAGTTCGAAACAATAAAGAAAAGGCATTTTTTATATCGGGAAAATGAAGGGATTGCACTTCGTTTTCGAGAATGATTACATCAATTTCAGTGGCTCCATTTTCGATAGCGCAGGAAATAGGTACAAAATTCCCAAAACCGCCATCAGCATATTGAAAACCATTTTTGGTCATCAAACTCATAAAAGGAGTGTAATTGGAAGAAGCCCAAGCCCAGTCACAAAAATCGTCATGTGTACAATCTATAGAATTGTAATATTCTATTTGGTTCAAACTAAGGTTTGAAACCGTAACAATGACTTTTTTATTTTCGGCTTGTAATTGGTCAAACTCTTCCTTGGTAATGCTTTTTTTTATGAGTTTTTTTAAATTAAGACTTTCGCCAAATGTGGGACATCCTTTGATAAACGATAAAACGGAGTTGAAGTGATTGATTTTAGTGTCGTATCCGTCTTTGGTTTTTTTGATAATAAAAGGAGAAATACTAAATATGTCTTCCTGAGAAACAGAGGTATATATTTTTTTAATTTTTTCGATTTTGCCTAAAGCGAGATGAGGCAATAACAAACAGCCTGTAGAACAACCTACATACAATTCGTATTGGTTACAACAATCATTAATTAAATACTCGGCAATGCCACCTGCAAAAGCGCCTTTGCTTCCGCCGCCTGATATAATTAGTGCTCTCATGAAGCTTTTTTTTTGGAGTTATACTTTTTTTATTTGGTCAATAATAGCTGCTTTTTTGTGTTCACTTAATTTTTCGGATTTATCTTTGAACCATTTTTGGATTAAGCCGTCCAGTACTTTAGATTGACTTTCATAAGCCGTGCAGGTTTTGCACATGGCTTTATGTGCTTGTAATTGCAATTTCTCCTTAATTGTCAACGATGTCAATTGCTGTTTGTCAATTAATTCAGAAGTTAGTTTACAAGATTTGATAAGCTGTTGCATGAGTTTGTTCATTTTCGTTCAATCTGTTATTTCCATTTGGTTTCTAAACATTTTTTTAAAAGCAATTTTGACCGATGTATAATTTGCCAATAATTAGACGTGGTGATTGCCAGTTCCTTACAAATTGCTGTTGCGTTATGTTTAGAAAGGTATTTGGATGTAATAGCATATTTCCAATTTTTAGGAAGATCATCAATACAAGTTTGCATGACGAGATTAAAATCAGGATTGTCAAGCAATTCTTCTTCCTGTTCCCATACGGGATGATTGGTTTTGTCAATCCAATTTTCGGTAGTATTAAACAGTTTATCGGTTAATTCATAGCCACTTTCTTCGGTTAAACTAAAATGATTCTTGGACGTTCGAGCATGAAGTCGGTAATAATCAACGATTTTGTTATTTAGAATCGAAAACAACCATGTTTTGGGTTGGCTTTTGCCTTGAAAACTGTCAAATTTATTATAAGCCGCTAAAAAAGTTTCTTGTACTAAATCCTCGGCGGTTTCTTTAGACGATGTTTTATACAAAGACCAGGCGTACAATTCATCACTAAATTGGTGAACCCACTTTTCGACAATTGTTTTAGAATTTTCGACAGTAATACTCATTTCAATAACTTTCAAAGGTTGATTTATTCAAATATACTGATTTTTTAAGGCGTAATTTCAACCTCACTTCATAAATTATATAAAAAATTACAATCAAATATTCCAATCCAATAAACCAAAAATTTTCTTTGAATTGGAATTCCCCATAAGCACTATAGCTTAGAATCACTGTCCAACTCCAAAGGAAAGGAAAATTGAAAGAGGTAAAAACACCCATCAAGACAAGATTGATGATGTACCACGGATGAACGGTTGTACTAGTCATAAAATAAACGGTTAGGACAATGAGGAATTGCTGAAAGAGTTGAGAGGTCGTTTTGTTTTTTTCGAACAAACTTTTGTAGAGAATAAACAAGACCATTAAGACAGGAATAATTTTACCCGTAGTATGGATGATATTATATCCTTTGACCCAAAAACCGATGGCTCTTATAATATAATAGATACTCGCATTAAACTCAAAATTAGTAAACCATAAACGGATTGTATTGGTATAATTTTCAATAAGTTTAGGTGAATAAAAAGGTAAAAAGAGCAAGGCTGTACTTCCGATGACAATACTGTAAAAAAGGATGATTTTTTTCCAACCCAACTTTTGAAGGAATAACGGGAGTAAGAGCAACGGAAGTAATTTAGTCGAAATAGATAAGGCTAATAGCACGGCACTCGTTTTCCATTTGCGAAGCGAAAGGAGGTACATGCTCCAGACCAAGAAGAACAGCATGACTCCTTCGAAATGAAGGTTTCCCGTAAGTTCTACAATGACCAGTGGATTTAAGATGTACCAAAAAATACGTTCTTTTTTTTTACCCCAGCGTTTTAATAATTGTAATCCAAAATATAAGGTCCCCATGTCAGCAAGTATAATGAGGATACGCATCGCTATTACCGCTCCGTCGATGGTGTTGTTGCTAAAAAAGGCCGCTATAGCAAACAGCAGTTGGTTAAACGGTGGATAATTAGAATAATGCCCTGCACTTAAAGTTCCCATGCCTTCATAGAGCATTTTTGCGTTTGCTATCGAAAAGTCTGCTTGAGAAATAAGGTCATCCGGCAAGTAGAGATATGGGTTTATTCCTTCTAAAAGCAATCTTCCATCCCATATAAAACGGAAATAATCCTGCGATAAATTGGGTATAACGCTCCACAATGCTATTCGCATGGCCAGACCTAAGCCTACAAGAAACGAGAGGTTCTCCTTTTGTAGTTGGATGATTTGATAAGTGCAAAAAAATAATAAACTATAACTCACTAACAAAGGGAGCAATTCAAAACGTTCTAAATGATACCCCACATATAAATAGAGTACGATGCTTAATAAAGAATAACCAAAAGTTTGTAGAGTGGGTAAAGTAGGTAGTGTCATTTAGGGATAACAATAGATTGAAAAAATACGTAGCCATATCCTAACATCAACATCAGATGAAAGAAGACGAGACTAAAATCGCCTAATTGGACGGCACTGTAAATACCAAAACAGAAATAAAGCATCAAAAAACCTTCGAAATAAATTTTTTTGGAAACTGTTGAATTCAAATAACTATTTTGTTTCCAATGATCTTTTCGACCTTCTATGTTCAGTTTTGGGGTGCGAACAAATTCACTTTTTTTACCCCATAGGCCTTCTAATACCGCTACGCTATTGTGAAAAGAAAATCCCATGGCTATTGTATAAAACGTAATGAACATCAGTAAGTAATCCAAGAAGTTTCTAAATCCGCCACCATGAATACTTTTATAAGTTACCCAATAACAAATAAAAAACAACAAGGAGGTAATGATAAAAAAGATTAAAAAATCGAAAAGTATATCAAATTGTGGAAATTTTTTTTTGATAAATAAAACTGGGATGCTGAGTACTGACATCGTAAATACAGCCATAAACATGGAACTATTTAACAAATGCAAAATACCATGAACTTTAGTCTTAATCGAAATGGAATTTGATTTCAAGACGCGTTTGGCATTTTTACTGAAATTTTCAGCGCCACCTTTGTTCCATCGAAATTGCTGTGAACGTGCGGCACTAATGACAGCAGGCAATTCAGCAGGAGTTTCAACATTTTCAAGGTATTTGAATTTCCAGTTTTTCAGCTGTGCACGGTAACTCAAATCCAAATCTTCGGTAAGGGTATCGCTTTGCCAATTGCCTGCATCTAGAATACAGGATTTTCGCCAGATGCCCGCCGTACCATTAAAATTGATAAAATGCGATTGCGAATTGCGCCCCACTTGTTCTAGTGAAAAATGGGCATCAAGGGCAAATGCTTGGATTTTTGTTAAAATGGAATAGTTGCGATTCAAATGGCCCCAGCGTGTTTGAACCACGCCAATTTTGGAGTCTTTGAAATAGGGAACGGTTTGTAATAACCAGTTTTTCTGGGGTACAAAATCAGCGTCAAAAATGGCAATGAATTCTCCTTTGGCAATAGCCAATCCATCTTTAAGCGCACCTGCTTTGAATCCTGTTCTATGGGAACGATGCAGGTGTATAATGTCTAAACCTGTTTGTGCTAACTCATCAACGATTTTTTTGGTAAAAGCCACGCTCTCATCGGTGCTATCGTCCAGCACTTGGATTTCAAGTTGTTCTCTAGGATAGTCTAAAGTCGCAATAGTACGCAACAAGCGTTCTACCACATATTTTTCATTGTATAGAGGCAATTGTACGGTTACCTTGGGAAATGAATCACCTTTTTCAAAAGTATAGGTATGATTAGAATGGGTGTCTTTTTTGCTTTTCAAATAATTGAACAACAGATTGAACTGCGATAATCCATAAAAGAAAATCAATACAATCGCGAGGCAGTAAAAGAATAAAATGATATAAGAAATGTGTAACATAGAATTATTTGAAGGTGTATTTAAAAATCCAACCGATGATTTTGAATCCTGCCATAACTGTCCCTTTGACGGTTCCTGAAACTTTAGAAACACCTATCCGGTTTTTATAACGCACAGGGATTTCGAGGTAGGTCATTTTGTGTTTGAGGACTTTCAGTTGCATTTCAACTGTCCAGCCATAGGTTTTGTCTTCCATTTTCAAAGCTAACAATTTTTGGTATTTGATAGCACGAAACGGACCTAAATCGGTGAATTTAGCTTTGAAAAACAATTTCATTAAAAAAGTAGCCAACCAGTTCCCGAAAATTTGCTGCGGGGTCATCGCATGTTGTTCTCTCAACCACGGCACTCTAGCTCCAATGACAAAATCGATATTATCGTCGAGTATAGGAGCAATTATTTTAGTCAATTCTTCTGGATAATCAGAATAATCGCCATCTAAAAATACCACAATGTCAGGCTTGTTTTCTTTTTGGGCGAGGTAATCCAATCCTTTTAAGCAGGCGTAGCCGTACCCTTTTTTATTTTCAGTTAGGACAGTGGCACCCGCTTTTTGAGCGACAAGAATTGTATTGTCATTCGAATTATTGTTGACGACTATAACTTCACTTACTATTTCAGGGATTTCACGTATGACGTGACCTATTGCATTTTCTTCATTAAATGCGGGTATAATTACAACGATAGCATTCATTTATTTAATTGTCTTTTTGATATTCAGCTAGGGAATGCCACTCTTTTGTTTTGATACCCATAGCGTATTTTTCGGCTTTGATGATTTTTCCGTCTTTGTACAAGAGATTCAGACCGCTGGGTTTGTCGTTTTGATATTCTGTTTTCCGAATAAGGGTTTCATTTGAATCGTAAAACAACCACCATTTTTGTTTTTTGTTGCCAAGATAATGTCCTTCTTCTTTTTTGTTGCCATTTTCATAATAGAAAAACCAATAATCGACCTTTTGGTTTTGGTTTAACCAACCTTCGCTTTGTAATTTTCCATTTGGATAATAACTTTTCGAATACTGCTTCTTTTCCGAAGCTCCGAAAACAGTCATCATTAAAAGAAGAAAAAGTCCTTTTGTCATTTTATTCTGCTCAAATTATTTGTTTAGCCATAAATCAAAAAGATTAACCTGTGCTAATCCTTTTGATTTCATATTTTTTTTAAAAATCTGTCTCATCTGCAAAAATCTACCTGAAAAAAATACCACGCAGATTGGGCTGATTTACACGGATAATAATTTAGATTTTATACAAATGAAAGTCAAAATTTACTTTCTTGTAATTGAATGTTGCTTATTTTTGATTCACCAAATCCATTAAATCCACATCATTTCCTAATAAGATTTCGTTTGCATTGATGCGTCCCGCGGGGGTATCATTTTCCAATTTCAAAACTCCACGAGGACAAACGGCCGCACATATACCGCAACCCACACAAGAGGAACGCACAATGTTTTCACCTTTTTGTGCATAAGCACGTACATCAATTCCCATTTCGCAATAGGTAGAACAATTTCCGCACGAGATACATTGTCCGCCATTAGTAGTAATTCTAAATTTAGAAAATAAACGTTGTTGTAATCCTAATATAGCTGCCATAGGACAACCAAAACGACACCAAACACGATTTCCCAAAATAGGATAAAAACCCACGCCAATCACGCCACTAAAAGCTGCTCCAATAGCAAAACCGTACCATTCTCTTAATTTATAGCTATCGATAAAAAAAATGTTTGAGTTGCCCGAAAAATAATTCATTACTAAGGCAAGCACCATGATAATGACCAAAGTCAGCATGGTATAGACCGCATCCGTATCTAGTTCTTTTCTTTTGAAAACATATAAAAATGAAGTGAAAATGCCTAAAAAAATAACAATTCCCCAAACAAATTGGTCACGGGTGATAAAACTCATTTCGGGATTGTTCGACAGAAAAGTGAAAATTACAGCAATGGTACTCACAAAGGCAAATACTAAGACCAAATGAATCATCCAACGTTCAATTTTCCATGCTTTTACGGACTTATCGCTCAAATGACGAAAAGAATCTCCAGCGGTTTCGGCTAGTCCTCCACAACCACAAACCCAGGAACAATACCATCGTTTACCGTAAAAATAGGTAAGAATAGGGGAGATGATAAAAATCATCGCCACTCCAAAAAGCAACATAAAAGCGCCTAAATCGCCACCATTAATCATGTTTTTTAAATGCCATTCGTCAAAAAAATAATAATTCAACGGCCACATATTTTTTAAATCTTTGGCAAAATAAGCTTTGTCTGGATTAAGTTTTTCGAGAATTTCAGGAATTAAAAAAGCAAACCCCAACTGGAAAAACATCACTGAAAGCGTGCGAACCAACTGGTAGTTGTTGTGACGGTATTTTAAAATAAATTTGTAACCCAAACCTAAAATAGCAACGGTGTAAAGTGTTCCATAAACAAACCATTGGCTAGCTGGTTTTCCGTTTAACATCAAACTCAAAGGGTCGAAAAAACCAACAATTCCGGTATTTGTTCTGCCTTCTGAATTTAGTCCGAGATAGCTTGGAAACCAATACAGCACCACATAAAAGGCTGTCAAAATAATACCTATCATCCAAGCGATTGTTCCTTTGTTTGTTAATCCAGATGTCCACACATCGTTGTTTTGGATTCCTTCGGGTTTGTTGAGATAGGTGCTATTCGCATAGATGATAATCCCAGTGAAAATGGCAATTATAGAGGCCGTTAACCAAATTTCTTTGTTGGGAAAATTAAAATTGAATAGTGCCAATGCTAGGATAAACAAACCGATTAAGCCAACAGCAATCCCTAATTTTTGGATGCTGTTAAGGTAGTTGTTCTCGTGTGAGGCGATAGAAATATTTTTTGGTGCTGTACTCATTTTTAAGCTCTTTTAACTCCAACGCATTGATTAATGAATTGCTTTTGAATTTCTCGGATATGACTTTTGTAAAGTTCGGGATCAAAGTTCGCTTGTGCCAAATGTTGTATCACATAATCAATGGTTTTATTTTCGTTGAGGACTTTGTCAAAAAAGTCATGGCGCATTCGGATTCCGAAAGTGTTGATGCCCAAAAAGGTGCTGTCATTTTTGTCAAATGCTATTCGGATGGCTTTTTTACCAGCTGAATGTTCCCAATAAAAATGCGCCTCATTCTCCTTAGGTTGTGCCCAAACCCAACCGTACGTTTGGTATTCAATATCGAGAAATTTAGCCGAGTTGAACCAATGTCCCGGTTGGTATTCAGTATGATTGCCGGTTAAGGTTTGTGCCAAGGTTTCGCCCATGATCCTTCCAGTGTACCAGACTGCTTCGATAGGACGACGTTGTCCGATGGCTTCGTGTTGTTCCGCACAATCGCCTATGGCATAAATATCTTCGTAATTGGTTTGAAGATAGCGATTGACTTTTACTCCTTTCCCCAATTCAATTCCTGAATTTTTTAGGAAATCTACATTGGGAGAAACGCCCGCTGTTAGTCCAACTAATTGGCATTCGATGGTTTCGCCTTTGTCGGTAATAATGGCTCTTGCGCGACCCTTTTCATCAGCGAGAATTTTTTTTAAGCTAGTTTCTAATCGCAAATCAATATGGTGTTCACGGATGTGACGATTAATCATTTGGCTTTCGCCAAAAGGCAAAACACCGTCCCAAAAACTTTTTTCCCGAACCAAGAAAGTGACTTCGATTTTGCGTGAACGCAACATCTCGGCAAGTTCTATCCCGATGAGTCCTCCGCCCACGATTACGGCTCTTTTGGTACTAGGTGCCCATTGTTCAAGAGATGCGACATCTTGTTTGTGATACAGTCCAGTCACTCCTTTATGGTCTTGCCCTGGCCAGCCAAATTTGTTGGGTTTAGACCCCGTGGCAAGGACTAATTTGTCGTAATGTAAAACGGTATTTCCTTGCAATACAATGGATTTTTCTTCAGGAAAAACTTGGGTTACCTCTTGGTGAATTAAGTCAATTTGGTTTTTTTTCCAAAAATCATTTTCATACGGTTGGGTATGTTCCCATTTCATATGCCCCATAAACACATACATCAAAGCGGTACGGGAAAAGAAAAATTCAGTTTCCGATGAAATAATAGTGATTTTGAAATCCGATTGTTTCCGAATATGTCGCGCGAGGGTAACTCCCGAGATTCCGTTTCCGATGATGACAATGTGTTTCATAAATAGTTTTTAATCCGTTTGGTGAAATGAGGTTTTCAGAGTTCATTTTATGACCGTTGTCACATTAAGCTTGTTGAAGCTTCGGGACAGACTGACATTGGGGGTGTGTACTGTCCACTCAAGAGAATCTGGGTTTTAGATTGTTTTGAAATCGGAACCAGGAGCAAAAGTATTGGCATCTACTTTTATGAATTTGATGTTGGTTAGCGTTGCGTTGCCAATTTCTTCAGTCAAACCTTTATCAGTTGCCCATTCCCAAAAACTCCATTTTGTCGCCACAGGAATACCGTCAATAGTCTTGTAATCTGTATATTTTATAGCATGAGGATTTTTCTCAGCTTCTTCTTTGTTTTTATTAGCAGTGACAATATAAGCCGCTTTTTCAATTAGATTGGTTGCTTTATTGGTATAAACAACATACCAATCGTCAGGAGCGTCGCCCGTTCCTGCTTCAAATGTTAGGCGTTGGCTGTCAAATTTTTCATGATCAGATTCTTTGTTTTCATAGTTTTCCCATTTAGTACCTCCATCACTCATTTTATAAGGGAATAAAAAGAAATACGACCATGTGTAAGCATCAAATCGAACAGATTTTTCAGATGGAACATCTGGGGAATAATAGACTTTGTCATGGTCCGCAATAATTTTGGCTCCATTTTTAAAAACAATCAATCCTTTGCTCGAATTCGTTAAAAGCGTCATTGTCGCGTTCATACGCTCTTTGCCACCAAAAAATAATTGAATGTCAAATTGGATAGCTTCTTTTGCACTAAAAGCTTCTTTGTGGTGTGCTTTTTCAGTTTTTTGAACAAAAGTTTCTTCTTCTTTGTTTTTTTCTTCCTCTTTAGAAGATTTGCAACTCGCTAGCGAAAATGTTGTTAGAAAAATGACTACGACTGTTTTTGTGAATGGATTCATGTGTTTTTAATTTAAGCGATTTGATTATTTTTTAAATTATTAAGTCATTAAAAAATTTATTTAAATAAAATTTATCTAGAAACTTCGGGACTTAATGGTTCTTTTTCTTTTTTTATATAAATAATATCCGTTGGGTGCTATTAATCTTTCATTGATGATTTTTCGTCAGTTCGAGTGAATTTTCAGAAAATGCGAATAGCTTTTTCAGGAAATTTGTATCGAGAACAGGAAAAATGTCATTAAAAACGGTTCTCGATACATTTTTTGTTCCGTTTCTCTCCACAAAAAACACTCGAACTGACGTTTTTAATAATTGCACACAATAAGTTAAATAATATTCCTATTGTAATATTCTTGTAAGCTATTTATGGAATGCCCCATCTTTTTTTTGAGATGAATCACACCAAAATGGTATTGTAATTTCCAAACGCCGATTTGTTTGTATTTCCTTGCGGAAGTAATCAGGTAGTTCGGAATCACAACAAATTGTTTTTTGGCGTAAAGCCGTTCAATAATTTCGTTGTCCTCATAAATGATATAATTTTCGTTAAAACCATTGATGTTTTCAAACAACTCTTTGGATATAAATAAAGACTGGTCGCCACCCCTGCAACTGCTGTGATTGAAACGGGTAAACCATTGTGAAATCAATAAAAGGGGATGATTCCAGTCAAATTTCATGCGGAAGCAACCTGCGAGATTTCCTTTTTCAAATTGTTTGAATATCTCCAAATCAAAATTTGCAGGCGGGAAACTGTCGCAATGTAAAAAATACAACATATTGCCCGTTGCTTTTTGGGCACCCGTATTCATTTGTCTGGCTCTGCCTTTGGGCGACTGAATCAAACGAATGGTTTCCGAAGGAATGATTTTTTCCGGTGAACCATCCGTGCTGCCACCATCGACAACAATAATTTCATAGTCGATGTTTTTTGAAATTACTCTTTCAATATACGACAAACTAGATTGAATCGTTTCAACCTCATTGTACATAGGGATGATAATCGAAATCTTATTCATTTAAACTCCAGTTGTAATCCTTGAAGGAAATTTTTGCATTCGAATTAATTTTTACAGTGCTATACTGATTCAGATATTCAATTAAACTGCCTTTAGTTGTGAAATCTTTTGAAAACCAATTGAAAATTTCTGAAACTTCAATTTGGTTGGGGGAAATAGTATTTTTTGATTTATCGTTGATGAAATCTTGAGCAACTTTAGCAAGTTGTTTGCTTAGTTTCGTTTCGGTATAGGCTTCGTTTAGTAAATTGGGACACGAATAAGAGGCACAATTGATGGCAAAATGAATGCGGGGTTCGCTCATTTTACGCAATATTTTATGTTCTACTTCTTCGAGACTATATTTTTGACCACCAAGGGTGAAGAATTTTTTACCCCAAGGATTATTGATTTCCTTGATGCTTTTTACGGGATAGTTATTAAGAATTAATTTTACGGTAAAAGCATTGTAAACATTAATCCAATAGGCTAGTGTGGCGTTTCGGTTCCAGGATTTTGAAGGCGTTGCAGTTGCTAAAACAGCCAGATAGGCATCCAGCTCTTTTTGATCTTTAAGAAAGCCTTTGTAGTTTACTTTACCTGAATTGGAAACATGTTTTCGTACCAAGGCATCCCATTTGGAATGATCAATGGATTGGATGGATTCATTGGCACTCAAGACAATTTTTGTGGCTACATTTGGGTCTTTTGAGAAGTTGTTGCACATGGAAAATAGAGGCAATAAGAGTATAAAGTAGCATAGCTTTTTCATGTTTTGTCTTTTTAATTTGTAATTATAGTCGGTGCTATATGCGATTCCTGACACTTTTTTTTATTTTTTTATGGGGTACAATTCTTGTTCTAAAAAATCTTTTGGGAACTGTTCGTCTTGGTCAAAACCCAGTTCGATGTTTTTTCCATCCGATGGAATGTAATTGGTCTTGAAAAGATAATCCCAGAGACTCAAAGAAATCCCGAAATTGATGCCGTTTTTGTTAGGGATTTTTTTGCTGTGGTGCCAGATGTGCATTTTAGGATTATTCAATAGGTATTTTAAATAACCATAATCCCATCCAAGGTTTGCATGGTTCAAATGACCAATGGCAATACTAATGAAATGAACAATAAAAACGTCTTCCAGTTGAAATCCACCAATCAGGATGATGGGGACATACAAAATAGTTTTGTACACGATAGGTTCCATCCAATTGTATCTAAAATGCGCAGCAAATCCCATTTCCTTAACGCTATGATGGGTTTGATGAATTTTCCATAAAAAGGGAACCGTATGCAGTAGTCGATGGACGTTCCACTGAACGAAATCACTAATGATAAAAAATAGAAAAAGAGACAGTGGCTTAGGCAATTCTGATAAGGAAAACAATTGAATCGATGAGAGTTGGACACCGAATAATGATAAAAAATCGTTGATGAGTTGCTCTGTTAGATTGGATAATGCAATGAGTAAAATAAGGTTGAGCAAGAAAAAATTAAAAAAGAGATAAAATAAGTCCAACCAAAAATCTTTTCGCAGTACCTTTTGGTTTTTTCGCCAAGGAAACAGCAATTCCAGTACAAAAACCACTAACGAAATCGCAATTAGCCCATAGAAATAATTGTCCCAATCTGGAAAAATGATTTCGTTTTTGAGGTAATTAAAATAACCCTGATAGGATTCTTGTATAATTTGAAAATACTTTTCCATTTATTTTAAGTGATAATTGCTTTGTTTTAAATCATCCAGCGTGTCAATATCGTTCAAGGTAATTAAAAAATACACCTGAGCAATGTTAATTTCGCTCAAAGTATCAGCCAATACTGAGGGTGTACCCCATTCTTTGTTTTGGAACAACCCTTTTTTCATTTTCTTTAACCCTAATAAATAATATCCTCCATCTTGTGCGGGACCAATGATGATTTTCTTTTTGTCTAACATTTGGAAGGCTTTTTCAATTAAGTCGCTAGTGAGGTCGAATAAATCACTCCCAATAATGATGCATTTTTTGTAGCCTAATTCAAAAAGATAATCAAAAGCAGCTTCCATTTTGTTGCCTAAATCGCCAGTGGCTTGAAGGCGTTTGTGAAAGCAATTGTTATCCCAAATATCATTTTCTATAATTTGTGTGTCATAAAAAACATATTTGTCGCAGGCGATGGATTGGGTTTGCTCCATAGTATGTTGTAACAAATCGCGATAGACCTGTAATGCTTTTTCATCTCCAATAGATTGTGCTAAACGTGTCTTTACCTTACCTAATTCAGGATTACGAGTAAAGATGATCAAGGCATTATTCATAAATTTTAATTCCTTTAGTGAGATATTGGCTCCATTGCTTGTTGTAAGCATGAACGCTGTCTGTAGCTTGTTGTTGTGAATTGACAACTTGGCCACCTTTGTTTTTGTATTCAAAAATCCCGCCAAAGAGATTGTAAACACGAGTATAACCCAATTTTAGTAATTGTTCAGCAATTTGTTCTGAACGTATTCCTATGGAACAATATACGAGAATGGGGGTGTTTCGGTTTTTGACGAGTTTTGTTACCTGCTGGGGTTTAAAAGTTGAAAATCCTACCCAAAAGGCATTCGGAATGTGACTGACTTTAAACTCAATGGCTTCTCGGGCATCTAAAAGGATGTATGGGTTGTTTTTCAATGCGTTAACATGAACATAGGGTACAGTCTCTTTGTTGTATTTTTTTAATATTGTAGCCATGGAGTTTTGGGCTAGCAGAGGTGTCAACAACATCAAAAAAAGGCATGAAAATACAGTGCGCATAGCTGTTTTTGATAAAAGTATTCAAAATTATAGAGATTAAAAAATAAGTTCGATGAAATGCATCGTGCCAAATTATGCAGTAGTGGATAAAAAAGTTAACTTGCAATCTTTGTTTTTTATAAAAAATATAAACGTATCCTATGAAAGCCTTATTTAGTTCGTTATTTTTAGTAGTCACTTTCAGTTTTGTTGCACAAGACAAGGTGGTGACATTGTATCTTCAAAAAGTACCTAATAGTAAGACGGCTGTTGATTATAAAGAGACGGCAGAAACTGCAGAAGATAAAAGCGTTCGAATAAAAAAAGTTAGTAATCCTGAATTATTGGTTTTTTGTCCCAAAAAAGTAACACCCAATGGTGTGGCGGTTTTAATTTGTCCTGGAGGTGGTTACCGTTTGCTTTCAATGACCAATGAAGGATATACAGTAGCCGAAAAACTGAATGAAAAGGGGATAACCGCCTTTGTATTAAAATACCGTTTGCCGGATGATGAAATCATGATAGATAAAAAAATAGGTCCCTTGCAAGACGCGCAACAAGCGATGAAATGGATTCGAGAAAATGCGACGAAGTACCATCTCGATGAGAACAAAGTAGGAATAATGGGATTTTCGGCAGGAGGTCATTTGGCTTCCACTGTGGGGACACATCTCGACCAAATCGAAATTGAGAATGCTACTAAGACTAATTTACGACCTGATTTTATGGTACTGGTTTATCCTGTGATTTCTTTTGGGAAGTATCAACATAAAGGTTCGAAGCAAAATTTATTAGGTGAAAAACCAAGTGAAGCAGTGGTGGCGCAATATTCTAATGAATTGCAGATAACCAAAGAAACCCCAATTACTTTTTTGGTTCATGCTGCTGATGATAAAGCAGTTCCTTTTCAAAATAGTGTCGATTTTTATATGAAATTGCATCAGGAAGGCATTCGAAGTGAAATGCATCTTTACCAAGCAGGAGGCCACGGTTTTGGGCTGAACAATAAAACGATCAAGGATTCTTGGTTTGACTCGATGTTACATTGGTTAGAAACCAATCAATTATTGAAATAAATGGATGTAAAACACTTTTTTAAAGCGCGCTTGGATTGGTTCGCTAAGCCCAAAGGAACCACTCGGTATGTTAAGAATCATTCTGTGACGATGGAAGGGAAAGACCCTTTGCGTCTTTCAGCAGCTAAAGCATTCAAAGGCGATCCTACAGCATATAATCCCGAAGATTTGTTGTTGAGTAGTGTTGTGTCTTGCCACATGATGTCCTATTTATTTGTATGCCATCAGCACGGTATAGAAGTTATTTCGTATCAAGATGAGGCACAGGCTGTTCTGGAAGTAGGAGCAAATTATGCTGGACGCATTACAGAAGTTCAATTATTTCCCAAAGTGACTATTCGTCAAAAAGACAAAATAGCCCTTGCGTTATCGTTGCATACCCAAGCAAATGCATTGTGTTTTATTGCAAATTCCTGTAATTTTCCTATTGTGCATAGTGCAATTTGTGATTACGAAGAATAAGGCTGGAAAATAATTAAACCGCAGATTCGCAATTATTATTACTATAAGTCTTTTAAAACTTGCGAATCTGCGGTGTGAATTTAAAAGTATGCATTGAAAGGACCAAGGTTTAATTCAATTCAAACCCAAATTAAGCTGAATTGAATTTACACCCGGCTTTTATTCCTATTAAAAACCGAGGTAATGGGAAGTTTTTTACTTTACAGCAACTTGTTTTTTAGTTTTACTCATTGGCAAACCATAATTAGGAAGTGCGGTTAATGCAGCAATTTTAGTAATGACTTCTACTGCTTTTAGCATGCTTTCTACTGGGACATATTCGTATTTTCCATGAAAGTTATGACCGCCTGCAAAAATGTTAGGACAAGGCAATCCCATATAAGACAATTGACAACCATCGGTACCACCACGAATGGGTTTAATGATGGGTTTAACATTGACTTCTTTCATCGCTTTGGCCGCAATATCAACGATATGTTTTACTGGGAGAACCTTTTCTTTCATATTGTAATATTGGTCTTTTATCTCAGTGATAACAATATCTTCTCCGAACTTTTTAGCATATCTTTTATTGAATTTTAGGGTGATTTTTTCAATTAATGCTTTGCGTTTTTCAAATTTTTTCTTGTTGTGATCTCTGATAATGAGTTCTAAAACAGTTTCTTCTATTGAGCTATTTAAGTGATGAATGTGAAAAAAGCCTTCATATCCTTTTGTTTCTTGTGGGGTTTCGTCTTTTGGTAAGGCATTGATAAAATCGTTTGCTAGCAACAGAGAATTTATCATTTTTCCTTTGGCATATCCGGGATGAACGCTTTTTCCCTTGAAAATAATTTTGGCTCCAGCCGCATTAAAATTTTCGTATTCTAATTCCCCAATTTGACTCCCGTCCATGGTGTAAGCCCACTGCGCTCCAAATTTTTCTACATCAAAATGATGCGCTCCACGACCTATTTCTTCATCGGGTGTGAATCCTACTCGGATCTTTCCGTGCTTAATTTCAGGATGTTGGATGAGGTATTCCATGGCAGTTACGATCTCAGTTATTCCGGCTTTGTCATCAGCGCCTAAAAGAGTAGTTCCATCAGTAGTAATCAAGGTTTGTCCTTTGTACTGCAATAAATCTTTGAAATAATCAGGAGAAAGAATGATGTTTTTTTCAGCATTTAATACGATGTCTTTCCCATCATAATTGGGAACAACTTGGGGTTTTACATTTGCACCTGTAAAGTCTGGACTCGTATCAAAATGCGAAATAAAACCAATGGTAGGTACATCATGTTCGACATTGCTAGGAAGGGTTGCCATGATGTACGCTTTGTCGTCGATGGTAACCTCTTGCATACCAATTGCTTTTAAATCTTCAACTAATTTGTTAGCTAAATCCCATTGTTTTTGAGTGCTGGGAGTTGTATTGGATTTTGAATCTGATTCGGTGTCAATCGTTACATAGCTTATGAAACGGTCTATAATAGGTTGCATAGTTTTTAATTTTTTTGTGAGTCACAAAGATAGGTTTTTTGAATCATATCTTTTTTTAGAACCATTATGAGGTTAGGTATTTTTAGGAGAAGAGGTATGTTGAATGTAGGTGAGAATTTGAGATTTACGATTCAGAATTTGAATTTAAAATTTATCATCAACTGTTTCTTATTCGGTTAGATAGTACTATTTTTGTACCACTTTAAAAACAACACCTATGTACAAATTATTACTTCGTCCTTTGCTTTTTTGTTTTGATCCTGAAAAAGTACATTATTTTACCTTCTCATTGGTTCGATTTACTTCAAAAATTCCGGGATTTAGTGCTTTGTATAAAGCAATGTATTTGGTAGATGACAAACGTTTAGAGACGGAAGTTTTTGGATTAAAGTTTAAAAATCCAGTGGGATTAGCCGCTGGTTTTGATAAGGATGCCAAGTTGTACAAAGAGTTGTCAAATTTTGGATTTGGATTTATTGAGATTGGAACGCTTACCCCAAAAGGGCAAGAGGGAAATCCTAAAAAACGCTTGTTTCGCTTGAAAGAAGATTCGGCTATCATTAACCGAATGGGTTTTAATAACGGTGGTGTAGCAGAGGCTGTCGCACGATTAAAATCAAATACCGGTGTTTTGATAGGTGGGAATATTGGAAAAAATAAACTAACTCCTAATGAAGAGGCGACCTCTGATTACGAAATTTGCTTTGATGCGCTTTATGATTATGTGGATTATTTTGTAGTCAATGTGAGTTCGCCTAATACACCTAATTTACGTGCTTTACAAGACAAAGAGCCGTTGACACAGTTATTACAAACCTTGCAAAATAAGAATGTTGCAAAGCCCAAGCAAAAACCGATTTTATTAAAAATAGCACCTGATTTGACCGATGAGCAATTATTGGATATCATTGAAATTGTTAGTGAAACGAAAATAGCAGGAGTTATTGCTACCAATACAACCATTTCTCGTGAAGGCTTGCAGTCTGAAAACAAGACCGAAGTAGGAGGATTGTCAGGTAAACCGCTAACCAAGCGTTCCACTGAAGTGATTCGGTTTTTATCTCAAAAGAGCAACAAAGCATTTCCTATTATTGGAGTGGGAGGGATTCATACTGCCCAAGATGCAATTGAAAAATTAGAAGCAGGAGCGAGTTTAGTTCAACTATATACAGGTTTTATTTACGAAGGACCTGATTTGGTTAAAGCCATTAATAAAAAGATTTTGGCTAGAAAATAACTGTAAATTTCATTCTCGTTCCCTTATAAAAGGAGGCTGTCCTAAAAGCATCCATCCGGTCTTTTTATTTAAATGGATAAAAGACCTTTTTTTGATGCTTTTATGACAGCTTTTTTTTTAGGCTTCTTTCCATAATTTTTGGACGGCACGAAGGTCTTTTTTCATGGCATCAAAAACTATTTTTTTATCTATTTTGATGGTTTGATTTCCTTTTTCGGCTCCTCCTAAGTCATATTCTAAGTGCAGTGAAACAGGTGGGGTTAATCCGTGTTTTTTTAGCAATTTGAAGTAGGAGCCAAAGTCTACCATTCCTTCTCCAATAGGACAGTCTTCAGCTGACCAAACCCCGTTTTTTTTCACCCATTTAAAGTCTTTAAGCACAATAGTCTTAATTTGCGATTGTAATAAGTGGAAACCATTTTGCCAAGAATAACCCCCTTCGACTGTCGCGTGTCGGATGTCATATTGTGTACCAAAATAAGTTTGATTGGCATTTTTTAATATTGCTTCAACTTCCCAAAAAGAAGCGCCAATACTGGTGCCAGCATGATTTTGATAGCAACCTATAATATTAAATTGTTGATTGAATTCACTGAGTTTTTTAATTTCTTCTCGATACTGTAATAATGCTTGTGGCATGGATACGTTTGGGGGGTATTTGAACCAATTGGTGCGGTAAAAACCAATTTTCTCCTTTGCAGCAGCTTGAATAATGGCAACATCTAGTGGGTTTTGAACACTTTCAATTGCAGTTGTTATCATGGTACAATGTGATCCCGCTTTTTTGATGTCTTGCATGGCTTTGGGTAAATCAGTATGTACAGCCTCTGGCAAGACATGCCCTTTGGGACGGACAGTTAAATCCAGTCCAGAAAATCCAATCTCAGCAGCTACTTCGCCTGCTTGATAATAATCTAAAAATTGTAAATGTTTTGAAAATACATTAATAGATAGGGTTTTTGTATCTGTTGCATTGTTAAATAGTGGAATAGAAAGATCAATAAAAGGAATAGCACTCAATCCTAAGGCGCTGTTTTTAATGAAAGCTCTGCGGTTATTTTTTGGCATAATGTAAATATTAAATTGGTTAACCAAAATTAAGCATTTATTTGGTTATAAATAAGCGGATTATCTTTTATTAAAATAAAAAAATAATAAGTTATTTTTATTTATTCTAAATAAATTTTGCTTTTATGGTTTTGGGTTTTTACATTTGCGACATTATTTTAATTCAATCTAAATAAAACATGAAAAACACCATTTTACTTAGTTTTGCTGTACTATTTACTCATAGCATTTATGCGCAAAAAAAATCCAAAGACACGATTACTAAATTAAAAGCCATTGAAATTATTCAAAATCATAAATACAAGCGAGAGAAAAGTATCACTGTAGCAAAAATGCCTTTGAATAATATTGAAAATCCTCAGGTGTACAACACGGTAACTTCTGATTTGCTAAAAGAACAAGTGGTAACTAATTTTAACGATGCACTTAAAAATGCCACAGGTATTACTCGCTTGTGGCAATCCACTGGTAGAGGAACTGACGGTGGCGAGTATTATACTATGAGAGGATTTTCAGTACAACCTACGATTATTAATGGATTGGCAGGAATCAATAACGGTAGTATTGACCCTATTAATATTGATAACATCGAAGTGATAAAAGGACCTTCGGGAACCTTGTTTGGAAGTAGCCTTATTTCGTATGGTGGTTTAATTAATTTGGTAACCAAAAAGCCTCATTCTAGATTTGGTGGAGAAATTAGTTATAATTCGGGAACTTATGGTTTGGATAGGGTAACAGCCGATGTAAACATACCACTCAACGCAGATGTTTTGGTCCGTGTCAATACCGCTTATCAAAAAGAAAACTCTTTTCAAGATGCTGGTTTTTCAAAATCTTTTTTCTTGGCCCCTTCCTTAAGTTATAAGGTAAATGACCGATTGTCATTTTTAATCAATACGGAATTTTCGAATAGAAATTCATCCAATGCTCCGATGATTTTCTTAAATAGATACAACCCACTAACCTTTAACTCGATGGAGTTGTTTGAAAAAAGTTATGAAAAATCATATACTTCAAACGAATTGACCATCAGTAATCCAACATTTAACATGCAAGCACAGATGTTCTATAAGTTATCAGACCAATGGACCTCTCAAACCGTATTGTCTAGGAGCAATAGTAAAACAGATGGTTATTATTCTTATTTATGGGATTCTTCAAATGGGGATGAATTTACTCGATTTATTTCTAAAAGAAATGGGGAAACCATGGCAACAGACATACAGCAAAATTTTATTGGAGATTTTGAAATAGGCCGTATGCGAAATCGTTTGGTAATAGGAGCAGATTATTTTAAATCGGATATTCTCAACGGTAGTACGGGCTGGAGAGTAAACGGAATAGTTTCTTTACAAAATCAAACCGATACTGGTGATTTGACACAAGCTGGTGTAGATAATGTACTAGCGGGAACCTATTCTGGGAATTCAACTGCGGAGACAGAAGTATTGAGTGCTTACGCCTCGGATGTTTTGAATATTAGTGATAGGTTTTCGGTAATGGCTAGTTTGCGTGTGGATCATTTCAAATCGGGTACAGGTGATGAAAGTCATTCTCAAACGGCAGTATCTCCAAAATTTGGAGCTGTTTACCAACTTATTGAAAATAAAGTGTCGCTTTTTGGAAATTACATGAATGGGTTTACCAATGTAGCTCCAAAAGAAGTTACTGATGTGAATGGTTTAAATCCTGAGCTAAAAACATTTGACCCTGAACAGGCAAATCAATACGAATTTGGATTAAAAACAAATCTGTACAAGGATATTGTTTCGGCAACGATAAGTTATTATAATATTGATGTGAAAAACAGGTTGATGACTGACCCAACTAACATCAACAATTCCATACAAGGAGGTGAAGTAAATAGCCAAGGAGTCGAAGTGAGTTTGACGGCTAATTTAGCTAAAGGATTGAATGTAATTGCAGGTTTTAGTAACAACCAAAGTGAGGTTACTAAGGACAATCCTGGTGATGGATATTTAGGTTTGAGACCAGAGGAGGCAGGTCCAGAAACCTTAGTAAATTTATGGGCTAGTTATACCTTGTCGTCAGGAGCTTTAAAAGGATTTGGAGTTGGATTTGGAGGGAATTATGCAAGTGAATATAAAACTTTAAACAGAGCCAATATAGGAACTTTTACTTTGCCTGAATATACCATTTTGAATTCGGCTTTGTCTTATAATGATGATAAAATTACGGTTATACTAAAAGTTAATAATTTGCTAAACGAAAAATACTATTCAGGCTGGTCCACCATTACTCCTCAAAATTTAAGAAGTCTTACCGCTGGATTGACATATAAGTTTTAAGTAAAATACTAAACATACCTAACAAAGAGAGTGACTAAAAAGTACTTGTTTTGAGTCGGCGGTTTCAAATAATTGAGAGGATGGCCGTCTTAGAATGAGTACTTTTTAGAAACGCTCTTTAATTCATTTCAGATGAAAAAGAATAATTTTAAAAGAATAATTGGCAAGATTCACTTGTTATTAGGTTTGTCTTCAGGGCTTATCGTTTTTATTATTGCCATTACAGGATGTTTTTATGCTTTTCAAGAAGAAATTCAAAACATAACTGAAGAATATCGTTTTGTAAGTAAAGAAGAAAAACCTTTTTTGCCCCCATCCCAGCTAGAAGCAATAGCTAGAAAAGAATTACCTGGTAAAGTGTTGCATGCCATTCAATACCACGGGGCTGAAGAATCCGTAGAAGCCATTTTTTATCAACACGATCCTTTTTATCATTTTGTCAGTTATCTGAATCCTTATTCGGGCGAAGTTTTAGCTACTGTAAATATGGAGGAAGGCTTTTTTAGGTTTATACTTGATGGTCATTTTTATCTTTGGTTACCGCATAAAATTGGACAAACTGTTGTGGCTACAGCTACATTACTATTTGTTATTATGCTAATTTCAGGGCTTATTTTGTGGTATCCAAGAAATAAGAATGCTCGAAAACAACGTTTTAGTTTTAAGTGGAAAAAAAGCACCAAATGGAAGCGAAAAAATTATGATCTGCATGCCGTTACAGGATTTTACGTTTTTTTATTAGCACTTGTGTTTGCAATTACAGGATTAGTTTGGGGATTTAACTGGTTTGCCTATTCGTATTACAAAGTTCTCGGTGGCGAAAAATCATTGGTTTATCAAGATCCTATTTTGAACAAAAGCAAGTTGACGGTAGAAAAACCAATAGATAAAGTTTGGGTGATTATGAAAACCAAATATCCGCAAGCAAAATCTATTGAAATTCATCCTCCAGAAACTGATACTACTGCTATTGCAACTAATGCAAATCCCGATCAAGGAACGTATTGGAAAACAAATTATCATTATTACGACCCTTATACATTAGAAGAAATTGAAGTAGATCATATTTATGGGAAACTTGCAAACGCTGGTATTCCTGATACGTTAATGCGAATGAATTATGATATTCATACAGGCGCCATAATAGGTTTTCCGGGTAAGGTTGTCGCTTTTTTAATTAGTTTATTTATAGCGAGTCTTCCTTTGACAGGATTTTATATTTGGTGGGGACGCAAGAAGAAAAAAGAACCTACTACAGTTTTAGAGGAATCATAGTATTGCTTTTAAAATAAAGAGGAAGATGGCAGGATACTTTTTAAATTATGTGGATATTTGTATTTCCTTTTAAAGTCCATGCATGAGTAATATCATTATCATTTTTGTTTTTTTGCTACTCGGAATTTTGTTGCAAAATCTGAAATCTTTTCCTGTAACCTCAGCTTACAAATTACTGAATAAAATTGTGGTAACGGTTTGTTTGCCAGCTATTGTATTGTATTACATCCCAAAGTTGACCTGGAGTAATGAGTTGTTGTATCCCATTGGTGCCGCATGGATTTCATTTATTTTGTCTTTTGCTTTTTTTTATTTTTTAGGTAAAAAATTAGGATGGTCAAAAAAATTAATTGGTTGTTTGGTACTTACAGGAGGTTTAGGTAATACTTCTTTCTTAGGGTATCCCATCGTAAATGCATTGTATGGAGAGCAAGGATTGAAAATAGCCATTCTTTTTGACCAACCTGGTACGGTGGTCTCACTTTCAACTTTAGGAATTTTTATAGCGACCTATTTTTCTAAAGAAAACTTAAAACCCATCCAAATGGTGAGTCGGGTTTTTAAATTTCCGCCTTTCGTTTCGTTTTTAATTGCTTGTTTTTTGAATGTTTTTTCAATAGAAATGTATGGTGAAATTCTGGTTGTTTTAAAATTTCTGGGAAGTATTATGGCACCTCTAGCATTGACCTCTATTGGGCTTCAATTGCGGTTTGAAAGCAAGAGTCAACATTGGAAATTTTTAAGACTTGGACTGCTGTTTAAGCTCGTTTTGACTCCAGCATTTATTTATATTTTGTATGTTTTGGTTTTAAATCAAAGGTCGGAGATGGTCGATGTCGTAATCATGGAAGCGGCTATGGCATCTAATATTACCGCTAGTATCATGGCAACGAGTTATGGCTTAAAGCCACGGTTGTGTAGTATGATGATAGGGTATGGGATTCCTATTTCGTTTATTAGTTTGATTTTTTGGTATCTGATAACCTTGACAATATAGCTACCGATTTATTTAAAGTTTATTTATGATAGGATGTCTGAGTGGTTTGTTTTTTTTTGACTAATTTTAATGGAATTTAAAAACAAAGAAATTATGGCATCATTACGATTAGGAGATATTGCACCCGATTTTACTGCAGAAACTTCTCAAGGAAATATTCATTTTCATGAGTGGTTGGGTGATTCTTGGGGCGTGTTGTTCTCGCATCCCGCTGATTTTACACCAGTGTGTACAACAGAGTTAGGAACAGTAGCAAATTATTTTCCAGAATTTGAAAAACGAAATACCAAAGTCTTGGCTTTAAGTGTTGATGGATTAGCCTCCCACAAAGAATGGATTAAAGATATTGAGGAAACTCAAAATGTTACGTTACAATATCCTATTATTGCTGACGAAAATAGAGCAGTGGCAACACTTTACGATATGATTCATCCCAATGCGAATGAAACTTTCACAGTGCGCTCGGTGTTCATCATTGGACCAGATAAGAAAATAAAACTAATGTTGACTTATCCTGCTTCCACGGGTAGAAATTTTGACGAATTACTTCGTGTAATTGATAGTTTGCAATTGACAGCAAATTATAGTGTAGCCACACCAGCAAATTGGAAAGACGGTCAAGATGTAGTCATTGCACCTGCGATTAAAGACGAAGATATTCCAGCAAAATTCCCAAAAGGATTTACTAAAATTAAATATTATCTGAGAACGACACCGCAACCTAATAAATAAGCAGGCACGGCATTTAAAAGTAAAACGGGAGCTCAAATTATGTGGAGTTCCCGTTTTATTATTTTACTATCTAATAAGTATTCGTATAAGATATTCTACCTAAGCTTAGGTATTTTGATGTAGAAATAGGAAGCATCTTTTTTGAAAATCTTAAGTTGCATTTACTTTAGGAGTCAATATTAATGCAGTGTAAGCAGGTAAATTGGTGGTTGCTTTATGAGGTTCATTATCATAATTTACATTTTCGATAATAATTGAATTTACTTTCATTTCTGTAAATTCTTCGTCATACCCTTTCCAATCACTGTTAAAAACTAATTGATATTGATTTTGATATGGAATACCAAAGCTGTAATTTTCATAAGATATATTAGAGAGATTTATTAGTATAATGGTGGAGTCAGTAAAGTCTTCTTTGGTTGATCGTGCATAAATCAACACTTTATTATGTTCATTATAATGCAATATTTTTGTAAACTGACCTTTTAAGCCTTGAGTTTCAAATTTTTCTTCAGTTCTCAAACGAATCAAATCTTTTACCATCTTAGTAATACCTGTATGTTTTTCTTTTTGTTCCCAATCCAAAGGTTGTGAGTCCTGAAAGTATTCATCTTCAATAAATTCTTGTCCCTGAAACAACATAGGTATTCCTGGTGAAGTTAAGGTAATTGCAATACCTAGAATAGCTCTTTTTTTTCCAAAATAACTGTCTGCATTTCCAGGTTCAATTTCTTCTGGAACCCGTGCTTTCCCATTGGCAACTTCATCATGTGATTCCGTATAGATGATTCTCTCGAAAACATCATCATTATATTTAAAAAGGATGGCATCAACCAATGATTGTAAATCGCGATACTCATCTCCTTGTTCAATCAAGATTTTTCTAACAGGATGCACAAAATGCATGTCCCATTGTGAACCGTATCCAATACCTCCATAATCAATATTTAATGTGACTAAGTCATGTCCTTTTAAATCCTCGGCTATGGTTAATTTTTCGGGATATTTAGCTTGAATTTCGGCATTTATATCTCTCATTAGCCTATTGCCTTCAGGTATTTCGGAATCATATCCCATTCCGCCTCCTTCATAACGAATAAAAGAAGTTGCATCCATGCGTAAACCATCACAATGGTAGTCTTCAATCCACATCAAGGCATTGTCTCTTATGTATTGTCTAACTTCTTCCCTGCCGTAATCAGGTCTAGAATCTCCCCAAGGAGTTGTAGAACGGTGATCGTTGTAGAAATAAATACCTCCTTTTTCGTTTTCAGACCAACCATCAAATTGCCATAAATCCATATCAGAAGGACCAAAATGGTTGTAAACCACATCTAGAATTACTGCAATATCAGCTTTGTGAAATTCATTGACCATTCGAGCAAAGGCTTTAGGACCGCCATAATCTCTTTCAATTGCAAAGGGATGCGAAGGATTGTATCCCCAAGATATTCCTCCTGCAAATTCTGCAATTGGTAGTATTTCAACACAGTTGATTCCTAATTCTTTTAGGTATGGGATTTTCTCAATAACATTTTCAAAGGTTGCAACTTGGTCTTCATGAATTCGGTTGAATGTGCCCACATGTAATTCATAAATCACTAGATGATTCCAAGGTTTCATTTTGAAATCATGATCTTCCCATTCGAAATCTAAATTTGTAATTAATGAATTGCCATTACTGTTGGTCATTTCCTTTGCATAAGGATCATTGCGGTAAAGAATTTGTTCACCATTGTGAATTATGAATTTGTATTCGTCACCTTCTTTAGCCTTTTTAACTGATGTAGCCCAATAACCATTATCCTCTTTGATAAGGGGATTTTCAGAATCGTTCCAATTGTTGAAAGAACCTGTTACAAAAACTTTATCAGCATGGGGAGCCCATACTCTGAAGGTTGTTCCTTTTTTTGAAACAATGGCTCCCATTCCCTCTACTTTTTCTATAGTTTTTTCCATAATTGGAAGCTTTTAGGGAAGTCAAGTGCCATTTCTTTTTTTATTCCTTCATTTGAAAATGAGAATGATTTTCTCCAAGGATCATCTTCAATTATTACGTTTGTTTTAGGGTATGTTTTTCCGACTTTAGCAAATTGTGTGTTCATCTTTATTTTTGTTTTATTAGTAATAGATTTTAATAATACAAAGATGAGCTGGTTTTACTTTTTTAAATTATAGAATTATCTGATGTAGTTATATAATTTTTATTTTCTATAATAAAAAAAAATCTAGAACCTTATAAAAAAAGATTTTTTTTGAAAAGGTTCTAGAATATTTAAAGCAAAAAAATAAGATAAATTATCATAAGCATTAGTATTGGCACTAATATATATGCGTGGTAAGCTAATTAAATTAAAATGAAATTATTAATGTCAACTTTATGGTTGTACCAATCTATGTTGAGAATAGCTAGAATCATTTTTTGTAAGTCATCAAATTTATATGGCTTTACTGCATAAAAATTAGCTCCCAGTTGGAGGCTTCTATTGATGTCGTTTTTATTGGAACTTGTGGAATAGATGATTACAGGAAATTTTTTAATTACTGATTCATTTCGAATTTCTTCAAGAAATTGAAAACCAGATTTTTTAGGCATGTTTAAATCTAAAAACACTACGCCATTTGCTGAATTTAATTCTTTAATTTTATCAACCAATTTTTCTCCATTTCTATGAATATGGAGTTTAATAACAGCATTGTTTGTATTGGAAATACTTTCAACAGCATCGCTAAAAAACATTAAATCATCCTCGTCATCATCTGCATAAAAGATGTTTAGGTTACTCATTTATTTTAATTTAGGATGTAAATGTATCTCTTTACATCCAAAAAAAGTTCACATTTTTGAGCGAAATATTGTGAATTTTATTGGTTTTTACTCTAAATCTTTATTGAGTTCTTGTATCGCTTTTCTTCTTTTTTCTTTTAATTTTTTAAAGTAGGTTGGAGTGAACCCAGTGATTTTTTTAAATTGAGTCGAAAAAGCAGACAAACTACTGTAGTGCAGTTTTTCAGCAATTTCGGAAAAATTAGACTCCTCAAATAGAATCATTTCCTTAGCTCTTTCCGTTTTTAGTAGATTTATATAATTTATTATGGTACACGAAGTTACATTAGAAAATGTATTGGATATGTAATTGTAGTCTAGTTCTAGTTTTTTTTCTAAGTAGTCGGAAATGTTGACTGTTTTTTCAATTTCTGAATTAATGTACTCTTGACAATAATTTTTAATTTTTTCGATTAATACACCTCCTTTGCTTTCTATGAGCTCTAGACCAACTGTTTTTATTTTTTTATTTAATTTTTTCTTTTTTTCTTCACTAAGTTCTCCTTTTACTTGTACCTCACCTAACTCTACTTTTAGAGGATGTAGTCCAAGTTCTTCAATCGCTTCTTTTACAAATACTTTACAGCTTTCGCATGCCATGTTCCTAATGTAGATTTTCATTTTTAAATAAAATTGGTTTGCAAATATATAATTTAAGTGTAAAAATTTTATTAAGATGTGTTTTATTTCTAGGATACTTGATTACTTAAAAAGGATAGTTTTCTAAGATAAAAACGAAAGCTACAATTACATCAAACAAAAACCTTTTCCAAATAGTATTGGTAAGAAAGCTGTCTGGAGCTTGTGTTTTTATCAGCGGATTGGGTAGGCTTGAAGTCTATCGTTTAAAAAAGGGTCAAGCGATATTTTTATATTTTAGAAACCTAAATTAATCTTAGCGTATTGCAATAATAAAATGGTTTTGGCATCTTTAATTTCACCAGTCGCAATCATTTGGTAGGCTTTGTCAAATGGCCATTCTAACACCTCGATTTCTTCTTGTTCCTTTTCGAGTCCACCTCCTTCGCTTACTTTCATACTGGCATCATATTCGCCTATAAAAAGATGTAAAATTTCAGTAACGGCACCTGGAGAAACATAGGTTTCCATTACTTTTTTTACTTCTGAGATGCGATAACCTGTTTCTTCTTCGGTTTCTCGAATGATGCATTGTTCAGGGTGATCAGCGTCCAAAAGGCCAGCACAAACTTCGATAAGCATACCGTTTGGATTTCCGTTAAGGTAAGATGGGAGTCGAAACTGACGGGTAAGAATAATGGTTTTTTGTTTTTTGTTGTAAAGTAATATTCCAGCGCCATTGCCTCGGTCATACACTTCTCTTTTTTGGGTTATCCATTTTCCTTTTCTTGTTAGGTAATCAAAGGTTACTTTGTTGAGAATGTACCAGTTGTCAGAAAGCAATTCGGTACTTTTAATTTTGATATTTGGGTTTTCCATTTTGTTTTTATGCGAAAAAAAACGCCCTGATGTTTCAGAGCGTTTGGTATTATTTTAGAATGGTTTGTTTTCTGTCTGGACCTACAGAAACAATTTTGATAGGTACTTCAACTTCTTTTTCAATAAATTCGATGTACTCTTTTAATTCAACTGGTAATTCTTCATAAGTAGTCATACCGGTTAAATCTTGTTGCCATCCTTTGAATTCTTTATAGATTGGCGTAACATTTTCTTCTTCCACATTGTAAGGGAAGTGTGCAATGTTTTGTCCTTTGTAATTGTATTCAGTACATACTTTCAACGTTTCAAATCCGGAAAGTACATCGCCTTTCATCATCATTAATTGGGTTACACCATTCACTTGAATGGCATATTTCAAAGCGACTAAGTCTAACCAACCACAACGTCTTTGTCTTCCTGTTACAGAACCAAATTCGTTTCCAACTTTTGCCATAGTTGAACCTACTTCGTCAAAAAGTTCTGTTGGGAATGGACCGCTCCCTACACGCGTAGTGTATGCTTTGAAAATTCCGTACACTTCTTTGATTTTATTAGGGGCAATTCCTAATCCGGTACAAGCACCAGCAGCAGTAGTGTTAGAGGAAGTCACAAAAGGATAAGTTCCAAAATCCACATCTAGTAAAGAACCTTGAGCACCTTCACAAAGAATTGATTTACCCGCTTTTTGAGCTTGGTACATGTATTCTTCACTGTCAATGAAGTCTAATTTTTTGATTTCTTCGATAGATTCAAAAAATTCAGCTTCTAATTCCGCTAAATTATATTCTAATTCCACTCCGTAAAAAGCAATCATGGCTTCGTGTTTGTCAGCCAATGAACGGTATCTTTCTTTGAAATCTTCTAATTCAATATCTCCCACTCTTAATCCGTTACGACCTGTTTTGTCCATATAGGTTGGTCCGATACCTTTAAGAGTAGAACCTATTTTAGCTTTCCCTTTAGATGCTTCAGAAGCCGCATCTAACAAACGGTGGGTAGGTAAAATTAAGTGTGCTTTTCTAGAGATAATTAATTTCTTTTTGATATCGATATTGAATTTTGCCAATCCTTCGATTTCTTTTTGAAAAACTACAGGATCAATGACAACACCGTTACCAATAACATTTACCGATGATTTATGAAAAATTCCAGAAGGGATGGTTCTCAATACGTGTTTTATTCCGTCAAACTCTAAGGTGTGTCCTGCATTTGGACCTCCTTGGAAACGGGCAATAATATCGTAATTAGAGGTAAGAACGTCAACAATTTTTCCTTTTCCTTCATCTCCCCATTGTAATCCTAGTAATAAATCTACGGTCATTTTAATTTCTTTATTTAATCGTTAATCTGATTTGGTGGTCAAACACAGTTAGGCCAGACCTTTTTATTTTTTTAAACTAAATATATTTTTAAGTGTTTTCTCCTTCTTCTTTCGGCTCTTCAGAGGCTTCTTCTTTCGGCTTTCTTTTGGTGCCGTAAAAGTACAAGGAATGATTGGTAATTTCAACATCAAAAATATCCTCAATGGTTTTTTTGATGGTTTGAATTCGTGGGTCGCAAAATTCTATTACATCACCAGTATCGGTCATGATGAGATGGTCGTGTTGTTTGTCAAAATACGATTTCTCGTAATGTGCTTGATTTTGACCAAATTGATGTTTGCGAACTAAGGCGCAATCCAAAAGCAATTCAATCGTGTTGTATAGGGTAGCACGACTCACACGATAGTTTTTGTTTTTCATTTTAATGTATAAATTTTCTACATCAAAATGTTCTTCACTATCGTATATTTCCTGAAGGATAGCGTAACGCTCTGGCGTTTTTCTATGTCCTTTATTTTCAAGATACATTGTAAAAACGTTTTTTACAATTTCTTGGTTTTTGTTGTTATCTGTGGAAATGAGTGTCATATTCGGCAAAGATAAATTATTATTTTAATAGTTCCCTAGGATTAATTTAATTTTGTGACAAATGAAAAAAAAATGCCTCATTAAAATCAAAAATAGTGGGTTAGGGAAAATGAGTTGTTAATTAGTATAGACACGGGTGACTTTATCCACACCGTCAATTTTTTTGATGTTATCAATCAATTTTTTTAAAATGCTATTGTTTTGAACAATCACAATTACTTGTCCTTTAAATAAACCTGCTTCTCCGCTTAAGGAAATACTTTGGATGTTAACGTTCATGTTGTTTGAAATCACTTTGGTCAACTCGTTCGTAAGTCCTAGCGTGTCCATACCAGTAATGTTTAACATCGCTTTAAACTCTTGTCGTGTGGAGTCTATCCATCGAGCCGGCATGATGCGATAAGCATAATTGGATTGAAGCGAAATGGCGTTTGGACAATCTTTTTTATGGACTTTGATTCCTTCGTTAATGGTAACAAAACCAAATACATCATCACCAGGAATAGGATTGCAACAGTTTGATAGTTTGTAGTCGAGCTTGTCTTGTTCTTTTCCAAAAACCAACATATCGTAATTGTGGTGCAAGATATGTTTGTGGATGTCGGTAGGAACCGCTTTGTCCGTTCTTTTGATTTTGTTCTTAAAGAAATTAATTAAGGTGTTCCCTTTTTGCGCGGCATAATCCTTTAATTGTTGGTTTTCAATCGAACCTACGCCTACTCGATAAAACAAATCCAAACTCGTTTTTAAGTTGAAAAAATTGACTAACTCATTCACGGTGGTTTCGTTCAAAGTTACCTTTAAATGTTTCAACTTACGGGTAAGTAATTCTTTTCCGTGTTCAGCAATTTTCTTGGTGTTTTCGTTTAAAACATTCTTAATTTTTGTTTTGGCGCGAGATGTGGTTACATAATCTAACCAGTTCACGGTAGGTTTTTGGTTCGGTGAGGTAATGATTTCGACTTGGTCACCACTACGAAGTTCGTAATTAAGGGGGACCAGTTTGCCATTAACTCTTGTGCCTCGGGTTTTGATTCCTATTTCCGAGTGAATGCTAAACGCAAAATCTAAAGAAGTAGCTCCTTTGGGTAAGGATTTAATGTCTCCTTTTGGCGTGAAAACATAGATTTCCTTAGAATATAAATTCATTTTGAAATCTTCAACAAAATCAACGGCGCTGGTTTCAGAGTTTTCAATGGCTTCTCTTAATAGATTTAACCACACGTCTAAACCGTGTTCTTCGTCGGAGCCGTTTTTGTATTTGTAATGTGCGGCGTACCCTTTTTCAGCAATCTCGTCCATGCGTTCGCTACGCACCTGTACTTCTACCCAACGTCCTTTTGGTCCCATGACGGTGATGTGTAACGCTTCATACCCCGTTGATTTAGGAGACGAAATCCAATCACGCAAACGGCTAGGGCTAGGGCGGTAATGATCGGTGACAATAGAGTAAATTTTCCAAGCCAGGAATTTTTCGTCATGAGGATTTGATTTATATACAATACGTAACGCAAATTTGTCATAAACTTGATCAAAAGTCACGTTTTGCGCCTTCATCTTTCTACGGATAGAATATATAGATTTTGGGCGTCCTTTGATGATATAGTCAAGTCCTTCCTCGTCAAGTGAAGTTTTGAGTACTGCCGAAATGTCTTTGATGTAATTGTCTTGTTGTTCTTTGGTTTCTTTTATTTTACTAACAATTTCATTGTAAATTTCAGGCTCCGTATATTTTAGACCTAAATCTTCGAGCTTGGTTTTGATGTTGTACAACCCCAAACGATGGGCAAGAGGCGCATAGATGTATAAGGTTTCCGAAGCGATTTTTTCCTGTTTGTAGTCATCCATGGCATCCATGGTTTGCATATTATGCAATCGGTCTGCAATTTTTATCAGGATTACACGAACATCATCATTTAAGGTGAGAATCATTTTTCGAAAATTCTCTGCCTGCATCGAGACTTTCATGTCTTTTTGAACCAATGATATTTTTGTCAACCCCTCGACTAATTGGGCTACTTTTGGGTTGAACATGCGTTCGATATCTTGCACGGTAATGGGGGTGTCTTCTACAACATCATGCATTAATGCTGCAGCAATTGAAGTGGCGCCTAAACCAATTTCGGATGCCACAATTTTTGCTACTGCTATTGGATGAAAAATATAAGCTTCCCCTGATTTTCGGCGTTGGTCTTTATGAGCATCAACGGCAACATCAAAGGCTTTTCGGATTAGTTTTTTGTCTTCAGGAGTCAAAGTTTGGTAACTAATTCGAAGTAATTCTTTGTATTCTTGCGCAATCGCTTTATTTTCTTTTTCTATGTCGATTTCTGTCATAACGAAGGTGTTCAATTTCTAAAAATAAGGATAAGTTCTTATATATGCAAGGGGAAAATGTGCGTTAATGCAAAGCGTTTGTAACTTTGTAAATTACCTATGGAAGAATAAAGAATAATGATTTTTGATGTTTTCTTTGAATAGAATTTTTCTTGCTAATTGAATTGATTTTATGTGGATCATTTTTGATTTTTGTCATTTTAAAAACCCTCTTTGTCTTTTAGCTTCAAAAATCAATATAGCGGCCGCTACTGAAACATTCATACTATCTATTTCTCCTTGCATCGGAATAATGATGTTTTGAGTCGCAGCTTCTCGCCATTCTTGAGTTAGTCCTGTGGCTTCGGTACCTACTACTAATGCGGTAGGACCAGTATAATCTTGTGTGTGATAAGAGGTTGCATTTTGTAAAGTAGCTGCATAGAACCGAATGTTTTTTTCTTTTAAAAAAGCAATGATTTCAGTAGTGCTTCCCGTTGCCACTTGGTTGGTAAACAAACAGCCTACACTGGAGCGAACAATATTAGGGTTGTACAAATCACTTTTTGGATTTGCAATAATGACCGCGTCGAGTTTGGCAGCGTCGGCAGTGCGTAATAAAGCACCAATATTACCTGGTTTTTCAGGAGCTTCGGCAATAAGAATCAAGGGGTTTTCGGATAGTTTTAAATCGGATAAATCCATAGATTTGGTTTTGGCTACAGCTAAAATTCCTTCAGTAGTGTCACGGTAAGCAAGCTTTTGAAAAACGTCTTTGTTGATTTCGATCAAATCTGTTGTATCAGTTATTTTTTTTACCTCTTTTTCTGAACATATTTCAGGATAAAACAATACGGTCAAGATTTCATAACCTCCTTTGATAGCAATTTCAATTTCACGTTTTCCTTCAATGATAAAGGTGCCAGTTTGTTTTCGGTTTTTGGCTTTATCTTGTAATAAAACTAAAGATTTTATATAAGGATTTTGGATAGAAGTGATTTGTTTCAATGGAGAAAAGGTATAAATTTTTATAAATGACCCTGCTAATGAATAACTAGCATTTGAGTTTTAACTAGCAATGATTTTTTGAGTTCTTTCAGTGAAAGAAACTAATAGTTTTTGAATGGGCTAAGATACTATAGATTTTTTAAAATTTAAAGCTGAGAATGCTGTGGAGGTAAAAAGAAATGGGTTGTGGTATATTTTGGTTATTTTTGTTGGAATTCACAACCGTTAAGAATGTTTTATTTGATACAGATAATTGGTACGCTTGCTTTTGCAATGTCAGGAGCTTTAACGGCCATGAATAAAAAAATGGATCCGTTTGGTGTATTTATTATTGCCTTTGTAACCGCTTTGGGAGGTGGAACATTGCGGGATGTACTTATTGGGCAAACCCCTGTGGGATGGATGAAGGATTTGATGTATGTGCATTTGAGTATTGCAGGTTTTGTGTTGGCTATTCTATTTCGAAAAAGATTAGAACATCTTCGGGTTTCGTTGTTTCTATTTGATACGATAGGCTTAGGTGTTTTTACTCTAATTGGCGTAGAAAAGGGAATAAATAGTGGCCTTCATCCGATCATTTGTATTGCTTTGGGTACCATGACGGCTTGTTTTGGTGGGGTGATACGAGATATTTTATGCAATGAAATCCCCGTTATTTTTAGAAAAGAAATTTATGCTACAATTTGTATTTTGGGAGGTGTGGTGTTCTTTGGTCTTAAAGCATTGGGATTGCCTAATGATGTGTTGTATTTGATTACTTCGTCTTTGATTATAACAATTCGATTGATGGCGGTAAAATTCAAATGGGCTTTGCCGTCTTTGTATTAATAAAAAAAATCATTAGTTTCACCTACTTTTAGAAACAACAATTGTGAAAACTTACCATATTAAGCGTTATACCGCGACTGATTATAAGCAGTGGAATGATTTTGTCCAACAGGCTAAAAATGCTACTTTTTTATTTCATCGCGATTTTATGGAGTATCATAAAGATCGTTTTGAAGATTATTCTTTGATGGTATATGAAGGAACAAAATTAGTTGCTGTTTTGCCTGCTAATAGAGTAGGAGAGGTTGTCCATAGCCATCAAGGGTTAAGTTATGGGGGATTGGTTTATGGCGAATCCTTGAAACTAGCTTCGGTAATTGCTGTATTTCAAAAGATATTGTTTTTCTTGAATGAAAATACTGTTTCAAAAATCAATTTAAAACTAATTCCGTCTATTTATCACAATAAACCAGCGGAGGAATTGCAATATGCGTTATTTTTGGTAAATGCTAAATTAATACGTAGGGATAGTTTATCTGTGGTTGATTTGGTTAAAAATATTTCGATATCAAAGGATAGGAAAAATAATATAAAGAAAGGCAAACGAAACGATTTAGTAATTAAAGAAGAAGTTTCGTTTGATCTTTTTTGGAACGAAGTACTTATTCCCAATTTAGAAGTAAAACATAATAGCAAACCTGTTCACTCCATTACTGAAATTTCATATCTAAAATCCATTTTTCCTAATAATATTAGGCAATTTAATGTGTATAAAGGAAATCAAATTATTGCTGGGACTACCATTTTTACGAGTGAAAATGTTGCACATTCTCAATACATATCCAAAAATAATTTGGATAAAAATTATAGAAGTTTAGATTTTTTACATGCTCATCTACTGTTTAATGTTTTTAGAGGTGTGAGATTTTTTGATTTTGGCATATCAAACGAAATGCAAGGAAGAAAATTAAATGAAGGTTTATCCTATTGGAAAGAAAGTTTTGGAGCAAGCACTATTGCTCATGATTTTTATGAAGTGAAAACTTCTGATTTTTATTTACTTGAAAATATATTTGTATGATTTCTTTCCTAGATTTAAAAAAAATAAATGCCGTTCATGCTCCAGATTTCCAACAAAAAATGACTGCTTTTTTGGAAAGAGGATGGTATATACTAGGTGATGAAGTAGGGGCTTTTGAGAAGGCATTTTCGCTTTTTTGTGGAACAAAATACTGTGTAGGTGTTGGAAACGGTTTTGATGCCTTAGTGTTGCTATTTAAAGGGTATATTGCCTTAGGTAAATTGCAAAAAGGAGATGAGGTACTTGTTCCTGCTAATACTTATATCGCTAGTATACTTGCAATTTTGGAAGCTGATTTAGTTCCTGTTTTGGTTGAACCCAAAATAGACACCTATAACATCAACCCTGATTTGATAATTGAAAAAATAACTTCAAAAACTAAAGCAATTTTAGCTGTTCATCTTTATGGTCAGTTGGCTGAAATGGATAAAATTAATTCAATCGCTACAGCGCATCAACTTTTGGTTGTCGAAGATGCAGCTCAAGGGCATGGTGCGATTATTGAAAATCAAAAAAGAGCTGGTAATCTATCCCATGCAGCTGCTTTTAGTTTTTACCCTGGGAAAAATTTAGGTGCTTTAGGAGATGGTGGCGCCATCACTACGAACGATGCAGATTTGGCAGAGACTGTTGCAATACTAAGGAATTACGGTTCTAAAGTCAAATATCAAAACGATTTGATTGGGGTCAACTCTAGGCTCGATGAGTTGCAAGCGGCTTTTTTGAATGTGAAATTACCTCATTTAGACGATGACAATCAAAAGCGAAGAGGCATTGCCCAACGCTATTTATTGGAAATACAAAACGATAAAATCATCTTGCCATTTTGGGATTATTCGGCAAATCATGTATTTCATTTGTTTGTAATTCGAACTAAAAACAGGTTAGAATTACAGCAATACCTACTGGATAATCATATTGAAACCATGATTCATTATCCCATTCCTCCTTACCGACAAAAAGCATTAAAGGAGTGGCATTCGAATTCTTTTCCTATTACCGATTTAATTCATCAAGAAGTGTTGAGTTTGCCTATAAGTTCCGTATTAACAATGGATGAGGTGGAGATTATTATTTCTACTATAAATAAATATTGATTTTGAAATTTTTAAAAACTTTTTTAAAAACAGAATTATTTAGAATTAGTTCTTTAAACAGCCTGAATATTTTTTTTAGGATTGTTACTGGATTAGTTACATCAAAGCTTTTAGCTATTTATGTTGGGCCAAGCGGAATGGCATTGGTAGGGAATTTAAAAAACTTCATGAGTTCATTAGAGTCTGTTGCTACGTTAGGATTTCAAAATGGAATTGTGAAATATGTTGCTGAAATTCAAGATGATAATGAAAAGTATAAAAAGTTTATCACAACTGTATTTATAACATTGATTGCTGTTGCGGTAACACTAAGTGTCATTTTGTTTTTTGGTGCCCACTATTTTAGTTCCTACATTTTTGGTGACAAAACCGAATATCAATTTATTGTTCGTGTGATGGCCTTGTCGTTACCTTGGTACAGTGTTTCGGTCTTTTTATTAGCGGTTATTAATGGATTGCAACAATTTAAACGAGTAATTTGGATTTCAATCATAGGAAATTTAATCAGTTTTGTTTTTACCCTATTTTTAGTGACCAATTTTAAAGTGATAGGAGCATTGTTAGTGAGTGTTATCATCCCTGCCTTACTGTTTTTTATTGCGTTCTACTTTATCGACAATAAGCTCGTTTTTATTAAAAATATTAGATGGCATATTTTTGATATTGGTGTGATAAAGAATTTGTCTTCCTATTCATTAATGGCATTGTTTTCCGGCGTCATGGGGTCATTGATTTATTTGAGTATTCGGAATAACATGATAGATAAATTAGGAATAAATACAGCGGGTTATTGGGAAACAATGTCCCGACTTTCATCTTATTATATGTTATTTGTTAGTACGATATTAACGGTTTATTTTTTTCCAAGATTAGTAATTGCTAAGAATAACGAGGAATCTAAGGCTGTTTTTTGGAGTTTTTATAAAAATATTATCCCCATTTTTTCTCTAGGATTAGTATGTATTTATTTTTTAAGATATTTTATTATCAATTGGTTTCTAACCAAAGAATTTACACCTATAGCAGACTTGTTTTTGTTGCAATTGATTAGTGATTTTTTTAAAGTTATTTCCCTTATTTTGGGGTATGAATTTTTGGCCAAAAAAATGACCAAAATCTATCTCTTTTTTGAAATTGCATCATATCTTTTGTTGTACTTTTTAAGTGATTTTTTACTCTCTATTTACGGAGTTAAAGGGGTTTTAATGGCACAATTTATAGAAAACGCAACTTATTTTGTCTTATTGGCTTTCTATTTTAGAAAAAGTTTGTTTTAATCTTTGGTGAATATTGATGGAGCAAAAGTTATAAGGTGTTTTTTTTGGGAGAATTATCTAAAAAGGAATACATTTTTTGATGATGTTTTGGAAAAAAAGTGAAATTATAAAAGTAAAAAAAAATGAAAATTAAGATAAAGGAAAGGATTGTTTCTTTCTTAGAAAACTCAAAAGACTATCCTGTTCTCGTTGGTGCTTTGCCAGGATTTTATGCCTTGGTATTTTATTTTTCGAATAATTATGAAACGATAAATTCCTATCAGCATCTGTTATTTTTTTCATTTCTTTTTATACTGTTACCAGTTATAGTAGTTTATTTATTGTTCAAAATTTTTAGTGTTTTTCAAAAATTGAAACCCTATAAAAAGCATCTTCTATTTGTGTTGACTGTTGAGGTGTTTTTTATACTGTTTTCTCAAGTTTATTTTTTTACGATAAAGAAAAAACTGCTTTTAGCCTTATTGGTTGTTTTATTTTTTGTTTCTTTTAAGTTGTATAAATATTATAAGCACCTTCTTTTATTTATACTTTTTTTATCTGTTTTGCCCTTGTATAAATGTGTTTATGTTATGATATACAAGCAGTGTGTGGATACAGTAGCATGGATGAAACAGCCGGATGATATTGTGCATGTTAAATTTAAAAAAACGCCAAATATTTATTTTATTGAACCTGATGGCTATGTAGGAGAACAAACGATGTTAAATGAGCCCTACCGTTATAAAAGTGAAATTTATAATTGGTTAAGAGAAAAATCATTTACAGTTTATGAAAATACTAGAAGTAATTATCCGGTTTCCCTGGTGTCCAATGCGTCAATGTTTGCAATGAAACACCATTATTTAAAAAGCATTATTACTCCTAATCTGGATATGTTGCCTGATACACGGAGTATTATAGTGGGAAATAACCCAGTTATTAGTATTTTGAAAAACAATAATTATAAGACTTTTTTTATTGTGGATAATGCCTATTTTCAGCAGAATTTTGTAAAAGGGACCTATGATTTTTACAATATTGATACTAATGAAATATCATTTTTTCATTCTTTTAGACAGGATAAAAAAAATGTATTTGAGGATTTAAAAAAACAAATTGAAGCCAATAAAAATTTGGCTCAACCCAAATTCTTTTTTATCGAAAAATTGCTTCCCCATCATTTGTTTTTTTATCAAGATGCCAGTAAGGAGGAATTACGTAAAACGTATTTAAAAAATGTTGAATTAGCAAATACTTGGATTAAGAAAACAGTAGATTTGATTATTAAACATGATCCTTCGGGCATTGTGTTAATTGCAGCTGATCATGGTGGTTTTGTAGGGCTTAGTAGTGATTTTGAAATGTATTCTACTAAGGATAAGACATTATTGAAATCCGTTTTTTCAAACTTAGTGGCAGTTAAATGGAATTCAGATGAACATGTTGATTATGATGCAAATTTTAAGACTAATGTGAATTTTTTTAGGATTTTGTTTTCTTTTCTAAGTGAAGATAAGCAATGGCTAGATGCTCTTGAGCCCAATACAAGTTATAATTTTTATGACACGAACAATTCCAATAAAGTTTATAAAGCAATAGACGAAAATGGAAATTCAGATTTTTTAAAAGTTAAACGTTAAAAAGTGTTTGGTAGGAGTAAGAAGCTTCTTTTTAGGAGTTTTTTCGAAATAAAAATCAGATTTGTTACTAGTTGAGCATAAGAAGGATATATTTTATTTATTTTTGACAAAAATATCAATTTGCAGATGATTTCATTATACTTTGATCCTGGTACTGGAGCTTTGATTGTTCAATTTTTTGCAGCAATAGTTGCAGGGATTTTACTTTTTTACAGAACAATTGTTTATAAAATTAAATCTATTTTTGGGATAAAAAACAAACTAGAAGACGATTTTATGAACGACGAAAACAATCAGGAAGAGGGTACTAAATGAGTGTGAAAAGGAATACGTCGTCTTTTAGAGATCCATCAGGGTATGTTTTTACGGAAAATGATACCGTAAAAAGAATTGTGAAGCCTATTTATTTTGAGCAATTTGAGTCGCTATCAAGTAGTGGGTTTTATAAAGAGTTGTTTGCAAAAAAGTTTTTGATTGAACATCAAGAAGTTTCTAAATCGGACACGGAAATCATTTTAAAAGCGACTAAAATTCCTTTTATAAATTATCCATACGAATGGAGTTTTCTGCAATACAAACACGCCGCTTTATTGACTTTAAAAATTCAGAAACACTGTTTGCAAAATAACTTCACGCTAAAGGATGCTTCGGCTTTTAATATTACTTTTCATGAAGGCAAACCTATTTTTATTGACACCTTGTCTTTTGATTTTTATAAAGAGAATAGTCCTTGGAGTGCCTACAAACAATTTATAATGCATTTTTTAGGGCCGTTGGTCTTAACGACCTATTTTGGTCATGATTTTTTAAAATCGTTGTCGCAAAATTTGGAAGGACTAAGTTTAGAAAAAATTTCTAAAATGTTGCCTTTCTCAAGTTATTTTAGCCCCACTGTATTGACGAATATTCATTTGTTGGCTAAATACGACAAAAAGTTTGCCGCCAATAAAAATTCAGTACAGAATAATTTGTCGAAATCATCCCAATTAAAATTAATTGATAATTTATACGATTACATTTTAAATTTAAAAGTAGATGAAACAACCGAATGGGATCATTACTATAACCAGACGAATTATAACGAGTCTGCTTATCAGTTAAAAAAAGAAATGGTTATTAATTGGTTTTCTTCCCTTAAAAGAAAATCGCTAATAGATATTGGAGGGAATGATGGTACTTTTTCTAGGGAATTGTTGGGGAAGGAAGCCTACATTGTTGTTGCTGATGTTGATCCAAATGCTGTAGAACAAAATTACAAGCAAGTATTAAAAAACAAAGAAAAAGCCATACTTCCTTTAGTTGTGGATATCTTACATCCCTCACCTAATATTGGATTTAATAATGAAGAACGATTGTCGTTTATTGAAAGAGCTACCTCTACTAATTTTGAAGGCTGTTTGGCTCTAGCAGTGATTCATCATATTACGTTGTCTGGAAATGTTCCGTTTTCTTTCTCTGCTCAATTTTTTGCTAAGATGGCACCAAATTTATTAATCGAATTCCCTACGAGAAATGACTCTTGGGTGCAATTTTTATTGGATAGTAAGAGGGAGTTTAAAGGACATTTTGATTTTTATAACGAAGAAAATTTTGAATTTGCTTACAAAGAGTATTTTCAAATTATAGAGAAAAAACCAATATTTGGTTCAGATAGGATTTTATACAATTTTAAAAGAATATAATCTGTTTTTATTTAGGTAAAATATTATATTCTTTCCTTTGACTGTTTTCATTTTAGAAAAAAAAGGCATTCCTCTTATTGATTTAGGAAGAGGTTTTTTTATTCAAATTACTGTAAAAGTAATGCTTATGTTAAGAAATTGTTATGCGAATATTTCTTAATTGTTAAGTTTTTTTGATTTTGAATTTTTTTTTCGGTCCAAAATTATGGAGTAAGCATAATTTTAATTCTTTTTTTTTATACATCTACTAAATTATAGTTGTTATTATTATATTCTCAAAAAATTAATCGGAATTACATTGATTTTTGAATGAAAGTTAAGAAAAAAACACATCATTGCTGGTTTGAAACATAGCCATAAATTTGCATCATAATAATTGTAAAAACAGAAATGTCATGAAAAAAACAGTTTTATTATTAGTGATTGCGATGATGATGAATGTAACATTCGTTTCAGCAAAGATTTTGAACCCCAGAAAAAATTATGTAAATGCTTCTCAAGAATTGACTGAATTATTAAGTCCATCTATAGCAATTGGTCAATTAGAAAATGATGTTCAAGTAAAAGTTAGAGTTTTAGTTACAGAAACTGGTGAATTAGTAGTTTTGCAAACTTTGACAGATAATGAAGAATTATCAAATTATATTAAAGATGCTTTGAACTATAAAAAACTATCTTCTGGAGAATTAGTACCAGGAAAAGATTATGTATTTGAAGTTAAATTTAAAGCATAATGTTTCCTATGAAAAAAAGTAATGGTTCAAAAAAGTAAAAATCCTAAGTTGTGAGACTTAGGATTTTTTTTGTCCCATTTTTTGGGCTCAGAATTCATAATGTGTTCCGTGTAGGATTCATGCTGATGCAAATGAAACAGATTACAGTTTTTTAAGATTGAAAATCGACAATATTTGAATAAAAGCACTTGTAACCCGTTGGGTGAAATTAATTTAATGGTTAATTTTATACCTATTGTCACATTGAGCTTGTCGAAATGTATCATACTATGAAGTCTTCGACAGGCTCAGACTGACATTTTAGGTATAAATAACTTTAGATTTAAATTAGGATTACCAGTTTAAATGAATCTTATTAATTTCACCCAACGGGTTTTTATTGTAGTATAGTTTTAGACATGAACTTATCAATCCAATAAGAGCTGGCTGTTTTTGGGATCAATAAATATTCGTAGTAAAACCAAATTATACAGTAGAAATCTACTCCACTTTATTCTACTTCACATATAGGACTTACTCAGTTTTTAATCATTGAATCGGGTGCTTTGTTCGAATGGACGAAACAAATAGTTTGTTTTTCCTTCTTAAAAAATTTCGTTTCCCTATAAGATACACTTCAAAATTAGGGTTGAAACTTGAACGGCAACATTCAAGTTTTTTTTTTTGCTCTTCTGTTTTGTACTGTTGCTTTTTGAAAGTAGGATATGCAACTGGAATTGTTAGGTGATATACTCGTTGTAACTATTTCGATTGAAATAAGGGTTAATTGCGAATTTCGCAAAAACAGATTTTCATACCATTCCAATAGTATTCTTGTTTTAAGACGGAATAGTTTTTTTTAAGTCGGTTTTGCGTATTTGTTACTGATTTTGGTTGTTTGTTTGTTTTTATAGGTTGTTTTTGGTTTTTTTAACGGTTTTGTTGTGAATTTTATGGACTTATCATCAAAGTAAAACGAAGCTAAAAATGCTTTAATGTTAATTTAATGTTATGTAAATATTACCCGAATGTTAATTTTTACATTTTTTTGCTTTTTTTTAAATCCTGAAAAAAAGAGTGAAGTATAATTTTAATTGCTTTTTTTTACATATCTCTTAAAATAAGTAACTAATAATTATGTTCTCAAAAATTAATGCCGAAAATCGTTGATTTACAGTTGGTTTTGTGGCTCAAGGCCTGCCATTGCTAGTCTAAAACTTCATTGTACATTTGCATCATAATAATTCTAAAACAGAAATATCATGAAAAAATCAATTGTATTATTAGTGATTGCAGCGATGATGAATGTAACATTCGTATCAGCAAAAGTATTAGATCCAAGAAAAAGTTATGCAAGTACAGCTCAAGAGTTATCTAGCTTTTTAGTACCATCTGCTTCTGTAGGTACATTAGAAAATGAAGAAGTTGTAACTGTAGAATTTCTTTTGACTCTAACAGGAGATATCGTGGTTATTAACGCGAAAACTGAAAATGAAGATTTATCTGAGTACATTAAAGAAAAGTTGAACTACAAGAAACTTTCAACTAATGAATTGACTCCTGGACACCGTTATAAATTTGAAGTTAACTTTAAATAATAACGGAAGTATATGAAAAATATTGAATCTATTGGAAAGTAAAAATCCTAAGTTGTTATGACTTAGGATTTTTTGTTTTTACCATTATTGAATTTAACTTTTTCAACAATATCAATTTTAGGTTTTTTGTCTTTAGATTTAAAAGAAGGTTTTTTCTTGAAATCTTTATTTTTTGACTTTTGTTCTCCTCTGTTCGCTTCACTATCGATAGGTTTCTTAAAAGGAACTTTTTCTTTGGTGTTACCTTTTGCAGGAATTTCGCTTTTATGTTTAGCGAGCACTTCATTTGGGTTTTTTGGATTTTCTTTAGTTCCTCTTAAATGAATCACTAAGCCATTGAGGAAATTACGCAATACTTGGTCTCCACATTCCATATAATTAGGATGTTTTTCATCTCTGAAAAAAGCGCCTAACTCTGATTTTGAAATTCTGAAATCCACAAGTTCTAAAATTTCGACTATTTGGTCATCACGAAGCATTAAGGCTACGCGTAATTTTTTGAAGATATCGTTGTTGGTCATGGTGTTATTTTTTACAAAGGTACGTTTTAAATATATTTCAAGTTACAAATGGTTAAGAATAGCAATAATTTTGTCTAAATCTTTCTTTTTGTGATTTGCAGTAAAAACGATTCGGTTCAACTGTCCCTTATGATTAGGGTATTTGAAATGGGTGATAATAATGTTTTGTTTCGCTAAAGTAGTAGCCAAATCGGGTACTTCAGGATAAATTATAGGATAGGTGGGGTTAAAGTTTATGGCATTTTTGTGGATTAGTTTTAAGTGCACATAAGCCAGTTTTCGTTGTAATTTTTGATGTTGTTTGCGGTAAATGGTTTTAGCATCAGCAAGTGTTTGTACAAAAGCGGGATTCATTCCTGCACTGGAAACAAAGCTATCGTTGTTGCGAATTCGTTCTATAAAATCTTTGTCGGAAGCAATGACGCCACCAGTTAATCCAAAAGATTTTCCTAAGGATGAAAACATTATTTTTCGTTTAATACAAGGGAAATCGATTGTTGAAAAAAGTCCTTTGCCGTTCTCGCCCCACAAACCCAATGAATGGGATTCGTCAATGACCAACGTAATTTCTTTGGTGGCAGAAATGGAATTTAAAATGGATAGGTCGATGGGTTGAATTTGGGTCGAAGGAACGGCATCCGCCAAAAAGGTGATTTTTTCAACGGTACTATCTAGCAATCGGGGATTGATTTTACCATCAATACAAACGGGTAAACTAGAGCTTGTCTTTAAAGCGTTATGAGTGTCAGGAAAATGAAAAAAACAATCCGTTGTTGTCGCTACTGTTTCAAGAATTAATTTACCTGCTAGCATCCCTGATGACACGGTGATAGCAGCTTCAGCTTTTATAAATTGAGCTAAAAATCGTTCGCCTTCATCATAAGCGGTGAGTTGGATGTTTGCATTTCTTGAGCTACCATAAGTGGTTCCCCATTTCAAAATGTTTTTGATAAGTAATTTTTTAAATTTAGAATGGTTGGGTAAACCTAAATAAGAGGTTCCTCCAAAATAAAGGTAATTTTGGTTATCAATGACAATTTTTCTATCGGGGCAGGCCGTGACTTTCATATTTCTTATTTTAGAATAACTCCTGTACCATGCAATGTGCTGTAACCAATTTTTCCGTTTTCAATGCTCACACCATGAGCAATATCCTCTGCCAGAAGTAAAGGACCGTCCATGTCCACATAGTCTAATTGAGGTAACAAATGGGCTATAGCCGAAATTCCTACTGAGGATTCAGTCATACAGCCTACCATTGTTTTCAAACCTAATGTTTTAGCTTCTTGAATCATTCTGCGAGCAGGAGTAAGACCACCACATTTTACGAGTTTAATATTTACACCATGAAAATGTTGGTAACACTTGGCGACATCTTCTTCAACAATACAACTTTCGTCTGCAATGATAGGCAAAACCGATTCTTTAAAAACTTCGGAATGACCTTCCCAATTTTCTGCTTTTAAAGGTTGTTCTAAGAATTCAACCCCTAGTTTTTGTAGTTCGATAGCATTTTTTATGGTTTCCTCAACACCCCATCCACAATTAGCATCTATTCTAAAAATAGCCTCCGTATGTTTTCGAAGTGCTTTTACAATAGCGATATCTTCTTTAGTACCTAATTTTATTTTATAAATTGGCCAAGGGAGTTCTTTCATTTTAGCGACCATTTTTTCAATTGTGTCAATTCCTATGGTGTAGTTGGTCAACGGATTCTTTTCTGGGGAGTATTGCCATAAATCATAAAGTTTTTTTCCTTTTTTACGCGCATATAAATCATGATACGCCATATCTAAGGCGCACAAGGCAAAAAGATCTTCCTGAAGAAAGGGATACATCGTGTCCCAAAAAAGCTCTGGGCTTACTTCTGGCATATTTTCGATTTTGAAACGAACCGCTTCTAAATCGGCTATCATTTTAGGAATGGTAATTTGATAATAAGGATTAGAAGTTGCCTCGCCAAATCCACTAAAACCCTCGCTTCTAAGTTCAATAATTAATGAAGGTTGTATGTCAATGGACTCTCTGGATATTGTAAAAGTATGTTTTAACTTTAAATCGTAAGCCCTTAAAATCAGTTCCATCATAGTAGTAATATCTTTTATTCAATAGTTTTCTAAATCTAGTAAAAATATGTTAGAATAAACAGGTTTTAGAACGGTATTTATGGTTTTTACAGGATGTTTTTTTGTTAATATAATTTTTTTAGATTTAGATTTTGATGTGTTTTTGTCAAAAAAGCCCTCGAAATAAAATTATATTATCGAAAAATCAATTGTTTTTTGCTTATTGTGAAAAATATGATAAATTAGCACAAATTAAAAGAGGGAATGAACGTCTATCAAGAAAAGAAAAATTTACTATTGGACATGATTGCCTATGCAACTGTCAACGGACAATTGGAAAAAAAAGAATTTGATTTTTTATTCATGTTATCCAATACGTTAGATATTGAAAGAGGTGGTTTTATGGAGTTGTTTTATAAAGGAACAACCTTAAAAATGATTAAAGACGAGAATGTCCGAATTCTTCAATTTTACAGACTGGCCATATTAATGCAAAAAGACGGAATCTTATTTGTGAAGGACGCTACTGCTATCAAACAGTTTGCCATTCATATGGGGGTTAATCTGGATGCAGTAAAAAAAGTACTCAAAAAAATGAAAGCAGCTCCCGATACTCAAATCAGTATCAATGAGTTGTTGCGTATTTTTAAGGAAGCATCGTATCAATAAATTTCGATTGTCAAAACTACTTTTGTTCCTATTACTTCATTCGTATTGGTAAGGAGGTCCTCATAAATTATCGCATTGCTCGTATTTTTATTCCAAATTTCTAAGCGTTGGTCTATTGATTGGGTGGAAAAGGAGTTGTGTTTTAATTGGTTTTTGACTTTGATTTCATTTGACTTTGTTCTTCCAATCCCGTTGTCTTGTATGGTGCAAATGAGATGTTTTTCAGAAGCATCCAATTCAAAAAGAAGCCGTACTTCTTTATATCCTTCTTTGTGTAAAAGTCCGTGTTTGATGCTATTTTCAACAAAAGGTTGAATGAGCATGGGCGGAATTTGGATATAATCATCATCTACTGCGGGGGCAATATCGATGAAATATTCAAAATCATTATCAAAACGCATTTTTTCTAGCTCAAGGTATTTGGTCAGAATTTCAATTTCGGTAGCAATGGGAATTTTTTTCTTTCCCGACACTTCTAATATTTGTCTGGTCAAATAGGTGAAATTGCTCATTTGTTCGTTAGCTGTAATTTTATCCCCAAACATAAATTGCTCTTGAATGCTATTCAATGCATTAAAAATAAAATGGGGGTTCATCTGACTTTTCAATGCTTTAAGTTCACTTTCAGCTGCTTTTTTCTCCGCTTCAATTGTTTTTTGTGCTTCTTCAAGTTCAATTTTTAAAAGTTCGTTTTGTTTCTTGATTTTGTATCGATTGAAAAGGAAATAGCTAACTGCACCTATTGAAATAAAAAGAGTAATTAATACAAAAACAAGGGTTGTTTGTCGCTCTGATTTTAATTCGGCAATTTTTTTCTCTTGAGATAGTAATTTGATTTGGTTTTCTTTTTTTTCTGTTTCGTAGCGATGAGTTGCTTTGAGTGCAATATCTTTACTTTCGTCAAAATATATTTTTTCTGCGATTTCGGCTGCAGCTTTATGGAATAGGTAGGCTTGTTTATACTCTTTCGTTTTAAAATAAATTTGACTGATTAATTCAGCGGCTAATTTGATGTCAGACTTAAAATTGGTTTTTTCCGCTAGGGAATATCCTAATAAAGCATATTCAAGTGCTTTTTTATTGTTGTTTTGATCAAAATAAATGGTTCCTAAATGAACCGAAATTTTAGACTGATTGGCTTCACTTTTTATTTTTTTAAAAATAGCATAAGCTTTTAGAAAATAGGCCTTAGCTTTTTCTAATTCCTTTTTTTTATGAAAAATAAAGCCATAATTTTTATAGGAAGTAGCAATAAAGTCGGTGTTTTTATATTTATTAGCGAGTCTAAAAGCTTGGTTGTTTAATGTAAGGGCCTGATCAATTTGGTCGGTTTTTATAAAGATAGCCGTAAGAGAGCATAATATCAATATTTTTCGTTCGATATTGTTTTGTTGAGTATCTATTTCCAAACATTTTTGGTAGTAAGAGATACTTTTTTGGTACTCTTTTAAATTTTCGAATATTCTGGCTAATGAAAAATAAGTACGTTCCAAACCTTCTGCGTCATTGATTTTGTCAAAGAGTTTTAAGGCTTTCATGTTGTAATTAATAGCAAGTGTGGTATTGCCCAGATTATTGTGAATAAATCCTAAATCTGTGAGGACATACGCTTGATTGCTGAGATCTTTGGATAGTTTAGCATAATAATAAGCTCTTTGCATGTACACTAAATTGCTGTCGATTTTACCTAAATAGTCAAAGGCCGTGGCTATATTTTGTAGTGCTAATGCTTTTCCGTAATTGTAATTTATTTTGGAGGCAACATGGAAGGATTTTTTATAAATTAAAATCGATTTTTCAAATTGTTCCTTATAAACATTATAGGCACCTTCATTGTTATAAGCGATGCTTAGATATTTCAAATAGGTTTTGTAACGAATAGAGTCTTTTTCAACGCTTGATTTTTGGAGAGCAAGGTCTTTTAATTCATTATTATATTCAATCCAGACAGAGTAATCATTTTCTTCCTCGATAATTTGGTTTAATAAAAAACATCTTGTAGTATCTTTTTTGAGATGTCTTTTTAATTGTGTGTCAGGATTAGTTTTTTGTGCTAAACAAAAAGAAAAAAAAACTAGAAATATTGAGAGTAGATGGTATTTTTTCATGATGCGTTTTAGACCAAAAAGTAATGCTTTTAAACACTAAAAGTGCCAACAATAGCATCAAAATCATTCTTTTTTTCGCGAGCAATTGGAATGGTTTTGTTATTGCAAAAGGTTAAGGAAGCCCCTTCTTTTTTATTGTATTTTTCTATCTGCTGCATGTTGACCATATACGAACGGTGTACTCTGAAAAAACGAGAATCCTTTTGTAAAAGCTCTTCAAATTCTTTTATTTTTTTGCACACTAAAAATTTGTCATTCGATGTAATGACATGCGTGTAAGAACCGTCAGCTTCAAAGTATAAAATCGAGTCAATTTTAACGAAAGTCAATCCGTCAGAAAGTGGTAAGGCAATTTTTTGTAACTGATTGACGGTGATGTTTTCTTTTAAGACGGCAATGCGATGGTTAATTTGGTTTTGACCATGTTGTTTGATGGCCTTTTCAATAGCCAGTTGTAGCTTGCTAATGCTGATGGGTTTTAAAATATAATCTACTGCCGAAACTTCAAAAGCTTTGATGGCATATTCAGAATAAGCAGTACAAAAAATGGTTTCGAAAGTAGGATTTTCATAGTATTCAAACAACGAAAAACCATTTTCATTAGGCATTTCGATATCTAAAAAAACCAAATCTACCGTTGTGGAATTGATCAATTTTACAGCTGTTTTGACATCAGAGGCTTCCCCAACAATTTCAATTCCTTTTCCATATTCCAAAAGAATGTTTTTAAGTAAAGATCTTGCTTTGGGTTCGTCATCAACAATAATGGCTCTCATCTAAGATATGATTTAATTGTGGCTAAAATACGAGTTTGTTTTGATTTGCGAATGGAATGTTTTGTGAAATAATTACCATTTATGAAGTCAAACCTACTGTTTGTGAATTAGGGAGGTTGAATTCATTTTTTGTAAGATACTTTTGAGTCAAATTTTAAATCAAATTACTATGAAAACACGTTTACTTTTCTTTTTTATAATGGCATTTTCGTTTGCTAAAGCTCAGGTTAGTTTTGGTACTCCTTATGCTTCAAGTGTGACAACCACTACAGCAAATTTGAATGTTTATATGAATTTGAATAATACTTACCAAGTATCGTATCAAATTGCCACAACTTCTGCGGGTGTTGCTTCGGCAGCCAATCAAGGGTCTCTAAACACTTTTGCAGGTTCTTACAATCTTGTTAAAAACTTAACTGGTTTATTACCCAATACTACTTATTATTTTAGATTTCGTGCACTTGCATTTGGGGTTTATACTAACTCTGCCATAGGTTCTTTTACAACTGCGGCTTTAGTCCCAATAATTTCTGGAGTTACTTCTTCATCAATTACAACTAATGGTGCTACTATTAATTATACTTTAAATGCTCAAGGTTTCAATACTACTTCTGTTGTAAAATATGGTTTGTCTATTGCTACAATGACAAGTCAAGTTGTGGGTAATTCGGCAACGGGAACTTCAAACACGGCAGGAAGCACTTTACTAACAGGGCTTACCCCAAACAGACAATATTATTATCAAGTTGAAGCGGTTAATGCGAACGGAACCACTACAAGTGACTCTGTTGGTACTTTTACAACAACTACTGTTTTTCCGATTATTTCAGGGGTTTCAGCATTAGTTACACAAACTACAGCAACTATTAATTACACCTTAAACGCCAATGGAAGCAATGCAACTTCAAAAGTTTATACACTAGATGGAGGAATTATTCAAACTGAAATTACTGGTGTACCAGCAACAGGAACAACCAACACAGCTGGGAGTGTTACCTTTACAGGTTTAATGCCTAATACGCAATACTATTACAGAATCGAAGCAACTAATAGCAATGGTTTTGAAATCACTGATTTATTGACTTTTACTACTGCTGCACCCCCACAATTGATTGCAGAATATACATTTAATAATACACCTAATAATGTAAATGGTAATTCGCCTTTTGGTCATTTTTTTGGACTGTCTTATACATCAGATAGACAAGAGAATCCAAATAGCGCCTTAAGTCTGACAGGTAATGGAGCTATAGCAGAAATTACCGGATTGCCTTATGGTTCAAATAGTAGAACCGTGTCTTTTTGGGTAAAAACAACAACTTTAGACCCTAATTATAATTATGTTTTTCATTACGGAGATGCAGCAAATGGGAATGGTTTTTTGTTTAAACCAGCACAATCTATCTTTTTTGCAAGTTCTGGTGGCAATAATAGCATCACTACTTCGCATACAAACAATACTTGGTATCATTATGTTTGTACGTATGATGGTACGACATCAAAAATATACAAGAATGGGATATTGATTTCAAGTGTGGCTGCAATTTGGAACACTGTTAACAATCCATACAATCAGGATTTTTTTAGATTGGGATTGACAGAATATGATTCTACAGGTTTTTTTAGTGGAGCCATTGACGATTTGAAAATTTACAACTACGCTTTAAATCAAGCAGATATCACAAGTTTATATTCTACAAATAACTTGTCAACTACTAATTTTTCTAAAAACAACCTTGAAGCAAGCATTTACCCAAACCCTGCAAGCGATATTTTGAATATTCAAATGGAGAAAGAATTAAAATTGGCTACTATTTATTCGGTTTTGGGCATTCAAGTTTTAAGTTCTACAGATAAACAAATTAATGTTTCATCATTATCATCTGGCAATTATTTTGTGCGTGTTGAAGCCGTTGATGGAGCAGTAACGACACAAAAAATAGTAAAAGAATAGGTTAAGTTTCTTTTGGTCAAAAATCCGTTGCTCAGTTCTTTTGGAGTAACGGATTTTTTAGAAATAGAATCCAAAATAGTTAAAGCATACCGTTTGTGAAATCAAACATACCGTTGGTAAAGTCACAACGGTTTTATTAAAACGGGTATAATACATTTGATTAAAGTTAAACATCTTAAATAAATAAAAAATGAAAAATTTAAAAATGCTAATGCTGGCTCTTATGGTTTCTTTGTGTGTGGTTTCTTGTTCAAAAGATGACGATCCCACTACACAGGATTTATTAGTAGGGAAATGGGAATTTATGCAATCAGGTTATGTAGATACTACTGGTAAAGAAACCTTGTACGATTGGGATAGTGATTGCGAAACAAAAAAGGATTATCTTCAATTTTTAGGAGGGACTGTTCTCAAAGAAAGTTACTATGATGATTGTTCTAACACAGTTGACTACAATGGAACATGGACTTTAAATGACAAGACGATTACTACGGCAAATTCTGATGAATTTGGCTCAAGAAACCTAGAGATTGTAGAGTTGACAGACACGGTTTTGAAAGTGAGATTTCCTTATGATTATAAATATGCAAAAACGACTTCAACTACTAAAGATAGTCCTTTTGCGTTTATTATTTATATTTTCAGAAAAGGAGCTAATTAAAAGTTTAGATTTTAAATACCAAAAACCGTTGTTTTCTTAGGACAACGGTTTTTTTATAATTTTTCCTGTAAAGCTTTTATCTCATCCCTCAATTTGGCGGCTTGCATAAAGTCGAGTTCTTTGGCGGCTTTTTCCATGGCTTTTCGCTTTTCGCGAATGCGTTTCTCTGTTTCTGCTTTCGATAAATATTCCGTTTCGGGTTCAGCAGCTGTGTGTAACGTATGTCCTAATTCGTATTCCACCAATTTATTATTGGTAAAAGCACTGTCAATTTTTTTGTTTAATGCTTTTGGAACAATATTGTTAGCCGTATTAAAATTGATTTGTTTGGTACGACGGTATTCTGTTTCATCAATGGTTTTTTGCATACTGGCGGTGATTTTATCTGCATACATGATGGCTTTTCCGTTGAGGTTACGAGCGGCTCGACCAATGGTTTGCGTAAGCGAACGATGCGAACGTAAGAATCCTTCTTTATCAGCGTCCAAAATAGCAACCAATGATACCTCAGGTAAATCCAGACCTTCACGTAATAAGTTGACACCAATCAAGACATCAAACAAGCCTTTTCGCAAATCCTGCATGATTTCTATTCGTTCTAGTGTATCTACATCAGAGTGGATGTAACGGCAACGAATGGAAACTTTGGTCAAGTATTTAGCCAATTCTTCTGCCATTCGTTTGGTTAGTGTGGTTACTAAAACACGTTCGTCCAATTCACACCGTTGTTGGATTTCTTCAATCAAATCGTCAATTTGGTTCAAACTAGGACGAATTTCAATAATAGGATCCAATAATCCCGTTGGACGAATGACCTGTTCCACATATACACCACCACTTTTTTGCAATTCATAATCGGCTGGGGTGGCCGAAACATAAATTACCTGATTTTGCATGGCTTCAAATTCGTCAAATTTTAAGGGACGATTGTCCATAGCTGCTGGTAAACGGAAACCGTATTCCACTAAATTTTCTTTACGGCTTCGGTCACCACCGTACATGGCGTGCACTTGTGAGAGGGTTACGTGACTTTCGTCCACGACCATCAAATAATCTTTTGGGAAATAATCCAACAAACAGAACGGTCGCGTACCTGCTTGCCTGCCGTCTAGGTAACGAGAGTAATTTTCGATACCCGAACAATATCCTAATTCCCGAATCATTTCTAGGTCAAAATTGGTGCGTTCTTCCAAACGTTTTGCTTCGAGATGTTTGCCTATTTCTTTGAAATAATCGACTTGTTTGACCAAATCTTGTTGGATTTCCCAAATCGCTCCTTGCAATACATCAGGTGAAGTCACAAACATATTGGCGGGGTAAATCGTTAGTTTTTCAAAACGTTCAATTACTTTTGAAGTGTTAATGTCGAAAGATTCAATTTCTTCAATTTCATCACCAAAAAAGTGAATGCGATAAGCGTCATCAGCATAACTTGGATAGACTTCGACAATATCACCTTTGATTCTAAAATTCCCAGGCGCAAAGTCGGCTTCAGTTCGAGAATATAAACTTTGTACTAAGCTGTGTAGTAATTTGGTACGAGAGATTTCCTGATCTCTTTCGATAGCAATCACATTTTTTTGAAATTCGACAGGATTTCCAATACCATACAAACAAGAAACAGAAGCGACCACAAGAATGTCTCTTCTTCCCGAAAGTAGCGAAGAGGTGGTGCTCAAACGCATCTTTTCGAGTTCTTCGTTGATAGACAAATCTTTTTCAATGAAAACTCCTGTTACTGGCATAAAAGCCTCTGGTTGGTAATAATCGTAATAAGAAACAAAATATTCTACCGCATTATTAGGGAAAAATTGTTTGAATTCCGAATACAATTGGGCTGCTAAAGTTTTATTGTGTGCCAAGACCAGCGTAGGGCGTTGCACTTCCTGAATCACATTGGCAACAGTAAATGTCTTTCCTGAACCCGTTACTCCTAATAGTGTTTGGTGTTCGTCACCCTCACGGATGCCCTGAGCTAATTTTTTAATAGCTTCTGGTTGATCTCCTTTGGGTTGGTAATCGGATACGACTTGGAAATTCATTGTTTTTGTGTTGCAAAAGTTCAGATGGCAAAGTTACAAAGTTTATTGGCAATTCATTTGCCTCTCAAAGTAAAATGAAAAGTTACTAGCCTTTGGCCACATAAAACAATAATAATAAAGGACAGAGTAAGGAAAATCTAAAAATTAATACACTTTAAATTTTGGTTCTTCAAACTTCCAATCTTCTTGTTGTTTTTTACTCAAAAACGACCAAGCTAAAAGACGGCTGGTTTTTTGTCCTTGCGCCATTTCGATAGTATGTATTTGTGCCGCGTTGACTTTGCTAAGGGTTTTATGCAAACTTTTGAGGTGGGATTGCTTAGAAACTAAGGTAGTGAACCATAAACATTGCATAGGATAGCGAGCGCTTTCGTATATCATTTGGGTAATAAAAGCCAGTTCGCCACCATCACACCATAATTCGGTGTTTTGACCGCCAAAGTTCAGTTGGGTTTTGGTTGCTTTCTTGTTTTCTAAATTACTTATTTTACGCAGATTGCCTTTGCTTGCTTCCTCAGCTGATTTGTGAAATGGGGGATTACTAATGGTAAACGCAAAACGATCTTCGGGGGTAATGATGTTTTTAAAAATGAATCGAGACTCAATTTGTTGCTGTAGGCTTATGGCATCGATTAGTTTAGGATTGGCTTCAATAATGGCACTACAATTGGATAACGCTTTTTCGTCAATATCTGTTCCTACAAAACTCCAATCGTAAATTGCGTTTCCTAAAATGGGATAAATACAGTTGGCTCCCACACCAATATCTAAGCCTTCCACTGTTGTTCCTGTAGGGATTATACCGTTGTTGCTTTCGGCCAATAAATCGGCGATATTATGGATGTAATCGGCTCTTCCTGGAATAGGGGGACACAAATAATCGTTGGGGATATCCCAGTTTTGGATGCCGTAATTGGTTTTTAAAAGGGCTTTGTTTAATGTCTTTACAGCCAATGGATTGCTAAAGTCGATTGTTTCTCCTAAAGTAATAGCATCCTGTTCGTTCATAAAAACGAAAGGTTTTAGTTCAGGACAACTGGCTGTAAGTTGTTCAAAATTATAACGCGAACGGTGTAAATTGCGTGGATGTAAGTTGATTTTTTCCGTAACTACTTTAGACATTTTTCCTTTTAATTTCGTTGCAAAGGTAAGGTTTTAAAATGGAATTATGTTTTACAAATGGTTATTTTAGAGTGAATTAGGTATCATTTTTCGATAGTAATGTTAGGGTAAGGTGTTAACTAGGTTATTAAATTGTTTTGACGGTGTAAATTTGGTTTAAATTTAACCCATCTGGTGAAATTAATTTAATACTTATTGTCACATTGAGCTTGACGAAATGTATCATATATGAAGTATTCGACCCTTCGATAAGCTCAGCTCAGACTGACATGTTAGGTATAAATAACTTTAGATTTAAATTGGAATTGCCATTTTTTAATGAATCTCATTAATTCAGCCAACGGGTGTAAATTTAAGTTTAATCCATACATTCCATAAGCAATAAATTACCTTCTTGGTGTTCAATCAGAACCAAACCATCTTGTGCGACATGATTACTACTTCCGGTACGGTAGCCCAAGGTGAGCGTATCATTTTCTAATGGATAATATAGATTTTTTGAGCATATTCCTTTGACTTCACCAATTGGAATCAAAGAAATAATGGTGTTGGCAGGATACCATTTTTCGAATTTTCGAGGCAATAAAAATACCTTAGAATGGTCGTCAAGCACCACGATTTTCAAGCTGTTGCGGTATTGAGCAATCGTGGTCAAGTTTGTGATGGTATGGTCGGCTCTTTTTCCTGTTGCCCAAATAACATTCACCGCAGGAATGTTCCTTTCAATAAGGTAGTCGAAGGCTTTTTCTAAGTCGGTTTTGTTTTGATCAGGAGCGTGAACGATTTCAAGAGGGTATTGTTTTTCTTTGTAATAATGGGCATCAAAATCACGGTCAAAATCCCCTAACAGCACATCGACCTTGATGTCTAGCGCCATAACCCTTTCTATTGCGGAATCCAGCACAATCACAATCGGGGACCATTCTAGTAGTTGTCCCAGTAGTTCCGGATGGCAGGAAGCTCCATTGGCAATGATTAAAGCGGGCTCTTGGTCGTCTTTTACGATATGATGTGAGGACATAAAATGTGATTTTGTGCCGTAAAGATAGAAAAAAGGAGGACTTATTGGCTTTTCAAATCAAAATCAAAACGGTACCAAAGCCATTAAAGAAAATAGTCTTTTAGCTGTTTTTAAAGCTGTTTTTTACTCGTTTGAACTATTGAATGGTATAAGTTTTAGTGTCAATTTCGTTTAGAGTAAAATACCCCAGAGCATAATTGTTTTTGTCCGTAGTATTGATGATGTTCCCTCTCACTGTGGCTGGAGGTGCTTGAAAAGGACCACCGCCGCCACCGCCAGCAATACTGATTAAAATATTCATGTAGTTGTAATAACTTTTAGAAATGCCATAGTGGGTTATGGTTACTTGGTCACCCGCTTTTAAATTGTCTTTTTGTGATAAACTAAAAAAGCGATTGCCTTGGAAATAACTATCCTCGTCCGCATAAAAGTTTTGTAAAATTTGATTGTTATAGCTGTATTGATACAAATAGTAATTGACTTCGTTAGCAGGGTCTGTGTAAAAAGTTTTAATTTGGATGTCAGTTCCTGTAAAGCCTCCATCGTTTTTTTGGGTAACTTCTTCAATTGGAGCTACTGATTTTAAAGTTTCGGTAGCGGTATAGGTATTTCCATTGTGCAAAATGGTCAACGTATAGGTTTCGTTGATTACTGGAACAAAATTGGAACACATATATTCGCCAGTAGCCCCAATTTCAGTAAAATTAAAAATGGTATTGCTGCTGTTTTTGATGCTAATAGTTGCCCCTGAAACCACTGGTATTTGATTGCTAAAATAAGAAGCAGTGGTGGTCAATTTTATTTTTTGATTTTTGCCATCGGTGCCTTTTTCCCATTTTATGATGGCTTCCACCACTAATTTTGGTGGTGCCGTGTCAAGGTCCACTGGGATAACATCTTCACAACTGGTAAAGAAAATCAAACTTAAAAATAAAAATAAAGTATGTAATTTTTTCATGAGATTAGAATTTGAAATTATAACTCACCGCAGGAACAATTCCAAAAATGGAGGTTCGAACGGCTTGATTGGCTCCCGTATCTTCATTTTGTCTAAAGTTGATGGAAGCAGCATTTTTACGATTGTAAAGATTGTAAATGCTAAATACCCATTCTCCTTTCCAGTTTCGGTCTTGATTTTTAGTTGGAGTCAAGGTTGCTGAAACGTCTAAGTGATGGTAGGCGGGTAGGCGGTTTTCGTTACGCAAGCCATAACTGGGTACTGCAATCCCTGAATAATAGTATTGGCTGTTAGGATAGGTAACGGGCTGTCCTGATTGGATAATGAAATTCACTCCAAAACTCCATTTTTCATTTTTTTTGTAAGCTCCTGTTAGTGCTAAATTGTGTGTTTTATCGTAAACCGAACTGTACCAAGCGCCGTTATTGATTCCTAATTCCTCTGGAGTTCTTCCTGGAGTTTGTTGCTCAGATTTGGATAAGGTGTAAGAAATCCATCCGTTCAAATTGCCTTCGTTCTTGCGAAACATAATTTCTAATCCATAGGAACGCATTTGACCGTTAAGTACAATTTGTTCAATGGCTTTGTTAGCAATTAAATCGGCACCATCGATATAATCCAATCTGTTTTTTATTTTTTTATAATAGGTTTCCACCTCCAAGGAGTACATTTTGTTCTTAAAATTTCTAAAATACCCCACGGCTACTTGGTCAGCGAGCTGTGGTTTGATGAAATTATCGCTTGGTGTCCATACGTCCAAAGGAGTAGGAGAGGAGGTGTTCGAAATTAATTGTAGGTATTGCACCATGCGATTGTAACTTCCCTTTACCGAAGCGTTGTCGTTCAGTTGATAGGAAATGGCTAAGCGAGGCTCCATATTATCATAGCGCTGAATGACTTTGTTCTTGCTGAAAAATGTTGTGCCAATAGGTGTGGCTTTTTCGTAAATCTGTAAGTCAGTATTAAAAAGGACAGGATTGTCATTGCTGTAAAGATTCATTGTGGATTGCCCCAAACGATAGAACAAACTGTATCGCAATCCATACGTTAGGGCGATTTTTTTAGAAAGTTCATGCTCTGCGCTGAGGTACAATGCCGGTTCAAAAGCATATTTTTTGTCCAATTGGTCAAAATTAATGCCCGAATTCGCATCTGAAGGCTTGATGGTACCGGGATTAAAGGAATAATAAATGGCATTAACGCCGTAATTTAATTTGAATTTATCTGAAATATAGTTTTTAAAATCATATTTGATATTGTAATTTTTGATGCCTGAATCCCAATTAAATCCAACAAAATCCAAATCTAATCCATAATAATAATCGCTATAGATTACGGATAAATTGGAAAACAATTTATCGCTAAAGAGATGGTTCCACCTTAAATTCAAAGTAGCGTTACCATACGTATTGGAAAAACTTTTATTGATAGCAAAAACATCTCTCCCAAAATAACCTGAGAGATACAAATTATTGTTATCATTGAGTTTGTAGCTCAATTTGGTATTCAAATCATAAAAGTAAGCCGAATTGTTTTTTTGTTCTTCAGAAAGTTTTAGGAACAAATGCGCATACGAACTACGTCCCCCAATCAAAAAGGAGCCTTTGTCCTTTACTAATGGCCCTTCGAGCAAGAGGCGACTCGAGATGAGTCCAATTCCTCCATTGGCATGAAAAGCTTTACTGCTTCCGTCTTTTTGATAAATATCCAAAACAGAGGAGGCCCGACCTCCAAAATTTGCTGGAATTCCACCTTTGTACAACTTTAAATCTTTGATAGCGTCAGGATTGAACACAGAGAAAAAACCAAATACGTGCGATGAATTAAAGATGGTAGCTTCGTCTAAAAGTATTAAGTTTTGATCAGCTCCACCCCCTCTGACATTAAAGCCAGAAGCGCCTTCTCCTGCATTGGTAACACCTGGGAGTAACAAGAGTGATTTGATTACATCGACCTCACCAAGAACCACAGGCATTTTTTTAATCGACGAAATAGAGAGTTTGTTGACGCTCATTTCGGGTTTTCGTATTTGTGTGCTGGTACTAGTTCCAGTTATGATAACTTCTTTTAATTCTTCTTGACTGTCGGACAGATTGAAATTTAATTTGGTGTTTTGGTCAAGATTAATTTTTTTAGTCGTATTCTGAAAACCAATATAGCTTACCAAAACGGTATAGGTGCCTTTGGGTAAGGTGATGGAATAAAATCCGTATTGATTGGTGTTGATGCTGGATTGGGTCTCAGGGATGTAGATATTGACGCCTATTAAGGTTTCGTTGTTTTTACTATCTGATATAGTCCCACTTAAAGTGAATTTTTGCTTTGCTTGTTCGTTGCCGTTTGTAATTTGTGCGAAGCCACTAAAACAATTTACTAAAAAGAAAAGTATAGCGATTTTTTTCGTGTCAAACATAATGATGAATTTGAAACGCAAATTTGAGGAATCTATAAGTAATTAGCTAATAAACATGCATTAAAACTGTGTTAATTGTCATGAGTATTAAGGGAATGTTGAATGGTATTGTCTTTTAAATAACTTCATTTTATTAATGTAGTTTTTTAAATATCACTTTGTAGGTGTAGTTTTTGGGCGCGCATAACATTTTCACACTATTGATGTGTGGATAACACATAGCCATCGAGGCTGTCCCTTTACATTATGCTGCTTAAATACTCATCCGCTGTCATAATCGGTATTGTAGCATTTTTAAAGTCTTTTGCGTTTCTGGTTATAATTATGGAGCAGTTAGATTGTAAAGCGGAAAAATATTGAACAGCATCTTCAAAATCTTTGAAATTGGAATTCAACGCTTTGTCTATTGTTTCTTCGTTAACCTCACAGACCTCACAGATTATTTTAAACTTTCGAAGTTTATTCAGTACAGTTTCTGAAGGTTCATATTTATTTAAAACGTACTCTATTGTCGTGAATGAAAGAGGTGAAACAATTAGAGAAAGCTTTTTTTGATCTGCCAAGGTTGCAACTTTAGCAATTGAATCAAAAAAAGGAACTCTTTCTCCCAATAAATCTAATATTACGTTAGTGTCTAAGAAGATTCTGCTCATTTGTGTTTTTGGTCTAAATAATCAGCACGATCTTTTTTATAATCATAATCAGCTGGAATATTAATTCCGGAAGAAAGGCTTTTTACAAACGGTGAAATTTGGATATCATTAGTAGTTTTTTCTGAAGTCAAAGAATTAAGATAGTTTTCTATAATTCGTGATAAACTTACTTTTTTTTCAGCTGCGTACTGTTTCGCTTTTTCAATCACCTCTTGGTCAAGCTTTAATGTGAGTTTAGTATCCATAGCTTAATATATTTATACGTACAAATATATGAAATTTGAACGTAATGATTGTGGGTTTCGATTTTTTTGCGATAACATCTCACTTTTAGTCGGACAAGAAAAAGGAGTTTGGCAATTTCGCAGAGTCCTATTTTAGGTTCAACTATCACTTTGAAGCGCCTAAGACAAAAAGGCTATCAATCCTTGACAGATGTTTACATCAAACTAAATCATCATTTGGAGTTTTTCCGAAATCATTTCGGGAAACCGCCGAGTCTAGCCTGTCCCGATTCGAGGGATGACCCGCTTGGCCTGTCCTGAGCGAAGCCGAAGGGCTCGGTGGTGTGAGAGGCGCACTCTGTCAGTTACTGGCAGAGCCGTCTACTCGATTATAGGCAGCTCTTTTTACCAAAACTTCCAACCTTTCTTTTTTATTAATTCTTTTACTGTCAGTTTTTTCGGTGGCTTTGGATTATCTTTTTCATACTCAAATTGATTTTGTGCATACTCTTTCATTTTGTCAATAGTTCCATTGAAATAGTATCCAGAACCAACATTCACAGGGTAATTAAAGTCAACTTTGATTTTGCCTAAAACTTCATATTCGGTTTTGTCTGTTTTTATTCCAATAGCATAACACCAACCAATTTCAATTTCATTTTTCCAGTTCGCAAATGATTTTGTCAGTATTTCAGAATTTTCAAAATCTATCAATAGTGGTTTTACTTTACTATTTATCCTGGTTAAAGCAATTAAATTAAGTCCTAATTCGGTGTCTTTTATAGCTTCTAAAACAATTGCTCCACCATAATTCTTATTTTCAAGTTCGAATATCACACAATCGCCTTTCTCAAATATAGGCTGTCGAATTATTTTCTTTTTTCTTGACTTTGCTTTTGGTTTTTCTGTTTGTAGGTCTGTAAGAAATTTTTTAAGAATTGCTTTACGCTTTTTAATGTCCTTTTCGTCTGCTTCAAGTTGTCGCCATACTTCAAGGTCTGCACCTGTTTCAATACCCTTTTTTACTCGGTTGAAAATGTCTTTGTCTAGTTGTTTACATTCCCATTGTGCTTTTGCTAACGCAAACCAAAAGTTATTACAATCGTCCGTGTCGTAAATGGTTTCTTGATTGTCAGCAATTAACTTCTTTGAAATTTCTGTAACGTCAAGTCCGTCATTATACAGGTTGAAAAACTCAACGTAAATGTCAGCGTAAGTGTCGTTAGATGATATTGCTGTTCCCCAAGCTCCCATATTTTCTTTGTAGTACTGTTTTTAGAGTTGCCTATAACGTTCCGCTGCCTGTGGCTGTTGTGGAAGTTCGTAACCTGTGTATTTTCGGCTTAACGAAAATAGGATTGCGAAACGGTAATTCCACTAAATTCCACAATAGCCACAGACAGCTGTTATGCCTTCGGTTTTTTAACCATTCCAATTTTCACGTTTCAATTTTCGGTTTCGCTTTCGCACCGCTTTTAAGTCGGAAGTAAATTTAATCTTTGTTATTATGTCTAAAATAAAAACTTTTTTTAGTTCCGATACGTTTTATTTGATAGAATATATTTTAAGTAAAGTTGCTCAATTCCTAGTCTATTCCTTTTTGATAGTCGGAACATTAGCTTTGATAAAATACCTTGTTAGTTATCAATAAAATATTTAGTTATGAATCCAATTAAAAATGTTATTATAGCAATTACCCATCTAAATCTAATATCCCAATTATTAAGCCTTAAATTATCCCTAGTTAGGTTTCGGATTTCAGCTTCTTTTTGGCGTAAAGTTTTAGTGTATTCAGAATTTTCTTTTTGTAGTTTTAGATTTTCGATTTCTAAAACATCTTTAAATTCTGCTTTTTCTGATTTCAGTTTTTCTAATTCTAAATGTTTTATCCAACCTCCGTTTAATATTATTTCTTCTGCAAGTCCAGTTAAAAATAAATCTTTATGTTCATTTTCAAACAAAAGATTCTTTTCTATTAATATTCTATGCAAAGAGATACAATCGTTTGTGGGCAACGTATTTCCTTCTAAATTTTTTAACTCAAGTCGTCTTATTCTAAAGTTAGTTTTGTTTTTTATAAATTTAAGATTGTACTCAATTAATTCGTGTATGTTTTCCATTTTCGGTTCTTTTAAACTGAGGCATAACGGTCTAGTATATGAAAAGTGGGCGATTTCAAAGCACGAAACTTTCGGTTAAGCACAAAATTTGATACGAGCCAAAAGCCTTGAATTTATTACTATTTCGCCTATTTTTTATATACATTGTTACCAGCTGGCTATTTTATATGTTTATATCTTTCAGAACGCATATTAAAAGCCTTTTCACTTCCTTCCATAACGTCACAAATTTCTTTTTTAATTGTCGGTTCTTCAACTGTTCCAGAATATAGAACTTCTAGATTCTTACTTTCAGAATCCATTGACAAAATATATTCAGCATCTCCATTTACTGGAATATTTGCATTATGGGTAACTACTATGATTTGCCTATTTTCTTTAGCTTGTTTTAAGCGGTCAACAATTAATTCATATACTAATCTATTGTCTAAATCATCTTCTGGTTGGTCTAACAAAAGAGGTGTATTACCTTGAGAAAGAATAAATGTCAAAATCGCTGTTGTTTTTTGACCTGCTGATGCTGTGGACAATGGCTTGAATGTAGATGAACCCGAAGGTTTGTATTGTATATCAATTTCATCTTCGGGAATTAGTAACTCAATTTCATCAATTTGAGATTCAGACATTCCTTTGACTAAATTCACGAAGTACCTACTAACATTTGTTACGGTTTCCTCTTTTTTAATTTTTAAAAAGATATCGCGAACATCTTTAATTTTATTCTCAACATTGCCATTAAAACAAATGTCAACCAATGAATCGATATCAGTTTCGAAACCAGTCCATCTTTGAGTAATAGCTCTAATTTTATTTACAAAATCAGCTTTATTTCTAAATTGCTTAATTGAAACTTTTACTTTATCATCTTGCATTAAGTCAGCTACAAAATTTTTTCTCAAGACAGTAATGTCTTTAGTCTTCTGCAAGAATTGATTTTGTAGATTTTCTCTTTCAGCTATTTCAGTTATAAGACTTAGTTCAATGGTTATTATTTTTTCTAGCTCTAATTCTTTTGCTTTTTTAGCTTCTGAAAGTTTTTCATAATTAGAAATGTCATCAATTCCTTGAGCTTCTAATTCAATTTTTTTGGCGTTGAAATCAAGATTATTTTGGTCAAAATCTTTATTCCAATTTGTTAAAGGCAATGAGGAGATAAAGTCGGTTCTCAATTTCTCTGCTTTTTGTTTTAAAGCCTCTATTTCACGTTTGACTTCTTCATAACCATCAACAACACTTTTGCTTAATGGAGAAATTTCGTCAGAATACTTTGTGTCAAATTCTGTAAAATCAATTTCTTCTATTTTAAGAGTATTGGAAAGATTTTCGATTTCATCCTCATTGTTTTTGGCTTCTAGAAGAAATTCATCAATAGTCTTTTTTTGACTTGTGAACGTATTTTTTGAAGTTAGCAATGAAGCTATACCACTTTGTTGTAATAATTTAATCCGAGCGTCTAAATCCGTTATTTCAGTTTGTAATTTTCCTTTTCCCGAAATTTGTTGTCTTATTGTTCTTATGGAAGCTGATTTCTCTAAAAACTCTTTTTTAATTATTTCTCTCTCATTTACAAGAGATTCCATTCCAGATATAGATTTATCAATTCTCTCTCTTAATGAATTAGGTTCTTGAGCTATTTCATATATCTGTTTTTGAGAATATTGCTCATATTGAAAAAAGTCAATAAATGATTCAGCTTCCTCCAAAATCCAATCATCTGTTTCTGAATCGTATTTCTGAATAATGATTGTTTGATTAACTGAATTAGAAATATTGCTTGCTATTATTTTATAAATAATACTATTTCTTATAAACTCTATCTCAACTGAAGTGTCTTCCTTGATAACACCTTTTTGAGTTCTAGTGTCAAAACGTTTATAAAAGTGATTATGGTCTTCAAGAATTTCTGTTAAATCGGCTAAATCATTTGTGCGATTAAACAAGCCTCGAATAAATCTCAAAATGCTTGATTTTCCACTACCACGTCCTCCAATGATTGTAGTTAATTGTGGGTTAAAATCTATTTTTAGAGGAATGTTGTCTTTTGTTATTGTTGAATTAGAAACCGTAATAGATTTAATCCACAAGTCTGGAAGATTATAAGGCGAATTAGGAGAATTAAAATCATTCTTAATTCTGAAATCAGGCAATAAAAAGGCTTGTCTCAAACCTTCAAGTGAAGGCGTGTCGCCCATTTTTATCCAAGTAAACCTAGTTCCAATTCCATCTAAGCCGTGTTTAGAATTTTTTGGTGCGTGTGGGTTGTCGGAGAAAGTTACAATAGCTTTTTTAGATTCTAAGGCGTATTTTACAGAAGTGTACCATTCTTTAATCGTTGAATCTTCGATTGAAGGTGTTGGATTATTATAATAATCGTTCAACTGTACTTTCAAGTCTACATTACCTGTCGTTTGTAAAGCAGGATCTAAAAATTCCTTATGAACTACTTGAACCGCGTTTATCTCATATTCGGCATATAATTTTTTTAAATTTCCAACACTCACAGAGCCAAGTCCGTTGTATTCGTCAATATGTGCTGGAATTACTAATGCTCCATCTTTTATAGCTAATTCGGATATTTCAAAAATGCTAGAAATGGTTGCCGCCTCTTGTTTCCCAAAATCTTCCGCTTTGATATTCGCTCTAACAAGAAAATCTCTTATGTCCGCAGTAGTTTTAGTTGTGTCAAAAATTATAAGCAAATGAACCTTACTTGCATCACAAGTTATTTCAACCCCTGGAAAGATTGTCAATGAAGTGTCTTTCGCAGCTTCTTTTATTTCATCAATACTCGCTCCTGTATTATGGTCAGTAACAGCAACACAATTCAAACCTTGCTCAATAGCTTTGTCAACCCATTGTTTAGCGGTTACAGTTTGGTCTTCAAAGCACTTACTCGCAGTTGTGTGTAGATGTAAATCACATTTAAACCATCTACTCCCTTTGTAATTTAATTCTGTCATTTAGGTTGTGTTTTTTGCTTGCTGGTAACGTTTTGCTGCTTTGAGATGGCTGGAAGTTCGTAACCTTTCAGTTTTCGGCTTAACGAAAACTTGATGCGAAACAGTAATTCCACTAAACTCCAGCTATATCAAAACAGCTGTTGTATGCTGTTTTTTTACTTTAAAATTTCTAATATTTGCATTATTGAGAATATTATTCCGAATAAACATAAAGGGAAAATTAATTCTGGTAAAGTTCGTTTTACCGTATATCCAAAATCATAAGACAATTTACCAGGAATAAATTCACGTGCTATTTTGTCTAAGTTTGTTAAATGACTTTGGCTTCCGTTTCCTATTTTAAATTTATATGTTCCTTTTTCAAGATAATAACATTCCAATAATATTGACCCTGAACTACCATTATTTGTGTTTGCTCTGAAAAATGAAGGCATATCAAAAAAACGTTTTTCGTTTTCATTAATTATCATAGCATTGAATTTTTCTAAAGCAGGTTTCGAAAAAATTTCACCATTTACCCAAAGTGAATAAAATCCAGATTTTTCAATTAATAAATCTTGTGTTCCATATTCGGCATTTGTTTTCAGAATAGTTTTTCCAACAAATATTTTGATTAAAAATACAAAGCAAACCACAATTATAAGTGACAATAAAGTTATTTCTAAATACATCTTTTATTTTGCTATTATTTTTGATTCTTCTAATTTTCTTCTGTTGCGCTAAAATAGCATACAACTTGTATATAGGAGTCATAAAGTGGCTCCAATACTCCCAAATTAGGTGCGCTTTGTGCCATAACAATGGCTTTTATTTTTAATGCTAATATATAGATAATTCTTTACAAATCATCAAAGGGACTTTTTATTTTTCGAGCACTTTTCGTATGTATGAGGTGTAAACTTCATTCGTTTTGGAGTGAATTAAAACACAACAACCTATGTGTAAATATGAAAAATAAAACGTCCACTTTAGCCCCGATTGAAGCGACAATCCTTTTCCTTTTTCTTTTAAAAAGGAAAAGATTGCAGCGTCCCGAAGCGAAATGTCATTAAGTTAAGAAGTTTACCGTCACTTCGAGTGATTTTTAATAATAATGCGACAGCTATATTATTAAAAATTGTATCGAGAAGTTTTGTTTAAACCGGAGTTCTCGATACTGAGATAAAATTTTCTATCGCAAATTTTATTTCAACTCGAACTGACGATAGCTTAACTTAACAGCATTACGAAAAGCGGGAGGGAAGGTAGTTATGAAAACAGGTGTTTTTGCTCCAAAAAAAAAGACAACCCTTTCGAGTTGTCTTTAGAATAGTAAGTATAAAAACGATTAAGCCGTTTTCAATGTTGAAATTTTATCTAAAATAGTATTCAAAGTTGTGCTTGGACGCATTGCTTTGCTTACTAAAGCTGGATTGGGTTGGTAGTAACCACCAATTTCTTGTGGTTTTCCTTGTGCGCCAATTAATTCAGCATTGATGGTAGCTTCATTATCCGTTAATTCTTTTGCAATTGGAGCAAAGATGGCTTGTAAGTCAGCATCTTTAGTTTGTGCAGCCAAAGCTTGTGCCCAGTATAAAGCTAAGTAAAAGTGAGAACCACGGTTGTCAATTTGACCTACTCTTCTAGCTGGTGATTTATCGTTTTGCAAGAAAGCATCATTGGCTTGATCTAAAGTCTCCGATAAAACAATTGCTTTTTCGTTGTTTAAACTTTGTCCTAAATGCTCTAATGAAGCACCTAGTGCTAAGAATTCACCTAATGAATCCCAACGCAAGTAACCTTCAGTTACAAATTGCTCCACGTGTTTTGGAGCGGAACCACCTGCACCCGTTTCAAACAATCCACCACCATTCATTAAGGGAACGATAGACAACATTTTTGCAGATGTTCCTACTTCTAAAATTGGGAACAAATCAGTAAGGTAATCACGCAATACGTTTCCTGTTACTGAAATCGTGTCTAAACCTTTTACAATTCTTTCTAAAGTAAATTGAGTAGCAGCAATTGGGTTTAAGATACGGATGTCTAATCCAGTTGTATCGTGATTTTTAAGGTATGTGTTTACTTTTTCGATTAATTGTCTGTCGTGTGCTCTTTTTTCGTCTAACCAGAAAACAGCAGGAGTGTCAGATAAACGTGCTCTATTAACGGCTAGTTTTACCCAGTCTTGAATAGGTGCATCTTTTGCTTGACACATTCTGAAAATGTCATTTGCTTCCACTGCTTGTTCCATTAAAACGTTTCCGTTTACATCAACTACACGAACTTTACCGTTAGCTGACATTTGGAACGTTTTGTCATGAGAACCGTATTCTTCTGCTTTTTGTGCCATCAAACCTACGTTTGGAACAGATCCCATGGTTGTTGGGTCAAAAGCACCATTCTTTTTACAGAAATCAATTGTTGCCGTATAAACTCCAGCATAAGAACGGTCTGGAATAATAGCGATAGTATCTTGTTGTTTTCCTTCTTTGTTCCACATTTGTCCAGAAGTACGAATCATAGCTGGCATTGAAGCATCTACAATTACATCTGATGGTACGTGAAGGTTTGTAATTCCTTTGTCAGAGTTTACCATAGCAAGAGCTGGACCATTTTCAATTGCTTGATCGATAGCAGCTTTTACTTCAGCTTCTTGTGCGTGACCTGCAATTTTTGCATATACGTCACCTAAACCATTTTTAGTATTTACGCCAAGTTCAGCAAATAAGGCAGCGTATTTTTCAAAAACGTCTTTGAAATATACTTCAACGATAGCTCCAAAGATAATTGGGTCAGAAACCTTCATCATCGTAGCTTTCAAGTGAACAGAAAGCAATACGCCTTGTGCTTTAGCTTCAGCAATTGTTTGTGCCACAAAAGATTTCAAAGCGTTCAAGTGCATTACTGAACTGTCGATAATTTCACCTGCTTTTAATGGAGTACTTGCTTTAAGAACAGTGGTAGTACCGTCTTCAGCAACAAATTCGATTTTTACATCAGTAGCTTCAGCTACAGTCAATGATTGCTCACTTCCGTAAAAATCTCCTTCGCTCATAGAAGCTACAGCTGTTTTGGAATCAGCAGACCAAGCTCCCATAGAGTGTGGGTTTACTTTTGCGTAATTTTTTACTGCTTTAGGAGCTCTACGATCAGAGTTTCCTTCGCGCAATACAGGGTTTACGGCAGACCCTAATATTTTAGCATATTTAGCTTTGATTTCTTTTTCAGCTTCTGTTTGTGGAGCCTCAGGATAATTAGGAACAGCGTATCCGTGTGCTTGCAATTCAGCAATTGCTCCTTTTAATTGAGGAACTGATGCAGAAACGTTTGGTAATTTGATAATGTTTGCTTCTGGAGCAGTAGCTAATTTTCCTAACTCAGCTAAGGAGTCTTTTACTCTTTGTTCTTCGGTCAAAAACTCAGGAAAATTGGCAAGGATACGTGCTGCAACAGAAATGTCTTCTGTTTCAATTTCGATACCTGCAGTCGCTGTAAACGCTTGAACAATTGGTAAAAAAGAATAAGTAGCTAACAAAGGTGCTTCGTCAGTTAATGTGTAAACAATCTTTGATTTTTGTGTCATTTTATAAATTTTATAAGCGTAATTCTTAAGCAAGAATGTGAAATGTATGTTTTGCTTTGGTTAAAGCCGTGCAAAGATATGTAAATCAGACTAAAATACAGAGCGTTTCATCAAGAATTCACCGAATTAGGGTATAACTAACGACTTAGGTTTAAAATGTTATTTTTTTAATTAAAGGCGAAGTTAGTGAAGTTGTTGGGAGTATATGTGAGAAATGGTATAATTAGGGGTATTGGGGTAGTCTTTTTAAGGTTTTTGGTTTTAAAAGAGGTGATTTTCTTGTTTTAATCCCTGTTGGTTGAAGGGGGGTATTAAACTGATGGTTTTTTTGTGTTGAATCTAGTTTTGGTTTTGTGTTTGAAATTGGCGCAAAAAAAAAGTCCCGATTCCGATTGTTCGGAACGAGACTTTTAGGATTAAGAGATAATGAATTATCTTCTTTTATCTTTAATTCTTGCTTTTTTACCAGTAAGTTCTCTGAAGTAGAAAATTCTTGCTCTACGTACAGCACCTTTCTTGTTGATTTCAACTTTTTGTAAAGCTGGCAAGTTGATAGGGAAGATACGCTCAACACCTACTGAACCTGACATTTTACGAATTGTAAAAGTTTCAGTACTTCCAGTACCTCTTCTTTGGATTACAACTCCTTTAAAGAACTGAGTTCTTGTTTTTTCACCCTCTTTAATTTCGTAGTAAACTGTGATAGTATCTCCAGCTCCGAATTCAGGGAATTCTTTTTTTGTTACAAATTCGTTATTAACGAAATCTACTAAATTTGCCATTTTATATGCTAATTATGGTTTAAAATCGGACCAACATTCACGGGTATCGCCAGAGGTTGATCAAATGTGGGCGCAAAAGTATGACTTTTGTTTTAAATTTCAAACTTTATTTTAAAGTATTCAGTGGTCATTTTTTTAGTGTTCAGTTTAATTTGATTATCCTAAGTGGGATGAATGCTATTCATGATTTTGTTTTGAAAAAACTGAATACTGAAAAGCTGAATACTGACCACTGATTTATTCTAGTAAATCCGGTCTTCTATTCTTAGTATGTTCATACGCCATGTCTTCATGCCATTTGTCAATTTTGGCAAAATTCCCACTCAATAATACCTCTGGAACCTTCCATCCTTTGTAATCGGCTGGACGTGTATAAATAGGAGGGGATAATAAATTGTCTTGAAAGCTATCAGTCAAAGCGGAGGTTTCGTCACTTAAAACCCCAGGAATTAATCGGATTAAAGCATCTGAAAGTACGATGGCTCCTAATTCACCTCCACTTAAAACATAGTCACCTATCGAAATTTCTTTGGTAATAAAATGGTCGCGTACTCTTTGATCCACGCCTTTGTAATGACCGCATAGGATAATGATATTTTCATACATCGACATGGTGTTGCACATTTTTTGATTCAATGTTTCGCCATCCGGTGACATGTATATAATCTCGTCGTACGTACGTTGGCTGGTAAGATGTGTAATACAATCGTCTATAGGTTGTACCGTCATGACCATTCCTGCACCACCACCATAGGGATAGTCATCCACACTTTTTTGCTTGTTAGTGGTATAGTCTCTCAAATTATGGAAATGAACTTCAACAAGTCCTTTGTCTATAGCTCGTTTCATAATCGAAGCTTCAAACGGACTTCGTAACAATTCAGGTAACACGGTAATAATGTCGATTCGCATGATAAATCTTCCAATAGTTAAGCGGCAAAGATACAACTTGCAACTGTTTTTGGAAGTACATTTTAGGATATTCCAAGTATTTTGATGCTGAGGGTTCTGTGGATTCGTAATGAGTAGAAATTGTAAAGTTTTCATAATGGCTTCTTCTTAAAAAATCATTATCCCTAAATTTACTTTTATAAAAAAAAAGTATCCCATGAAGTTCCCCTTAATCATTAGTTGTTTATTTCTGAGTTTGTTCTCATTTGCCCAACAACATCAATTAAAAGAATTAGATATCAATTTAAAGAACTATAAATATCCTTTTCCTGTTCATTATGTTACTATAGTTACCCAACAACAAGAATTGCAGATGGGCTATATGGACGTGAAACCAGATAATTATAATGGTAAGAATGTCATGTTGTTGCATGGTAAGAATTTTAATGGAGCGTATTGGAAAACTACCATCGAGGCACTTACAAAAAAAGGATATCGTGTGATTGTGCCAGACCAAATCGGTTTTGGTAAATCAGATAAGCCTATGAATTTTCAATATAGTTTTCAGCAATTGGCAACCAATACAAAACAGATTTTGGATGGATTGGGAATTCAAAAAGTGGCAGTCTTAGGTCATTCTATGGGGGGCATGCTTGCGACTCGTTTTGCTTTAATGTATCCCGAAACGGTAGAGAAATTGATTTTGGAAAATCCTATTGGGTTAGAAGATTGGAAATTAAAAGTGCCGTATAAAGAAGTGGATTGGTGGTGTAAAAATGAGTTGGCACAATCCTATGAAAAGATTAAGAAATACCAATTAGAGAGTTATTATGATGGAAAATGGAAACCAGAATACGATGAATGGGTCAATCTTTTGGCAGGTTGGACATTGAATCCTGATTTTAAAAAATATGCATGGAATGCGGCTTTGACTTATGATATGATTTTTACCCAACCTGTAGTGTATGAGTTTCAAAATATAAAATGTCCTACTTTGTTACTTATTGGTACAAGAGATAGAACGGCTCTAGGAAAACCATTAGTAAGTGAAGAGGTACGAAAGACAATGGGGTTGTATGAAAATTTAGGCAAGGAAACGCAAAAGAAAATTCCGAACGCGAAACTAGTTGAAATTCCTAATATTGGCCACATGCCACACATTGAGCGTTTTGAGTCGTTTATACAGCCTTTGGTTTCTTTTCTAAATTAATTAAATGTCTTTTTCAAAAGGGTAATTTTATAACTTTTTACGGAAAAACAATAAAACTGAAAGGCTGCTGGGAATTTACATTTGTAGGATTAACTTAATGATAAAAACGATGAGCACAGATAATACTACTATGAGTTTACAAGAGACTTTAAATAATGCGAAGAGCGCTTGGGAGGCTAAAGCTCCTTTGGAGGTTCAAGAAATATATGCTGAAGGGATAAATGATGTGATTCATCAGAATGTTATTTTAAATGCTAAAAAAAATGGCGATATGGCGTCTAATTTTGTTTTGACAAATGCAACAGGAAACCCCGTTGAATTGCATGATTATTTGAAAAAAGGCCCTGTAGTGTTAACTTGGTATCGAGGAGGGTGGTGCCCTTATTGTAATATGACGTTGCATTATTTACAAACAATATTATCAGATATTCAGTTAAAAGGAGCGAATTTATTGGCTTTAACGCCTGAACTGCCTGATAAATCAATTTCGACTGCTGAAAAACACCAATTGCAATTTGAAGTTTTGAGTGATGTGGGGAATCAGGTTGCTAAGCAATATGGTATTGTTTTTAAATTGACCGATGAGGTGGCTAACTCCTATCAAAAAGGATTTGATTTACATGGGTATAATGGTGATGAAACGAATGAATTACCCTTGGCCGCAACCTATGTTATTGATCAAAATGGAATTATCATCTATACTTTTTTGGATGCTGAATACAGAAATAGAGCAGAGGGAAGTGATATATTAGCGGCACTTGATTCGATTTGAGTAAGGGGAATGTGTATTGAAATCAATATAAAATGATAGGCTGCTAATTTTTATGTGATTCCCGAAGCTTCGAGCTCTAATTCCAATTCCTCAATTCACAATTTCGAATTTCTCTATTTAATTTGTAATTTCGCACCACAATTTTAAAACAACAATGATGGAAAACGGAATATATGCTAAATTCAACACTGCAAAAGGGGGGATTTTAGTAAAGTTGACACACGATTTGACACCGGGTACAGTAGGTAACTTTGTTGCACTTGCTGAAGGGAATTTAGAGAACAGTGTGAAACCACAAGGGACAAAATATTATGATGGATTAAACTTTCATAGAGTAATTCCTGATTTTATGATTCAAGGTGGTTGTCCTCTTGGTTCTGGAACAGGTGGCCCAGGATACAAATTTGATGATGAATTTCACCCAAGTTTGAAACATGATAAACCAGGAGTTTTGGCTATGGCTAATGCAGGTCCTGGTACGAATGGATCTCAATTTTATATTACTCATGTGCCTACTTCTTGGTTAGACGGAAAACATACTGTTTTTGGTCATGTAATCGAAGGACAAGACGTGGTGGATGCGGTAGCTCAGGGAGATGCTTTGGAAACTTTGGAAATCATCAGAGTGGGTGAAGAAGCTCAAAAATGGAATGCTGTGGAAGCTTTCCGTACTTTTGAAGGAAACCGTAAAAAACGCCTTGAAGCTGAAAAAGCGGCAGCCGAAGAAGCAATGGAAAAATTAGCTGCTGGTTTTGAAAAAACAGAAAGTGGTTTGCGTTACCAGTTTATCCAACGTGGTGAAGGAAAACAAGCAGAAGCTGGAAAAACAGTTTCTGTACACTATACAGGGCAATTACCAGAAGGAAAAGTTTTTGATAGCTCTTACCCTCGTAAAAAACCAATCGAATTTAGATTAGGTCAAGGCCAAGTTATTGAAGGATGGGACGAAGGTATCGCTTTATTAAAAGTGGGAGATAAAGCTCGCTTTGTAATTCCTTCTCATTTAGGATACGGAGCTAATGGCGCTGGAGGAGTAATTCCACCAAACGCTACTTTAATTTTTGATGTTGAATTAATGGATGTAAAATAATTCCATTTATTTTCAAAAGATACCAATCCCGATTGTGAAAACAGTCGGGATTTTTTTTGCGGTAAATGGATTTTGTCTCAAAATTCGCATAGGAGTTATTATTTTTTTTTCCACAGATTAGGGAGGTTTTATGTTATGCATTAGGAAGGAAAAGCCTGTTTTGTCCCTAGGGAAATAGAACTGTTTCTGTTTTTATTTTTCATTGTTGTCACTCATTTTGTTTGATAAAATAAAATTTTAAAAACTTATAAAAACAAGCTTCGGCAATTTCTAAGTTTTTATATCTTTGAATTATATGGAATCAGTCAAAATCATAGAATGTCCTAGAGATGCCATGCAGGGCATTAAAAAATTTATACCAACCTCCCAAAAAGCTGCTTATATTCAGGCTTTATTGCGTGTTGGTTTTGATACTATTGATTTTGGAAGTTTTGTTTCACCCAAAGCGATTCCGCAAATGCAAGATACTGCTGCAGTATTAGACTTATTGGATTTGTCTAAAACAAGTAGTAAGCTCTTAGCGATTATAGCAAATACCAAAGGGGCGCAAATAGCATCTGAATTTGGTCAAATTGATTATTTAGGTTTTCCATTTTCAATTTCTGAAAATTTTCAGATGAGAAATACCCATAAAACCGTTGCTGAATCTATTGTAGTGCTAGATGAAATCCTGAATATTGCGGCCAAAAGTAATAAAGAGGTAGTGGCTTATCTCTCTATGGGGTTTGGTAATCCTTATGGAGATCCTTGGAATGTTGAAATAGTAGGGCAATGGACGGAAAAGTTAGCCGGTATGGGAGTGAAAATTCTTTCTTTGTCAGACACCATTGGGAGTTCAACTCCTGAAGTGATACGTTATTTGTTCTCGCATTTGGTTCCTCAATATCCTCAAATAGAATTTGGAGCTCATTTTCATACTACCTATGCTAAATGGTATGAAAAAATTGATGCTGCAACTCAAGCGGGTTGTCGTCGTTTTGATGGCGCTATTCAAGGTTTTGGTGGATGTCCGATGGCAAAAGACGAACTTACAGGAAATATGCCGACCGAAAAATTAGTATCTTATTTTACAGCCAATAAAATAAATACCAATTTAAATCCGTTGAGTTTTGAATCTGCTTATAATGAGGCCTCAAAATTATTTGGGAGATTCTACTAAATATAAAATACCACATTCGAGATGAAAAAGAAACCTACCTTGTCAAAAGTCATAAGCCTGTTCTTGTTGGTTTTGATGACTTGGTCATGTTCTAGTAATTTGGATTTTGATCAGGCAAATGATTTGAATTTAACTCCAGTTTTTGTCGCTAATCTTACCTATTTTGATGTGCCTGCCCATGAGTTTGTTACCAATGGTGTTGAGAACACCGTGGGGGTAGCGGGACTGGGTTTCGATGCTTTTAGGGATTCTTTTTTTAGAGAAAATCTAGTGCGTACCGATTTGTTTTTTGAATTAACCAATACAATAAACAGGGCTTATGTAATTGATTTGTTTATGTTGAATGAATCAGATCAGGTGGTTTATACGGTGCATTTTGATGTTCCAGCAGCATCTAGTGCCCCACAAGTTGTAGCGAAAACAGAAGTATTTCAAGGGATAACATTGGAACAATTCAAACAAACCGAAAAAATGGTTTTTCGTTTGGTAATGTTGCCTGGGGCTCCGTTGACTGAGAATAGTCTTGGAAGTTTGAAAATGAAATCAAGTGCCACTGTTTATATGGATATTCAATGAAAAAGATAACTATTGTATTTTGGCTTTTACTTTTAGTGAACTACAGCGGTCTAGCTCAAAACAAGCAAATTCTTTACAATTTTACGGCTGTCCCACAATCGATGTTGACTAACCCAGGAGCAGACGTATCGTATAAGTTTTATTTTGGTGTGCCGTTACTCTCTGGATTTTCAACTCACATTGGCTCTTCTGGATTTTCTGCTTATGATTTATTTGCTGATAATGGCATTGATTTTAATGATAAATTAAAAACAGTCATTGCATCTACTACAAATAATGACAAGTTGTTGGTCAACGAACAACTAGAAATTTTTAATGGTGGTTTCAGGATAGGTGATTGGTCAAATCGTACCTACGTTTCCTTTGGGATGTATCAGGAGTTTGATGCTTTGGTTTACATGCCTAAAGACCCTGCGGTTTTGGTATTAGAAGGAAATCAAAACTACCTAGGAAGGTCGTTTAATTTGGGGGATATAAAAGCAAGAGCCGAGGCAATTTCGGTGTTGCATTTGGGTTTTCATAAGAATATTAAAGAGAATTTGATTTTTGGAGCTAGAGGAAAAATTTATACGAGTAGTTTTAATGCGACTTCAACAAAAAACACCGGATATATTTATACTGTTCCGTCAAATACTACGGTTTATGAGCAGGTCATTTATTCTAATTTACAGTTGCAAACTTCTGGAATAGCGGATTATATTGACGGTAATTATGAAGAATCAACGGTTAAGAATAGTGTCAAAAAAGCGTTAATTGGGTCTGATTTAGGATTAGGACTCGATGTAGGTTTTACCTATTACCCTAAAGAAAATATTCAATGGACAGGAAGTATAATTGATATAGGGTTTATTAGTCATAGTAAAAATGCTAAAACCTATAATTTTAAAGGGTATTATGAATACGAAGGCATTAATCCTGATTTTACTGATCCAAATGCATCTGGGACCAGTTTTAGTGATTTTCAAGATGCTATTCCGTTAGATACTATTAGAGCGGCTTATAGAACTTGGAGGCCTGTGAAAATGAATGCCTCGTATCAATATTCCTTTAATGATGGTCGAGGAAGTGCCGATTGTAATTGCTATGGGGGTGATGCTAACGGATATCAAAATGCTATTGGTGCCCAACTTTTTATGATGACCACACCTAAAACTCCATTGATGGCACTTACCGGTTATTATCAAAGGAATATCGCCAATCACCTGAATCTTAAAGCTACTTATACCGTTGATTCATTTTCTTATACCAATATTGGTTTAGGACTCTCAGCTCGCATCGGGGCGTTTAATATTTATTTTATGGGAGACAATCTCTTGGCTTACCGTGACTTGGCTAAGGCTCGAAGTCTTTCCTTGCAGTTTGGGCTCAACTTTGTTTTTAAAGAGAAAGAAGAGTAGTATTGAGTGTTAGATTAGTATAAAAAATCAATTAATGAGGGGATTATGAATCCAAAAGTAGATGTTTTTTTGAGTGATGTTTCAAAATGGAAACAAGAAATCGAACAGTTGCGAAGAATTCTTTTAGATTGTCAATTGGAAGAAGAATTCAAATGGAAGCAACCTTGTTATACGTTCAAAGGCAGTAATGTTGTTTTGATAGGGAATTTTAAAGACTATTGTGTGTTGAGTTTTTTTAAAGGGGTTTTGTTGGAAGATACGGCTAATTTATTAGTAGCCCCGGGTGAAAATTCACAATCGACGCGAATGATTAAGTTTAAGGATTTGGACGAAATTTTAGTAAATGAAGCCGTGTTGAAAACGTATATTTTTCAAGCTATTGAGATTGAAAAAGCAGGTTTAAAGGTGGAGAATAAAGGCAATCAGGGGTTAGAATTCGCCCAAGAACTACTTTCTAAATTTGAAGAATATCCTGATTTTAAAGCGGCTTTTGAATCCTTGACTCCAGGAAGACAAAGAGGCTATTGTCTTTTTTTTAATGCTGCCAAGCAATCGTCAACTCGCGTTGCTCGAATAGAAAAATATTTTCAACAAATTCTAGATGGCAAAGGGATAAACGATTGTACCTGTGGATTGTCAAAAAAATACCCTCTTTGTGATGGTTCTCATAAAAATATTCGATAAGAGAGTTGCTTTTTTTTGTATTTTTAACTAATAAATAATTATAAATCAATAGCTTAAAAACAATAAGATTATGGAAGCAAAACACATTTATCCAGGAGCTCATTCCTTAAATGCTTATATCATCCTTAAAAATTGTGACCAAGGAATCGATTTTTATAAAAAAGCATTTGGAGCAGTTGAAAAATTTCGTTTACCAATGCCAGATGGTTCCATAGCACATGCCGAAATTGAAATCGAAGGTTCGTTGTTGATGTTGTCTGAAGAAAATCCTAATTGGGGAACAGTAAGCCCTACTACATTAGGAGGTTGTCCAGTAGCGCTTTGTATTTATGTTGAGGATGTAGATGCGGTGTATAAACAAGCTATTGAAGCGGGTGCTACTGAAATTATGCCTGTCAAAGATGAATTTTATGGAGATAGAACGGGGCAAGTTTTAGACCCATTTGGATACAAATGGATGATAGCAACACACCAAGAAGTAGTGAGTCCTGAGGAATTGCAAAAAAGAATGGATGCTATGTTTGCTAAGGATTGCTAAAATCTTCATGATTCGATAATAAAAAGGGGTTTTTATTTTAAATAAATTCACTATATTTGCACGCAATTCAACTAGAAATTGCACCATGATAGCACACAACACCAAGATTATCGGAGAAGGTTTAACTTACGATGATGTATTGTTAGTCCCTAATTACTCTAATGTGCTTCCAAGAGAAGTAAGTATTCAATCTAAATTTTCAAGAAACATAACGCTTAACGTTCCTATTGTATCAGCTGCAATGGATACGGTTACTGAAAGTTCTATGGCAATCGCTATGGCACAAGAAGGCGGGATAGGTGTTTTACACAAAAACATGACTATTGAGCAACAAGCGGCTAAAGTGCGTAAAGTAAAACGTGCAGAGTCTGGGATGATTATTGATCCTGTCACTTTGCCTTTAACTTCAACTGTAGCAGATGCTAAAACCGCTATGAAGGAGTACGGTATTGGCGGTATTCCTGTTGTGGACGAAAACAAAACATTGAAAGGTATTGTTACCAATCGTGATTTACGTTTTGAAAAAAACAATGCAAGACCTATTGTTGAAGTCATGACAAGTGAAAATTTGATTACGGTTGCTGAAGGAACTTCATTAGAGCAAGCTGAGGTAGTGCTTCAAGGGCATAAAATCGAAAAATTACCTGTTGTAAGCAAAGACAATACATTGGTAGGTTTGATAACTTTTAGAGATATTACTAAGTTAACTCAAAAACCTATTGCTAATAAAGATATTTACGGACGTTTGCGTGTGGCAGCTGCTATTGGTGTTACAGGTGATGCTGTTGAAAGAGCTGAAGCGTTAGTGAATGCAGGTGTAGATGCTATTATTATTGATACCGCGCACGGACATACACAAGGAGTGGTAAACACTTTAAAAGAAGTAAAATCTAAATTTCCTCAAATTGATGTTATCGTGGGAAATATTGCTACGCCAGAAGCTGCTAAATATTTGGTTGAAAGTGGTGCTGATGGGGTAAAAGTAGGAATCGGACCTGGTTCTATTTGTACTACACGTATCGTTGCAGGTGTTGGATTCCCTCAGTTTTCTGCCGTGTTAGAAGTAGCAGCTGCTATCAAAGGAACTGGTGTTCCTGTAATTGCTGATGGAGGAATCCGTTATACGGGTGATATTCCTAAAGCATTAGCAGCAGGGGCTGACTGTGTTATGTTGGGTTCATTACTAGCTGGTACCAAAGAATCTCCAGGTGAAACCATTATTTTTGAAGGAAGAAAATTCAAATCATATAGAGGAATGGGGTCTGTTGAAGCGATGCAAACAGGTTCTAAAGACCGTTATTTCCAAGATGTAGAAGACGATGTAAAAAAATTAGTGCCAGAAGGAATTGTCGGTCGTGTTCCTTACAAAGGAGAATTAAACGAAAGTATGTTGCAATTCATCGGTGGACTAAGAGCTGGTATGGGATACTGTGGTGCTAAAGACATTCCAACATTACAAGAAACAGGACGTTTTGTACGTTTGACTTCTAGTGGTATTACTGAAAGCCACCCCCACAACGTAACAATTACTAAAGAGGCGCCAAATTATTCAAGATAATTAAATTCTATTTCACAAAAAAAGCGGTCTAAAACTTGATTTTAGACCGCTTTTTTATGGAATATACTTATGTTTACTTTTCTTTAAACAAAGCATTCAATAGTTTTTTATTGCCTACAATCCAAAGGATGTCATTTCGTTCCAAAATAATATTGGATTCGGGGTTAAGGATACGGGCTCCATTGCGTTCAATACCTACTATAAGTCCCTGAGTTTGTTCTCTTAGTTTTGAACGGCCGATGGCCTTGCCTATAAATTCTTCGTTTTCTAATTCAATTTGTCGTAAAACCACTTCGTTATCTACTTTTTCAGGGATATCAATTTCGTTTTGACGCAGATAGTCCGAAAACTGTTTGACTTGCGCATCTGTACCAATCACTCCAATTTCATCGCCAGGGAACAAACGTTCCATTTTGTTTGGTACTTGTATCGTAATTTCTCCTCGATTAATGTAAGCAATATTGATGCCCATTAATTCTCGTAGTTTCAGTTCCCGAAGCGTTTTTCCAGCCAAGTTGGATTCTTTGGCAATCGTAAAACTTGTCATGTGACCATCCCAAGGAGTAAGGTTAGCATGTTTTCTGTCCATTCTTACAGCATCTCTTTCGGTTCTGTCATTAAGGTTTTTTAGAAAGTGGCCTTCAATCTTATGGTATTGTTCGTGTAGTTGTTTAGGGAATAGAAAATAGATGATAATGGCACAAACCAGTGCTATAAAAGCAATTATTGGTGAGAAAAAGATATTCAATAAAAAACCAATATAAAATACAGCCAGTCCCATACGTAAAAAGAATAACATCAAAATCGGGCCTTTGTATTTTCGTTCTTGGAATAAGATACTTACTTCTTTTACAGCAATTTTTCGTAACGATAAAGCATATAAAAATGGTGAAATAATCACGATGGTAATTAAGGCGGCTATGGCATTACCAAATTTAGAATGTTCTACGAGTGGAAGTACAAACTTAGAAGAAAGTAAAATAATAGAGGTAATAATGATGGTATGGATAACAATGTGAACCAAATGGGTTCTTATCACTACTTGCCAAGTGCTTACCGCGCGAATGGCTTGTGCATTGGTACTGTAGCGGTTGATTTTTTTAGTAATTCTGCGGGGCAATTTTTTTTCCAAAAACTCAGAGAATGGCACCGCCGCTTTGACCATAAAAGGCGTGGTAAAAGTGGTTATGGCAGAAACAGCAACTACAATGGGGTACAGAAAGGAGCTCGTGACATGCATGGTCATTCCTAGTGTAGCGATGATAAATGAGAATTCACCAATTTGAGAGAGACTCATTCCCGTTTGTACCGATTGCTTTAGGGGTTGTCCTGAGATTAAAGCGCCGACAGTAGAACTAAATGATTGCCCAACAATGGTAATGATAGTAAGAATCATAACAGGAAGGGCATGTTCATACAAAGTAGTAGGATCAATCAGCATTCCTACCGATACAAAAAAAACAGCCCCAAATAAATCTTTAACCGGTTTTACCAAATGTTCGATGTGTTCTGCCTGCGTAGTTTCGGCAATGATAGAACCCATGATGAAAGCACCAAGGGCAGGGGAAAAGCCTACATCTGCAGCAAGAATTACCATCATTAAGCATAAGGCCAAAGAAATAATTAAAAGCATTTCATCTGTCAACAAATGCTTGGCTTTTTTGAGTAATGTGGGAATGAAAAAGATTCCAGCTACAAACCAAGCGGTTAGAAAGAAAGCGAGTTTTAATACGGAAAAAAGCAGTTCACTACCTGAAAAATTTTGAGTAGCGGCAACCGTTGAGAGTAAAACCATCATCAAGATGGCTACGATATCTTGTACAATTAACGAACCTATTACAATCCCAGCAAACTTTTGAGCCTTCACGCCAAGTTCGTCAAAGGTTTTTAGAATAATAGTGGTGGAAGAAACGGAGAGTATAACACCTAAAAAAATACTATCCATCAATTTCCAACCCATCCATTTTCCAGCCAAAAAACCTACCAAAACCATCGTGATGATTTGGGTGACAGCAGTAATGGAGGCGGTTCCACCTACTTTCATTAATTTTTTAAAACTAAATTCAAGTCCTAGACTGAACAAGAGGATGATGACACCTATTTCGGCCCATACTTCAACACTCTTGATGTCTTTGACTGAGGGGAAAAAATCAAAATGATTACCTGCTAAAAATCCGGCAATTAAATAGCCAAGCACTAAGGGTTGTTTTAGTTTTCTAAAAAGTAATACGGCTATTCCTGCGGTCATTAGGATAAGTCCTAAGTCGCTAATTAGTGGTTTTAAATGACTGGTCGTTTCGGCTATTGTTGCTGCGGCACTCATATATAGTTTGTATTGCTAACTTTTGGTTAAATATAACAAAAGGATTAGTAGTGTGCAATTTATAGAACATTGCTTGAAATGGATTTGTTTACTTTCCATAAAAAAAGCTATCGGTTAGGATAGCTTTTAAAAAAAACAGGTGTTTTTTATTAGATTCCTATGAAATTACTTGGTGTAATTTGTAATAATTCGGTTTTGATAGCATCAGAAACTTCTAAAGTACCAATAAATTCATGAATTGATTTTTTAGTGATAGCTTCGTTAGTTCTGGTAAGTCCTTTTAAAGCCTCATAAGGATTTGGATATCCTTCACGACGTAAAATGGTTTGAATAGCTTCTGCTACTACCGCCCAGTTATTTTCTAAATCCTCTTGGAATTTGGATTCGTTCAATAATAATTTGTTTAAGCCTTTTAATGTGGCCTCAAATGAAATGATGGTATGTCCCATTGGAACTCCAATGTTTCTTAAAACAGTACTGTCAGTCAAATCACGTTGCAATCTTGAAATAGGTAATTTGGCAGCCAGATGCTCAAAAATAGCATTGGCAATTCCTAAGTTCCCTTCAGAGTTTTCAAAATCAATAGGGTTTACTTTATGTGGCATCGCTGAAGAACCAATTTCGCCAGCTTTGATTTTTTGTTTAAAATACTCCATTGAAACATACGTCCAAATATCACGGTCTAAATCAATGATGATGTTGTTGATTCGTTTCAAGGCGTCAAAGAAAGCGGCAAAATGATCGTAGTGCTCAATTTGTGTAGTAGGGAACGAATGGTGTAATCCCAGTGTTTGCTCAACAAATTTATTTCCAAATTGCTTCCAATCAATTTGAGGGTAAGCCACATGGTGTGCATTGTAGTTTCCAGTTGCGCCACCAAATTTAGCTGCAAAAGGAATGTTGAATAACAAACGCATTTGCTCTTCCAAACGCTCCACGAAAACTCGAATTTCTTTTCCCAATCGAGTAGGTGAAGCAGGTTGTCCGTGGGTACGTGCCAACATTGGAACGGCATCCCATTCTACGCTTAATTCTTTTAATTTAGATACCAATGTAATCAAAGAAGGCATATAAACTTTTTCAAAAGCATCTTTGGTTGATAAAGGTATGGCAGTATTGTTAATGTCTTGGGAGGTCAACCCAAAGTGGATGAACTCTTTGTATTGTGAAAGACCTAACTTCTCAAAAGCATCTTTGATAAAGTACTCTACGGCTTTTACATCATGGTTGGTTACCTTTTCAGTTTCTTTAATCCAAAGTGCGTCTTCGGCTGAAAAGTTTTTATAGATATTACGTAAACTTTCAAATAAACTAGCGTCCACTCCTTTTAATTGTGGTAAAGGTTGTTCGCACAATGCAATAAAATATTCTACTTCAATTAATACACGGTATTTTATAAGGGCTTCTTCAGAGAAAAAAGGCGCTAAATTTTGAGTCTTATTTCTATATCTTCCATCAATTGGAGAAATCGCATTCAATTCGTTTAAAGTCGTCATTTTTGAGTGTTTTTTTGAAAGGCACAAATATACAGAGAAGTTAGAAGTTAGGAGTTAGATGTTCGAAGTTTTTTTGATTATTTCGTTTCATTTTTTATTTTTTTTTGGAGCTATTTCCTGCTATCCGTTACAATCTTTTACTTTTTTAAACCCAAATTACGCAGTAGACTTCGTAGGGAAACGAAATTTTTCAATAAATTCAGGTGCTCACGGAAATTTTTTGAAGAAGGAATAGTAAACTATTTGCTTCGCCAGTTCGAGCAAAGCTCTCAGGTCAATGATTAAAAATTGAGTAAGTGCCTGAATTTGAAGAAAAATAAAGTTGAGTAGATTTCTATTGCGGAATTTGGGTTAATGAAAAAAAAGTAAAAGGATTTTCACTTCTATCAGGGTAGGGCATTCGTTTTTAATTTAAAATTGGTGGTTTGATTGCATCAATTTCGTTTTTAAAAACGATATCCCTTCGGAGGCAGTCAACGGGATTAGCTCTCGATTCTTTAAATTCGCAATAGAAGCAGGTTTTGGATCTATGTAAAACAAATAGCAATCCTCTTTTATAAAATCAATCAATCCCGCTGCAGGATACACTTGTAATGAGGTACCAATTACAGCAAAATAGTCGGCTTTTTGTGTAATGGCAATGGCTTCCTCTAATGCAGGTACCGCTTCTCCAAACCAAACGACATGAGGGCGCAGTTGGTGTCCATGGGAATCTACATCACCTAACACCAAGTCGGTTCTCCATTCAATAAGTGTGTTTTCGTCTTTTGTGCTGCGAACTTTGAGTAATTCTCCATGCAAATGCAATACCTTGTTGCTGCCTGCTCTTTCGTGTAAATCATCTACATTTTGGGTGATGATGTAAACGTCAAATTCGTTTTCCAAAGAAGCCAAAGTCAAATGACCTAAATTGGGTTCCACTTCTAATAATTGTCGACGGCGTTGGTTGTAAAATTCCAATACCAACTCAGGGTTTTTGTGCCAGCCCTCAGGTGTGGCGACTTCAGTGACTTCATGCCCTTCCCATAATCCGTCATGGTCACGAAAAGTTTTGATACCACTCTCAGCGCTCATGCCAGCTCCGGTTAAAACGACTAATTTTTTCTTCATTTTGGATGGGTTTTGAAATGGAAATAAATACAAATTTCACCATTTGAAACCGATTATCAAACAAAAAAAGAGTGCAATACTTCACACTGTTTTTGGTGTTTTGAAGGCAAACTGAATGGGAGAAAAAAACGGTTTCTAATTCTTAGTTCTTTAAAAATCTTTTTAAAGTTAGTACTTTTGCCCAAAAATTACGCTCGATGATTGATTTAGATTACCTTAATTTTCTTGAAAATATATTGACTGACAACCGCAAAGAACGTTTTTTGGAGGTTTTAAATAACCGTACCAATCATTTTACGGTTGCAGTTGAAGATGTTTATCAAATGCACAATACCAGCGCCGTAATGCGTAGTTGTGAGGTGTTTGGTGTTCAGGGACTTCATGTGATTGAACAGCGTTTTGGAAAACGTATCGACAAGGAAATTGCGCTTGGAGCCCAAAAATGGGTGGATATTCATCGGTATGAAAATGCCACGAATTGCATTCAGACGTTGAAAAATAAAGGGTACCAAATCATCGCGACCACTCCTCATGAAAACGACTGCATGCTGGAAGATTTTGATATTTCCAAGCCTAGCGCTTTATTTTTTGGAACAGAAAAAGAAGGACTTTCTCCTGAAATTATGGAACAAGCTGATGGTTTCTTGAAAATCCCAATGGTAGGCTTTACCGAAAGTTTGAACATATCGGTTTCGGCTGCAATCATTATTCAAAACCTGACGAATCGCCTTCGTAATTCGGATATCGATTGGCACCTTACAGAAGAAGAAATTCTAGAAAAACGCCTGACTTGGGCCAAAAATTCCATTAAAGACAGTAAGCGAATCGAAGAACGCTATTATGGGGGATGAGTTAGAGGTTAAGGGTTAAGAGATAGAACTTCAAATACCTAATATGCATCTCCTAACCCCTAACTCCTAGTTTATTTCTTCACAAACAAATATAGTCCGAGTAGGCTCACTACCAAAACTCCTAATGCGGATAGAGCCATGACCAAATCCCGAATGTTTTTACCTGCCCAGTCCATAAATAAAAATTTATGTAAAATGGCAAAACTATATCCTTCCAAACGGTCGGCATTGGTTACAAATGCCGCTAATCTTGAAGTGGTAGGTTCGATATAAAAGGTAGTTTTATCGAGCGTATCATAGCTCATTTGAATCACAGGAAGTCTTTTGTTTACAAAACCATATTCCCGATTGTCAAATTGGTATAAATAGCTGGTTTTTATCAACGATGCATCTTTAATACAAGATGCTGTGTTTACTACATCACAACAATCCGCTGGGGTTTCTTCCTGATGGCTTGCTTTCATTTTAGCAAATATATTAGCCAGAAAAACAGCATATTGCTTTTCAATTGTTTTGTCTTCGATTCCCGTTTTGCAGTCGATGTATTTATTATGGGATTCTCCGTCTTCATTGGGAAGCAATTGTACTTGCAAATACGATTTTTTATTGAATTGAATTACCGAATAGTTTGCCCAAGTCGAATCGGGTTTGATGGTGGCCATTGTAGTGCTGAAATCAGTAGTTTTGAAATCAGGGGCATACACCATTTTGTCTAACGTGTACGGTTCCAGTTTTTTGGTGGCATGATAGCCTCCACTAAAGGCAAAAGTCAAGGTTACCAAGGAAACCGCAATTCCGATTTTGCGATGGTGTTTTCTGAACTTCGATTCGTTATCTGTTACTGTTGTTTTTTTAAATACGTTCCAAAAGAACCCATAAATTACCACACCACTCAAGGCAGAGAAAGTAATGATACCAAGTAACAACAACATTAAGGAGATTTGTATTGTTTTATTGGTAATGCTTTCGAGAAAATTCCAATTGTGGAAGGTGTCAAATATCCACAGCTGTGCTTTTCTCGAAGTGGGGTTGTAAGTGGCTAATTTGCTAGAAGTAGTCTCTACGTAAACATCCATAGTGTCATCACGGTCAAAACTAAGTTTCCAAACTGGTAAATAGCGATTGACATATTTGTATTCGGTGTCAAAAGTGGTTTGCAATTGGATATCAGTAATTGTGCTTTTTTGATCGTCCAGAAAATAACGAGACAGCCATTCGGCATACAATCTATCGCCATTTTTCAATTCTGTTCCGTCAAATGCATTGAAATACAAAACTTCGTTGGGCGCACTCGTTTTGACTTGGTAATAAGTACTTCCATTAAAACTAACCAATCTGAAATTTTTGAACGTTTCGATTTTGTTCTTTTGTAAAACTTCATAAAGCGTCAACTTGATTTGTGTGGAATCAATAGCAGTTGCTTCTAATTTCTCATGAGCGATTGTTGGTTTGAACCAATGCGCCATGATGGGATGCATCAATCCTGAAATACACCAAAAAATCACTGGGATTATTGTGATAATTCCCAGTGTTCGGTGCCATTTGTAAAGATTTTTTTTGAGTTTTTTAACCCATTTTGGAGTTTTATTTTTTTTCATCCGATTTATTTTTTCAAACAAAGGTTGTATTGTAATCCAATCAAAAAGGTTCTTGGGGCAGCAGCATAATAGCTTGATTGGGCTGAGCTAGCATTTCCTCTACTGGCATTATAAGCATATAGTTTATCAGTAAAGTTCATTAGATTACCATAAAACTCTACATTTTTGTATTTGTAACCTACTCTTCCATTGAATACAGTGTAGCCTTCATAGCTGATGGTGTTGATTTGATTTTGAAAGAAACTACTAACATATTGACATTCTACTGAAGCTCTAAAATTTGGTAACCAATTCGGGTAATAGCTCAGTTCTGAATTTCCAGACCATCTTGGAGCCGATGGCATTTCGTAACCACTTAAATTTTGTATTGCATCGGTGGTAACGTCCGAAACTTTAAAATCGATGTAACGGTGTTCTGCTACCGTACCGCCTAGGCGAATGTGCCATTGTCTATTAGGAGTGTAATTAAGTCCAAATTCAATTCCTTTATGACTGGTTTCCCCTGCAGAACGATAATCGGTTGTGTTGTCTTCTAGTTTAATATTTAATAATTCATTTTTACCTTCCATGTAGTAAGCCGCATAATCAAAATTAAGTTTGTTTTTATAGACTGCAACCCAACCGCCTATTTCAAAATTTTCAAAAGTGGCAGGTTCTAAATTATAGTAAAACTCTGCTGGTTTTCCCGTAGTTCCTCCAGTTCCAGGTCTTGCTCTGAAAATGGTAGTGATATTTGGAGGTGAAAATCCTTGTGAATAGTTTCCGTAGAAACCCGCTTCTTTAAATGGGTTGTAATTTACACCTGCTTTAAAGGTAAACTTATCGTAGGTTTTTTTTCCAGTTGAATGATCTAAAATATTATCGTAATTCAGTTTCATATTGTCATAACGCCCCCCAAAAGTAAAAGTCACTTTTGAAACAGGGCTAAAGCTAATTTGTTTGAAGACAGCTGTATTGTAGATATCCGCATTATAATTAGCAATTTTTAGTTCAGGATGTTCAGATACTATTTCGTATTTGTTGACCGTTTGTTTTCCTGCTTCTCCAGGGTTTAAAGTTGCTGAAAGCTTGATTAAATAAGACCAGTAGGTAACAGGGGAAAAATCAAAAGAAGCACCACTTACCATAGTCGTGTTCCAGAAATCAAATTTTTGGGTGTGTTGTCCAACTGCACCATAACTTTTAAAGTTATTGGAATTAATTTCACCCGTAGCAGTAGTTGGATTATTGGTTTGACTCCAACGAATTCCATACGATGGATTTTGTCCTAATTTATTGTCTCGATGGTAAACGGTCAGATACGAATGAGCACTGGCATTCCAATCGTGTTCTAATGTCAATCTACTGCGTAAAGCTTCTGATTTACGGTAGGTGAAATCAGAGGTGCTTTTGTAGCTTCTATTGTAAAAATCAGATTCGTTAACACTACCGCTCATATCCGAGAAGTATTTTCCAATCATGGTATTACTTATCAAACGAGTATTATCATTTATTGCGTAGTCAACGCGTATATTCAAGTTGTCTTTGTTGTAATCAGAATGAGCCATCCAGGAATTTTCCTGTACGCTAGAAATTCCAGAAACGTGAAATCCTACTTTTCCTATTGTTGCACCACCAGCAGCTTGAATGCGTTTGTAGCCCCATTGATCGGCTTGGATTCCAAATTTAAACTCAGGGTAATAAGATGGTTTTTGCGATATCAAATTAATCGTTCCACCTACAGCTTCAGGGCCGTATAAGGAAGAGGTAGGGCCTTTTACTACCTCAATAGTTTGCAGGTTGAATTGGTTAATCTCCAACAAGGCATTGTGGTTAAAGATTCCTAAAGGACGAATGGGAAGTCCATCTTCCAAATAAAGGTAATAGGCATTAGTGGTTATGGGTTGACGAATAGCCATCATATGCTGTTCGTTTCCAAGATTTACCATAAGAACTCCCGGGGTTTTATTAGCAATCTCGAATAAGGAAACGGCTTTAGTTTCCTCTATGGTTTTTGAAGTTATTTTACTAATCGCAACAGGAGTTTCTTGGCGTAACGTTTTTGTTCGGTTGGCGGTAACAAAAATATTGTCTAGCTCTGTGCGAGTGGTATCTTTTGTTTTTTTATTTTGGGCGTGCGATAAGATTCCTATGATGGTCAATAGGATTAGAAACGTTTTTTTCATTTGGTTTTCAATAAATTATAATACAAAATGCTCCTTTGGTTGGCATCCAAAAGAATTGTTCTGAGATACAGAAAGATTATAATTTATACGAGGGGTGGATGGAAAACGGCAAATGAAACCGATTTAGGTTTTTCGCAAAAAACGGAAAAAACAGCTTCTTTAATCGAAGGAGTATTGTTTGGGTCAAAATGAAATTCAAAAGGAGCAACCGTATAAACCAATTCTGTTTTTTCTTTCAGATTAGTATGGTTCATTCTTTTTTCGTTGTCTTCGTATTTTTTAAGGCTTTTTTGCAATTCGCATCGCCCATTACAACTGTTGTTGATGTTGGCTCGTTGGATACAAATGGTTTGAGCGATTTCGTCTTGCGCCATTTTAAATTGCGTGTAAATCACCACACTTCCTAGAGAAGGAAGTAAAAGTAAAAGTGATAATAAAGTCGCAAAAAATAGTTTCAACGCTAAGCCGTTTTTAAGTTGGTGCAAAAGTAGTAAAAAGATTTGATTGGCTTTTTTTTATGAAGTGATTTTTTTGCTTTTTAGCAATTTTGCTTATGTAAGTCTGCGGAGTTTATTTGGGCCAACTTGCCACTATGGAAGAATTACAGAATGTAGTATTATAAAGTTTTTAAATGAACTAATTTGTCCATCATTGTGTGGCCAAAATATTCATTTTTACTCTTTTTAGGATTAGATAAAAGTAAATGCTTATAAAAAAAGAGCGCATTATTGCGCTCTTTTTTATAATTGTAATTTAATTAGAATATTAGTTACAGCTAAGTGGTAAAATAGAATTGACATTTACATTTGTTCCAGAAGCAGACCAGTCTCCTGTGATCAAACCTCCTGAATTGAAAGAATTCCATTTAATATTTACTGTAATTGTTTCACAAGCAGCAACGCTTCCTTCAATAGTAATAACACGATTTGAACTACCACCAGGTGTTTTTTGAGAAGCAATTAAATTTCCTCCAGTTATTGTAACAACAGCATCTGAACCAGTAAAGTTAGTTAAACCACCTTGAATTTTTAAATTCGTCAAATCTTCTTTTGAAGTAAAAGTGTAATTCGCTTCACGAGAAGTTCCGCAAGAAACCGCAGTTCCAGTAAATGCATTTTCACAAGTTGCCTCAGGACATAATCCTATTAGACTGTAGTTGATATTAAAAATAGCTTGTGGACCATTTCCAGCTACTTGTAAATAAAGTGTTTCTACGTCTCCAGCTTTCCAATTTGCTTGAAGAGGATAAGTATGTGTCCCCCATGTATTTGCAGCGGCCTGTAAACCAGTTGAAACATTGTTTTTTATAACATCAGAGAAACCATTTGTACTAAGAACCTGAACTACAAAATGAGTAGCAGTATTGAAATATTTAATATAAACGGTTTTTGAGTTCATGTCGTTATTTGGACCTCCCCAAGAAATTGTTGTTTGTGCGGTTTTTTCATAATAAATTTCACTTTCAGTTGCTATACAATTATTTTCTTGACTGTCATAAGGAACTAAATTGAATTGAGAACTTGGAATAACGGTTGTTATAACCGACTTAGTAGTTGCACCTTTTGCAGATAAGTTACCATTTGTAGCCATTTCTGAATTGTTGTCTAATGCATCTGTACTACAGCTTACTAATGCTAGCGCTAACGATAATGATAAGATTATTTTTTTCATATTGATTTTAAATTTTAGTTGTTTCTGCTACAAATATTAGGATTAGTTTTGAATAACGTGTAAGAATTGTAATATAATCGATAAAGGTTTTATTTTAACGTTAAAATGCATTATTTTTTGGTTTATATAGTTATGGTTTGTGAATTGTTATTGTTTTTGGCTTTAGGCTTACATTTTCTAATTAAATTATTAAATATTGTTAATATATTTAAAGTATAGGAGTAGGCTTTCTTAAGATTTAAAAATTTCGGTGGATTGAGTCGTCTAACCTGCTTTTTTTAGGATTATCATTAGCGGAAAAGTTAGGAGCCATTTAGAACAATTTTATTCTAAATGAATAGTGCAAATACGCAAAATAATAGTTAGTTTTTTGCCGCTACTCCGATGTTAGGAGCATTTCGAAGAGTCAATATTTTTGAGATATAAAATGTGAGCTGTCTTTGGGTACAGTTACTTCCATAATCTTTCCTTTCTGATGCAGGAAGACTAGAGGGATAGTAAACAAGCGAAGCGATCTCCTTGAATAACGAGACAAAGGTTATTTTTTATTTAAAGTATATCTATATTGAAAGTATGGCACGAAAGGATTCGCGCGACAGAGGTGCATTTTGAAGTTACTTGGTTTTATCTTTTTCGTCTGTAATGACTCTGCACTATTTGATTCAAATATGTTTTTGTTCCAATCAATTCAAATTTCAATTCGTTTGGTAGTTCTGAAAACAAGGGAGCACCTCCACCTAACAGAATGGGAATTGTGGTAATGATCATTTCATCAATTAAGTCCTCATTTAGAAAATTAGTTATCGTAGTTCCTCCGTCAATATAAAGTCTGTAAAATCCTTTTTTGTGAATTTGTGCTAGAATTTCCGTTAAAGTACCATTAACCAAAAATGCTTTCTCTTTAAGACTTGCAGGTATTTCTTTTAAGCTGTTGCTTAGTACAAATACGGGTTTGTCATATGGCCAATCAACATCAAACCCGAGAACAGTTTCAAATGTTTTTCTTCCCATTACAAGAGCATCAATTTCCTTGTTGAATGCTATATATCCCATATCATCATGATCGGGATTTGGTATGGAATTTAACCAATCAAGCCCGCCGTTTTTAGCTGAGATGTAGCCGTCTAAACTGGTTGCAATAAATACGCTGTTTTTCTTATTCATTATTTTTTGGAATTTAGTTGTCTGCTGGCCAGTAAAGTAATGCAGCAGATTTATACCACAAATGTTATTACGAACAGCTGCTCGTTCACACGCTCTAAATTATGTCATATATTTCAAAAAACAAAGATAATCTCGACTGCGCTCGATTTGACCAAAACCAACATTTAATTTAAAACGTTCTGTCAAGTCGAGCGCAGTCGAACCCATTTTGAGTTAAAGTGTAAATTCTTTATTTGCATAGTTATTCCCGCAATCTTGTCTTCTCGACGATAGGAGGGCTCGAGCAATAGCGAACAGGCGAAGCAAACTCCCTAAGTAGCTCGACAAAGTTTATCTATTGCTCACTGTTGCGGGCACGAGCGAGACGCTCGCGCTAGCTGGGGACTAAATTGAATTCCTAAATTTTTGGTTAAATCAAATAAATTGGTTAACCAATATTTTTTTGTTCGATTAATAGTGGTAGTTTTGCTTTCCCTCTATTGGTTAACCAATTAAGATGCAAATTTATAAACTATTAATTATCAAATTATTCAAAAATGAAAAGCAAAAATTATAATCTTACGCTATTTTTATCATTATGTATGCTGCTATTATGTATTTCTCATTCCACGGTGGCTCAAGTACCTGCTGATTTGATGCGAAACTGCAAACAGTGGTATATTACATATCCAACAGGCAAAAATGCAAATACTATTTGTAATGAACCTAATAATGAATTTTATTATGTAAATAAAGATAAAAATGCAATCACTTTCCGTGTTCCTATTAGAAGCGACAATGGTACCACACCAAATACTAGAAACATTAGATCTGAATTGAGAGAAAAAACAGCCGATGGTAAAGAGAATATATTTTGGACTACTGAAGGAACACACCAAATCTATGTAAAACAAGCCATTACTCATTTACCTTTGAATCGCCCACGACTTGTCGCCACCCAAATTCATGGTGATAAAACTGCTGGTATCGATGATGCCATGGTGATGAGATTGGATGGGAAAAAATTATACTTATGTTTTAATGGAGGTAAATTACATCCTAATGTAACGATCAAATCTGATTATGTTCTGGGCACGGTTCATGAAGTTATTTTCAAGATAGTAGATGGAAAACATTATTGCTATTATTCAGAAGATGGAAAACTTTTGTCAGCTTATAAAAAAGGAAAAGCCGCACGTTATTTAATTAAGGACGGAAATAATGATTTTGTAATGGACAAAAATTATGATAAATCTTATTTCAAAGTGGGCAACTATACGCAAAGTAATCCTACTGATGAAGGTGACCTAACTGGTGACCCTAATAATTATGGTGAAGTAGTGGTTTACGATTTTGATGTTGATCATTCAGGTAAAGGCTTTACTACTGCAAAGCGTTCAAAATAAATTTGAAATACAGTTTATAGCTCTTCTTTAAAATTGGAGTTATGCAGTACTAAGGTACCCGATAATTGAAAACGAATAACTAGCTTTTTGCAAAGGTATTCATCTTATAAAAATGGCAAATGGAGATTATTTCATTTGCCATTTTTTGTATGATAGTTTTCCAAACGAATTACTAAATTGTTTTACAAAGATTCATTAAGCAAAAATATAAATAGCTACACTAAGTTGTAAGTCCATGTAACCCCAATCTTGTCCTCCCGACGATAGGAGGACGCGAGTGATAGCGAACAGGCGAAGCAAACTCCATAAGTAGCTCGACAAAGTGTTTTATTTTTGTTGTTTGCTCATTGTTGTGGGCACGGATTGCAAATCCGTACTATCCTTTATGGCTAAAGATTAATTTTCCGTCTTTTTTTAGTTCGATGTTTTGTCCTTTGCCTCTCAATTCGTATTGGTCATTTTTGTACCAAATTCCCGAAGCCGTTTTTTGGCTAAGAAGCTCTATTTTTTCATTGTTAAACTCAACGATTGCTATACCGGTAGTATTATTAAAGGTCAATTTGATTTTGGAACCATCAGGATTGGTCAAAGTTTTTGTAACAATAGCGGAGGTTGAACTCTGGACCGTTGGTAGAGGGAGGGTTTGTTTGGTTTCAGTTGTTTTCTCTTTACAGGAGGTTATTACAAGACTGGTTATTATGACTACTATAATTTTTTTTGATATCATAATTTCGTTTTTATTTTGGCTGTTGCTATGTCGACTTTTACTATTATAGGTGTAGTTGTGAGCTTAAATTTACGAATAATTCACTACCGCTAAAACTTCGAGCCATTTGTGTAGTACTATTACAAACGTCTGTGCTCTTCTGTAGGAGTGAGTTTTATTTTTTTAAATTAATTGCTGGAATTTCTACAGCACTTACCTTTGTCATCAAGTTATTTTTGTCTGTTTTAAGTTTTTTAAAAAAATCAGCTATTTCATTGTCATAAGCTCTTTCACTCACCGCATAGAGTAACAAACCTTTCGAATCAGCATTTTGGTATTTCTTGTATCGATAAACATTTCTTTCAACCACTAATATTGTTTTACCGTCTTTAGAATTCACACTCATTAAAAAATCAAGGATGGTTTCTTCACCTTTTTCTACCACATTGTAATTTATTACTGGATTTAGTTTTTTGGCATTTTCAAGTTCTTGAATTTTTTGATTTACAAAATCCTTCACTTTGAAATCTCCTTGTAGAAAATCGATTGTAACCATTTTTTTGAATCGATCCAGTTTTTCCTCTTTTGGTAAATATTCTTGTTTGTAATAAGTAGCATTGGGGTGTGTACTCCAAACCAAATTATAATCTTGATTGTCAAATGTAAGGGTGTTTTTTGTTTCAAGATAATTGATGGCATTTTGAGAGAATCCTACTATTACGGAAAACAGTAATAAGCTAGTGGAAATGAGTTTAGTCATGTTTTTTGGTTTTAAATTATTTATTTATTGTAGTTAGTTTTTGTGTTTATAAGGAAAACATCAAGTTTGATACCTCTTAACCCCAATCTTGTCTTCCCGACGATAGGAGCAAACTCCGTAAGTAACTCGACAAAGTATTTTATTTGTGTTGTTTGCTCAATGTTGAGAAATGGAACACAGATAACACAGATGAAACGGATTATCACAGATTTTTAAAGTCTCAGTAACCCCATTTTTGTCTTCCCGACGATAGGAGGGAACTCCGAAAGTAGCTCGATCAAGTTTATCTATTGCTCACTGTTGCGGACACGAGCGAGACGCTCGCGTTAGCTCGAGGTATTTTTAATAGCTTCTTTTACAACGATAGCAATGTTTTCTTCTGTAATGTTTTTGTTTTTGCAGTATTTACCTGTAAGCCAGTTCTTTAAAGGTTTTGCTCCTTTACTGGCATTACAAGACATACAACAAAGTGCAATATTGTCTACTCCATTTAATCTAATATCATTGACAATATGTTCCCATGACGGCATTGATTTTCTAGATTCATTTTTTTCTAAAAACTTAATACCGCAATAAACACAATTAGTATCTCTTTGCTTTACAAAAATCTCTACATCAATTGGAATCCCCCAACGGTTTGCCATATTAATTTAATTATTTATTCCCCTTCAAAAAAATCATTATCCAATTCTTTTACTTCATAAACAGCTTTTATTTGAATGCCAACATTATATTGATGCATCAAATCAACTAGTTTTAAGCCATTAATTAAGATAATTGTATGATGGGCATCATTTGCTTTTTTAATAGCACCTGTATCAAAAGAAGAAGTTGTCACGAAGACACCTTTTTGAGTATCTCCACTCATTGCGCCAATAAAGTTTCTAATATCTTTTTCACGGACCTTGTTCTCTCCATATCGTTTCGCTTGAATGTAGATTTTGTCTAGACCAAGTTTATCTTCATTAATTATTCCGTCAATTCCGCCATCACCTGTTTTTGAAGTCTCGATAAAGTCTCCGTATCCCATCTTTTTGAGAAGGATGAGAATTACTTTTTCAAAATAAAAAGGGTCAATTGACTTTAATTTTTCAAGTAATTCATCTTTAACTTGAACGTCTATTAAATTAAATCCTTCGTCGATAAGATCTTGAGGAGATGCATTTCGGATTTTTGTAGGAGTCGATTCATCCTTTGGATTTTCTTCATTATAGAACTCTAAAAAGTTTTCAGAATTTTCAACTTGATTTAAAGTCAAATTTGAAGAAGTTTGCTTTTTACCTTTTTCTGTGATTTTTACATAACCCCTTTTGGGGAATTCTATGTATCCTCCTTTTTTAAGGTAAGATTTTCCCCAGGCAATTCGGTTAATAATTAGAATATCTCCACTCTTTGTTTTTTGTTCCAATTTCTCTTTAGGTAATTCAGAATAGAATTGATTAATAACCTTTTGGTACATTTCTCTCGCTTGTAATGTTTCACCAGCTTCTAATACTTTCAGTATTGGAATAAATGTCTCGTGAAATTTAGGTATATCCATAATGGTTATTTTCTGATTATGTTCAACTAGTTTATAATTTCTGATGATAATCAGACTTTATTATAAGTCAAATATATAAATAAATCACTACAAAACATAAAATAGCTTATCCGTTTATTGACTGTTTTTAAACCGTAATTTTGAAAATAGAAACGTAGTTTCATAGCCCCGATAGCAGTGGAAATCCTCTTGTATGGCGAAAGCCAGTACAAGAGATTGCAACGAATAGCGGGAGGGAAGTCATTATGAAAGCCAAAGCTTCTGCTCCTAAAAACAAAAAAAATCCCCAACTACTTTCGTAATTGGGGATTGGAATTATGGATTTAAAAGGGTTTAGGCGTTTACCAGTACCCATTGTCCGGTAGCGAGTAGGCTTTCGGCTTTTTTGTATTTCATTTCTTGTGTTTGTCCTGTAGCCACGTTTTGAATGGTTACGGTATCGTTACGATTGATTTTTGGCATATCGCGAACGATGGTTTCCGTTACCTGACGTTGCTGAGTTTGCCCAGCTTCGCGATTAGCTGCTTCGCTCGAAACGATTTCGTCTTTTTGAGTTTGATAGTTCTCTTTTGGACGAGGAATCTCTCTGGCTTCGTGGATGGTTTCAGGAGCCGATTGTTGCGGTAAATCGCCTTTGAAAAGGAACGAAATCACCTCTCTATTGATTCCGTTTAGCATGCTACTGAACAAGTTGAACGCCTCGAATTTGTAGATAAGCAACGGGTCTTTTTGCTCGTGAACGGCTAATTGAACGGATTGTTTCAATTCGTCCATTTTGCGTAAGTGTTTTTTCCAAGCTTCGTCTACAATGGCTAGGGTGATGTTTTTTTCAAAATCGGCCACCAATTGTTTTCCTTGTGTTTCGTAGGCTTTTTTCAAGTCGGTTACCACGTTCAAAGATTTAACACCATCCGTAAATGGTACTACGATACGCTCGTAATGGTTGTTTTTGTCTTCGTAAACGCCTGCAATGATAGGGAAGGTCTCTCTTGCAGAACGCTCTGTTTTTTCGGTATAAAATTGATAAGCGGCTTTGTATAGTTTACCGGTCAATTCTTGTTCGCTCATTTTAGCAAAATCGCTTTCGCTTACGGGTGAGGTGAAAGAGAAATTGCGGATAATTTCGAATTCAAATGCTTTGAAATCGCTCACACCTTTGGTGTTTTGTACTATCACTTCGCAGGTGTCATACATCATGTTAGCGATATCCAATTTCAGGCGCTCGCCAAACAAGGCGTGACGACGACGCTTGTACACGACTTCACGTTGTGCGTTCATCACGTCATCGTATTCCAATAAACGTTTACGCACACCAAAGTTGTTTTCTTCGACTTTTTTCTGAGCACGCTCGATAGATTTGGTCATCATCGAATGTTGAATTACTTCGCCTTCTTCTAGTCCCATACGGTCCATTACTTTGGCCACACGGTCTGAACCAAACAAACGCATCAAGTTGTCCTCTAGTGATACGTAAAATTGTGAACTTCCCACATCTCCTTGACGACCTGCACGACCACGCAACTGACGGTCCACACGACGTGAATCGTGACGCTCTGTACCGATGATGGCTAATCCGCCTGCTGCTTTTACCTCAGGGGACAATTTGATATCGGTACCACGACCTGCCATATTGGTAGCAATGGTTACTACTCCAGGTTTTCCTGCTTCTTCAACGATTTGTGCTTCTTGCTTGTGCATTTTGGCATTCAATACGTTGTGTGTTATGCCTCTCATCTTAAGCATACGGCTTAACAATTCAGAGATTTCAACTGAGGTAGTACCAATTAATACGGGACGACCCGCTTTGGATAATTCAGTCACATCTTCGATTACCGCATTGAATTTTTCACGGGTAGTTTTGTAGATGTAATCTTCTTTGTCAATACGGGCAATAGGTTTGTTGGTTGGAATTTCAACTACGTCTAATTTATAGATTTCCCAAAGCTCACCTGCTTCTGTTACCGCTGTTCCCGTCATACCAGCCAATTTGCTGTACATTCGGAAATAGTTTTGTAAGGTTACTGTAGCAAAAGTTTGGGTTGCAGCTTCGATTTTTACGTTTTCTTTGGCTTCAATGGCTTGGTGCAATCCGTCAGAATAACGACGACCGTCCATGATACGACCTGTTTGTTCATCGACAATCATGATTTTGTTGTCCATGATAACGTATTCCACATCTTTTTCGAATAAGGCATAGGCTTTCAAAAGTTGGGTCAACGTATGAATACGTTCGCTCTTGATGCTAAAGTCTTGGAACAAACGTTCTTTTTCTTCGGCTTCGGCGTCTTTGTCAAGATTTTTCTTTTCGATGTTGGCAATTTCAGTTCCAATATCGGGTAGAACGAAGAAATCAGAGTCGGTATCTCCTGAAAGGTATTTGATACCATTGTCTGTCAATTCGACTTGGTTGTTTTTTTCTTCGATTACAAAATACAAGGCTTCATCAATTTTATGCATTTCACGGTTGTTGTCCTGCATGTATTGATTTTCTGTTTTTTGCAACAATTGCTTGATGCCTTCTTCACTTAAGAATTTAATCAAGGCTTTGTTTTTAGGCAAACTTCTGTACGCTCTTAGTAATAAGAATCCACCGTCTTTGGTGTTGCCTTCTTTAATTAATTTTTTGGCTTCAGCCAAAAATCCGTTGGCTAGTTGGCGCTGTTGGTTTACTAGGTTTTCGATTTTTGGTTTCAATTCGTTAAACTCGTGACGGTCTCCTTGCGGAACGGGTCCAGAGATAATCAATGGTGTTCTCGCATCATCAATCAATACCGAATCCACCTCATCGACAATCGCAAAGTTGTGTTTGCGTTGAACCAAATCGTCTGGCGAATGTGCCATATTGTCTCTTAGGTAGTCAAAACCAAATTCATTATTGGTGCCATAGGTAATATCAGCGTTGTAAGCGGCTCTACGGCCTTCCGAGTTTGGCTGGTGGTTGTCAATACAATCCACAGTCATGCCGTGAAATTCGAATAATGGTGCTTTCCAAGTACTATCACGTTTGGCCAAGTAGTCATTCACCGTTACAAGATGTACTCCGTTTCCTGTCAAGGCGTTTAAATAAATAGGTAAGGTCGCTACTAATGTTTTTCCTTCCCCTGTTTGCATTTCGGCTACTTTTCCTTGGTGCAATACCATACCACCGATTAACTGTACATCATAGTGTATCATGTCCCAAGTGATGGCTTTTCCAGCGGCATTCCATTGGTTTTGCCAAATGGCTTGGTCTCCTTCGATAGCCACATAAGGTTTGGTTGCCGCAAATTTTCGGTCTTGTTCAGTAGCGGTAACGGTGATTTCTGAATTTTCTTTGAAACGTCTAGCTGTTTCTTTTACCACAGCAAAAGCTTCAGGCAAAAGTTCTAATAAAGTTTTTTCGGAAATCTCGTAAGCTTCTTTTTCAAGGGCGTCAATTTTGTCGTAAAGTTCTTCTCTTTTATCGATGTCCTCTGTAGCTTCTACTTCTTGTTGTAACGCATTTATTTTAGCATCAATAGCCGCGCGAGCTTCTTTGATTTGGTTTTTAAAATAATAGGTTCTCGCTCTTAAATCATCATGAGAAAGCGTAATTAATGTGCTTTCAAAGGATTTTATTTTTTTTAAATAAGGTTGCAAAGCCTTAACATCTTTTTCGGATTTGTCTCCTACAAAGGCTTTTAAAATGCTGTTTATGAAACTCATAATAGTTTTTGTTTCTAAATTGTTTTTGTTTTTATATCGAACCAAAAAAAAAGCCTCAGAGTATGAGACTTTTTCTTGATTTATTTTTTAATATTCGTCCTCATTCCAAAGATAGTCTTCGTCAGTAGGATAATCAGGCCAAATTTCTTCCATCGATTCATATATCTCGCCTTCATCTTCGATTGATTGAAGGTTTTCTACCACCTCTAGTGGTGCTCCTGCACGTATAGCGTAGTCAATAAGTTCATCTTTGTTAGCAGGCCACGGTGCATCACTCAAATAGGATGCTAATTCTAATGTCCAATACATCTTTTTATCGATTTAGTTTTGTGCAAAAATAAATTTTTTACTGAAAAATACAAGTAAAAAAAGTTTTTTTTACAATAAAATTAAGAACGTGTTTTTTTCGAGTGTTCAGTATGCTGTTTTTTAGTGTTCAGTTTGTCACTGATGACTATTTTCTGTTCACGAATTACTTTCTTGGTATCCACTTCACTTCTTCAGCGTGTAAATCAAAAGTCAACTTTCGTGCCAAGACAAAAAGGTAGTCAGAAAGTCGGTTTAAGTATTGAATGGTAAGCGGTTCGATAGGTTCTTCGTGGTTCAAATGAACCGCTAAACGTTCGGCTCTACGGCATACACAACGTGCAATGTGACAATATGACACCGTGGTGTGTCCGCCAGGAAGTACAAAATGCGTCATGGGGGGCAAAGCTTGTTCCATGTTGTCAATTTCTTTTTCTAACAATTCGATGTCAGTAGAAAGAATACCTAGATTTTGTAAGCGGGGTTGACCATTTTTTAATACTTCTTTTTCGGGTGGTGTTGCCAGAATTGCGCCTACGGTAAACAAACGATCTTGAATTTCGATTAGGATGTTTTTGTAATGGGAGTCTATTTCTTGGTCGCGAATCAATCCAATATAAGAATTGAGTTCGTCCACCGTGCCATAACTCTCAATCCGGACGTGGTCTTTAGGGACTCTTGTGCCTCCAAAAAGTGCTGTAGTCCCTTTGTCACCTGTTTTGGTGTATATTTTCATTTTTTTTCTATTGTTTAATTGTTTAGAGGTTAATTGTTTAGGGTTTAATTGTTTAACTGGTTAATTGTTTAGGGGTTAATCGTTTAGAGGTTAATTGTTTAGGGTTTAATCGTTTAGAGGTTAATTGTTTAGGGTTTAATTGTTTAGAGTTTAATCGTTTAGGTTTTAATCAATTAACCAGTTAATCAGTTAACCAATTAACCAGTTAATCAGTTAACCATTTAACCATTTAACCATTTAATCCGTTAACCAATTATTCTCTCCGTGTCACTTTCAATCTTTCCATCTCGCAATCGAATGACCCGATGTGCATAAGCGGCAATATCTTCTTCATGGGTAACTAGAATGACGGTATTACCTTTGGAGTGGATTTCGTTAAAAAGCATCATGATTTCTACAGATGTTTTGCTGTCTAGGTTTCCAGTGGGTTCGTCGGCGAGGATAATAGAAGGATTGTTTACTAAAGCTCTAGCCACAGCTACCCGCTGGCGTTGTCCCCCTGAGAGTTGGTTAGGTTGATGGTCCATACGGTCAGCAAGACCTACTTGTGTAAGTACTTCTTGTGCTCTTGCTGTTCTTTCGGGTTTGCGATAACCTGCATATATCATCGGTAAGGCCACATTGTCTAATGCATTCATACGTGGTAAAAGATTGAAGGTTTGAAATACAAATCCAATTTCTTTATTGCGAATGGCCGCCAACTCATTGTCTTTCATTTGGCTTACATCCTTGCCATTTAAAATATAGGTTCCCGAAGTGGGTGTATCTAAACACCCCAAAAGATTCATCAAGGTTGATTTTCCTGAACCTGAGGGGCCCATCAGTGCAACATATTCCCCTTTGTTGATTTCTAAATCAATTCCTTTTAGCACATAGACGGTTTCATCGCCTAAAGTAAAATTGCGTGTGATGTTGGTTATTTTGATTAAAGAGTCCGTCATTTGAGCGCTACTTTTTTTTAGAAAATAAAAATACTAAATGTAAATGGAAGATTGGAGTTTCTTCTTTTTTTAACGCATTTTTATTATTCATTGGGAGATTTAAACTCGAATGACAAAATGCTGTTTGGGTTGTTCGTACCGAAAGAAAACCAATCCCCATTGATAAGTATCGATGGTTACTTTTACCTTTGGATGGTTTTTTATGATGTTCCATGCTTCTTCCATTTCAGCTGACCAGTGAATGTCGTCAAAAATCCAAACAGTATCATTAGTAATTGTAGGTAATAAACGTTCAAAATAATCTAAAGTCGCTTTTTTAGCGTGATTGCCATCAAAGTATATCAGGTCGTATTTTTGTTTTTCGATAGCTAAATTTTTAAAAGATGTTTCAAATTCACCTACAACGGTTTCAATATTGGTTAAACCAAATTTTTGAAATTGCTGTTGTGCTTGTGCTGCCGTTTGTGGGCAACCTTCAAGGGTAGTAATCCTTGCTTTTGGGAAACCTAAAGATAAGGCTGAAGTTGCTAAACCTAATGAAGTCCCCAGTTCTAGTACATTTTTTGGCTGAAAATAAGTAGCAATTCGATATAATAATTGGGCTCTCTTTGGGTGGATGCCACTGGTTTTCGCCATTTGTGAAATGAGGCGTTGGTTGGACGGAAATACTTTGGAACCCGCTCCAAAATCGGTGATTTCAATTACAGTAGTATTGTCTAAAAATTTTTGTCTAAATTGTTTTAAAACCGCATAATCAGCCTTGTTTTTTTTGTCATAAAAACATTTGGTAAGCAAAAGAAATACGAATGGGGAATGCACGGCATGTTCATTCTTTGAATGCCAAAGGAATTTTATATAGGATTTGATTTGAAAAAGCATATGAGGTAATTTCGCAGAGATTCGCAAAGTATATTAGACAAAGATACACGGAGATTTTTATTTTAAAGAAAAACTAAAAATAAAACTTTGCGAGTCTCTGTGTTCTCCTTTGTGAATCTTTGCGATATAGCTTTTTATTAAACTATCTTTGCGGCCTTGGAATTTTAGCCAAGAGGCACTTTATATGACACATCCAGAAGAAATGGAAGAGATGATTGCAATTGATTCAACTGAAATAGACCGTTGTATTGCTATTCTCTCTCAATTGAATACCCATACAGACCAGATTTTTGATATCCCAAAAGAACAACGTACTGCTTTAATCAAAGCGGCAGGACAGTTTGCTAGACCTGATCGTGACGAACTTTCGCGCCGTAAAAAAGACGGTGCCAAAGCAGCCAAACGCAAGATGGAGAAGCGTGATCGTACGGCTCGTAAGGAAACAGGAATTCGGACGGCTCGTGAAGCTACTGTGTTTATGGCTCCCAAATTGCTTGTGGCAGCTGAATTAGCGACTAAAGAAACCTTAGAATTGGAAACACCAAGACCATGTTATGTGTGCAAAACCAATTTTACCAAAATGCATCATTTTTACGATAGTATGTGTACGGATTGTGGGGAATTTAACTATGCCAAGCGTTTTCAAACGGCTGATGTGAAAGGACAAATAGCAGTGGTTACGGGGTCAAGGTTAAAAATAGGCTATCACATCACCTTGATGTTGTTGCGAGCTGGTGCAACCGTGGTGGCTACAACGCGTTTTCCAGTCGATTCCGCCTTACGGTTTGCGCAAGAACCTGATTTTAAGGAATGGGAAGACCGATTGAAAATTCACGGATTGGATTTGCGTCATATTCCAAGTGTGGAGATTTTTTGTAATTATATCGAACAGCAATACGGACGATTGGATATTTTAATCAACAATGCGGCTCAAACCGTGCGTCGCCCCTCCGGGTTTTACACGCATTTGATGAAAAACGAGGAACGCCCTTTAACTTCATTACCTTTGCAAGCTCAAACGTTGTTGTCCGATCACATCCATTGTTTGAATGAATTGAAAGCATTGACAACAGGGGCTTCTTCAAATCAAAATATGCCTGTTACTTGGCACGGCCCTGAGCCTGGAATTGGATTGCGAGCTTCGGCGCAGTTGTCTCAAATTCCGTATTCGTTTGATAAAGCCTTAGAGACTACAGAAGTTTTTCCAGAAGGAGAATTGGACGCAGATTTGCAACAAGTAGATTTACGAAAGACCAATAGTTGGCGTTTAAAATTAGGGCAAATTGAAACCACTGAAATGATTGAAGTGCAGTTGGTGAATTCGGTTGCGCCATTTGTGCTGTGCAATCGCCTTTCTGAATTAATGAAAAAAGACAACACAGGACGTAAGCATATTATCAATGTCTCGGCTATGGAAGGAAAGTTTTACCGTGATTTTAAAGAAGATCGTCATCCACATACCAATATGGCCAAGGCGGCTTTGAATATGTTGACACATACTGCTGCAAGAACTTTAGCCAAAGACGGAATCTTTATGAATGCCGTGGATACGGGTTGGGTTACAGATGAAGACCCCGCTGAATTGGCCAAAAAGAAACAGGAACAACTCGACTTTCAGCCTCCATTAGACATTGTAGATGGTGCTGCAAGAGTAATGGATCCGTTATTTGACGGTATTAACACCGGAAAACATTGGTGCGGAAAATTTTTGAAAGATTACAATCCGATTCCTTGGTAAAGTAATTATCATTTTAACCCGTTGGGTGAAATTAATTTTAGGCCTATTGTCATATAAAGTTTGTCGAAATGTATCATTTATGAGGCCTTCGACTCCCGAAACTTCTGGTTAGACGGACATCTTGGGTTTAAATTACTTTAGCTTTAAATTAGAATTGCCCTTTTAAATGAATCTGATGCATTTTATCTAACGGATAATTGTTGAGCAATATGGTTTTGACCACAACAGAATTTAGTTTTGTTGTGGTCTTTTTTTTGTTTAAATTTGAGAGACACAGAATAGTGTTATAGTTTTTATCTATTGAATTTTAAATATCGATAGGTTTTTGTGTTATACTTTAGCAAAAGAGAATAATAAAATTTAAATCATATAATATTATGGAAAACATGAGCAATTCAAATGGTGCCGGTAAATGTCCATTTTCAGGTGGTGCCCCTAAGCAAAGTGCAGGAACTGGAACAAGTAATCACGATTGGTGGCCCAATCAATTAAAATTAAACATTCTTCGTCAGCATTCTTCTCTTTCTGATCCGATGGAGGAGGGGTTTGATTATGCTAAAGAATTTCAGAGTTTGGACTTACAAGCGGTTAAGCAAGATCTTTTTGATTTGATGACCGATTCTCAAGATTGGTGGCCGGCAGATTATGGTCATTATGGGCCTTTTTTCATTAGGATGGCTTGGCATAGTGCTGGTACGTATCGAATTGCTGATGGTAGAGGTGGAGGAGGTTCTGGTTCACAACGATTTGCGCCATTGAATAGTTGGCCTGATAATGTGAATTTGGACAAGGCTCGTTTGTTGTTATGGCCAATTAAAAAGAAATACGGGAAGAAAATCTCATGGGCCGATTTGATGATTTTGGCAGGGAATTGCGCTTTAGAATCTATGGGATTAAAGACGTTTGGTTTTGCTGGTGGTCGTGAAGATATATGGGAGCCTGAGTTGGATGTATATTGGGGTTCAGAGAAAGAATGGTTAGGAGACAGCCGATATGAAGGCGACAGAGAACTTGAAAATCCACTTGCAGCGGTACAAATGGGACTTATCTATGTAAATCCTGAAGGCCCTAATGGAAACCCAGATCCTATAGCAGCAGCAAAAGATATTCGAGAAACTTTTGGTCGTATGGCGATGAATGACGAGGAAACCGTTGCTTTGATTGCTGGCGGACATACTTTTGGTAAAACTCATGGAGCCGCCGACCCTAATCAATATGTGGGTGTTGAACCTGGAGGCGCTACTATTGAAGAAATGGGAATGGGATGGAAAAATACTTTTGGTACAGGAAGTGGAGAATATACCATTTCCAGTGGACTAGAGGGAGCTTGGACCACTACGCCTACTAAATGGAGCAATAATTTCTTTGAAAATCTTTTTGGTTACGAATGGGAATTAACTAAGAGTCCTGCAGGTGCTCACCAATGGACTGCCAAAGACGGCGCTGGTGCAGGAAAATATCCAGATGCTCATAATCCGTCAAAAACGCATGCTCCTTTTATGTTAACCACCGATTTGTCATTGCGATTTGATCCAGAGTACGAAAAGATTTCAAGACGTTTTTATGAAAATCCAGATGAATTTGCCGATGCTTTTTCACGTGCTTGGTATAAATTAACCCATCGTGATATGGGACCTATTTCACGTTATTTAGGGCCAGAAGTACCTAAAGAAGAATTAATCTGGCAAGACCCAATTCCTGCCGTTAACCATAAATTGATTGATGCAGATGATGTTAAACTTTTGAAATCAAAAATTATTGCTTCCGGTTTATCAGTATCTCAATTGGTTGCTACCGCTTGGGCTTCGGCATCTACTTTCCGTGGTTCAGATAAGCGTGGAGGGGCTAATGGTGCTCGAATCCGTTTAGCTCCACAAAAAGATTGGGAAGTGAACAATCCTGCTCAATTGTCTTCTGTGTTAAAAGTGTTAGAAGAAATTCAATCTAGTTTTAATGCTTCGCAAACAGATGGTAAAAAAGTATCGTTAGCGGATGTGATTGTCCTAGGTGGCTGTGCTGCAGTAGAGAAAGCAGCTTCTGATGCTGGATATGATGTAAAAGTACCTTTTGCAGCAGGACGAACAGATGCTTCGCAAGAACAAACGGATGTGGAATCTTTTGCAGTTTTGGAGCCAATCGCAGATGGTTTTAGAAATTATTTGAAGACAAAATATACCATTGCAACTGAGGCATTATTAGTAGATAAAGCTCAATTGTTAACATTGACTATCCCTGAATTGACGGTGTTAATAGGCGGAATGCGTGTGTTGGATACCAACTTTGATCATTCTAAACATGGGGTATTTACAAACCGCCCTGGTGTATTGTCGAATGACTTTTTCGTGAATGTACTTGATTATAATACAGCTTGGAAAGCAAGTTCAGATACACAAGAAGTTTTTGAAGGCAAAGATCGTAAAACAGGAACTGTAAAATGGACTGGTACACGAGTGGATTTAATCTTTGGTTCCAACTCTGAATTAAGAGCCATTGCTGAGGTGTATGCTTGTGATGATGCTAAAGCCAAGTTTGTGCAACATTTTGTTGCTGCTTGGAGCAAAGTCATGCATTTGGATCGTTTTGATTTGGCCAAATAAAAGCGACTCATTACAGTAAATAGGAATATTAAAAATCCACAATAGCATTCGTTTTCTATTGTGGATTTTGTTTTATGTTAGATGCTTATTTTAGCCTTCCATCTTTGCGCTTAGTTCAAACCAGCGTTCTTCTTTGGTTTCGATTTTATTGATGATGTTTTGCAGTTCGTTGGCTTTTTTCTCAATATCCGCATCGGCAACTTTACCATCGGCAAAAAGCTGTTCAATCTTAGCCTTGTCCAGTTCTAAATCTTTGATTTCACGTTCAATTTTCTGAAATTCTTTTTGTTCGTTGAAGCTGAGGTTTCCAGTTGGATTTTTTTGTTTCCATTCTTTTTTTTCAACTTTGTTTTCCTCTTTTTGAGCCACATCGGCGCTGTCTTCGTAAGCTCTAAAATCAGAATAGTTTCCAGGGAAATTTTCGATTTCGCCTTGACCTCTAAAAACAAATAAATGATCGACAATTTTGTCCATAAAGTAACGGTCGTGCGATACCACCAATAAACAGCCTGGATAATCTAACAAGAAACTTTCTAATACGTTCAGGGTAACTATATCCAAATCGTTAGTTGGCTCATCCAGAATTAAGAAGTTTGGATTCTGAATCAAAACCGTACATAAATACAAACGTTTTAGTTCGCCACCGCTTAATTTATCGACATAATCGTATTGTTTTTTGTTGTCAAAAAGGAAACGCTCTAGTAATTGAGAAGCCGAAATCAACTTTCCTTTTTTAAGCGGAATGTATTCCCCGTATTCTTTGATGATGTCTATCACACGTTGCCCCGGTTTGGGGTTGATACCACTTTGGGTATAATACCCAATTTTGATGGTTTCGCCCACAACTACTCTTCCGCTATCAAGAGGTAAAGTGCCAGTAACCAAGTTCAAGAAAGTCGATTTTCCTGTTCCGTTTTTCCCAATGATTCCGATGCGTTCTCCAGGTTGGAAATCAAAACTAAAGTTGTCCAAAATCACATGGTCCTTGAACTTTTTAGAGATTTTGTGTAACTCGATAATTTTATTCCCCATGCGCTCCATGTTGATTTCCAGTTCCACCTTGTTCTCCTTACGGCGACTTTGGGCTTTTTCCTTAATTACATAAAAATCGTCTTGACGCGATTTTGATTTGGTTGTTCTCGCTTTGGGTTGGCGACGCATCCATTCTAATTCCTTTACAAAAAGGTTTTGTGCTTTGTCCACACTCGCATTTTCTGAGGCGATACGTTCTTCTTTTTTCTCTAAATAATACGAATAATTTCCTTTGTATTGGTATATTTTTCCATTGTCTAATTCGATGATTTCGTTACACACACGCTCTAAAAAGAAACGGTCGTGTGTCACCATAAACAACGTAATGTTTTCTTTGGCAAAATAACTTTCCAACCACTCAATCATCTCCAAGTCCAAGTGATTCGTAGGCTCATCCAAAATCAATAAATCAGGTCGGTTAATCAAGATAATTGCCAGTGACAAACGCTTTTTTTGCCCACCCGAAAGGTTTTTAACCTTCAGTTTGAAATCTTCGAGTTTTAGTTTGAACAAAATTTGCTTGTATTGGGTCTCAAAATCCCAAGCGTTGTGCCTGTCCATAGCATCAAAGGCTTTTTGGTAGGCCTCTTCGTCTTCAGGATTTTCTAATGCTTTTTCGTACGCTTCAATGACCTTTAAAGTCTCATTGTCCGATGCAAAAATACTTTCCTCTATCGTCAACTCGTCTTGCAAATTATTGTCTTGTGACAAAAACGCCATACGGATGCTCTTACGCAATACAACTTGCCCTGTATCCGGCTCGTCAAAACCATTGATGATGTTCATAATGGTCGTTTTTCCCGAACCATTTTTGGCAATAAAAGCAATTTTTTGGTCTTTGTTGATTCCAAAAGAGATGTTGTCAAATAGCGTGCGTTCGCCATAAGACTTTGATATGTTTTCGACTGAAAGATAATTCACTAGAGTAATTTTTTTGCAAAAGTAAGCTATTCAATTGTAAATGGAAGGGAAGTAAGGAATAAAAACGGTAGTTTGTAGAACACCGCTCATTCGCAAATTTTTTAAAAAAATTGAACCGCCTAAAAGTGGAATTAGAGCCAATTTAATCATTTCCTGATACAAGAAATAATTAGCGAATCTACGGTTAACTTATTCTCCGCTGGGTTTGTTTCATTTCATCGGTGTATTTTCTACAAAGTACAATATTCAATTGTAAAAGGAAGGGAATGAAGTAAAGTTTTAAATGAATTTATAAAATACCGGGGGTATTAATGTGTCTTATTTCTTCTTTTTTTCTTACGTTTTAGTTTTTTGCATGATTGATAATGAGAAATAGTAAAAGAGTTATTCTTACAATAGTGTCGCATTTTTTGAAGTAACATATACTTTTTGTTTTATTTGTAAGAAATTATTTAGTATAGTGTGGTTTATCGAGAATAGTAACCTTTTCGTCAGATAGTTATTATTTTTTTTTTTTGCTGAATTGTAATTGTTTTAATATTATCAAATATTTAAAGAATTGGTTTAAAAACAAGTTTTTATTGAAGTTTTCATTGTTAAATTAATGTTTTCCATGTTATTTAATGGTTAAATTAAAAATTTCACTAAAAATTATTATATGTTTTTATTTTGAAAGTTTTTTTTATCACATTCTTTTTTTATCAGTATTTTTTTAGAAAAAAGAAAATATAAAGTGAAATAAATAATTGTTTTTTTAATCATTAAAGCGCAATTGAATTAACATTAAAAATAAATACCATGGGAAATAATATTAAAAGGATTTCGACAATCCTGAGAATATAAAAAGCAGGATAAGTATTAATTAAATCTTTTTGTTATGGCAAAATCGAATGTGTACCTAAACATAAGGAAAATTAGAGAATTAAAAAATCTAACTAGGGAGTATGTTGCTGGAGAGCTTAAAATGAGTATGAGTGGTTATGGAAAAATTGAAAGAGGGGAAGTTGATTTAACGGTTACTAAGTTGATGGAAATTTCTAAAGTTTTAGATGTCTCCATCGAATTCATCTTTAAGTTTGATGTCACTATTTTTTTTAATGAAACAAAGTAACATGCGATACCAAAATGATTAATAAAGAATAATTTAATTTATAAGATTATGGAAGCAAATAAAATCTATAAGAATATAAAAGAATATCGTGAGAAGAACAATTACAGTCTTGATTTTGTTGCCATTCAAATGGAAATGAGCGTAAAAATGTATTCGAAAATTGAAAGAGGTAAAGTAGATTTGAAATTGTCAAAACTTGATAAATTAGCTAAAGTTTTGGGAGTTAAAAAAAGTGATGTTTGTAAGCTATCCTTCTAATTTTGGCTTATTCTAATATAAGTGAGGTATTGATTTAATGGGATGCCTAAGAAAAGGCATACTTTACCACCCAGGATAGAAATGATTCCTCATTTTAAAGTCTTTTTTTATAAAATATAAATACGCAATAGCATTAACAATTAAAGCTATTAAAAAAGGCAAGGGTTGGTATAAAAGTAGGTCTGTTAATATTTTACCTTCAGAACATAACCCAAAGATTCTAATATCAAAACATAATGTGTTTTAGTAATATCTTTAATTACTGCCGTTTGCTCACAAAATGGACCCGAATGTAATTTGATTTTTTGTCCAATTTGGTATTGCATAACTGAAATTTCCGTAGCTGTATCTCCAGCGCTAAGCCATTCTTTTATCGTCTCAATTTCTTTGTCTTTTACGATAGCATGGGCTCCTAACCAAAACAAATAACGTAAAACACCTGGTGATAAAAATACTTTATTCCTATCTTTTTCCAATAACTGAACAAAGATATAATTGCTAAATAAAGGAACTTCTTTTTTAATCTTACGATCGGATCTTTGTATTACCTTTTTTATCATTGGGCAATAACAGTTTATTCCCAGCTGCGTTAATTGATCACTGGCTCTTTTTTCCCATTTTGGTTTGGTGAAGACTACATACCATTTCATGCTACTAAATTTTTGAGTTTTTAATTATTGTGTGGGTTGTAAGGTTTTTATAGTGATTTGATGTGGGTCTGAAACACGTAAATCACTAAGGCTGATTGTTGTAAATTTAATTTTTACAACTCTTTTTTAAAGGCGGTTTTAATAGCAATTTGTCCTTATTAAGGATTTTTAACCACTAAAATCATCCTTTTTTCACTTGTACTCTATCTAATTTTGACATTGTAGTTATTGCTAAAACAATACTATTATAATGATTTGAATTCTTAAATTTTTGAAACTAGAAATCAAAATCATTTTGCAAAAATTGAGCAACTGAATTTTTCTTTTTTGCAAGTTTTATTTTTTCTTTTTTGGATAGTAAAATGTAACTATTCACGGGGAACCCTTATCCTTTTCTGTAAAAAACAGCATCTTTTAAGTATTTTTTTGGTAGTTCTGCGCTACTATTTATAATAATCAATACACAAAAAATTAATTGTTTAATTTAAATCTAATACAAATGAAAATTGGAATAACCTTTAGTGCTTTTGATTTGTTACATGCAGGGCACGTTAAAATGCTTGAAGAAGCTAAACTTAATTGTGATTACTTAATTGTAGGTTTACAGACTGATCCTACTATAGATCGACCTACCAAAAACAAACCTACCCAAACAGTAGTTGAACGATACATACAATTGAAAGCTTGCAAATTTGTGGATGAAATTGTCCCTTATGCTACTGAACAAGATTTAGAAGATATATTGAAGTCTTTTACAATTGATTTGCGAATTGTAGGCGATGAATATAAAGACAAAGATTTCACAGGAAGAAAATATTGTGAAGAAAAGGGAATCACACTTTATTTCAATGCAAGAGATCACCGTTTTTCTAGTACCAATTTGCGTCATGAGGTATATCAAAAAGAACTTTTAAATTCACACTAATGGCAGTTACTCACCAAATTACTCACGTAGTTTTGACTGGAGGAATTGGAAGTAGATTGTGGCCTCTTTCTCGTAAAAGCATGCCAAAACAATATTTGAAACTTTTTGCAGGAGAATCTCTTTTTGAAAAAACAATAAATCGTAATGGCGCATTTTCTAATAATACCATCGTCGTTGGAAATATTGAAAATTACAAATTGACGGATATCCTGATGTCAAAAATGGAGAAACCTTTTATTCACATCGTTGAGGCCATTCCACGAAATACGGCTGCGGCAATTGCTTTTGCTGCCTTTGCCTCAAAACCAGACGATATTTTATTGGTTACCCCATCTGACCATGTTATAGAAGGTAGCGATTTATACGAAAGTGCTTTGAAACAGGCGATTGTGTTAGCAAATCAAGATTATCTAGTGACTTTTGGAATAAAACCTACCAAGCCAGAAACAGGATATGGTTATATTGAATTTGATCATGAAAATGTAATTGCATTTCATGAAAAACCAAGTTTAGAAATAGCGACGAAATATCTGGAGACAAAAAAATATTTTTGGAACAGTGGTTTGTTTTGTTTTAAAGCTGCAAAATTTTTAAGTGAACTGGAAAAACAGGAACCTGAAGTTTTCTTAGCCTCTAAAGCAGCTTGGAAAGCCAACAAAAATGGGTTCTTGGATTATAATTTGTCTATAAAAATACCCTCCATCAGTGTTGATTATGCCGTTATGGAAAGAACCAAAGCGATAAAAATGGTTCCCTCTCGGTTTGATTGGTCTGATTTGGGTTCTTTTGAATCGGTATATGATTACCTCGTCCAAAAAGGTCATCCTATGGATACCAATAGCAACATCGTTATAGGAACCTCTCGACATACTAGTTTTGTAGGTCTTAAAAATTGTATTTTAATCTATACTGATGATGCTTTAATGGTTTTGCAAAAAGAAAATTCCCAAGATGTAAAAGATGTTTACCAAGAATTAAAATCAATTGCTTCACCATTATTGTAAAAACGACTTTCATGAAATTGATTTAAATAATTTGGGAATATTTCCCCTTTAAATGAAATGAGATGATTACTTCTAAAGAATTTGAATTAGCGATTAAAATTATTGCAGAATATAAATTGCAGATGGATAATCAGTTAAAAGAAATTCTGCATACCACTGAGAAAATTAATATTCAAGAGGATATGCGAGGTGGAATGTTTAGAGTGCTTCAAAAATATTACAAGGCGCATTACGATATTAAACTTTGTTGGGAAGATCTAAAGACAATGGAGCGAAGCCTTTTAGAAAAAATTGATTTTGATAAAATGAAACTCATTAAAGGATGCGGGCGTATTTCCTTGTTTAATTTTAAAAAACTAATGGTGTCTCATTCCGTATTAAAGGAAGAAGATTTATAAGAGGGAGTTTCTACTATCACACAAAATTTTAAACTAATTTTATTTATAAAAAGATAGCACTGATGATTGACAAAAATTCAATAATATATATTGCTGGACATAAAGGAATGGTGGGAAGCGCAATTTGGAGAATTTTATCCCAAAAGGGCTATAATAATCTAGTGGGTGCATCAAGTAGTGAAGTAAATTTGACGGAACAACAAGAGATTAGAGCGTATTTACATACTATAAAACCTGATGTCATCATCGATGCTGCTGCAAAAGTGGGAGGTATTCAGGCCAATAATAATTTTCCGTATCAATTTTTGATGGAAAATATGCAAATACAAAACAATCTTATTCATGAAGCCCATCTTTTAGGAGTTTCAAAATTTATTTTTTTAGGAAGTTCTTGTGTTTATCCCAAAATGGCACCACAACCCTTAAAAGAGGACTATCTATTGACTTCTCCTCTGGAGCCTACAAACGAGTGGTATGCATTAGCAAAAATTAGTGGTATTAAAGCATGTGAAGCAATTCGCAAACAATTCAATAAGGATTTTGTGAGTTTGATGCCTACCAACTTATACGGCACGCACGATAATTTTGATTTAAACAGTTCACATGTGTTGCCTGCTATGATTCGAAAATTCCATGAAGCCAAACAAAATAATAATGCTGTAGTAGTGCTTTGGGGTACTGGGACTCCCATGAGAGAGTTTCTTTTTGTGGATGATATGGCGTCGGCCGTTGTTTTTGCTTTGGAAAACCAACTTCCTGATTATTTGTATAATGTAGGAACAGGTGAAGATCTTACCATTAAAGAATTAGCACTTATCATTCAAAAAATTATCGGACATACAGGGGATATTCTCTGGGATGATACCAAGCCTAACGGTACTCCAAGAAAATTAATGGATGTCTCAAAAATGCACCAAATCGGTTGGAAACACCAAGTTTCTTTAGAAAAGGGGATTCATAAAACCTATAATTGGTTTTTAGAAAACAGTGAAAATTTCAAACAAGTTCGGTATTAGTAGTTTGCTTTCGCTTACTATCGAATAAAAATCTCATAAAATAATAAAATTGCCTGTTGCGACTTCTCGTGCAGCTATTGCTATGTCTTAGCTCATTCGATTCAATTGCTTTTTAATGATTATTTTCTGAGTACCTGAAACAAGTCATTAAAAAACAGTTCTTCATTCTTTTTTGTTTCATCCCGAAAAAAATCGAACTGACTTTTTCAAAATGGCACACCACAAGGATGTCCTATAATTTTAAAATCAATCCAATGAAAAAAACCGCCCTCATAACCGGAGTCACAGGACAAGATGGAGCCTATTTAAGTGAATTTCTACTAAAAAAAGGCTATCAAGTACACGGATTAAAAAGACGTACTTCTTTGTTTAATACAGACAGAATTGATCATCTCTATGAAGACCCTCATGTTGAAAATAGAAATTTCATTTTGCATTATGGCGATATGACTGATAGTACTAATCTCATCCGATTGATTCAAGAAATTCAGCCTGATGAAATTTACAATTTAGCGGCTATGAGTCATGTTGCAGTTTCATTTGAAACACCAGAATATACTGGAAATGCCGATGGTTTAGGAACCTTACGCATTTTAGATGCTGTTCGATTATTGGGATTGGAAAAAAAGACTCGTATTTACCAAGCCTCCACCTCAGAGTTGTACGGAAAAGTACAAGAAGTACCGCAATCAGAAACGACTCCTTTTTACCCGCGTTCACCTTATGCAGTTGCTAAGATGTATGCTTTTTGGATTACAGTAAATTACAGAGAAGCCTACGGAATGTATGCGTGTAACGGAATACTTTTTAATCACGAATCACCCATTCGAGGGGAAACGTTTGTTACTCGTAAAATTACACGAGCAGCCAGCAGAATTGCATTAGGCTTACAAGATAAATTTTATTTAGGAAACTTAGATGCTCGTCGTGACTGGGGACACGCCAAAGATTATGTACGGATGATGTGGATGATTTTACAAGCAGATGCGCCTGAAGATTGGGTAATTGCTACAGGAGTCACCACTCCAGTTCGTGAATTTGTCCGAATGAGTTTTGCCGAAGTTGGAATTGAACTGGAATTTGTAGGTCAAGGAATAGAAGAAAAAGCTTTTGTCAAATACTGTAGTCATCCCGATTATCAATTAGAAATTGGTAAAGAAGTATTGGCAGTAGATCCCAAGTATTTTAGACCTACCGAAGTGGATTTACTAATAGGCGATCCTACAAAAGCCAAAACTAAATTGGGCTGGGAATGTAAATACGATTTAGCAGCATTGGTTAAAGATATGATGCAATCGGATTTAATGTTGATGAAAAAAGATCAATTTCTGAAAGTAGGAGGATATGCGACTCTAAATTATTTTGAATAGGTAAATTATTAATGATCAAACAAAGGCAAAGTTTTTCTGCTTGTAAAAAAAAATAGCATTATGAAAATTAAAAATATTTGTTGCTTAGGGGCTGGATATGTTGGTGGCCCTACCATGTCTGTTATCGCTCTAAAATGTCCAGAGATAAAGGTAACGGTAGTTGATTTAAACGAAGCTCGAATCGCGGCATGGAATGATGAAGACCTGGATAAATTACCAGTTTATGAGCCAGGTTTGGCAGAGGTTGTGGCCGAAGCTAGAGGGCGTAATTTGTTTTTTTCAACCGAGGTAGATGCTGCTATTGAAGCAGCTGACATGATTTTTATCGCTGTAAATACACCTACCAAAACCTATGGAGAAGGTAAAGGGATGGCTGCTGACCTTAAATTTGTCGAATTATGCGCCAGACAAATCGCTCGAGTGGCTAAAAATGATAAAATTATTGTCGAAAAATCGACACTTCCTGTACGAACAGCCCAAACGTTACAAACCATATTAGACAGTACCGGAAATGGCGTTAAGTTTGAAGTACTTTCTAATCCCGAGTTTTTGGCCGAAGGAACAGCTATCGAAGATTTGTTCTATGCTGATCGCGTACTAATAGGAGGAAAACAAACAGAAAGTGGAAAAAAAGCCATCCAATGTTTGGTTGATATTTATGCCCATTGGTTATCCCCAAAACAGATTTTAACAACCAATGTATGGTCTTCGGAATTATCAAAATTGACCGCCAATGCCTTTTTAGCACAACGTATTTCGTCTATTAATGCTTTATCGGCTTTGTGTGAAGCGACAGAAGCGGATGTCGATGAAGTAGCCAATGCTATAGGAACTGACAGTCGTATTGGACCTAAATTCCTGAAAGCTTCCGTTGGTTTTGGTGGTTCTTGTTTTCAAAAAGACATTTTGAACTTAGTGTATTTGTGTCGCTATTTTAATTTACCTGAAGTAGCCAATTATTGGGAGCATGTTATCATTTTAAATGATTACCAAAAATACCGTTTTGCAAAAAAAATTATTACAACTCTTTTCAATACGGTAAGCGGGAAAAAAATTGCCTTCCTCGGTTGGGCATTCAAAAAAGATACCAATGATACCAGGGAATCTGCGGCGATTTATGTTGCGGAACATTTGATTGAAGATGGAGCTGAAATTCACGTGTATGACCCCAAAGTATCTGAAGAAAAAATCAAAGCAGATATGAGTTATTTGTGGGATTTAAAAGGACTAACCGAAAAGAAAATAGCTTCTAAACTCAAACAAATTATCGTCTATAAATCCCCTATGGAAGCAATGAATGAAGCACACGCCGTTGCGATTTTAACGGAATGGGATGAGTTTAAAACTTATGATTGGGAAGCAATTTATGCCAATATGTACAAGCCCGCATTTGTTTTTGATGGTCGAAATATTTTAGATGTAGAAAAATTAAGTGCTATTGGTTTTGAGATAAAAGGAATAGGAAAAGGATAATAAAAGTTTTGAGAAACAAGTACCTGAGTATGAACAAAGCTTTTGATAAAGTAAGAAACCATCGCCACTACGATAAGGGAATAGATGTACTAAAGTTAGTTTCCATTGTAGGAAGTACCGAAATTATTTTAAAAGGAGTTGGATTTATTACAGGGATTTTGATTGTGAGATTACTACCTATTCAAGAATATGCCTTTTATACCTTAGCCAATACAATGCTGGGTACTTTAGTGGTTTTTACAGATTCTGGTATCTCCAATGGCGTCATGGCATTGAGTGGAAAAGAGTGGAAAGACCCTAAAAAACTAGGCGTTATTCTTGCCACAGGATTAGATTTAAGGAAGAAATTTGCTGCGGTAACCTTAGTAATTGCCACTCCGATTATTCTTTATTTATTGGTAAAAAATAATGCCAGTTGGTTGTCTGCTGCTTTAATAATGCTATCGTTAATTCCTGCTTTTTACGCTGCTTTATCAGATTCGTTGTTAGAAATTACGCCCAAATTACATCAAGATATTGAGAGCTTACAAAAAAATCAATTAAAAGTAGGTTTGGGTAGGTTGTTACTAACACTTTCAACCATTTTTATATTCCCTTTTACATTTGTTATTGTCCTAGCTTCTGGATTACCTCAAATTTATGGGAATCTAAAATTGAAGAAAATCAACAGTAAGTTTGTTGACGTACATCAAAAACCAGATGCAACAGTTAGAAAAGATATTTTAGCAATAGTTTATAAATTATTACCTAATATCGTCTTTTTTGCCTTTTCAGGACAAATTGTTATTTGGATATTATCGGTTTTTGGAAATTCTAATGAGTTAGCTAGTATTGGCGCATTAGGAAGGTTTTCACTCTTAATAGGACTTTTTACGAGCGTATTGTCAACCCTTTTTATTCCTCGTTTTTCCAGATTAGACGAAAATAAATCGCTCATAATAAAAGCTTTTCTGTTTTTTCAAGCCCTGCTTTTTGTGTTTTCGATAGTGGTAATTCTTTTTGTGTTTTTGTTCCCCACTCAAATGTTATGGGTTTTAGGTTCTTCTTATAGTGATTTATCTACGGAACTTTTTCTAATTATTTTGTCCAATTGTATTGGCTTAATTGCATCCATGACAGGAAATTTGATGGGAAGTAGAGGTCATTTTTTGAATCCTATCCTAGTTATAGCAATGAATTTGTTAACGGTAACTGCTGCTTTTTTTATTTGGGATTTAGCAACACTTCGAGGGATTTTATACTACAGCATTTTATACCAATGTATTTCATTGGCAGTAAATTATAGTTTTAGTTTTTATAAATTAATAGTAAATAAATAATGATCAATCCACTGATAAGCGTTATAGTTCCAGCGTACAATGCAGCTGAATTTTTGCAAGAAACCTTGGAATCTGTAAAACAGCAAACGTATTCCAACTGGGAAATTATTTTGGTAAATGATTGTTCTACAGATGCCACACTCCAAAAAGCAAACGAATTTTCACAGGGAGTTAGTAATGTTGTCAAAGTAATTACGAATGAAAAAAACTCAGGAGTAAGTGTTTCTCGAAATGTTGCCGTGGCCAATGCCTCGGGGAGTTGGTTGGCTTTGTTAGACAGCGATGATGTTTGGCTACCGAACCATTTAGAAACACTAGTAGCTACTATTACTCAAGATGCAACAATTAAAATGGCTTATGCGGGATGTCTTGTTTTTTTAGACAAGGTAGAGAACATCATATTTAAGCAAGAAATTAGCGTAGCGATGCTACAAGATTTTAATGTTTCATTGTTTACACATCAAATAGGGATAAATCCCTGTACTGCAATAATCGAAAAAAAAACGTGGGAATCTGTAGGGGGGATGATTCAAGAAGTGCATCCAGCCGAGGACAAAGAATTGTTTTTTAGAATTGCCAGAACGGGAAATAAAATAGCGTATTCAGGGCACCATACCGCACTTTACCGCAAACATTCTTCAGGAAATGCGGCTTCCAATAATGAAGTTAAAATGGTTTTAGCCTTAATTAAAATTTATGCCAAACATTTTGATTGGAAAGAAATTCCACTGAAGATTCGAATGGAGCAATTGGCCAGCACCCATTTAGGCTACGCTAGGCTTGTTCATAAAAATGACTTGAAAACAGCAAAACAACATAGTTTAAAAGCTTTTCAAATTAATAAGTCCGTAAAAAACGCAAGCTATTTCACGGGGTATTATCTCTGGTCATTATTAGGTTAACTAAAACATCGGCTTGAATAGAATGCATTTTTAAGGGGTTCTAAAATAATTCTCAACCAGACCTGATTATATCAAACAATAACGTAAACATTATAAAATAGTATTTCAAATGAATCTAGCTGTCAAATCTTCTCCCAAAATTACTGTTTTGATGCCCGTGTACAATTGTGAACTGTATGTAGGGGAGGCTATCGAAAGTATTTTGAACCAAACGTACACTGATTTTGAGCTTTTAATAATTGACGATGCGTCTAAGGATGCTACCGTCTCAATTGTAAAAAGTTATAACGATTCTCGAATTCAATTGATTGAAAAACCAATTAATACGGGCTATACTAATAGTTTGAATCACGGACTTAAAATAGCAAGAGGCGAGTATATAGCTAGGATGGATGGGGATGATATTTGTATGCCCGAACGTTTTTTCAAACAAGTTAGTTATTTAGAGTCCCATCCAGAAACGGTATTATGTGCTACGGCTTTCAAAGTAATTGGTAGGGAAGTTTATTTTAGTTCTCCTGAAGAACACGATGCAATCAAATTAGCCTTTTTAGAAGGGAATTGCATTTGTCATTCTTCTATAATGATGCGCAAGGCAACTTTAGATGCTCATGATATCATATACGACAAAACCAAAGAACCTGCTGAAGATTATGCCATGTGGATTAAGTTGTTGTTCTTAGGGAAGCTCTATATTTTACCCGAAATATTAGTGGAATATCGCGTTTATGCGAATCAAGTTTCGGCTAAAAGAGCGGAAGAACAAATGAAAATCGACATCCAGTTAAAGTTTGAATTATTGAACCATTTGGATATTACGATAACTCCAGAAGAGTACCAATTTTTGGAAAAATACTATAGAAACACGCAATGTGTTGATTATAATGAATTGGTGATTTTTAAAAAATTACAAAAAAAATTAAGTCAATCCAATGCTGCTGGTTTTTTTGAACCCAAGGCATTTCAACGCTATTTATCACAATTAGAAGTAAACGTGATGAATAGGTATTTTAACAATTACTTCCGTTATAGTCCTATTTTATATGTTAAGTATCTTATGTCAAAATGGAATTGGAAAACCCAGATACATCGAAATGAAGAAGTGAAGCTGTTTGTTAAATGTTTGATATTTAAAAAAGTAGCTTAAGTTTTGAACAGCTAAATCAATCTGTGATGAAAAAATATTTTTACTCTGAAGCAACATTTACAAGTTCTACATGGGCTTTATTAGCGATAACACGTTTTTTATTAGCATTTATCGTAATGATAAGCTTTGGACATTTAGATCGGTTTGTAAACACAAATAGTGTATTTGCTATCATTCGTGAATTTGGAGGAAAAGGAGCTGTAATGGTTTTTTTAATGATTTCAGGTATTTCTGTTGGTGTATCAATCATGAAAAGCAAAGAGGGATTCTTAAAAAGACGTTTTTTACGAATCTATCCTTTGTATTTTATGGCAGTGTTATTAACTGTTTTTTTACAATTTTATCTAGGAAGTCCTTATACCGTCAAAGACACTACTTTCATCGCAACGGGAAATTTAACTAGCATCAGTAATTTTTTATTATTGCAAGGGATTGCAAGTATATCACTTACATATAACAGTCCTCTTTGGTCAATTAGCGTAGAGTTTTTTCTATATCTCATTTTGCCATTTATTTATAAACTGCGGTTACCATTTGTTTATTTGATTGCATTACTTTCTGTGGTTTGCTATGTGGCTCATACGCAACTATTTGCATTAGAGCTGTATGGAGTAAAACACCTTATATATGCATGGCCATTTATCATTGGATACCTTGTAGCGGTCAAAAAACAATTTTATGGAGTTATTCCTTTAATCTTAATAGGGACGGCCGGTATTTATTATAATTTTTTAAGGGAAGTAGTCATCGAAAAATTCACATTTATTTGGTTCTTGCTCACTACAGGAATGGTAATTAGCTTCTTGTTTGCTAAAATAAAATTAAGCAAGTCTATCAAAGAGTGGTTTAATTACTTAGGCGAACTTTCGTATCCCCTGTATTTATTTCACATTCCCTTATATTTTATAGGCTATCATATTGGGATTCGGGAGGCTTATCTTTTTGTTTGTTTCGCAATTTTACTTTGTATTCCAATCAATTATATTTTCGATATCTGGCTAAAAAATAAGTTTTGGAAACCATTATTCAACAATTTTGGATGGTTAAAGAATCGGTTTTCATTTCCACTTACCGACAATTAAGAAAAACAATCATGAAAAAAATACCAGGGCAAGGCGGTTTCACTAAAAAACTAACTACGGAGATCAGCAAGTGGCATCGAAAAAAATTTGCAAATGAAGTGAGTCAAAATTTACCCATTTTGCTAATAAAAATCAATCAAAAGAAACGCATTCCAATGGAAGTAGCTAGTTTTTCTTCCTGTAATGATTACCAAGAGCAACTATTATCCATTTTGTCTTTTGTTCGATACGTAGGAATTCCGATTAAGTGGACTCTTTATTCCGATGGATCACATACCGCAGCACAAATAGCACAACTGGAAGATCATTTTGATTTTTTGAAGGTCAAAAAAGGGATACCATGGAACACTATTAAAACCTTAAAAGGCTTATGTAAAGAAGCGTTAGAAGACTACGAGGAATATTTGATTGATTATGCCAAAAAATTTCCGCTAGGCAAAAAGTTGTTTTACTATTTAAACCATACGATTGAAAATCCAACACTTTTTATAGATTCAGATATTCTATTTTATGAGCAGGCAAAGGTTGTAGAATTATTCCTAACGGAGAGGCCTCAAGCAACAGGATGGTTTATGCCTGATACCAACTGGGGTTGTTTGGATAGCCGATACAAAGCCATATACTCCGAACAAGTATATCAAGTAAACTCTGGTTTTATTTTCGCCAATGTCCCTTTTCAGCATTTGGAAAAGGCACTTGAAATTTTAAAAATCTATGATTTTAGTTATGAATATTTCAGCGAGCAAACCATTTATCATCAATTATTAAAAGACAATAGTTTTATGCCTTTACCTCCTAAAACGTTTGTTTTGGATGCAGGCGATCAATTTGATTTTTCTTATTTATTTACCCCCAAACAAATGGCGGTTCGTCATTATACGGGGCCAGTTAGACATAAAATGTGGCAAAAAAAATACAAATGGCATCTAAGTTTATAAAAATTTAAAGAATGAAAAAAGGAATTGTTTTAGTAGCTAATTTAAAAAGCCAATGGTATTGTGAAAATTTAATTTTTTCGATTAGAAAAAGTGGTTGTAAGCTTCCCATTAGGTTGGTACATTTTGGAGGAGAAAAAATTAACTCTGAATTTGTTCTCAGTGAAGTCGAATTTTTAACGGTTGATGAGTTTTCAAGTGAAGCCAAAGCTTTTATTACAAATTTAGGAAGCGTATTGACCGATTGTCCTAAGGGGTTCTTATACCGTTTCTTGGGTTGGTTTTCTGATTGGGACGAATTCATCTATGCTGATAATGATATTGTAGCCCTAATGAATTGGGAACGACTATTTGAATTTACTGAAGAATATGATTTAGTTCATGCGGATGAAGAATATACCACTCAAGGTATTTACAATTATTTGCAACCTGATAAAATTGAATCGCTTTTTGGTGAAGGTAGTCTCAGTACTGCTATCACAGCCGGACATATTGTGGTAAAAAAGAATCCTAATATGATTGCAGATATGAATGCTGCTATTGAATGGTTTAAAGAACATCCTGAAATCCCTAAGAAACATGACCAATCTTTATTGCATGTTGCCACATTAATAGGAGATTGGAAACTCCTCAATTTATGCAAACCACCGCACAATTGGTTGAGTTCGTGGTCTGGAGATTATGCCAATAGTTTGGATTTAATTCACGCCATACAAGGAGGCTATATTCAGGATACAGCTTCTCATAAAACCTGGTTTTCAATTAAGTCAGATCAATCAAAAACGGAATCTCCTGAACCCTCTCCTGAACCACCTTCTAATACGCCTTCAAATACGCCTATCAGTCATCTGCATTATTCAGGTAGAGGGCGTATAGGTACGGAGCCTATTGATGATTTGATGTTTTCGGATCAAACCAATAAAAAAAGGATGGAACGGCTATTTACAATACAATTGGCAGACATGTTGGGGATAACCTATTATAAAAATCAAAGAAAGCGTGTCAAAAACTATTTAAATCGTATTCTAAAATTTACTGCATGAATTCAGCAATTTGTACCTTATTTGAAGGGCATTATCACTACGGAGTTGCTACACTTTCTAATTCACTGTACAATCAGGGGTTTCGAGGGACAATATTCGCAGGCTATAGAGGGGCGTTACCTTCTTGGATTTTAAAAGGAAAAAAAGAACGACTAGAAAAATGGGAGGAAGCCGTTCGGTTAAAGCCTATTGAGGGATTAGAGCTTGTTTTCTTACCACTCACCACGCATTATAGTCTGACCAATTACAAGCCGGATTTTATGTTGGAATTATGGCATGGAGTAGCAAAAGAAGCAGAAGCTTTATTCTTCTTTGATCCCGATATTGTCGTAGTTGAGCCTTGGGCTTGTTTTGAACAATGGGCTCAATATGGTGTGGCAGTATCCGAAGACATCAATTCGCCCTTGCCAGAATTTCATCCTCGCAGAATAAGTTGGCGAAACTACTTCGAAAAATACGGTATCAAGTTGCAATTCGTCAACCAAATGTATGTTAACGGGGGTTTCGTAGGGCTTGTTAAAAAAGATATTGCGTTTTTGAATTTGTGGGTTCAATTACAAGAAGGAATGGGGGATGCCATAGGCGGGTTGATGAATTCTATTTTTTCCAAAGAAGGTCGTGATACTACCATCGCTCCCATGATAGGTTTTCAATATTTTGATAAGTCGGATCAAGATGCGCTAAATGCAACAATTGAAGCGTATAAAGGCGTTGTGAGTCACATAGGTAAGGAAGGAATGGGGTTTGTTTCTGGACAAATAATGATGTACCACGCTTTAGGAGGCAAAAAACCTTGGTTGAACAATTATTTGGCTTGGGCAATGGAAGGAAAACCACCCAGAGACTTAGATGTGGCTTATTTCAAGAATGTGAATTATCCCATTTTGTCTAATTCTCCTTGGGAAATCAAGAAAAAAAAGATTAGCATCAAGGTGGCTAAATTCATCGGTAGGTTCTATAAAATTTAATGCTATTTATGAATACTGATTTTTGTATTATTTCGAATGATTGTTGGGGAGCTGAGATTTACATCGAGCGTAAAATAGCTTATAATACGCCATTTGTAGGTTTGTTTATTCCGCCTTCCCATTTTGTGAAGATGGCAAATAATCTACAAGCTTATCTGGCAACTGAATTGGTTTTTGTAAAAGAAACAGCGTTTCAGGATTATAAAGAATTGTATAAAAAAGAGCAATATCCCATTGCGTTACTTGGTGATGTCGAAATTCATTTTTTGCATTATACTGATGAAACTCAAGCCCGCTCCAAATGGAACAGACGCTTAAATCGCATGCCCAAAGATACTTCTACTTGGTTCATTAAAGGTTGCGATAGGGAAGTGAGTGATTGGAACCAATTACAGGCTTCATGGAACAGCATTCCATTTAATAAAATTTTCTTTTCTGCAAAAAAAAGAAAGGAACTTGCCCATGCCGTTACGATTACGGAATCGTATGATGAGTATGTAACCGATGGTAAAGCGTTGTATAATTTATCAAAGGATTATTTTGAAATTGACCAATGGATAGATTCAAAAGGGAATTCTTGGGAGCTTAAGACACTTCCGTTCCTACGTAATTTGAATTTTCAGTTTAAAAAACTTAAATACAAAATCAACAAATTATGAAGGGAATCAGTGTAATTGTTTGCTGTTATAATAGTGTTGAAAGGTTAAAACCAACTATTGAACACTTACTCAATCAAGTAGGTATCGCGCCAAATCAATGGGAAATATTGATAATTGATAATGCCTCAACAGATGATACCGCAGCAGTAGCTAGTGATTTGTTAGAAAAGAATAAAACGGAAAACAGTCCCTTTTTTAAGATTATTAAAGAAGTTAAACCGGGTTTGTCAGCAGCTCGAATGTGTGGGATTAACCATGCTTCTTTTGACTTTTTGTTGTTTTGTGACGATGATAATTGGTTGGTCAAAAGTTATTTGCAGGATGCATTGGCGATTATTGCTGCCCATTCCAATGTTGGAGTGATTGGGGGTTATGGGACACCTGTTTTTGAAGGACAAGAACCTCCATATTTTTGGGAAAATCAATACCATACATTGGCAGTAGGTGCACAATATGTTGAAGAAGGCAATATTACCCATACGCGAAAAGTGGTTTATGGTGCTGGAATGATTGTTAACAAAAAAGCTTTTTTGGAATTGATACAGAATTATCAATTTGAATTTCAAGCGACTGGTCGAATAGGAGCCTCACTAGCCAGCAGTGAAGATCATGAGTTGTGCTTAGCGTTACGTATGATAGGTTATGAGGTGTTGTGGTACAAAAGATTACAGTTTTACCATTACATTCCCAAAAATCGTACAGAGATTAATTATTATAAAAAATTGTTTTTGGGTTTTGGGCTTTCCAGTCCTTTATTGATTGGGTATGATTTAGATAAAACAAACCCCATTAATATCAAAAATGATTATCGGTATATAACGCTAAGGAAAATCAAAAACATTCTATCAGCTTACCTTAGAATTTTTTATCATAGAAACATTCTTCAAAGAAGTGAGTATCAAATTTTAGATTTAATACAAGAGCTTTACACTAATATAGGCAGTTTTAAAACTACTGTTAAAGTAAAAAATAACAAAAGAGATAGTTTTATAAACACAAAATTATTCGCCTTGCACGACAAGACAAAACAATCAAATGTAGAATGGATATAGTTACAACGTTATTTGAAGGTCATTACGATAAAGGAGTAGCCGCTTTAGTAAACTCTTTAGTGCAATCCTCTTTTAAAGGAAAAATTTGTATTGGTTATCGAGGAAGTTTGCCTTCATGGGTCAATCAATTGCAAAAAACAGCCAAAGGTTATATAGTTGGCGATGGAATTTCAGTTGTTTTTATGTTGTTAGATATTGATATGCATTTTGGGTATTATAAGCCTTCTTTCATGAAAAAGGTAATCCAAGAACATCCTCAGGTATCGAACATCTATTATTTTGATCCTGATATTGTAGTCACTGCACCTTGGCATTTTATTTCCTCATGGACAAATATAGGAGTGGCAGTTTGTTTGGATAATTGTTTTCCTATGGTTCATCACAACCATCCGTGGCGCAAAGAGTGGCAAAAACTGGCCGATAATAATCAAAAATGTGAGTTGAATTACTATGTAAATAGTGGTTTTATAGGCATCCACAAAGACAGTTTTATATTGCTAAACAGATGGATAGCCTTCACTGAAAAATACAAAGCCAATAAAGGAGATTTATCTCTTTTTGAAAAAGACGGTTTTCGTGCTTTTAAGGGAGATCAAGATTTATTGAATGCCAGCATGACCGTCTCGTCAGACCTTACTTTTAGTATCATTGGAACCGAAGGAATGGGTTTTACGGATCCTGTTTATTTGATGGCTCATGCCGTTGAAAGTGTAAAACCTTGGAAAAATAATTTCATCAAACAAATGGTAATTAACGGACATAAACCCAGCATGGCTGCTAAATTGTTTTTTAACTATTGCCAAAATCCTATTGAAATTTATACAAAATCGCAATTGAGGCTCAAAAAAAGCAACATCAAAGCAGCTTCTATTTTGGGTAGAATCATAGGCTAATGAATTTGTTAGGAGTGTTTTAAAGAGTGCTTCGAAGCAACTAAAAGAATAACAATTCATGAAAATATTTTTTATATGTGGTTCTCTAGAGCCTGGTCGTGATGGGGTAGGCGATTACAGTCGTAGGTTGTGTGGAGCCTTATTGCGTCAAGGTGTTGTTACTCAAATGGCTTCTTTATGGGATCATCATGCTACCACTTTTAGTAAAGAAAACCAAGAGGTTGAGGGAGTGACTATAATAGCAAATAGAATTCCGAAAGCGAGTACTCCTAGCCAAAGATTAACTTGGTTACACACTATTTTAAATGATTTTAAACCCGATTGGATTTCGTTGCAATATGTTCCTTATAGTTTTCATCCCAAAGGATTGCCTTTTTGGTTGCCCTCTTTTTTAAAAAAGATAAAAGGAAATCATCAGTGGCATATTATGTTCCATGAATTATGGATTGGAATGGATTCCAATGTTTCTTTGAAAAATAAATGTATTGGGGTTTTGCAAAAACAATTAGTTCTAAAAATTTTAGATGCAGTAGAAAAAAAAATACTCAATACCCAAATTGATTTGTATCAGTACCAAATAGCTGCTCAGGGATATAAAATAACGCTTCTGCCTTTGTTTAGTAACATTATTAAAAATGAAACATCAAATATAGCGCTTGCATCAAAGGATTCCGAATTGCGATTTTGTCTTTTTGGAAGTATTCACTACGGAGCACCAATTCAAAGATTTATTACTGATTTAAAGCAGGTTGTATTAGGTTTGAAAGAGAAAAAAGAATTGAAGTTTATATTCATAGGAAGTTGCGGAGCGGAGATAGCAAAATGGAAAGAGCAATTAGAAGCGCACTCCATCGATTATGAAGAGACTGGATTTGTCAATGATGAAGAAATAAGCCGCATGTTATCAAGTTGTCACTATGGAATTTCAACCACTCCTTATATTTTAAATCAAAAAAGCGGAAGTTTAGCGGCCATGTTTGATCACGAATTACCAGCGATATGTGTAGCCAGAGACTGGGATGTAAAAGGGTTTAAACAAGAAAATTTTTTGAATTTAATACAGTATAAAAACCAAGAATCGATAAAAACGTTGATGGATAAAAAGTTTATAAGCTCAAACGAGAATCAGATAGCAAGCATAGCCCATCAATTTTTATTGGGATTAAATCAAGGGGAGGTTGTATGGCAAGTTTAAACTATTTATGGCAAAACCGACTTCAATCGAGAGGGTTTAGTGCCCCTTTTTTCAAGAGTTGGGCCAAGCGTTTATTGACTTTTCCAGAGTTACTCAAAAGCAATAGGAGAAGAACTGCTTTAATCCGTAAAGGAGCAACTATAGCGCCCACGGCTGAGATAGGCTTAGTAGTCATTAATGGAAAAAAGGACAATTTAGTCATTGGCGATTTTAGTACGTTAGGTAGGGTCGAAATTGCTTTGCATGATAAAGTAACGATTGGAAATAATGTATGTATCAATGATGGGGTAGTCATCTTGAGTGCCTCTCACGATGTTTCAGACCCCTTATGGCGTCATAAAAAAGCGCCTATCACTATTGGAGATTATGCCTGGATTGCTACAAATGCTATTCTTTTACCAGGAGTAAAGATTGGTAAAGGGGCAGTAGTAGGAGCAGGAGCAGTGGTTAGTAAAGATGTAAACGAATACGCCATTGTCACGGGCAATCCTGCAAAAGAAATAAATAAAAAGAGAACGGAGTCATTGAATTACAATCCTTGTGAATTTCTTGCAACAAATAACGCCTGGTTAAAATGATCGTATTTTCACATCCTACATTAAATGCAAATGCAAAAGCATTGATTCAAGGTTTATTTAAAAATAAAATTTTATATAAATTATATACTTGTGTAGCTATTTTTAAGGGGCAAGTATTGTACAAGTTAGGGGTTAATCCTAAACTAAAAGATTTAAAACGAAGACGTTTGGATAAAAGATGGCAAAAATTTACGGAAGTAAATTCATTTTTTGAGTTTGGACGTTTAATAGCATCAAAATTACAATTAGAGCCCTTAACGAGACATGAAAAAGGATTCTTTTGTATCGATCGGGTATATCAAAAACACGATCATTGGGTAGCAACTACATTAGCAAAAGCAAAAAAGGAAGGTGTGACTGGCGTGTATGCTTACGAAGATGGTGCGTTTGCCACTTTTACCAAAGCAAAACAATTGGGCATAAAATGCATTTACGATTTGCCCATAGGATATTGGAGAATGGCACGTTTATTAATGCAAAAGGAATTTGAACTCAATCCTGAATGGGCTAGCACCTTAACAGGTTTTAATGATTCTGTAGCAAAATTGCAGAAAAAAGATCAGGAGTTAGCATTAGCTGATGTGATTTATGTGGCGAGTAGTTTTACAAAACAAACTTTGACAGCCTATTCCGGAAAGCTAGCCGAAATAAAAGTAATTCCCTATGGTTTTCCAGAGGTAAATTTCAAAAAAGAATACCGCTCACTCGAAGGCCGAAAACTCAAAATTTTATTTGTGGGGGGCTTGTCGCAGCGTAAAGGAATCTCCTATTTGTTTGAAGCAGTTGCTGGATTGCGAGAGCAAGTAGAACTGACTGTCGTGGGGCATAAATCAGTAGCTAATTGTAGTGCATTGAATCAAGCTTTAGAGCAACACCATTGGATTCCTACTTTACCACATCATCAAGTTTTAGCTTGTATGCGCGAACATGATGTTTTTGTCTTCCCCTCTCTTTTTGAAGGTTTTGGTTTGGTAATAACTGAGGCCATGTCGCAAGGGATTCCTGTCATAACCACTGAGCGAACCGCAGGGCCTGATTTGATTACCGAGGAAGAAGATGGATGGATTGTACCAGCGGGTTCCGCATCAGCAATTAAAGAAGTCTTGGAAAAAATACTGGAAGCCCCCCAAGTAGTACAACAATATGGGCTTGCCGCCCAACGCAAAGCACAAACCCGACCTTGGTCCGTATATGCACAAGAAATGGCTGACACTATTTTATCATCAAAGATTTTATAAATAACAGATATTCATGGAGGTAGTAAATAAAAAAGTGAAAAATTCCACGAACAATTCTTTAAAAATTGCTATTTGGTTGTATTTTTTACTTTGGATTTTTGAAGGAGCTTTACGCAAATGGATTTTGCCTGGCCTAGCAACTCCCTTATTAATTGTACGTGACCCTATTGCTATTTACATTATTGCAAGAGCACTTTATGTTAATATAAAATTCATAAATACCTATGTAGTGTTGGGAGGTATTTTTACCTTATTAGGACTGGCCATTACACTAACCTTCGGGCATGGGAATCTATTTGTGGGACTTTATGGTGCACGAATAATGTTACTTCATTTTCCTTTGATTTTTATTATGGGGGAAGTATTGAATAAAGAAGATATTCTTAAACTTGGACGTGTCATGTTAGCTCTTATTATTCTGATGACTTTGATTATCTATTTTCAATTCATCAGTCCACAAACAGCTTATATTAATGTGGGTATAGGAGGAGAAGGAAGTGCTGGTTTTGATGGCGCCATGGGGTATTTTCGTCCTTCTGGAACGTTTTCATTTATATCGGGTTTATCGGCTTTTTATATTTTGGTGTCGGTATATATCTTTTATTTTTGGTTGTCAAATGAGCCATGTTCCAAGGCATTGCTTATTTCGAGTACAATAGCATTGTTGATAGCGATTCCTTTAACTGTAAGTAGAACAGCTGTTTTGGGTGTATTTTTAGTTGGTTTTTTTGCATTCTTAGGTTCTTCTACCAGTGCCAAATCCATAATGCGATTACTACTTACGATTACGGTTATTTTTATTTTAGTTATTGTATTACAAAAAACGACCACAATTTTCAGTTTGGGTACAGAGGTTTTTATGAATCGAGTGGATACTGCCAGTGGTCAGGAAGGAGGGTCGATTGTCATGCGAACCATTGAAGGATTTACACAACCCATAGTGAGTTTGTTAAACGAGCCTTTATTTGCTGGTAAACTAGGAATGGGTACAAATGCAGGGGCACAGATGTTAAGTGGGAGTACAAAATTTTTAATATCCGAGGGGGAGTTGGGCCGTTTGAGTGGTGAACAAGGAATTGTTTTAGGAGGAGGACTCATTGTTTTACGATTGTTTTTTGCCTGTTCGTTGTTTGTTCAATCCATACGATTACCAAGTAACTTAAAATTATTACCCCTCACATTTTGTGGGACAGCTTTATTCTTGATTACGCAAGGACAGTGGGCGCAACCCAGCATTTTGGGCGCTTCGATTATCGCTTCGGGTTTATTAATAGCAAGCCTTAATATCAAATTAGAAACAGATTAGATGAAAATTATACTGTTTACACATCCTACTTTTTTAGCGCATCAAAGCATGCCACGCTACGCTAGTATGTTGCAAAAGGGAATGGAAGATAAAGGGCATCAAGTAGTCATTTGGAGTCCCAAAGCTCGGTTTTATAAAATCCCTTTGGTGTCCTCTTTAAAAAAATGGATGGGTTATATTGATCAGTATGTTTTGTTTCCTATTGAAGTAAAATTTAAACTAAAAAAATGTTCAAAAGACACGCTTTTTGTTTTTGCCGATCAAGCTTTAGGGCCATGGGTTCCACTGGTAAAAAACAGAAAACACATCGTGCATTGTCATGATTTTTTGGCTCTAAAATCCGCTTTAGGAATGATTCCAGAAAATCCAACATCCTTCACAGGAAAACAGTATCAAAATTATATTCGAAAAGGATTTTCAAAAGGCAAAAACTTTATTTCGATTTCGAAAAAAACAGAACAAGATTTACAGCAATTTCATCAAGGAAATATCGAAAGTTCTTCGGTTTGTTATAATGGTTTAAGCCGTCCTTTTTATTACTTATCAGAAAGTCAGTCGATTAAATTAGTAGAAACTAAATTGAGATTAAGTCTAACACAAGGATATATCATGCATATTGGAGGCAATATGTATTATAAAAACAGAAAAGGGGTAATGGAGATTTACAATACGTGGAGAGCAAATTACCATACAAAAATTCCTTTGCTTTTAATAGGAGAAAAGCCTTCGGACGAATTACTGATCCAACGGGAAAAATCAGCATTCAATAACGATATTTATTTCATTTCTGATGTGTCAGATGAATACATTAATAGTGCCTATTCAGGAGCTAAATGTTTGTTGTTTCCTTCTCTAGATGAAGGTTTTGGATGGCCAATAATTGAGGCTATGGCCTCGGGTTGTCCCGTCATAACGGTCAATAAAGCGCCTATGAATGAAGTAGGGGGTACAGCCGCTTATTACATTGAACCCATGCCCAATGATAAAGCATCACTCGGACAATGGAAAAAAGAGGCAGCAACGGTACTGGAAAAAGTGGTTTCCTTACAAGCTGCTGATAGAAAAAAAGCGATAGAAAAATCATTGCAACACTCCAATATGTTCTCCTCGGAATATTCCTTGAATGCAATTGAAACTGTTTATAAAATGATTCATTCCGTTGAATAAAGGAATTAGTCTTACATTTTAATGAAGCTTATTAAGTTCCTTTTCTTCTAAAAAAAACTACACATGAAAGTCATTCACTTTATTGCTCATATTGATAAATCAGAAGGAGGCACTGCTGAGTACATGCGTTTATTGAGTTCAGCATTAAAAAATCATGTAGAATTAATAATTGCTACTGGTTTTTCCCCTCATCCTGTAGAAATTAAAGGGGTAAGAGTCCATTTTTTTAATACCAAAATTGTAAGGTGGTTTTTTAACACTAAGGAGTTTTCCCTTTTTTTAAAAAAAGAAAAACCTAATTTGGTGCATATCAATGGAGTTTGGAACCCTCAAAACTGGGCTTTTCAAAAAGCAGCTCAAAACTTGGGAATTAAAGTTATTGTTTCACCACACGGCATGCTGGAGCCTTGGATTATGAAAAACAATCCCGTTAAAAAAAAAATAGCCTTGTTTTTATACCAGCGAAAAGCCCTTATGCAATCACAGTACCTACATGCTACTGCTCAAATGGAAGCCGATAATATTCAAACATTAGGTTTTAAAAATCCGATTTCTATCATTCCAAATGGTATCGATTTGCAAGAAGTATTGGAAACCAAAACACAATATGGAAGCCGAAAAATGGTATTTATTTCTCGCATTCATCCAAAAAAAGGAATTGAATTATTGTTAGAAGCTTGGAGCAAATGCAATACAAATGGATGGTTGTTAGAAATTGCAGGCAATGGGGAGGATAAGTATGTTGCCCAACTGAATGAAAGTGCCTTAGGAATAAAAAATGTACATTTTGTAGGTGCTAAATATGGGGAAGCCAAATGGAAATTTTTAAAATCGGCTGATGTGATGGTATTGCCTACACATAGTGAAAATTTTGGAATTGTAGTGGCCGAAGCTTTGGCTTTGGGCATTCCTGTTATAACCACTCAAGGCACACCTTGGAATGATTTAGAAACATACCAATGCGGTTGGTGGATTCCACTATCGGTTGCCAATTTAGAAAAAACCATCGCAAAAGCAATTAACACCCCTGCTGAACAGTTACAAATTATGGGGGAAAGAGGAAGGCAATTAGTGGCTGAAAAATACGAAATCAAGGTGACTACAAATCAGCTTTTACAATTATACCAAAAGATACTTACATAAATAATAAGGGGGTGACTTTTGTAAGATTGGGGTGTTGCAATTGTTGTAAAATGATTGATGAACGACATTGTAAAGCACGTTCAGGCGGCCAAAAAAAGGAACAAAAGAAAGATGAAAAACAGTGCAACTGGAAATAAAAATATGATTTTGCTTTTAACAGCATCTATAGCGCCTAAACAGTTTAAAAACAGTATTGAAAGAAATGATGTTAAAACTAGATTAGAAGACTATAAGAAGGCATTAAAATTCTGGTTGCATCACAAAGACGCTAACATCACTGAAATCATATTTGCCGAAAATTCAGGTTATGATTTAACTGAAATTAAGCAAATTTTTGAACTTGAAAATAGTTACAATAGAAAATACCATTTAATCCAAAAAGAAGAAACACCAGCACCTGAGGGATTCCATTATGGCTATTCCGAATTAGAACTCCTGGATTATGTATTTGAGAAATATCCTTTTGCAAGTACTGAGGATTATTTTATAAAAGTGACCGGTAGGTTGTATTTTCCTGAACTCTCAAAGTTGATATTGGTTACGATTCCCCATTATTTATTTGTGGCGGATAGTAGGATTTACAATTTTTTTGGGTTGCAAAACAAACATATTTTGACTACCGTATTTATTTGCCGAGTGGATTTTTACCAAAAATATATATTCAATCAAAAAGGGAAGATGAAGGATTTAACTCATTCGCTTTTTGAAACGTTATTGGTTGAATTATTATACGAGAAAGTTCAACATGCACTCTTACGTTTTCCTTTTAATCTAAACCCCATAGGTATTGGGGCACATTCTAATAAAAATTATGGCTCTTTGAAAAATACCTTAATGAATACAATCAGAGCCACGTTTAGGAAAATAGCGCCCAATTTTTGGATTTAATCCTATTCACTCAACTTTTAATAATGGATTTTTTCAAAGGCAGAAGTGTCCCAGAAATCAGCAATTTATACCAATTTATTAATTTAAACGTAATCGTTCTTTGGATTTAGCTACTTACAGTCATTCATTTAGTTTGAAAAACAAAATTTCAAGATTAGTTTGGAATGTATGTTACATCATTTTGTTTAGACCCTTTGCTTCCCGATTTTTTATAAAATGGCGCGTTTTTGTTTTAAAATGTTTTGGAGCTAAAATTGAATGGACTAGCAACATTTATGCTTCTGCAAAAATTTGGGCTCCATGGAATTTACAAATCGCTTACAATTCCACCTTAGGACCTCATGTAGATTGCTACAACCAAGGAAAAATAACTATTGGAGCGAATACCATAATTTCTCAAAAAACGTATTTGTGTGCTTCGACCCATGATTACAACCAAAAAGATTTTCCGCTTCTTCTCAAACCAATCACAATTGGGAATGGAGTTTGGGTCGCTGCTAATGCTTTTATAGGGCCTGGAGTCATTATTGAAAATCATGCTGTGGTTGCTGCTTGTGCAGTAGTTGTAAAAAATGTGGAAAAAAATACAATCGTTGGTGGAAACCCAGCAAGAAATTTAAAAGTGAGAAATTATGAATAAAATACCCGTAACGGTTATTGTTTCTGTAAAAAATGAGGCTTTAAATTTGCCTTCTTGCCTAGAAAAACTAATGCAGTTTGCCCAGATTATTGTCGTGGATTCAGGAAGTACTGATGGTACCCAAAACATTGCTTTAAGCATGGGTGCCGAAGTAATAGAATTCAAATGGAATGGTAAATTTCCTAAAAAACGCAATTGGGCTTTACAAAACGCAACGCTTCATCATGAATGGGTTTTGTTTTTGGATGCAGATGAATTTGTTACCAAAGCCTTTGTTGAAGAAGTTGCCATTAAAATACAAGACCCTACTTATAATGGCTTTACGATTCAGTTTCAAAATTATTTCATGGGTAAGAAATTGAAATATGGGTATGGATTTCAAAAATCGGCTCTTTTTAGAAAATCAAAAGGGGCTTATGAAAAAGTTGAAGAGGATATGTGGAGCCACCTAGATATGGAAGTGCATGAACATCCAATCATAGAAGGGAAAGTAGGGGTGATTCATGCCAAGGTCGTGCATAAAGATTTTAAAGATTTAGACCATTATATAGCCAAACACAATGCTTATTCTTCTTGGGAAGCGCAACGCTATTTACAACTAAAACAATCAAAGAATTACCTTTTATCCTTAAATCAAAAAATTAAATACAACCTACTTAATACGGGTTTGCTTCCTATCGTTTATTTTTTAGGAGCTTATGTTTTAAAATTAGGTTTTTTAGATGGCAAAGAGGGGTTTTATTTAGCGTGTTACAAATCACATTACTTTTTCCAAATTCAAACAAAAGTGCAATTATTAAAAAATAAATAAGATTGATATGAAAAAAATATTAATAACTGGCGGAGCGGGATTTGTAGGGTCTCATTTGTGTAAAAGATTATTAAACGAAGGAAATGAGATCATTTGCTTAGACAATTACTTTACAGGGGCTAAATCCAATATTATCGAACTATTAGATCATCCTTATTTTGAATTGGTTCGACATGATATTACGGAACCGTATTATGCTGAGGTGGATGAAATTTATAATTTGGCTTGTCCAGCATCACCAGTTCACTATCAATACAATCCCATTAAAACGGTAAAAACATCGGTAATGGGAGCTATAAATGTGTTAGGACTGGCAAAAAGAGTAAGAGCCAAAGTATTACAAGCCAGTACTAGTGAAGTATATGGTGACCCTCTGGTGCATCCACAAACAGAAAGTTATTGGGGACATGTAAACCCAATTGGAATTCGCTCTTGTTATGACGAAGGAAAACGTTGTGCTGAGACCTTATTTATGGATTATCATAATCAAAATAAAGTAGCTATCAAAATCATCCGAATTTTTAATACGTACGGTCCTAATATGAATCCTGCTGATGGGCGTGTCGTCTCAAATTTTATCGTGCAAGCGCTTCAAGGAAAAGATATCACTATTTTTGGAGATGGTTTGCAAACTCGTTCGTTTCAGTATGTAGATGATTTGGTGGAAGGTATGGTACGAATGATGGCTTCAGAACCTAGCTTTTTAGGTCCAGTAAACTTAGGAAACCCTAACGAATTTACGATGCTTGAATTAGCAAATGCAATAATTGAGTTAACAGGATCTAAGTCAAAAATTATTCATCTTGAACTACCGCAAGATGATCCCAAACAAAGACAACCAGATATTTCTTTGGCAAAAGAAAAACTTGATGGTTGGCAACCCCAAACACAATTGCGTGAAGGCTTAATTACTACCATTAATTATTTTGATGACCTACTAAAAGCGTAAAAATAAAACGTGTTTCCACTGCAATCAATTGCCAGAAAAAAAAGCCGATTGTACTAAAATATTTTCTGCTCCACTACCTAAACAACCTTTCACGGGCGTTTTTTTCTAAAACTTACCCAATTACAAAAAACGCTTTGCTTGTCATTTCATTAGAAAGTTTTCTGCCCATTTTAAAAGGAGGAGAAGATTGCTGAATGCACTTTAATTTCGATGCCGTTTTTTTAATTCTAAAATGAATTTTTATGAGAATTACCATAATAACCGTTTGTTACAATCGAAGCTCGACCATTGAAAAAGCAATTAAAAGTGTTTTGAATCAGAATTATCAAAATATCGAGTACATCATTATTGATGGGAATTCTACAGATGGAACCCAAAAAATCATCGAAAAGTACCGCGATAGGTTAAGTCAATATATTTCGGAGCCTGATAAAGGTATGTATGATGCCATTAATAAAGGATTGCATTTAGCAACAGGAGATGTTATTGGCTTAATGCACTCTGACGATGAGTTTTATGATGAAAAAGTAATTAGTACGATTGTTAAGCGTTTTAATTTTGAAAAAAACATTGACGGTGTGTATGGTGATGGTATTTATGTTTCGAATGATACCGAGGAGCGACTCATTAGAAACCGAATAGGAGGAGCTTTTAGTTTACAAAAAATCAAAGCAGGGTGGTTGCCACTTCATCCTACCGTTTACTTAAAAAAAACGATAATAGATCAATACGGTCTTTACAATCTAGATTTTAAAATTGCATCAGACACCGAATTTTTACTTCGCTATTTGTATAAATATAAAATTAAGATGAGTTACATTAATACCTACATCGTAAAAATGAGAATGGGAGGTATGAGTACGAATATCAAACGCGTTTTTGAAGTTTTATATGAAGATTATAAAATTTACAAATTTCACGGCCTAACGGCTTTTTTAGTGGTATTTCTTAAAAAAACGAATGCTTTACGCCAATATTTGGTTCACTAATTCTTTCATCATCAACCCCATTTACCAATCTAAATTATACCCATTATGAAAAAAAACGTTGCTTCAATAATTTTTTTGCTTTTACTGGTAACACAATCGTGTACCACTAAGAAAGATATGTTGTATTTGCAAGATATGGATGCTCATTCCAATAAGAATTTATCTTTTGTAATGACTAAAATACAACCAAATGATATCTTGAAAATTGATGTAAGTGATCTCAATCCAGTAGTAGCAGCACCATTTAATTTAAATGTAGGAGCTGGTTCTTCATCTGTTCAAATGATGGAATTGTCAGGTTATTTAGTAACACCTGAGGGTACTATAACAATGCCTATTCTTAATGAAATCAGTGTAGTAGGTTTGTCTCCTTCAAAAATTGAAAGTGTTATTAAAAATCGCTTAATCGATGAAGGGTATTTAGTAAACCCTACGGTACAAGTTCGGGTTCTCAATAATAAGTTTACCATTCTGGGAGAAGTGCGTTCACCAGGAGTTTATCCCTTTACAGAAGAATCAATAAGCTTATTAGATGCAATAGGTATGGCGGGAGATTTAACTTATTCTGCCATTCGTAAAGACATACAGTTACTAAGAGAAACAAACGGAAAGCGGATGGTTTATCACATTGATTTAACCACGGCCGCTTGGATGTCTAATCCCGATTTTCAAATAAGACAAAATGATGTCATCATTGTGGTGCCTAATAAACTAAAAGTAAATAGTGGAGGATTGATCAAAGATCCGCTACAAGTTATAGGAGTAATAGCTTCGTTACTTGCTATTATTTTATTGATATCTAAATAAAAAAAATAAGAATATGGATTTTAAGAAAGAATTTTTAAAGTATTTCCAGTATTGGCCTTGGATTTTAGTTAGTTTACTATTAAGTGTGGGGGCAGCCTATGTTTTTATAAAAACAGCAGATACGACTTATCAAACAGCAGCAGTCATTAACATCGATAAAAAACAAGAAGAAAGCGCCAAAATAAGCCCTTTTAGTAAGGATTATGAAAAGAAAAAAGAAATTGATTTACAGGACGAAATTGCACTCGCAACCTCTACTGATTTATTATCGAAAGCAGTTAATAATTTAAATTTGAATATTAATTATTTTGAAAAACATTTTCTGCATCATAAATTGTCAGACGATATTCCGTTTGTAATTCATACAAACCTGCCCAATGATTCCTTACCTGATGTAAAATACGAGGTTAAAGTAGTTAATGAAGGATTCTTTATCACTAATACATTTACTTCAAAAACCTATTTAATTCACGGCTATAATTCGGTTAACACAGCCAAGGACTTACCTTTTACAATTCAATTAACCCCTTTGGCTAGGAAAAATGTGGCGGCTTATTTATCAAAGGAGTATGTACTGACTCTTGAATCAACTACTACTGCTGTAAATCATTTAAAGTCGGTATTAAATGTTCAACCCTTTGAGGATACAAATACCCATTTAAGATTGACTCATGTAGGAACAGATCCAGTGCGTTCTAGAAAAATTTTGGATGAAATTATTTCCTTACTAGATAAAAATATTGTGTTTAATAAACAAAAAATGGTTAAAAGTAAAATCGATTATTTAAATCAACGAATAGCTGTTTTTTTAAAAGAGAGGGATTCCATTCAAGGGGTAAAGGAAAAGTATTTGAAAAATAATGACATCTTAGTCTTAGATAAATTTATTGCTGATAAAACGAATGTAAAGAACGTTAAAAAGGAAAATTCGATGCTCAATGCAAGACAAATTGAGTTGACTAAGTTTGCCATTAATGATATCAAAAGAACTCCTAGTACTTCAGCTTTAGGAACAGGGTATAATTTAGATATGCCTACAGTAAATCAGTTGATTACAGCGTATAATGCGAGTATTTTAGAGAGTCAGTTAATCTTACAACGAGCTCAAAAAAACAATCCCACTTATGTTAGCTTGCAACTCCAACTTGCTATGCAAAAACAAGTCATTTTGAATAGTTTAGAAGGTTATTTAAATACCCTTTACAAAAGTAATGCTGCAAATCAATCCGAACAATATACCGCAAACATAGAGGCAAGAAGTATTCCCACTAAGGATAAAGATTTAGGAAATATTAATACCAACATTAATTTAAAAGAGGAAATTTACTTGGATTTATTGCAAAAAAGAGAAGAAGCAATATTGAACAGTGCCATTTTAGCCTCTAATTTAACAACGGTAAGTCCTCCTCAAACGAATTATTCGGCTATTTTTCCGCAACCCAAATCCTTTATGCTGGGAGCATTTCTATTTGGTTTGTTGATTCCTTTGGGCATTATATTTCTAAGTTTGCTTTTAGATAGTAAAATTTATAGTGAAGATGATATTGCTAAAGAATTCTCACACATCCCTTTTCTTGGAATATTACCTAAAGTTGATGATTATAAAAAAATAGACAATTCGCCAAATTCACGAACAGTTCTCGCGGAAGCCTCACGAATCTTATTTTCTAATTTAGGTTTTTTATTACCTAGAAAAAATGTGAATACAGCAAATGTACTTTTGTTTACCTCTGCTATACAAGGTGAAGGAAAATCGTTTTGCGCGTTTCATATGGCGGCAACTATCAGCAATCTTAATAAAAAAGTGTTATTAATTGGTGCTGATTTAAGGAATCCTCAATTAGATTCATTTTTTAGCGTCAAAAAAAACGAATTGGGATTAACGAACTATCTGTCTAATAAAGCAGATAATTGGAGAGAATTATTAGTTAAAGACCCAAATCTTTCGGATAATCTTGACACGATTTTCTCAGGAGAAATCTCTCCTAATCCCACTCAATTATTGAGTAATTCTAATTTTCAAAGTCTAATTGATGAGGCCAAACCACTTTATGATTTTATCATTATAGATTCGGCTCCCGTTCAACTGGTTTCTGACACCCTAAATTTTAGCCATCTGGCTGATGTGACTTTGTTTGTATTGCGGTATAATTATACGGATAAAAGAACCTTAACTCAAATCAATAATTTCATCAAAAAAGACCAATTAAAAAATGTAGGGGTTCTTATCAACAGTGTAAGTTCGAAAGGGTTAAAATCTTTTACTTATGGCGCTAGTTATGGGTATCAATATACTGAAAAAAAGAAAAAAAAATCTTGGCTAAAAGGAGCGTAAAACCTGATTTTGATGCTAAAATTAATCGATACTAAACAAAAGATTTTTACTAAACTTAATAAGTAAAATGATGTCAAAAAAAATTATTCTATTTCTTTTACTTGTTACTATTGCAATCGTTTTTTATTATTCATGGCAATCAGATCCTAGTTTGGAAAATAATACATACTTGCCACAATGGCTTCTAAAATGGAGTAATGAATATTATAATTTACGTACAGCTATTCCTTTTTTAGCGGTAGGCTTTTTACTAGAAGCGTATTCACAATACAAGGGAATTTATGAAATGGATTACAATCAAAAAGCCCGTTTTTTTCAAAATATAGGGATAGCAACAATTATCGCGTTTGTTGCTGAAGGAGGACAATTTCTTATTCAGAGTCGAAGTCCAGATTTGATGGATGTATTCTATGCGACTATAGGAAGTTTAATTGGAGGATTAGGATATTATATGTTTTCAATGTTGTTTAACTCTAATAGATAAGAAATGAGAAATAGACATAAATTCACTTTCATAATTTGTTGTGCTATCGGAGATTTAATTGCCATGGTACTTGGTACAATGATATTTTTGAATTTTGCAATAGAGGAGCAGATGGCTTGGAATGCATTGTTTTTAAATAAAATAATTCCAATTACCATTTTGACGTGGTTGTTTTCAATCAGCTATTTTAGATTGTATCAAGTAGGAGTTCTATTTAATTTAGATGTATTTTTCGCAAATAGTTGGCGTGCATTCTTCACACAACAAATTTTGTGGTACAGCTATATTTATATTTTCAATAATGACAATTTAAGTTTTGGGCGTGGCAAAGTTTTTCTGATTCAATTGAGTTTTTTGCTCACTTATTTTTTTCTGTCAAGAGTCTTGTTTACACTTGTCATTTTAAAAATCAAAAGATGGTTCAGACGGTTTAATGTCGCCATTTGGGGATTTAATAAAACCAGTATTGAACTCGCCTCGTATCTAGAGAATCATTCCTATTTTATTCAGTTTGTAGGGATTATTAATGAAAATTCATCTGAAATTTATACCACCAGAGAAGAATTCAGCCATGCACTGATAAATGCCATACATAAGGCATCAGAAGACAATATCAATGAATTGTACATTGTAGCACAGCCGGATTTTATTACTGATTTGAATATATTTTTTGAACTGGGTGATAAGTATTGCATGCGATTGAAATTTATCCCAGATTTATCTTTGATTTCCAAGAAACATTTCAATATCAGTAATTTAGAACAATTTCATGTCATCAAACCTCGATTTGAACCGTTACAAAATGCTTACAATAGATTGGTAAAAAGAGTCTTTGACCTTACTTTTAGTTTAATGGTTATTGTATTCATCCTGTCATGGCTGTATCCTTTAATGGCAATTTTAATTAAAAGACAAAGTCCAGGCCCCGTTTTGTATAAACAAATGCGAACTGGTAAAAAGAATGAACCTTTTTGGTGTTATAAATTCCGAAGCATGTATGTAAATGTGGGAGACGAAACAGAGCAAGCCAAGAGAGGCGATTCTAGAGTGACACCCATAGGTAAGTTTTTACGCCGCACCAGTTTAGACGAAATGCCTCAGTTTTTTAATGTTTTTATGGGAAAAATGAGTGTTGTAGGACCACGTCCACACATGTTAAAACATACTACAGATTACAATGGACACATCAACAATTTTATGGTACGTCATTTTGTGAAACCTGGAATTACAGGTTTAGCTCAGGTTTCAGGTCTTAGAGGTGAAACTAAAAAAGTATCGGATATGAAACGAAGGGTAATGGCTGATATCAAGTATTTACAGGAATGGAGTCTAATTATGGATATAAAAATTTGTTTACTAACCGTGATTGTAACCCTAAAGGGGGATGAAAATGCTTTTTAAATTTAAAAAATAGAAATTATGGAAATTACTAATTACTTAATTGGATTACTCACAGGTGTCTCTTTGACAGCATTTTTTGTTGGAAAAGCATGGTATAGGTATTATACTAAATATACTATTCAACAGAAGCAATTGAGTCGAATATTAAAATTAAATGACAAAATTAAAAAACTAAAGAATTTTGAATCTCCAAAAAAAACAAGAATAAAGGTCTAAGAGTAGCATCGTCTTTTTAAGAAAACGAATCCATCATCAAATAAATTTCAATAAATAGGAGGAAAATGGAATAATGTTGTTTCATGAAATTAGTTTAAAAATGACACCCTGTGAATTTATTATTAGCCTAAGAAAAGACAAGCTTATTTTAATTTAAATCAAACTAGATATGGAAGCACAAAAGAAAACATTAGGTGAATTTATAATTGAAAATCAATATGAATTTAAAAATTCCTCAGGAGAGTTATCCCGTATATTTAATTCTATGAAATTAGCCGCTAAAGTAGTGAGTTATAAAGTCAAAAAAGCGGGTTTAATTGATATCATTGGAGGAGTAGGTGATAAAAATATTCAGGGAGAAGACCAGCAAAAACTAGATGTTTATGCCAATGAAGTATTTATTGAAACTTTAATTAATAGAGAAATTGTCTGCGGAATTGTCTCGGAAGAAAATGATGACTTTATCACGGTACAAGGAAATGATAAGGCCAATAATAATAAATATGTCCTTTTGATGGATCCATTGGATGGTTCTTCAAATATTGATGTGAATGTATCAGTAGGGACTATATTTTCAGTCTATGCAAGAATATCTAAAAGAGGTACCCCCGTTACCTTAGAAGACTTTCTACAACCAGGTACGAGACAAGTTGCTGCGGGATATATCATCTATGGGACATCTACAATGCTTGTATATACAACAGGTCATGGGGTAAATGGCTTTACATTAAATCCAGCCATTGGGACATTCTATTTGTCTCACCCCAAAATTAAATTTCCTGTAGATGGGTCTATATATTCTGTAAACGAAGGAAATTATGTTCATTTTTCACAAGGAGTTAAGAATTATATTAAATACTGTCAAATGCAAGAAGGGAATCGTCCCTATACCTCAAGATATATAGGTAGTTTAGTTTCAGATATCCATAGAAACATGCTCAAAGGAGGCGTTTATCTATATCCCACCAGTACAAAAACCACCAACGGAAAATTAAGACTTTTGTACGAATGCAATCCCATGGCGTTTATAATAGAGCAGGCTGGAGGCAAAGCCTCTAATGGACATTCCAGAATACTTGAAATTAAACCTACGAGTTTACACGAACGAGTACCTTTTTATGCAGGAAGTGTTAATATGGTTGAAAAAGTTGAAGAATTTATCGCTATGGCAAATAAGGAAACAATGTGTTGATTCAATCCTTTGTTAGGGTTAAGTTGTTTGAGGTGAAATAAAGGCATAAAAAAAGGGCAGTGTAAATCTGCTCTTTTTTTATGCCTTTTTTTGGTTGTAAATGAGTTAAAAGAGGATTCAACTTTAGTTTGTTACAATACCTTAACATCCACTTTCCTAAAATCAATAGGATAACCTTCGTATTGTAGTAAAACACGTCCTTCGGGTAAAGTAGTTTGATTTCCTTTGTTGACTAGTTTTCCATTTAGTTTTTGGATTACTTTTCCGTTTTTGCATTTGATGACAATCGTGTTCCATTCGCCAATTGGTTTTTCGGCATCAGCAAAACGTTGTGAAACGACACTTTTTCCGGGGGCTACTAATTTTCTTTTTACTGTAATTGGTGTATTGTCAAGAAGTACAAAATCACCTGTACTGCCTTCTTTAATTTGGAACTGAATCCCTTTGGGCCACAAAACATCAGGAGTATTACTTGGAACTAAGTACATCACACCACTGTTTTTGTTGTTTCCTTTTCGAACAAAAGATTCGTCCGTATTCCATTTGTATTCTACGGTTAAAATAAAATTGTGAAATGATTTTTCGCTCATCAAATAGCCCGCTTTTTTACCGTAAAGGCGTATTTGGTTGTTCTGTACTGTAAAGAGAGCAGCAGCATTTTCTTGTTTTCCTGTTTCGGGACTAAAGGCATACCAACCCTCTAAGTCATTTTGATTGAAAAGTGAGATGCATTTTTGTGCATTTGACTGTATAGCAAATAAGAATGTTATGAAAATGAAATAAGTATGAAGTGTTCTCATGAAAAGTAATTTTTTAGGAGCGCAAAGTAACGGTACAATTTACAAATAGCTGTCCTGTATAGTACTGATTTTTTAGATTAAGTTTGAAAAATTATTACAGAAAGTGACGCAGAAACACCTAGATTAATTAAGTTTTTTTGCCACAGATTTCAAGGATTAATGAGATTCATCTGTGCTAATTTGTCCAATCTGTGTTTAGTTTTTCAAATAAGAACTCAAATCAATCTGATGGAGCTTTTGTGGGACGTTGAATAATGGTTTTCGAACCGCTTTTTCGTTGGTAATATAAAAATGCAAACCGTCGCTTGTTGTAATTCCTTCCACTTGATGAAAAGGGAGTTTGAGTTTGATTTTGCGTTTGTTGCCCGAGAAAAAATGATTTCCTTCAAAATCATCAAGTAGATAAATAAAGGGTTTGAGGTGTTTTTTGTAACCTGTAAGAGCAATTAATTTTTTATCTTCTATATAAGTGGCACCTGTAATCAATCCTTTAACTTTATAGGTTTCTTTTTCTTTGGCAATAAAAGTACCGGGTGTTTTAGGCAGTGAATAGACTGTTGTTTTATTGTCTTTGAAATGTTTGGTGAAAAGAAAAATACTGTCTTGAGAGACGATAAAAGCTTCGCAATCAAAGTTGGTTTTATTTGGTTTTTGAATGCTAAAGTCGGTTTGATTGGCATACGAAAAAGCGATGGTGTCTATAATTGGTTTTGCGGAGTATAGTTCACTTTTGCGTAAGCGTAAAATGCTTAAATCTTTTCGGTTGCCTTGGAAGTTATTGCCCAAATCACCAAGGTAAATAAAACTACTGTCTTGTGAAATTTCCTCCCATTCTTTGTTTTTTAAACCGCTAATATTAATTTTTTTCTTGATAACGCCATTAAAATCCATGCCGTAGAGTGTCGCATCCGTGTCATCATTAGCCGTCCATAAAAGTCCGCCGTAATGAATCAGACTCGAAGTTTCGACAATAGAATCGCTGAGCTTGACAGAGAAAAGGGGTTTAATTTTGACTCTTTTGTAACAACAACTACCGTCGTTTAAGGTCGCTTTTGGAGTATAGTTTTTAGCCAAAGGGTCGGTACAACCTGAAATTTGGCTGTAAGAATGCGTGAAGATAAGTAGAAAAAGGATAAAAAAGGGGTTCATTTTTTTTGTCGATTTAATCACAAAGCTGATTTATTTAGCCACGAATTCACGAATTAAAGTTTTGAAATTTTGGTAGAAAGTCACCATTTATAGAATATTAAATTTAAAATTCGTGAATTCGTGGCTTCTATAAACTATATTCTTGTTATGTAAAAGTAATTCAATATAATTTTCAAAAGCAATTTATCTCTCTATATTTGTGACATGCAACTATCGGTAATCATCCTTAATTATAACGTTCGGTATTTTTTAGAGCTTTGCGTTTCTAGCGTTCAAGCCGCTTTAAATGGTATTGATGCGGAGATAATTGTCGTTGATAATAATTCAACCGATGATAGTTGTATAATGATGAAAGCACAGTTTTCAAACGTGAATCTCATCGAAAACAAAGAGAATTCGGGTTTTCCCAAAGGCAATAACATTGGCGTAGCCCAAGCCAAAGGGAAATACATTTGCATCCTCAATCCTGATACAGTTGTGGCCGAGGATACTTTTGTCAACGTATTGGCTTTCGCCGAAAGGCAGAAAAATCTAGGCATTGTAGGAGTAAAACTTATTGATGGAGCTGGGAATTTTTTACCCGAAAGTAAGAGGGGTATTCCAACCCCTTGGGTAGCTTTTACGAAAATCACTGCCTTGTATAAACTGTTTCCACAAACAGTTTGGTTTGATAGTTATTACGCAGGGCATTTGGAGGAGAATCAAACCGGGAAAGTCGAAATCCTGGTTGGCGCTTTTATGGTGATGGAACGTCAATTGTATTTAGATGTTGGCGGATTTGATGAAGATTGCTTTATGTATTCGGATGATATTGATTTGTCGTATAGGGTCTTACAAAGAGGCAAAACCAATTATTATTTTCATGAAACGACCGTGATTCACTATAAAGGCGAGAGCACGATTAAGGACGGAACCTATATGAAACGTTTTCAAGAGGCGATGAATTTCTTTTATAGGAAGCATTTTAAAGTATCCGTTTTGTTTTCGATTTTTATGAAAATGGGGATTGTCTTTTTTTCATTGGTGAAAATGTTCCAAGGAAAAAGACTGATTCAAAAAGAGAAAGAACACTTTGTGTTGTATTCTAAAAACAAGTCTTTGGTTCAAAAAATTGAAACTGCATTGCGAAAAAAAGTAGTTTTTCACGATTTGAATACGGAGAAAATGGTGTTTTCTTCATTAACTACTGAATCTCCTGTAGAAATTTTATTAGACGCCAATTCAATTCTGTTTAAAGACAGCATTGCTTTTATGGAACGCATAAAGAATAAGCGGTTTACATTTAAAATTCTATCAAAAAATAATGGTTTTTTAATTGGTAGCGATACTTCAAACGAAAGAGGGACTATTATTGAAATTTCATACACGAATTAACAGGAAAACGAGGCGCTATAAATTCCTCGAATCTGCCTAAGGCAGTGAGAAATTAGTGTAATTAATTTTTTTTATTCGCTTTAGATCTGTTATGATTCGTGAAATTCGTGTGAAACTTTTAATGCGTTTATCTTGATAAAAAACAATTAATGAAACTTATGTTTTAAAAATTCACTAATTTCGCAAACAGAAAATAAAGACACCTTTTTTAGGTTAATACTATATGGCAAGATTTGAATTAAAACTTCCTCGAATGGGAGAAAGCGTCGCAGAAGCAACTATTACAAACTGGTTGAAATCCGTTGGTGATACCATCGAAGCTGATGAAGCTGTAATTGAAGTCGCTACAGATAAAGTGGATAGTGAAGTGCCAAGTGAAGTTTCTGGGGTATTAGTAGAACAACTTTTTGCAAAAGATGATTTGGTTCAAGTAGGACAAACTATTGCTATTATTGAAACCAATGATATTGAAGAAACTAAAGATAAAGAATCGGCTAACGTTGCTCCCGAAATTATAGAACAAGTCGCTAAAGCGGTAGAGGTTGCCAAAGATATGGTGACTGCTCCAGTTGATTTTTCGAGTTCAGAAAAATTTTATTCTCCATTAGTTAAAAATATAGCCAATACCGAAGGAGTTTCAGTAGAAGAGCTCGATAAGATAAAAGGAACGGGTAAGGATAATCGTGTTACCAAAGACGATATTTTGGCTTATGTTGAGAACAGAAAAACCAATAAAAACAATAATGCCGAGTCGTTAAGTCCTGTAACTTCTACGAAGACAACCCCAGTAGCAACTCCAGTTTCTGTAAATGGTGGAGACGAAATTGTAGAAATGGATCGTATGCGCAAATTAATTGCGGGTTATATGGTGAATTCGATTCAAACATCGGTGCATGTACAGTCGTTTATTGAAGTCGATGTGACAAATATTGTAAAATGGCGTGATAAGCATAAGACTGAATTTGAAAAACGAGAAGGAGAGAAGTTGACTTTTACTCCCATTTTTATGGAGGCTGTAGCCAAAGCGTTGAAAGATTATCCTGAGATGAATGTATCAGTTGATGGAGATTATATCATCAAAAAGAAAAATATTAATTTAGGTATGGCGGCTGCATTGCCTAACGGAAATTTAATTGTGCCAGTTATTAAGAATGCGGACCAATTGAACTTAGTAGGAATGGCCAAAGCAGTAAACGATTTGGGAAGCCGTGCCAAACAAGGTAAACTTAAACCAGATGATACGCAAGGCGGTACTTATACTGTTACTAATGTAGGTTCGTTTGGAAGTGTTTTCGGTACGCCCATTATCAACCAGCCTGAAGTAGGAATCTTGGCTCTTGGAGCCATCCGTAAAGTGCCAGCGGTTATTGAAACACCCGAAGGTGATTTTATTGGTATTCGCCAAAAAATGTTCTTAACGCATAGCTATGACCACCGAGTAATTGATGGAGCTCTTGGTGGCATGTTTGTAAAACGAGTAGCGGAATATTTAGAATCTTTTGATGTGAATCGTGATTTTTAATAAAGAGAATATAGAAAATAGTAAGCCCCGATAAATTCACTTTTATTGGGGTTATTTTTTTAGATTAACTATTAATTGCACACCCGAGCGATAGGGAACGGGTAAAGTAAATTAGCACAAATTTCTTTAATTTGTATTTTTCAATTACATTAATCAATACAACCTTAGATAGTATGGGTAACGTTAAACATTTTATGCTAAAAAAAAGATGTCATAGAATAAAATTAAATAATTTTCATTTTTATGAATTTGTGAAATAATGAAGGCTGTAAAATTGGTACTAATTAGTGTACTTTGTGGTGAGAAAAAAGATTTCTAACAAAACCAAAATAGTTTCTTTTTTCGAATAAAAACCGTCTTAAAAAATTATATTTGTACTTCTTTCAAAAAAATAAAATGGAATTAAAACTCAATAAACCAATTTGCTTTTTCGACCTCGAAACTACAGGGATTGACATAGGAAAAGATAGAATTGTTGAAATAGCAATTTTTAAAGTATATCCTAATGGAAATAAAGAAAGTAAAACATGGTTGGTAAACCCCATGATTCCTATTCCGCCTCAAACAACAGCAGTACACGGGATTACCGATGAAAAAGTTGCTAATGAACCTACTTTTAAAGAATTGGCTCCACAAATTTATAATATGATTAAAGATAGTGATTTGGGAGGGTTCAACTCAGATCGTTTCGATATTCCTCTTTTGGCGGAAGAACTACTAAGAGCAGGGGTCGATTTTGATATGAAAAACAGAGTCTCGGTCGATGTTCAGACCATTTTTCATAAAAAAGAAGAGCGAACATTAAGTGCTGCCTATAAATTTTATTGTGACCGAAATTTAGAAAATGCCCATTCAGCAGAAGTGGATACCATGGCGACTTACGAAATTTTGAAGGCGCAATTAGATCGGTATGAAGATTTAGAAAATGATATCAAATCCTTGTCTGAATTTTCAACTCGTAAAAAAGTAGCTGATTTTGCTGGGATGATCGCTTTTGACAAAGATGGTGAAGAAATTTTTACTTTTGGAAAACACAAAGGCAAAAAAGTAGAAGCGGTTTTAGAAGCTGAACCAGGTTATTTTAGTTGGATCCAAAATGCCGATTTCCCTTTATATACTAAAAAGGTGTTGACAGCGATTAAATTAAGGAAGTTAAATACGAAATAAGTATTCAGTGTACAGGTTTTTAGTATTCAGTTTTTTACATCTCGACAAACTGATTACTAATTATAAACTGACCACTAAATAACTGATCATTGACCACTAAAAATATGAAGATAATCTGTATTGGTCGTAATTACGCCAAACATATTGAAGAGTTAAAAAATGAACGACCCGATGCTCCAGTAATTTTTTTAAAGCCTGATTCAGCAGTATTGTTAAAACAACATCCGTTTGTAATTCCAGAGTTTTCGGAAGAGATTCATCATGAAGTAGAGCTGATTGTAAAGATTAATAAGGTAGGGAAGTATATTGATGCTAAGTTTGCTCATAAATATTATGACGAAATTAGTGTAGGAATTGATTTTACTGCTCGAGATTTACAAGCAAAGCTAAAAGAGAAAGGATTGCCGTGGGAAATTGCTAAAGGATTTGATGGGTCAGCGGTGATTGGAGAATTTTTAAATAAAAATCAGTTTAGTTCATTAGAAAATCTTACATTTGAATTAACCAATAATCAAAATACGGTTCAAAAAGGAAATACTTCGGCCATGTTGTGGAAAATTGATGAAATCATTTCGTATGTTTCACAGTTTTTTACATTAAAAATTGGAGATATTATTTTTACAGGAACTCCCGAAGGAGTCGCTGTAGTGCAACCGGATGATGTTTTAGAGGGATTTTTAGAAGGACAAAAACTATTTAGAATACAAGTAAAATAATGGCATTACATTACAACCTTTCCAAAGTGTACGAGCTTTCAGATAATGATCAAGATTTTGTTAATGAAGTTTTGACTTTGTTTGTGACGGAAGTTCCTGAAGATTTAATTCAAATCAAAGAAGGAATAAAAAAGAAAGATCACAAACATGCGTATGCGTATGCACACAAAATCAAACCCACCTTAGATTTACTAGGATTAAGCGTTGCTTTTGAAGAAATTCTGCAAATTGAAGCTTGGACCAAAACCGAAGGAAAGAAAAAAGATATTATTGATACTTTCAAAAGTGTGAAAAAGCAAATTGAAGATGCTATCAAGGAAATCAATAAAGATTTTGATTTGCCTAGCTAAATTTTATTGGTGTAAAAAAACTTTGAAATTCAACATTTGGCATCTGTCTAAGTGTTGAATTTTTTTCTATAAAATAGTTCAAATAATAAACATGAAAGCAAGTATTGTTACGATAGGGGACGAAATTCTAATTGGTCAAATTGTAGATACCAATTCGGCTTTTATTTCTAAATCATTAGATAAAATAGGCATCGAGACCTTCGAGATGATTTCGATAAGTGATGACAAACAGCACATTTTGGATACTTTTCAAAAACTACAAAATAAAGTAGATTTGGTGGTGATTACTGGAGGATTAGGGCCTACAAAAGACGATGTGACCAAAAAAACATTTTGTGATTATTTTGAAGATGAATTGGTAGTCAATAATCAGGTTTTGGCGCATGTAACGGAACTTATCGAAGGATTTTATAAAAGGATTATTACTCAAATTAACAAAGATCAAGCCCTAGTGCCTTCACGTTGTACGGTACTTCACAATGAAGTGGGTACAGCTCCAGGCATGTGGATGCAAAAAGAACAAACCGTGTTTGTATCGCTACCGGGAGTGCCTTATGAAATGAAGTATTTGATAGAAAACCAACTCGTTCCTAAGTTGGTAAAAGAATATGAGCGTCCTTATATTTTACATAAAACCATAATGACCTATGGTCAAGGCGAAAGTATGGTTGCAGAACGTATTGAAAGATGGGAGAATGATTTGCCTAGTTTTATCAAGCTAGCTTATTTACCAAGCCCAGGAAGGGTTCGTTTGCGATTAACTGCTAGAGGGAATGATAAGGGAAAATTAGAAAATGAAATTGCAAACCAAATTGTGTTGTTGAGAGCTATTATAGATGATATTATAGTAGGTTTGGAAGAAGATGAAACCTTTGAAGTCTTGGTTGGGAATTTGCTAAAACAACAAAATGCAACCCTTGCCACAGCCGAAAGCTGTACAGGTGGTGCGATTGCCTCGTTGTTAACAAGGGTTCCTGGAGCTTCTGGCTTTTTAAAGGGCAGTGTGGTTTCTTATGCTGTTGAAACTAAAATAGAAATTCTGTCTGTGGAGCGCGATTTGATAGTACAACATTCCGTTGTGAGTGCCGAAGTGGCTAGAGCTATGGCATTGGGTGTGAAAACGTTGATGAAAACAGAGTATGCAATTGCAACAACTGGAAATGCAGGGCCAACAAAAGAAGAAGGAGATGCAGCTTTAGGAACCGTTTTTATTGCTTTGGCTACCCCAGAGGGGGTGGTGGTAGAGGAGTTTAATTTTGGGCAACCTCGTGAAAAAGTGATAGATAGAGCAGTCTATAAAAGTTTGGAAATGTTACAAAAAGAAATTGTAAAATTTGTGAAGTAAAATTTTGTTTAGTACGTTTATTTTTCTTTTCTTTGCACCCTGATTTTGAATAACGATTAAAAGATATATATAATGTCAAGAGTTTGTGACCTTACAGGTAAAAGAGCGATGGTAGGAAATAACGTTTCTCACGCTATGAATAAAACTAAGAGAAAATTTTCTGTAAACTTAGTTAAGAAGCGTTTTTATCTTCCAGAGGAAGATAGATGGATTACTCTTAGAGTAGCAGCATCTACGATAAAAACAATTAACAAAAATGGAATTGCTGCTGTTTTGAAAAAAGCACAAGCAAATGGATTTATTAAATAATCTTTTTCCAATTATTTAAATATAAAGCAAGATGGCAAAGAAAGGTAATAGAATTCAAGTGATTTTAGAGTGTACTGAGCACAAAACTACAGGTGTTGCAGGAACTTCAAGATATATAACAACTAAGAACAAAAAAAATACTCCAGATAGATTAGAGATTAAAAAATTTAATCCAATCTTGAAAAGAGTTACTGTTCATAAAGAAATTAAATAATTAGAAATTTTTATTTTAAAAAATTTCAAAAAATAATCAGACATGGCAAAGAAAACAGTAGCATCGTTACAAACATCTTCTAAGAGATTATCAAAAGCCATCAAAATGGTAAAATCTCCAAAAACGGGTGCATATACATTCGTAGAAACTATCTTAGCTCCAGAAGCTGTTGATGAGTTCTTGAAAAAGAAGTAATTAAAAGACATTATATAAAAAAGCTACTTTCAATCGGAAGTAGCTTTTTTATTTTTATCTTTAACCGATTATACATACGAATTTATTACAATTCCTACTATGAGTTTTTTTAAAAGAATATTTTCATCTGACAAAAAAGACCAAAGTCTAACCGAACAAGAAAAACAGGTTTTAGACAAAGGGTTAGAAAAAACAAAAACTTCTTTTTTTACAAAATTGACCAAAGCCATTGCGGGTAAGGCAAAGGTGGATGATGATGTATTGGATAATTTAGAAGAAATCTTAGTTTCTTCGGATGTAGGGGTAAATACTACGTTAAAAATTATCACTCGCATTGAAAAACGAGTGGCAGAAGATAAATACTTAGGAACCGAAGAATTGAATCGCATTCTTCAGGAAGAAATCGCAGGGCTTTTATCTGAAACTAATTCTGGTGAAGCCAAAGATTTTGAAATTGCTGTTCAAACCAAACCGTATGTCATAATGGTGGTAGGAGTCAATGGAGTGGGAAAAACAACCACCATTGGTAAACTAGCCTATCAATTCAAAAAAGCAGGACATAATGTTGTTCTAGGGGCTGCCGATACTTTTAGAGCTGCCGCTATTGACCAATTACAAATTTGGGCCGATAGAGTAGGTGTGCCAATTGTACGCCAAGAGATGGGAAGTGACCCTGCCTCAGTCGCTTTTGATACGTTGCAATCTGCCGTTGCTCAAAACGCCGATGTGGTGATTATTGATACCGCAGGTCGTTTGCACAACAAGGTCAACTTAATGAACGAATTGTCTAAAGTAAAACGTGTCATGCAGAAAGTCGTAGGCGATGCACCTCATGATGTGTTATTAGTTTTGGATGGTTCGACTGGGCAAAATGCTTTTGAACAAGCCAAGCAGTTTACCGCTGCAACTGAGGTGACTTCTCTTGCTGTGACTAAACTTGATGGAACTGCCAAAGGGGGTGTCGTAATTGGTATCTCAGACCAATTTCAGATTCCTGTAAAATACATTGGGGTTGGCGAAGGAATTGAAGATTTACAAGTTTTTAATAAATACGAATTCGTAGATAGTTTCTTTAAATAAACAACAATGAATTTTTATCATAAATTAACACCTCTCAACCTGTATCTTTTAAGTGTTTTGTGTTTTGTGGCCGCGAACCTTATTCGCAACAACAGCATTATAGGGTATTATGTGTTTTTAGTCTTTGGTGTAATCTGTTTTATTTTAGGCTTGACTAAGCGTATCCAAAGCAAATAAATTATTTTTTTAGGAGCTGAACCTTTCTTGTTTTAAGAACGATTCCTCCTGCTGTCCGTTATAAACACAGTTCACTGAACTCCTATGTAAATAAAATATAGTGAAGTAATCTTGTGGTGGCTTATCCCGAAGCTTCGGGACCAGCCACCACAAGGATTTCCACTTCCATCAGGGCTACAAATCACAATTCATTTTCATAATGACGCTATATAAGAAGTGTAATGAATTATCCCTAAGTGGTCAATTTTTATGAATTCGTCTACTAAGAAATAAATCTCAAAAAAAATACAGTGTAAAGTCTAATGACCTCACACTGCATTTGAATTAGTATATTTTCACGAAGTTATTATTGTTTTTTCCTTTTAAAAATGATTCGGGTGATGTAGATTCCTTGTCCGTCATTGGTACCAGCATCACTTTCTACGCCACTTACTACTTGCATAAATTCCCAACCTTCCGTAGCCAAAGTGTTTATTTTTGAGCTGATAAGGGCGTCATTTGCAGCAATATTTTCAAATCGAATACCGCCAAGATTGTAAAAATTTAAAAGTTTAGTTTCTTCAAAGTTTTCGACTCTAATATCTGAACGATCACTTTTGTTGCGCCCTTCATTATGTCCTGAGGTGAAATCTTTAAAATTTCGTTTGTCTTGAACATCAATCATTCTAGAACGTCCCAAGCCGCTAGGTACAATCGATTCAACGCAAGTAACTAGTTTGTACTCATATTCTTGTGCGGAAAGTAAGAAAGAGTGGAAAGCGAAAGCAAGTAAGATAAATTTTTTCATAGTTATTATTTTTTATGTGGAATAAAAATAAAAAATAATAATATATAGGCCGTTAAACAATATTTCTAAGTATATTAAATATAAAAAAGGTCGAAAAGTCCAAAAAAATCAATACTTCACGTAAAAAATGGTCGAAAACTCAAAAAAAACAAAACTTCTATTTTTTGTATGTTTACCACCATTTAGCTACTACCGATTAAGGTTACTTCTACCGCTTTAAATCAATTGGTATAACTAAGAGGTGCAAATATACCTAAAACCTCTATTTAATTGACGTTTAAAGCTTATTTAAAGCCAAATTAAAGCCTCATATATGAGGCTTTTTTTATTGCGGATACTCTATTAAAATAAAATAGAGAAATTTTGAATTTATGGTTAGGATGGACAGTTGCGTGGACATTTGCATGGACAAAGTTTATAAAATATAAACTTGTTTATGTTAGTGAAATTATGATAAAACGTTGCTTTTTGTGTAAAAATAAAAAACTCAAAGCACTTAATAGCAAAATAAAAACAACAAAATACATGTAAATATTATTGATTATCAATAAATTACATGTTAAACACCGATAAAGGATTGAAAAAAAAACTACTATTCGAGTCTTATTACTCCTGTCACTATCGCTATTGAGCGTATTTTAGACCTGTGAAGCTCGAAAGGTTCGTAGCTTTTATTATCGCTAACAATTGTTACAAACTCTTCATTGTCCGACTTACATACACGTTTAATTAAAACGCCCTGCTCAGTATCCAAGACATAAACTTTATTCCATTGAAAAAATGTATCAATAGCTAAATGCTTGCACGCCACAATATCCCCGCTATTGTATTTTGGGTACATTGAGCTACCTCTAACGCTTATTAAATAATCAGACCCTTTAAAAGTGGGTACTATAAACCGTTGCGTTTCGTATTCCATAACTTGTACTTCTCCCGCCCCAAACCCTGCCATTGCTTCGACCGGAATGAGTGGTAAACCTTTTTCTTTAATACAATCACTATCTATATTCTCGTTTAGGGTTGTTTCGGCGCTTGATTGATCACTATTATAAACTTTTTTAGATTGGTTTGACTGATTCAGCAAGATGTCGCCGTCACCTTTTTTTATCCAAGCCTTACTTAAGCGGTCGTCTAATTTACATAAACGGTCAACAAAATCAGAGGGTAAGCCCACGTTTCCGTTCAGTACCTGCGAAAATGAGGACTTATTTGAGTAACCTAATTGCTTACCAATATCCTCCTGGTTCTTACCTACACCTAAGCCTATCAATGTTTTAATTGAAATCTTAATTCTCTGTAATTCAGTCATATAAAAAATAATTATAAAAAAGTTTATAATTCCTTATTGTTTATTCTAAACAAGTTTATATATTTGTTTCAATATTTAAAACAAGCAAAGCCATGAACAAAAGTAAGACAAAAATTTATAATTCCTACGATTCTGACATTTTAGAGGCATTGTTTCAAAAATATGGTGTTACAAAATACTATATCCGCCAATGTATATGCGGAAACAAACAGGGAGTAACTCCCGACTCTATCAAAAAGGATTACAAGATTATGCTTAAGGCTAATGAACAAGACAACGAGGGAAAAGTTCAAAGGCTTATAGACAAAACACTAGAAAAATAGTTATGCCATATCAGTATTCAAATAATGAAATTGCAGTAGAGTTCGAGGAACTTGTTCCAGTTTTCTGGAAAACCTTAAGCTCCCTGCAAAAAGAAATCCAACGGTACAAGGACAAACCCTTTGGAATAAAGCGCCTGCAAAGCGGTGGCAATGGTCGAAAGCTTCTTATCAATTTCGACACACTTAAGCCACACATTCAGGAAGCTTTGGGAGACCCTAGACGTGTTGACAACCCTTTAGAAACATTCTTTGAATTTGACGCCGACGCGGTTCGCTATTACTCAAGATTTAAAAGAGCAGGCAACAAACTGGAAGCCGACGAACAAGAGCGATACATAATTAACGCAAGTGTTATGAAAGCAGCTATAAAATTAGAGCAAGCCCGAACACAGGAGCGCATCAAATTAAAAGGCTCGCTTAGAGGAATAACCGCCACCGTGGTCAAAGACGTTGAAAATTTCAACAATACGCTAAAAATTAAGCACGAGGTAACACATAACCTTCCCGCGAGTGAAAAGCAGTTTAAAAAGCTTTTAAAGGCCTGTAAAGAAGATTTGTATTACCCGCTAATAAAAGACCCTAACGGCGGACGTGTCAACAACGCCAGAAAAGTGGACGACAAAACGGAAATGATTTTAAACGGTTTATTTAAAAATCAATTACATAAACCAACCCCGACCGAAGTAGCAAGAAATTACGACGCGTTCTTAAATGGTTATGCAGAGGTTTACAACGAAGACTCCGGAGAGCTTTACAACCCGCAGGAATTCAAAAGCCTATCAAACACGACAATTATAAGCTACATAAACAAGTGGGAAAACAAGATCGCAACGCACAAAGCAAGAAGCGGAGACCGTCAGCAGTACATGGGGAACTTTAAGCCTCATCATCAAATGGATTTACCTACACTTGCCGGTTCGATTATTTCCATTGACGACAGACAGCCGCCATTTGTTTACAATGCCAAAGGCGATAGAGTTTGGTTTTATCTCGGGGTTGATATAGCCTCTCAATGTTTTACCACATTCGTTTACGGAAAAACTAAAGAGGGAATCATCGTTGATTTTTACCGACAAATGGTTAGAAATTATACCGAATGGGGATTTTGCCTACCGTATGAGCTAGAGTGTGAAAGCTCATTAAATAGCAGCTTCAAAGAAACATTATTAAGACCAGGCGCAATGTTTCAGGAGGTAAAAATTGAGGCCAACAATGCCCGTGGAAAATACATTGAAAGAATGAACGGTAAGCTTAGATATGAAGTTGAAAAAAGCGCAGCCGGGTGGCTAGCCAGACCGACCGCAAAATCAGAAGCAAACCAATTAAACGCCACTAAAAAAGAGGTAATTCCTTTTGATATTTTGGTTAACGAAAGGCTTTTAGAACTGGAAAAATGGAACAACAGCCCACACCCCGATAACAAAGAGTTGAGCCGTTGGGATTATTTCGAACAAAACCAACATCCTAACCTTAAGCCGACCAACTGGGAAGCAATTTTACCAGTTATAGGGTACAAAACAACAACCTCATGCAATGCGGGTTATGTAAGGCTTCAAGGGCAAAAGAGAGCCATAGCCGATGAGGGAATGATTTTAACGGGCGAAGCTCTTATACAAAAAATGAGAGCCATTGAGGGCAAAGAGTTAGACGTTTATTGGCTTGACGGTAATGACGGCAGCGTGTTAAAAGCAATAGTGTATCTAAACAATAGAATGATTTGCGAAATAATGGAAATGCCACGATACAACAGGGCTACAATTGAAAGAACTGACGCGGATAACGAAGCAATAAAACTACAAGCCGCTTATGTGGCATCAGTAGACGCCTTTGAAAAACGTCAACGTAACCGAATAGAGAAAATTCAAATTATTGACAATACGCCGAAAACGGTTAACTCAAATTTCAGAATCCCAAACCTAAAACGATACGAAGCCCGTGAGGAGCCAGTAGAAGTTTTTGAAGACGAGCCTGAGGAGGATAACAATTTAAAATACCAACCCAATCAAAATGCGTCGGCAGGATGGCGCGCCAACTTTAACTATTAAAACCTAAGAAATGAATTTAACAGCAGAATTTAAAGAAAAAGTAAGACAGGCAATTATTGAAAATAGAAGCAATTACGGCGGTAATGATGTTGAATACTCAAAAAGTTTAGGCATTAATAAATCAATTTACAGCAGATTAAAAGGGGGTGAAACAGAGAAACTCTTAAGCGACACCGCTTGGATTTCCCTTGGCCGTTTATTACAAGTAAAAGTGTACGAGGATAACTGGAAAGTAGCACGCACCGCCGTTTACACCGAGATTGAAGACAACTTAAGTTTTTGCAAAGAGTTAAGCCGCTCTATGGTTCTTGTAGACGACTGCGGAATTGGTAAAACATTTTGCACGAAGCACATTATCCGTAAAATGAAAAACACCTTTTACATTGATTGTTCCCAAGCTAAATCAAAACAGCAATTCATTAAGCTACTTGCCCGCACCATTGGAATTGATAATAACGGCAAGTACAACGAAATCCTTGAGAATGTAAAATACTACATCACCACACTTGAAAAGCCTTTAATCATTTTAGACGAAGCGGGCGACTTACAGTACGACGCCTTTCTAGAACTAAAAGGAATTTGGAACGGAACGGACGGCGCTTGCGGCTGGTACATGATGGGCGCGGATGGTTTAAGAAAGAAAATAACCCGCGGATTGAGCGCCTCTAAAGTAGGATACGCCGAAATATTTAGCCGATTCTCTGACGAGTTCATCAAGCTAGTACCAAACGGAAAGGAAGACAGACAAAAATACTATTCTGACCTTATTGGTACGGTTGCAACGGCTAACGTAAACGATAAGGCGAAAATAAGACCGCTAATCAACAAATGCCTTGCCAAAGAAAGTACACTAAGATATTTAGAAACGCTTATAAAATTGGGGGCTTAATATGGCGAGAGGAATTACAGCAAAAACGCTACTTAATAAAAAGTTTAAAACATTCAAGTTTGACGGAATTTGGGCTAAGGTATTAGGTGAACAGGAACGCGGCGGGATTTGGGTAATATACGGCAACGAAAAGAACGGAAAAACCACACTAGCGCTTTTACTTTCAGAGTACCTGACCAATTTTGAAAATGTGAATTACATATCAGCTGAGGAGGGAACAGGTTTTACGTTCCAACAAAATTTATCAAGGGCGAAAATTGATTTTAAGAACACCAAAATTAAGTTTTACGATTACATAGAAATAGAAGACTTGACCAATATGCTAGACAAAAGACAATCAGCAAGGATAACGGTAATAGATAACGCCACGGCTTACGTTGACGACCTTAAAACGGCAGTATTAAGAAAGCTAAAACGCTTATACCCGGATACACTTTTCATCATAATGGCGCACATGGAAAAAAACGAGCCAACCACGGCAATGGCCAAACTGGCAAAAAAGCTGTGCAACGTTTATTTCAGGGTCGAAGGTTTAACTGCATTTGTCGGCGGCAGATGTCCAGGGGGAAGTATCACAATCAACGAGCAAACCGCAATGCTCTATCACGGAACTGAAATTAAAAACACAGCATCATGAACAACACAGCAAAACAAGAGTTATCAGTAGATTATTTAATGAAAGAATTTAGAACCTCCGACAGCCAAGAAGACTTTCTATTGGTTTTTTGGTTTCACTGGGTCGAAAGCGTTACCCTAAACGACAGAGAGTTTCAAAAAGTAAGTGCAAACTCAGCCGTCAACCATTGGTTTCTGGTTGAGCTCACAAAATTAGAAGTGGAATTCAAAACATACCTATCCACCTATCCCGATGTAAAAGGAATTTCAAAGGATTGGCTTTACATCAGATGCATCTATAAGTTAATGTCGCGATTTCCACTAGCCCTGTTGCAAAACGCTAAAAAAAGGGAGCTAAAACCCCAAAGAAATAAGGTTGCAGGAAAAAAAATCGAATTCAAAATTTTTAACCAAAACTAGCCCATGAAAAAAACCGATATCGAAGCGAGAATAACTGAACTGGAAACCGCTTTAAAAGAAACCCCAAACCACCCTAACAGGATAGAAATTGAAACGGACATTAGGAATTTACAAACCCGCTTAGAATACCAAGACTATGACTAAAGAAGCTATCGTTCAACGCTTAGAAGACCTACACAACGTCTTAGCCTATTGCTCCGATATTCAAAGCAGCGGTAAGATATACGTGTTCAAACTAGAGGAACGCATTTGCATCAATCAAGAGCGTGGGGCTTTGTTGTCTCAGATATCCCACAGCAAAGGTGAAATATTCCCCCACGAAGTGAGAACCTATACAATACCGCCCCAAATTGAGGCAAAAGTAAAATTCACGGTCGAAAAAATTCATTCCACCAACTGGGGCGGACACAATCTAAACGATTTTATAAACATTTAAAAACAATAATCATGGCAAACCAATTTTGCAAAATACTAGAGGTACAAGATCATCAGGTTTTAATAAGAATAGGAACTAATGATGATAATGAGGAAGCAATTATTTTAACTACTCAAATCGACGGCTTAGAAATGACTGCTTTCATTACTGAGTTTAAAAAAAACAAAACTACTCCTGAGGAACAGTTTTCAAAATTAGGGCAGGAATATGCCGAACATTTTTTTAAGTCAATGTATAACCTAACACAAGCATAATAATGACTACAACATCAGTAATCCCAGAAGAATTAAAAAGATTCACACCAGAGCAATTAAAAGCATTTGCAAAAGCTCAGGAAAACGAAAAAGAAGCTGACAGAACCGCTTATAAAGAGCTAGCCGAACAATCAGCCGCTAAAGCCGTTTTTAAACTCGCTATAGCCTCAGAAATGCTTTCGAATGCCAAAACCGAGGTTTTCCAATACTTTGAAAACATTCTAAAACTAAAAGCAGATTTATACGGGGTGAAAGCAAAACAGCAATCACACACCTTTAGTTTTGACGGTGGCGAAATCACAATAGGCTATCGCATCAATGACGGTTGGGACGACACCGTAAACGAAGGTATTGCAAAAGTGAACAATTTCATTAGTTCATTGGCCAAAGACGAAGCCACCGCCGCTTTAGTAAATGTGGTTTTCAACCTTTTGAAAAAAGACGCAAAAGGAAACTTG
>NZ_BPLU01000067.1:47581-48715 GCF_019656315.1 Flavobacterium sp. UMI-01 | reverse complement strand
GTGTTGATATTATTGCCAAAGCATACAAGCCACGGCGCTCTGTTTGGTTTGTGGATGCGGCAGTAATTAGTGAAGACGGCTCTAAAACTTCAATTCCTCTAGCCATATCATCAGTTGATTTTTCACAAGGGTACAAATTCGATTTTTATAACGAACAATTACCCGAAGATGCAAGCGCCTAGCACCACAACAGTACTACTAGCCCTCTTGCTAGTAGTACTTAACGGAAGAGCCATTATGAACTATTGTAAATGGCTAAAATTTAAGATATCAACATCATACCTGCAACGAAAAAATGAGCGTATCAATAACAATAATTCCACACGAAGACCATCAGCAGTATAGCGTGAATGGCCATGTTGTTTATAAAGACAGCAACGGAAACTACATTTCAAGAACCGATATGTCCTATAATGAAAACACCGCTTTTCAAAAATATAAAAAACTGGTCATTGATAACCCCGCCTTCAAACGACACACCAAGGCGGTATATAAAACATAACCCGAGAATACCACATCGCTAAAGGGCGGTTTCCTGAGTAGCTTAACGGAAAAGCGTAGGTCTGCGGTGAAGGTCACTGGTTCGAATCCAGTCGAGATTGAAAGGTTTCGTAGCTCAGCGGTTAGAGCACCACAAGCCTAAGATGCAGGTTCGAGTCCTGCCTCAGGAGCTAAATTTTAAAAACAAATAAAAAATGGGAATAATAACGACATCATTTGCAACAAGGAAACCGCTTGGTTTTTTTACCGGCAAGAAAGCAATTTCAATTGTTAAACAGTCAAACATTGGCGGCGATGAAATAGAAAAAGGTTCTATAGTTATCATTATCGGCCAAGGCAGAACAAAAAATGATTTGAATATTAGAGATGAAAAAACAGGAGTTGAAATATACAATGTTTGGTGCGAACAGTTAGAACTTATCAAAGATGACAACAACCAAAACTAAACCCTACATCTACGAAGGCACAGGAAGTGCCATAGATGATTATCACAAAGCAGCTCCTGCCAAGTCTTCCCCTCCTTTGAACGGGGCTGAGGGGAGGAACTGGGGCTTATTCGACAAAGATAATCCCCAACACAAGCGCATATTAGCCAATTTACGCACCGCAAACATTGTGATAAAAAGCGAGCGT
>NZ_BPLU01000067.1:45379-47462 GCF_019656315.1 Flavobacterium sp. UMI-01 | reverse complement strand
TTAACCGCTTTTTAAAAAGCAAAAAAAGCCCAGTTAAAAAGCCTTTAAAGGATATGACACCAGAAGAAGTTTCAAAAATAATAGTAGCCTTAGACGGTGTTGCGGTTTGGAAAAATACAATCTAAATGGAAAACTATAGCATCACAGAAGTATGTCCACATGACATAGCCGAAACCCGAACCCTAACCGCCACCTGCGGATGCGAAACCATCGCCGAATTCTGTGTCGATTGTGGCGAACAATTATCAAAACCTAAAACCGAATGTTAAATGAAAAAAATACATAAAGTTATCGAATCGTGCAACGAGTGTGAAAATTGCCGATTCCTTCCATACCCTAAGGATAATTACACATTTTATAATGTGTGTGATAATAATGAAGGACAGCCTTTTCTTTTGCTTAGGCATACTTCAAAAAGTAACAGCGAGATAATTGAAATTCCCGATAACTGCCCATTAGAAGATTATAAAGAAACCTAAAACCAAATGTTAAAAATGGAAAAAGAAATATTTACAATAGAGGAATTATTGTCTATGGGGTTTAAAGAACAAACTGGAGACGAACTAGACAATGGAGGATATTACCGATGGTGGGAAACGGTAAAACACCACAGCTCGATTGATATAACCTATGAGTACGATGCCGCTGGAAATTTCACATCTGGTTATGTTGAAATAAGTGGGCATGTATTAAATGGTCGTCCAGTAACAAAATCTGATGTTCAACTATTATTAGAAATAATGTAATGAAAATAGACTTAAAATTAACTCCAGAAAACGCCCTAATAATAGCAGCTACAATTGAAGCCGTTTACAATACTAAAGCGCATACCCGAAGAAACAAAGCAACTTTGTCAATTGCTATTGATGTCGCTTCCAAACTCGATGGAAAAGCGGTTCATATAAAAGCAAAAAGAAATCTTTTTGATGCAAAAAAGAAAATCAAAGTAACTCTAAAGTATCATGAAGCCGATATGTTAGAACTGCTACTAATACAGCAACTTGAAGGCGTTCAAGACCCATACATCAGGCTGGAAATTCAAAAAACAATTAATGATTTAAATCAAAAACTCGCATAAATGAAACAAAAAATATACATCGCTGGAAAAGTCACAGGATTGCCACAGGAAGAATGTACAATGAACTTTGATGTAGCTCAGGCAGCTATTGAGAAAATTGGTTATGAAGCTGTTAATCCTTTAAAAGTTGTTAATGACTGGAACGCCAGTTGGGAAGTAGCAATGCGAAAGTGCATTGCAGCACTTATGGAATGTGACCTGATTCTAATGTTAGACAATTATACTAATTCGCCAGGTGCAAGAATTGAATTGGATTTGGCAAAAAGGCTTGGTATTCCATGTATATACAATCATAGAGATATTTTCAATATAAGTTATCACGAATGAACCGTACCTACACCGTTAAGATAAGAAGCGGCGAAATTTGGAAGTTTAAATACAATTTAAAAGGTGTTTTAATCCACTTTGAAGTCATGGAAGGCGACTTGACCGATAAACAAGAAACCTTCCTATACCACAAAGGAAAATTTCCCTGGAAAGAAGCCCACTTGAAAGATTGGGAAAAACTATACCCGCCCACCACCGTTGAAATGACCGACTTTGATTTGTCCTTTGAAAACATTTGGAAACAATACAACCTCAAGGTTAAAAAGGAAAACTCAGAGAAAGCTTGGAACAAACTAAGTGACCAGGACAAAATAAAATGTTTCCTAAGACTCAAAAAATACAATGCAAACCTAGCCACCAATGGTCAAGCCAAAGCGCATTTAGTCACTTGGATCAACCAAAAGCGGTATAACGATGAAGATTAATATTTTAATGAAAACTAGAAAATCAGCCCACGCAATTTGGAAAGAAGCTAAAGAGCAAAATCTGACCAAAGAAGAATTTAAAAAGAAATTAAAAAATGAAGGTGTTATAATCCCAAAAAATCAACTAAACATGAAAGAAAAAATAGAAGCCACCAACGCCTTCAAAACACTAGAACCACTCGCACAACGTATGGTAAGCAAACGAGCCAACCGCATTCAAATTGAAGACAACATCATTCAAGCTCGTAACCTT
>NZ_BPLU01000067.1:0-45273 GCF_019656315.1 Flavobacterium sp. UMI-01 | reverse complement strand
CCAAACAGCCCTTTGTAATAAGTGGCAAACTATTGTAGAACAAGTAATCAAAAGTGAAAATGATACTACCCTTTAGCACACAACTCAACGGAAAACCCACTTATTTTGTTGAAAAAATATGGAAGTCATTAAAGCCAATAGATTTAAGTGAGGTCATTGCTGAAATAGATATGAAATATTTAGCTCCTTCATATAAACATAATGAACTCAAACCCAAACTCCACACCATCCGCCTCGACGAAAACGACCTTTGGGAAGCAGGAACAATAATTGACTTCTTTATCAATTGCCGTCAACCAAATATGTTTAGGTTTGCGCCTCAAATTCCTGTTGTTAGTGTTCAAGAAATATTTATGACCCGAAGAGGTTCAATGTTAGAAATTTCTATTGCAAAAGTAGATTCATATATAGGTGATGACGACTTTCAGTTAGATGCTTTTCAACAGGGAGATTTAGCCTTAAATGACGGCTTCGAAGATTACAACGACTTCAGAAATTACTTTTTAGATATTATTGAAAAGAAAGGAAAAGAGACAGGTAATTATTGGTTTAAAGGCAAAATAATTCACTGGACGGATTTAAAATATTAAATTATTTGTAAGACATATTGTAAAATAAATTAAATTTGAGCCAATTTTAAAACCAATTATCATGAAAAAGAAATTACTTATCGGGGCAATTGTAATTGCACTTACTGGCGCATTTTATGCCTTTAACTCAACTGATGCTACATGTACAGGATCAAAAAATTGTTCAGCTTGTAAAAACTGTAAATATTGTGGTCATTGTGCCAAAAATGGGGGTAGCTGTGGGGTTTGTAAATAAGTGTAACGAAAATAAGAATTTTTATGAAAGCAATTAAATGGATCGGGATTGTCTTTGTAGGACTCCTTTTATTAGGTTTGTTAATGCCAAAAAATGATAAAGATAAAAACCTAAACTCAGAAGCCGACAGTGAGCTAATTGTAGTGGACACAATGGATAGTAACTCAGGCAATTTAAAAGTTAATATAGATAGTGCTAAGATTAAAGAGTTAAAACCACTTTTTAAGCACAAGAAAGATGAATTTAGTGAAGAACAAACAGAATGGATTACACCTATCGCCTCAGCTCGTTATAGGAACGAAAATGGAATCTATTGTTATTTCTCTGAAAACAATTTAAGATTCGTTTTTCAATATCATGCAGATGATTGGTTATTTATCAAAAATTTCCAATTTTTGATAGATGATAAGCCCTATAGCTTCACGCCCGATGACATAAAAAGAGATAATGACGAAACGGGAATAACAGAATGGTTTGACTCAAGCGTAAACAGTAGCAATGGTTCCAGACAAATCGTAGAGGCACTTGCAAAAGCAAAATCAGCTAGGGTTAGGCTAAATGGTGATAATTATCATCACATAACTAATTTTACAGCAAAGCAATTAAAATCAATAAAAAACACTTTAGAGTATTACAATGCTTTAGGATATACTTTAAACTAAAATTGGAAAATGAAAAAACTATTATTACTCACCGCATTATTAATCGGTTTTTTTAGTCAGGCGCAAGATTACAGCAGCTATTTGGCCGCAGCAAACAAAGCTTTCGAGTCTGGAATGTATCGCCAAGCTTATGATAACGCTACGAAAGCCATCGAACTAAACGCCACCAACGAGGCTCGATGGTTAAGAGTGCAATCTTCACTTACTGCAAACGCTCCAAAGGAAAGACTGGAAACCGCAATAGTCGATTTGAACCTGATAGCTCAAAAAGAGCCAACGGCTAAAACCTATAAAACGCTTGGACTAGCCGAGGAGCAATTAGCGACATTCATTTTACATTTTAATAAAACAGTACCCGGATATTTAAATGAATCGGAAGCGCACTATCGAAAAGCAAGCGAGGCATATAAGAAGGCAGTGGGGCTGTCCCCGGAGCTTGAACCGAAGCTTAAGTATGACATAAAAAACATTGCCAACAAATTAGAAGAGATTAAGGCAACTAAAGCCTAAATTAAAACAATAAGCCCACCCGAAAAAGTGGGCTTTTTTTGTATGATAAAGTTTTCTATTTTTGTGATATGGCAGTAAAACCCAATACCGTTAGATTACACCAGGATATCAAAAAGGAATTTGATAAAATGAGTAATATCCGCGAATATGGAGTTCAAAAATACTCCACGGATTACATTTTACACGCGATTGCTCAAAAGTACTACAGAGCCGCAAAAACAGTCGAAAATATTGTTTTTGGCCGTGTAAATTACCCTAACCAAAACCAAACTGAATTATTTACGGATTAATGATGTAATTATTGTCTTCCTTTGGTTCTATAGCCACATCTAGAAACTCGCCCTCTTCCCACTCTTTACTTGCGCTATAGTCGATAAGCTCACACTTATAAGTAATAGTATATAAATTACCTGCGCCGCCCGTATCTACAGGTGAAAACGAAATACGGCGCATATTGCTGTAACCAATTCCCGTGCTGCCATGTAACAATTTATTAACCTCGTCAATAATGTCTAAAAAGGCAAGCGCCCCGTCCTCATTATAAGCCCCTTTATAGGTGTCTAAAAAAGTTTCGTAAAATAAAAATACATCGACCTGCATTTCTACTTTTTGCATTTTTGCACCCGCATCTTGCATTTGGTTACTACGGAACGCCAAAAATAAAGCAGGTGCCGGAAATGGATGTTCGCCCTCTAAATTGTAAACTTGAGAGTTCCATAAATCGAGCCACTCAATTGCCTCAATTTTGCCGGTTAGTAATGTGGCCAGTTCTTTGTATAATTCTTTAAAGTTTTGCATCGCTATGTTGTTTAAAACGTATTGAAATTTGATTTAAAAGCCATTTATCCAAACTGCTCATCATTTGCTTACTTTCGCCTATAAACTGGCGTTTTGGGTACCGGGTGTCTATTTTACGGCTATGAGCTTTTACTTGTTCCCGTTTCCCTTTTCGGGTTCTGTGGTGCGCTCTGACATATTGTACCGCTCGCATACGTTCCCCGTTGTTGTGTAAGCCTGCATAAGGCACGTGTGTTCCAAAGGAAATTTGCGTGTCGTTTTCCCCTAAAACACCCAAACTTTTACGTAAAAAAGTCGTGTCCTGCAAGATGGCTCCACCCGGTCTTTTGTCCGGTTCTTTTCGCTTTTCCCAAGCCTGAAAACTCGCATCTGTAAAGCCCTGATTTTGGAAACTATCATCAAACCATTGCAAACAAAACACTTTTGCGTAGCGTCTTGCATCGTCTTTAATACCCTCCGCAATGGCTAAAAAATCAGGAGTTTGTATTTTACTCATAATTATTTGTATATTTGCATTGTAGTTAAGCACGCGGGTTATTCCAAGTGCGTCCGCTACAGAAAAGCAATCTATTTTTTAGGTTGCTTTTTTCTTTTATACACTCTTACTTCCTTACCGTCTTTTGACACGATATAAACCGTTTTAATAAACGGATGAATGCCGTCTAACTTCAATACATTTTCAATTTTAGTATAAGCGTTATCAATGCTATCCTTGTTCACAGATAAGTCAAAAACAACTACCTCACATTGTTGGTCATTGGCCTTTTTCAATGACTTTTTATAATTGGTAGATTCCGGCGCTTTTCGCTCCCCTAAAACTCCATTAATTAAGTATTCCGGATTTTTATGTCCTTTAACAATATGCCCGTCTATATGTGGACGTATTTGGATATTTAAGCCCAGATTATCCACAAGCACAATAGCCGTTTTTACATTGCCTTTTAGGTCGGATTCATCGGCAAAAATGCTACCCTCTAATTTCTTACCCTCTTTGGATTTATAAACAAGCTCCACAGGGGCGTTAAGTTTAGAAAGCTCCGTATTTCTGAGGGCGTTGTCATTTGTTTTTAAAAGTTTAAAAAACGAACCTTTAGCCGTAAAAATTTCTTTATCCTTGGCCACATTGCCTTTAAATTGCGGTTGCGGTAAATCCTCTTCTTTGTCGCCCGTGATATCCTCAGCCGTAGCGACCACATCACAACGACAACGCCAGTCCAAAGGCGGGTAATATTTAGCCCAAAAATCGTCGTCAATGGGCTTGATTATCCCGTTTAGCCTTTCATGTTCCGGGCGCACTCTACTGTCTCCCACACTTTGGTATTTAAGGTTCGGGAATAAGTCTTTATTTTCCTGTAAGCGCTCCCATTTTTGCGCCATTTGTGCCGCCGTTCTTGCTGTTTGGTACTCCGCCTGTAAATAGTTGACGTTGTACTGCCTGTTAATACTTTTGGCAAGTTGTGCAAATTCATTAAAAGGTCTTAGTTTCCCGTCCTGATCATAAAGCAACTGGTTTAACTGCTCAAGCTGTGCGTAAGTTTTAGCCCCCGAAAAAACATAAATGTTCTTTTTTAGCTCATTTGGGAGCGAGCCTTTACCATCTGCGGGAAATTTAACCCAGTCTTTACCATAGCCTTTTTTTGCCCCGTCTGCTAAATCGGAGTAGGTTTTTGATACAAGTTCCTGGCTTAAATCTTCGGGCTTGATTTTTCCGTTGTGTAAATCATTGGCTAGTTTATCGATAAGGGCATCATAGCCACTAAAATCAACCGCCTTGAAGTTATCGGTCAAACAAGTTTCACAGCCGCAGTCTTCAGCGTGATAACTGGAAAATATTTGTTTATAAATGGCCGCTACTTCTCGCTCAAGCTTTTTTTTTTAATAGCATCGGCGGGCTCTGTTGGAACGGCTCTGGCGCTTTTTTGACCTAATATGGTAAAGCCCGTTTTTTGGCTTATTTCTTCGGGGTCTAGTTCGAATTGCTGCCCTAAAATATTAACCAAGTCGGCTACCTCCTTAGGTGTTTGCGATTCGGTATTATCCCAGTCAAAATAATGACCTTGCAGGACACCATAAGCGGGACTAATTTTTATAAGTCTTGGGAATAGCTGCTCGTTAATAATGTTTTTTACTAAAAGCTTATCACTTTCAAAACGGTCTTTTGCCAAACGAAATTGAATTTCGGAACTACCTACAAAGGCTTTTTCATCTGTTAAGCCTGCACCCCCTAAAATACGTTTTGCCATTTCGCCGTTGGCGCGTTCAATGAGTTTGTCAAAATTGTCCGGGTTTCCCCCGTCGGCTTTTCCAATCTCAAATTTTTCCTGACCGCGTCCCACCATAAAACCGTTACCTTTAAAATTACTGGCGGCTTCGAATAATTCTTTTAAACGGGTGTCGTCTTCGCGGTCTGTAGTAATGAATAAAGCGGGTACGCCATATTTCTCCACATAGTCCAACCATGAGCCAAAGCCTAATTTTTTAGCCAAAATAATAGGAGCCATTTGCGCGAGCATACCTAATTCGTTGTCCTTACCCACTTGAATATAAAACTGCTTTAACGCCCCCTCTTTATATGGCCAACCTTTGTTATCACCAGGCGTTTTTGTAATCAACCCTTTTGAGGCATTAAAAAATGGCATTGGAATTTCGTCCACCTCGGCAAGTTCCTGCGTTTCTGGGTTGATATCAAACAGCTCAATAAGCTTAGCCCCCTCAAAGCGTTTCATTAAAACCAGTCTTACGAACTCTTCAAACCAAGTGCGCTCAAAAAGCCATGATAAGTCCTCGTTTTCGTCGCCGTTTTCATTTACGATTTTAAAGGGGGAACGTTGACAAAATAAGATACGGCTGTCAATAATTGATGCTAAATGATTGTCTAGCATCAAATTTTTATACAATGCATGCAATGCCGTTTTATCCGGGTTCTCTGGGTCAGTTGCTAACATGATAGCCTGAGTCCATTCTTTTAAGGTTTGCCTTTGCATGGTCTCGGCCTCATAATTCAACTGGCTTGATGGCGCATTTCCATTTTTAGCCACCGCAACCGCATTTAATAAACGCGGGTCGGCTCTTAGAATGATTTTCTTTTCAATAGCGCGATATAGGGGTAAAAATGGATTTTTCATATATAAAAATTCGAGTTTGAATTGTTCCCCCAGAGGGTATTACTTTTAATAGGGTCGCCGTTGTCATCTACAGGAGTAGGCAAACCGTCGAGCGGTATTTTTCCAGTTGATATGTCGTTAAGCCATTTGATAGCCTCGTCATAGTCTTCTTTGTACTCAGTTGGTACTTTACGCGCGGCATTTCTTTTAATCACTCTATAAAGCACAATTCGGGAAATAATTTGTACTAACATTTCGTTGATTATTGGAGCGCCCTCTGTAAAAATTAAATTAACATTATAGCGGCTTCCAATCATTGTTTTTACAAAGTCAATAGCGCGTTTCTCGGCATTGTCTAAAACCGTTTCGTCGTCTTTTGTACTTTCGTCAATAAAGCGCTCGAAGGCGTCGGTTATAAGGTCTTCCTTTTCTAAATAAATCATTACCAACAATTTTTTTGTTTATACTTCCCGCTTGTATAACCACCTGATCCATTGCCCGAGCCATACACTACATATTTTTCAAGTTCGGCAATACCGCCTTGGTGTGCGTCGGGGTAATCGTCATGCGATTTATAACCCGGCTCAATCCCAAATAATTGGGCTAAACCTACCTGCATATCGTTGGAGTGCTTTAGCTTTTCATTGTAATAAATGCGCCCGTTTTGATAATAAGGTTGTAGCTGTGAAATGCGATCGTATTTACCCGTTTTCGGTCGGTCTCTTTTAATGATGTTTAAACGGCAATTATGTTGCTTTTGCCCCTCGTCAATAGCGCTTTGTACGGCATCGTTCCAAAATTGCGACTCAAAAACCCAATGTATGACCACAGTTTCGGGTAGCGCTTTTTGATACATACACATATAAGAAACCGCCTCTCTCATTTTGCATTGTTTGATAAATCCGTCAATTACCCAAAAATCCTTATCCTTTAGCCCTTGTATGGCAATGGCGTTGTAGTCAGAAGTGGCAGAACCCGCGTAAGCGACGTCCCAATAACCAAAAATGATTTTGAAAGTGTTAAGCTTTGGCAAAGGTGCGTATTGAATGTCTTTTTGTATAAAAATAGTACCTTCAATATGTGGCGAGTTGTTGTACTCCGAACGAGCGGCCAAAGCCCCAATTTCTTGCTCAATAGACCTAAAATAATCCGCCGTGTATTTACTTTTCCAAGTCGGCTCATAAGTAACCGGATCGTAGGCATTAACCCTGTGCACTACCCAATCGGGGTGACGTTCTTGCAAAATGGTTTGTATCATTCTAGCGGCAAAACGGTTGTTTGCCTGTATGAACCTCCTGTACTCGCCGTCCATAGTTGGAATTAAATCCCTTTCCACCCAATTAGCCATTTTCTCCTGTCTAGACGGGTTTTGAACTAAGTCCTTCGTTTCGCAGTCGTCCATTACTATAATTGTAGGACGTTTGTTTTTTACACGCAATCCCCTAACAGATTGCCCCATACCTAAAGCCTGCCCGATAAAGCCACCTTTAGTAATGAAAAAACCGTCTTCCCAGTTACCTGGATTATATTGTACGCCGTAATCATTTATAATTTGCGGGTTTGCCTCAAATTCGGCTCTAATGTCTTCTAGTAATTGCTTGCCCCTGTCCGCATTATTACCCACTAAAACCAAATAAACTGGCTCGTCGTTAATCCATAACCAAAAAGGAAGTAAAACGTCTGCAAAAACTGACTTTGCCTGAGCGCGTCCCCATTCTAAGAAAGCCTTTATAGCTTTGTTTTTTTTGGCTTTACTGGAAAAATCAATATGAAAGTCTGGAACCTCCGCCGTTGCATAGTGCGGAAAATAACGCTCAACACAAGCTTTAAAGCTTTTTTTTGCTTTATCTATGGCGGCTTTGCGTTCTAAGGGTGTCTCATACGGATTTATAGCACTTGAAGAGCCTATAAGCTCCAACTGCTTTAAATACCTCTGAACACTTTCTTTGTCGTTCCTTTTCATTACTTTTTGATTATCCTTTTATCAATAGTGTGATTGATTTTGTTTTCCCCGAAATCGTAGAAAATACCGGTTACCACTTTTACGCGTCTGCGCTCGTGATCAATTCTTTTGGAGTCGACAATTTGCCCAACTTGGACGTTACACCCTTTTTTCAAAAAGTGTGAGCCTATTTCTAAATAGTACTGTTTTTTAGAAGCCTTATTTACCATAAGGCTTAAGATTTTTTTAAATAATGACATAGTTTATCCTAGTTTTTGAGCAATACTTTGTAAATGGGCTTTTTGAAAGTCAAGGGTTTCTAAATAGGCTTTTTTATCAAAGTTTTGAAGCGCCTGAAAAATATCCTCCATTACTTCCAAATAGGTTGAAAGTGATATTTTGAAGTTTTTCTCCATTTTCTCCAAAGCCTTTTGATACATACCCACTTCCTGCGCGATGCGTGTAGTTTCTTTTTTGAGCGCCAAAGCAAGGGGCTTATCCCCGTTGAACTCGGCGACTTTAATTTGCTCTAATACATCTAAAGTAGAATCCGTAAGCTCCGCAATTACTTTCTTTATGTTTTCGGCTCTGTTAGTCGAGTTATTAAGACGTGCGTCGCGTTCCTGCTTCCAGTTGAATTTTTTAACCCAATCGCCAACCGTTTTTTCAGTTACGCCCAAATCCTCCGCAATTTCCTTTTGCGTTTTATAGAGTTCGACGTATAGCTTTTTAGCGACTTCCTGTTCTTTCTTTTTTGCCATTTAATACCAATTTATTAGCCTATCGTTGGTACAAAATTGCCTACTTATTAAGGCAAAAAAAAACTACTATTCTAACTCGATTTTTAATTGTTATTATTTTAGTATCAAATAGTTACTAAGTCGGTAAGCTAATTTTTTTACCCCCTTTTTTCGCTAAATCTTTGTAATCTCAAAATGCAGGAAAAACAACTTTTTTAGATGAAAAACAGACTAATACCTATTGTAACCGCTTCTTTAATGATTGCCTTTAGTGGCTTTGATATAGTGGCGATGTCTCAAAAGTATCCGCTTAGTATTTCGGCAGTGGCAAAAGATGATACTGCCGAAATACGAATAAGTGGCGTAATCCACCAATGGCAAAACTCGGCTCAGGAATTTAAACTACAAATTGACGGCTTACTGGCTAAAGGTGTTACTAATGTTAGACTTTATATCAATACGCCCGGCGGTTCTGTTTTTGAGGCTAACGAAATAGCCAACGAGATAAAACGCTTTACGGGTACGGTTTCTGGCTTTGGTGGCGCGTTAGTAGCCTCGGCGGGTTCTTACCTAGCTCTAATATGTGACACTTTTGAAATGGCCGAAAATGGACAATACATGTATCATAAACCTATGGGAATGATTTCCGGTAATGAGGACAAAGTTAAAGCCGACTTAAAACTACTTGAAAACCTTACGAACCAATACCGCACCGCCTACGCTGAAAAAACGGGAATGTCTGAGGACGAGATTGAAGCGAAGTGGTCAAAAGGCGACGTTTGGCTGTCTGCTAAAGAAGCAATGGAACAAGGCTTTATTACGGATGTATCCACTAAAAAAGAAAAAATTACGGAAGACCAAAAGGCGCTTTTTGTGGCCTGTGGTGCCCCAAAGATTCCTGAAGTAAAAATTTTAAAACCTGAAAACAATATGAAAAACAGAAACGAGCTTATCGCAAAGCTGAAATTAGCGGCTGATGCAACGGATGAGCAAATCCTTGAAGCAGTTAGCAAGGTGACCGAAAAGGCGGGTCAGGTAGATGTGCTTCAACAGTCTCAAGCTGAATTTTTGAAAAAGCAAGCCGAGACATTAGTTGACAACGCCATTACTGCCGAAAAGAAAATCACGGCAGATGTTAGAGACCAATGGGTTAAAGCGGCCACGAATGATTTAGAAGGGACAACTGCTATTTTAAAAGCAATGCCAAGCATCACTAAACCGTCTGCACAACTTCCAAGCGGTGACCCCGCGGCAACCGGTAGAGAAAAATGGACTTTAGAAGATTACCAGACTCAAGACCCAAAAGCGCTTGAGGAAATGATGGTGAAAGACCCTGAGGCCTTCAAAAAATTAGAGGACGCTTATTTCGCAAAATAGCAATCTGAAAAACAAACGTATCAAAGAGCCTTGACAATGGCTAAGGCTCTTTTTTTAAAAAGCAATTAAATACACTTTAAAGAAAATGAAAAACTATTTTAAACTATTGATGTTGTCATTACTTATGATTGTGGCAACCGTTGTGGCTCACGCTACTAATATGGGCGCACCTGAGGGGGTAGCAATGGCGACCTTAACCTTAAGCCCTTTGCAGTTAAAAAATACAACTGCCGAAAAAGAAATGATCAAACAGTTACGCCACGAGCATACGTGGGTTTCTGAAATCAAGTCAAAGCAAAATTGGGTAAACCAGGATACGATTAAAATTCCTAAACGTGGGCAAGCCCCAAAGGTGTTGATTGACAACACGAACTACCCAATCGTTAAAAATGAGCGTGATGATAGCCACGTAATTGTAGCCTTACACAAATTTGATACTGAAAACACAGTAGTAACAAAAGACGAGTTATACGCTTTACCATACGAAAAAGTATCTGATGTACAGGAACAACACCGCGAAACCTTGGAGGATAGTACTCTTGAATATGGTTTATGGGGATTAGCTCCACAAGCTCACGACGCAGCTAATAACTTGTTCGTATTAGAAACTACCGGAGAGGACGACGGAACGGGGCGTTTGAGATTAACTACAAAAGACCTTAGAAGCTTACAGGCTACAATGAATAAGGCGGGTATTGATAAAAACGGTAGAATCCTGATTTTGTCAGACGATCACGTTTCTGACTTATTGGACGAGGATAAAAAATTCTTTACTCAATACCATAATCAGGCTGAGGGAGTAATCTCTAGTAAATACTACGGCTTCAAAGTTTATGAGGACTCCACTACACCTGAATACAACGACACTACATTAGAAAAGCTTCCTTTTGAGTCTGTAACTGTTGGACGTAAATCGTCTGTAGTATTCCACAAGGGAACTACTGCCAAAGCAGTAGGAACTGTAGAGCGTTTCGCAAGACCTGCAGAACTTGACCCAGAGAACAGAGAAAACACAATCGGGTTTAGATTATACCACATTATCGTTGCCTACGGTATTGAGGGGTCTGCCGCGATTATTTCAGGCAAGGCAGCCTAATTTAAAAATGGCGGTCTCAGGCAATGCGCCTAGACCGCACCCAGTGGGGTAATATGGAAGCGAAAAACATAAAATTTATAGCGGTGCATTGCTCCGCGGGTTTTGGAGATGTCAAAGCCATTCAAGCTTTTTGGAAGTCTAAAGGCTGGGTTTCGCCTGGATACCATAGACTAGTAGCCGTTGACGGCACAATACATAAGCTATTAGACTTTAACAAAGTCAGTAACGGAGTTTTAGGCTTTAATTCCCAAACATTAAACATTTGCTACATAGGCGGTGTTGAAAATAAAGGAACTGCTAAAAGCCCAATTTGGAAAGCTAAAGACACACGAACAAATGACCAAAGAACGGCATTGATTACGTGTATTAATGAAGCTTTACAATGGTTAAAAGCCAATGGCAATGACTGCTCTAAAATTATCATTAAAGGACACAGAGATTTTAGTCCTGACAAGAACGGTAACGGAGTAGTTGACAGTTGGGAGCGAATCAAGGAATGTCCTTCATTCGACGCCATCCCAGAGTACAAACATTTATTAAGCTAAAAGATGAAATTCAAATGTCTAATCTATTGGTTTTTGATGCTGTTTATCCTCTTATGGATGACCAGTTGTAAAACGGCAAAGCCGACGGTAATTACCAATACGTACAAAGAAACCATTAAAGAAACGGTACACGATACTGTTTTTGAAATAGCGGCAGACAGTAGTGCCTATCAAGCTTTACTAGATTGTCAAAACGGTAAAGCAGTATTGAAACAAATTACCAAAGCCACACCAGGGAAAAACTTAGCCATTCCAAAAGTAACAATAAAAGACAATCAACTTATTGTTGACTGTTTGGCGGAAGCCCAACGATTATTTGCGCAATGGAAATCATTAGAAGTGTATAAAACCCTAACGAAACAACAACCGGTTTACATAGAACACGAGTTAACTTTTTGGGAGCGTTTCTTTATCGGTTTAGGAAAAATTGCCCTTACTCTTGGAGTGATTACGGCAACCATTTGGATCATTAAAAAACAAATCACGGCTTACGGCCTTAAAAATTAAAGTATGAAAAAAGTTCTAACAGAAGACCAGTTAAAGGAAAAAGCAAACGAGGTCTTTAAACAATATCCAAAAGCAAAACAAGCTTTTGCAACGGTAGACGGGAACGTTTTCCTTGAAAAAAACCGCGCTGAAATACATGCAGGGAAACAGGGGACTGTATTGACCTATGACCGACCAGTTCCGGAGGCTTCGGAATCGGCATTGGGGAATAAACCAGCTAAGGCAGATGATGTAATTAAAGCCATTTCGGAGGTTCAAACAATTGAAGAGCTTGAGCCATTCAAAGCCGACATTAGAAAATCGGTAATCAAAGCCGTTGAAGAAAAAACCGCAGCCTTATTGGCGGCTAACGCGTAATAGTAATGGCTAGATTAACAGGTGTAACTACAGAAAAGCTACAAGGCGGTTTAAACCGCCTTGCTACTGGAACGGATAGCCATATAGCAATTATTTGTGCGGGTGTTCCAGCTGGGGAAATTGCTACGGCAATAAACAATGCGGGTAAAGGCGTAGTTCTTACTGCGGCTTATGATGCGGAGGTTTTAGGAATAAACGAAAGCTTTGACGCTAATAATGGTATTAAGCTTTATGAGGACATAGTAGAGTTTTTTGACCTTGCGCCTACAGCAACATTGTACCTTTTTAACTCGGCCGTAAAAGCAGATATTAAAGGGTTTATCAATCAGAATAAAGAGATTAAAGGCTACGGATTTAATATTGCTTATAACGAGGACGTTCCAAACGTGACAACCGTTGTAAATGAGCAACAACTTATTGTTGACGAGTTTGCCGCCGAAAATCGCCTACTTGATTTTGTAATGGTTGGGTTTGACGGCCTTAATGATTTCTCTTTAGACCTTTACTCTCTAACAGCGGCTAACGTATCCGTTTGCGCCGCTTGTTCTGACGATTCAGGGATTATTCGAGTAGGTTCGGCGTTAGGAATGCTTGCCGCCAGAAAAATCAATGAAAATTTAGGATCGGTTAATATTGAAAATAAACCGCTTGCTAAACGTGGAACTCAAGACTATCCACTTACGGACGAGAAAAAAGGCAGATGGCTTGACGCTTATTTGCCAACTGGAGAAACCGTGGACTCCATTGATAAAGCCGTTTTGAACGCTATCCGTGCAAAAGGTTATATCGTAGTGGCAGCTTATGAGGGCTACGCGGGATTCTTTTTTGAGAACTCCTACACCTGCATAGACCGAGAGTCTGACTTTGCCTTTATCGAAAATAACCGCACTTGGAATAAAGCGGCTCGAATTATTAGAGCTACGCTATTACCAGAGGTTAAAGGGCGCGTTAAAAAAGACCCACAAACGGGGTTTATTGCCTCCACAACTGTGGGGCGCTGGACGGGCTTAGTTAACAAGGCTCTTGAGGGGATGGTAATTGCTGACGAAATAAGCGGCTTTGATGTCTACATCAACGAAAAACAAGTAGTAACCGAAACTTCTCCCGCGAAGGTAAAGGCCTCAATTGTTACGGACGGTATTGTCCATGAATTTGAGGTAGCGGTAGGATTGACAAATAGCATTTAACTATGGCAACAATTATAAATAAGTTTGGTACAATGCAGGGGTGGAACTCCATCATGTGTAACCTTTTAGGCCGCGATGTTGAGGGCTTTACAACTTTAAAATATACCGACAACGTAGATAAGCAAAACGTAAAAGGTGGCGGAATGTACCCAATAGGGCGCTCACAATCTAATTATGAGGCGGAGGCCTCGATTACTTTGTATAAAGAAGAGGTTGACGCAATTCGCAAATCTCTTCCGCCCGGTAAAAGACTACAGGACATTGCGCCTTTTGACATTACCGTTGATTATGTTAACGACGAGGGCGTAATTACCAGAGACCGAATCCGTACTTGTGAGTTTACAAATGCGGGTAACGAAGTTTCCCAAGGCGACGGAACTATCGCCCTGGAGTACAAACTGATTATTTCACATATTGAATACAACGTAATCTAATGGACGATATTGAAAACATGGAAGTGCAGGCGGAACAAGTAATTCCGCCTACAGTAATCCGACCATACTCGGATACGGAGATTGAGGCTCATGCCGCTAAATGTGGAGGTAAAAGAAACTTGCGCGAAATTCCAATTACAACTGACAACAACGAGCAATTTGTGTACTTGGTGAAAAAGCCAACCAGAAACGTAATGCAGGCGTTAGCCGAGGAGGAAAACAAAGGCGAAAAAAAGAATGTAACCACCATTCAAAAATTAATGTTAGGCTGTGTTTTAGAGGGTGATAAAGACGCCTACGAATATGACGGGGCGATTTATTCTCAACTTTTAAAGTCTATTGGCTCACTCGTAAAAACGGCTCAGTCTGACATAAAAAAGATTTAGACGGGTTTTGGCTAAACCCCGAGGATGATAAAGGCTCGGAGGACTGGATTCGTAAGATAAATGCAGTTATCCGGGTACATTATAAAATAAATCCCGAAGAGCTAACAGATCAGGAATGGACACAGCGCTTTCAAGACTGGGTTTATGTCAACCGATTGAATTTAGAAGCTCAGGAGGCCATGCTTGAAAAAACATTTAGAAAAGTACTGGTAGAAGTTGTAAACGAAGCCTTTGGGAGTAATAATCAATAGTAATTTATGGACGTAACTACATCATGGATACTGGAATTTGTTAACCACATTACCAAGCCTGTAAAGGACGTAATGAAATCGGTTAATCAAATGACTAGCGGTTTAGACGATGTTAGCGAAGCCGTTAAATTATCTGAAAAGGACACCCGTATAGCCCTTACAAAATCAAAGGAGTACTATAAAGATTTAGAAAAGTCGATTAAGGAAGTCGAAAACGAGCTTAAGGATTTAGAGAAAGCTAAAAAAAGTGATTCCTGGGCAGAACAGCAAAAAGCAAATACGGCCTACGAACAGGCAAAGATTAAAGTTGAAAAATACCGCCAAGCTTTACAAGGGGCAGAGGACGACGTTAAAGACTTAACGAACCAAGTAGATAAATTCGATCAAAAGGCGCAAAAGTGGACAGACTTAGCCACAGGGATTAACCAAGGAATTGAATTAATCCAAAAGGCAACCGACAGCTTAGATTTTAATGTAGACGTTCAGAACCTTACAACTCAGGTGCAACGTATGACCGACTTAACCGGTGATGCTCTTGACGAATTTGTAAAGCGCTCCCGAAATATCGCTGCGGTTTATGATCAAGACGCGGAAGATATTGCAAGGGCGGCAAATGCCATGACAAAGCAAAACGGCGGCACTTTTGAGGAAAACTTAAAACTTATTGAGGAGGGCTATAAAAAAGGGGCAAATGCTAACGGCGATTTTATAGACCAGTTAAAGGAGTACCAACCCTTTATTAAACAATTAGGACTAGACCAATCGGAAGCCATTGCGTTAATTGCTAAATCAGGTAAAGACGGCGTTTTTTCGGATAAGGCAATTGACAGCATTAAAGAGGCTGATTTGTCACTTCGTGAAATGACAAAAGCACAAGTTACGGCATTGGCGGGTATTGGTTTAAAGCCCGAGGATTTAGAAGGTAAATCCACCTTTGACGCTGTAAAAATGATTAGTGCCAAAATGAAAGGTGCAACGTCCCAAGCCCGGCAAACTATCATAGCCGATATTTTTAAAGGCGCGGGAGAAGATGCCGGTATCGCATTTGTAGATGAGCTTGGAACCATGGACTTAGACCTTACAAAACTTCCAAGTGTTGAACAAGCGGGAGCGGGTATAAAAGGTTGGTTTGCGGATATTAGTACATGGGCGGGTCAAGCCTTTGGAGATATCGGAATTTATGCGCAGCAACTTTCGCCAATGATACAAATGGTAGCGGGTGCAATTCCAATCTATCAGGCTTTGACAAAGGTAACTTGGTTGCAAAATATAGCGTCAACAGTTTTAAGCGGAACTCAAAAAATATTGAATGCCTTATTTGTAAGCTCACCTATTGGGTGGGTTGTTTTGGGAATTGGGGCGCTTGTTGCGGCCATTTCGATTTGTTGGGAAAAATTCGAAGGATTTAGACTCGTTGTGTTTAAAGGTTGGGAAGCCATTAAATTATTCGGTAGCGTAATTAAAGATTATGTTGTAGATCGAATTAAAGGGCTACTCTCTGGAATAACAGGACTCGGAAAAACTCTAGTACAGTTCTTTCAAGGCGACTGGAAAGCGGCTTGGGAAACGGGCAAACAATCCGTATCGGATATCATGGGGCTTGACGCGGGTAAAAATGCGGCTAATAAATTTAAAGAGGGATGGTCTGGAGCTATGGCAACTGGTCAGACAAAATCAGACGCCTATACCGCAAGTAAAAAGTCGCAGGAAAAGCCAAAAGCTCCAAGTGTAAACGACTACTTAAAGAAATCGCCGGACGTTTTAGGCGCTGCCGCCACCGGTGATACTAAAAAAAGTACAGGAAAAGGAACGGGCGACGGGCTTAATGTAGGCTCAGGTTCTAATGGTATTAAATCCATTGTAATGAATCTTACCGTTAACAACGCCTTTAGTGTTGCTAAAGGTGAAAATATAAGAAATATAGCCGACCAAATTACGAGTCATATTAATGACCGTTTGCGCGATTCGGTAGTTAATTTAGGAGGATAATGGCAGACATAAGATATAACGTTTCTCAGCTTTTTCAGGCGGCTTTTGGTATTAACAGTCCTGTTTATATTACTGAGCCACTACAGAAACAAGCCCCCGCAAATTTAAGTTTTAAAGGGATTGAAACGCTACCGGAATATTATAAGGCCGATGCGGTTAGTTGGATGGGTACGCCCATTATGTTTTCCGCTAGTTTTTTAGGACGTTCTTATAAAAGGTATACACCACAGGGAGAAATTGAACTTGTTAAAATGAGTGATTTTAGATTACCTGCGGCGACAATGTTTAGTTTCAGACGGGCGCACAACATTACCAGAACGAACTTACTGGGGAACAACGGAACGGTTAAAGAGATTTACGGTTTTGACGACTGGGTTATCGATGTTAGAGGGCTTTGCCTTGATGAGCCAAACCAGTCGGCTCACGAACAACTTGAGCAGCTTTTGCAGTGGGAGAACTTGGCCGACGGTATTGACGTAAGCGGCGCCCTTTTTGAACAACGCCGAATTTCAAGGGTTTGTTTTTCAGATTGGAGTGATAACCTACAGCAAGGAAGCTCGGGAGTCATTGCCTTTCAATTTCAATTATTTAGTGATGAGGATATAATTCTAGCGACATCATGATTTTAACGATGACTTGTAAAATAGCGTTTCATAAAAATGAACGCCGCGACGAAATTATATTAAACAGGGTAACTGAGATTGAGCTTGAGAGCTCTTGGAAAGAAGTAACCGACAGGGGCTCGTTAACCTTGCCACGTAACGTAAGCTACTTTAATAAGTACAACGTCCGAGAAGTATTTAGAAAGGGTGATGCCATTACGATTTACTTCGGTTATGACGGGAATAACGAAAAAGAGTTTGAGGGTTATATCTCTGAGGTATCGGCAGATATTCCAATCGTGATCAAGTTTGAGGACGAAATGTTTAACGTGCGTAAGATTCCCGTTAATTATTCGGCGGCCAATACAGGATTAAAAGAGCTTTTACAAACGATTATTCCGGGCTACGAAATTGACGCACTTGAGGGCGTACAACTTGGGGCTGTCAGACTTGCAAAAACAGGCGTTGGCGCGGTACTGGATAAATTACAAAGCGATTGGGGGCTATATACCTATATGCGTGGTAAAACGGTGGTGTGTGGTAAATACTATGTGGATGAAAGTGAATATAAGCCCGTCAATTTTAACCTTGAGCGTAACTGTGTTTCAACGGCATTAAATTATAAGAAAAAGGAAGATGTAAGCCTTAAAATTAAAGTGGTTTCCACGCTCTCCAACGGTAAAAAAATTGAGGTTGATAATATTGGGGATAAAGACGGTAACGAACGCCAGTTGACTTTTTACAATATTGAACTTAAAGCCGAACTAGAGCGATTAGGCAAACTGGAATACGAAAAATATAAGGTTGACAAATTCGAAGGCTCTTTTACAGCCTTTGGAATTCCAACCGTAAGACACGGTTTAAAAGTGACCATAAAAAGTAATTTATATGAAGACCGTAATGGTAATTATTATATCGAAAAAGTGGTCAAAACATTTAAGCCGGGAGGAATAAGACAAGAAATAACCTTAGGGGATAAAGTAGCATAATGAGTCAAGTAGCCGAATTTAACCGATTGATTAGCCAAAAAATGAAGGAGTTAATTCCCATTCAAACGGCTTGGGCTACGGTTAAAGACGTGGACTGGGAGAAAAAGACAATGACTGCTACCGGTCTTGCCGACGATTTGGATTATCCCGGCGTCTTATTAGGTTTAGGAACTGAGTTTAGAAAGCCAAAATCAGGCACTAAATGCCTCATTGGAATTGTAAGCAATTCGGCAAACTCATTTTTGATAACCGCTGATGAAGTTGAAGAAACCATAATTAAAAACGGTAATAGTACCCTAACGGTAAAAGAAGACGGGTTTATTGTTAAGCAATCGGATGAAAGTCTTAAAACCATTTTTAACGATATGATCAACGAAATCAATAAAATAATTGTTGTTAACGGGCGCTCAATAAACGTGGCCGCTATGAACGCAATTAAACAACGTTTAAACACTGTTTTAATAGAGTAAAATGGCAGCAATTACAGAGGCACAATTAGCGAATTTAATAAAAGAGGCTTTTGACTTTGACTCAGATAAAGAGGGCGTAAATCCCGCTGAGGCAAGACAACGTCAGGCTAATAAAATAGCCTCGGCAATTAAGCAGTTTGTTGTAGGCCGAGAAACCACGGTTACCGGTACATCGGCCACAGGAGGCGCAGTAACCGGAACAGGAGTAATAAAACCGTAAAATGGCAGGAAAAGGGATATTATTAGACGAAAACAACGACTTGCTTATTACAGGCGGGCAAATGGTTGTAGGAGATTCCATAATGCAGGAAGTAGCCATTATTATCGAAATGCCACAAGCCGCCTTAAAGTCAAACCCATTGTTAGGAGCTGACTTAATAAAGCTTTTGAAGGCAAATACCTCAAAGGTTGACATTGAACGAACAATAAGAATTCAACTAGAGAAAGACCGAAAAGACTATAGCACTATTAAGAATAAAATAAAGACAACTATTAAATGATTGATTTAATACAACCTTATTTAAGTGAATCAATTACCGCGTTATTAGGTGGTTTTATCACTTGGGTTTTTACCCGAAAAAGACAAAGTGTGGACATTAATACTACGGAAATTGATAACGGTTCTAAGGTTGTTACCCTCTACAAAGAAGCACTAGACGATTTAGAGGGGCGCTATGAAAACAAGTACAAGCATCTTGAGGAAATGTCTAAAAACATTGAAAGTTTGTTTGAGAAAAAAGAGCAGGTCTTGTTACAGGAAATAGACTACCATAAAAAACAAGCGGCATTGTATAAAAAAATGTACGACGATAAAGTTCGGGAATTTAATAAATACAAAAAGGAGCATCCATGAAAGTAATTGCGGGACAAAGCTTATCTGACGTAGCTGTACAGGAAGACGGGAGCATCGAGACTGTTTTTGAATGGGCTTTAAAAAATGGCAAGTCGATAACTGAAAAGCTAACTCCTGGGGAAACACTCATAAACCCAAACAGCAGTTTTATAAATAAGGATATCTCAACCTATTTTCAGGGCGTCCAAAAAAAGATTGCTACAGCATTAACCAACCAAAACCACGAGCTTATTGTAGCCGATGAAGGCATAGGCGCAATGATTATCGAATCAACATTTATAGTAAGATAATGGGAAGAACTAAGAAACAAATAAAGGCAGAAATCACAACGCCATTTATGGCAAATGAAACTTTGGCGGCAAAATATGGTTTTGCGGTTGGAGCTTCATTTGATGCTGAGTTTTCGCTGGTGAGTTTGGAAAACATTCTTTTTGAAATTATGGCTTTGGCGCTGTTTATTCATGAGCTCTTTTTTGACCAACATACCAAGGAAGTTAACGAACGTCTGGCAAACGAAAAAGCAGGTACAAAACCTTGGTACCGAACGATGGCTTTACGCTTTCAATATGGTTTTGACTTGGTACCCGACAAAGATTATTTTGATAACGGTACCGCCACGGCTGAGCAAATAGAAAACTCTAAAATTATAAAGTATGCAGCGGTTAATGAGGCACAAGACAGTAGCCGTGTTATTCTTAAGATTGCAGGTGAAACGGATGGAGTGTTAACTGATTTTGATGATCCCGCACAAGTTGAAGCTATTGAAAGTTACATAAACGAAATACGTGTAGCGGGTGTTGAAGTTACAATCATTAATTACAAAGCGGATAGGCTTTATTTGAATTTAAGAATTAAGCGTGACCCATTGGTTTTAAGTGCAGACGGATTGAGCAAACTAGACGGGAACTACCCTGTAAACGAAGCTTTACAGGAATTTATGAAGGAACTGGATTTTAACGGCGAATTACGCTTGTCGGCTTTGGTTGATAAGTTGCAGCTAGTTCCTGGTGTTTTAGACGCTACTTTATTAAGTGCCTCTAGCTCATGGATTGACCCCGCTCTTGACGGTTACGGAGTTCCACAACCGATTTTTATTTCTAAAATAGCCGAAAGTGGGTATTTTGAAATAGTAACTTTTGATAACATCGCTTATGTGGTATAACCCTTCGACTTCGCTCAGGATGACAAAAAAAGGAAATTATGTGGTATAACATAGACTGGAACATTTTTGCGCTAGATCAAATACTGATTTCATTACGTAAACCCTCGGTTTCGGCATTGGGACAAATTATATTGAAGCCTTTGAACTCACTTTATTACAAATGGTACAACTGGCGCATTGACAACATATACAAGCTAGAACACACTGGACAAATATGTTATTTAAGAGGTTCGCTCAATGATAAGTTTGACCCAGTTGATAGGCGCATATACATAGGTAACGGCTTATTATACGATACGCAGTACATTTTTACTGAGGCGGAAGAGCAGGACGTTTGGCTGGACACAGAGGCGGAAGAGGACACAATTTGGCTTAGAACCGAAGCCGAAACGGCTGACACAGGACTTGACTTTATTGTTTACGTTCCTGAGGCAATTTATAATACACAACTTGACGGGCTTAAGGCTCACATTGATTTTTACAAAGCAGGTGGTAAACGATATAGCATTTTCATAGATGAATAAATCAACTTTTATACAAACAGGGGGGTATCCGCTTAAAGCGGAACGATTACAGGAATTAGAAACAGCCTATTCTATTTTTAATTCGCTTGGAGCATTGGCGGGTAACTTGACGATTATTTCGGGTTGTGTCTTGAGTGGCTCTACTATTGGGGACGGCTTTGTCTATATCAATGGTGAATTGCTTGATTTTAGAGAAGCTGATGTTACTGAGGGTTCGACCGTGATTATTATTGAAGAACCTGTAGAACGTGGCTTTAAAAATGGAGTAATTAAGCAAGTTCACACGATACGTTATGCGACATTTGGAACGGCTGACACTTCGTGGTTGTGGACTGACTTCAAACGTGTTGACCCAATGGTGGTAATGATGTCACGTTTAGAAACACTTGAGAAAAAAAGTGCGGTATTTCAAGCTGGTGGTGGTATGGTGTTATGGAATAAACCCGCTGCCGATATTCCTGCGGGGTGGCAGGAAGTGGTTGACTGGCGTGGACGTATGCCCGTTGGGTTTGACGCTACGCAAACGGAATTTAATGTTATGGGTAAACCAGGAGGTGCGAAAAATAAAACCCTTTCCATTGCTGAACTGCCACAACACGATCACTTTATGTTTTCTAATGATACAGTAGATGCTGGAGTCGCAATTACATCATCAAATTCGCCTGTAAAAGAGGGATATAATGCAGGTGGAGATGGAAACCAAAATTATCGAATTAGAAGTTCTAACAATACGCCAACTGTTGGTAAAACAAGCCAAAAAGGTAGTGGTCAAGAGTTCTCAATACTTAACCCATACAGAGTAGTAATGTTTATTGAATATATAGGATAACCCTTCGACAGGCTCAGGATGACAAAAAAACAAATTATATGGCAACATTAGCAGAAATATACGATTGGTTCATGACGGGTAAAAAGCCCACACAAGCGCAATTTTGGGCTTCGTGGGGTAGTTTTTGGAACAAAGGAGAAACAATACCACAAAGTGCGGTTTCGAACCTTACTAGCACATTAGCGGCAAAGGCTGAAAAAGCGCAATTTGATGCGCATAAAACGGCGGGTGATGCTCACCAGGCGTTGTTTGATTTGAAGCAAAGTTTAGACGAAAAAGGCGAAGCCAATGGTTATGCTCCACTGGATGAACTCACCAAGATAGCAGCTATCTATTTGAATATCGTAGATGACTTGGTTACGGGTGGCTCTGATGCTTTGGCTAGTGCTGAGACGGTTAAAACGTTGAAAGCTCAAATCGATGCGATTAACTTGATATTAACCTCAGACGATGTGAACTTAGACACAGTTCAGGAGATTGTGGACGCCATTAAAGAGGTAGAAACTTCGCTTGAAACGATCTTGGTGAACGACCTGACCACGGGCGGAACTACGAAGGCTTTAACGGCTGAAATGGGGAAAACGTTGAAGGGGTTGATTGATGCGCTTACTGCGATTGTAACAACTAAAATAGGAGGTAGCGGAACAACTGACTATATTCCTAAATTTACAGGAACTGGAAATATTGGAAATAGTTTAATTTATGATAATGGTACTAATGTGGGTATAGGCACTACTATATTATCATCAAAATTATCAGTTGTAGATCCATATTCTCCATTTAACTTTAAATCTACTCCTTCAGTAATTGGTAGCGGAACAGGAATGGAGTTTTTGGTTAATGCTGGTGTACCAAGGTTTAACTTTTTAGTTGACGGTGCATACGTTGGTCAATTTAGGTCAGATGCAAGTGGCCTTTTTGCAATAAAAAATAATGTTGATAACATTGGAGATATAAGTTTCTTAACTACAATGTTGAACGGGGCACATACTAGAGCTGTAATTAAAAATAATGGTAATTTTTTAATAGGTACAACAGTAGATAGTGGGCAGGGTAAATTACAAGTCATCGGCATAACTTCAACTAATTCACTAAAAATCCAAGATACCCCCTCAACGGCAACAGGAACACCCCTTTTTCTTACATGGAACAGTAATACAAAAGATGTAGAAAAAGTTCCAATGAACTGGGTTAATTTACAAAGTATTGCCACGGCTACTACTGTAACCCCCACTGCTTCTGATGACATGGTTAAGATTACAGCATTAGCCCAAAACTGTACTATTGCGAATCCCACAGGAACTTGGACAGAGGGTCAGCCATTTGTTATTAGAATCAAGGATAATGGAACCTCAAGAACTTTGAGTTATGGAAGTAACTACAGGGCTATAGGTGTAACGCTTCCTACGGCTACTACGATTGATAAAACAATTTATCTGGCAATCATATATAATGACACAGACACTAAGTGGGATATTATTGGAGTTAAAACTGAGGCATAATGAAAAAGTACAACAGGATAATATGGATGATGCAGGATGATGTCAGTGCTTTAAATCAGATGACACTGACTTTTACTGACATCTCCACCACCGCTACTTGGTTAGGTATTGGGGATTATACAGATATAGCTGAGTGGAATGATTATTTTAATATGCAAGGTAGTTTGGAATTTGATTCTGTAGATGTAGTTGGTAATGTGGCTACTTTTACAGTAGCTTCGGTTCCAGCAGATTCTTATCTTTATTTGTACAATCTGTATTTAGCGGATTTCTCGTTATCTGGAACATTTGAAGGAAACATTCTTGAAATATCAGTTGAAGAAAATGACTTGACAGCTTATCCAGATAGTGTTTATCCTTCTGGTTTAACTTCTTTAGATATTAGTGGTAATAGTGGTATTACGGTATTTAATCCTGTAAATGCTTTACCTAATAGCATAGAAGCCTTAGTATTGAGTCAATGTGGTTTGACAACATTCAATCCCTCACTTGCATTGCCAAGTAGTTTAATATGGTTGTACTTGCAGGATAACGAAATAAGTGAGTTTAATCCCAGTGTGGCACTTCCGAATAATACTCAATTAATGTTTTTATCTGGAAACCAATTAACGTCCTTTAATCCTTCTCTTCCTCTACCAAGTAGTTTGTTCTTGCTGACACTTGGTAACAATCAGATGACTGTATTTAACCCTTCAAATTCTCTACCAAGTGGATTGGTGGTATTGGTATTAGCAGGTAATTTATTAACAGCATTTAATCCCTCAATTGCTCTTCCTAATAATTTAGATGTTTTAGATTTACAATCAAATCAGCTAACGACATTCAATCCATCCATTGCGTTACCAAGTGGACTAAGCATATTGTTACTTTCAAACAATCAGCTAACGACATTCAATCCATCCATTGCTCTTCCCAATAATTTAGCTCTTTTAGATTTACAATCAAATCAGCTAACGACATTCAATCCATCCATTGCGTTACCAAGTGGACTGAATAATATAAATATTTCATCCAATTTGATAACAACCACTGCTTGGAATGATGACACTGCTTGGATTAGTAGTCTAGGAACTGGCGGCACAATATACACGACTGGCAATACAAATTCAATAATAGGTACAAATTCAGAAACATTACTTCTAGCTAAAGGCTGGACAATACACGCTTAAAATTAAAACAATATGAAACTAATAGCACCAATTTATGTAAGCCCTCTTGATTCTGAGGGGCAATTCCAAAACGTTGAAATCAATGATACAGAAATAATCATACAAGGAGAGAATTTCTTTTCTGTAAAGTTTGATATGACTTATCAGAAGAATGATAGAACTATTTTACTTGGAAGTCATACGCTTTCATTTTTAGGGGATGAAGGGGATGAACAAAGTAGCAATAGAACCACCAAAATTTCAATTCTTAATCCCGAATATGACTCGGAAGACCCAGAGTCTAAACCAAGACTAACAGTGCCAATGCTTGCTTATATAGCTGAGAACGGTATGCCAGAAGATTATCAAATGGTAGATTGGGGATTTCCTACTGCCGAAAAAGCAAGACAAATGTTTACAGGTGGTTCGTTAGATGACCCTAGAGTGGAATTAACAGACCCTTTTGCAAGACAATGGCTTTTGAATACATTAAATTTTAAAGGAGAAAAAGCTATTGTTCAATTTCAATTTGTCTAATAATGGGCTTCTTATTATCAATAATCGCTTTAATTCTGTTTGTTTTCGTGTATATCCTTGACGAAATAACCGTCTTGGTTATTGACGTAAAAAACAGGAAGTGGTTTAAAATTACCGCTGAGCGAAAGTTTAAAAAAGCTTTCAAAGTCGATGTTTTTGCCAATAACTTATTTCCTAGTTTTTGGAATGCTGCTTTATCAAAAGGCGGTTACCAGTTTGGGAGGTTCGGCGAAACGCTATCGAGTGTTTTCGGTAAAAAAAGGCTTGAAAAGTCGCTTAGTTGGCTGGGTTGGTTGGTTTCAATTTTAATTGATGCCATTGATTTTACCAAATGGAATAAAGGCGGGCATTGTATTGCAAGCATAATGACTGATGAGGCTATTGAAAGCTTTATAGTTAAGTAGTTCCTATGGAGGACGGTCTCTCGACTTCGCTCGAGATGACAGGGAAAAATAATAGTCCTCCGCTTTAAAAAAGTATCTCACCCCAATTTTAAACACGAGCTCAAGAGCTACGGAGGACGTATCAATGTCTTCTTTAGTTCTTGAGCTTTTTTGTGTTTTATTGAGGTGAGAGGTACAAATGTAAACTAAATTAATATATATGGCAAAGCAATTTTTATACAAGCAACAATACGGGGTTATTGTGATTTGTAAAGATGAAGAAGAACAAAAAAAGGTGTTCGAAGAGTTACAAAAAAAAGGGCATAAACTTAAAGTGGTCACAACATGAAAATAACAATTGAAAACAGCACGAAGGATTTTGAAAGCTACCGTGCGCAAAGAGTAAAGTCCCTGTTTAATGCCGAAAGTGGCGCAAACTGGACACAAGAATTTAATATTGAAATTGATGACCTCGACTGGGGTATTGGATTAATTGTGGGAACGTCTGGAAGCGGTAAGACCTCATTAGGTCGCCAGTTCTTTGGTTCGGATAAGCTTCACGACCTTTATAAAGGGTGGGATAATTCAAAGCCTATTATTGACTGCATTTTGCCCAATGGCGATTTTAACGAAACCACCGCCGCTTTATCGTCTGTGGGCTTGGGCGATGTACCTAGTTGGTTACGACCTTTTGGCGCACTTTCTAACGGTCAGCAGTTTAGGGCGGGATTAGCTCGATTGGTTTCTGAGGCTCCCGATGAATCGGTTGTTGATGAGTTTACGTCCGTAATTGACCGACAGATTGCTAAAATTGGGGCTATGGCTTTCGCTAAGAATTGGCGCAAGAACAAAGGCAAAAAAGTAGTTTTATTATCGTGCCACTATGATATTATCGAATGGCTTCAACCAGACTGGGTGTATGATGTAAACACCAAAGTATTAAAAAAAAAATTGCTATCGCCAACCGACCCAATATCAAGCTTGACATTTGGAAGGTCAACGGAACTTACTGGAAGTATTTTAAAGAGCATTATTATTTAGACCTTCCGCATCCACCCGCCGCTGAGTATTTCGTTGGTACGGTAAACGGCGAATTGGTGGCGCACGTTGCCGTTTGCCCTTTGTTTACCGCTACGGCTTACCGTGCCACCCGATTAGTAGTAATGCCCGAGTGGCAAGGTGCGGGCGTTGGAACTGCTTTTTTGAATGAAATAATGCAATACCATTTGGAAGGAAACGGGCGCTGCAACCGAAAGTACCACACTTTTTTTCACACCTCACACCCGCAACTTTGTGGCTACTTGAGGCACTCTAATAAGTGGAATCAAACGGCTGCGATGCTCTACGGGTCGAATAAAACACGTAGTAATGCCAGTATCATGAAAACGGGTAAAAGTGAAGGTATTAAAGGCTGTGGCTACGGCGGACACTTTAGAGCAATACAAAGTTTTAAATATTTAGGAAAATGAAGAAATTAAGAGTTTTTATAAGTGGGCAAAAGTATTTTGGGGAGTTGGTTCTCAACCTTTGCAATAATATGCCTTTTGTTGAGGTTGTGGGTGTTTGTGCGCCACTAGATGATAAGTATATTACTAAAACCGCCCGCATTTTTAATATTCCAGTAATTCCTGCGGGCACATTAAACGCCGATACTATGCCCGATAATGTGGACGTGGGTATTACGGCTCACTCGTTTGATTATATTGGCACACGTACAAGATATAAGGCTAAAATTGGCTGGATAGGTTACCACCCGAGCTTATTACCTCGTCACCGTGGGCGTTCGTCTATTGAGTGGGCGGTGCGTATGCGTGACGCCGTTACAGGAGGTACTGTGTTTTGGCTGAATAGCGGGATTGACCGTGGTGATATTGCTTATCAGGATATTTTATTCATAGACCCGAAGCTATACGGTATGGAGCCTAAAAAGGCGGCAAAGTTACTGTGGGAGCATCATTTGCAGGGCTTAGGGCTATCACTGATTGAAACGGCTTTAACGGATATTAATAAAGGGATTATCATAAAGAAACCGCAACATAATGCCTTTAGCACGTTTGAGCCTAATACAGACGTCAAGGACGTGTTTAAACCTGATTTATTGATGCTAGAGCGGTACTCTTCTAAAAGTAGCTAAAAAAGCCCCGTTTGGGGCTTTTTAAATATATTTTAAACGGTGATTAAAACATTCTTATATTTGTCTCAAAAATGGAAATTTCGTTTTACAAAAGTGGAAATTTCGATTTTTCGATTATAAATAAAAGTTGCTTTGTTAGAATGATACGTTTTTAAAATAAAGTTGGATGAGGCAATTACTCTAAAAATACCAAGGTCGATTAAGCAATATCACTTTGTAACGTTTTGCGAAATCAGGAGGTGCAATTCCATAAAAAACTATTTTTTATTCATACAACGCTTTTATCTTTTTCCACAACGCATCATCAAAATCCGATAAAGCAAAATTGGAACCATCGGCAGCATCGCCCATACGGATGACTACCATTTTTTTACTGGGAACGATATAAATTTTTTGATCATTTTTGCCCAAAGCCATATACATATCATTAGGTGCTGACGGAATTATACTCCCTGGTATTTGCAATTGTGATTGTGGTAGGTGGTAACTGCTTTTTCCGTTGAGCCACCATAAATAACCGTAACCTAAATTGATATTTTGAGAAGTGTTGGTAGCTTCGTTCCAAAAGTTTTCATTTATTATTTGAGTGTTTTCCCATTTCCCTTTATTAGCAATTAACAAACCAAAACGAGCCATGCTACGACTGGTGCTAAAGTAAACCGAGTTATTGTCTATTTGAAACCAATTACCCTCCATGCCTATTTTATCTCTTAGTTTGGCGTTGAAATAATTGTTCCAAGATTGTTTAGTAGCTTGAGCCACTACGTCTTGTAATTTTACATAGACATTGTGATACGCCCATCGAGTACCCGCATCAGCTTTATAAGTAAGACAAGCTGGTGTTACACAGTCATTGCTATCGTCTAGACCTGAGGTCATGCTGAGTAAATGCTTGTTAGTGATTAAGTTTTCCTTGGCCAATGGTAAACTAGTCCACCCAGTTCCTATGTAGTCGGATACTTTATGGTTGATGTTAATATAGCCTTCTTGTGCTGCTATACCTGTTACTGCGGATGTTAAGGTTTTGCCAGCACTAGCCCAGTACCATCCTTTGCTAGCGGTATGACCATTAAAATAGTTTTCCATCACAATTCGTCCGTCAATTAAAAGGATAAAAGATTTAGAGTTTTTGAGTTCTAAAAAATCTAGTAAGGATTGAACTGCATTTTGATTCCAACCCAAACTAGAAATACTTTTGGTTTCCCAAGTATTGCCTGCTAATGGAGGGAAATAAGTAGTTTCAACAGGAGAATCATTATCATTACTACAAGCGGTGAGTAGGAATAAGAATAAAATACGACTGCTTCTTTTTAAGTAGTGATTGATTAATTCCATTGAGTTCCTGTTTAAAATTTACTTTTTTAGTCTTATGAACTGATTCAATGTGTTTTTGACTAAATGTAATTTAAAAAGTTTAAAGTGAGTACTGTTTTTTTTATTTTGTTTGCTGTTTTTAAGTTTAACTTTGTAAATGGAAATAATGTGTTACGCTTGCCATTGTCATAACACTGGCTTGCTAACAATTGCAGGACTACATGCAAGCGAACTAATGAATGTAATTTGCATCTATAAAATAATAAAGTATGAAATGGTTTTTTAAATGGTTGTTTTTTTGTTTATTCTTTGTTTCTTGTCAACATAAAATAACACCTGAGGATGTAGTAAAACTCAATGGCTACTGGGAAATTGAAAAAGTTGAGGTAGCTGAAGGAGAAGATAAGAATTATAAAATCAACGAAAATTTTGATTATTTTGAAATCAAAAATAACGTAGGTTTCCGTAAAAAAGTAAAACCACAATTAGACGGAACTTTTATAGCTAATGACAGTTATGAAAAGATAAAAGTACGTTTTGAAAAAGAGGCGGTTTATTTGGATTATTCAACTGATTTTGCCAAATGGTCTGAGGAATTAGTAAAGGTAACGGACGAGGAATTAGTTGTGAGAAACGAGGAGAATAAAGAATATCATTATAAAAAAACAGGAGCAATAAATTTAACTGGAAATGGCGAAACGACTAAATAATGAAAGTACTGTGGGGGCTGTGATTCAACAATTTATTGAAGGGCACAGACTGCAATCAGGTATGGATCAGGTAAACGTGAAAGAAGCTTGGGCTAATTTGATGGGCAACGGTGTAAATCGCTATACCCAAAACGTAGCGTTGAAAAACAGTACCTTGTATGTAGAATTGACTTCATCTGTTCTCAGGGAAGAACTGAGTTTAGGGAAATCCAAAATCATCAAAATGATTAATGAAGAAATAGGACGTGATGTCGTAACAAATGTAGTTTTAAGGTAATGATTTAAAATTCAGGATTTTTATTTAGGATTTAGCACCGCAAATCCTAAATAAAAAAATCCAAATTCTTTATTTATTTAAAACTGCTCTCTCCCTGAAAAATGAAAAGCACTTTCAATTGCAGCATTTTCATCGCTATCAGAACCGTGAACAGCATTTTCGCCTAATGATGTTGCGTATAATTTACGAATCGTACCTTCGGCAGCCTCAGCTGGATTAGTAGCTCCAATTAAAGTTCTAAAATCAGTAACGGCATTTTCTTTTTCTAAAATTGCCGCCACGATAGGTCCGCTAGACATAAAGTTTACTAATTCACCGAAAAAAGGTCTTTCAGCATGAATTGCATAAAATGCTTGTGCATCAGCTACAGTTAGTTGCGTCAATTTTAGCGATACGATTTTGAATCCTGCATTCGTTATCATAGCAAGAATATTCCCGATATGACCATTTGCTACAGCATCTGGTTTAATCATGGTAAAAGTTCTGTTAGTTGTCATGAGTTATGTTTGTATTTGTAATTATTAGGTGTTTTAGGGTACGAAAATAACTAAAAATATTAGTTTGATAGAGGTTATAATGTAATTATATCAAAATTTTGTGCAAGAGGGTTTAAGGTGTGCAATAATTTGGGAAGTAAATGAATCCCTTCTGTCAAATAAAATTCAGAGAAATTATTTTGACGTTCTTGTAATCCTTGGTTAGGAAATAATTCGTTTTGTAAATCAATGGCACGCTCTAGCTGGTCTTTTAATTTTCTTTTTTGAGCTTTGAACAATCTTTTTTCAAGATTTTCGAGTCCTTTTAGCTGCTTTTTTTCTTGTGCTTTTACCGCTCCTACAAAAGATTTATCTGTTTGTAAAGCCATTTCATAAAGACTTTGAAATTGGTGTTGGAGGTATTTTTTTTGTGTAGAAAAATCAATAGGAAAAGCAGAGTATTTATGAGTAAGTGCGTTGACTAGTTCATTTTGCTTTTTAAATAAATCAGCCCAAGAAAGTTCGAGTTTTTCTGCTTTGTTGACCTGTTTTTGAGTGGCTAAAACTACAGCATTTCGGACTAAAAGAATAGGAAAAGGAACTTTTACAGTATCAAAAAACGCCTTTAGTTCCAGCCAATAAGCGATTTCACCACCACCTCCAATGTAGCAGAGATTAGGTAAAATTACTTCTTGGTATAAGGGACGCATAACCACATTGGGACTAAATTTTTCTGGATTAGTATCCACTAAGTTCAAAATTTCATTTTTAGAAAAGGCCAAGTTGGTATTGTTGACTATAAATGTATCATTCTTATAAATTATTCTTTCACGTAGTTGGTCTTCAAGGTAGAAGAGATTGATTTCACGCGGATTTACTTGAATCGCATAATCACTGAGCTTGTTGATGGTTTCTTTTACAGCTTTAAATGCAGTTTGTTGGGTTAATTCTTCTTTGATGTAAGGAGCAAATAGCTGTTTTAAGTCGGAATTATCGGCATCAAGGATAACCAATCCATATTCACCAAATAAAGCATTCGCCAAAAATCTTGTGGCATCGGCCAAATTGGAGTGGTGTAAATAAGCTTGGGTGAAAAGTGTTTTTAAGGTGTTAGCATTGGTAGTGTGTCCTAATTCTAGTGCAAATATTTCTAAAAACTCATCTAGTCCCTCGGTGTTTAATCGTCCTACTGCTCCAGTGCTTGCTGTGTTCCAGCGAAATTTTTTTCCTTTGAAATTAAAATAATTGATCTCCTCAAAGTCATGGTCTTCTGTAGCCATCCAATAAACAGGAACAAAATTGTAGGCGGGATAGGTCGCTTTTAGTTTGTGAGTTAAATTAATTGTCGAAATGATTTTGTACAAAAAATACAATGGACCGCTAAACAAATTCAATTGGTGACCAGTGGTGATGGTAAAGGTATTGTTGACTTTTAAAGCTTCAATATTTTCTGCTGTCAAGTCGGATATCGTGGTGTTTTGATATTGTTTGTGTAAAACAGAAACCAATGTAGTTCTTGTTTCAAGACTAAACTGTTCTCTTTTTTCTTGTATTTGTGCTTCAAAATTTTCCAAAGTTGGAAATCGGTTATACAAAGAGTCAAGATTTGATTTTTGGTTCAAATAATCGATCATCAAAGGGGTGAAATAACCTGAATTTTGATAGCTAATACAGTCGTTTGGCATGTTTTTTCATTCTAAATTTACTGCTAAAATAAGAAAACTATAATGATGTTTTCAGGGATTAAGAAATGTTTAGGAAATGATGATTATCGTTTTAGACTAAAATGACCTCTGTATTCCTTTTCGTTTTCTCTTGTAACCACAAACCAATAATCAGTTGCTGGAAGTTCTCTTCCATTATAAGTACCATCCCAACTGTCGTTCTGCGAAATAAAAGTCTTGATTAATTTTCCATATCGGTCAAATATTTTTATCGTGATGTTAGTTTCCATTTCCGAAAATTGAATGTTCCAAGTGTCATTGTATCCATCCCCGTTTGGAGTGAAATACTTAGGATACATTAATAAATATACTTCTTCGCTAACGGTACCACAACCATTTTTATCTTTAACAGTTACCTCATATTTTCCATTTCTTAAACTGGTAAATTGGTTGCTGTCTTGAAAAAGATTACCGTCAATGGAATATTCATAATCACCATTCCCAGTTACAAATACAGAAATACTATTTTCAGTATCTGTCCAATCTACCGTTGAAATATTCGTAATAGTTGCTTTATTCGATAAAACAACTTCAAATTCTTTACGGCTGGTACAATGTATTGTTCCGTGATGGTCTTCTACTTCTACCCAATATTTACCTTCTTGATTGATAAGTAGGGATGAAGCTGTACTTCCTGTGGACCATAGGTAGCTATTGTGATTTCCCGCATCTACCAAGGCTGAGGTGTTTTGACAAATAGGAACGATGTTGTTAATAGGAACCAAAGGTTTTGAAAACAAGGTGAACTTTAATTCGGAAATGGCATAACAAGGAGTATTGGAGTTAATACGAACATAAAGGGTATTTACTCCTAATGATAATTTATAGTTTTTAAAGTCAACTATTTTGTTGGATAATACTTGGTTTTCAGCCCCTATAAGTGAGGTGTAATAGTGAAACTCATACTGATTAGGGTTTGCAATAAGTGATGGGTTATAGGAAGATAAATCAATGGTTTTTGTTTTTTCATCAAAATCGTCGCAAAATGAGACATTGTAATTATTGGCGGGTAAGCTGGTAATAAACGAAATGCTTACGGCCAATTTTTGAGTGCTCTCACAGTTATTAAGCGTTTGAGTTGCATAATACGTTTCGCCATCAGTGAGAGAAGTGTTTGAAGGCAATAGAATTCCAGTACTGTTGTACCATTGGATAGTGGTGCCAGTAACTGTAATTGTATTTAGGGTTGGATTTTGATTGGTACAAAAAGATTGATCAGCGTCACCTAAAGGAGCGGGTGTATCTTGAATTTTTATCAATACTGCTTCTCTTTCGCTTTCACATCCGTTAATTGTTTGAGAAGCATAATAAGACGTATTGTTTTGTAATAAGGTATTAAGAGGGACACTATTTCCATTAGTTGCTTGGTCATACCATTGAACGTTTTGTCCTGTAATGTTTATAGTACCTATAGTAGCATTTTGTTGAATGCAAAAAGTTTGTGTGGCGGATGCAGTAGGTTTAGGTGTAAAATCGGTAAAAGGGATTAGGGTAACTTTTGTAGCATTGGAAATACAACCCAAGTTATTTTTAACTTTTAGGTAATAGGTGTCAGGAGTGAGGTTGGTTTGGATAGCATTTGTAGTCCAACTGGCTCCATTATCAAAACTATATTCTTGTGCACTATCGGTAATAGAGATGGTTCCTGTAAGAGTATGACAGTCTGGTTGAACGGCTGTAAACTGGGGGTCATTCGGATAATCAGTCGGGGCATTAATGGTTACCGAAGATGCTGTAGATTCACATCCATTTGTGTTTTTAACTCGTATAAGATAGGTTCCAGCGGCTAAGTTTCCTGAGTTAGGATTTACTGAATAGCTTTGTCCATCATCAAAACTATATTGATGTGCAGTGCTTGTTATAGCGATTGAGCCAAAAGGGTTGCTACAACTTAAGGGATGTACAACCGTTACACTTGGAGGAGAAGGCGCATTTTCGGGTGGATTAATAGTGGCAGAAAATGCCGGTGAAGGACAGCCATTTGTGTTTTTTATACGAATTAAATAATTTCCGGGAGCTAAACTAGCGGTATTGTCGGTGTTCCAGCTAAGACCATCATCAAAACTATATTGATTTGCCACAGTAGAAACCGTAATTGTACCTAATGAACTAACACAGCCTTTTGGGTCAGCCACTATCACTTTTGGTACTCCAGGAACAGTAGGTGCAGTATCTATGGTGACAGGTGTACTAAGCGAAATACAACCAGAATGGTACTTTATCATGACATCATAAGTCCCGGCTGAAAGATTAGTCTTAGTGTTAGATGTTCCAAAGGTAAGTCCATTGTCAAAACTATATAAATCTGCTACGGTATCAATGGATATCGTCCCTGTAAATTGAGAGCAATTGGGTTGGGTTACTTTGTACAAAGGAGCGGGAAGGTCAGAGAACGGTGAAATAGTCACTGTTGCTGGATCAGAAATACAACCCGAAGCATCTTTGATTTTAATAAAATAAGTTCCTGGAGAAAGATCGGTTTTAGTATTGCCATAAACATACGATAATCCATTGTCAAAACTATAAGTAGCAGCATTTGTTGTTATAGTAATAGTTCCTTTTGGCGCGCTACAATTAGGTTGTGTTGTAGTAAAACTAGGAGCTGCAATCGTGGTTCCTGAATTTAAATTTACAATTGTCGATAGCGATTCACAACTAGATGAAGTAGGTTTATATTTAACAATATAAGTGCCTTCTCCAATATTTAATTTGGTTGGGTTGGTGGTCCAGCTATTTCCATCATTAAAACTATAACTTATTCCCATGCTGTTTATAGTAATGCTTCCATCTGTGGCGCCACAGCTTGTAGGTTGGGTAATTTTAACTACAGGAGCAACTGGTTTCGCAGGCGGCGCATAAATATAAGCGGAGGTGGTGTTTGATATGCATCCTAAACTATTTTTAATAATTATAGAATAGGAGCCTGAAGACAAGTTCTGTAATGTGGGGTTAGTTGTCCACGTTTTACCTCCGTCAAAGCTATATTGATCAGATGCAGTATTTATGGTTATTGAGCCACTGGGAGTATTACAATTAGGTTGAGTAACAAATATACTAGGTGATGGTAATTTGTATTTATAGATATAAGTAGATTGAGGTTGTGATTTACACCCTAATGCATTTTTGACAATAATATTATAATAAGAAGCAGTTGGGTTCAATAAAACAGGATTTGTTGTCCAAGTAACACCATTGTCAAAACTATAACTATCAGCAGCTGAAAATACAGTAATACTTCCTCCATCACCGCAACTAGGTTGTACTGTTTTTATATATGGTGATTGTAAGTAATACGGGTTAAGGTAAATAGAGATGTTATAGGATTTACAACCAAGTGCATTTTTTATGGCAATGGAGTAACTGCCTGAAGTAATATTGGTGAGGGAAGAATTTGTTGTCCAAGTTACACCTCCGTCAAAACTATAATAATCTGCAACCGTTGCAATATTGATGCTTCCATTTGTGCCGCATGAGGGTTGTATGACAGTAAAGTCTGGATTGGGTAAAAAATAGGGGTTGAATCTTGCAATGGTGGTATAGGGACTTGAAATACAGCCCGAGGCATCTTTTACAACTAGATAATAATTAAAATCAGTTGTGAGATTAGTAAAGGTATTAGAGATTTGCCAAGTTTTTCCACCATCTATACTGTATTCTTTATATAGAGGACTAAAGGTGACACTAGCGGCGCTTCCACAACTCGGTTGAGTAGTTGTATATATAGGATTAGGTAGATAAAAGGCTTGAATGTTTACACTACTTGATCTCGAAATACAGCCGTTTGCGTTTTTTATCAGTGGATAATAGTATCCGGGAGCCAGATTTGAAAAGACTGGGTTTGTAACCCATGATTGGCCGTTGGTGATACTGTAAAAATCGGCTACAGTATTGATAGTGATAGTACCTTGTGTACTACATGTAGGTTGTGTAACACTGTATTTAGGTGTAGCTAAATAGTTGTTATCTAAAAAAATGAAGATGTGTTTGGAAACACAGCTCCCATTTTTTATTTTTAAGTAGTAATAACCTAGAGTTAAATTACTAAAAACATTATTAGAACTCCAGGTTTTTCCATTGTCGATGCTATAAAAATCAGCAACAGTATTAAACGTAATTGTTCCGGAGTTGCCACAACTGGGGTTGACTAAAGTAAAATCAGGATCAGGGAGATTGGGCTCATTAATTAAAATATTAACACTTTTTGAGATACAACCCAAACTGTTTTTTATTAAAATAGTATGATAAGTATAAGAACTTATGTTGGATAAAGTTGGGGTGGTTTTCCAAGTATAACCTCCATCAAAACTATAATAGTCTGCTGTTGTGTTTATGGTGATACTCCCTGTGAGATTAGTACATGAAGGTTGTGTAACCGTATAAGAGGGTTCGTCTATATTAGGATTGTAAAGATAAACGGGGGTGCTATAGGAGATACAGCCAAGATTGTTTTTAATCAATACAGAGTAAATTCCTGGCGGTAAAGATTTGGAATTGAGTGTGGTCCAAGTCACACCATTGTCATAACTATAATAATCAGCTAATGAGTTAATAGTTATTTTTCCATTGGTTCCACAAGTAGGTTGTTCTATACTAATTGTAGGATAAGGGAGGAAGGATCGATATAAATTAACAAAGCTAGCCTGACTGATACAGCCGGCTTTGTTTTTTACTTTTATGAGGTAGTTTCCATGAGGTACATTGGCAATGTTGTCTGTAGTCCAAGTTACACCACCATCAAAACTATAGAAATCTGCAACTGTAGAAATGATAATGCTTCCATTGTTGCCACATTCAGGATAAATTAGACCATATTCAGGAAAGGTATCTTTAAGGTCGTTTGCATATACATAGGTGAAATTTGAAGTACATCCAATAGCATTTTTAATACCTATAGCGAATGTTCCTGAGTTTAAAATGTTTTTAGTATTGCTTTTTACCCATGTAACTCCTCCGTCAAAAGTGTAAAAATCAGAAACCGTATTGATAGTGATGCTTCCAGGTTGTGAACATGCTGGATTTATTAACGTATAAAAAGGAGTGGCTAGAGTATTGCTACTAATAAGAACATTACTAGCTGATGAAATACAGCCTTGGGAATCTTTGGTTCGAATTTTATAATTACCGGGGCCAAGATTTGAGGCAGTAGCAGTAGTCACCCATGTAACTCCATCATCAAAGCTAAAGTAAGCAGGGTTCCCCAAAATTGTTATCGTACCTACATCGCCACAAAATTTTGGATTGGTGGAGGTGTATTGGGGATAAAGTGTGGTTGCGGTTTTAATGGTAACACTTTGAGAATAAGAAGTACAACCGTTGACTGTTTTTATTTTGACTAGATAAGTTCCTGGATTTAAATTGCTTTTGGTGTCATTAGTAGTCCACGTAACTCCGTCATCAAAACTATATTGTGCTGCAGGCGAGGTGACTTTTATAGTTCCTTGTGGAGAGAAACAAGAAGGTTGTGTGATTTGAAGGGTAGGTAAAACGGCAGTTTGACTGCTCTCAATGACAACATTTGCCTCACTACTACAGCCAAATGAATCTGTAACGGTCACTGAATAAGTGCCAATAGAGGTAATGGTTATATTTTGTGTTGTTTCACCCGTGCTCCATAAATATGAGGCCCCAGGGGAAGTTGTTAATACGGTACTACCAGCACAAACGTTTAGTATTCCAGTAATATTTGCGGTTGGATTTCTTAATTCCAAACTGGCCGAAATAATCTTATAACAACTAACGTCTTTATTTACTTTTACATAAATAGAGGTACTAGGGCTCAAATAACTGGTTGGGTTGCTGATAGCATTCAAGTTGTTTACGGCCTCGTCGTAGGTCATGTAATAACTAAAGTTTAACCCAGTAGTCGTATTAACAACCAAAGGATTTAACTTGGTTAGGTCAAAATTTTCAGTTCCATCGCGATTCGAGTCACACTGTGATATTTTAGCGGTTTTTACATTGATGTCACAACTAGCGGTACAATTTAAAAAAGAGATATCCCAGCCGGGATTAGCATCTGCATCTATAGCTGAATTAAATGTCGTTCCAGAACATGAGGTTCCTGAAATATCATAATCCACTTTTACTCCTACATTGTAATTCGCATTGGAAACATCAGGAAAATCAGTGGCTTTTAATAAGAAACAAAACGTTTTATTGGCAGTGTCTAAAGAGGAGGTGGTCGAAGTGCTATAAACCGCAATATTGCTGCTGTCGTAAACGGTCAAAGTAATTTTTTTTAAGGAAGCAGAAATACCACCCGAATTTGGAATGGTATAATTTCCGCAAACAGATATAGGTAAAGTGGAACAAACTTTATTTAAGGGTTCTAGTTCAACGGAGCCTTGTAAGTTTTCAGTAGAATGTAATAAACAAATATCATCAACATACATATAACCAAAATGACCTCCTAATCCACATCTTGAAGCCATAAATTCGATAGTAAATTCTTCATTATTAGGTAGGGAGGAAATATCCAATAGTCCAGATTGCCAATTAGCAGTATATAAAGTAACATAATGGGAAGTTTGACTCGGCACTTTCGTGAATATGCAATTTTTTTCATCACCTACTAAGCAAATTTCATTGACGACACTCCCTTTTTTGTCTAAAATACGTGCTTTAACAAAGGGTTGGTTGTCAGTATGACTATTGTCATAAACCGTTTGTAAGACTGCTTTGTAATTGAATTTGAGGTATTTTTCATTATTTGTTTTAAATCTTTTTCCTTGTACAATTGAGCCGTAGGTGGAGCTATTCTCGTAGTTGATTTTAAGAGCATATTGGTCAAAAGCCTTTATATCTCCCATGTAGGTATCAATGTAGTTTGCGGGTACTCCCGTAGCCATAATATTCAGGTTTGAGGGATTAAAACGATTGATATATGAATTGGCTGTATTCGAAATAGAACGGCATTGTGTAGGTCCAGCAGGGTCTCCTATATTATATAAAAAATTTTTAAGATAACTATTCCCATTGATGGTTTCATATTGTTCCAAACCACCATTGGTACACATTTCTACAGCTTGTTGAACAGCACCCGTTTTTGAAGTGATATTTGCTTTATTTAAATTTTGTTGCTCAAACTTTCTTTTTTCTTCTCGAATTTTCAAAAATTCTTTTTGTTCTTCCAGATTTTGAATAAGATGCCCGTGAGAATCTTCAAGTAAGTGGTGGTGTGTAGCATCGTGATTTTCCTCTTGCGAAAAAACAATAAGTGAGGATAGGAATAAAAGAAATAGTAAGAGGTCTTTTAGCTTCATTTATAGTAATGTTGGAAAACAAATGTAAGTAAAAAGATTCAGTTTTTTATTATGAAAGAATGGAATTTTGTGTAGGTAAATTTCAGCTGATTTTAAAGATTTTTTTGTGGTTTTTTAAAAAATAAAATAGTTCTATTATTTCTTGAATTGTGTTTTTTTTATTCTAAAAGTGAGACGTTTTTTTCTATTTCCCATAAAAAGATCTTTAGTTGAATAATAATTAATAAACCTTATTTTTGTACAAAACAAAATTCCCTTTGACACCAAAACTTCTTTTAATTACGCCCCCTTTTACGCAACTGAATACACCTTATCCAGCAACAGCTTATATAAAGGGATTTCTAAATACTAAAAATATTGATTCCGTTCAAGCGGATTTGGGTATTGAAGTGATTTTGAAATTATTTTCGAAAGAAGGATTGATAGATTTATTTCAGGTGTCAAGTGTCAAGTTTCAGGTTGAAGCCGTTTCGGATAATGCCAAAAGAATAATTGCGCTCCAAGACGAATACATCAAAACGATAGATTCGGTTATTGCTTTTTTACAAGGAAAAAATCCCACCTTGGCACTTCAAATTTGCCAAGAAGATTATCTGCCTGAAGCCTCTCGTTTTGCTCAGTTGGAAGAATTGGATTGGGCTTTTGGTTCTATGGGAACTCAAGATAAAGCTAAGCATCTAGCGACATTATATCTCGAAGATATCTCTGATTTTATTGTCGAATGTGTCGATGCTAATTTTGGTTTTAGTCGGTATGCTGAACGTTTGGGACGTTCTGCCAATTCATTTGATGAATTGTACGAAGCCTTACAACAACGGCAAACCTATATTGACGAAGTATTACTTTCGATACTGAAAGAAAGAATTGAAACCGTTCAGCCTAATTTGTTTTTGATATCCGTTCCTTTTCCAGGGAATTTATATAGTGCCTTTCGTTGTGCACAATGGGTGAAAAAAAATCATCCCCAAATTAAAATTTCAATGGGTGGCGGTTTCCCAAATACCGAATTGCGTTCGCTATCCGATACCCGTGTTTTTGAGTTTTTTGATTACATTACTTTGGATGATGGGGAGCTGCCAGTAGAGTTATTAATCGATACCCTTTGTCAGAGGGAGCCTGTCGAAGTCTTTTTTAGACGTACCTTTTTATTAGAAGACGGTCAAGTCGTTTATAAAAACAATTCCACCAAACCCGATTACAAACAATCGCAAGTTGGGACACCCGACTATTCGGATTTGTTGTTGGATAAATATATTTCAGTTATCGAAATTGTCAACCCGATGCACCGCATGTGGAGTGACGGTCGCTGGAACAAACTCACGATGGCACATGGTTGTTATTGGGGGAAGTGTACTTTTTGCGACATTTCGTTAGATTATATTAAGGTGTACGAACCCGTGGCGGCGAGTTTGCTTTGTGATAGAATTGAAGAATTAATGGCTGCTACAGGGCAAAATGGATTTCATTTTGTTGACGAAGCCGCACCGCCTGCTTTGATGCGGGCCTTGGCACTCGAAATTTTACGCAGAAAATTATCCGTGACTTGGTGGACAAACATTCGATTCGAAAAAAGTTTCACGGCTGATTTGTGTATGTTACTCAAAGCTTCAGGCTGTATTGCTGTATCTGGTGGACTGGAAGTAGCTTCTGACCGATTATTGAAATTGATTGACAAAGGCGTTACAGTGGAGCAAGTGGCTAAGGTGACCCAGCATTTTACGCAAGCTGGAATTATGGTACATGCTTATTTGATGTATGGTTATCCCACACAAACGATTCAGGAAACCGTGGATAGCTTGGAGATGGTGCGTCAATTATTTGAAGCAGGCGTGTTACAATCGGGTTTTTGGCATCAATTTGCGATGACGGCGCACAGCCCCGTGGGAATGTATCCAGAGCAATTTGGCGTGGTCAAAGAAACGGAAGCCATTGGAACATTTGCCAATAATGATATTAATTATAAAGACAAAACGGGAATCAATCACGATAAATTTAGTTTTGGCTTGAAAAAATCCTTGTTCAACTTCATGCACGGCATTTGCTTCGATTATCCGTTGCAAGATTGGTTTGAATTTAAAATTCCGAAAACCAAGATTCCAGCTGATTTTATCTACAATGCTTTGGAAAACGAAGGAAGTTTAACGATCAAACCTACAGCAAAAGTAGTTTGGTTAGGCGGAAAGCCAGCAGTGGAATATTTTACCAAATCTAAAAAGGGAAAGAGTTGGGAAATGATGAGTCTGACTTTTCATGATAAAAAAGAAAGTTTTACCATTCAAACCAATAAAGAAGAAGGGAAATGGTTAGTCTCGATTTTGGATAAAATAGCGGTTGCCAATACAAAGGTATATTCGTTCCAAGAAATACAAGCCGATTTTGAAAAGGAATTGGAGGATTTTGAATTGTTTTGGTATTCCAAACCGATACATATAATAAGGAGTTATGGTTTGTTAGTTTTGTAAAACTAAAGATAAAATTAAAGTTTGTTGTCAGGCTGAGCTAAGCCTGCCCTGAGTATATCGAAGGGTCGAAGCCCTTTTTGCTATAAAGTTATAGGTTGTAGTTAATGACAATCTCATAGGAAAATAAAAAAATAAAGACATGAAATACAACAGATGTGGAAAAAGCGGTTTGTTATTGCCTCAAATTTCTTTGGGCTTATGGCACAACTTTGGTTCAGTAGATAATTTTGAAAATGGAGAAAGCATCGTTAAGGAAGCTTTTGATAAAGGAATTACCCATTTTGACTTAGCTAATAATTACGGACCAGTTCCTGGTTCAGCGGAAACTAATTTTGGAAGGATTTTAAAAAATAACTTTCAAGGCAATTTAAGAGACCAAATGGTGATTTCGACCAAAGCAGGTTATACGATGTGGGAAGGACCTTATGGAGACTGGGGTTCTAGAAAGTATTTGCTTTCTAGTTTAGACCAAAGTTTGAAACGAATGGATTTAGAATATGTAGATATTTTCTATTCTCACCGTCCTGACCCCGAAACGCCTATTGAGGAAACGATGATGGCTCTAGACCATGCTGTTCGTTCGGGTAAAGCATTGTATGTAGGAATCAGCAATTATTCGGCGGAGCAAACCAAGGTAGCTGTAGAAGTTTTAAAGGAATTAGGAACACCTTGTTTGATTCATCAAGCCAAGTATTCAATGTTTCAGCGTTGGGTAGAAGATGGTTTATTGGATGTATTAGAAGATAAAGGTGTCGGTTGTATTGCTTTTTCGCCTTTGGCACAAGGTTTATTGACGGACAAATACTTAAACGGAATTCCAGAAAATTCTAGAGCGCATAATCCTAATGGACATTTAAAAAGAGAAGAAGTATCAGAAGAGCGCATTCAAAAAATCATTCAATTAAATCAAATTGCAAAAGAAAGAGGCCAGTCTTTAGCTCAAATGGCGTTGGCGTGGTTGATGAAAGACAATAGAGTGACTTCTGTTTTGATAGGAGCAAGTTCTGTTGGGCAACTAAACAACAATTTAGAAAGTCTCCAGAAATTGTATTTTACCGCTGATGAATTAGCAAGTATAGAGGAAATTATAAAATAGACACATTAACATTTTGTTAAGTTATTTGAAAAGGTCTCCAATGGTGTTGGAGGCCTTTTTTAGGTTTAAAAACGAGATTTTCTAGATATAAGAACAATATTGATGGTGGTATTTATTTTTTTTAATTAAAATAAGCACCCCCTGTTTTTTAAAGGGGGTATTCTTTTTAAGAGTTGTTTTTTGTGGATTTTAAGTGATTTTTTTTGATTGTTTTGTGTTTGTTGGTGTAAAAAATAGGGGTTGTGTTAAAAAATAGCGTTGTGAATAGTGTATTTTTTAGTGCCAATTTGTGCAAAAAGACTATTTTTTTGTTTTTGATTTTTGATTATTAATAAAACGACCAAAATTGGCTCAAAAAATGAAGTATTTCTTGTTTTAGTTAATTTTTACTTAATATATTCGCTACAGAAAAATAAATAAATGCAGTGTATTTGTGTTTTTTGAAACAAAATAAAAGTTAGAATTCTAGTCGTTCTAAGTAATAAAGAATAGGAAAAAACCATTTACATTAATTATTAAACCAAAACAAAATTAAACATGAAGAAAGTAATTTTTATTTTAGCTTTAGCGCTAACAGGAAACATGACATTTGCTCAAGACACACCATTAGAAATTTCTGGATCAGCGGATCTTTATTACAAGTATGACTTCGCTAAAGGTGAAAACATTGGAACAAGTTTTGCAACAGATCATAATTCAATTTCTTTGGGTATGATTGATATCGCTTTAAAGAAAACTACTGGTAAAGCTTCTTTCGTTGGTGAAGTTTCTTTCGGACCAAGAGGACAATTTCAATCAATTCCTAATTCTGATAATACATATGATGAAGGGAACGGATTTAATTCATTCCATATTCAAAATTTGTATGCTACTTATGCAGCAACAGATAAATTAAGCTTCACAGCTGGATACATGGGGACATTTGTAGGGTATGAAGTAATCTCACCTGTGGCTAATTTCCACTATTCTACTTCTTATTTATTTACTAACGGACCGTTCCAAAATGCAGGGGTAAAAGTAAATTATGCTTTCTCTGACAAAGTAGGTTTGATGGTAGGTGCTTTTAATGACCAATGGAATTCATATAAAGCAGATCCAATTAAAGGGTTAAACGCAATTGGTGCTCAATTATCGTTGGCTCCTACAGAAGGTGTAAGTGCTTACATTAACTTTATGGATGGTTCAGAAAGTGGGACAATTGTAGATTTAACAGCTTCTTTCCAATTATCTGAGAAATTCTCATTAGGATTGAATACTGCTGATTTTTCAAATGGAGACAAAATTGGTTACACTGGTGTAGCTTTATATCCAGCGGTTGCAGTAACTGAAAACTTTGGTTTAGGTTTACGTGGGGAATATTTTAAATTCAAAGAAAATTCATCAGTTGATGAGTCTTATACAGCATTGACTTTCTCTGCTAACTTAAAAGCAGGTGGATTGACTATTATTCCTGAGTTTAGATTAGATAGTAGCTCAGAGGATGTGTTTGCAAAATCTAACGGTAACGCTACTAAATCAGCTTCACAATTTGCTGTAGGTGTGGTTTACGGATTCTAAATCTATGATTAATTGAAAGGTAGGTAAACTATCTATTACATATAAAAATATTTTTTTACTGTCAAGACATTCTTTTATAGATGTTTTGGCAGTTTTTTTTTCTAAATAAAAAATATAATGATTAGTGTTCAGGGAAAAGGACTACCGATTGAAAAAGTTTAGTTTTAATATAATGATAGTATGCCTAATGGTATTTTATTCCGTCTTGGAATGTTTTGAAGGATTATTAGGGGGCATAATCAAAATGTGCCCTTTTAATGCCTTTTTTGTTTTAACTTAGGTATTTTTCGATTGTATTAAAATTATCTGTTCTACAAATGGATGCCCAATATAATAATAGGATTGGATCAAGTTCAAAAGTTGGGGATTAGGCAAAAAGATTGGATAATCTAAACAGGAAAAAATCAATTTTTCTAACACCTCTAAATTGCGCTCTAAAAGCTTTGATTTTTGCATTAAAAGACTCCGCTGAAGCATTTGTACTTCTATTATCAAAGTAGTTTAGTATTGATTGGTAATTAATCTTTATGGTATTGAGGACAATGTTGAAGT
>NZ_BPLU01000066.1:44282-46123 GCF_019656315.1 Flavobacterium sp. UMI-01 | reverse complement strand
CATCGTTATTCTTATCCTCATATTTACCATCTTTTGTGATTGAAATACTTGGCATTTGTTTCAATTCGGTCATCGTACAATCCAAACAAGTTGGTTCTTTTGGACAAGTTGTACAAGGTGTTGGGTCTGTCGAAGTTGCCGTAACTGGTGGCCCTTGTGGAGGTGTTCCTGTTGCAGTAGCTAAATTGTACACAATTCCTTTATCAATATCATTTTGAGTAACGGTATGAACGGCTGTAAAAGTTGTACTGTCAACCGCACCAACAGCTAAACTAGCAATTGGCCCTCCTAATACTGTAGCATTATTATCCGTAACGGTAACGTTAGTCAATATTGCACCACCCGTATTCTTAACAACAAATTTGTATAAAATCTGGTCACCTACATTTACAATTTTATCACCATTAAGATCATTATACTCCCCATCTTTAGTAATAGAAATTGACGGTTCATATACATTTACGATAACTTTCGCTTCGTCACAGTTTGTTGGGTTGGTTATTTCACAGATTTTATAGATCAGTTCGTAACTACCTGCTGGTGTTCCCGCAGCTACTTTTACAGTTGTTCCGTCTAAGGTGATTCCTGTATTGGTTGCGCTTACAAAAGTCGTGTTTACTTTCGTTGGGTCAACAATTGCTCCGTTTAATTTATCATTTGTTAATACGTTTGCAAAAGCAGTTCCACCTGTAAATCCGTTTACCGCTGTTCCTGCATCGTCAATAGCATCTATCACTGGTTTGGTAACGGTTACGGTGACTACAGCATCATCACAATTGTTTGTATTCAATTTTTCACAAATCTTGTAAACTAATGAGTAGTCTCCTGCTGGTGTTCCTGCTGCTACTTTTACATCTGTTCCATCTAAGGTAATACCTGGATTAGTAGCACTTACAAAAGTCGTGTTCACTTTGGTTGGGTCAACAATCGCTCCGTTTAATTTATCGTTTACCAATACGTTTACTAAAGCTGTGCCTCCTATAAATCCGTTTACCGCTGTTCCTGCATCGTCAATTGCTTCAATAGTCGCTGCTGAAACGCTTAAGGTTACTTTTGCTTCATCACAGTTCGCTGGGTTGGTTTTTTCACAAATTTTATAGATCAGTTCATAATTACCTGCTGGTGTTCCCGCTGCTACTTTTACAGCTGTACCGTCTAAGGTAATACCTGGATTAGTAGCGCTTACAAAAGTCGTGTTCACTTTCGATGGGTCAACAATCGCTCCGTTCAATTTATCGTTTGCTAATACATTAGGCACTGCAATACCACCACCGATACCATTTACTGGACTACTCGCTACATCGTCAATAGCATCAATGATTGGTTTAGTAACGGTTACGGTTACTTTCGCTTCGTCACAGTTCGTTGGGTTGGTTATTTCACAGATTTTATAGATGAGTTCGTAACTTCCTGCTGGAGTACCTGCAGCTACTTTTACTGCTGTACCATCTAAGGTGATTCCTGAGTTGGTTGCGCTTACAAAAGTCGTGTTTACTTTCGTTGGGTCAACAATTGCTCCGTTTAATTTATCATTTGCTAATACATTTGCCAAAGCAATTCCGCCGTCAAATCCGTTTACGACTGTTCCTGCATCGTCAATAGCGTCGATGGCTGGTTTGGTAACGGTTACAGTTACTTTCGCTTCGTCACAGTTCGTTGGGTTGGTTTTTTCACAGATTTTGTAAACCAACTCGTAGTTTCCTGCTGGAGTACCCGCGGCTACTTTTACTGAGGTACCGTCTAAGGTAACACCTGCATTTGTTGCGCTTACAAAAGTCGTGTTCACTTTGATTGGGTCAACAATCGCTCCGTTTAATTTATCATTTACCAATACGTTTACT
>NZ_BPLU01000066.1:42221-44065 GCF_019656315.1 Flavobacterium sp. UMI-01 | reverse complement strand
CCAACTCGTAGCTTCCTGCTGGAGTACCTGCAGCTACTTTTACTGCTGTACCATCTAAGGTGATTCCTGTGTTGGTTGCGCTTACAAAAGTGGTATTCACTTTCGTTGGGTCAACAATCGCTCCGTTTAATTTATCATTTGCCAATACATTTGCTAAAGCAATTCCGCCGTCAAATCCATTTACTGTAGCTCCTGCATCGTCAATCGCATCGATTTCTGGTTTAGTTACTGTAACAGTTACTTTCGCTTCATCACAGTTCGCTGGGTTTATTTTTTCACAGATTTTGTAAACCAACTCATAGTTACCTGCTGGAGTTCCTGCGGCCACTTTTACAGTTGTTCCGTCTAAAGTGATTCCTGTGTTTGTTGCACTAACAAAAGTCGTGTTGACTTTAGCTGGGTCAACAATCGCTCCGTTTAATTTATCATTTACCAATACGTTTGCTAATGCTGTTCCTCCTGTAAATCCGTTTACTGAAGTTCCTGCATCGTCAATCGCATCGATTTCTGGTTTAGTTACTGTAACAGTTACTTTCGCTTCATCACAGTTCGCTGGGTTTATTTTTTCACAGATTTTGTAAACCAACTCATAGTTACCTGCTGGAGTTCCTGCGGCCACTTTTACAGTTGTTCCGTCTAAAGTGATTCCTGTGTTTGTTGCACTAACAAAAGTCGTGTTGACTTTAGCTGGGTCAACAATCGCTCCGTTTAATTTATCATTTACCAATACGTTGGCTAAAGCTGTTCCACCTGTAAAGCCGTTTACCGCTGTTCCTGCATCGTCAATAGCATCGATGGCTGGTTTAGTAACGGTTACGGTTACTTTCGCTTCGTCACAGTTTGTTGGATTTATTTTTTCACAGATTTTGTAAACCAACTCATAGTTATCTGCTGGAGTTCCAGCTGCTACTTTTACAGTTGTTCCATCTAAAGTAACACCAACGTTTGTTGCACTTACAAAAGTCGTATTCACTTTCGTTGGATCAACAATCGCTCCGTTTAATTTATCATTTACCAATACGTTTGCTAAGGCTGTTCCACCCGTAAATCCGTTTACGGCTGTTCCTGCATCGTCAATTGCATCGATTACTGGTTTGGTTACTGTAACAGTTACTTTAGCTTCATCACAGTTTGTTGGGTTGTTTATTTCACAGATTTTGTAAACCAACTCATAATTTCCTGCTGGTGTTCCCGCAGCTACTTTTACTGATGTTCCATCTAAAGTAACACCAACGTTTGTTGCGCTAACAAAAGTCGTGTTCACTTTGGTTGGGTCAACAATTACTCCGTTTAATTTATCATTTACCAATACGTTTGCTAATGCTGTTCCTCCTGTAAATCCGTTTACAGCTGTTCCTGCATCGTCAATAGCGTCGATGGCTGGTTTGGTAACCGTTACAGTTACTTTCGCTTCGTCACAGTTCGTTGGGTTGTTTTTTTCACAGATTTTATAGATGAGTTCGTAACTTCCTGCTGGAGTACCTGCAGCTACTTTTACTGATGTTCCATCTAAGGTGATTCCTGAGTTGGTTGCGCTTACAAAAGTCGTGTTTACTTTCGTTGGGTCAACAATTGCTCCGTTTAATTTATCGTTTACTAATACGTTTGCCAAAGCTGTTCCTCCTGTGAATCCGTTTACTGTAGTTCCTGCATCGTCAATAGCTTCTATTGCTGGTTTGGTTACCGTAACAGTTACTTTTGCTTCATCACAGTTCGCTGGGTTTATTTTTTCACAGATTTTGTAAACCAACTCGTAGCTTCCTGCTGGAGTACCTGCAGCTACTTTTACTGCTGTACCATCTAAGGTGATTCCTGTGTTGGTTGCGCTTACAAAAGTGGTGTTC
>NZ_BPLU01000066.1:0-42099 GCF_019656315.1 Flavobacterium sp. UMI-01 | reverse complement strand
TAATACATTTGCCAAAGCAATTCCGCCGTCAAATCCGTTTACGACTGTTCCTGCATCGTCAATAGCGTCGATGGCTGGTTTGGTAACGGTTACATTTACTTTCGCTTCGTCACAGTTCGTTGGGTTGGTTATTTCACAGATTTTGTAAACCAACTCGTAGTTTCCTGCTGGAGTACCCGCGGCTACTTTTACTGAGGTACCCTCTAAGGTAACACCTGCATTTGTTGCGCTTACAAAAGTCGTGTTCACTTTCGTTGGGTCAACAATCGCTCCGTTTAATTTATCATTTGCCAATACATTTGCTAAAGCAATTCCGCCGTCAAATCCATTTACTGGACTACTCGCTACATCGTCAATCGCATCAATAATTGGTTTAGTAACCGCTACGGTAACTTTTGCTTCATCACAGTTCGCTGGGTTTATTTTTTCACAGATTTTGTAAACCAACTCATAGTTACCTGCTGGAGTTCCTGCGGCCACTTTTACAGTTGTTCCGTCTAAAGTGATTCCTGTGTTTGTTGCACTAACAAAAGTCGTGTTGACTTTAGCTGGGTCAACAATCGCTCCGTTTAATTTATCATTTACCAATACGTTGGCTAAAGCTGTTCCACCTGTAAAGCCGTTTACCGCTGTTCCTGCATCGTCAATAGCATCGATGGCTGGTTTAGTAACGGTTACGGTTACTTTCGCTTCGTCACAGTTTGTTGGATTTATTTTTTCACAGATTTTGTAAACCAACTCATAGTTACCTGCTGGTGTTCCCACAGCTACTTTTACAGCTGTACCATCTAAGGTAATATCTGCGTTTGTTGCACTTACAAAAGTCGTGTTCACTTTGGTTGGGTCAACAATCGCTCCATTTAATTTATCATTTACCAATACGTTTGCTAAAGCTGTTCCTCCTGTAAATCCGTTTACAGCTGTTCCTGCATCGTCAATAGCACAAATAAAATTAGTTATTACAACATTTGAAGTTGTTTGAGAAATACAACCTTGAGCATTAGTCACTGTAAAATTATAGGTACCTGGTTCTAATCCAGAAATAGTTCTAGTTGACGTATTACCACTTATATTCCCAGGATTTATAATCCAATTTCCAGTTGGTAATCCACTTAATAAAACACTTCCTACTGGTGTTTCACAACTTGGCAGAGAAGATATCAAATAATTTGGCGCTGATGGTGTGGTCTTTGGAGCCGCAACTCCTGAACCTGTAGCACTTGTACAACTATTTACAGTTTGAGTAACTGTGTATGTTCCTGCTATACTAACTGTAATTGATGCTGTTGTTGCATTATTGCTCCACAACAAACTTCCTGTATAATTTGATGCTGTTAGTGTTGATGTTCCATTACAATTGTTAACTACATTTACTGTTGGCGCTGATGGCGTGGACTTTGGAGCCGCAACTCCTGAACCTGTAGCACTCGTACAACCATTTACAGTTTGGGTAACTGCGTATGTTCCTGCTGTACTAACTGTTATAGAGGCTGTTGTAGCATTATTGCTCCACAACAAACTTCCTGTATAATTTGACGCTGTTAGTGTTGATGTTCCATTACAATTGTTAACTACATTTACTGTTGGCGCTGATGGCGTGGTCTTTGGAGTCGCAACTCCTGAACCTGTAGCACTCGTACAACCATTCACAGTTTGAGTAACTGTGTATGTTCCTGCTGTACTAACTGTTATAGAGGCTGTTGTAGCATTATTGCTCCACAACAAACTTCCTGTATAATTTGATGCTGTTAGTGTTGATGTTCCATTACAATTGTCAACTACATTTACTGTTGGCGCTGATGGCGTGGTCTTTGGAGCCGCAACGCCTGCACCTGTAGCACTCGTACAACCATTTACTGTTTGGGTAACTGTGTATGTTCCTGCTGTACTAACTGTTATAGAGGCTGTTGTAGCATTATTACTCCACAACAAACTTCCCGTATAATTTGATGCTGTTAGTGTTGATGTTCCATTACAATTGTTAACTACATTTACTGTTGGCGCTGATGGCGTGGACTTTGGAGCCGCAAGTCCTGAACCTGTAGCACTCGTACAACCATTAACTGTTTGGGTAACTGTGTATGTTCCTGCTGTACTAACTGTTATAGAGGCTGTTGTAGCATTATTGCTCCACAACAAACTTCCTGTATAATTTGATGCTGTTAGTGTTGATGTTCCATTACAATTGTTAACCACATTTACCGTTGGCGCTGATGGCGTGGACTTTGGAGCCGCAACTCCTGAACCTGTAGCACTCGTACAACCATTTACTGTTTGGGTAACTGTGTATGTTCCTGCTGTACTAACTGTTATAGAGGCTGTTGTAGCATTATTACTCCACAACAAACTTCCTGTATAATTTGATGCTGTTAGTGTTGATGTTCCATTACAATTGTTAACTACCTTTACTGTTGGCGCTGATGGCGTGGTCTTTGGAGTCGCAACTCCTGAACCTGTAGCACTCGTACAACCATTTACAGTTTGGGTAACTGTGTATGTTCCTGCTGTACTAACGGTGATAGAAGCTGTTGTAGCATTATTGCTCCACAACAAACTTCCTGTATAATTTGATGCTGTTAAAGTAGATGTACCATTACAATTGTCAACCACATTTACTGTTGGTGCTGATGGAGTGTAAGTTATGGTTATCTTAGCTTCATTTGATGTTAAACCCGTTAAATCATTTATTGTATAATAAATAGGTGTTGGATTAGATTTAAAAGTAGCTAACGGAGTAAAGGTAACAATTCCTGCTGCTGTAACAGACCAAGTACCCTCACCAGCTACAACTAATGAATTTTGAATACCTGGGGAAGTTAGTGCTAGATTCAAATCAACTTTAGATTTATCAATATTTTGATTTGAATCGGTATCGTTTAGCGTTACATCTAACGATACAGCTCCATAAGGTTTACATAATGCTGAATCGTTGTTTGCAATAGGTGCTTTTGGTATAACAAAACTAACTTCCCCAAAACTAATTGAACTTTGTCTATTACTTGATGTACCACTATTACCTAATCTAAATTTAATTGAATTAAGTGTTCCAAAATTAACTGCAGCAATGTATCGTGTATTTGTAACGCTTATAGGGTCCACTGAATTACTTGGGCCTTGAAATCTCGTGTAAGGACCAACCGTAGAAACCGTTATGAAAGAATTACTTTCTAAAGTATAACTTTCGTTATTAGGTCTTGCTACATCAAAAAACTCATTACCATCCAGATCTAATGCTTCTAATATAAACGAGCCCAAATCAATTTTTAATTCTTGAGCTGTTCCGTATGTACCACTTTTGTAAAAACTAAATTCATATTCAACATATCCATTTGCTGAAGAGGTATTCACAACAGGCTGAAAACGATCTATTAATCCTCCATTTGTTGGATTATCAACATCTACGATTGACGCATTATTTATAGAAACAATTGTCACAATTGCATCAACATTATTCCCATCAACCGTAGTTACAATTGGATATAAATATTTGGCACCAACTTGCTTATTCGTTCCAGATATTAAAGTTGGCGTTGTAAATTTTGGTGTTTGAGCAACAACAATAGTAGTAAACAATATGATAAACAAAAAACAGACAATTTTTATCAATTTACTGTTTGGAACAGAAAAATTAGTGTAATTCTTTTTCATAAATACATTTTAATATTTTTTACTTTATTTCCTAAAGTAATTCATTATTCAAACCAAGTTAATTCATGCTGCTTCTTTAAATGCCCTCACTTTTTAATATAAAAACATTTAAATATCCGGCGCGAAAGTATGGCATCAAGAATGAATACAATTATAAAAGTCGATTAAACAACAATTTAATTGTTAAAATGCACTTTTGATTCATTATACTTTATCAAATGAAACTTAATAATGACAATATCGAATAATAAAACAGCTATCTCTTAAAATAATTAAGATTTATTTAAGATATCTAAGACCTAAAAAAAACCTCTATTTTATGTAAAGTAAAGATGAAAAAATCATTAAGAAAACCTGTAAATTTACCTCTGTTATCTTAGCTCTAACAAAAAAACCGATAGTTAATTCGACATCAGAATTAACTATCGGTTAGTGTTGAAAATAATTAAAACAATTATTTTTTATCGATGTACTTTTCGTGTTTTATCATTTTTGCATTTATCATAAAATAGATGGATTCTGCAACATTAGAATTATGGTCAGCGATGCGTTCCATATGTTTTAATGCAATTACAAGGTTGGTTCCTGAAGTGACTGTCTTGGAATTATTTTTCATCTCGCTAATGATATTTTCAATAGCTTGAATACTTTTACTTTTAATACTATTGTTTAAGGCAAAAATTACATCCACTTTCGCTCCATCTAAATCTTTAAAACATTTATTCGTTTCAGAAGTAATCAATTCAATTTCACTTGTAATTTCAGCGATATTAAATTTTGATATTAATTCATGTTTTTCTTTAATGCTTTTAGATAATTTAATAATGCTCATAGACAAATCACCAATTCTTTCAATTTCATTGCTAATTTGCATTGCTGACATAATGAATCTCAAATCAGAAGCAACAGGTTGCTGTAAGGCAAAAACGGTTTGACAGATATCATCAATTTTAACATCGAGTTTATCAATTTTATTTTCTACTTTTTTTACTTCTTTCACCTCAGCAAAGGGCTCTGAAAGGATGGATTTCACTGCTTCGGCAATTTGACTTTCGGCCAATGCACCAATTTTTATAATAATATTTCTAAGTTTCCCTAGTTCAGTTTCTAAATAGGATGCCATATTGTGTAGAATTAGTTTTTAAGATTTTCAATTTAGTAATTTATCAATTAGTTACAAACGCAGCAACTATTTTTTTATTACCATTACCCAAATCTTCCTGTTATATAGTCTTCGGTTTGTTTTTTAGCTGGCTTTGTAAAAATGGTTTTGGTCTTGTCATACTCAATTAATTCTCCCATATAGAAAAAAGCAGTATTGTCACTAATACGACCAGCTTGTTGCATATTATGCGTTACAATCACTATAGTGTACTTATCTTTTAATTCATAAATAAGTTCTTCCACTTTCGATGTAGAAATAGGGTCTAATGCTGATGTAGGCTCGTCCATCAATAAAATAGAAGGTTGTATTGCCAAGGCACGAGCAATACACAAACGCTGTTGTTGACCTCCTGAAAGCTCAAATGCAGATTTGTGTAATTTGTCTTTTACTTCTTCCCATAGTGCTACTTGTTCAATAGAAGTCACTACTCGTTCTTCAATGATTTTTTTATCCGTAACGCCATTTACTCTTAAACCATAAGCCACGTTTTCGTAAATGGATTTCGGAAAAGGATTGGGCTTTTGAAAAACCATACCAACATTTTTTCTTAAATCATCCACGTTGGTTTGTTTGTCATAAATATCATTTCCATCAATTAAAATAGTACCCGACATATGAGTATTATCAATCAAATCATTCATTCTATTCAATAAACGCAAATAAGTTGATTTTCCACAACCTGAAGGACCAATCAAAGCTGTCACGGTGTTTTCTTTCATAGACAAGGAAATGTCCTGTAATGCTTGTGATTCTCCGTAATAAAAATTTACGTTCTGTGATACTATTTTGTGCATGTTAAATTATTTAATCCTAAATTGAGAGATAAATTTATGGTAAAGTAACTATTTTTCTGTTTAGAAATGGTTTCTTAATTCATTTTTACTTTTTTCCCAAAATACTTACGAAGTTTGTTCGCTAATAAATTAGAAACTAAGACAATGAAAATCAAAATTAAAGCCGTACCGTAAGCCATGGCTCTAGATGCTTCGATATTGGTACCGCTGGTCGAAATCACATATAAATGATACGGCAATGCCATTGCTTGGTCAAAAATTGAGGTAGGCAATTTAGGTAAAAAATAAGCCGCTACTGTAAATAAAATAGGCGCTGTTTCACCCGAAACACGACCAATCGACAAAATCAATCCCGTGATAATGTTTGGAAAAGCAATAGGAAACACTACATTGCGTGTCGTTTGCCACTTACTAGCTCCTAATCCTAAACTGGCTTGTCTAAAAGTATCATCTACAGATTTTAACGATTCCTCTGTAGTTCTGATAACCACGGGTAACACTAATAAACCAAGTGTCAATCCCCCTGCTAAAATTGAGTCACCAAAACCTAATTTATTAACAAACAATGACATTCCAAAAAGACCAAAAACAATGGACGGAACTCCTGCAAGATTATTAGTCATTTGTTTGATAATCTTTTTTACCCAACCCTCTTTTACATATTCATTCATATATATAGCGGCCAACACTCCCACTGGAAACGCAAAAAGCATGCTAACCACCACTAAACACAAGGTTCCTATGATAGCTGGAAAAATTCCCCCACTTGTCATTCCTTCCTTAGGCATGGCCGTGATAAATTCCCAACTGATAACTCCAATGCCTTTGACAACAATAAATGCCAAAATAACAAATAAAAGTGCCACTATACTGTAACTAATAGCACTAAATATACCAAAAGCAATATATTGATTTCTTCTCTTTTTCTTTACTAATTTATCTTCAGTACTCATATTAGTGCTTTTTATGTGATTTTCTGTTAGTTACTAATTCAACTAACATGTTAATCCCAAACGTAATTATAAACAAAATACATCCTAAAGCAAACAAGGCTTCGTAATGCAATCCCCCATTAGGAGCTTCCCCCAATTCGGCAGCAATTGTGGCTGGTATGGTTCTCACTGGAGCCAAAAATGAATTTGGAATTACTGCAGCGTTACCGGTTACCATTAATACAGCCATAGTTTCACCTATAGCTCTACCAATTCCTAAAATAGCTCCCGCAGTAATACCCGAAGCCGAATAAGGAATCACTACTTTATAAATTGTTTGCCAATGACTTGCCCCTAAGGCCAAACTCGCTTCTTTCATGGCACGAGGGGTATTACGCATTGCGTCTTCAGAAATGGTAATGATAGTAGGCAAAGCCATAATGGCCAGTACAACACTCCCTGCCAAAGCTGTTTCTCCAACAGGCAAACCGAAGGTATCTTGAATTAATGGTACAATAATAACTAAACCAAAAAATCCATACACTACTGATGGAATACCTGCCAACAATTCAATTAAAGGTTTTAAAATATTACGAGTTCTTTTTCTAGCAATTTCACTCAAGAAAATGGCAGCAGCTAAACCTATTGGTAAGGCGATAATAATAGCTCCAAAACTAACCCAAAGGGTACCGTATATAAGTGGCTTAACTCCCATTTGAGCGATAGGTTGAGCTGTGGGAAACCATTCTTCACCGGATAAAAAGGACGCTACCGTAATTTTATCAATGTCTAATTCTCTTCCAGTAAAATTTGGGGCTTTATATTTTTCTAAAAAAAAGGCAATTACGCCTGGATTCTTAGTGATGAGTTCATTTATTTTTTGTGGAAAATGTTCAAAATTCTCTCCCAATTCTTCTTCGGTATAATAATCCGTGATATCAGAGGTTCTAAACAAAACTATAGGTAAATCAGGCCCGCCTAATTCGTTCCAATTTTTAATCTTTTGATCAAAAACATCTTTAACTTGGGATGGTGACAGTTTTTTTACAGGATTAGAGGCTGCAACTGCCAATAAAAAACCGTCATCGATAGGCTTTCTGTTAAATACTCCTGCCCCTTCAATAAACAAAAAAAAGACAATCAAAATTACTGTAATACTGGTAGTTACACTACTAAGCATCAAAATAGATTCAATTATTTTCTCTTTGATCTGTTTTAAATTTGTTTTCAAATCAGTAAATTTAAATTTTCAACAAAATTACACCAGACCTAAGCCTCAAATGTTTGCAGACCATTAATCTTATGTTAACTTAATGTTAAGCAATATGCATTTTGTAAAACAAATAGTATGCAAAAACAAAAGGCTGCCTAACAAATAGACAGCCTTCTAAATTTATAATCAACCTATTGTTTTTTAGTTCAATGGAACATATCCAATTTCAGAAACATTTTTTTGTCCCTCCGCAGATATAGCATAATCAATAATTGATTTTACTTTGGCTGCATTTGTTTTATTATACATGTAAAACAATGGTCTAGAAATAGGGTATGTTTTATCTTTAGCACTTTCTACTGAAGGCGCAACATAGTTTTTACCTTGATCATAAGAAACTGATAATTGTTTTACTTCCTTAGTTTCATAAGCTAAACCTACATAACCAATAGCTCCTTTAGTTTGTCCTACAGCTTGAACAATCGCACCTGTAGCTGGTAAGCTCAAAATATCAGAAGCATAGTTTTTCTTATCCATTACTTCTTCTTTAAAAAACTCATACGTTCCTGAAGAAGACTCTCTGGAATACGCTACAATTTTCTCATCGTCACCACCTACTTCTTTCCAGTTTTTAATTTCTCCGGTATAAATTTTTTCTAATTGCTCACGAGTCAATTGAGATACTTTATTATTTGGATTTACGATTACTGCCAAGGCATCATAAGCAATAATCACTTTTTCGATTTCAACTTTTGATTCAGAAAACTTTAATTTTTCTTCAGTTTTCAAATCTCTTGATGCCATTGCAATATCAGTCGTACCATCAATCAAAGCAGTCAAACCAACACCTGAACCACCTCCCACAACAGTAATACTAACTGTAGCATCATTCTTCATTAATTCTTCGGCTTCTTTTTGAGCCAATGGCAATACAGTATCACTACCTTTGATGGTTACTGCTACCTCAGCACCTGCATTCGCTTCCGAATTATTTTCGGTCTTAGCCTTACCACAACTTAACATACCAATCAATGGTAATATTAAAAATAATTTTAATTTATTCATTATTTAATTCTTTGTTTAATTTCAAGCAAAATTACCCTGACAATATTAACTCTATGTTAAGTTAATATTATTCAATCTTTATTCTTTAAAGTTAAAAAATAAGCCGTTTACTACAACCCTATTTCTACTTGGAAACGAGCAAACCAATTATTGGAAATCCCCACACCCAACTTATCAACTTTATCATAAGACAATTCGGTTTGAATTTTCATTTTATGACCAAAGAGATACTTCGAAAGCCCTAGCGTATATTCATCAGTATTAGGACTTTTTGTTCGAATTGCATCCTCAACTGTCTGTGTTGAAAAACGACCAATTAACTGATATTCTGAAGGAAAAATATAACTTAATTGAGCATCATACCCATGACCTACAAATACAGCTTGGGTCTTAGCCGCATCCAATGCATCAACTGTGATAGGATTATTCGTGGTTCTTGACATATAAGCTCCCGTAGCCGACCAACCATTGTATTTGAACATCGCATCCACAAATACCGATTTCAATGTTCTGGCTTCATAAAGCAAACTTCCTAATTCCCCTTGAGAACGCAAGGCTTTATTGTTTTGATTAAAAGCACCCGAAAGCATTAATTTTGGTGTTTTTTCACGCATTAAATCGCCTTCAAAATTGGAACCGTTTTTAGTAAAAGCCCCCAAAGGAAACAATTCAATTTTCCCTGTTAAAGCAATTCCATCATCAGAGGTACGTACCCAGTTACGCCCCTCTCCTTTGGAGATAGCTCCTTTTAAACCATAATAAAATTTTTCTTTTTTCTCTTTAGCATATTCTACAAAAAGTCCAAAGTCGCGATCAATATTAAATTTAGAATTATTAATACTACGATCTGTAAGTTCTAAAGCTCCAGAAGAAATAACTCGTTGATTATTCCCTGGTAACTTAGTCTGACCAAAAGCAAGAGTAACATTTGAATTCGGCTTATAAAAAAACACCCCATCTAAAATTACATCTCCACTGTTACCCACAGCCACTGTACCTATATCTCTAGCAGAAAAACCTAACTCTACCTTGTATCCAAATTTAGGATCCACCACAAACCCATCTAGTTTGAGACGCATTCTCCTAATTTCACCTTCAGCCACTCCTGTTTTTCCCTCTTCTTTTCCGTACCCAGTCCTACTTTGTACACGGAAACCAATATTCATTTGAAATAAACTATCCGCAGCAGTAAATCCAAGTTTTTTACCTGATGTGTAATATCCTGCTAATTTCGATTTAGTAGTTCCTGTTTTTACCTCTTGTGCCATTATTATCATTGAGAACAACAGCGAAATACCCCATAAAATTTTCTTCATTTTTAACAATTCGTTATCATTGCGTTATTGCGATGCAAAGCTAATGTTAATAAAAAAGGGCTATATTAAATTAAAGTTACCATAAAGAAAACAAATAGTAATCCAATACAGGGAGAAACCAATTACAAACTATTAACTTATTGCAAATTAAATAGTTAGCTCAAAATAAAAGTTCAAAGCAACAGACCAAAAAAGCGATAGAAATTAGTAATTTTATAAGTTTTTTTTTAAAAAAAATAAGACTTAGAACTCTTCAACAAATTAAAACTATACTTAAATGAAGATCAAACTCAACCATCTTAGATTTGAAAAAAATTCAAACACTAACCACTTGAAACACTCTGATTCCATAAAAAAAACTTATTTCCGAGCAAAACAAAATTCTATTTTAACACAAAAAAACCTCTCAAGTTTTCACTTAAGAGGTCAATACATTTTTTATTAAGTACTATACTTTTTTTAGAAGTTTATTTGAAGTTGCAAACGCAATAAATTCCCTTTTTGTGAATTATCCACTTTTACAGCATCTTCATATCTCCTACTCGAAATAGTATAATCAGCTACCAATTCTAAATTTTTAAATGGTTGCCATTCTACACCGATTTCTAAATCATTTACAGAATAACTTCTTGCATCAAGTTCATGTTTTTTACCTCCTCTATACATTTGGTATTTAACAAAAGGCAACATCACTTGTTGATCTATTTTGATATTGTAACACCCTTGTACATACCCACCATACAATCTTTTTTGTTCAATTGTATTATTAGCCTTATTGTATTCTGGCCCCGTACCGATGTTATATTCCGCCTGTAATCCAAAAGGTTTAGGATATAAAATCACACTAGCTGCTGCACGTTGATCCAGATACTCTCCATTTGGTTTTACAACAACACTTTTAGAGGTACTTATGGATTGTACTACATATTTACCAGTATAACCTTGAATTCCTGTTTCTAACACTTGTCCGTTATCAAATTCAAATGGATAAGAAACACGTCCTACTACATGTTGATTGTTATTAGCCTCTGACCTATTAGCTGTTTGTCCATTATATATTCCAAGACCTACTACTCCATAATCACCAGAGCCTTTTAAACCGTCACTAATTAACTTTGAAAACAATTCTCTTTTTCCTTTTGGCGCCCAATAAAACATCACCCCAAGGTCACGCTCATTAGCTACCGCACTATTTAAAGCATCATTACGATCTAGAGTCAATCGGTTTTGACTTGATTGCATATTTTCAAATCCATAAGGTACTTTACTTTGCCCTACTCTAAATCTAAACTCTTTTTTAGAATCTAATGAAATATCTACATAAGCATCTCTAATTTGAAAGAAATGATTACTTGTTGAAGAGGCCGAAGAAGCAAAGTCAGGCTGAATATAAATGTAAATACGGTCATGTACATTACCTGAAAACACCAAACGACCACGTCTGATAAAAAAACTATTTTCACCACCCCATGATTTATCACACTGCTCACAACCTAAGTCTGGATTAGTCTCTAATAACTTATTATATCTTACTTGCATATAACCTCGTAAGCCTATTGCCTCATACCATTTTTTTGTAGATGAAGTAGCTGTTTTTGGCGCATCAGTCCCGTTTTGAGCCTGAATTGCGATTACAAAAAAAAGAAGGGTAAAAATTGAAAAAATACTTTTTTTCATGTCGATTAAATTTTTGTTAATTTTTCGGCAAATTTAGACTAAGAGAAAGTTAACTATGTTAAGAAATGTTTAACAAAATGCAAACAAAAAAACCTCGGAAAAAACAAACAGAAAACAAAAAAGGAACCGCAATAACGATTCCTTAAACAATATTAATCCTTTAAAATTACAATCAAATTCAAGCCGATTTCTTTTTAACAACAGGCTTTTCAAGCGTAAAAGAAAACTCAGAACCCACGCCAACTTCACTTTCAACGTAAATTTTTTCTTTATGTGCCTCAATAATATGTTTAACAATTGCTAGTCCCAAACCTGAACCACCCTCTTCCCTGGAACCGCTTTTATTAACCCTATAAAAACGTTCAAAAAGTCTTGGCAAATGTTGTTTTGCGATCCCGCCCCCATCATCACTGATACGAACCAAAACCTTTTTCTTAGTCAAATTAACTACCGAAACTTCAGTAGTACCATTTTCTTTTCCATACTTAATAGAGTTTACAATCAAATTTTCTATAACTTGTTGAATTCTATCTCTATCACCCCTTACATAATTAGGCAAGGCAGTACTATTATCAAATGTGAGTGTGATGTTTTTTTTCTCGGCTTTCATTTCTAAGAGATCAAAAACATTTTGAATCAATTCATAGATATCAAACTCAGAGTATTCTAAATTCAAATCCCCAGCTTCCAATTTGGTTATCATATCCAAATCTTCGACAATATATATCAACCGTTCCACGCCTTTTTCAGCACGCTTGAGATACTTTTTTCGTATTAACTTGTCCTCCATCGCTCCGTCTAGTAAAGTTGAAATATAACCTTGGACGGTAAACAAAGGCGTTTTGAGTTCATGAGAAACATTCCCTAAAAAATCCCTTCGGTACTCCTCTCGAACTTGCAATAATTCAATTTCTAATTTTTTATCAGTGGCAAACTTTTTTATTTCTCTTGACAACGTTTCCATATCAGTTGTGATAGGCTGATTGATTAAAGTACTTGCTTCCAGCAAAGACACATCGTCATAAATTTTCTTAACACGTCTGTAAATAAAACGCTCTACACGATATTGTATGACTAAAAAAGAGAACACAAAAAGAATGACACTAAAGATAACACCAAACCAAAGTAAACGGGAATCAAATGCAGAAAACAACAAAGCAACCAGCAACACAACAAAACCAGTTGAAAAAAGGCTTATATAAAAAGAGGATTTTATAGCAAATTTATAGGTCTTCTTAAAATTAATCTTCATTTATAAATGCATTATATTTAAAATGGGCTAAAAGCCCATTTGTTGTGTATTGACGAATGCTAAAGATAGAACATCTAAATTATACTTCAAACTTATATCCTACTCCTTTTATGGTTTTAAATAATTCTTCACCAATTTTTTCACGTAATTTTCGGATATGAACATCAATCGTTCTACCTCCTACTACGACTTCATTTCCCCAAACCTTGTCTAAAATTTCGTCTCTTTTAAAAACTTTACCAGGCTTAGAAGCCAAAAGATAAAACAATTCAAATTCCTTTCTAGGCAAAGCAATTTCCTGACCTTCCATAACAATCTTATATTCCTCGCGATTGATTTCGATACCTCCCACATTCAGGGTTTCGCTATCTTGTTCCGCCTCTACTAAGCGTCTTAATAAGGCCTTTACTTTACTAACCAACAACTTAGGTTTAATAGGCTTAGTAATATAATCATCAGCACCCACATCAAATCCTGCTACTTGCGAATAATCCTCGCTTCTTGCTGTTAAAAAAGTAATGATAACATTACTTAATTCAGGGATTTTTCTAATATTCTCACAGGCTTCCATACCATCCATTTCAGGCATCATGACATCCATAATAATCAAATCAGGAATTTCTTTTTTAGCTTTTGCGATGGCCTCTTTGCCATTAGAAGCAGTAAAAATTTGATATCCTTCCTGTGAAAGATTATAACCTACAATCTCCAAGATGTCTGGTTCGTCATCTACAAGTAAAATCTTTGTGTTTTTGTTTTTCATATAAAATAGCAAAATTAAGTTTCAATCATTAAGAATAAAGCTGTTTTTAAACTAATGATTACAATTGCGATTGTAAATATAACAATAAAATAATCGCTAAAAAGTAGGGTTTACACTAATTTAATATGGTAACATTTTATTAATACTTCCAAAACACATTCGTAACAACGGATTAACCTGAACTTTACAGATGGGTCATTACTTTGCAAAAAATTTTAGAAGAATATGAAACTTAAATTATTGATTTTTACACTTTTCATCTGTACACTTTCATTTTCACAAACAAAAGGTACCATTACTGGAGTGTTAACAGACAAAGAGTTAAATAACGAAACATTACCATTTGCTAACGTAATCTTAAAAGGAACCAAAGCAAATACCACTACAGATATAGAAGGGAAGTACACTCTTAGTGTATTACCTGGAAATTATGTAATTCAATTTAGCTTCGTAGGTTACGAACCAATTGAAGTTCCCGTAACAGTAGTTAGCGGCAAGACTGTAACCATCAACAAAGCTTTGGCCCCTGGCGGTTATAAATTAGATGATGTAGTAATCAAAGCAGCTCCTGTAAATAGAGAAAAAGAAACAGCTTTATTATTAGACCAAAAAAAGGCTGTTGAAATTAAACAAAGTATTGGCGCACAAGAAATGTCAAGAAAAGGAGTGAGTAACGTTGAGCAAGGATTAACAAAAATCACTGGAGTAACCAAAGTAGGTTCAAGAGGAATCTTTGTTCGCGGACTTGAAGACCGTTACAATAACTTATTAGTAAACAACCTTAATGTACCTTCAAACAATCCGTATAGAAAAATATTACCCTTAGACATATTTTCAACTGATATTGTAGGCGTGATTGACGTATTCAAAACTTTTAACACAAATATCTCTGGAGATTTTGCGGGAGCAACATTTAATATCGCTACCACAACAAGTAACAAAAGCGAAACAAAAATAAATATTGGAATTGGTTACACTACAAACAACAACCTTTCTCCTTTCCTTTTAGCTTCGGATATTAAAAACACTAAAGGATTTTTGGGATTGTCTGGAGAAGACAGAGCAATTCCTTCCTCTTTAGGAAAAATTCCTTCGAACCACACTTTAACAGTTAATGAAGCAATGAACGACCTTAAATCAGGTTGGAACGTATCAGAAAGCAGAAGCCCATTGAACTCAAGTATTGGATTTTTACATTCTCAAAAATTCAATTTGAATGACGGCAAAAGTTTCGCTTACTTATTATCTATTAACGCTGATAACAGCTACAGTTTAGCAAAAGGACTTAGCAATACGTTTGACGTAAACGGAACGTACAACAACAATACCTATAAGTCTGAGTACCACTACAAAACTGCCCTAGCTACTTTATTGAATTTAAACTACAAAACTGAACGTTTAAATTTAACTTCTAATACTTTCTATTTGCGTTCAACCGACAATCTTATTCAAGATCAAAGAGGTGCTTTTAGTGGATTATTAGAAAACAAAAATGTATTAGTGCGCACCAATCAATTGGATCAATCAGATTATATCAACTCACAAGTATTAGCTGATTATAAAATAGGACAAGACAAAAACCAAGCCATCAAAGCGGGTATATCTTTCGCCACTACATCTTACGAACAACCGGATAGAAAATTTTACAAAGCCAACATTGACAACAATGACAATATTACAGTTAGCTATGGTGCCAATAACTTTATCCGACAATATCTTAGCATCGATGGAAATGCATATCTTTCAGGATTACTAGAGTATGATTTAAAATTTGGTAAAGATGACAATAATTCTCTTTCATTTGGTTACAACGGGAATATCTCTGAAACAGGAACCTCATACCGTTTTATAAAAACAAATTTATTATCAAATGCAACGGTTAATGGGTATGTCAATTCAGATATTGACCAAATCATAAACGCTGACCTACTAGCCGGAAATTTCAATTATCAAGAAAACTCAAATGCTAGTTATAAAACTACATTAAACGAAAATACGAATGCTGCTTTCACGAATGTTTTATTCAAATTGAATGAAAAATGGGAAGTAAGTGGAGGAATTCGCGTAGAAAAATTCACAAGAGATATCAAATATCGATTTAATGGTTCATTCTCAGATCCATTTGATAAAAAAACGTTTGACAAAAACTATATTTTACCAGCAATTAATTTAAAATATGCTTTAGTTGAACGTGCTAATCTTCGTTTCGCTGCTTCGAAAAACTACACCAAACCTGTTACTATGGAGGTTATTCCAATCTCTTATATCAATGGTGATGGTACTAGCGTTCAAGGAAATCCTTTCTTAGTAAATAGCGATAATTTAAATTTTGATTTAAAGTATGAGTTTTTCCCAACCAGTAAAGAACTTTTCGTTATTAGTGCTTTTGCAAAACACCTTGACAATCCTATAGAAAGAACTTTTAGAGGAGAAGCTGGTGGAAACATTACTACCTTCTTAAACTCAAAAACAGCCGATTTATATGGAGTTGAAATCGAAGGAATATTAAACTTAGGAAGAATTAATGAACATTTAGACCAATTTTCGATAGGTGCCAATGCAACATTAATGGAAACTAAAGTTGTCGTAAAACCTTTCACCATTGACCCTTCAACTGGAAACCAAATTGCTTCTGCCGAATCACACCAAAATAGAGATTTACAAGGAGCCTCAAAATGGTTAGCAAATGCTGATTTAAAATACGAATTTAACTTAAGTGAAAAATGGAGCAACACAGCTAACTTAGTGTATTCAGTTTTTGGTAAACGAATTTACAGTGTTGGTTCTTTAGGATTAGATCATATTTACGAATTACCTGTACAACAACTTGACTTTGTTTGGACCAGCAAAATTGGCGATAACTATTCGTTAAAATTTGGAGTAAACAATATCTTAAACCCTTATAGAAAACAAGAACTTGGAAACAATCACAACAGTAATATTAACTTTATTGCAGATTCCAGTATCATTCAAGAATATAAAAAAGGAGTTGGATTTTCTTTAAGTATTGGATATACTTTTTAATCAATCTACTTACCCACAAAACTTTATCTAAGGCTGCTTATATAAGCGGCCTTTTTTATACATAATAAGTTAACACAGTTAACATTAACTTCATTTAAAATTTAATTTTATATAACTGTAGTATAACCTTAGGCTAACTTAAAACTTAAACTCCACACCTATATTTGCCCTATAAATATTAACAAAAAAAACAATGAAAAAATTAATTTTAAGCTTAGCAATTGTATCAGCATTATTCACAAGCTGTACAAGTGATGATAATGGTAATAACACTACACCTGTTGTTGGTGAAATCACAGGAACTATTACCGCAAATAAGGTTTACCCTAAAGGAACTTATACCTTAAAAGGGATTGTAAAAGTAGCCTCTGGAGTAACCGTTACTTTTGATGCTGGTTCAACTATTACTTGTGACAAAGCAACTGGTGATAATGCATTTGTAGTTTTAAATGGTGGAAAAGCAATTATGAATGGATCAGCATCTGAGCCAATTGTATTCACTGAAAAATCTGGAGTTCCAGGTTCTTGGGGAGGAATCATTATATATGGTGATGCACCTATTAAAGGAGCTGGAGGTTTAACAACTTTATTATCTGAAGATGGAAACTCTTTAAACTATGGCGGTACAAACACTGCTCATAATGGTGGTACTTTGAAATATGTAAGAGTTGAATATGCTGGTTCTAAATTAGGAGACGGAAATAAAGAAAACAATGCTTTTACTTTCTATTCTTGTGGTACAGGAACAACTTTAGATCACTTAGTTGCTTACAAAGGAGCTGATGATGGTTTTGAATTCTTTGGTGGGACTGTAAGTATGACAAACGCCATCTCTTATGGTAACTATGATGACGCTTTTGACTGGCAAGATGGATGGCAAGGTCAATTGAACACCAACTGGTACGGATACCAAGAAATCAAAGGAAACTTTGGAATGGAAATTGAAGCTTCAGGGAACAACAATACTTTTAACCCAAAAGTAGAGGGTGTGACACTTAAAAGAGCAGCTGGATGTACTCCAGAAGATAATTCAGCTATCGAAATTGATGCTTTCCAATTTAAAAAAGAAGGTAATGGTATTTTCAACAATGTAATCGTTGATGGTTACGGAAATTTCACTCTTGCTCCTACTACTTATAACGGTGCAGTTGTTAAAATTCAAGATGCTACTACAAACACAAACCAAGTAAACGGTGGTAAAATCAAACTTACAAACGTAAAAATTACTAACACTACTCAAATAGTACCTGTAGGAGCAACTGGTTCAATCGTTGTTAGCTTCCCAGTAGGTAACTTCACAACAAGTTCTACTACAACAGGAGCTTCACTTACAGCTGGAGCTTGGGCTACAGTTAATGGATCAAGCTTAATAAAATAATAAATATTCTTCTGTTTATATACTAAAACAGCCTCTCATATTGATTTTGAGAGGCTGTTTTTTTTGTTTATTATTTTTTTTATTCCTACTTTTACATATTGTAAACAAATGCGATGGCAAAAAACTACTTTTATATTATTCTCTTATCGGCTTTATTTGGTACTTTGAGTATGAATGCTCAGGAAACTAAGCAACAGCCAAAAACGCAAGAAAGCACCACTATCGAAGGCTTGAACTTGTATCCTAACCCTGTGAATAATGGTAAAGTTTCTATCGCAACTAAAAATGATTCTAACAAAGAAATTATCATTTTTGATTTATTAGGTAAAAAAATTCTTCAAACACAACTTAGTGGCAGAGAGTTAAACATCTCCACTTTGAACCCTGGAGTGTACCTAATTAAAATTATAGAAGACAACGCATCGGCAACTAGAAAACTAATCGTACGATAATAATTATTAAAAAAATATTAAAAATGCTCCAAAATTATTTTGGAGCATTTTTAGTTAAGTTTATTACTTTTGTCAAAAAAAATTGATTCCAACAACTGATATATTTACGATTTCCAACCAAAAGCAATTTGAAAAAATAGCTTTGAAAACCTTTCGTTACCAATATGAAAACAATCTCGTATATCAAGAATTTTGCAATCATTTAAAAACAGATGTCCAAAAGGTAAAATCCTTAAAACAAATCCCCTTTTTACCCATTTCATTTTTTAAAACACATTCTGTAGTCAGTAACGCACACCCCATACAAACTACTTTTACTAGTAGTGGCACAACAGGACTGATTACCAGCAAACATTTGGTGACTGATGTATCTATTTACAAAGAGAGTTACCAAAAAGCTTTTTCTACATTTTACGGCAATATCGAAGACTATGTTGTACTAGCTTTACTACCTTCTTATTTAGAACGAGAAGGCTCTTCCTTAATCCACATGGTAGAAGACTTAATACAATGCACCAATCGCCCTGAAAGTGGCTTTTATTTACACAATCACGACGATCTCATTAAAAACCTCATCTCCCTAGATGAAGCTGGACAAAATGTAATCCTAATCGGTGTTACCTACGCCCTACTCGATATCATCGAAAAGCAACAATTTCAATTACAAAACACCATTATCATAGAAACTGGAGGCATGAAAGGCAAACGCAAAGAAATGATTCGTGAGGAATTGCATGACTTGCTCTGCCAAGGTTTTGGAGTTCCTACAATTCATTCTGAGTACGGCATGACCGAATTACTTTCTCAAGCCTATTCTCTCGGCGACGGCATCTTTGAATGTCCTTCCTGGATGCAAATCCTTATCCGCGACACCGAAGACGCCCTTTCGTATATCCAAGACGGCAAAACAGGCGGCATCAACGTCATCGATCTGGCCAACATTAATTCCTGCTCCTTTATCGCCACTCAAGATTTGGGCAAAAAAAATCCCAACAACTCCTTCGAGGTATTGGGACGTTTTGATAATTCGGATATAAGAGGTTGTAATTTGATGGTTGGTTAAAGTTGGTTAACTGGTTATTTGTTTAATCGGTAAATTGTAAGTTAGATTATTTAAAAATCAACCATTTTAAACAGTTAAACCTTTAAACCTTTAAACCTTTTTAAACCCTTAAGCAATTAACCCCATTTACATCACTCGCACTACAAAATAATTTTTCTTACCACTTTGCAACAACACAAATTGGTTATTAATCAAATCTTTTGCAGACAGCACAAAATCCTCTTTAATTTTTTCTTTATTTACTGAAATAGAATTTGCCGTCAAAGCTCTTCTCGCCTCACCATTTGACTTAAAAAATCCTGTTTTTTCATTCAAAACCTTTACAATTTCAATTCCTTCTTCAATTTCAGCTCTTGTAATTTCGGCTTGAGGCACTCCTTCAAAAACTTCTAAAAAGGTAGCTTCGTCTAATGTTTTTAAATCATCCGCAGTAGCATTTCCAAAAAGAATCATTGAAGCTTTTTGAGCTTTTTCTAATTCTTCTTTTGAATGTACAAAAGCAGTAATCTCCTCTGCCAATCTTTTTTGCAATACTCTCAAATGAGGCGCTTCGTTATGTTGTACCACTAAGGCTTCAATAGTTTCTTTATCAAGGAAAGTGAAAATTTTGATGTACTTTTCAGCATCAACATCGGTTGTATTCAACCAAAATTGGTAAAATTTGTAAACCGAAGTTTTATCAGCGGTCAACCATACATTCCCACCTTCTGATTTTCCAAACTTAGAACCATCCGCTTTAGTGATTAACGGACAAGTCATAGCATAAGCTTTATTAGCTCCTTCCTCGTTCATACGACGCACCAATTCGGTACCAGTGGTAATATTACCCCATTGGTCTGAACCTCCCATTTGCAACAAACAGTTGTATTCTTTATGCAGATGAAAAAAGTCATATCCTTGAATTAATTGATACGTAAACTCCGTAAATGACATCCCCTCACCTTCTCCGTTGATTCTCTTCTTTACCGAATCTTTTGCCATCATATAGTTCACGGTAATTCTTTTACCCACATCGCGGGCAAAATTGATAAACGACAACCCTTTCATCCAATCGTAATTATTTACCAAAACAGGTGCATTTACTTCTGTTGCATTAAAATCTAAAAACCGAGACAAAACACCTTTAATCCCTTCAACATTTTTTGCCAAAGTTACCTCATCCAGCAAATTACGCTCATCCGATTTTCCAGAAGGATCTCCAATCATTCCAGTAGCTCCACCAACTAAAGCGATGGGTTTATGTCCAAAGTTTTTAAGATGAACCAAAAGAAGAATAGGCACTAAACTCCCAATATGTAAGGAATCTGACGTAGGGTCAAATCCTATATAGGTAGTTGTCATCTCTTTTAATAATTGCTCTTCGGTTCCTGGCATAATGTCGTGAACCAACCCACGCCACTGTAATTCGGAAATAATGTTTTTCATCTTATTTTAGTCAATTTACTTTCGTCAATCCAGCCATTTAGGCTTTGCGAGCGCAAAGATAACAATATCAGTGGCAATATTCAATGGCATTACAAATAACCGAAAACAAAATCAATGACAATGGTAATATTCAATGAAAATGGCGATGCAAATGAAAAAAAAAAATCTACAGCAAGGGGAATATTCAATATTGCCATTGAAACTTGATATTAAAACTCATCATTGCCATTGATTTAGTACATTTGCACTTATGATATTAGTTACAGGAGGCACTGGTTTAGTTGGAGCACATTTATTACTTCATTTGTTAGAAAATGAAGAAAAGGTTCGTGCTATTTATCGCAACACACAAAGTATCGATAAAACGAAATCACTTTTTGCGCATTACGACAAAGAAACGTTGTTTCTTAAAATTGACTGGCAATACGGAGATATTACCGATATCCCTTCTTTAGAAAAAGCATTCATCGGGATTGATTATGTGTACCATTGTGCAGGATTCATCTCTTTCAATCGCAACGATGAACAACTGCTTCGAAAAATAAATATTGAAGGAACGGCTAATGTAGTCAACCTTTGCATTGCAAATCACATAAAAAAATTATGCCATGTTAGCTCCGTAGCGGCCTTGGGCGATTTAGCCGAACACGAAACTATAATCACAGAAACAACCGAATGGAATCCTGAAAAACACCATTCTGATTATGCTATTTCAAAATACGGTGGTGAAATGGAAATTTGGCGCGGTCAACAAGAAGGCCTTCAAACGGTCATCATCAACCCTGGTGTCATTCTAGGCCCCGGCTTTAATAAACAAGGTAGTGGCCTTTTACTCCATCAAGTAGCCAAGGGACTTTCGTTTTACACCAAAGGCATCACTGGTTTTATTGCTGTAGATGATGTGGCAAAAATCGCCATCCAACTCTTAAAAAGCAATCACAATAACCAACGTTATATTTTGATTGCGTCAAACACCAGCTATCAAGCCGTTATCAACAGTATGTGTGAGGGTTTAAAAATAAAAAAGCCCTCGATTGAAATTAAACCTTGGCAACTTGAAATCGCCTGGAGAATCGATGCTTTATTGTCTTTTTTATCACTCAAAAAAAGAACTTTACCCAAAGACATTGCAAGAGCTGCCTATCATCAATCTTTATTTTCAAATGAAAAAATAAAAGCGGATTTACCAATCCGCTTTCTAGATATTCATTACTATATTATGAAATTAACCCAAGGGTACAAGTATTAGTTCAACACCCCTTGTGTGGCTTCTTGTGCTCCTTTTTCTAATCGTTCTTTAAGAGTGCCTTTGCGCAACGAATCCTTTTTGGGCACAATGGCTTTCTTCTTTAATTTTTTTTGGTCTAATTGAGACAACGAATCATACAATTTACTATTGGTCTCAATTTTTAAGGCAATGGCATCATACATTTTTTTATATCCTTTGTAATCTGCGGCATAATAACTATTGCTTTGCACAAACTGAAGGCTATCTATTTTATACTTTTTATAAATATACGCCAAATCTTCTTTTTCGTAGTTTTCAATCGTTCCGGGAAATTGGTATTTTATCACATTCAAAAGTGCCAAATCATACATAATTTCAATCATCTCTGATTGCTCAATAAGACGCTCTGGCTTCTCCATGGGTTCTTTTTTACAACCGAAAACCAAGAATACAATCAGTAAGATAAAACAATTTCTCATTGGACTACAAATTTCTATCAAACAACAAACGCTTACCTGCTTTAATATTTTTCACTTTAAAAGCCGTATAAACCAATTGTCCATTAACAAAAGTATGTGTTATACGCGATTTAAAAGTAAACCCTTCAAAAGGAGACCAACCACATTTAGCTAAAATATTTTCTTTTTTTACACCCCATGGCAAGCCTGCATTTACAATAACTAAGTCCGCATAATAACCCTCTTTTATGAAACCACGTTTTTCAATTTGAAAAAGTTTTGCTGGGTTATGACACATCTTTTCTACAATTTTCTCAATGCTTATTTTTCCTTGGTGATAAGCCTCAAACATCGCAACTACAGCATGCTGCACTAATGGGCCTCCAGAAGGCGCTTTCAAATACGGCTGTTTTTTTTCTTCTAAAGTATGTGGTGCATGATCTGTCGCAATGACATCAATGCGATCGTCTAACAAGGCTTTCCACAACGCATCTCTATCAGCTGCTGTTTTTACGGCAGGATTCCATTTAATCATATTACCCTTAGTAGCATAATCCTCATTAGTAAACCACAGATGATGAATACACACTTCAGCTGTAATCTTCTTTTCTTCAAGCGGAATTTTATTAGTAAACAACTCCATCTCCTTGGCAGTAGAAAGATGGAAAATATGCAAACGTGCTCCAGTTTTTTTAGCCAATTCGATGGCTTTCGAAGAAGAAATATAACAGGCTTCCTCTGAACGAATTAAATGGTGTGCTGTTACTGGAACATCATCACCATATTCTGCAATATATTTAGCCGTATTTTCTTTAATGGTAGCTTCATCCTCACAATGCACCGCAATTAACAAAGGCGTGCTTGAAAATATTTTTTCTAAAGTTGCCTCGTTATCCACAAGCATATTTCCTGTTGATGAACCCAAAAATATTTTGATACCCGCTACATTTTTAGGATTCGTTTTTAAAACTTCTTCCAAATTATCATTGGTAGCCCCCATCATAAAAGAGTAATTGGCATACGATTTTTGAGCAGCAATTTGGTATTTCTCTTCCAATAGCTCTTGAGTTACAGCATTCGGCACGGTGTTGGGCTGCTCGATAAACGAAGTAATCCCTCCTGCTACTGCTGCTTTTGATTCTGTTTCAATATCGCCCTTATGCGTAAGTCCTGGCTCTCTAAAATGTACTTGATCGTCGATAGCACCTGGAATCAAATAATTACCTTCGGCATCAATAATTTTGTACTCGGATGATTTAGCACTAATGCTTTCTGAAATTTCAACAATTAAGTCATTTTCAATTAAAACATCGCCTTCAAAAATCACCCCTTCATTTACAATTTTGGCATTCTTAATTAAAATCTTATTCATTGTATGTATGCTTATAATGTATTAAATATTTTTTTTAATCGTAAAGAAATCACCCCAAAAACAGCTTCAATAATAATTGAATTACTCATTTTAGATTGACCTTTGGTTCTGTCTGTAAAAATAATAGGTACTTCGGTAATTTGAAATTTACGACAAAAAGTGCGGTATTTCATTTCAATTTGAAAAGCATAGCCCACAAATTTTATTTTGTCCAATTTTATAGCCTCTAACACCTCTCGTTTATAACACACAAAACCCGCAGTAGCATCATGAATTTGCATTCCTGTTATCAAGCGCACATACACCGAAGCAAAATAGGACATCAAGACCCTATTTAAAGGCCAATTGACAACATTTACTCCCGTTACATAACGCGACCCGATAGCCAAATCTGCATCTCCAAAATGACATGCATTGTATAACTTTTCTAAATCATGTGGATTATGCGAAAAATCGGCATCCATCTCAAAAATAAATTCATATTTTCGAGCTATTGCCCACTTAAAACCGTGAACATAAGCCGTTCCTAATCCTGCTTTTTTAGCTCTTTTTTCAAGAAACAAACGTCCCTCGTATTCGGATTGTAATAAGACAACTTTATCTGCAGTATGATCAGGTGAATTATCATCAATAATGAGTACATGAAAGTTCTTATGCTGTGAAAGCACTGACCGGATGATACTTTCGACATTTTCAATTTCGTTATAGGTAGGAATTATAACAATACTATCGCTCATTTTTCAAATAATTTCACCGCAAAAGTAAACTTTTTAAAGCATTTGAATGATAATAAAACTATAATAAAAAGTTTGAATCAAAAAATTACTAATTTTGCTTCACTATGACAGAACACATTCTTCACCCTCGAATAATTGAAAATAAGGACTGGGCCACACTTTTATTTGTAGTGTCATTTATCATTATAGCCATTACCAAAGCCACTAACGAAAACCGATTTGCCGATTTTCTCAACCTTATGTTTTCAGACAAATACTCCAAAGTGTATCGGGAACCAAGTCATCTCAAGGGGAGCTTTACTTTGTCATTATTTATAGTTCAAGCCATTTCGTTTTCGTTTTTCATTCAATTATCCCTAACGATTTTTGGTTTAGCCTCCAAGACCGATTACTTGTTGTATATCCAAATTCTAACTTTTGTTATCTTTTTTATTTTATCAAAATATTTAATCGAAAAAATCATTGCTACTGCTTTCAATATTGAAGAATTTGTAGAACAATTTAACCTTCAAAAAGTTACATATCGAACATATATTGGGTTATTGATATTACCATTTAACATTATTTTATTTTACCAAGACAACACCTCTATCCTTATTCCTCAAATCATCATCGCAGTAATACTGATAGCCAACGCCTTAACATACCTCCTGTCAATAAAAAATTATCAAAATATAATATTCAGTAAGTTGTTTTATTTTATTTTATATCTTTGCACTCTCGAAATAGCCCCCTATTTTTTTATGTATTATTTATACACAAAAGGTAGCGCTTAGAAACTGTTAAAATATGAAAGTGAAAACTATTTTGGTGTCACAACCTGAGCCTAAAGTTGAGAATTCTCCTTACTTTGAATTACAACAAAAGCATAAAATAAAAATTGATTTCAGGCCTTTTATTCACATAGAAGGAGTAAGTGCAAAAGAGATTCGACTACAAAAAATCGATCTTAATAACTATACTGCAATTATTTTAACAAGCCGTAATGCTGTTGACCATTTTTTCAGAGTTGCTGAAGAGATGCGTTTCAAAGTTCCTGAAACCTTAAAATATTTTTGTCAATCAGAAGCGGTTGCATTTTATTTACAAAAATACGTGGTGTACCGTAAACGCAAAATTTATGTAGGCGCAAAAGACTTTGCTGACCTATCCCCTTTAATCAAAAAATACAAGGACGAGAAATTTTTACTACCTGCCTCTGACCAATTAAACGCTGACGCACCGACAACTTTAAACAACCTAAAAGTAGATTGGACACAAGCAACATTCTACAGAACGGTAATGAGCGACCTATCTGATTTAGCTGATGTTTATTATGATGTTTTAGCATTCTTCAGCCCTACAGGTATCAAATCGTTATTTAAAAATTTCCCTGACTTCAAACAAAACAATACCAGAATCGCTGTTTTTGGAAGCACTACTCAAAAGGAAGCCCTTGATAACGGACTACGAATTGACATTCTCGCTCCAACACCAGAAACACCATCTATGACCATGGCATTAGAAAAATACATTGTTGAAGCCAATAAAGTAAAATAAATACAGACCTATCCGGTCTAAAAACACAAAAAACAGTAATAAGTCGTTCACTTGTTACTGTTTTTTTTATTGGCACCAATTAGTTTTCAGCAAATTGACTTAAAAACAAAAAAACCTCTCAATCAATTGATTAAGAGGTTTTTTAAGTACCCGGAGCCGGAGTCGAACCGGCACGGTTTCCCACAGGTGTTTGAGACCAGCGCGTCTACCAATTCCGCCATCCGGGCGTAGCAGACTAAAAAAGTCATTCTTTAACGCAATAAATAGCAATCTTGCAATTCCTATTTCTTTAACACGGTGCAAATGTATAAAAAAAATCAAAACATTCTAATAAAAAAACTAAAAATTTCCCTTTCAGAGTTGATATTTTTTCCTAAATTTGCACCTCGTTAAAACAAGAGACACTAACTAATTATAAAACAACAGATTAAATGTCACACACAGAAGCAGAAGCTAAAATATTTGCTTGTTCACAAAGTGTCTATCTAGCAGAGAAAATTGCTGCCAAGTACGGCATCCCACTAGGAAAGATGACCATGTCAACTTATAGTGATGGTGAATTTCAGCCTTCATTTGAAGAATCTATTAGAGGATTGCGCGTATTTTTAGTTTGCTCCACGTTCCCATCAGCAGACAATTTAATGGAATTGTTATTAATGATTGATGCCGCTAAACGTGCATCAGCTAGACACATTACTGCTGTTATCCCATACTTTGGTTGGGCTAGACAAGATAGAAAAGACAAACCAAGAGTTCCCATTGGAGCAAAATTAATTGCTAAAATGCTAGAAGCAGCAGGAGCAACTCGCATCATGACGATGGACTTGCACGCAGACCAAATTCAAGGATTCTTTGAAAAACCAGTAGATCATCTTTTTGCTTCAACTATTTTCCTTCCTTATATCGAAAGTTTACAATTAGACAATCTAATGATTGCTTCTCCTGATATGGGTGGTTCTAAAAGAGCTTATGCTTATTCTAAATTCTTAAACTCTGAGGTAGTTATCTGTTACAAACAACGAAAAGCAGCCAATGTAATCGAAACTATGGAGCTTATTGGTGAGGTAAAAGGCAAAAACGTAATCCTTGTTGACGACATGATTGATACAGGAGGCACATTGGCCAAAGCTGCTGATTTGATGATAGAAAAAGGAGCCCTTAGTGTGCGTGCTATCTGTACACACCCAATTTTATCTGGTGGGGCTTACGAAAAAATAGAAAATTCGCAATTGAGTGAATTGATTGTTACAGATTCTATTCCGTTGAAAAAAGAATCTAAAAAAATAAGAGTGGTAAGTTGCGCGCCATTATTTGCAGAAGTAATGCACATGGTACAACACAACAACTCAATTAGTGGAAAGTTTTTGATGTAACATTCCTCGTTAGTGGTTTTAACCCCTAACCTTAAAATGAATTATTAACAATTATATATATTAAAATGAAGTCGATTACAATTAAAGGATCAGAAAGAGAAAGCGTGGGCAAAGTTGCTACAAAAGCCTTACGTAATGCTGGAGAGGTTCCTTGCGTATTATACGGAGGAGATCAACCAGTGCACTTTTCGGCAGAAGAAAAAGCATTCAAATCGTTGGTTTACACTCCAAACGCACACACTGTTGTGATCGAATTGGGTAACGGAAAATCATTCAATGCTATTTTACAAGACATTCAGGTTCACCCAGTGTCTGACAAAATTTTACACATTGATTTCTTCCAACTTTATGACGATAAAGAAATCGCTATTGAAGTACCTGTAAAAATCGTTGGTAACTCTAAAGGAGTTATGGCAGGTGGAGATTTACGTTTGAACAACCGTAAATTGAAAGTAAAAGCATTACCAAAAAATCTTCCTGATTATGTGGTTGCTGACATCACACCTCTTAACATGGGTAATAAATTATATGTTACTCAAGTACCTTCTGAGAATTTCAAAATCTTACACCCAGACAATACTGTTATCTGTCAAGTGAAGATTTCTCGTGCGGCAATGAAAGCGGCTCAAGAAGCTGCAAAAGCTGCAAAAGGAGCTACTGCAAAAGGAAAGAAAAAATAATTTTTTTTCAAATACCAAATCAAAAGACTGTCTCCAAAAGACAGTCTTTTTTTTTACTCCTGACTTTCGCACTGGGACACCCAAAATTAAAAATTGAATAATTTTTGTAATTTCCGGTGTTCATCTGTTAGTAAAATAGTTTGTTTTATCGACTGGTTGTTTATTGGATTTATAATTTCAATTTGGTAAATACTTTGCAGTATTTCAATTACTTTCTCTGGTGAGAAGTCAGATTTCATACACTTGAGTTGACGATCCAGTTCTTTGTATATTTTATAAGCTACAAATGTTAAGCAAATATGAGCTTCGATTCGTTTTTGCTTTCTGTGAAAAATAGGTCTTATTTTTAAATCTGTTTTGGCTATTCTAAAAGCCTTTTCGATTTGCCATAGATGACTGTAATTCTCTAAAATTTCATCTTTTGTTAATCTAGAATTGGTCAGGTATCCTTTTAATCCATCCCATTTCGAATCTTGATTAAATTTATCTTTGTCAATAACAACACGTAGCTCTCCTTCCAATTTTAAATATTTATTATATCCCCTGTTGTTGATGCTGGATTTGGTAAGCTTACCAGTTTTTATTTGCTTTTCTAGCTTTTTAAGTCCTTTTTCTCGGTTGTATTTGTCTTTTTTTGCTCTATCATCAGAATAAGTAATGATAAGCTTTAAATTGTCCTTTTTTATAATTTGACTTTCTTTATCTTTCAGACGCAACGATAGTATTTCTTCTTTAATGACCCTACTTTCATTTTTTATCCGTGCCCCTAAAATGAATTCATACTTTTTAGCCTGGAGTTCATCTATATTTTGACTGGATAACAAGCCTGAATCAGCCACAATAACAAGTTGTTTTAAATTGTATTTTGTTTTAAAAGAATCAACTATCGGAAGCATTGTATGACCTTCAAATTTATTCCCTTCAAAAATATCATAAGCTAACGGATAACCATTTTTGCTTACCAATAATCCTAAAACTATTTGTGGATTTTGATGTTTCCCTTCTTTAGAAAACCCCGTTTTGCGTAATGCATCTTCATTATCTACCTCAAAATAAACTGTTGTTACGTCATAAAAAACTATCTGGATTTCTTCACCTAAAACAGCTTTTGTGTGCTCATAACTAATTTGCTGAATTTTTAGCTTTTGTGTGTCATGTAATTTATCTAAATAACGATAAATATCGTCCTCAGAGTAATTTTTCTGCTCATATCGATAAAGTTATTCTGTTGTTTTAAGTTTACTCTTGGGGTAGATTAACCGATATAAAACAAGGTCTTTAAAAAGTTTATCCGTAATCTGATTAAACCCAATTTCATCAAAAATTTTGCCCAATACCAAATTAATTCCCACTAACTTATGAGAGATAATATTGTTCAATAAAGAATGAATAATAGTATTGGAATCAGTAAAATCTAATTCCAAAGTGCCATTGTGCTCTTTTAATAAATTATTTGCTTTAACAAGCAACTTTTCAATTTCTTCGGGGTCACTACTACTACCAATGGTTTTAAAAAGTTTGTACTTCCCAGAACTCTTGTCTATAATTTGAATACTGACGACTCCGCTTTTATTTCTTTTTTTACGTATAAACATATACGAAAATAGGACTTTTTACTCTGGGACACCCAAAATCAAAACAAGAATAACGCTAACCAATTGATGGATAACATGTTATAATATGTTTTTTGCTGAAAAATAAAAATGTGCGGAAGTCAGGAAAGCGGCTCAAGAAGCTGCAAAAGCTGCAAAAGGAGCTACTGCAAAAGGAAAGAAAAAATAATTTTTTTTCAAATACCAAATCAAAAGACTGTCTCCAAAAGACAGTCTTTTTTTTTACTTTTGAAACATGAAAACAATCCCACCTTCCATTTTGTCTAAATTAGAAAAGAGAATTCATTCCAATGCTTTGCGCCAATTAGGCACAGCCAACTCTCGAATTGATTTCTCTTCAAATGACTATATAGGTTTTTCAAGGTCTACCGCTATTTTCAACGAAACACATCACTATCTTGTCGCCTCTAATTTAACACAAAATGGCGCTACGGGTTCGCGATTGTTATCTGGAAACCATTGTGTTTACACTATTACAGAACAAGAAATAGCCACTTTTCATCAAGCTCAAACCGCACTGCTCTTTAACTCAGGTTATGATGCTAATCTTGGTTTCTTTAGCTGTGTTCCTCAAAAGAATGATTTTATTTTATACGATGAATTATGCCATGCCTCTATCAGAGACGGAATACAATTATCAAACGCCAAAGCTTACAAATACAACCATAATGACTTTGAGGATTTAGAGCGACTCATACTCAAATTCAACACTACCAACCCTAGTATTTATATCGCTACAGAAAGCGTATTTTCTATGGACGGCGACTGTCCTAATCTTGAAGAGCTCGTACAACTTGCAACTAAATACAATTGTTATCTCGTTATTGACGAAGCTCATGCCTTAGGCGTATATGGGGATTATGGGGAAGGATTAGTGCAATCATTAGGTTTGCAAGATCAAGTATTTGCACGAATTATGACTTTCGGGAAAGGATTGGGATGTCACGGTGCCGCTATTTTAGGTTGTCCAGAATTACAACGGTATCTCGTAAACTTTTCACGAAGTTTGATTTACACTACTGGACTTAGCCCTCATGCTATCGCAACCATAAAAACAGCCTACCAACATTTAAAAAAACAATCTGCAGAATTAAATAAATTAAGAAAAAACATCTCGTATTTCAATCAACATAAAAAGCTTTTAGGACTACACCCCTTATTTGTCCGCTCAAATTCTGCCATTCAATGTGCTATTATTCCTGGGAACGAAAAAGTAAAAGCCTTAGCGACTCAAATACAAGAAAAAGGATATGATGTAAAACCCATTCTTTCCCCGACGGTACCAAGTGGTCAAGAACGTTTGCGATTTTGCCTGCACAGCTATAATACTGAAGAAGAGATTTCGAAATTATTATATTTGTTGAGTACGTTTGTATTTTAATTTATGAAAAATAGATTTTTATTACTCAATAGTTATTTATACTCTTCTGAGGCATTAATTTTCAAAGGAAAATTAGAATCCGAAGGTATTGATGTTTTCATAAGAGACAGCAACACTGTAGATTCCAATCCATTGTACAGTCATGCTATTGGGGGAGTAAAATTATTTGTCAAAAAAGAAGACTTCAATACGGCAAAACAAATTCTAACTGAAATAAGTAATTTTTCTTTGGATGATAGTAACAACTTGGTAAAATGTCCAAAATGCGGTGCAAAAAAGGCAATTTTAATTTCTTCAATAAAAGATACCAAATCTATGCTTTCTTTTATTGTTTCGTTTTTTTTGGGAAGTATGTCCTTTTATGTTAAACAAAAATACCAATGCACTAAATGCAAAAATGAATTTAAATAAATGAAACTATTTATAACAGGAATATCTACTGACGTAGGCAAAACAATTGCCGCGGCCATCATTACGGAAGCTTTAGAAGCGGATTATTGGAAACCCGTACAAGCGGGCGATTTAGAAAATTCGGATACACATAAAGTTCGTGCTTACGTATCGAATGCAAAATCCGTTTTTCACCCTAATAGTTATGCCTTACATACTCCGGCAAGCCCCCATTTGGCAGCAGCATTAGACCAAATTAGGATTGATTTGAATGAAATCAAAGAACCCAAAATTACTAATGAACACCTCGTAATTGAAGGTGCAGGAGGTATTTTTGTTCCGTTGAATGATACCGATATGGTTGTTGATTTGATTCAGCCCGATTATAAAGCTGTAGTAGTTTCTCGGCATTATCTAGGCAGCATCAATCATACCTTATTGACAATTGAAGCTTTGCAAAATAGAAAAATTGAGATTGCTGGAATTGTTTTTAGCGGTGATGAAAATGCCGCTACCGAATCGATTATTTTAAACAAAACGGGGGTTCGCTTTATAGGTCGCATAGAACAAGAACCTTATTTTGATGCGAATGTGATTAAAGAATATGCTGAATGTTTTAGGGAGGTTTTATTAAAATTATAAATAGTAATTTGCCTTAAACTATTGTCACTTCGTGAAGTTTTCTATCGCAAGCCTTCCCTGTATTACGGTTGGCCTTATGACAAAAAAGAGCTTCAACAAGCGTGTAAGGTTATTTCACATTGCTTTTTTTAGCACAAAAAATCACCGTCGAACTGACAAATCTTTAATTTCAAGCAGTTGCCCCGCGTGAGGGATTGAAACTGGCTACCAAAGTAGCGTGGAAAGCCCGACAGCACTAGGCTAAGGGGCTGTATCAACGCAAACTACAGTAAGCCCCTTAGCCTAGTGGTGGCACGCCCAAATCATTCATTGGACAGGAATAATTGTTAAAAATTTAAGTCTTTTTTATGTGACTGCGTATCTTTGTGACTCAAAAATACCATCATGACCCTAGCAATACGAAATCAAAAACACAATTGGCATCCTTATACGCAACACAAAACCGCTCCAATCCCCATTGCAATTGTCAAAGGCGAGGGTGCTTTGTTATGGGATGAAAATGGGAAAGAATACCTTGACGCAATTGCCTCGTGGTGGGTAAATCCTTATGGACACGCTAATCCTGTTATTGCCAATGCTATTTACAAACAACTGACAACGATTGAGCATGTTCTTTTTGGTGGTTTTACGCATGAACCTGCAGTGGTGCTTTCGGAAAAATTGATGGCGATTCTGCCTGACAATCAAAATAAAATATTTTATTCCGACAATGGTTCGACATCAGTGGAGATTGCGATTAAGGTGAGTATGCAATATTTTTTTAATCAAGGCATCAAGAAAACTAAAATCATCGCCTTTGAAGATGCCTTTCATGGGGATACCTTTGGTGCTATGGCCGCGAGTGGAATTTCCTTTTTTACTGAAGCGTTTAAGGATTCGTTGATTGAAGTAGTGCGAATTCCTGTTCCTACAAAAGGAAATGAAGAAGCGTCACTGAAGGCCTTAACCGAATTAGTTACTACTGATGAATGTGCTGCTTTTATTTTTGAACCTTTGGTGCAAGGTGCAGCAGGAATGGTGATGTATGCCCCCGAAATTTTAAATCAATTAATCGCACTTTGTAAAAAACACAAGGTATTTACCATTGCAGATGAAGTCATGACGGGGTTTGGTAAAACTGGTAAAAATTTTGCCTGTGATTATCTGACTGAAATGCCAGACATGATGTGTATTTCGAAAGCACTAACAGGAGGTGCTATCCCAATGGCGATTACCACTTTTACTCAAGAAATTTTTGATGGTTTTTATGATGATGACACTAATAAAGCCTTGTTTCATGGTCATACCTTTACAGCAAACCCAACGGGTTGTGCAGCTGCCTTAGCGAGTTTAGAATTGTTGCAATCAGCAGAAATGCAAGCAAATTTGAAGCGAATCAATAAACGCCATTTGGATTTTGAATCCAAAATAAAATCACATCCTAAAATAAAAACAACTCGAGTTTTAGGGGTAATTTTGGCACTCGAAATCAAATCAGCCATACAAGAAACCTACTATGGTTCGATGCGTACGCTATTGTATGATTTTTTTATCAAAAATGGTGTTATATTGCGACCCGTGGGGAATATCGTGTATGTTTTGCCACCGTATGTGATGACTGATGAACAACTCGATAAAGTGTATCAAGTGATTGAAAATGTACTGGAAATTGTTTAAAATTCTGGAGGAACACTGATTTTAAAAATTGAAGAAATCTCTTTTGAGAACTTTGAAAAAACTTCACCTTCTTTACAAAAAACTTAGTGAACTTTGCGGTTGATTTTAAGGAACACGTATTTGATAAATTGAAGAAATATAAAAAATCAATTTGTGAACTTTGCGGTTATTTTTTTATCCACATGGTTAGTCTTTTTAAAATTATTATTACTCATAAAACAAAAATATTTTGTCACAAAAAATAGCGATTACTGCCCTTGCGTCTGTTTCTCCTTTGGGCTCTGAACCTGAGTTGATTTGGAATAACTACCTCCATACTACAGCTTGTTTTTCGAAACAGTTTTTAGACCATCAAGAAACTATTGTTGGCGCCCTTTCTGCTGAAGACGAACTGTTGTTGGAAGAATTACGGCAATCTGATTTAAAATACAAATCGTTAGACAAAAGTGTTTTGCTAGCCATGGCAGCTTCACGAGAAGCAATAGCGCAAGCAGGCTGGAAAAAAGGTTCGTCTTTTGGAATAAATATAGGTTCTTCACGTGGTGCTACCGACTTATTTGAAAAGCATTACAAAGAATACTTAGAAAATGGAAAAGCACAAACCCTCGCTTCACCTACTACAACATTAGGCAACATTTCCTCTTGGGTAGCACATGATTTACAAACGTCGGGTCCTGAAATTTCTCATTCCATTACCTGCTCCACGGCTTTACATTCATTGCTCAATGGTGTGGCTTGGTTGCGTTCAGGAATGGCAGAACAGTTTTTAGTGGGCGGTAGCGAAGCTCCTCTAACGGATTTCACTATTGGACAAATGCGAGCTTTGAAAATCTATTCGCAACTTGAGGATGAATATCCGAATCGTGCTTTGGATTTAGATAAAACAAGAAATACCATGATTTTGGGTGAAGGCGCATCTGTTTGTTGTTTAGAATTGGGTGAAAAAGAAAACGCTTTGGCGTATGTAGAAGGCATTGGGTACGCAACTGAAATTTTGGAACACAATATTTCGATTTCAGCGGAAGCGGTTTGTTTCCAAAAATCGATGACGATGGCACTCAAAGATATCGATTTGGCTTCGGTAGATGCGATTGTTATGCACGCTCCTGGAACTATCAAAGGAGATAGTACTGAATTCCGTGCCATTGAAAAAATTTTTGGTTCTAACCTTCCCTTATTGACCTCAAATAAATGGAAAATAGGCCATACTTTTGGCAGTTCAGGCATGCTAAGCATAGAGTTAGCGATTATGATGATGCAACACAATAAATTCATTAAAGTTCCTTTTGCTAAACCACAAAATACAGGTAAATCGATTCGTAAAGTACTGGTAAATGCCGTTGGTTTTGGTGGAAATGCAGTGAGTGTTTTATTGACTATTTAATTTTTTCTGGAACACTGATTATAGAAATTTTTAAAATCTTTGAATTGCTTTGTGGGTAATTAGGCCGCGGATGTTACGGATCGGCTAAAGCCAAAACACGGATAAAACTGATTTATACCGTTTAGGTTGAAACAATTCTTAGTGACTTAGCGTCTTAGCGGTAAAAAACTTTGTGAACCTCCGTGTCTTCTTTGTGTCTGTTTATGGTAAAAAACCTTGCGCACTATGCGAAAAACTTTGTGAACTTTGCGGTTAAATTAATGCGACGCGGATAAAAAAGGATTTATACCGTTTAGGTTGAAACAATTCTTAGTGACTTAGCGTCTTAGCGGTAAAAAACTTTTTGAACCTCCGTGTCTTCTTTGTGTCTGTTTATGGTAAAAAACCTTGCGCACTATGCGAAAAACTTTGTGAACTTTGCGGTTAAATTAATGGGACGCGGATAAAAAAGGATTTATACCGTTTAGGCTGAAACAATTCTTAGTGACTTAGCGTCTTAGCGGTAAAAAACTTTGAATCCTTTGCGGTTACAAATTCTCCAACTCCTTCATCCTATCGTATATCAAAAAACTTTCGAATCCTCTTCTTAAAAAATAATCGCAAAATTTCTTCCTTTTTTTCATTTGATTGGTTTCGGTTAGGGAATTCCAATGTTTGAATGTAAAAGTGTTAAAATTTTCTTCGTATTCTTCAGGACTGATTTCGTTTAAAGCCAGATTAATAAGTGTTTGATTGATTTTACGGAGTTTTAATTCGTTGACAATACGGTTTTTACCCCAATGTTTGATGCGGTGTTTTCCTCTGGCAAAACTGCGTGCAAAACGCTCTTCATTTAGGAAATTATCAGCGATTAATTGCGCTATAATTTGTTCTATCTCATTAGTATCCATTTTCATTTCACGCAATTTAGCCATCACCTCTTCGTGACAACGGTCTTGATAAGCGCAATACTGTTCGATTTTACGGAGCGCTTCTTTGATGGTGTAAAAGTCTTTCATAAAGTAAAACTACTAAGATTTGTTCTTAAAACACAAAGAATGCCAACATATTGATAGACAAACAAAAGGACATAGATGTTTTTCATGTTATTTTTCTGTAATATTTTGTTTACTATCAAGAAATTATTCTAATAAAAATCTTATATTTACAGTTAGTGTAATTTGATGAAATTTGACATCCCAAAGTCTCTATTTTCATATTAACCTACTCTTTTATGTATAAAACTACATTTATTTGCGGATTATTACTGTGGTGTATTTTTACATACAGTCAGACACAAACACAAACTTTTACAAGTTCAGGAGCTTTTACTGTACCTAGCGGCATTACTTCAATTACAGTAGAATGTTGGGGAGGTGGTGGTGCAGGAGGTGGTGTAACAGGTCTTTTAGTAGAAAAAGCAGCGGGCGGTGGCGGTGGTGGTGGCTACTCTACCGGTGTCATTTCGGTAACACCAGGGGCTACAATTAATTATACAATAGGAGATGGTGGCATAGGCGGTTATAATGATGGTGGAAATGGAGGAACTACCACTTTTAGCACCATTACGGCGAATGGTGGAAATGGAGGCAAAAGGGCTACTTGGTTATCTCCCACTGGTAACGGAGGAAATGGAGGAACAGGCACAACCACAAATGGACAAAAGGGCAATGATGGCAAGATTTCTATCCTAAACATTGGAGGTTTAGAATTACTCTACTTCATGGGAGGAGATGGTGGAAACGGTGGAAATGGTGGAAGTGGAGGAAATGGAGGAAGTGGTCAAGTTTTAGCATTAGAAATTTCCAAAGACGGAAATTCTGGCAATACACCTGGTGGTGGCGGTGGTGGTGCTGGAAAAAACCTCTTATTAGATGCTAAAGGAGGCAATGGCGGCAAAGGACAAATTAGAATCACTTATAGTTGTCTTGCACCTGCAACACCAACCATTGAATCAGTCGAACAACCCAATTGCATTAACAACACAGGCAGTATAACCCTAACTAATTTGCCAGCAACAGGCACTATTTATCAAACAGGCACTGTAGCGAATACCTATGCCATAACAGGCACTACAATGGTTATTTCAGGCCTGAGTGAAGGCAGCTATAATTTTGCAGCTAACAGTGCAAACTGCACTTCAAATCCAAGTACATCCATAACTATTCATGCTTCAAGAACTAACACTTGGAATGGAACTTCGTGGAGTTTTGGTATTCCAACTTCGCTAAATGACAAACTCGTTTTTTCAGGTGATTATCCCCCTGCAATAGATCCTAATGTTAACATTATAGGTTGCTCCTGTATTGTTTCAGGTGGTGCAAATGTCACAATACGTTCAGGTAGAACCATGAAAATAGCCAACGAAATAAAAGTAATTGGCACACTCACTTTTGAAAACACCGCTAATTTAATCCAAATCAATGATGCTGCTACAAATACAGGCAGTATTACTTACATAAGAAGTACAATTCCTGTTTTAAAAACAGATTATATTTATTGGTCATCTCCGGTAGAAAATTTCACATTGGGTGGTATAAAAACAGGCACTCTCTATTATATGTTTAACGCCGCAGGAAATTCTTGGAACAAAGGAAATTCTTCAACAATCATGACGGCTGGTCAAGGATATATTGTTCGAGGAGAAGGCACGGGTTTTAACAGTGGTACTGTTACAGTAAACGCCTCTTTTTTTGAAAAACCTCATAACGGCATTATCAGCACAGGAATTGTTGGTGCCAATGCCTCCAATCTTATAGGAAACCCATATCCATCTGCCATTGATGCCGATGCTTTTATACTTGCAAATCAATCAATCCTTGAAGGAACTTTATATTTTTGGACTCACAATACCGCTATTCAATTGGCTACAAATATTACTAACGAATCAGCTGGTAGCGGAAAATTTGCTTATACCTCTGATGATTATGCTACTTACAACCTCACAGGAAGTACAAGCACCTCATTGCCTGCTGAAACTGGAGAAGTAACTCCTAATGGTAAAATAGCTGCGGGACAAGGTTTTATGGCAACAGGCTATACTACTGGAAATGCCTACTTTACGAATAGTATGCGAGTAGATACTAATGGATCAGCATTTGATAATTCGCAGTTCTTCAAATCCTCAATTAAAACTAATAAACCTCAAACGATCCCTAAGGAAAAAAATAGAATATGGCTCAATCTTACCAATGCTGAAGGTGCCTTTAAACAAACCCTTATTGGATACCTTACTGGGGCGAGCAATGATTATGACAGAGGGTATGACGGTGTAAGTTACGATGGAAACAGTTTCATTGATTTTTACACCTTACTTGACACAACCAAACTAACAATACAAGGCAGAGCCTTACCTTTTGTAGAAAACGACACTATTTCATTAGGTTATCGTTCTAGTATCCAAGATACTTTTACTATATCTATTGACAAAACAGATGGTTTGTTAAGCGCTAAAAATATTTACTTAGAAGACAAATGGACTCAAACTATTCACAATTTAAAAAATGCGCCTTATACCTTTACCACCAGCAAAGGAACTTTTGATAATCGCTTTGTTATTCGTTACAAAACAACCACAACACCTGACCCATTAAACGAAGAAAAACCTATAGATGACCTTATTATATCCTGTACTAATAATCAAATTTTAGTTCAATCCCCTATTGATTTCATTCAAGAAGTAACATTGTTTGATGTTTCTGGAAAAATACTCCTTCAACAAAGAAACATACAAAAAAATAAAACTGAAATTAACGTCACACCTATTTCACAAAAAATTGTTTTAGCTAAAGTGACCTGCAATAATGGCATAAGTCATTGCAAAAAACTTATTCTATAACAAGCTCTCCAACGGACATATAAAAACACTTTCTTAATCGAAAATTATGCTCTAGGTATAATTTTCAAACGCAGCTATATCTACAATTACAAAAGCATTAAGATAGACGGTTCACTCTATTACTTCACTTTCAATTTATCGGATAAAAATTTAAATTCCTTTTTCTATCTCCATGGATATAATCTGCTTTAAACAAAAAAACAGTCCGAACAAATAACATTATAAATCCAACTTACCCTTATTAACCATTTGTATCACAAACAAAACTAGGCTTATCAAGCTATAAAAGACCATAACCTTCAAACTCAATTTTTAACTCCTTACACATTCCATATAAAAAGTTAAAAATCAACCGCATCTATACCAATTTGGATTTAAAAAAAGCACTAAAACAGTTAAATTATGTATTTAATCGTTAAAAAAAAACCGTTATCGTCTTTAATTCGTTAATACTAAAGAAACCGTACTTTTGCAGTGTAAAAAAAAATTGGTTAACCACGAAATCAAAGCCCTTTTATGAAACCTACCTTTTCCAAAAATATTTTTGTAATTGTTTTATTATTTATAAGTATTCTTGCATTTTCACAAAACTCTGGAGATTATCGAAGCGCTGGAAATGGCAACTGGACAACGCTTTCAAGTTGGCAACGGTACAATGGTACTTCATGGGTAACTCCTACCTCAGGTCAGGGCTATCCTGGACAGAATACTGGAACTGGAGCGGTCTTGATTCAATCAACACATATCATAACGTTAAATCTTGCAACAATTCCAAATTCTTTTGGTCAATTTACTATTAGTGGTCAATTAGTATTACAAGATGACACAAGTCATGTAATTAATACAACATCATTAATTGTCACATCTTCTTTAGGCTCAATAGATTTTAACAAAAAATCTGACATAAAACTACCTGCAAGTACTCCCGTCCAAGTTACTACGGGAGGCTTAATTGGAGATTGTAGTAATAATAATTCTTTATTTATTGGCACAGTGGAAGTAGCTGTATGTGCAGGAGGCGGAAATTCAACACCTACTTTTGCCGAGATAATGACTAATGGTGGATATTATATATTAAATGCAACTCCAACCTCAGGGACCGCCTGTGGGGCAGGCAACTATACTTTTAGTGCAACGGCATCACCTACCACTGGTGCAACAATTAAGTGGTATACAACTTCATCAGGAGGATCGGCATTTAGAACAACAAATTCAGGAACAGATACTTACTCCCCGTACATAAGTACTTCAACCACTTATTATGTTGAAGCAGTTTATAGTGGCTATACTACTCCTAGAAAAGCTGTAACAGTAACAGTAAGCCCAACTAGTGTAGGGGGAACAGCGTCCTCAAATCAATCTATTTGTAGTGGCACCTCTCCCTCTAACATTACTTTATCAGGTTATACGGGAACAATTCAGTGGCAGGTTTCAACAAACAGCAGTTCATTTACTGATATATCTGGAGCCACATCTTCAACTTTGAGCAGCGCTCAAATGGGATCATTGACTGCAACCCGATATTATCGTGCAGTTGTAACAAGTGGCAGTTGTACATCCGTTAATTCTAATACCGTTACAGTAACCGTTAGCCCTACAAGTGTTGGCGGAAGCATTTCAGGAGGACCTTCTACTTCTATCTGTCAAGGAACTGGAACTGGAACTATGACTTTGTCAGGGCATACTGGTACAATTGTAAATTGGGAAAGACAACTAAATGGAGCAGGATGGTCTAATGTAGGTAATGGTGGCAGCACAACCTACTCTGAAACACCATACTCTTCAGGAATTTGGCAATATAGAGCTATCATCCAAAGTGGTTCTTGCGCATTAACTTATTCAGCTGTTAAAACAGTTACCGTTGATGCCACCCCTGTTGGAGGAGGTGTTTATAACGGTACAACTCCTATATGCTTAAATAGCTCAACAGGCACTATGACATTAGGAGGAGGATATGTAGGTAATATTGTACGCTGGGAAAAAAGATTGAATAGCGGTACTTGGACCAACATTGCAAACACGACAACAACTTATTCTGAATCCCCCTCAACTGCGGGTACTTGGGAATACAGAGCTTTAGTAGGAAGCGGCAATTGCAGCTCTGTTTATTCTTCTGCTTTTTCGGTAACAGTTAATCCTGCATTGACTATAACACTAGGTACAAACCCTACGGTTTGTCAAACAACTACAACTGCATCACTCCCCTATACTGCTACAACTGGAAATCCAGCACAATGGAGTATCGATTTTAATGCTGCTGCAAATGCTGCGGGCTTTAGCGATCAAACTAATAGCTTGAGTGGCACTTCAGGTTCAATTACTATTAACGTCCCATATAGTATTGCAACTGGCACATATAATGGAAATTTAACTGTGATTACTTACTCTCCTTCCTGCACTAGTACAACTTATCCAATAAGCGTTACTGTTAATGGAATCTCTGTTGCTCCTACTAACATTACAGGCACAACAACTATTTGCAATGGCGGGTCTACTACCTTAACTTTAAATGGTGGTTCGGCTGGTACGGGAGCTACTGCAAGATGGTACTCTGGTTCGTGTGGCGGGACTCTTGTTGGAACTGGAAGCAGTATTAATGTTTCTCCAACTACTAACACCACTTATTTTGTAAGATATGAAGGTAGCTGTAACACTACTACTT
>NZ_BPLU01000065.1 GCF_019656315.1 Flavobacterium sp. UMI-01 | reverse complement strand
GGCAGTAATGTCATAGTCGAGTAGTACTAATAACCTGTAAGCTTATGTACAAATCCTGCTCCCGAGCAATCGGGAGCAAGAAACTTTCTAGATTTGCCTAGGCGAATGACAATAATAAATTTTCTTTATCTCAGTATGTTAAGATATTGCAGCGTAGCTGCGTTTGAAATGTTTAAAGTTTAAAAGTTTAAAGTTACAGCAACTTTAAACAAAAAAAACCTTAAACACCTTAAACAATAATCTTAAGGTGGTTATTGCGGCGGGGCTCACCTCTTCCCATCCCGAACAGAGTAGTTAAGCCCGCCAGCGCAGATGGTACTGCATTTTGTGGGAGAGTATGTCGCCGCCTTTCTTTTGAAAACCCTATCCAATCGGATAGGGTTTTTTTGTTT
>NZ_BPLU01000064.1 GCF_019656315.1 Flavobacterium sp. UMI-01 | reverse complement strand
AGTAGCGTTTACCTGTTATTTGTTCGGGATAGACAGACAGGTTTATTATCGAAAAATTAGAAGAAGAGCATCCAAACAAAGCAAAGCCAAAGAAATAATTTCAATGGTAAATGATATCAGAGCGATAATGCCTAGAGTAGGCACAAGAAAACTATATTATCTTCTGCTGGATAAACTTCAACTAATGAAAATAGGAAGAGATAAATTCTTTGATATACTCAGAGCTAATCATTTATTAATACAGCCTAAACGAAGTTATCATGTAACAACTAATTCACATCATCGATTTAGAAAACATCAAAATCAGATTTTAGATTTACAAATTAACAGGCCTGAACAGGTTTGGGTATCTGATATAACCTATATCGGAAAAAGAGATAATCCATGTTATTTAAGTTTGGTAACAGATGCTTATTCTAAAAAGATTATGGGGTATTATGTTGCTGACAATATGAATACGGAAAGCAGTTTGAAAGCTTTAAAAATGGCTCTTAAACACAGAAATAACAAAAACTTACCGTTGATACATCATTCTGACAGAGGTATCCAATATTGTGCCCATGAATACCAAAAACAGCTTGATAAAAATAAAGTTGTATGTAGCATGACGCAAAATTCGGACCCTTATGAAAATGCAGTAGCAGAAAGGGTTAATGGTATTTTAAAACAGGAATTTAAGATTGATAAATACAATCAAAAAATAAAAATCATGCAAAAAGTTATAAAGGAAGCTATTAATATCTATAATGAAATCAGACCTCATTATTCTAATTACATGCTTACACCCAATCAGATGCATAAACAAAACAAAATCAAAATGAGAACTTATAAAACAAAAAACAGTAGTAAACCTATGCTTACTACTGTCTAAAAATTGTACTTTTATTTATTATTAATCCTGTATCACTTTTTCAGGACTAGACACCTTTCATATTGGTTTGTTTATTTAGTTAGGATTTTGACAAATAATCAATACACGATAACATTACCATGTAAGTGCAATTGCCTCGTTGTAGATTCTTTTGAAGCAATGGAGTGGTAAATGGAAATTTTTGGGTATAAAATCTCAAAAAAAAGCCGTCTCACAAAAAAGTGGAGACAGCTTCATTAATGTTAGTAAACAATAATTTTTTGAATTATTTTTTTCTCGCCACTGGAGAGTTGAAAAAAATAAATTCCAGCTTGTGCATTTGGGATTTCTATTTCTTCCAGAAATTGAAAAGTTTTAGGAAATTCTTTTTCCAAAATTCTTTTTCCGCTAATATCATGAATCTGGATATTGATTGTGTTGGTTGAATCGCTTTCAAAGGATACTTTAAACTTGCCATTGTTAGGGTTTTTATATAAGGCAAAATTCAGTATTCTAAAGTTGGGTTCTTTTAATGTATAAGTCTTTGTACAAATCGTTACAGAGGCTGTATTGAGTGTGCCAGTGTCGTCAGGATAAGCATCACGTATTCTAAAAGTCCAATTGCCTTCGGGGCTTTCTCCATTAAAAGAGGAGAGTGTGCCGTAAGGGGTAATGGTTTGAGTAGTACTCAATCCACAACTTAAATCGGAACCTGAATCATCATAAGTTAATGCTAATGTGCCATTGGTATCACTACAACTTCTTTCAAAAAGTTTTACAATAGTGCCATTGGGGCTTACCACATCCATTTGTATGTCCGATAAAAATGCGTGGGTTAGATTTACATTAAAATTTACATCCGAAACGATACCTGCGGTTGCGGGATGCGCAATGGTACGGGTAGTATATGAACTTCTTTCTGGGATAGAAAAGGGAGCTGAGAAAGTGTAGGTATTGCAAGTGTAATCTACTGAATATCCAATTGAGAAAGTTTGGCTATTTAAAGCATAATAGATATTGTTTGTAGGTTCTATTAATAAGCGACAGTTTTTTTCAGTAAGGTTAGGTACGGTGATTGTTTCATTTCCGTCATTAGGAGTGTTGGTTGCTAAAGTGATAGGAAAAGTTAATCCTCCGTCTATCGAAAGTTTGATATTTACTGTTGCTGAACCAGGTAAAGTATTTGTGTTGTTAACTGTCCAGCTAATAGTTTCAGTATTTCCTTGTGACCACGTGATGTTTTCGGTATTTTGTGAGCTTATTGAAAATGGACCTGTAGTATTGCTAACCGTTACAATCATTTCGTCTGAATTGGTTTGTGCGCTCCCTTGTGCAGCATTATCTCGGGCGGTAAACACAAAACGAAGGTTTCGTCCCACTGATGATACGGATTCCCATGTGCTTGTAAGTTTATTGGCTAATACATTTTCATAATTAGGCATATACCGGATGGGACTACTGCTAGGAGGTAGAGATCTAAATAAAGGGCCATTCGTTTTAGTAGGAATTGCTAAACTGTTTTCGTGATTAGCGGTGCTTGCTGAGTCGTTTTGTTCCCAGGTATAAGTAAGTGTGTCACCATCGGCATCTGTTGCTGTGCCTTTTAGTATAAAAGGGGTGCTTTTAGGAATGGTATAGTCCGCACCTGCACTTACTTGTGGGGAATTGTTATTGGTAATCGTAGTTGAAACGGGACAGGATTTAGTAGCTAGATTGGTTTGTATTTGTAAAATACTTGCATAAGCAAAATAACTGTTAGAATTGGATTGAATATCGTAATCATCGGTAACGCCTGCATATCCCATTATCGTAGAGCCACTGCCAGGTTCTACACTTACGCCAGTACCTTCTATTTCATATGAAAACGTATGGTTTCCTCCTAATTGATGCCCCATTTCATGAGCAACAAAATCGATGTCAAATGTTTCTCCTTCTGGTTTTCCGTTACTAGGCGAAGTGTAACCACTTCCTTTTCCATAAGGATTTTGTGTTGTGGGATTAACGCAAACACAACCAATACAACTGGCGTTTCCACCTCCTCCAGAGGCTCCAAATAAATGACCAATATCATAACCGTTATTGGTTATGACAGCAGTTAAGGTGTTTTGGAGTTCAAGTGCCCAATTTTCTAATGAATTGGAGTTTGAGTAGGGGTCGGTTGCGGCATTCGTATAGATGATTAAATCATTATTAGCGATAATATTTAATTTAACGGCTAAATCTCTATTAAATATGGCGTTTACTCTAGTCATTGTGGCATTCATGCCAGCTAGTGCTCCTGCTTTGGTATTCCCATGATAAGCTGTGTATTCACCAGTACATGACAAAGCCAATCGTAAGGTTTTAAAAACTGAATTGTTGGCGGTGAGTTTGGCAGTTTGATTTAAAAGTTGTTTGTTTAAGTTGATGTCTTCGGTTTTACAAACAAAAGGAAGGCTTCCTTTGTCTCTTTCTTTTGAAGAAAATATAATGTATTTGGTTTTATCCTCAGGATAAGCTTCAATAAATTCAGATACGGCTCCCGTTCTTAAAACGATAGTTTGAATTCCTTTTGGTGAAAGACTAAAGTGCAGTTTGGCATTCTTGTCTGTTAAACCAGTGCCTTGGTAAGCTCTAATTTCTGGATATTTGGCTTGTAATTCAGGTTCAAAATTTGAGGATTCTTGAATCGCATAGCTTTCCAAAACTCCTTCGGTGTTGGGGATGCTAATTTCAATCGAAGCCGTTTTAGCCGTTTTTGAATTTAGTTTAGTTAAAGATTGTTTGAATGTTTCTAAATCAAGGGAAAATAACAAGGGTGGTTGGGTAGTATTGTTTTGTGTGTTTTTATTATAAATGGTGTTTGGAGTGTTGTTGATTCTAGTCCAAGGGTTGTTGTTTTGTGAAAAAGATGTCAAATAACCTATGAAGAATAATAAAAGGAAGGCGTATTTTTTCATAATAAAAAACAGATATATAGTGTCAAAAATAAGTGTTTTATATTTAAAACTTTTGATTTGCCCTTAATTTAATTAGAAAGCAGATGAGAAATAGTAAAATATTTTTTTCTTTAACTAAAAACTAGAAAAGCTTTATAAAAAATAGCCAAAATCAATTGAGGAAACGACCACAATTAAAATAGATACTATAAATTTGCAGAACCGAAAAATAATAGCCTTGAAGATTTTTGACTCTATAAAAGATTTTAGTTCCTCTAAGAAAACAATATTGACCTTGGGTACCTTTGATGGGGTTCATATAGGACATAAAAAAATATTAGATAAACTAATCCAGAGTACCAAAAATAAAGAATTTGAAAGTCTTGTATTGACTTTTTTTCCACATCCAAGAATGGTTCTTCAGCAAAAATCAGAGATTAAATTGCTCAATACCATTCCCGAAAAAATAAAATTGCTGGAAGAAATAGGAATTGAAAATCTAGTTATTCATCCCTTTGATGAAAGTTTTTCGAGATTAACTGCTGAAGAATTTGTTACCACTATTTTAGTCAATCAATTCAGAATCCATAAAATAATCATTGGTTATGACCATCGTTTTGGAAGAAATAGAACGGCAAATATTGATGATTTAATTGGTTTTGGTGCCAAATATGGTTTTGAAGTGGAGCAAATATCGGTACAGGAACTAAATGCGATATCGGTAAGTTCTACCAAAATAAGAAAAGCGATAGGAGAAGGCGATATTGAACTGGCCAATAACTATTTAGGATATGCCTATTTTATCACTGGAAAGGTGGTCCAAGGGAAGCAATTAGGGAGAACGTTAGGTTTTCCTACTGCTAATTTGAAAATCAAAGAAGATTATAAATTGATTCCGTTTAACGGGGTTTATATCGTTAAGAGCATGTTTGATGGGAATGCTGTGTACGGCTTGATGAATATTGGGTACAACCCAACCATGGATGAAACAGAATTGGCAATTGAAGTGCATTATTTAAATTTTGAAGCCGATTTGTATGGACAAGAAATAGCCGTTTCCTTTTTGCATTACATCCGTGCAGAGAAAAAATTTGACTCGGTTCTTCAACTTAAAGAACAGATTGAAAACGATAAAAAAATAGCCGAACGTTATATTAGCAACCTACAGTAATCATTACAAGAATTTCCTAGTCCGTTTGTCATTAAATACGTTTTTTTTACGTAAATTTGATATGTATTCCATTGTTTATCAAAGAAGTATTTGTTAACTTTTAAAATTAAACAGATGAAAATGTCAAAAGAATTTTTAAACGGTTTTCTGATTTTTATCGGAATTGGACTTTATTTTTTATTGATGGAGTTTTCAGGATTAGCTAATTTGTATTACTTGCGTTTCTTCAATATTTTGTTTGTTTTTTACGGAGCAGACAGAACTTTAAAATCTAATTTCTCTGAAGGAAAGTTGCATATTTCTGAAAATGCCATTTCGGCACTTTTTACAGCCCTTATCGGTGTTTTTTTGAGTATAGCAGGACTTATCGCTTACAGTTATCTGCAAGGTGGAGATGAGTATATTCAAACGTTGTCTAAAACGTTATTGTTTGGTGGGAATCCTTCGATTATGACCTATTCTATTTCGTTGCTTTTTGAAGGAATCGTTTCAGCTGTTATTGTTACTTTTATTTTGATGTTGCGATGGGACAGTCGATATGTTTCAGATAAGCATCATAATTAGGTTGTAGTAATTGATTATGAAGTCTTTATTTCTCTTCTCAAAGTATATCATTATGCTAGTGGTGTGCTGACAAGTCGTATTCAAAAAATAACATAATGAAAGTTTCAAAAGAAATAGTAAATGGTGCTGTTATATTCAGCGGTATAGCGGCATATTTTATGCTAATGAACGTGTTAGGTTACGCTGATATTTTTTATTTACGGCTTTTTAATGTGATTTTTGTTTTTTATGGTGTTAATCGTACCATCGAAATGAACCTAAATGAAGGAAAAAGAAAATTTATTCAAAATGCTACTTCCGCAATGATAACTTCCGTAATAGGTGTTGTTTTGAGTGTAATTGGTTTGATCGTGTATAGTTACCTCCAAGGAGGTGATGCCTATGTACATTCCTTGTCTAAAACTTTTTTATTTGGAGGAAATCCTTCTATCGAGGCTTATTCTATTTGTTTGCTTTTTGAAGGAATTGCTTCATCGGTAATTGTGACCATGTTGTTAATGATGTTTTGGAACAATCGCTTGACTACTGATTAATCTTTAAGGAATACTCCGTTACGCTTTTACATATTTTAGATTGCTTCATTAGAACAATTTGACTACTTTTGGAGCTTTAAAAAACGTATCGATGAGTATCACAAAACACAATTGGACAAAAGAAGAAATTATAGCCATATACAACAAACCTATGATGGATTTGCTATACGAAGCAGCAACGATTCATAGAGAGCATCATGATCCTAATGTCGTTCAGGTTTCAACATTATTGTCTATAAAAACAGGTGGATGTCCAGAAGACTGTGGGTATTGTCCTCAAGCCGCTCGTTATCATACGGATATTGAAGGCAATGATTTAATGAGTGTGAGTCAAGTAAAAGCACAAGCATTACGTGCCAAATCAGGTGGTTCATCACGTGTGTGTATGGGAGCTGCTTGGCGTAATGTTAAGGACGGACCAGAATTTGATCAAGTACTTGAAATGGTGCGTACCATCAATAAATTAGATATGGAGGTGTGTTGTACTTTGGGGATGATCACTGAAAACCAAGCGCAACGTTTAGCTGAAGCTGGCTTATATGCCTATAATCACAACCTAGATACATCAGAGGAATATTATAAAGAGGTAATATCAACCAGAGCATTTGAAGACCGAATCCAAACTATAGAGAACGTGCGTAAAACAAATGTTACCGTTTGTAGTGGAGGAATTATAGGAATGGGGGAAAGTATCGAAGATAGAGCGGGAATGCTTGTAGCTTTATCTACTTTAAATCCACAACCCGAATCGGTGCCAATCAATGCCTTAGTCGCGGTTGAAGGAACTCCTATGGAAGAGGAAAAGCCAGTTGAAATTTGGGAAATGATTCGTATGGTGGCAACAACTCGCATTGTGATGCCAGAAACTCAAGTTCGCTTATCAGCAGGACGTATGAATATGAGTAGAGAAGGACAAGCGATGTGTTTCTTTGCCGGTGCCAATTCAATTTTTGCAGGAGATAAATTGCTGACTACACCTAATCCTGATGTTGATGAAGATATGAAAATGTTTGAATTGTTAGGATTAAATCCACAAAAACCATTTACTAAAGTTTCACAACCGCAAACGGTAGAAGCAGCCGACTCTCAATTTGCTCCTTTAGGTGAAAAACCAAAATGGTCTCGACCAGGGCATGAAATCGAAAGAAACATAGAGGCATCTCTAAAAAAGTAACTACTTTTTAAACGTAAGAATGTCTGAAAAATAATGTGGTTGGGTATTATGCTCTGAGGAGTAATGAATATTAAACCACATTATTTTTTAGATATTTTTTTTATGTCAAAACATAATTTTTTTAGTGATAGTTTGGCGATTTGCTAGCTTAATTTTTGCAATAAGCAATTGATTTTTAGGGATAAGCTCGCTACATGAATAAGAGTGGGAATGGATGTTTTTTTTATTTAGTAAAAGTGTACCAGCTACATCCAATAAGGAAACTTCTTTGATGTTTTCTTTAGCTGAATTCAATACGATACTGCTGTTTTTAGTGTAAATAATAATAGGTTGAGATTCTTTTTTTATAATTGTTTCAGATAAATTTGGAGTGTTGTGATGCAATAGAAACCGATTGTCAAAAATTCCTTTTTCGGTGGTAAAGGTATAAGCGCCGTCTTTAAGATTATGTGTGATTTGGTTTTGTTTATCTTCAATATAGACGGGTTTTGATATAAAATCACCATCGGATTGAGGTAAACTTATGATAAATTCTCCTGCTATAGCGGTACGAAAACCCAAAGCAATTTTGTCATGATCTAAATAAGGCAATGCTTTTCCTTGAATGACCAGTTTTTTGTTTTCAACAAGACTATAAAAATCGAGATATGGATTGCTGTCAAAGGTGATGCCGTCAAAATTTTTGTCATACTCATCAGTAGCACCTTTGATATAGCCAACGAGTATTTGTTTGAAAGCGCCTTCAGTATTGGTTAGATTGAGCCAAATTCTATTTTTGTCAGGAGTCTTATTTTTTGAGGTGGATTGGAATTTAAAAAATTGGGAATTATCCATAAAATTCCCTCCAGAATCTAATCTCATACTATTATTAAAAATAAGGTTTCCAGATGTAATTCCTGTAATAAAAAAACCTTGTCCCGCACCAATGGTTCCGTTTGGAATGTTGGTATTAGTTCCTCCAGAGACATTAGGTGTTTGGATAGCAGCCACCCCTCCAGATAAATTATAAGTAGCATAATCATCAGAAGTGTAGGCGTATTTACCTGTTCCAGCACTTCCATTGGTGATGTTTGAGGCTAATTGAATGGAGGTATTATGAGTCCAAAAGTAAAGCGTACCGTCAATGAAGGCTGTATTAGCTTGAATAAATGCATCTGCATCAATAGCGCTAGGATAAGGATTCCCAACAAGATTAGAGCGATTATTTCCTACAATAGGAACGTTGATATTGCCGTTATTAGGTGTTCCTATAAAAGTAGCTAAATGTGTGCTAGGGCTATTGGGAGCTTTGTTTTGTTCTGGGCCTCGGATGATATAGCCGATGCCTTTGTCCATAATAGAGCTGGCGCTTTCTTGTTTCCAATTGTCAACTGTGGCATTGTAGGAATACCATTTGCCCGAAAGCGTATTTGGAGAAACGGAACCAATTGTAAATCCAGTGACAGGCGATGACCAATAGGTATAATCTAAGTTACTTACAGGAGTGGTTAATCGTTGGTAGTGAATAGTACCAAAGTTTGTTGCATTATCGTTTATTTGAACTAAACTAGCTTGATTGTTGAAAGTCAGTTTACCTCCTGTTACACTAAGATTATTTGTGATTTTTAAAGTATGATTACTCTGAAAAATTACATCCCCTGAATGGATTTTACAACTACAACATTCCAACGGTGAAGTAGAGGTGTAATTACCTTCAAAAACCAGATGATTGGTTCCGTTTGGGGTTCCATTAGACCATGAATTGCCGTCCCAAGTAGTGGTATTTGAAATAATGCTTACATTGTTAGAGGCATTTGAAAGACAATAATTATTTCCTAATTTAAATTGGTGTGTACCCGCATTGAGTGATGATACTGTTGTTGAGTTACCTGTTCCGTTGGATAGTATTAAAACATCATTTTGAAATAAGTTCCAAGTGCCGTTCGGTAGGTTTGTGAGTGTTACACTTCCTGTAGGACTGCTACAATCGGGTTGCATTACACTTTGAATTTGAGGTACAGGTACGTCACACTTGAGGCTACCATGAAAAGCAAATTCATTGATGCTAAAGGTTCCCGTAGTACTACTGCCACCCCAAGCATATAATCTAAAATGAATAGCCGTGGTGAGGTCTTGAAATTGAGGACTCGATAGGTCAATAGGAGTGGGAGTTATTTCTGTTCCTGTAGCGAGAATCAAAGGAGTGCTTATGTTAGCAACATAGCCGTCTAAACTAGATCTCAGGGCAAAAAATGTGGGACCCGCCACAGCCGAAACCTGTGCTTTGAATTCTAATGATGAAAGAGTCATCCGGTAACCATTATTTGGGGTCAAAATAAATTCAAAATAGTCATTTGTATCCAGTGCTATTAGATTCCAATCCCTAGCATTGTAACGATTTGCTCCGGTGTTTCCATTAATACCCGAACCTCTTCCTATTCCAGATACACTGAGGTTAGGATCTACAATTTGCCCATTGGTATAAGGGTTTGAAAGACTTGGATTTAAATCGGTTATCTCATTTTTGAAAATGATTTGACTATAAATAGAGAAAGGAAATAATGCTATAGAGATAATATTACATAGAATCTTCATTTGTAAGTCGTTTTAAATGATAGACTTAAAAATAGCATCAAACGATTATTCTTACAATACCCACTTTTGGTGATTTTTAGCTTTTTTAACTCTAATTATCATTACCATCGTATTGTTTTTTTCAGGCAGAAAGTCCCGTTTTCCAATGCGTAATCGAGGTTGAAAGAGGTGGTATTCAAATAAAAATGCCCCAAATAAAGACTATTGGGGCATATGTTTTTGAAGGGATTAAAAAAATCAGCTTAAAAAATCAGCTTCTTATTAATTATTTGTCCGTTTTGTAATTTCACTTTGACAATTAACATTTGTTCAGCAGCGGTAAGTGACGTTATTAATAAGTCGTGCTGCTCTATTTTTGTTTTTTCAAAAATTAATTTACCCGTAATGTCAAACAAGCGAACCTCCAAGATGGTTTCGGTAGAGGCATTAATTTTAATGACATTATCCTTTTGTGAAATGATTAAGGTATTATTAAGTTCTTCGACCGTATCCGTTCCTAGTGTATTTTGAGGTTTGTATGTGAGTACAAATCGATTATTAAAAGTTCCTTTGGTTGTTTTAAAAGTATAAGGACTCATTTTTAAATTATGAGTAGTATTTGTTACTTTGTCTTCCAAATAAATAGATTGTTCGCTTAAAAAACCATCCGCTTTGTCGATAGTAATACTGAATTCTCCTTCTATCGTAGTGCTGTATCCTAAAGGTACCACATCGCTGTCTTGAAAAGGTAAAGCGCGGCCTTGAATAGTCAAAGGATTGTTTTGGTTGATACTATAAAAATCAATAAAACTATTTCCGTCATAACTGATTCCGTCATACCCTCTATCATAATTATTGGTAGCTCCAGTAATGTAGCCAATTAAGGCTTGTTTGAACGCTCCTTGAGTGTTACTCAAATTAAGCCAAACCCTATTTTTTTCCATTTTGCTAGTAGTAGCTGTTTTAGCTGTTTTGCTGTTAGAGGCAGGTTTGAAAAAGAAAGAATTATTTAATAACTCACCTGCTGGCCCTATACGCATACTGTTGGTGAAAGTAGCCGAACCTCCAGATAATCCTGTAGCCATAAAACCTTGGCCAGCGCCGATAACACCATTAACACCACTTGTGCCACCAGTGTAATTATAAGTAGCATAATCATCAGAAGTATAGGCGTATTTTCCACTTCCAGCAGTTCCATTAGTGATATTTGAAGCCAATTGGATAGCAGTTCCATGTGTCCAAAAATACAAAGTTCCTTCTAAAACTGTATCATTTGCATATAAAAAAGCATCGGCATCAATAGCAGAGGGGTAAGGATTTCCAATGAGATTAGAAGCATTTGAACCTACAATTGGCGTACTGATGATGCCATTGTTTGGTTTTCCAAAAAATGGAGCATTTACCACTACTGAGCCACTATTAAAACCAGTACCTTCTCCTCGAACAATATAGCCATTACCCGGAGTCATAATTGTTGAAGCATACGCTCTTGTCCAAGAATTCCCTGCGGCATTGAACATATAATACAAAGTACCGGCTTTTATGCCTCCAAGCGTAAAGTTCTCCACTGGAGAAGACCAGTAAGTATAATCTGTTTTTAGGATAGATGCTGTAGTTCGGTTATAGGTAATATTTCCTGAATTGATAGCGTTATTATTGATTTGAACTAAACTAGCATGGTTCTCAAAAGTTAATGAGCCGGTTCCCATAACTTCAACATCATTAACAATCTGCATGATGCGTCCTGTTTTAATAATTACATTTTTGTTAGGAGTGACTTTACAAGAACATCCTTTGACATTCGTATCTTCATTATAATCTTCGGCAAAAACAATTTTTTGATCTAAAGTAGGTGTGCCGTTATCCCATGATCCCGTCCATGTGTTGGTAATTATTGGTGCATTATTAAGGGTCGCTGTGACGCTGGAATTTGAGTCGCAATTTCCGTTATTTACCATAAACGTGTAGCTTCCAACAGCTAGTCCGTTAATAATAGTGGTGCTTCCTGAGCCAATTATAGTATTGGTTGTAGTTCCTGATTGGTATAAGGTCCAAGAACCTGATGGGAGTCCTGTCAGTGAGATACTACCAGTTGTAACACTACAGGTAGGATTAGTTATTGAATGAATGGTAGGGGTGGTTGGTAAAGGGTTTATAGTTAATGTTTTAGTCGCCGTAGTAGTACCACAAGAACCCCCTGATGTTGTCAGTGTTAAAGTGATGTTCCCAGATTCTGTTGCGCTAGCAGTATAGCTTGCATTAGCAGGGTCGTTAGGGTTAGTCCATGTTCCAGCCCCACCAGTCCATGTTCCACCTGTTGCTCCATCACCAACAGAACCTCCCATAGCAGCAGATTGACCACCTTGGCAAATTGGAGTCAAAGCACCCCCTGCATTAACCGTTGGGTTTTGGTTTATGGTTATTGTTTTAGTAGCTGTAGTAGTACCACAAACACCCCCTGATGTTGTCAGTGTTAAAGTGATGTTCCCAGATTCTGTTGCGCTAGCAGTATATCTTGCATTAGCAGGGTCGTTAGGGTTAGTCCATGTTCCAGCACCACCAGTCCATGTTCCACCAGTAGCCCCGCCACCAACAGAACCTCCCATAGCAGCAGATGTGCTACCTTGACAAATTGGAGCCAAAGTGCCCCCTGCATTAACCGTTGAGTTTTGATTTACCGTTATCGTTTTAGTAACCGTAGTAGTACCACAAGCACCCCCTGATGTTGTCAGTGTTAAAGTGATGTTCCCAGATTCTGTTGTGCTAGCAGTATAGCTTGCATTAGCAGGATCGTTAGCATTAGTCCATGTTCCAGCACCACCAGTCCATGTTCCACCTGTAGCTCCACCACCAACAGAACCTCCCATAGCAGCAGATTGACCACCTTGGCAAATTGGAGCCAAAGCACCCCCTGCATTAGCCGTTGGGTTGGGGTTTACGTTAACAGTCGTTGATGCACAAGTGGTAGTGTTACAGCTTCCTTCAAATCTCACAAAATAAGTGGTGTTAGTAGTTGGAGAAACATTAATACTGCTTCCAATTCCAACAAGAGTTCCGCCACACGAGCCAGAGTACCATCTTGCATTACCTCCCGTACCAGCCGAACCACCATTTAAAGTTAAGGTAGTAGAATTGCCGTTACAAATAGTTGTTGTCCCAGAAATACTTGTTGGGGCTGTTGAAAGTGAATTAACCGTAACAGTTGTTGAAGCGCAAGTGGTAGTGTTACAGCTTCCTTCAAATCTCACAAAATAAGTGGTGTTAGTAGTTGGAGAAACATTAATACTGCTTCCAGTTCCAACAAGAGTTCCGCCACACGATCCAGAGTACCATCTTGCAT
>NZ_BPLU01000063.1 GCF_019656315.1 Flavobacterium sp. UMI-01 | reverse complement strand
GCAGGTTCGAGTCCTGCCTCAGGAGCTAAATTTTAAAAACAAATAAAAAATGGGAATAATAACGACATCATTTGCAACAAGGAAACCGCTTGGTTTTTTTACCGGCAAGAAAGCAATTTCAATTGTTAAACAGTCAAACATTGGCGGCGATGAAATAGAAAAAGGTTCTATAGTTATCATTATCGGCCAAGGCAGAACAAAAAATGATTTGAATATTAGAGATGAAAAAACAGGAGTTGAAATATACAATGTTTGGTGCGAACAGTTAGAACTTATCAAAGATGACAACAACCAAAACTAAACCCTACATCTACGAAGGCACAGGAAGTGC
>NZ_BPLU01000062.1 GCF_019656315.1 Flavobacterium sp. UMI-01 | reverse complement strand
TTTAGAGGTGTTAGAAAAATTGATTTTTTCCTGTTTAGATTATCCAATCTTTTTGCCTAATCCCCAACTTTTGAACTTGATCCATCTTTTTGCCAAATCTCCAACTTATCAACTTGATTCGTATATAAACAAAAAAACCCTATCCGATTGGATAGGGTTTTCAAAAGAAAGGCGGCGACATACTCTCCCACAAAATGCAGTACCATCTGCGCTG
>NZ_BPLU01000061.1 GCF_019656315.1 Flavobacterium sp. UMI-01 | reverse complement strand
GCCATTCATTTAAAGAGTGCGTAACAGCTCACTAGTCGAGCGGACGAGCATGGATAATAATCGGGCATAAGTATATTACCGAAGCTATGGATTTACAATTTATTGTAAGTGGTAGGGGAGCATTCTAACAGGGTTGAAGGTATTTCGTAAGGGATGCTGGACTGGTTAGAAAAGAAAATGTAGGCATAAGTAACGATAAT
>NZ_BPLU01000060.1 GCF_019656315.1 Flavobacterium sp. UMI-01 | reverse complement strand
GTATTCATATTGTCAGCAACATAATACCCCATAATCTTTTTAGAATAAGCATCTGTTACCAAACTTAAATAACATGGATTATCTCTTTTTCCGATATAGGTTATATCAGATACCCAAACCTGTTCAGGCCTGTTAATTTGTAAATCTAAAATCTGATTTTGATGTTTTCTAAATCGATGATGTGAATTAGTTGTTACATGATAACTTCGTTTAGGCTGTATTAATAAATGATTAGCTCTGAGTATATCAAAGAATTTATCTCTTCCTATTTTCATTAGTTGAAGTTTATCCAGCAGAAGATAATATAGTTTTCTTGTGCCTACTCTAGGCATTATC
>NZ_BPLU01000059.1 GCF_019656315.1 Flavobacterium sp. UMI-01 | reverse complement strand
TAACTAATGTAACTGTAACAGACAACAACGCTGTGGTTAGTGGTGGACCTATTGCCTCGCTTGCTGTAGGTGCTACTGACACTACAACATTCACGGCGGTTCACACCATAACTCAAGCGGATATCAATGCAGGTATTGTTTACAACTTGGCTACAGCTAACGCTAAAGATCCTAAAAACAATAACATTATTGCTACCTCTACTGACC
>NZ_BPLU01000058.1 GCF_019656315.1 Flavobacterium sp. UMI-01 | reverse complement strand
CTACATTCGTTTTACCATCGTTATTACTATCTACATAAGTACCATCTTTAGTGATTGAAATACTAGGAGATTGATTCAATTCCGTGATCGTACAATCAGAACACTCAGGGTCTTTTGGACAAGAGGTACAAGGAGTAGGGTCAGTAGAGGTGTTGGTTACATTGAAATTCTCAGGGTCTTTTGCATTAGCTGTAGCTAAGTTGTAATAGATTCCTGTATTTATATCAGCTTGAGTGATAGCGTGTATAGCAGTAAAAGTAGTATTGTCCGATGTACCAGCAGTTAAAGTAGCTATAGCACCTCCATTAATAGTTGCCTTAGTGTCGGTAATAGTTACATTAGTTAAATCAACATTACCAGTGTTTTTTACAATAAAGGAATAAATGATATTGTCTCCAAGATTTGTTATTCCATCATTATTTGTGTCTTGATAAACCGCATCTTTAAGAATTTCAATTCCAGATTCAGTTATAAAATAAGTATAATTAACAAAACAACCATTAGCGTCTTTGATTTCAAGATCATATTTACCTATAGCAAGAGAGTTTAAATCTTGGGTAATAGCACCATTTGACCATGTGTAGGAATAAGGTGTAGTACCTCCAGACACTGTAATATCAATTGAACCATTGCTACAACCCACACAATTATTGTTGTTAACAATTATTGCTGTTGC
>NZ_BPLU01000057.1 GCF_019656315.1 Flavobacterium sp. UMI-01 | reverse complement strand
TTACAGCAACATTAGGGGCTTGTTCTTCTTCGACAAATGTTACGGTCAATGCACAACCGGTAACACCCCCAGCCCCCACATTGAGTGCTGCTGTAACACAACCTACTTGTACGGTAGCTACAGGAAGTTTTACGATTACAAATTACAATGCTTCTTATACATATACGGCAAGTCCTTCTGCAGGAGTAACAATTAGTGGGAATACTGTAACAG
>NZ_BPLU01000056.1 GCF_019656315.1 Flavobacterium sp. UMI-01 | reverse complement strand
AAAGCTGTTCCTCCTGTGAATCCGTTTACTGTAGTTCCTGCATCGTCAATAGCTTCTATTGCTGGTTTGGTTACCGTAACAGTTACTTTTGCTTCATCACAGTTCGCTGGGTTTATTTTTTCACAGATTTTGTAAACCAACTCGTAGCTTCCTGCTGGAGTACCTGCAGCTACTTTTACTGCTGTACCATCTAAGGTGATTCCTGTGTTGGTTGCGCTTACAAAAGTGGT
>NZ_BPLU01000055.1 GCF_019656315.1 Flavobacterium sp. UMI-01 | reverse complement strand
TAGAGCGCAATTTAGAGGTGTTAGAAAAATTGATTTTTTCCTGTTTAGATTATCCAATCTTTTTGCCTAATCCCCAACTTTTGAACTTGATCCCAAGTTTGTCTATTTACACATTAAACGTCGTCGTTGGACCAATAAAACTAATGGAGAAATTGTTAAAAGAGATTGGGCTTTAGTGGCTAAAGGAACACGTATGACGCAAGAATTTGCGGCTTTTTTAAAAGAAATTAATAGATAACACAGCTATTAATTGTCATACTATTGGAGGTTTCTTTGGGGTTAACGGTAAAAAACTTCAAAGACAGTATAAAAAACATCTCAGCTCATTTAGCACTT
>NZ_BPLU01000054.1 GCF_019656315.1 Flavobacterium sp. UMI-01 | reverse complement strand
TTAATTCACTTTCAACAGCCCCAACAAGTATTTCTGGGACAACAACTATTTGTAACGGCAATTCTACTACCTTAACTTTAAATGGTGGTTCAGCTGGTACGGGAGCTAATGCAAGATGGTACTCTGGATCGTGTGGCGGAACTCTTGTTGGAACTGGAAGCAGTATTAATGTTTCTCCAACTACTAACACCACTTATTTTGT
>NZ_BPLU01000053.1 GCF_019656315.1 Flavobacterium sp. UMI-01 | reverse complement strand
CATTACCTGTATTTTGAACTTGGATAGTATATTTTATTTGATCTCCCACATTACTGTAAAATTCAGTATTAGATACTTTTACCACATTTAAAACAGGATTTTGATTTAAGATTGTAATAGTACAGTCCCTACAATCTGGTGCAGGAGTACATGTAGTACAAGGAGTAGGGTCAGTAGAGGTAGCAGTAATGTTATTGTTTTTAGGATCTTTAGCGTTAGCTGTAGCCAAGTTGTAAACAATA
>NZ_BPLU01000052.1 GCF_019656315.1 Flavobacterium sp. UMI-01 | reverse complement strand
TATTGTTTACAACTTGGCTACAGCTAACGCTAAAGATCCTAAAAACAATAACATTACTGCTACCTCTACTGACCCTACTCCTTGTACTACATGTCCTCCGGCACCAGATTGTAGGGACTGTACTATTACAATCTTAAATCAAAATCCATTGATTCAAGTAACATTAGACGGAACATTTGTTGATGCTAATAATGATGGTATTGCTAATGTTGGTGAGACAATAACTTACACAATTGTAGTAACTAATACTGGGAATGTAACACTAAACGATATCACTATCACTGACCCATTCTTACCCGGATTTAATATAATAGGAAATCCTATCAATTTAGAACCAAACAGTTCTAACAGTACAACCTTCACAGGTACTCATACCATTACACAAGAAGATATTGATGCTGGATATGTGTACAACAGTGTAACCTCTACAGGAAATCCCCCTCGAGGTGAAGATGTTGGCGATACTTCATCTGATCCTACTCCATGTATTACTTGTCCTATTAACCCTCAATGTATTGAATGCACAATTACACCTTTACCTCAAAAAGCAGTTTTAAATGTGGTAAAAGTATCTAATACTGAATTTTACAGTAATGTGGGAGATCAAATAAAATATACTATCCAAGTTCAAAATACAGGTAATG
>NZ_BPLU01000051.1 GCF_019656315.1 Flavobacterium sp. UMI-01 | reverse complement strand
CTAGCCGAACAATCAGCCGCTAAAGCCGTTTTTAAACTCGCTATAGCCTCAGAAATGCTTTCGAATGCCAAAACCGAGGTTTTCCAATACTTTGAAAACATTCTAAAACTAAAAGCAGATTTATACGGGGTGAAAGCAAAACAGCAATCACACACCTTTAGTTTTGACGGTGGCGAAATCACAATAGGCTATCGCATCAATGACGGTTGGGACGACACCGTAAACGAAGGTATTGCAAAAGTGAACAATTTCATTAGTTCATTGGCCAAAGACGAAGCCACCGCCGCTTTAGTAAATGTGGTTTTCAACCTTTTGAAAAAAGA
>NZ_BPLU01000050.1 GCF_019656315.1 Flavobacterium sp. UMI-01 | reverse complement strand
TCTCCACTAGCAACTCAAGTCATTTGGCTTGAGTTTTTTTGTTTTTTAATTGAAAAATGACTAGAGTGTCCCGAAAGCATTCGGGAAGGCGACCGGTTCGAATCCGGTATTCTCCACTAGCAACTCAAGTCATTTGGCTTGAGTTTTTTTGTTTTTTAATTGAAAAATGACTAGAGTGTCCCGAAAGCATTCGGGAAGGCGACC
>NZ_BPLU01000049.1 GCF_019656315.1 Flavobacterium sp. UMI-01 | reverse complement strand
TGCTTGCCAGTATATCAGTGAACGTCTTGCTGATTGCGGGTGCAAAAGTAACACCTTTATTCGTTTTTACAATACCTTTTGCTATTTTTATTTCTGCCTTTTTTTTAACAACCTGAAAATATGTTTCTTACATTTTTATCTTTTTTGAAATTGTAGGAGTTTGGAACTACTCAAAGACACAAAACACATCCCCTTATTTATAAAAACACAAAGAACCTAAACAAAAATCCACCAAGAAGACAAGAAAACCCAACAAATCTTTCATCTAGACATTATAATTTCTCCTAACAATTCCACACATACAACTGTATATCCAAACTTTCACACAGCGACAAACCACCATCATCAACCCAAACCTTCTTGAAACCACCTATACCCTAGCCCTGATAGAAGCGGCATCCTTGTGGCGGCGAGCATTTAGGCCGACACAAGATAGAGCGAATAGCAGGAAACAGCTCCTGAAAAAACAATACACCTTATTATATATAGCTAAAACCAGAATACTTGCAAACAATCCTTATATATATATTGTATGTATTTTTGTAATCCTATATATTTGCATTCTCAAAAATAAAACAAACAATGATCAAGATTACTTTACCCGATGGGTCAGTTAGAGAGTACGCACCAAACATAACTCCCATGGATGTAGCTAAAAGTATTAGCGAAGGTTTTGCTAGAAATGTAATTTCAGCAGCATTCAACGGAACAACTATTGAAACCTCTACCCCATTGACTACTGATGGTAGCCTTGTCTTATATACCTGGAGTGATGAAAATGGAAAAAAAGCTTTTTGGCACTCGACTTCTCACGTCATGGCACAGGTACTTGAAGAAATGTATCCAGGAATCAAATTAACATTAGGACCTGCAATAGCAAATGGGTTCTATTACGATGTTGATTTCGAAGAGCATAAAATCACAGAAGCTGACTTTAAAAAAATTGAAGATCGCGTATTAGAAATAGCAAGAGGCAAACACGAATTCAAAATGCGTTCAGTTACCAAGGCCGAAGCCCTAGAAATGTATAAAAACAATGTTTACAAAACAGAATTAATTACAAATCTAGAAGATGGCACAATAACTTTTTGCGATCACGATACTTTTACTGATTTATGTCGTGGAGGACATATCCCAAACACTGGAATCATCAAAGCCATGAAAGTCATGAGTGTCGCAGGCGCATACTGGAGAGGTGATGAAAAAAACAAACAATTAACACGCGTTTATGGAACGTCATTTCCTAAACAAAAAGACCTGACTGAATATTTAGCTCTTCTAGAAGAAGCCAAACGAAGAGACCATAGAAAATTAGGTAAAGAATTAGAACTGTTTTCATTTTCACAAAAAGTAGGTCAAGGCCTACCCTTGTGGCTCCCAAAAGGAGCCGCTCTAAGAGAACGTTTAGAGCAGTTTTTAAAAAAAGCACAGAAAAAAGCGGGTTACGAACAAGTAGCCACTCCACATATTGGTCAAAAAGAACTTTATGTTACTTCTGGCCATTATGCTAAATATGGGGCAGACAGTTTTCAACCTATCAACACACCAGCAGAGGGTGAGGAATTTTTATTAAAACCTATGAACTGTCCACACCATTGTGAAATTTACAATGTTCGCCCTTGGTCTTATAAAGACCTACCAAAACGTTATGCTGAATTCGGAACAGTGTATCGATACGAACAAAGTGGGGAATTACATGGATTAACACGCGTTAGAGGATTTACTCAAGACGATGCTCATATATTTTGTACACCAGAACAATTAGACGAAGAATTTAAAAAGGTAATTGATTTAGTTCTCTATGTTTTTGGCTCATTAGGTTTTGAAGATTTTACAGCTCAAATATCTCTAAGAGACCCAGAAAACAAGGAAAAATACATTGGAACTGATGAAAATTGGAAAAAAGCAGAAAGCGCTATCATCAATGCCGCCGCAGACAAAGGTTTAAAAACGGTAGTCGAGTATGGTGAAGCTGCTTTTTACGGACCTAAATTGGATTTCATGGTAAAAGATGCACTTGGCAGACAATGGCAACTAGGAACCATCCAAGTAGATTACAACTTACCAGAGCGTTTTGATTTAACTTACAAAGGCTCTGATAACGAACTCCACCGACCTGTAATGATTCACCGAGCACCATTTGGCTCAATGGAACGATTCATCGCCATTTTACTAGAACATACCGCAGGAAATTTCCCGCTTTGGCTAATGCCCGAGCAAGCTATTATCTTGTCTTTGAGCGAGAAATATGAAATATATGCTAAAAAAGTTTTAGATTTGCTAGAAAATCACGAAATTCGCGCCCTGATTGATAACCGAAATGAAACTATTGGTAAAAAAATCAGAGATGCCGAAATGCAGAAAATCCCATTCATGTTAATCGTAGGTGAAGATGAAGAAAAAAATGGAACTATTTCTGTACGTCGTCACGGTCAAGAAGGAAAAGGAAATATTACGATAACAATAGACGATTTTGCTACTATTGTTAACGAAGAAATAAAAAAGACATTAAAAGTATTTACAGTTTAACTTAAATTTATAAAGCCATAGCAATAAGAAGCAATAGAGGTTATCAACCTCGCGTAGAAAAGAAAGATGCCCACAGAATAAACAATAATATTCGTGGTATACAAGAAGTAAGACTCGTGGGCGAAAATATTGAGCCAGGGGTTTTTAAACTTGCTGAAGCATTAAGACTAGCCGATCAATTTGAATTGGACTTAGTTGAAATTTCGCCTAATGCAGAACCTCCGGTTTGCAAGATTATGGATTACAAGAAATTTGTTTACGAACAAAAAAAACGTGACAAAATCTTAAAAGCTAAATCGACACAGGTAACTGTAAAAGAAATTCGTTTTGGCCCTCAAACTGATGAGCACGATTATGAATTTAAAAGAAAAAATGCTGAAAAATTCTTAAAAGAAGGAGCTAAATTAAAAGCTTTTGTATTCTTTAAAGGTAGATCAATCATCTATAAAGATCAAGGGCAAATTTTATTGTTACGTTTGGCTCAAGATTTAGAAGAATTTGGCAAAGTTGAAGCGATGCCTGTCTTAGAAGGGAAGCGAATGATTATGTTCATTGCACCTAAAAAGAAAAAATAAGAAATATTCAGTTTACAGTTTTTGGTAATCAGTTTTAAGACCTGAAACTATCAACTTGAAACAAAAAATAAGTAAGTAAGAATAAATTAAAACACTAGGAAAAAATGCCTAAAATGAAAACTAAGTCTAGCGCCAAGAAACGTTTTAAAGTTACTGGTTCTGGAAAAATTAAAAGAAAGCATGCTTTCAAAAGTCACATCTTGACTAAAAAATCTAAAAAACGTAAATTAGCCTTGACTCACTCAGCGCTAGTTCACAAAACAGATGAGAAAAGCATCAAACAACAATTAAGAATCATCTAAATTAGTAATCAGTTGTCAGTATTTAGTAATCAGTTAGTACTGAACACTAAAACCTGAAACCTGAACACTGTTTTAAATTCTTTAGGTTAAAACAATTTAATAACCTTGGAGTATGGCCAATAAGTGCTTTTGATTAAATTCAAGCCGCCTGCTACAAAAAAAAGTAAAAATTATGCCAAGATCGGTAAACTCAGTTGCTAAAAGAGCAAGAAGAAAAAAAATAATGAAGCAAGCCAAAGGTTTCTTTGGTAGACGTAAAAACGTTTGGACAGTTGCTAAAAATGCGGTAGAAAAAGCAATGTGCTATGCATACCGCGATAGAAAAGTGAATAAAAGAAATTTCCGTTCTTTATGGATTCAACGTATCAACGCTGGAGCTAGATTGGAAGGAATGTCTTATTCTCAATTCATGGGTAAAGTAAAAGCTAACGGAATCGAATTGAACAGAAAAGTTCTTGCAGATTTAGCGATGAACCACCCTGAAGCTTTCAAAGCTGTACTTAATAAAGTAAAATAAACGTTTTATCAACTCAATTTAGAATTACTTACTTATACAAAACCATCTCTCCTTTTATAGGTTAGATGGTTTTTCATTTTTAGGCATTGGTTTATCTATACAAAATTCACTTACACCATCAAAGTTCATCACTGGTAAATGTTACAAAGCTTTTCTTCTTATACGGGCGAATAATTAACCGGCTTTCTCGGTCAAAACGAATGTAGTTGTACACCCAACTCAAAAAAACAACTGCTTTATTCTTAAAACCAATAAGAGAAAAAAGATGAACAAACATCCAAACAAACCATGCAAAAACCCCGTGAAAATGGAATTTAGGCAAATCAACAACTGCTTTGTTTCTTCCGATGGTTGCCATTGAACCTTTATCATGATATTCAAAAGCTTCCATTGGTTTCTTATTGATTAGTCGTATTAAATTTTCTCCAAGTACTTCTCCTTGTTGTAAAGCAGGTTGTGCCATCATAGGATGCCCTTGAGGAAAATCCTTTGTTTCCATACACGCAACATCACCTATAGCAAATAGATTTTCATATCCTTTAATTTGATTAAATTCATTAACACGTATGCGTTCAGCTTTTTGAATTAAGCAATCGGCATCTAATCCAGGTACAGTTGCTCCTTGTACACCTGCCGACCAAATTACAGTTGCTGTTTCAAAACTTAAATCAGTATTTGTACTAACAGTACGCCCGTTATAATTTTTGACCCGTACATTTTTCCAAATTTTTACACCTAAACTTTCAAGAAATTTTTCAGCAGCTCTAGAGGAAGCTTCACTCATAGTATTTAGAATCCTATCACCACTCTGAATGAGGTTGATTTGCATCTTAGAGATATCCAAATCAGGATAGTCCTTTTGCAAAATCGCTTTTTTCATTTCAGCTAAAGCACCAGCCAATTCAACACCTGTAGGACCACCTCCTACAAGTACAAAATTGATTAAACTATCTCTTTCAGCAATATCTTGGGTCAAAACTGCCTGCTCAAAATTCTCCAAGATCAAACTCCGTATATTCAAAGCTTGTGGAATATTTTTCATTGCCATGCTGTTGCGTTCTATTTCTTTATTCCCAAAATAATTTACCTTGGCACCTGTTGCTATCACCAAAAAGTCATAGTTTAACTCGCCTATTTCTGTAATTATCTTTTGATTAACAGTATCAATTTCTTGAACATTTGTCAATCTAAAATAAAAATTTTCGTATTCCTGAATGACTTTACGTAAAGGATAAGCAATAGAGCCATCTTCCAAACCTCCTGTTGCTACTTGATACAATAGAGGCTGAAATGTATGATAATTGTTTTTATCCAAAAGTACCACTTGTATTGGTTGTTTTTTTAAAGTTTTTGCCAAAGCGATTCCGGCAAAACCACCACCTATAATTACAATTCTGGGTAAAGATGATTTTGGAATATTCATAGATAATATGGTTAGAAGGTGATTGGTTAGGACTTGTTGTTTGTTACTTAAGATTATGTTTTTTTGTAAATTATTTTATTTCAATTGTTATGGCCAATGCTCATTGCTTAGAAAAAATTCAATTATTTACAATCAACTAAACGATTAACCAGTTCAACTTTTAAACAATAAACAAACTACATCTAAACCTCCCACTCTCTCAATTTATTCAATCGCTCTTGTTCTTCGAGTTCTTCAATTGAAATGACATTTAAGAAAGAAGGATGTTGCTCAATGGCATATTCTACTTTTTCAACAATTTCATCAATAGTTTCATTTTCGTAATCAATTTGGAGCGGTTCTTTGATAATAAACGATTGTAGAATACCTTTCTTTTTTACTCTTAACCCTTTTCTATCAAATGAGCGTCTAAAGCCATCAATAACAATGGGAACTACAATAGGTTTATGTTCTTTAATAATGTGAGCAGTTCCTTTGCGCACTGGTTTAAAAGATTTAGTAGTTCCTTGTGGAAAAGTAATCACCCAACCATCTTGTAGTGCCAATTTAATATTTTCGGTATCATTAGGATTTACTTGCTTTTTCTCGGCCACATCAATCCCTTTGGAACGCCAAGTACGTTCCACAGTTATTGCGCCTGCGTATGCCATAATTCTAGGCAACAAACCAGCTTTCATAGTTTCTTTAGCTGCTACGTAATAAATATTTAATTTAGGTTGCCATAAGTACCCTACATTCTTGATACTGTCAGTTCGACCACTTAAACTTGCATTAAAGACATGAAACATCGCCACTACATCTGCAAAATAAGTTTGATGATTGGATATAAAAAGCACATTTGTTTCTGGTAAGTTTTTGATAATCTCAGAACCTTCAATTTGCAATTCATTAAATCCTCGATAGCGACGGTGAGTCAGTAACCCGAATAGCCGAATTAACCATTTTTTTATAAAAAGAATATGTCCAAAAGGATTTCGTTGAAACAATCCCATAATTAATTATTTTATTTTGAATTGCGAATGTAGTTATTTTTAATTATTTTCAAGGAACTGTCGATTTTGTCATTTTTTAAGTTTTTAATATTTTCAAAGTAAAAGCTACATAACGGATTTCAAAACTTCTTTCAGTTCACTTAATATCATGGCCGTTGCCCCCCAAACCATTTGTCCATCAATTTCAAAAGCAGGCACTTCTATTTCTTGGGCATAAGATGTAGTCATTCGGACTTTTACTATTATTTCATCACTTAAAAATACAGACAATGGCAATTCAATCACTCTATCAACTTCAGAAGGATCTGGAATGAATTGAATTTCATGATAACTAATTCCTAAAAAAGGATATACCATAAAATTACTAGGAGGAATATATATAGGAGAAAAATCCTTTTTAATTTCAACATGTTCAGGTGAAACACCTACTTCCTCATGAGTTTCTCTTAATGCCGTTTGAGCAAAATCAGTGTCTTCAAGTTCGAATTTACCACCAGGAAAAGCGATTTGACCTGAATGCACTCCATCATATAAATTTCGAACGATTAACACCAAATGAGTTACACTTTGCTTCGGATAAAGCAACATCATCACGGCAGCTGTTTTGATTTGTGGACTGTTTAAATCAATATTTTTTAATTGTTCCATGCGTTCAAAAGGAGCCATCTTGGCATGCGCAGTCAAAGCAGGTAACTCCGCTTTTATAATATGAGGAACAATTTCTAAAAAATGACGAAAATCCATAATCAAATCTTATTTTTGCAATCCGTTGCTATTATAAATATAGTCCAGAAATTAACGGTTCGCAAATTTTCGACAATTAAAACACATCAAAATGTACAGTAAAGAAGAGTCACAAAAAATAAAAAGAGAATTTTGGGTCAATTTTGCCGAAAAATACCCTCGTAAATGGGTTTTATATGACACTAAAATAAAGGACTTCTCTTTTAAATTTTTTGTGGACAATAAAAAAGCACAAGTTTTAATTGATATCGAACATCGGAATGCAGAAAAACGTATCGCTTATTTTGAAAAATTAGAAGCGTTAAAAAACATTTTAGAAGATGAATATATTAAAGACTTGGTTTTTGAAAAAGAATATGTACTTGAAAATGGAAAAACAATCAGCCGAATTTGGGTTGAAAAATTAGGCGTAGGGTTTAGCAATCGCAATCATTGGGATATCATTTTTGATTTCTTTTTCGACAAAATGAATGCTCTGGAGTTATTTTATTTAGAATATGATGAGTTTATTAAAGCTATTGAATAAGTTTTAGGCAGTAAAAATATTGTACAAAATTATTCGGTCACCAAAATTGATATACATTTGTTTTCGGTTGTCTTGTTTTTTTCTTGTAACAATTGAAATAGTACACTCTTCGCCGTCAATATTTTTACACACAAAAGAATATACAATATCCGTATCATTTTCTTCTACAGGAACATACGTTAAAATATCATAAACTTGAATAATTCGCGAGTAAACTACTATTCGGTGTTTATTAGTATCCAAATTCACCACCAGATTAACCAATTCTAAATTGGACCATTCACCCCATTTTCCCTTCTCTTTTTTCTCTAAAACACTTACCCCTGACGTGGTAAATTTATAGGATTGACTATACAATCCTTGCATACCAAAACCGAATAAGAGCACTACTAAACTTAATTTAAATTTGGGGAATATCATTATATGCGACTGTTATTTTGTATTTCTATTTTTGTTCTTTGAAATTCTTCCATCATGGAAATTACAATTTCAGCAGCAGGTTTAATCTCATGAATAATTCCAGAAACCTGACCAATCTCTAGCTCACCTTCTACCAAATCACCTTCAAACATCCCTTTTTTAGCTCTAGCTTTACCCAACAAAATCTTTAAATCTTCTGGCGAAGCACACTTCTTGTATAATTCCTGAACATCATTGTAAAATTTATTTTTTATCAGTCGTACAGGAGTAATTTCTTTTAAGGTCAGTTGTGTATCACCCTCCTTAGTAGCCACTATTAAATTTTTGAAATTATCATGTGCCGAAGATTCCTCAGAAGCAGCAAATCTACTACCTACTTGCACACCATCAGCCCCTAATGCCATGGCGGCCAACATTCCTTGACCAGTAGCGATACCACCTGCTGCTATTAATGGAATTGCTATTTTTTCTTTAACCATCGGAATCAAGGTAAAAGTAGTAGTTTCTTCCCTTCCATTATGTCCTCCTGCTTCAAAACCCTCAGCCACTATAGCATCCACACCCGCATCCTGTGCTTTTAGAGCAAAATAAGCACTGCTAACAACATGGACTACAGTAACACCATGTTCTTTTAAAAGAGGTGTCCAAGTTTTAGGATTTCCAGCAGATGTAAATACAATTTTAACCTGTTCCTCAATAACAATCTTAATAATCTCTTCAATATTGGGATATAATAAAGGAATATTCACTCCAAAAGGACGTGAAGTAGCGTTTTTACATTTCTGAATATGTTCTCGTAAAACATCGGGATACATAGAACCCGCTCCTATCAATCCTAAACCACCAGCGTTACTTACAGCACTAGCTAATTTATAACCGCTTACCCACACCATTCCTGCTTGAATAATAGGATATTGAATTTTAAATAATTGGGTAATTTTATTCATCAAAAAAATTATTTATAATTTAATAATTTTTCCGGTTTTGGTCGTACTGTTACATTCTAATTTATAAATGTAAGTTCCACTCGCTAATGATTCTAATGAAATGGGATTATCTGATATAACATTTTTATAATCTAAAACAATATTACCCGTAGCCGAATAAAATTTGACATTCACCCCTTTAATATACTGAGGAAATGTCACCTTAACGGATGTAGCTGTAGGATTGGGATTCAAATGAATCGCATTCATCACATCCTCTTCTTCTACGAGAGGCAACTGCAGCCCAAGAGCTAAACTAAAATTAGGAATTCCATAGCCATATTCAGGCGTGGGAGTGTTCAATTTATCAGCTGAATTTATTATCAATTCTTTGATATCTTTATTCGTTTTATTAGGAAATGCCTGCCATAAACACGCGACCATCCCAGCCATAATAGGCCCCGAAAAAGAAGTACCACTGGCTGCAATTATATTTCCTTTTTCATCTGCTAAAACTGTAGAATGCCCTTGGGCCATCACTTCGGGCTTGACTCTACCGTCATAACTAGGCCCTATTGAACTAAAATTAGCCTTGGTTTTGGTAGCTGTTACTGCTCCCACTGTTAATACTGAAAAAGCATCGGCTGGTGAGCCAATATGAGGTTCCAATTCTGTACCATCATTACCCGCAGAGGCAACCACTACCATACCACGTGAAAAAGCAATATTGGCCCCTCTAGAAATAAAGGTAGCATCACCCGTCATATCTTCATAGGTATGATTGTATCTAGGATTAGTATGATCACCCAAATACCCTAACGAAGTATTTATAATATCCACTCCTAAGCTATCTGCTTTTTCTGCGGCTTCCACCCAATAAGATTCTTCAACAGGGTTTTCCTCACTAGTATCTTCCGTTATAAACAAATAATAAGAAGCGTCCGGAGCCGTACCAACAAGAGCATTTTCTTGAAATCCGCCCATACTGGACAACACATAAGTTCCATGATTATTTCCTGAATAAAAATTGGCATTTCTATTCACAAAATCATATCCTCCTAAAATTTTACTATTATCTCTTAATCGCTTAAAAGGTTGTGCTGTATTTACGCCAGGAAACCCTGCGTCTAATACAGCTATAATCATCCCTTCGCCAGTATAATTTTGCTCATGTAAGACCTGTCCTTGAAGCATTTTAATTTGGTTCTCAGAATTACCGTAAGCAAAATTCACGCGGTTGTTAGTCATTTTTGACTCCACTTTAGACTTTGAGATAGCTACTACCTTAGCTGTTGTGTTCAATGATTTATCAGCAAAATCAACTTTACTCACAAAATCAAATGATTTGAGCGAATTCAGTACCGCTACAGAACCTCTCACGTGCAAAGCATTCAACCATTTAGATTTAGCCATAACTGAAATCCCTGAAACCGCTTTAACCTGATTAATATAAGAAGGATTAATTGGAATGTCTTTAAAATCTAAGGCTATATTTTGCTTGTTTCGTCGTTCTAACGCTCTTTGGGAAAGCATGGTTAAGGGTGACGAATAATATGCTTGCTCATTGGCTTTGGCATTGAAATAGACCCATGCATCTTCCTGTGACCAAGAGGTCACAAACGTCAAAATAAAGAATATAAGAGATAGTTTTTTCAATTTTACCAAAAAATAATAGTGCAGTGTCAAATATAATAAATAAACACTAAATCTTTATTTTTTTGTAACCTCGACTCGCTTCATTTTGACTTATTTTTATTTAAAAGAGTAAATCTTAAGAAATTACTCCTGATCCAAGCAATTCATCCTCGTGGTACCAAGCCACAAATTGACCTTCAGTGATTGCTGATTGAGCTTCCTCAAAATACACATACAACCCTTCTTTTTCTTGGTAAAGAATTGCTTTTTGCAAAGGCTGTCTGTAACGAATACGAGCCATAACTTCGAGAGATGCCCCGCACTGTAATTTCAAATCTTTGCGAATCCAATGTACCTCAGAACTTTCAACAAATAAGGCTTTTCTAAACAATCCTGGATGTTGTGCCCCCATACCAGTATAAATGGTATTGCTATCCACATCTGTGGCAATTACGAACAAAGCTTCTTTGGTTCCACCTACATTTAATCCTTTTCGTTGGCCAACAGTAAAATAATGAGCCCCTTGATGTTTCCCCACTACTTTACCCATGGTAGGTAAATAATTAATTTTTTTAGATTCTTGTTTTATTTCTTCAATTACAGTAGAATACGCTTGATTTTCTATCGAATATATGGAGTCAGCAGCGTCAATTTGCACTATCAAACCTTCTTTAGGCTGTAATTTTTGTTGTAAAAATTCGGGCAAACGAACTTTTCCAATAAAACAAAGTCCTTGAGAATCTTTTTTTTCTGCCGTAACCAATTCCATTTCAGCAGCAATCTCACGCACTTGTGGTTTCGTTAATTCGCCAATAGGAAACAACGCTTTGGCTAATTGTTCTTGAGATAATTGGCACAAAAAATACGATTGATCTTTATTACTGTCTTTACCTGCCTTTAATTGATAAATGGTTTCTCCTGCTACTTCAATAGTTGTTTTACGACAATAGTGTCCTGTAGCCACATAATCTGCCCCAAGACTTAATGCTATTTTCATAAAAACATCAAACTTAATTTCTCGATTACAAAGAACATCAGGATTAGGAGTACGTCCTTTTTCGTATTCATTGAACATGTAATCCACGATTTTCTCCTTATACTCTTCACTCAAGTCCACAGTTTGAAAAGGAATACCAAGTTTTTCAGCAACTAACAACGCATCGTTACTATCCTCTAACCAAGGACAATCATTGGAAATAGTTACTGAATCATCATGCCAATTTTTCATAAACAACCCAATCACCTCATTCCCTTCTTGTTGCAACAAATAAGCAGCGACACTTGAATCAACTCCTCCCGAAAGACCTACAACGACACGTTTCATTCTTTTTTCATTTTTTATAAGGGTGCAAAGGTACAAAGTTTGAATCGAATATCACTTTCAGCTATGCAAATTCAGTGAATCATAAGCAAAACAATTTTCTTATCGTCCAAAACTTCCTTATTCTTAAAAAAATAGCTTTATTTTTTAGTTCTTCTTTTTGCCTTGGGAGGCAAACTCATATTTTCTTCTTTGATTAGTTTCCCATTTTCAAAAAACTTCCAAATTCCCACTTTTTTTCCGTTTTGGTAATTTCCTTGAGATACGATTTGACCATCGGCTTCTTTATAAACTGCAGGGCCATCAAATTCATTTGCTTTATAATTAGCTTCTTCTAATACAATTCCGTTTTCTGAGTACTTTTTATAGACACCCTCTTTCATTCCATTGCGATAGTGGGTTTCTTCCGCTAATTTACCGCTGTTGTAGTACACTGAACGGATTCCTTCTAACTGACCATTTTTATAATTTTCTTTAGTCATGATAACAGGAGAAGCTTGGTGGTAATATTTCCATTCCCCTTCAAATTGCTTATTAACTACTTTGCCTTCACTAACCTTATTTTTAGATTGGTCATAAAAAATAGTATAAGCACTTCCGTCCTTAGCATTAAATTCTCTTGTAGCAATAACATCTCCAGCTTTGGTATCATCAAAAAACTTAAATACTCCTATTTCTTTTCCGTGGGCAAATGTTCCTTCGTATTTGAGTCGTTTGGAATCTTCATAAAAACCTTTCCACAATCCATCCTTCTTTCCTTGAGCATCGAATTGGTTAATAATACTTTGCGATACTATTATTTGGCTCGATAGAATTAAAAAAATAAAACAATAAAATCTCATATAAAACAACTTAAATATTTTCATCTGTTAAAGAACAAAATTACTTCTTTTATCTCACTACCTATTTTCTACATAATTTTTTTTGAAAAAAAACAGAACAAATTATTTAAAACAAAGTCACAAAAAGTGTTTAATCTTAAACAAAATAAAAAAATACCCTCAGACAACAACAAACAAAACAAATATCTGAAAAACAGTTAGTTACAAATGTAAAAATACATTAAACAAAATATAAATAAAACATAAACTTTAATTTTGTTTATTATTTTTTAAAAATAGTTAAACAAAAATTTATAATTTAGTAAAAACAAAAAAAAACAAAATCATGAAACATTTACTTAAAACCAGACTTATAGCTATGATTGCGATTCTAGCTATTACTATTATTTCGTGTTCTGATGACACTAATGACACATCTACAGCAGACAATACAATTACAGGTATTGCATCAAAAACTGCCGATTTCAGTATCCTAGTTCAAGCTTTAAATAAAGCAGAATTAACTGCAACTTTACAAGGCACTACTGAGTACACCGTTTTTGCACCTACTAATGCTGCATTTACCGCATTTTTAGCTACTACCACTTACAAATCAATTGACGAAGTTCCTAAAGACGTTCTAACACAAATCTTATTGAATCATGTTCTTACAGGAACAAAAAAATCAACCGATTTAACTACTGGTTATGTCAAAACATTAGCAAAAGGAAGTGCCTCAACTACAAACACTTTAAGTATGTTTGTCAATACAGCCGATAATAAAGTAAAACTTAATGGAGTTGCCACAGTTACAACCGCAAATGTAATTGCTACCAATGGTGTAATCCATGTAGTAGATAAAGTAATCGGATTACCTACCATCCTAACGCATGCTGAAGCCAATCCAAATTTTTCAACACTAGCCACAATTGTTAAAAGTACTCCACAAGCTGCAGTAGCTACTGCTCTAACTACGAATACCAGTCCTCTAACTGTATTTGCTCCTACAAATACCGCTTTTACAGCAGCTTTAGGAGTAGGTGGATTTGCTAATGGCGCGACAGATGCGCAAGTGACAAAAGTATTACAATACCACGTAACCGCAGCTGGAAATGTATTAGCAGCTACACTCACTAATGGACAAGTAGTACCAATGATTACCAATCCAGTGCAAAATATTACTATTGATTTAACATCTGGAGCCAAGATTACAGACAAATCTAGCACAAAAGCTAATATTGTTGTGACCGATGTACAATGTACAAACGGTGTGATTCATGCAATAGATAAAGTACTACAACCAACCTTATAATACCACAAACACTAATCCTAAGCAAAAAAGCTTCCCAAAAGGAAGCTTTTTTTATTTTAAGGTATTATTTATTTTTTTCTTTGTTGCGCTTTCATCGCCTCTTGCTGTTCCATTACTTCTTGTAATTTTTGTTGGAACTTACTTGGTTTTTTTGGCTCTTTTTTCTTGTTCTCTTGTATTTGAGCATGAATTTTATCCTCATCAACAATATAATTTTTGATGACTAATAATAATCCAATTGAAATAACATTTGAAATAAAATAATACAAACTCAATCCAGAAGCATAACTATTAAAGAAAAACAACATCATTAATGGCGAAACATAAATCATGATTTTCATCATTTTAGCCATATCAGGCATCCCTTCTTGCTGTGGTGCCGCCATTTGTTGGTCACCTGTTGTTAATTTCATATAAAAGAAAATAGCAATAGAAGCTAAAATAGGAAACAAACTTATATGACTTCCATAAGCTGGAATACGGAATGGCAATTCATAAACAGAGTCAAAAGAAGACAAATCGTCTGCCCAAAGGAATGGTTTTTGTCTTAACCCTATAGCGGAGGGGAAAAATTGAAACAGTGCGTAGAAAACAGGCATTTGCAACAAACCTGGAATACAACCCGCCATAGGATTCACCCCAGCTTTGTTGTATAATTTCATTGTTTCTTGTTGCTTTTTCATTGGGTCTTTTTTGAATTTTTCCCCAATTTCATTTATCTCAGGACGTAATACTTTCATTTTGGCTTGAGACAAAAATGATTTATATGTCACGGGAGACATCAGTAATTTGATTAAAATAGTAAACAAAATAATTGCCCAACCATGCTCAATAAAGGAACTCAACAAACCATACAATGGAATAAAAGCATGACGGTTAATCCATCCAAAAATCCCCCAACCTAATGGAACAATCGCTTCAAGATTCTTATCATACGATTGCAACAATGTATAATCAGTAGGTCCAAAATACCAATTCATTTTTTGGTCTATTTCACCATTCTTAAAAGCCAATGGAACCTGAGCTTTAAATTGTTTGGTAAATGTCGTATCAATTTCTTGGTCATTTACTAAATTATCTGAGTACAAATCTGCTTTTGCAAATGGCTCATTAGTTAATAAAATAGAAGAAAAGAAATGTTGCTTGTAAGCGATATAAGAAACTTTTTCAGGTGAGTCGGTTTTTTCTGAACCTTGTCCTAAATAATCTGTTTTATCATCTTCATATTCAAAATACATTTCAGCATAACGATTTTCGTAATTGATACTTTTTTCGTTAGCATAGGTTTTTAAATCCCATTGTAACTGTAATGGTTTTGTAGTAACCAAAGCATTATTTAATCCTTGAGTTTGAATTTCAAAATCAAGCATGTAATCATTTGCTTTCAACACATATTTGTATTCTAAATAGGCATTATCAGCTGCTTTTAAACGCATGGAAAGGATTTGGTCTTCACCACTTTTAGTTAGTGTAGGCTCAAAAAATAAATCTTTGGTATTTAAAGTATGATTATCTTTAGTAGCTAAAGTAATGTTTAAACTTGAATTATTGTCTTTGATTAATTTAACTAATTCACCTGAACCTTTTTTGAATCTTTCAAAATTTTTAAGTGTCGCTTCAGCAATATACCCCCCTTTATTTGCGATTTTCAAGACAATCAAATCATTTTCCAATGTAGTAAAACCATCTTTAGCAGAAGGCAAAGTTGCGGAATAAGCGAAGTTTCCTAATGATTTTTGTAATTGAGCTAATTGTAAGGAATCTCCAGGAGTAGTAGCTACGGCAGTAATCGTTTTAGCTACATCTGCTGCTTTCTTTGTTTCTTTAGCAACCAATTCTTTTTGCGCTTTTTCAGCTGCAATTTGCGCCTCATCAGGTTTATTTTGGTACATTATCCAAATTAATATTCCAAATATCAATAAAAAACCGATTAACGAATTGGGATCAAATTTTTTTTCTTCCATTATATTTTTTAAAAATTGTTTAAAACGTAAAAATTTCCGTTTCAAAATTTAGAAACGGAAATCTCAATAATTATTTCTTTTTAGATTGTACAGCTGCAGCAACAAAGTTTACAAAAAGAGGATGTGGGTTCACCACGGTACTCTTGTATTCTGGGTGGTATTGCACTCCAATAAAGAATGGGTGCTCTTCAATTTCTACAATTTCAACCAAGCCAGTATCAGGATTGACACCTGAAGCTTTTAATCCTGCATTTTGAAGTGCTTCTAAATAGTCGTTATTAAATTCATAACGGTGACGGTGGCGCTCTGAAATCATTGTGTCACCGTATATTTTATAAGCCAATGTATCTGGTTTAATTTCACATTTCCATGCACCCAAACGCATTGTACCTCCTTTATCAGTTACATTTTTTTGACTTTCCATCAAATTCACTACTGGATTAGGAGTATCGCTATTCATTTCAGTTGAATTGGCATCAGCTAATCCCAACACGTTTCTAGAATATTCAATAACCGACATTTGCATTCCTAAACAAATACCAAAAAACGGCATTTTGTTTTCACGTGCATAACGTACTGCGGCAATTTTTCCTTCGATTCCTCTTTCACCAAAACCTGGGGCAACTAAAATCCCATCAAGATTAGCAAACTTCTCAGCAATATTATCATCGTTAATGTATTCCGAGTGAATTGAGATTACATTTACTTTAGTTTCATTAGCAGCACCTGAATGTATAAAAGCCTCTAAAATAGACTTATAACAATCTTGCATTTCTACGTATTTACCAATCAAACCAATGTTTACTGTATGCTTAGGTGTTTTGATTCTTTTTAAGAAAGTATTCCATTGCTTCAAGTCTGGAGCTGCTTTTTTAGGCAAATCCAACTTCTTCAAAGCAACAATATCCAATCCTTCTTCAAGCATTAAATTTGGCACTTCATAGATAGTAGAAGCGTCAATAGATTGAATAACAGCTTCTCTTTTTACATTACAAAACAAAGCTAATTTAGAACGCAAATCATCTGATAATTCATGTTCTGTTCTACAAACTAAAATATCGGCTTTGATTCCGCTTTCCATCAACGTTTTTACAGAGTGTTGAGTTGGTTTGGTTTTCAATTCACCCGCAGCAGCCAAATAAGGCACCAAAGTCAAATGAATAACTATTCCGTTGTTTTCACCCAATTCCCAAACCAATTGACGAACGGATTCAATATAAGGTAAGGATTCAATATCCCCTACAGTACCACCTATTTCAGTAATTACAATATCATAATCACCTGATTTCCCCAATATCTGAATTCTATCTTTGATTTCGTTCGTAATATGAGGTACTACTTGAACTGTCTTACCAAGAAATTCTCCTCTTCTTTCTTTTTCTATCACAGAAAGGTAAACCCTTCCAGTGGTTACATTATTAGCCTGAGAAGTAGGAACATTCAAAAAACGCTCATAGTGACCTAAATCCAAATCGGTTTCAGCACCATCATCCGTTACATAACACTCTCCATGTTCATAAGGATTTAAAGTTCCTGGATCAACATTTATGTATGGATCAAATTTTTGAATAGTAGTTCTGTATCCTCTTGCTTGTAACAATTTTGCCAATGATGCTGCAATAATCCCTTTTCCTAATGAAGACGTCACACCACCAGTAACAAAAATATATTTTGTTTGATTCATTCTGCTTTTGATTTGTATTGAATTGTTTAAAAAACGATGCAAAAATACGATTATAAATTGGGATTATGCTAATTTAAAAAAGAGATAATTCGGAAATTTGACAATTCTACAACAGATTTTTTTTTACCTCAAAAACTCTCATTTCTTTTAAACAATTATCTAGTTTTAGGGTATCTTTTTTTAATATTTCGTATCAATTCCTCTAATCCATTTAATTTTAATTCATAGACCAATTGCAATTGTTGCCCTAATTCCCCTTTTGGGAATCCTTTATTATGATACCACACTACATAATACTCAGGCAAATCTATCAGATAACGCCCTTCGTATTTCCCGAAAGGCATCTTGGTATGCGCTAGTTTAATGAGTTGTTTTTGATTTTCTTCCATTTTTTAAAAGACTTTTTTTCAAATAAAAAGAGTCAAGAAAAAAGACAACAACCCTACTTATTCTTTTCTCTTGACTCTTTGTACTTTTCTCTTTGTACTTTATTTTACCTCCAATTGAAACTGATTTTTTTCTCAATATCAGGATGTAAACTCAAAAAAACAGGACAAGTAAGCGCTGCTCTTTCTAAAATTGTTTTGGTCTTATCATCAACAGCCACATTCATCTCAAATACAATTTCGATAGCACCAATTTTCCGGGGTTGAGCATTCATGATTTTGTTTACAGATGCCGTTGAATCAGTCAGATCCACTTCCAAATCACGAGCTTTAATTCCCATAATGGTAAACATACATGTCGCTAAAGCATTCGCCACTGTGTCTGTTGGAGAAAAAGCTTCACCTTTTCCGTTATTATCCAAGGGCGCATCAGAGATTATCTCAGTACCTGATTGCAAATGAATAGAAGAGGTTCTTAACTCTCCTAAATAAGTTACTTTTGAGGTCATTATTTCGCTTCTTTTATGGATAAATCCGAATCATAATAGAGAATAAAAACTCCTTTATTCGTATATCCTCCATCTGTTTTTCGGTAATATTCAAATTGATTATCAATTTGCTTGGTAGCCACTGAATTCACAGTTTCTTCAAACTTTACATCTTGCACCAAACGCATCATCGTATCAAAGGTAACATCAAATCCACGCGTAGCATATATTCCGGGAAATATATTATTAGTTTTTTTGTATTTTTTATCAAAAATCATGGCTTCTGGACTAACGTTTTCACGAGTTACTGAAGGATACATCAATTTTAATTTGACTAAATTATCAAACTTAATTTCTTCGAAATCTAAAGTATCGTTAGGTTCTAAAATTACCAATTGCACTTGATATTCATTCATCACTCCTAACATCATCGCAATAGTAGTTTTTATCATCCAAGTATTGGCTGTCTCCATCACCACATAATTCATCTTTCCTTTGACCAACAAACTTTTAAAACTTTCTACTGATACGGCTCCTTTATCGGTAAATGCTACAAAAGGAACACCTTTTTGATTTTCCTTAATGTAATTTATAATGGAAACTTTCTTTTTGTCTACAACCGCCATGATATTTCCTCCTTTGGCACGCATAAAATCAAACATGGTGTTCTTAACAGCATCCGTTGAAGGAATGGTTTGATATAAATTACGCATCGGGTTTCCCACATCTTTAGACAAGGGAGAAATAACAGGAGTATTAGTCTCAGCTAATAATTTTGCCGCTACCTCTGCATTGCTTTGATAAAACGGTCCAATAATCGCATTAGCTGTTTCTAATTTATTTTTTTGGATAAGAGCTGCCACATTTGAACCAAATTTGTTTTCTTGAGAATCATAAATTTCTATATCAATTGGCAAACCAAGTACTTTGGCAGAATCAATAGCCATTAATGCTCCTGAATAAAACTCTAATGTCATATTCAAAAACTTATCTTTTTTTAATCTTTCTGGAACTGAATTCAGGGTATCTCCCTGCACATGTGGAATATTAAACGGTAACAACATCACCAATCGTTTGCGTCTTCCTTCTGCTATAATTTTAGAAAGAGAACCATATTCTTTTTTGGGTTGAAATGAAGGGTTTTTATTTGCAGGCACTTTCAAAATCATCCCTGTCGAAAGTCCATTTTTAAGAGAAGGATTTAAGGCTATGAATTCCTCTTGAGTCAAATTAAAATTTTTAGCCAAGCTATACAATGTTTCTTGAGGCTTTACTTCGTAATCTACATAGGTAGCTACTTTTTTCAAATTAGCATCTAGTGTAGTCAATACTTCTTTTTTTTCTACAACTTGCTCAGTTAAATTGGTTGTTTTTGGTAAATTACCTTTAATTAGAAGTTTGTAACCAATTGGTAAATTAGGAACAATTTCAGGATTGCGTTTTTCCAATTCTTCAACAGAAATTCCATATTGTTTAGCAATGGAATATTTGGTCTCCTTAGGCAATACTTCATGACGGATCACCTTTTCACTTTTAACTGAATCAACTGACCTATGTAATCTATTATAGGGAATAACTAAAACTTGCCCTATTTGTAAACCCTCAGTTTCCAAAAAAGGATTCGCTTTTTTTAAAGCTTCTTCTGATACATCATATTTTTTTCCAATACCATATAAAGTTTCTTTTGGCATTACTTCGTGAGAACCCGTTGGTAAAACCATTTTTGGTGCTACAGCAGTGACTTTTCCAGCAGCTTTTCCAGGTATTAACAAAACCATGTTTGACTTTAATCCTCTTTGCGCATCAGGATTGAGCTGGTAAATATCATAAGGAGTCACTTGGTATTTTTGAGCAATTTGTACAATGGTTTCATCCGTTGCCACTTTGTGAGTAATCGTTTTCCCTTGAGAAAATCCAAACTGTACCACTAAAAAAAAGCTTAATAGACTTGCAAAAAAATACTTCATCATTTATTTTTAAAAAAATTATGGTTTCAAAGATAACAAAACGGTACCAAATTTTGTTCCAAAATCTGATACCGTTCTTTATTTATACGACTAAATCAAAGGTTTTATTCCCATTCAATAGTTGCAGGTGGTTTTGAACTAATGTCATACACCACTCTATTTACTCCTTTTACTTTATTGATAATATCATTTGATACTTTCATTAAAAACTCATAAGGCAAGTGTACCCAATCAGCAGTCATTCCATCTGTAGATTCTACTGCACGCAATGCAACCACTTTTTCATAAGTACGCTCATCACCCATTACTCCTACACTGTTTACAGGAAGTAAAATAGCACCTGCTTGCCATACCTTATCGTACAACCCCCATGATTTTAGTCCGTCGATAAATACCTTATCAACATCTTGTAAGATTTGCACTTTTTCAGCGGTAATATCACCTAAAATACGAATTGACAATCCTGGACCTGGAAAAGGGTGTCTTCCTAATAATTCTGGATCAATCCCTAAAGTAGCCCCTACTCTACGTACTTCATCTTTGAAAAGCATACGCAAAGGTTCTACTATTTTAAGCTTCATATAATCTGGCAAACCGCCCACGTTGTGGTGAGATTTTATCGTTGCTGAAGGCCCTTTTACAGAAACTGATTCGATTACATCAGGATAAATCGTTCCTTGAGCTAACCAAGTTACATCTTCAATTTTATGTGATTCATCATCAAACACTTCAATAAAAGCATTCCCTATGGCTTTTCTTTTTAGTTCTGGGTCTGTAACCCCAGCTAAAGCATCATAAAAACGTTGAGAAGCATCCACTCCTTTTACGTTCAATCCCATTCCTTCGTACTGGTCTAAAACGCTTTGGAACTCATTTTTACGAAGTAAACCGTTATTAACAAAAATACAGTATAAGTTTTTACCAATAGCTTTATTTAACAAAACTGCTGCTACTGTTGAATCCACACCTCCTGAAAGACCTAAAACAACTTTATCGTTTCCGATTTTCTCTTTCATTTCAGCGACAATTTCCTCAACGAAAGCATTAGGTGTAAAGTTTTGAGGAACTTCGGCAATTTTTACTAAGAAATTCTCCAACATTTTTGTACCTTCTGTTGAATGAAAAACCTCTGGATGATACTGAATCGCATAAGTCGTTTCGCCTTCAATTTTATAAGCAGCAAACTCCACATCGTGAGTACTAGCCAACTTCACCCCATTGGTTGGTAACGCCTTGATACTGTCACTATGACTCATCCAAACTTGACTGTTTGGAGAAATTCCTTCAAAGAATACTTCATCCTCCTTTATATAAGATAGATTTGCTCTACCATATTCTCTAGTATTAGAAGCAGCTACTTCACCTCCAGAAAAATGTGCCAAATATTGCGCGCCGTAACATACGGCTAGCATAGGCAATTTGCCTCGTATTTGAGACAAATCAGGATGTGGTGCATCTTCTCCACGAACTGAAAAAGGACTACCTCCTAAAATTACTGCTTTATAACTAGACAAATCATCAGGAAAATGATTGTAAGGAAAAATTTCGCAGAATATATTTAATTCGCGAACTCTACGCGCAATCAACTGAGTGTATTGCGAACCGAAATCTAAAATAAGTACGTTGTGTTGCATGGGCGCAAAATTACTTTTTAAATTTGGATTGTAAAAATGGAATTTTACTTTTTTTTCACCCCAAATAAAACGCTAATGTAGCACACGTAATCTTGCATTTGAAATCTATTTCCAATGTAGATCCCAACAAAAAACAACATTTTTTTTGAATATTAATTTTGTAAATCTGTTGAAAAAGTTACTCTTTTACAATGATAAATTTTCCTTTTACACCTGTATCCCAATTTTCCCAAAAATCAGAACGTACTAACCTCCCTTTATCGTCATAAATTTGAAATTCGGCCGTATTTCCTCCTAACGCTCCTCTATTTAAGGCTTCTAATTCAAAAATATTGATCCCTTCGTTGAAATAAATTCGAAATACTTGATAATCATTTTGCAACAACAATCGACTTTTTACGTCCTGATTATTAAGAGTTGCTTTGATTAAATCTCCATCAATTTGTCCAAAATCACGGCATTTAATTTCAAAAAACGCTGATTTTGTTCTAATATCACCAAAATTCACATCGATTTTCACAAGATACCTCGAATCTTCTTTTAATCCTTGATGCACTAGGGTTTTATCTAAATCCTTAGCCATCTTTTGTATCACAACGTCACCTGGGTTAGCAAAATCACTTTGTTTTTCTATCATCGAAATGGGCTCAGGTTTTTTACCATTAGAATAAGTAGGGTCTTCAGTAATAGGAGCAACATTTTCAGGGTTTACTTCTGGAACTACTGCAAAAGGATCTTTCTCATTTAATTTTTCAGGAGTTTCTTGTTTTTTTATAGGAGCAGCAGGCAGCACCTTGGGCGGTATCGCTTTAAATGATTTATTCGACTCAAATTGAGAATATCCCTGTGTGGTTATTCCCAACATTACAATAAAAAAAAGAAACTGCTTCATATATTTAGGTACAAAAGACTTATTCTGTTATTATTTAGCTCAAAAATAAAAACTCTTACGGGATAAACCGTAATCGGGCTTTACTTTAACTTTACTTTATTATCTCATTTAAGTAATTTTTGTTTATAAATGAAGGCATTATAAAAGTTTAAAACGCTATTATACTACTATCTTTAATAAGATTTCAAACAATTCAATACCTCATTATTCCAAAACCAAATACCCCCTTTTTTATTTGACATTTTTTTTTAAATTGCAAAAAATATACCAAACTATTTTTCAACACTTAACACTTTAATAATCAGTTTAAAACAAACAAAATGAAAAGAGAAAACATACTTACTGGTTCTCCTTGGGAAGACAAAATGGGATATTGTCGTGCAGTGCGCATAGGAAACATCATTGAAGTTTCAGGTACTGTAGCTATCGTTGATGGAGAAAAAGTAAAAGCGGATGATGCTCATGCGCAAACACTAAACATCTTAGAAAGAGTTGAAAAAGTATTAGAAGATTTGAATGCCAGCATGAAAGATGTTATTCGTACACGTATTTTTACTACTGATGTAAGTACTTTTGAAGCAGTTGCAACAGCGCACGCTACTTTTTTCAAAGACATCAAACCTACTACTGGTTTCTACGGAATCAACCAATTGGTAGCACCAGAATATTTAGTTGAAATCGAATTAACAGCTGTTCTGTCTGAATAAAACAAAAAACAGACTTATATCCTACTTTAAAAAAAATTAATGTTAGAAAAAGTCAACAATTTCATGCCTATCCTACTCAAATGGTTTTTCATTTGTGCTATGATAGGCTTTTTTTCTGGCTCGGCCTCCGCATTTTTTTTAGTAACTTTAGAGTGGGTAACTCAAATCCGTATTCAAAATTCTTGGATTATATGGTTATTACCCCTCGGTGGGTTACTCATTGGACTGAGCTATCATTATTACGGAGCAACCGTTGTTAAAGGAAATAATTTATTACTAGAAGAATACGACCAACCAAAGAGAGTCATTCCGCTAAAAATGGCGCCCTTTGTCCTTTTAGGAACTTTAATTACTCATTTATTGGGGGGTTCCGCAGGTCGAGAAGGAACGGCGGTGCAAATGGGTGGCGCTATTGCCGACCAATTTAAGGTCATTTTCAAACTCGAAAATCAAGAGCGTCGAAGTCTTATTGTAATGGGAATTAGCGCAGGTTTTGCATCCGTATTTGGAACCCCTTGGGCAGGAGCTATTTTTGCAATTGAAGTTTTGTATTGTAGCAAAATTAATCTCAAAAGTATCATTCTATCGTTTTTAGTTGCTTTTATAGCTCATTTTACTGTAGAATTTTGGGCAGTTAAGCATACACATTATTACATTCCTGAAATTCCTCAATGGAATCCTACTGTTTTTTTAGGAGTAGTTTTGGCTGGTATTCTTTTTGGTTTAGCTGCTATGATTTTTTCAAGAACAACCCATTTTTGGGCAAGAACATTTACCAAGACCATTTCTTATCCTCCACTTCGACCCTTTATTGGCGGTACAATCTTAGCGGTAGCAATTTGTTTTTTGGATGTCCAAAAATTTGTAGGCCTTGGAGTACCTGTTATAATTGAAGCTTTTACACATCCCAGCGGAAATTTTGATTTTCTATTAAAAATACTTTTCACCGGTTTCACGCTAGGTTGTGGTTTTAAAGGTGGTGAAGTAACTCCTTTATTTTTTGTAGGAGCAACGCTAGGAAGTGCGTTATCCATTGTTATTCCGCTTCCAATAGCACTTTTAGCGGGGATGGGATTTGTTGCTGTTTTTTCAGGTGCAACTCACACGCCAATTGCCTGTACCGTGATGGGTATGGAGCTTTTCGGAATGGAAACAGGCTGGTTTCTGTTACTTGCCTGTGGTATTGCTTATTTATCTTCGGGTTCTGTGGGGATTTACAGCGAGCAAAATGCTAAAGGAACCAAATATCATTTATACCAATTATTTAAAAGAAAAAACCTCAAGGACTTTTAATCTTTTGCGGCAAGTAAAATTTATCGATCGTTACAATTAGAAATAAAACTTGCGCAGCAAACAACAATTGGAATACTACTAATTTAAAGCCTATTTATAGCATTTTAAATAATTCCATTTGTTTGCATTTGTATTTCGAAAATCCATCTTTCAGCTAATTTTTAAAATCGTGTTAATTTTACCATCTATTCAACTTTTACATTAAAAAAATGTAAATTCGCACACTATGAAAATACAAGACATTCAAGCGATAAAGCTACTATTAGCGACACCAAAAAAGATTGCTATCATTCCACATCGTGGTCCTGATGGAGATGCTATGGGTTCTACCTTAGCCTTATATCATTTTTTACTAAAACTTCAACACGAGCCTGTTGTAATTGCCCCCAATGAATTCCCTGATTTCTTAGCCTGGCTACCTGGTTCCGAAACAGTAAAAATATTTGAAAAAGAAATTGAAAACTGCGCTCAAATTCTCCAAAAAGCAGATTTAATTTTCACATTGGATTTTAACGCTTTGCATCGTGTAGGAGATGAAATGGAAAAAGTTTTGGCTTCTTTAAATCAACCCTTTATCATGATTGACCATCATCAAAAACCCGATGATTACGCCACTCATGTTTATTCGGACACAGCTTTTGGTTCTACCTGCGAAATGATTTATAACTTTATTTCATTTTTAGACCTAAAAGAAGCTATCGATGTCACCATAGGTACCTGTATTTATACCGGAATACTGACCGATTCAGGCTCTTTTAAATTTCCAGGAACTACAGGCAACACTCATCGCATTGTAGCAGAATTAATAGATTTAGGTGTTCCTAACACACAAATTCCAAGTTTATTATTTGATAATAGTTCTTACAGTCGTTTGCAATTATTGGGTAGAGCACTTCAAAACATGAAGGTTTTAGAAGAGCATAAAACCTCTTACACCACTCTGACACAAGAAGAATTAGACAGCTTTCACTACGTTAAAGGCGATACTGAAGGCATTGTCAATTATGGTTTAAGCATCAAAGGAATTCATTTGACCGCTATTTTTATTGAAAATAAAGATGAAAAAATAATCAAGATTTCTTTCCGTTCTCAAGGTGATTTTGATGTCAATCAATTTGCCCGAGAGCATTTTAATGGCGGAGGACATCGCAATGCCGCAGGAGGAAAATCAACCGATTCAATGGAAAAAACTATCCAAAAATTTGAATCAATCGTAACACAGCTAACATATACCGAACATGAGTCATAAACTATTTCTTGGATTTCTTTTTTCATTATTCTTGATGAGTTGCAAACACAATCAAGAAGTACGGCGCCCTATAAGCCATTCTTCAGGGACTTTTATGAAAAAGTCTATTGATAGAAACAAAAAATTAATCGCAAGTGAGGAAGACCAAATTAAAGCGATTATAAAAAAAGATGCTAAAACGAAATATTTTACCTCTGAAAAAGGATATTGGTACACTTATAAAATCAAGAATGAGCAAGATACCCTTACCCCTAAAAAAGGTGATGTAGCTTTTTTTACCTATGAAATTAAAGACCTCAACGGCAAAGTCATTTACTCAGAATTAGAATTGCGACCACAAACCTATTATGTTGACAAACAAGATGTATTGATAGGATTGAGAGACGGAATCAAATTAATGCGAAGAGGTGAAAAAGTAAATTTTTTATTTCCATCTCACAAAGCCTACGGCTACCGTGGTGATACTAAAAAAATTGGTTCTAACACTCCCTTATTAATTACCGTAAGTCTTCGCGATTTTAAACCCGAAACAGTATATCAAAAAGAAGTAGAAGCCAAACGAGAAGCCAATCAATTAGCCATTCAAAATGCATTAAACGACAGTGCAAAATCTACTAACAAACCAGCAAAAAAAACGATTAACACTCCAAAAGATAGCATATAAAACAACCAAAAAAAATGAAAAAGAACATCTTATTTTTATTACTAATCTGTGTTGCATTTATTTCTTGTAAAGAGGAATACAAAAACCTACCCGATGGTTTATACGCAAACATTGAAACTAATAAGGGCGAAATCATCGTAGAACTAAATTACACTAAAGCCCCTATTACTGTTGCCAATTTCATTACATTGGCCGAAGGCAAAAACAAATTTGTTACGAATGAACACATCAAAAACCGACCCTTTTATGATGGATTAAAATTTCACCGCGTTATCAGTGACTTTATGATTCAAACCGGCGACCCATTAGGAACTGGTTCAGGCGACGCTGGATATAAATTTAAAGACGAAATAACAGATTTGCGTTTCGAAGATGCCGGAGTACTGGGAATGGCTAATAACGGACCTGCTACTAATAGTAGTCAATTTTTCATTACACACCTTCCTACTCCGTGGTTAGACGGAAAACACACCGTTTTTGGGCACGTAGTGGACAAAGGGATGGAGGTCGTTAATAAAATCGAACAAAATGATTACATCAAAAAAGTAACCATCATTCGCAAAGGCGAAGCTGCTAAAAAATTTAATGCAGAAAAAACTTTTTACGATTATTTTTCCATAGAAGCCACTAATCAAAAGAAAAAACAAGCCGAATTATCGGCTTATGATGCTAAGTTCAAAGAAGTAAGACAAGACAAAACTAACTATTTTAACGCGTTAAAAGCCAAAGCTACCAAAACATCAACGGGTTTAAAATATGTTATTACAAAAAAAGCAGCTGGTAAAAAACCTAAAAACGGAACAAATGTTTACATCCATTATGCAGGCTTCTTAGAAGACGGGCATTTATTTGATACTAGTATCGAAAATGTAGCTCAAACATTCGGCAAATTTGACCCAGCCAGAGCCGAAGCCAAGCAGTACCTTCCTATACCTTTTCAAGCAGGTAGAAAAGATGGCATGATTCCTGGTTTTATAGAAGGGCTAGAAAAACTATCGTTTGGTGACAAAGCCGTTTTATTTATCCCATCTCATTTGGCTTACGGAGCAGGTGGTGCCGGAGATGTAATTCCACCCAATGCCAATATTATTTTTGAAATTGAATTATTAGAAAACCAACCTTAACAAAATACTAAAAAAAGTTACCATGAAATTAAAATTTTTATGCCTCTTGTTTTTGGGGATTACCACACTCCAAGGACAAACAACTAAAAAAACCGTTGCAACAAAAAAAACAACCACTACAACCAAGACTGTCGCTAAAAAAACACCTCTTACAGATGGGGTTTATGCCACTATAAACACATCCAAAGGAAACATTGTTCTTGCATTAGAATACCAAAAAACGCCTATAACCGTAGCCAATTTCATTTCATTAGCTGAAGGCAGCAACACCTTTATAAGTAATGAAAAATTAAAAGGAAAACCTTTTTATAATGGTTTAAAATTTCATCGTGTTATCAATGACTTTATGATACAAGGTGGCGACCCAGAAGGAACAGGAGCTGGAAACCCTGGATACGCTTTTAAAGATGAATTTTTACCCGAATTAAAATTTGACAAAGGAGGTATTTTAGCCATGGCAAATGCTGGACCAAAGACAAACGGAAGTCAATTTTTCATCACTCATAAAGAAACTCCTTGGTTAGACGGTAAACATACTGTTTTTGGTCACGTAACTCAAGGAATGGAAGTAGTAAACACCATTACTCAAGGTGACGAAATCATCAAAATTACCATTACTAAAGTAGGCAAAGAAGCAAAGAAATTTGATGCTGCAAAAGTTTTTGCTAACTACTACAATAACAAAGCAGAAGATGACAAAAAACAAGAATTGTTAGAAGAAGAAAATAGAAAAAAAGAAATTGCTTTGTTAGAAGAACAAAAGAAAGCCTATTTTGAAAAATATGCCCCAGTTATTGCTGCCAAAAAGGCCTACATTAACGACATGAAATCAAAAGCAACTACTACCGCTTCTGGCTTGGCCTACTCCCTTATCAACAAAGGGACAGGAGTAAAACCTACTCCAGGCTCAACTATATATTTCCATTATGCTGGCTATTTTGAAGACGGTACTTTATTTGATACAAGTTACGAAGAATTAAGCAAAGCATATGGACAACACAACCCTAATAGAGCAGCACAAAATGGCTACCAACCTTTCCCGTATGAAGTAGGAAAAAAAGACAGCATGATTCCTGGATTTACTGAAGCAATGGAACTACTTACCATAGGAGATAAAGTAATGGCTATAATACCACCTAAATTAGCTTATGGAGAGCAAGGCGCTGGAGGTGTCATCCCTCCAAATGCAACGCTTATTTTTGAAATAGAAGCGTTCCAAAACAAACCTGAAATAAAATAATTTCTTTGTTAAAATAAGAAACTCCCAAGACTAGGTATTTTAGTTCTGGGAGTTTTTTTATACTCAATTGTATCCTATTCGAATTTTTCAAAATACCTGAGAAAAACGACACTGTATTCCACAAAAAAAGCCTTGAATTTCTTCAAGGCTTTTGCATTTTGGGTGGATGATGGGGTTCGAACCCACGACCCTCGGCACCACAAACCGATGCTCTAACCAGCTGAGCTACAACCACCATTTGCTTTGCGGTTGCAAATATACAACTAAACTTCTATTGTACAAGCATTTTTTAGAAAAAAAATTAAATTTTTTACTTTAAATCCCCTAAACTATTGACAGCCAAATACCTTTCAACTGTAAAACCTTCACCATATTCTACACCTGTAAGTCTTCCTAAGTCTCTAGAGCGATAATTAATGCTTTCCAAAAAGGTTTTTGAACTAATTGGGGACTCAGGCTCTTTTGAATTGGGGTCGTAAAATTGAGATTTATAAGCTAAAATAGAAGCTTCTTTCTTTTTTTCGAATCCTGTAATATCTACAACAAAATCAGGCACAATATTTTTCCACTGAATGTAATGATATACCACCTTGGGTCGCCAAGCTTGTTGCTGATTCCCCTCTACAGTGGTCTCAATCATACGCAAACCCGATAGAAAACATGCATCCGACACTAATTTACTTCCTTTTGCATGATCAATATGCCTATCGTCAATTGCATTACATAACACAATTTCCGGTTGGTATTTGCGAATCATTTTTATAACTTCTAATTGGTGTTTTTCGTCATTAACAAAAAATCCATCGCGCATGTCTAAATTCTCCCGTACAGCTACTCCTAAAATAGCCGCAGCATTAGTAGCTTCTTGATTCCTAATTTCAACCGTACCACGCGTTCCTAACTCCCCTCTTGTCAAATCTACTATTCCTACTTTTTTCCCTAGAGAAATCTCTTTTAAAATCGTTCCAGAACACCCCAATTCAACATCATCAGGATGCGCTCCAAAAGCCAATATGTCTAATTTCATTATATTTTGTTTATTCATTTTTGCAATTTTACTTTAATTGCTCTTTGTAATATTCCATTTTGAGGTTTTTGCCAAATGAAAATTATAAAACCTTTTTCATTGTTTGTGCTTTATTGACACTCTCTTTCCACTCTTTTTCAGGATTACTATCTTTGGTAATACCACATCCTATATATAAATGCGCTTCTTGATCCTTTACTTGCATGCAACGTAAATTAACATACAAATCCGACTTTGTCCTGTGTTTATCAAATTCCTTAATATTTAATTCTCCTAAAAAACCTGTATAATAACTTCTATCATACCCTTCGTTACGTAAAATAAAATCCTTAGCTACATTTTTAGGCAAACCACATACAGCAGGTGTAGGATGCAAGACCTCAACCACCTGATTTAAGTTGGAATGATTGTTAATAACCCCTTCAATATCAGTGATAATATGCAACAAACTCCCTGCTTTTAATGTATAAGGACTGGAAATAGCTACCTCTGATGCAATATTTTTTAAGTTTTCTAATATAAAATCGGTTACAATTTGCTGTTCTTCCATTTCTTTTGGATTCCACTCCACATTTTCTGGGTCATCACCAATTTTTGTTCCTGCCAATGCCATGGTATAAAATCGATTTTTATTGGCTTTCAACAACCTTTCGGGAGTAGCGCCCATCCATAAACCAATTTTTGGATGAAACCAACAATAACAAAAAGCACTCGGGTAATTTTCAATTAATTTTTTAAAAACCTTAACCAAATCAAAGTTGGGAAGAGCGACAATTTCTTCTCGTGACAATACTACTTTATTGAAAACACCTTGATGTATGGCATCTATCCCTTTTTGAACCAAAGCTTCAAAATGAGCTTTTTGGGCAAGATCTTCCTCATTTATTTTATCTATCCCTGAATTAAATGAGGCCTCATACAAAGGCATTCTAGTTTCCCATTTAACAGATTCTGCTTTGGGAATCAATATCATCTGACTTCCTTCAAAAGGAGCAAAAACAAATCCTTTTTCTTTAAAATTTTCGGCAAAATACAAATGATCATTTTTTTGAAAAAAACCAACTAACTTTTTCTTATTCGGCTTTTTAAAAATTACAAATGGCAAATGTTGTGCTTCTTGCTGTTTTACTTTTATAAAAAAATCAATCATAAAATAAGCTATTAAATGAAAATTAATAAAGTCTATTACTTACCGTTTGCCTTTTTATCTAAAACGATATTTGATAATTTACATAAGGAAATCAAATTCCCCTGTTCGTCAGTGATTTTTATCTCCCAAAGGTGGATTGTTCTCCCTTTATGAATCAATTTTGCGGTGCCGTACACATAGCCTTCTCGAATACTTTTAAGATGATTTGCTGCTATTTCAATACCTCTGACTTCCTGTTTCTCTCTGTCAACAAACAAATAAGAAGCAGTACTCCCTACACTTTCGGCTAGCGCTACGGATGCTCCTCCATGCAATAATCCCATTGGCTGATGTACTCCTGAATCGACTTTCATTCGAGCTACCAAATACTCTTCGGCTACATCTACATATTCAATTCCTAACGTCTCCATCAAAGTATTTTTGGTTAACGCATTACACTTAGCCAATACTTTTTCTTTATCCAACATCTTAGTTCTATTTTTTAAAATTTGTAAAAATAAACAAAAGTAAACTAGCAAAATACTAAATACATTTGGATTTCGAACCTAATTATTAAAAAACTTACCCTTATAGATTTAGTTTTTTTCTATTTTTACAAAAAAACTAAATCAATGCGTCATTTTTCTTCCCTTGTTGTACTTGGCTTTCTTATTACCCTTTGCTGTTGTCGTTCTGATTTTGAAACTACTGCCAGTAATGGAGATTTGACCTTTTCCAAAGACACTATTTATCTTGATACTGTTTTTTCAGGCATTAGCTCAAGCACTTACACGCTAAAAGTATATAATCGCTCTAAAAAAGATGTTACCATTCCAACAATAAAACTAGGCAAAAGATTAAATTCTAAATACCGAATGACTGTAGATGGAATGGCGGGGAACCAAGGTAAAGAATTTGAAAACATTACACTTTTGGCCAAAGACAGCTTGTATATTTTTATCGAAACTACTGCCAACATTACAGACGCTAGTCCTTCTGATTTTTTATATACAGATGACATCGAATTTGACAGTGGCTCTCGCCAACAAAAGGTAGCTTTGGTAACTCTGATTAAAGATGCTGTTTTTTTATACCCAGAAAAACTCTCCAATGGTAAAAGCGAATCAATCTCCATTGATGGCGAAGACACCTATGGTTTTTTCTTGAATGAAAATGACCCCATAAATGGTAACGAACTCCATTTTACCAATCAAAAACCTTATGTTATCTATGGCTATGCCGCTGTTCCCGAAGGAAAAACTGTAATATTTGATGCAGGAGCTAGGGTCCATTTTCATGCTAATTCAGGTTTGATTGTTTCCAAAGAGGCTAGCTTAAAAATTAACGGAACACTTTCTAATACTGAATTACTAGAAGGAGAGGTAATCTTTGAAGGAGATCGCTTAGAACCATTATACGCTTCGATTCCTGGACAATGGGGTACTGTTTGGCTGCAAAATGAAACCAAAAATAACATCATCAACCATTTAACATTAAAAAACGCAACTATTGGCCTGCTTATCGAAAACAATTTAGGCAACACGATGTCTATTAAAAATACCCAAATTTATGATTGTACGAATTATGGTATTTTAGCCAAAAATGCTAAAATAGAAGGCGAAAACATCGTAATTAATAGAGCGGGACGCGCAAGTCTTGCTTGCAATTACGGAGGCAATTATACATTCACTCATTGTACCTTTAACAACAACTGGAACGGAAATAGCCCTACCTCAGTCTCCTTAAACAATTATGAATTAGGAGCCACTCCAGAGGTAAATGCGCTTACTCAAGCTACTTTTAACAATTGTATCATTTACGGTTCTTATTCCAATCATCTGAGTTTAGACAAAAAAGATGGAGCTAGTTTTGATTATCTTTTCAATAATTGCTTAATCAAATTCTTTGGTGCAACTACAAATCCTTTGTATCAATTCACCACAGATTCTTCACATTACAATGCCATTATTCTTAACAAAGACCCTAAATTTTATAAAGCTGCCGACAATAATTTTGCTATCGATGAGAGTTCAAGTGCTTTTGCAAAAGGAAACCCAGTGTACCTAATCCCTTTGGATATAACGGGAACAACCAGAAGCCTACCTCCAGATTTGGGCGCTTACCAAAGTAAAACATTTCCTAAAAAAGACTGATTTTGTTAAACTCTAATTTAGGTTTTAAAACTTTAAATAGTTCGTAGCTACACATTCATGACAACAAGACTCTGTTTGAGATATGCAAATCTCATAGTCTAATTATCGATGTAATCCTAATAAATTAAAAAAGTACTTGTCATTATTTCCCTTTTTCGCTATCGCTCCTCTAGCAATATTTTTTCTCTTTTAAATTTTAATTTTAAAAGAGAGAATTTGCATTAATGCCACTAAAAGTCGTTTATTTATAATCAAATCCAGCAAGGAAATTAGCGAATTTGCAGTTCTAAAACTTACGAATTTGTTTTAAACTAATAACTGACGGCATATACCATTCTTTAGCTATTGACTACTAATTTCTAGTTCCTAAAAAGTATTTCTTAAAGTCTATTTATCAAACAAAAAAAACACTATTAATTGCATTTGCTGTTACTACTTTTTTAAACTAAATTTGCACCGTAATTCATCAAATACAAGACAATGATTCATTTCTTTGAAAACCAAAGCAAAACCGTTTATGCCGTTCAAACCAATCCCGATACTTCGGGAGAAATTTCGGCTCAAGACATATCAAAACTTAACTGGCTTTTTGCCAACGCAAATAAAATAGAAAAATCCGTATTGACGGATTTTTTTGTTGGTCCTCGTGCAACCATGATTACACCTTGGAGTACCAATGCCGTTGAAATCACACAAAATATGGGAATCTCTGGTATTATCAGAATTGAAGAATTTCATCCCGTTACTGTTGATTTCACAGATTTTGACCCTATGTTATCTCAAAAATATTTTGAGCTAAATCAAGATATTTTTACCATCAACATCGAGCCTGAACCGATTTTAGAAATTGATGATATTGCTGCTTACAACAAGCAAGAAGGATTAGCCTTGAGCGCTGAGGAAGAAGATTATTTGAATAATTTAGCAAAAAAATTAGGACGCAAATTAACCGATTCTGAAATTTTTGCTTTTTCACAAGCTAACTCTGAGCATTGCCGTCATAAAATTTTCAACGGAACATTTGTCATTGATGGAGAAGAAAAAGAAACATCTCTTTTTAAATTAATCAAAAAGACTTCACAAGAAAATCCAAACGATATTGTTTCAGCTTATAAAGACAACGTAGCCTTTGTAAAAGGACCAAAAGTGCAACAATTTGCACCAAAAACTGCTGACAAAGCTGATTTTTATGAAACTAAAGAATTTGATTCTGTTATCTCTTTAAAAGCGGAAACACACAATTTCCCTACTACTGTAGAACCCTTCAATGGTGCTGCTACTGGAGCAGGAGGTGAAATTCGTGACCGTTTAGCAGGAGGACAAGGTTCGTTGCCACTAGCAGGAACTGCAGTTTACATGACTTCGTATTCAAGATTAGAAGAAAATCGTCCATGGGAAAATGCGGTTGAAGAAAGAAAATGGTTGTACCAAACACCTATGGATATCCTAATCAAGGCTTCGAATGGAGCTTCTGACTTTGGAAACAAATTCGGCCAACCTTTGATTACGGGTTCTGTTTTGACTTTCGAACATGAAGAAGACGCTCGCAAACTTGGTTTCGACAAAGTGATTATGCAAGCGGGTGGAATTGGATACGGAAAATTAGATCAAGCAATCAAACACAAACCACAAGAAGGTGACAAAATCGTTATCCTTGGAGGAGAAAATTATAGAATTGGAATGGGAGGAGCAGCAGTTTCATCAGCTGACACAGGTGCTTTTAGTACTGGTATTGAGTTGAATGCGATACAACGTTCCAATCCAGAAATGCAAAAACGTGCCGGAAACGCTATTCGAGGTTTAGTAGAAAGCGACATCAACCCTATTGTATCCATTCACGATCACGGTGCAGGTGGACACTTGAACTGTTTGTCTGAATTAGTCGAAGATACTGGTGGATTGATTGATTTAGATAAATTGCCTGTGGGTGACCCTACCCTTTCTGCAAAAGAAATTATTGGTAACGAATCTCAGGAAAGAATGGGATTGGTTATCGCACAAAAAGACATTGATACCTTACAACGCATTGCTGACCGTGAGCGTTCCCCAATGTACCAAGTAGGTGATGTAACAGGTGACCACCGTTTTACTTTTGAATCAAAAACCACGGGAGCAAAACCAATGGATTATGCCTTGGAAGATTTCTTTGGTAGTTCTCCAAAAACGATTATCACAGACAAAACCATCAACCGAAAATATGACGATGTAAGTTATGATAAAAACAATATTGCTACTTACTTAGAACAAGTATTACAACTTGAAGCGGTAGCATGTAAAGACTGGCTTACGAACAAAGTGGACCGTTGTGTAAGCGGAAGAGTAGCCAAACAACAGTGTGCAGGACCGTTGCAATTGCCGTTAAACAACTGTGGCGTAATGGCTTTAGATTACTTAGGAAAAGACGGTATAGCCACCTCAATTGGACATGCACCTATCGCTGCCTTGATTGACCCTGTCGCTGGTAGTAGAAATGCTATTGCCGAATCATTATCAAATATTGTTTGGGCTCCAATTAAAGAAGGATTGAAAGGAATTTCACTTTCGGCTAACTGGATGTGGGCTTGTAAAAACGAAGGTGAGGATGCACGTTTATACGAAGCCGTAAAAGGGTGTTCAGACTTTGCTATCGAATTAGGAATCAACATTCCTACAGGAAAAGATTCCCTTTCAATGAAACAAAAATATCCAAATGACGAAGTAATCGCACCAGGAACGGTCATTATTTCGGCTGCGGGTCATTGTACGGACATTAAAAAAGTAGTTGAACCCGTTTTACAAAAAGATGGTGGCTCAATATACTATATCAATCTATCGCAAGATGAGTTTAAACTAGGAGGTTCTTCATTTGCTCAAACTTTGAACAAAATTGGAACGGATGCTCCTACAATTAAAGACGCTGCTTTCTTCAAAAAAGCATTCAATAGCTTACAAGATTTAATTGGCGACAACCAAATCTTAGCGGGTCATGATATTGGCAGTGGTGGTTTGATTACGACTTTATTGGAAATGTGTTTTGCAGATGTGAATTTGGGAGCCAAAATTGATTTCTCTGTTTTCGTTGAAAAAGACATTATCAAATACCTTTTTGCTGAAAATATTGCGGTTGTATTTCAAGCTAAAGACGATGCAACTGTTGAAGCACAATTGAATCAAAACGGAGTGGAATTCTTCAAATTAGGTTCAGCAACTAACGAAGCTACTTTGGATTTTGGACCATGTAAACTTGACATCAATAAGTACAGAGATATTTGGTACCAAACCTCTTTCCTTTTAGACCAAAAACAGTCTAAAAACGGAACAGCGCAAGCTCGTTTTGACAATTATAAAAACCAACCTTTACAATTCCAATTTCCTGCTCATTTTACAGGAAAAAAACCAGTAATCGACGCTTCAAAACCACGTCCTATTGCCGCCGTGATTCGTGAAAAAGGAAGTAATTCAGAACGTGAGTTTGCAAATGCCATGTACTTAGCTGGATTTGACGTTAAGGACATCCACATGACAGATTTAATTACAGGACGCGAGAACCTTGAGGATGTTCAATTCATTGGTGCTGTAGGAGGTTTTTCTAATTCTGATGTTTTAGGTTCAGCCAAAGGTTGGGCTGGAGCCTTCTTATACAACGAAAAAGCCAATACTGCCTTGAAAAACTTTTTTAAGAGAGAAGACACGCTATCTATTGGAATCTGCAACGGCTGTCAGCTTTTTATGGAATTAGAGTTAATCAACCCAGAACACGAAGTACACGGAAAAATGCTTCACAATAACAGCCACAAACACGAAAGTATTTTTACATCTGTGACTGTTCAAGAAAACAAATCAGTGATGTTGTCAACTTTAGCAGGAACTACATTAGGAGTATGGGTATCACATGGAGAAGGTAAATTCAACTTACCATTAACCGAAGAAAACTACAATATCGTAGGAAAATACGGTTACGACAGCTATCCTGCTAATCCTAATGGTTCTGATTACAATACTGCCATGCTATGTGATGCTACTGGTCGCCACTTAGTAATGATGCCACATATTGAACGTTCTACTTTCCAATGGAACTGGGCTAATTATCCAGCCGGTAGAAACGACGAAGTTTCACCTTGGCACGAAGCATTTGTTAATGCAAGAAAATGGATTGAAAAACATTAATTTTTTTATTATAACTACAAAGAGGCTGTCCGAAAAAGGACAGCCTCTTTTATTTTTCAACATGCACACTTTTTAGGACAGTGCCTTTATTGAACTACAATTATTCTTTATAATCATCGGGATTATATTTAGCGGTATCTTCATCGTCTATTGACTCAATAGCATCGCTCTCCTCTTCGGTTTCTTGAAAATAATCGTCAACGAAAGAATCAGACGGATTATCAAATTCATCATTTTCATTTTTTATGTTTCCATTACTATCAAGCGGTTCTTCTAAATCCCTATCAGTATGAAAATCATCGTTTAAATCAAATTCATCATTCGTAATTTGCTCTTCATAAGGATTAGGGGTATTGGGGTTATGACCATCTCTTACCGTATATCCTTGCTCTGCAATTTCTGATTGCGTCTGTTTGTCTGATCGACTCGCGGGAAAATAATCCACTTTATTAGCGTTTTTAATGAACTTTTCATCCATTTGTTGCGAAGGATTATTTTTATCTTCTAAATTTTCTTTATTATCAATAGGTTTCATAATTATATTTTTTGAAATTAATACTATTCCAAATTTAAACACTACTGATTAGAACAATTTATATGATTCCAGCATCTCATTACATAATCTTCAGTACATTGTTTTAAAGAGTGAAACACTTTTTGAGAAATGCTTGCAAAGTATTTTATTCTTTTTCGTAATAAATTATAAAATAGATCATTATGGAATTTAAAAACAGTGAAATAGCATTGGTTATGATAATGGGTAAATCGCTCTTTAAAATTCCGTAAACCACCCACAAGGCAATACCAAAAGTCAAAATACTAAAAGTCAACAACGAAATATCTTTGACTTTCTTTGTTTTCCAAACTTTAACAATTTGAGGAACAACAGATATTGTAACACAAACACCTGCAATAAAACCCAATATATCTATAATATTCATGGCTGTAAATATGTTTATTTAATTTTAAAATGTATTAATTAAAATTACTGTACTCTCATCAATCTAATTAACTTAAAAAAATAAAAAACTAACACTTAAAGGACTCCTTTTAGATTAAGTAACTAAAACAAGTTTAATTCGTAAATCCGACCTTATTCTTTTCACATTTTACGTCTATTAAAATCATGCAACTTTTAAAAAAAATTCTGTAATTAAAAAAAAGAGATTATAAGTAGTTTTATATTATAACTTAAACTTAAAAACAAGTAAAGATGAATTCACAAAATAAAAACCCACAAAAACCAAATCATAGAGGTTCAGACAATAGAAGTGATATGAGAAAGCACGAATACAAAGACTTTGAAGAGGTCTTGAAAAACGACGAAAATTATGATGTTGATACCCAAAAATTTAAAGGCGAAACTCCTGACTGGGATGACAAATTAAACAACGAAGAAAAAAACAGTAAATAATGCAAAACGTCTTACTAATCTTAGTAAGGCGTTTTTTTAAATTAAATTGCTTTAGGTTAGCAAGATTGCTAATTTCAAAATTTGATTTTTAAAATATTAAAAAATCTTTAGTTACCGAAACCAACTCTTTCGTGTCTTGAGGTAATTCTGAGCCTGAAAAAGGGTGTGAACCCCCAAAAACGTGATTAGCTTCTTGGATAATATGAGTTTTAGCTTTGGTGAAATGTTTCTTTAACAAGTTAAATTCCTCCATCTTAACCGCTACATCGTTTGTGCCCTGAATAATCAAATACGGAATTTTGAGTTTTTCAGCTGCATTGACTAAACTATAATGTTCTTTATTCACTGCTATATCATGTAAAACAGAAATATCTAACGGCATCATTTGGTTAGTTCTGGCATTTTTAATAAACTGAATCCCGTCCTTTTTCCATTTTTCAATAAATGCCGTACTCCAATTGCGATGGAAATCAAAAGGACTGGCCCAAGTAACCACTTTTTTAATTTGAGAATGACAAGTCGTTAAGTACAACAAAGCCGACACGCCACCTTTACTATGCCCAATGATAAAAACATTTTGAGTATTCATTTCAGGTACTAATATGGGCATTTCATCCATCACAAAACGCTCTACACACCGAATATCTTCTACTTCTTTGCTCAAAGTATTGATGGCAAATTTTTCTAAATTAGTGAACTCCTCCAAATTCTCTAATCCTGTTCCATTGTGTGAAAAATTAAATTTCAGAAAAGCAAATCCCTGACTGACAAAATAATTTGCTATCATCGACCAACACCCCCAATCTTTAAATCCCTTAAAACCATGACAAAAAAGAATGATGCCTTTAGGATTTCCTTTTTTTGAATAACTTAAATCAGCAGCAAACGATTGCTCTGAAGCTCCTTTTAGAATGAATTCTTTATGATGTATCATTTAATATTTTTTTTGGATGTATTGCTAAATGAAACTTTAAAATTACAGTATTAAACTCATATAAAAGAAGGAATAGAAACTAGATGATAAAAACACTAAGCTTATTATTATTTAGTCCCATCATTTCATTAGATTTGTTAGACTAGTCAACTGCTAATATTATGAAACAATTGTACCTTTTCCTATTATTGTTTGAGATATCATCTATCTATTCTCAACCTAACTTCACTAAAATAACTACACCTAATCAAGTATTGTACCTCACCACAACTATAGACATTCCTGTCAACGGAACTTATTTGTACGAAGGGCAAACTGAACCAATTGTCGTATTAAATCCAAATGGAACTGGAGTTTTTCAATTAAAAGATTTATCTAAAAAAAACATTCATTGGGGTATTGAAACTTCGGAAGACGGAAGACTTAAATTTGAAGAAGGTTTTAACAGTGCCGCTTATATTTTATGATATAAAGACGAATTCGATGAAAAAGAAAATTGGAATTCGGTTCAACTTTCCGTACATTATGACAAAAAGAAACTGTTTATTGCAGGGGAAAGAAGCAAAGATTACCACTCTGAAAACAAGTAATTTTTATTTTAATATAATGACCCAAAATCAAACAAAAATGACTTTTTTTTTCTATTTTGCAGTATAATTCATTCCTACTATGACAACCATAACCAGACTTTTCGATTTTCCATACTACCAACAAGATAAATTCAAAAACATTCCTGACGCGCTTGTTATCAAGCAAAATGGCAGCTGGATCAAAACCTCGACCCAAGAATACATTACTCAAGCTAATGCGATTTCACGGGCTTTGTTGCGATTGGGAATTCAAAAAGACGATAAAATTGCTGTCATTTCTTCAAATAATAGAACAGAATGGAATGTTGTAGATATTGGAATTCTCCAAACTGGCGCTCAAAATGTACCTATCTACCCTACTATATCCGAAGACGATTACCAATACATCCTGAACCATTCAGGAGCTATCTATTGTTTTGTTTCGGATTCCGAAGTTTTACGCAAAATCAATTTGATTAAAGACAAAGTACCTCAACTCAAAGACGTTTATTCATTCGATAGCATTTCCGATTGTAAAAACTGGAAAGAACTACTAGAAGCAGGCACTGATGTAAGTAATCAAGAAGAAGTTGATGCTAGAAAAGAAAGCATTCATCCGCATGATCTTGCTACTATTATCTATACTTCTGGTACCACTGGAAAACCTAAGGGTGTGATGCTATCCCATCACAATATTGTATCAAATGTTTTAGACAGTGCTCCAAGAATTCCTTTTGCAGAAGGTAAAAGTCGTGCTTTGAGCTTTCTACCGGTTTGCCACATTTTTGAACGAATGATCTTGTATTTATACCAATATTACGGAGTTTCTATTTACTTTGGAGAATCCATAGAAAAAATTAGTGACAATATCAAAGAGGTACAACCTACCGTTATCACCGCCGTACCACGTCTTTTAGAAAAGGTATATGACAAAATTTATGCTAAAGGGAACGACCTAACAGGCCTAAAACGCAAATTATTTTTTTGGGCTAATGACTTAGGACTTCGCTACGAACCCTATGGAGCCAACGGTTGGTGGTATGAGTTCCAACTTAAAATTGCCCGAAAAATTATTTTTAGCAAATGGAAAGAAGGTTTAGGAGGCCGATTAGAATTAATGGTCTCAGGGAGTGCTGCTTTGCAACCTCGTTTGTCACGAATATTTGCAGCTGCTCAAATTCCCGTTATGGAAGGTTATGGTCTTTCAGAAACTTCGCCTGTCATTGCGGTGAACGACCTGAGAAATAAAGGATTCAAAATAGGGACAGTAGGAAAACCTATCCGCAATGTAGAAGTTAAAATTGCCGAAGATGGCGAAATCCTCTGCAAAGGACCTAATGTGATGATGGGTTATTACAAAGACGAAGCTAAAACAGCCGAAGTCATTGAAAACGGGTATTTCCACACAGGAGATATTGGCGAAATAGATACCGAAGGTTTCCTTAAAATTACCGACCGGAAAAAAGAAATGTTTAAAACTTCAGGAGGAAAATACATTGCCCCACAAATCATCGAAAATGCCATGAAGCAATCCCGTTTCATCGAACAAATTATGGTTATAGGTGATGGACAAAAAATGCCTGCAGCCTTCATTCAACCTAATTTTGAATTTGTTAGGGAGTGGGCAAAAATTCACAAAATCGATATTGGTTCAACTAATGAAAATTTAGTGAGTAATGCTAAAGTTATTGACCGAATCCAAGAAGAAATTAACGAAATCAATAGCAAATTTGGTCATTGGGAACAAATTAAAAAATTTGAACTCACTCCTGATATTTGGACACCTGACAACGGACATCTGACCCCTACAATGAAACTAAAACGAAAAATTGTTTTAGAAAAATACCAAGATTTGTTTACAAAAATCTATTGCTAGCCTTCCTGTGATAATCTTGAATGCAAAAAGCGTTGAATCCCCTCACTTCAAGTGGGGGCTTTTTATTACACCCTGAAAAAACGTTCACCTACATACCTATAATACCATTTTTTATTTTTTTGCCATAGCAAACCAAAAGTTACTACTGTACTAGAATTTTCTATTTTTTTGATGTTTTAACAAAAAAATAATACTAATCTATTATGCGTGCATAGTATTTTTTTCATATATTTGAAAGACATACTACTTTTTATGAAAGAGAAAACAATAGATTATATCCTAAGAGCTACCTGGCAAGCCATTTCCAGAATGTACAACGAAGAAGCTCTAAAATATGGAGGTACCATGGCCACAGGCTTTGCGCTATTGAGTATGGACAAAGAAAAAGGAACTCCTTCTACTGCTTTAGGCCCAAAAATGGGAATGGAAGCTACGAGTTTAACTCGTACTTTAAAATCCATGGAAGAAAAAGGTTTAATCGAGAGAAAAAAAAATCCGGAAGATGGTCGTGGAGTACTTATCTATTTGACTGAGGAAGGCAAAAAAAACCGAGCTATATCTAGAGAAAATGTGCTGAAATTTAATGAAACTGTGAAACAACATGTTTCTGCTGAAAAATTACAGCATTTTATGGAAGTAGCCGAAACAATAAATGAACTCATTCAAAATAAAACTATTTTTAATCAAACCGAAACAACTGAAAATGAAACGCATAATTAAAAAAGTTGCCGTAATAGGTTCGGGAATTATGGGCTCTGGCATCGCTTGCCATTTTGCCAATATCGGTGTTCAAGTATTGCTACTTGACATTGTCCCTAAAGAACTTACCGAAAGTGAAACCAAAAAAGGGCTTACCTTAGAATCTCCTGCGGTACGCAACCGAATCGTAAACGAGCATTTGGCGAATGCCTTAAAATCAAAACCCTCTCCTATTTATAGCACCAAATTTGCTAGCCGTATCACTACTGGAAATACCACCGATGATATGGCTAAAATAGCTGATGTCGATTGGATTATTGAAGTGGTTGTCGAAAGGTTGGACATCAAAAAAATAGTCTTTGACCAAATTGAACAGCACCGAAAACCTGGAACTTTGGTTACTTCAAATACTTCTGGAATTCCTATTCATTTTATGAGTGAAGGCAGAAGTGACGATTTTCAAAAGCATTTTTGTGGCACCCACTTTTTTAACCCTGCGCGATACTTAAAATTATTCGAAATCATTCCTGGTCCACAAACGTCCACTGAAGTTTTGGATTTTCTAACCCTGTATGGCGAAAAATTCCTTGGAAAAACTTCGGTTGTAGCCAAAGACACTCCCGCTTTTATAGGAAACCGCATCGGAATTTTTGGTATTCAGAGTTTGTTCCATTTGGTTAAAGCAATGGATTTAACCGTCGAAGAAATAGACAAATTAACGGGGCCTGTTATTGGGAGACCTAAATCGGCTACTTTTCGCACCGTTGATGTGGTGGGATTAGATACCTTAGTACATGTGGCCAACGGAATCTATGAAAACTGTCCCGACGATGAACAACACGCTTTGTTTCAGCTACCTGATTTCATCAACAAAATGATGGAGAACAAATGGTACGGAAGTAAAACAGGACAAGGATTTTACAAAAAAGTAGATAAAGAAATTTTAACACTTGATCTAAACACCCTAGAATATCGAGCTTCTAAAAAAGCCTCTTTTGCCACATTGGAACTCACTAAAACTATAGACAAACCTATCAACCGTTTTAAAGTCCTTGTAAAAGGAACGGACAAAGCGGGAGAGTTCTATAGAAAAAGTTTTTCAGCCCTTTTTGCCTATGTTTCGAATCGTGTACCTGAAATTTCGAATGAACTATACAAAATCGATGATGCCATGAAGGCAGGATTTGGTTGGGAGAATGGACCATTCGAAATTTGGGATGCGATTGGAGTACAAAAAGGAATCGAAATCATGAAAGCTGAAGGTCTTGAACCCGCAAACTGGGTGACGGAAATGGTGGAAGCAGGAAACACAAGCTTTTATACTATTAAAGAGGGAGCTACTTATTTTTATGACCTCCCAAGAAAATCACAAGAAAAAGTACCTGGACAAGATGCTTTTATTATACTAAATAACATTCGCGAAAGCAAAAAAGTATGGAGCAATAGTGGTGCAATTATTCAGGATTTAGGAGACGGTATTTTAAACCTAGAATTTCAATCAAAGATGAATACCATTGGTGGTGATGTTTTACAAGCAATCAATAAAGGAATTGACCTAGCCGAAAAAGAATACGAAGGATTAGTCATTGGAAATCAAGCCGCTAATTTTTCAGTTGGAGCCAATATCGGAATGATTTTCATGATGGCTGTAGAGCAGGAATATGACGAGTTAAATATGGCTATTAAACTATTCCAAGATACTATGATGCGCGTACGTTATTCCGCTACACCCGTTATCGTTGCGCCTCACGGAATGACTTTTGGTGGAGGATGTGAAATGAGTTTGCACGCTGACAAAGTCGTAGCCGCAGCAGAAACTTATATGGGATTAGTTGAATTTGGCGTGGGCGTTTTACCTGGTGGTGGTGGTTCTAAAGAAATGACTTTGAGAGCCTCCGATTTGTTCCATAAAAACGATGTTGAATTGAATGTATTACAAGAATATTTCTTAACCATTGCGATGGCTAAAGTATCTACATCGGGTTACGAAGCTTTTGATACAGGTTTACTACAAAAAGGTAAAGATATTATTGTAGTTAACAAAGACCGCCAAATCGCAGAAGCCAAAAAACAGGCTTTATCATTAGCCGAAGCCGGTTACACACAACCCATACGCCGAAATGATGTAAAAGTTTTAGGAAAACAAGCTTTAGGAATGTTCTTAGTAGGTACAGACCAAATGGTAGCTGGGAAATACATCTCAGAACACGATAAAAAAATTGCCAACAAACTGGCTTATGTCATGGCTGGCGGTGATTTATCAGAAGCAACTTTGGTTTCAGAACAGTATTTATTGGATTTAGAACGTGAAGCTTTCTTATCCCTTTGTACTGAAAGAAAAACACTAGAACGAATTCAGCATATGTTAAAAACAGGGAAACCTTTGAGGAATTAGAATTAAGTAACAAAGAATTAAGTATTAAGATATGCATCATTCGAAAAATTAAAAATTCTATGGCTCGGTAAATTTTAACTGTATGAATAAAAATAAACATTCAGTGGTCTCAAAGACCTCAAGCGCATGTTGAAAAAACAAAACATTCCATGACCTCTTAGAGGTCAGCTGTTTATAGAAAATTGTTCGTTGAAAAAATAAAACATTCGATGGCCTCGTAGAGGTCAGCTGTTTGTAGAAAATGGTTCGTAGAAAAATAAAACATTCGATGACCTCGTAGAGGTCGACTGTTTGTAGAAAATTAATATGATTTTGGTTTAAGCTCCGTAGGAGCGACCTGTATATAACACTAATGTATGGCAAACACCTATTCACAAATTTATATCCAAGTTGTCTTTGCTGTAAAAGGGAGAGAAAATTTGATAAAAAAAGAAAACCGAGAAGAATTACATAAATTTATTACGGGTATCGTTTCGAATAGAGAACAAAAATTATTAGCCATTTTCGCAATGCCTGACCACGTTCATATTTTAGTAGGAATGAAACCTAATATCTCAATATCGGATTTGGTAAGAGATATTAAAGCTGGTTCTTCAAAATTCATCAATGATAGCAAATGGATTAATGGTAAATTTAATTGGCAAGAAGGTTATGGTGCATTCTCCTATTCGAAAAGCAACCTAGACAATGTAATTAAATACATTTTGAATCAAGAAGAAAAGCATAAAACACAAACATTTAAAAAAGAATATTATTCCTTTTTAGAAAAATTTGAAATTGAATACGATGATAACTATTTATTTGATTGGATTGAATAATTAACAGGTCGCTCCTACGGAGCTTAAAACCTCGAACCAAATGATATGGCTACAAACAGTAAACCTCTACGAGGCAATTCAGAAATAAAAATTGAGAATTTAAATAGCTTTTATATTAAACCAAAAATCAACTCAAACATTGGAAAATGGTAATACTTAATTCTATGTACTTAATACATTATTTAATTCTCCAATCTTAATACAATAAATTATGAAACAAGCCTATATAGTAGCCGCCTACCGAACCGCAGTTGGGAAAGCCCCAAAGGGAGTTTTCCGATTCAAACGCCCAGATGAATTAGCGGCTGAAACTATCGAACACATGATGAAAGACCTACCTAATTTTGACAAAACTCGTATTGATGATGTCATGGTGGGAAACGCGATGCCTGAGGCGGAACAAGGTTTAAATGTCGCTCGTTTGATTTCTTTAATGGGATTAAAAATTGAAGAAGTACCTGGTGTGACTGTAAATCGCTACTGTGCTTCTGGTATCGAAACCATCGGAATGGCAACAGCAAAAATACAAACTGGAATGGCTGATTGTATCATTGCAGGTGGTGCCGAGAGTATGAGTTACATTCCAATGGGAGGTTACAAACCTACTCCTGATTATGCTGTTGCAAAAGAAGGAAACGAGGACTATTACTGGGGAATGGGATTAACGGCTGAAGCTGTAGCCAATCAATTTAAAGTTTCCAGAGAAGACCAAGATGAGTTTGCTTACAACTCTCACATGAAAGCTTTGAAAGCGCAAGCCGAAGGAAAATTTGACAACCAAATCGTCCCGATTACTGTGGAGCAAACTTTTATTAATGGAAAAGGTAAAAAAGAAACCTCATCCTATATTGTCAATAAAGACGAAGGACCTAGAGCCGATACCTCAAGAGAAGTATTAGCAAAATTGCGTCCCGTTTTTGCTGCAGACGGAAGCGTTACCGCTGGAAATTCCTCCCAAATGAGTGATGGAGCTGCTTTTGTTTTGATTATGAGTGAAGAAATGGTCAAAGAATTAAACCTTGAGCCTATAGCGCGTTTGGTGAGTTATGCCTCTGCAGGTGTTGAACCTCGTATTATGGGAATAGGACCTGTAAAAGCAATTCCAAAAGCACTAAAACAAGCAGGATTGCAACAAAAAGACATTGACCTAATCGAATTGAACGAAGCTTTTGCCTCACAATCGTTAGCGGTCATAAGGGAATTAGGACTTAATCCAGATATTGTCAATGTCAATGGTGGTGCTATTGCCTTGGGCCATCCTTTAGGATGTACGGGCGCCAAACTATCGGTTCAATTGTTTGACGAAATGAAACGCCGTGGTAACAAATACGGTATGGTCACCATGTGTGTGGGTACTGGTCAAGGTGCTGCAGGAATTTATGAACTGTTATAACTTTACAAAGCATCAAAAAACCAAACTATTAACAAATCACAATCCTTCTTTTGGGAAAGATTAAAGAAAACTATTTATCATTTAAAACCACTTAAAATGAGTAACAAAACAAGAGGAGGTCAATTCCTAGTCAAAGAAACAAAATGTGAAGATATCTTCACTCCTGAGGATTTTAACGAAGAACAAATCATGATGCGCGACTCTGTAAAAGAGTTTGTTGATAAAGAACTTTGGGCGCATAAAATCCGATTTGAACAAAAGGATTATAAATACACCGAAGAATGCATGAAAAAAGCAGGTGACCTAGGATTCCTGAGTATTTCTGTACCCGAGGCTTATGGCGGAATGGGAATGGGATTTGTAGATACTGTGCTTGTTTGTGATTATATATCGGGAGCCACGGGTTCGTTTTCCACGGCTTTTGGAGCACATACAGGAATTGGAACCATGCCTATTACTTTGTATGGAACCGAAGAACAAAAACAAAAATACGTTCCTAAACTAGCTACTGGTGAATGGTTTGGTGCTTATTGCTTGACAGAACCAGGTGCGGGTTCGGATGCTAATTCAGGGAAAACGAAAGCCGTTTTATCCGAAGACGGGACACATTACAAAATTACAGGTCAAAAAATGTGGATTTCCAATGCTGGTTTTTGTCAGTTGTTTATTGTTTTTGCCCGAATTGGAGATGATAAAAACATCACGGGTTTCATTGTAGAAAACGATCCAAATAACGGCATTACCATGAACGAAGAGGAACACAAACTTGGTATTCGTGCATCCTCTACCCGTCAGGTGTTTTTCAATGAAACGGTTGTTCCTATTGAAAACATGTTATCCGAAAGAGGAAACGGTTTCAAAATTGCGATGAATGCCTTAAATGTAGGCCGAATCAAACTAGCCGCTGCCTGCTTAGACGCACAACGAAGAGTTATTTCAGGCTCTGTTAAATATGCTAACGAAAGAGTCCAATTTAATACCCCCATTTCACAATTTGGAGCCATCCGATACAAATTAGCCGAAATGGCAACGAGTTGTTATGCGGGCGAAAGTGCTACTTACAGAGCTGCCAAAGACATTGAAGACCGAATAGCTATTCGGGAAGCTGAAGGCGGTTCACACCAAGAATCAGAATTAAAAGGTGTCGAGGAATTTGCTATCGAATGTTCGATATTAAAAGTAGCGGTGTCCGAGGACATTCAAAACTGCTCTGACGAAGGAATCCAAATTTTTGGAGGAATGGGATTCTCCGAAGACACTCCAATGGAAAGTGCCTGGCGTGATGCTCGTATAGCCCGAATTTACGAAGGGACTAACGAAATCAACCGCATGTTATCGGTAGGAATGTTGATTAAGAAAGCCATGAAAGGGCATGTGGATTTATTAGGTCCAGCTACCAAAGTAAGTGAAGAATTATTAGGCATTCCATCATTTGACGCTCCTGATTATTCAGAACTATTTGCTGAGGAAAAAGAAATGATAGCCAAATTAAAGAAAGTGTTCTTAATGGTGGCAGGTAGTGCCGTGCAAAAATACGGTCCCGATTTGGATTCGCACCAACAACTCTTGTTAGCTGCCGCAGATATTTTAATCGAAATATACATGGCGGAAAGTACGATTCTTAGAGCTGAAAAAACAGCTAAAAAACGAGGTCAAGACCAAGTAAAAGAACAAATTGCCATGGCGCAATTGTATTTATATAAAGCCGTGGACATCATTAGCCAAAAAGGGAAAGAAAGCATCATTTCCTTTGCCGAAGGCGATGAGCAACGCATGCTATTAATGGGTTTAAAACGTTTTACAAAATACACTAACATGCCTAATATTGTAGCTTTGCGACACACCATAGCCACTAAGCTTATTAAAGAAAATCAGTATTGTTTTTAATAGTGATTGTATAATTTTTGGTTAAATTATAAATGTTAAAACCGTTCTAAAATTCATACTAGAACGGTTTTTTTATTGGTCTAGCCCAAATATTTGGCTAACTTTATCAAAAATTATAAAAAAAATTAAGATGAAAAAAATACTCTTTTCTATAGCAACACTTACGATTCTTATTATTGGATGTAAATCTTTAAACTCTAACGAGGACAAAAAATTAAATTTAACCTTCGAAGCCAAGAGCAATAGCAACGTAGCGGGTACTGCAACTTTTGTCGAAAATGACGGAAAAGTGACGCTGGAAGCCAAATTCTCAGGATTAACACCAGGCGTACACGCCATTCACATTCACGAAAAATCAGATTGTTCTGCTCCTGATGGTACCTCAACTGGTGGTCACTGGAATCCCACTTTCAAAAACCACGGAAAATGGGGCGTTGGACAATATCATAAAGGTGATATCGGGAATTTTACCGCTGACAAAAACGGAAACGGTTCGATTAAATTCACTACTGACGAATGGAACATAGGTTCTGGAGACCCTACCAAAGACATTATAGGTCATGCTATTATTGTGCACCAAGGCGCTGATGACTTTACAACCCAACCAACAGGAAATGCAGGTGGTAGAGTGGCTTGTACGGCTATCATCAAATAATAGCAATTGATAAAACATATAGTAATCAATTTGAACCATTAAGAAAATAAGCTAATTAAGTCTTCCTTAATAAACTTATTTTCTTAATGGTTTTATTTTTAAAGGCTTCCAGAAAAAATTATGCTGAACAAAGAAACCGAACTTTACTTTAAAAACACCACCGAATGGCGTGCTTGGCTCGAAATTAACCACGCTAATTGCACAGGTATTGATCTCATTTTCTACAAAGTGGGTAGCGTTCAGGAGAGTATGCGCTGGGAAGAGGCCGTTCAGGTAGCCCTTTGTTTTGGTTGGATTGACTCAACGGTGCGAAAAATTGATGATGAAAAACGCAAACAACGTTTTGGCCCTCGAAAACCCAAAAGCGTTTGGAGTAAACTCAACAAAACCTATATCGAAAAACTCGATAAAGAGGGATTACTACATGAAAGTGGTTATACCGCCATACAAATTGCCAAAGAGAACGGCTCTTGGGAATCTTTGGATGCAGTTGAAGCTTATGCAATTCCACCCGATTTAGAAAAAGCTTTTACTGAAAACCCAACCGCCTATATTAATTACAAAGCGTTTGCTCCGTCATACCGAAAGAGTTACCTCTATTGGCTTAACCAAGCGAAACGTGAAGCAACTAGAACCGCTAGAATTATAGAAATTATCGCTTTGTGTGAACTAAATAAGAAGGCAAGGTGATTTTTTTGACGGGCTGATTTTAAGGGTTCGCTTCATCAATTCAATTTCAAAAAATAATACTATACTCTAACAACCTAAGGTAATGCCCAATTTTTTTTTTCACCTGCGCAAACATTCTATAAAATGTCGTTAAAATGGATTATTAAACCCGCTTGTATGCCCGCTAAATAGGAACAAATAAATATCTTTGCACTACTTAAAATGTAAAGATGGACATCAATCAAGAAATACACAACGCTTTTGAGGTAATTAAAGAAGGAGGTATCATTTTGTATCCTACAGATACGGTTTGGGGAATTGGTTGTGACGCGACCAACCCTGAGGCGATTGCAAAGATTTACAAATTGAAACAAAGAGCTGAAACCCAAAGTATGATTTGCCTGATGAATGGCGAAAAAATGCTTTACAATGTGTTTAAAGACATTCCCGAAGTGGCTTGGCAAATAATGGATTTATCCGAAAACCCAACGACTTTGATTTTGGACAATCCACGAAATGTGGCTCCTAATATTATCGCAACGGATAACACACTGGGAATTAGACTAGTTAAAGAACCTTTTTGTTTTAAATTGATGGAGCGAATGAAAAAACCATTGGTTTCTACCTCTGCAAATATTTCGGGCCAACCTACTCCTAAAAGTTTTAAGGAAATTAGCCCTGAGATTATTAAGGGTGTGGACTATGTTGTAAATTTGCACCACGATAAAATTTCAGGCAAACCCTCGACCATTATCAAATTGACCAATGATGCACAGGTGAAGGTGATACGTAAATAGAGGTTTACCGCTAATAAATTTTAATAGCCACGAATTCACGAATTATTTGTCGAAAGTAAGTTTAATTTATTAAAAGTAATTCGTGAATTCGTGGTTAAAAAATGAAAAAACTATGAGTGAAGTACTTTATTAAAGAAGAAAGTTTTCAGATAAGGGGTATTTTATTTGATGTACATCGAAATTTAGGAGGTGGCTTTTCTGAAATTGTATATGAAGATAATATAGATTTAACCTACTATTCAAAACTATTAGAAAATCAACCCTGAAACTGTTAAGGGTGTGGACTATGTTGTAAATTTGCACCACGATAAAATTTCAGGCAAACCCTCGACCATTATCAAGTTGACGAATGATGCACAGATGAAGGTTATTAGAAAGTAGTTTTTAACCGCTAATAAATTTTAATAGCCCCGAATTCACGAATTATTAGTCGGAAGTAAGTTCAATTTATTAAAAATAATTCGTGAATTCGTGGCTAAAAAAAGAAAAAACTATGAGTGAAGTACTTTATAAAGAAGAAAGTTTTCAGATAATGGGTATTTTATTTGATGTGCATCGAAATTTAGGTGGTGGTTTTTCTGAAATTGTATATAAAGATGCTATAGAATACGAATTGCAACAGAATAAAATTCCATATGAAAGAGAAAAAGAATACTTTGTAAATTATAAAACTGTAGTTTTAAATCATAAGTTTTATGCTGACTTTGTATTATTTGATAAGATTATTTTAGAAATAAAATCAAGTGAAAATCTTCACCCAAAACACTATTCACAATGTTTGAATTATCTCAAAGTATCTAATAATAGATTAGCTATACTAGCAAATTTTAATTCTATTTCACTTGAGTATAAACGTATTGTAAAGTAAACAACTTAATCAGCATAAGCCTCAAAAATTTATAAAGCAATTAGCGGTAACCTCCTTAGCGGTAAAACAGAATGAATTATATAAAAGCATTAGAAAACCCCATTTTTAAAATCATTGCACAAGCAAGTCAAGAACTTGGTGTGGAAAGCTACGTTATTGGTGGTTTTGTTCGGGATTATTTATTAACCCGTCCATCCAAAAAAGACATTGATATTGTAGCCGTGGGTAGCGGTATCGATTTGGCATTAAAAGTATCCGAATTGTTGCCTCACAAACCTAAGGTCCAAGTTTTTAAAAACTACGGTACAGCGATGTTGCGCTACCAAGACACGGATATCGAATTTGTGGGGGCGCGTAAGGAAAGCTACCAAACTGAAAGTCGGAATCCAAAAGTAGAAATAGGCACCCTAAAAGACGATCAAGAACGTCGCGATTTCACAATTAATGCGTTGGCTTTTTCGTTGAACGAAAGTAATTATGGCGATTTGGTTGATCCGTTTGAAGGAGTGGCGGCTTTGGAGTCCAAAACCATCAAAACCCCTTTAAATCCTGATATTACTTACTCTGATGATCCGTTGCGCATGATGCGTGCGATTCGTTTTGCTACTCAATTGGGATTTGAAATTGAAGCAGAATCTTTGGAAGCGATTTCAAAAAACAAAGACCGAATTAAAATCATCTCTGGTGAACGCATAGTAGACGAATTGAATAAAATCCTTTCGACCGACAAACCATCCGTAGGCTTTTTATTATTGTATAAAACGGGATTACTCGATATTATTTTACCCGAATTAACGGCTTTGAATAATGTGGAAGAAATTGAAGGGCAAACCCATAAAAACAACTTTTACCACACGCTGGAAGTAGTCGATAATATTTGTCCAAATACCGAGGATGTATGGTTGCGTTGGGCCGCTTTGTTACACGATATTGGTAAAGCACCCACTAAAAAATTCAACAAAAAGCAAGGTTGGACCTTTCACGGACACGAGTTTTTGGGAGGAAAGATGGTCAAGAAAATCTTTGAACGCCTACACATGCCATTGAACCAAAAAATGAAATTTGTTCAAAAAATGGTTATGATGAGTTCACGTCCTATCGTTCTTTCTCAGGATATAGTTACTGATTCAGCGGTGAGGCGTTTGGTATTTGATGCAGGCGAAGATGTGGAAGACTTGATGACTCTTTGTGAGGCCGATATCACCACTAAAAACCCGAACAAATTCAAGAAATATCACAACAATTTTGTGATTGTGCGTCAAAAAATTGTTGAAGTTGAAGAGAAAGACTCAATTCGAAACTTCCAACCGCCTATCACTGGTGAACAAATCATGGAAATTTTTGACTTGAAACCTTCGAGAGAAATTGGCGTACTAAAAGAAGCAGTAAAAGAAGCTATATTGGAAGGTGAAATTCCAAATGAGTACGAAGCGGCTTATGCCTTTGTTTTGAAAAGAGCAGAGAAATTAGGATTAAAGAAAGCAGCTAAGTAGCTAAGGCACTGAGAAATCAAGCTAATAAAATGAACTAATAAAAATACAAACTTTAGGTTCTTAGTCTCTTTAAAAACTCAGAATCTTAGAAACTATAAAAAATGACACAAAACAAATCCGTTATCTACTGGTTGCTTACAGGATGCTTCCTATTATTTTTGATGGTAACTGTGGGTGGAATCACCCGATTGACAAACTCTGGTTTATCCATGACCGATTGGCATTTGGTTACCGATACTTTTCCGCCTTTGACAGAGGAAAAATGGCAAGCAGCCTTTGAGGAGTATAAAAAATTCCCAGAATACCAAAAAATCAACATTCACAACGATTTCCAACTTTCAGATTACAAATTCATTTATTTCTGGGAATGGTTCCACCGTTTTATTGGGCGTATCATCGGACTGGTATTTATCATTCCTTTTGTCTATTTTTTAATCAAAAAGAAATTAGACCGTGCCACCATCAAGAAATGTTTGATACTGCTCTTTATGGGTGGATTTCAAGGGTTTTTGGGGTGGTTCATGGTAAAAAGTGGCTTGATTGACCATCCTGATGTAAGTCATTTTAGACTGGCTTTACACCTTACTTTTGCCTTTATCACTTTTGCTTATACCCTTTGGGTAGCATTGGATTTGATTTATCCGCATCGCAAAACAGCTCAAGTGGACTTACAAAAAATTGCTCGTTATGCTTTTGTCTTTTTAATTGTTCAAATTATCTACGGAGGTTTTGTCGCTGGATTGAATGCAGGTTTGATTCACAACCACTGGCCCTTGATGAGTGACGGACAATTTATTCACGATAGTGTTTTTATTGAACAAAAAACCCTTTTACTTAATTTAACAGAAGGCAAAAGTGGCGTTCAATTTGTTCATCGTACCTTGGCTTATGTTGTAGTAGCCCTAATTGCGTGGTTGTTTTATAAAAGTAAATCAACGGGTCTTTTAATAGAACAAAAAAGAGGTATCAATGGCCTACTCTTCTTAGTACTTGTTCAGTTTGCTTTAGGTGTTTTTACATTATTGTACTCCGTACCGTTGTGGCTTGGTTTGGCACATCAAATCAATGCGTTTTTCTTATTGGCAACCATGACTTATACCTTGCACAGGCTTTCTAAATAACTAATGTTCCGTAAAAACAATTGCTAATTCGCTAATTTTAAAATTAATTTTGATTATAAATACACCCCTTTAAACAGAATTTAAGCAAATTTAGTAGTCACTATTCCTAATAATTAGTGATCCAAGTGATAGTAATCCGGTGAAACTATTAGTGGTAACTATACTCATGCATTTGACTGTGGGGTGATTACTTTGTTTTTTCGTATCTTTATTACTGACTATATTGTCACATTTCATTGTTTACCAACAAAAATGTCAAAACTCGCTTCACAAGACCAATTTATCGACTTATCCGATTATGGGAGACCCTTTGGGAGATGGCTGGCCAATTCTTTAAAAAAAACCCGTTTCACACCTATTGATGTGACCTTATTGTTTGGATTTTCAGGATTGGTCGCTGTGTATTGCATTCTTGAAAAATATTGGTATTGGGCAGGCTTTTTTATCATACTAAAATCACTCATTGATGCTGCCGATGGAGAGCTTGCTCGCCTTAAAAACACGCCATCTTATACTGGTCGCTATCTCGATAGTGTGTTTGATATTTTTTTGAACTTTATGATTTTATTTGCCATTTGTTACATCTCCCAATCTTCGTTTTGGACTAGTATAATGGCTTTCATAAGCATTCAATTACAAGGCACCCTCTACAACTACTATTATGTCATTTTACGACATAAATCGGCTGGTGGAGATGCTACAAGTAAAATATTTGAACATAAAGCCCCAAAAGCGCTCCCAGGCGAAAAACAAGCAACTGTCAACATTATGTTCCGAATATACACGGTGGTATATGGAAAATTTGATCGTATTATACATTCTTTAGACCCGCTTGCTTACAAAGTCAAAACCTTTCCTAACTGGTTCATGACTCTCGTTTCCCTATATGGTTTGGGTTTTCAATTGTTATTAATTGCCATCATGCTCCCACTAGGACTAGAAAATTGGATTTTACCTTTTTTTATTGGATATTCAATACTCATTGGTATTCTAATCCCTATCAGGCGATATTTTATCGCTTAAAAGCTACCAGACCAATCAAAAAAAGAGCAGAAACAAATAAGGCTTCTACTCTTTTCAATTCTTTGCATTCCGAAGGAATCCAAATAATGCATCAAATTACTATCTTTTTACTTTGATTCCGCACCCAATAGCTTTGGTGGTTTCAGGAGAAGGTGTTTTTCCACTTTCTAAAGCAGCAATAGCATTTTCAAGATACTTTTCTTTCACATTGCTTGCACTATCCACATTATCATCAATCGCTCCAATGTATTTTACCACTCGGTTCTTGTCTAACAAAAACACATGTGGGGTTTTAGTAGCACCATATTGTGGAAATATTTTTTGATCTTCATCAAACAGATAAGGAAAAACAAACCCTTTTTCCTTAGCTCTCACTTTCATTAAGTCAAAACTATCCTCTGGTTGCACCTCTGGATCATTAGGATTGATTGCTAATAAAATATAGCCTTTAGATTTGTAGTTTTTGGCCAAATCATTAATACGGTCTTCATATTTTTTAGCAAAAGGGCAATGATTACAAGTAAAAACAATTATAAAGCCTTTAGCACTTTTATAATCGGCCATGCTATACATTTTGCCATCAACAGATTTTAACTTAAAATCAGTCGCAACATCACCTATTTTGTAAGCTGTAGGTGGAACTGGATTAGCCAATCCAACGAAAAAAGTAAACATTAAAACGAGAGAAGAAATGATTTTCATATACAAAATGTGTTAGTTAGTATTCGAGTTTACATAGTTATTAAGTTCTTCAAAGGTGGCAAAATCACGCTCGGCAAACACCCTTTTTTCACCATTTATAATCAAGGTAGCAGGGATAGAACCAGACCAATTTTGATCCACTTTAGAAAGCCAATTATTATAATTTTTATCCGTCAACAAAACCACTTGCGACTGGATGGATTTTCTTTTCAAAAAAGGAATTAATTTGGTTTGAAATTGGTCTTTAAAATCCAAACTTACCAGCACCACTTTCACCTTTTTATTCTCGTTATTCAATCTTTCAAAATAAGGTAATTCTTTCACACAAGGCGCACACCAAGTAGCCCAAAAGTTGACCACATAAACGGTGTTTTTGTCATTCAAAACTGCTTTTTCAAGCGCATCATAAGTATCAAAAACAGCAGGGTTTTGAGCTGAAACTTGGACCGAAAAAAAGGCAAAAAAAACAAGTGCAAAGACATGCTTCATAGTTCGTATTTTAAATTTAACTTTTACGAATTTACAACCTAAAAAGGAGTAAGTCATTTTAGTTAACAAAAAATTATCATTCGAAAAAAAAGAGTGCAACATCTTCCAAAAGAGATTTTAAAAAAGAAAGTCCGCTTACTTCAATTTTAAAAAAAACAATTCAAGAAAATGGTTCTTTTTCGTTTTCTTTCACCACCCAAAAATCAACTTTCCAATAGCCTAACAACAACCTCAAAGAGACAAAAAAACTACCTAACAGAAGAGAAATGTCTTTCTAGAAGAAGGACCCATTCTTACTTTTTACTTTTGTTAAAAAAACAATAAAAACTTACAAATATTTCAAATAGACAAAATCTATATCTAAACATTAAAATAAATATTACCAGTTATTTAAACATTATTAATTAAATAAAAAAATGAATTAAATAACCAAAACACCTTTAACCTCACTTTAAGGCTTTACATGACCTAAAAAACACCTTGTACAGCAAAAAAAAAACCACATCCTAAACCACCCTTACAAAACGTGTCTTCAACAAAAAAAGCTTCTTCACCTCAAGACTTTTTACCCTCCCTTCCCTTGTTTTTTATTTCCATAAAAAACAACAACAAGACCACTTTCAAAACAGAAAAACCCCTCTTTTAATTCTGTAAAAAAAATTTCAACGCACACGCTATTTAGAAAAAAAAGCTCCCTGCCTTATACACAATTTTGAATCGAGACCAAAAAATAATAAGAAACCTAACGTTTAAAAAAGCTCTTTTTTTCGTCTTACAACCACTCCAAAAAGTCGTAAAAAATTAACTCCAAAATGACCTCAAAAAAGGTTACTTTTAACTTCAAAAAAAATCCCTTTCTAGGATATGAAAACAGAGAAAGAAAAAATGATGGAAGGCACCCTTTTTAACGCAGGTGATCCCATCCTAATTAAAGACCGAAGACGAGCCAAAAATTTATTGCACCGATTAAATATTACTGAGTATCGAGTGACCAAAAAAGCGCGAGAAATCATCACCGAATTAATCCCAAATTCTGGTAAAAATTTATACATCGAACCACCATTTTTTTGTGACTATGGATACAATATTTTCTGTGGTGATAATGTCTATTTCAATGTCAATTGTGTAGTCCTTGATGGAGCAAAAGTAAACATCGGCTCAGATGTTCTTTTTGGTCCTGGAGTTCAATTGTACACTGCCGCTCATCCCCTCGATGCACAAACCCGAAAAACAGTTGAATTCTCAAAACCCATAACCATAGGAAACGATTGTTGGATTGGAGGCAACGCAATTATTTGTCCCGGTGTTCGCATTGGAAATGGATGCGTCATTGGAGCGGGTGCAGTAGTTACCAAAGACATTCCTGACAACTCGTTGGCCGTAGGCAATCCTGCCAAAGTCATCAAGAAATTGAATCAAGAGACTACAGAAAACCAAATAGTATAACTACTATAAGACTTTTTTTTATTTATTTGAAATACAAACAAATACGCATTCCTAATCAAAACTCACAGTCCACAATGAAAAAACTACTTGTACCATTTGCTGTAATTATCATTTCGTGCACTTCAAAGAAAACCGCAACAGCCGAAAACAAAGGCACTGGGGACACTCGAACTAAAGCTGTGGAATTATTAGACCACAATACGTATTGGCTCACAGAAGAAAGCAACGACAAAACCTATGGCTACAGCCAGTCTAACCCAATCAAAGTAGGTGGAGTAAAAACCCAAGAAGGGCCATTGAACGAAAGACGATTCCTCAACGCGCTGTTTGGACCCAACGATAAAAAAATGACCTATTTTAGAGCAGGCAGTTGCTGTCCGTTTAAAACACCCAATGGCTTTTTCAACAATTCAGGCATGCTAGACCGCTACCGATTAACAGAAATTGGCACCAAAGACACTATTGACATTTACATCAATATGTACGATACTGGTGATTTGAAAATCCCCGTAGGCTTAAAAGCAAAAGAAAAGAAATAACTTGTGGAATGGCCTCACTTTGATACCCTCTCATTTTCTAAAAACCAAAACTCGTAACTAAACAAGATGCTCCAAATCAACAACGTCCACCATATTGCCATCATCTGCTCCAATTATGAGGTTTCAAAACATTTTTATACACAAATACTAGGATTCAAAATCATTCAAGAAGTCTATCGCAGCGAAAGACAATCTTACAAACTAGATTTAAGTTTGAATGGCATTTATTGTATTGAGCTGTTTTCGTTTCCCAATCCACCCCAGCGAAATTCGAGACCCGAAAGTTGCGGTTTACGCCATTTAGCCTTTGAGGTTGATGATATACCCAAAAGCTGGAAATACCTACAACAGCACCACGTGGTACTAGAACCCATTCGAACAGACCAGCACACCCAAAAACGCTTTTTTTTCATCAATGACCCTGACGGATTACCTATAGAATTCTACGAAAAATCATAAAAAAAGTTAAATTTAAAACATTTTGTTTTTTGATTTTATACTTTTGTAGCCCTTAAAAAAAATAGCATCCTGATGACTAAAGCGGCTAAAATCAAAAAAAATCATCAACTCATTGTCCTTAAAAAACTACTACTCGTTTCCGTTTTAATTGGGTTTCTATCTTCTTTTTTAGGCATCGTCCTGAAGAGAATGACCGAATATTATGAAGAAATTTTTTTCGAAAGAGCCAACAGCAATATTTTATTTTACCTGATATTCCCCTTTATAGGTTTGTCACTCATTTATTTATTGCGTCAGTATTTATTCAAAAAAAAGGAGAATAAGGGAATCAAAGAAGTTTTTGAAAGTACCGAATCAAAAAGAAAAAACCTCCCCAATTACAAAATCCCTTCTCATTTCATCAATGGCTTTTTGACAGTGGTCTTTGGGGGTTCTACAGGAATTGAAATTTCCACCGTGGTCGCTTCAGCCACCATCGGTTCTGTAGCACAACAAAAGAAAAACATTTTTAGGCAATACAAAACCGAACTGATTTGCGCAGGAGTTGCAGCAGGAGTCACAGCCTTATTTGGCAGTCCACTGGCGGGATTATTATTTGCCTACGAGGTCGTATCAAAAAAAATAACACAAACGTTCTTACTAACCACTACCGTAGCCGTTATGATTGCCTTTGGCTTGCTTCACCTCATCGATGAAGCGCCATTATTTGCCATCCCTATCAAGACCTGGCACCTCAAAGCCATTCCATATTTTATCCTACTAGGAATCATCGCAGGATTGCACTCAGTATATCTCACAAAAACCGTTTTGTTTGTCAAAAATCATTTTTCCAAAATAAACACCCCATTCTACCGCATAGTAATCGGTTCCTCATTACTGAGTTTGGCGTTGCTCTTGTTTCCACAATTGTATGGCGAAGGCTATCATGCCATAAAAACCATCATCCACAGCACCAATCAAAGCTTACTTACCATTTCATTAGGGCTAAGTTTAATCGCAATTTTGCTCTTAAAACCTATTGTGACCTCGATAACTTTGGCTTCTGGGGGTGACGGAGGCGTATTTGCTCCTAGCCTATTTATAGGTGCTTTTTTAGGACTTTTTACCGCTTTGAGTTTCAATCATTTTTTTGACAGCGATGTAATTATTTTAAATTTTATGGTACTGGGTATGGCAGCCGTATTGAGTGCGAGTATTCAAGCACCACTTACAGCGCTCTTTTTGACCCTGAGCTTAACCAATAACTATATTTTGTTCCTACCCATCTTGATGGTGTGTTACATCGCTCAAACTACCGCCAAAATCATTTTTCCATACACTGTTTACAGTTTTATCCCTAATACGACTAAATAAAATGCCAACAGAACAAATCAAACGCAGCTATCGCAAAACCAAATACATTATCTACAAAGAAACCTTAATTGACTTCCGAGAACAATTTTGGTCGTTTGTTGGTTCCTTTATCGGGATAGGTTGCATCGCTTACTTTCATGCCAGTCATTTTCCAGGTTCAGACGGCATTTACCTCATTGGTTCCTTTGGAGCTTCAAGCGTTTTGATTTATGGCATTATACAAAGTCCGTTTTCGCAACCCCGCAATCTTATTGGCGGTCATGTTATTTCAGCCTTGATAGGCGTTACCATCCAAACCCTATTGCCCGAACCCATTTGGCTCTCGGCGCCCTTAGCGGTATCCTTAGCCATCATCTCGATGCAAATCACCAAAACCCTACATCCACCCGGAGGTGCCACCGCCTTGATTGCCATCATTGGTACCGAAAAAATTAAAACATTAGGCTATTGGTATGTGTTATCACCCGTACTAGCAGGCTCCTTAATCCTCCTTACCGTGGCTTTGATTGTCAACAACATCACCGAAAAACGAAGCTACCCTAGCAACAACCGTTTCCACCGCAATTACCATATTTATAGAAAACGCTTGCTTAAAAAATCGTAGGAGCAGTCCGTTTTTGTTTCCATAACAAGCTCTCCTCCCGCTTTCGCCTTTATCTCCTTTCGCTCCGCTACAGGAGGATATCGGCTCTATCGGGGCTAAAAATTTGCGTTGTGTATTTATAATATCGTTTCTAAAATTGATAATTTATTAAGAAAATTATTTACCTTTAGCTACCAAATTATCAAAAAAATGAATGGGTCAGCAAAACCCATTAAACATAAAGGCAAGAACAGAATTGCCGTTTATTTTGAAAAAAATACCGACTTAATTGCACGTATCAAAAAAATTGACGGAGCGCTATGGAGCGCGACCTTGGTCGCTTGGCATTTACCTGACACCGCCGAAAATAGAGAACGATTTAAAATTCCACCAATGACCCATTCCTTACCATCGCCAGAAGGAATCGCCCAAATCGAAAAATTCAAACAACATTTGCGTTCCAAACGTTATAGCCAAAGTACCATTGCGACTTATAGCGAAGCTTTAAAATCATTTTTGGTGTTTTTTAGAGAGAAACCAATTGCTGATATCACTAATGAGGATGTTATTGTTTATAATAATGACTATATCTTGAAGAACAATCTTTCGGCATCTTATCAAAATCAGATTGTTAATGCCATTAAACTCTTTTTTCAAACCATTCGTGAAACCAAAATTGAAATCGATAAAATTCACCGTCCAAAACGATCTAAACTATTGCCAAATGTTTTGAGTAAAGAGGAAGTCAAATTGATTTTGAATGCGCATAGCAACATCAAACACAGAACAATGCTTTCTTTGATCTATAGTTGTGGTTTGCGTCGAAGTGAGCTTATAAATTTAAAACCAAACGATATTGATTCAAAAAGAGGCATTGTAATCATCAGACAAAGCAAAGGTAAAAAAGATAGAATTACTCCCTTATCTCCAAAAATTCTAGAAATGTTACGAGAATATTATAAAGGATACAAACCTAGAACTTGGCTTTTTGAGGGGCAAAATGAGAATACAAGATATGATGAGCGCAGTTTATCAAATGTACTCAAACAAGCCTTAACAAAATCAAATATAAGTAAACCTGTAAGTTTGCATTGGTTAAGACATAGCTTTGCTACACACCTATTAGAGAGTGGAACTGATTTACGCTACATACAAGAGTTATTAGGCCATAATAGCAGTAAAACCACTGAAATTTACACGCATGTAAGTACTAAAAGTTTACAACAAATAAAAAGTCCATTTGATGATTTGTAAATAATTATTTATATATTAGCCTAGTAAATAAAAGCCATGGTTATGACACAAAGCTACCTAAATATGGGTAGATTAGAGCCATTTTATGGCTCCTATAAACGAGTTATGGGCAATTTTACAGAAACAATGAAATAAAGAATTGCGAGTAATTTCTATCCTGAAAAATGCTCTAAAAAAGAAGAATTCTAAATAAAAGATGAGAAAATATATATTCTATTCATTTGTTACAGTAACTATAATATTTATTCTGATACCATTCGTTTTCCTTGAAACATACGAACTGGGCTTTTCTATGAAAAAAGTGTTTGATAACATAATAGTGTTTGGAATCTTATCATTTATTTTTTCATTATTTTTTCACGAAAGTATTTTTCGCCCTACAAAAGCACAAAACAAAATATTCTATATTTTTATAAAAGGGTTTAAAATATTATTTGGGACATTTTTCTCATTTATATTTATCTGTGGAATAATTTCTGGTTTGTTGTTAAGCATTAACTCATACATCGGAAAGCAAGAAATGATAAATTTAAAAAGTAAAGTTATAAGTACAAATGAAACAACCTCAAAAAGCGGGTTAAAGCATTATTACATTACTGTCGAAATCCCAAACGAAAAACGTGAAGTAGAGCTTAAAGTTAAAAGACAATATATGAAAGGAGAAACATTTGAAGGACAATTATATAAAGGAAGTCTAAATATGTACTATAAATAAAAACTGCCCATAACAGCCGTTTGGCGAGATTGCGAAATTTGTGGTAAATTCACGTTTACGTTTCGCAAGAAATTTTATCTTAACCGAAAGTACTCGGTTACGAAGTTCGCAACCTCGCCAAGCGTCAGAACGTTAGCGGTAAGCTTATGAAAAATCGTAAATAATCAAAAATTATATGACATTAGAAGAATTCTTTAGAAATTTAAGATCAGATATTTTAAATTACAATAATGGTAGAACAGATACATCAGCATTCATAATATGGTTTTTAGAGAATTTTTTTAGAATAGATCGTCAAGATGCAATTGATTGCGTATGTGATCAACAAAATGATAAAGGAATTGATGCAATCTTTGTTGACGATGAAGAAGAAATAATTTATTTAATACAATCTAAATTTTCACCAACTGACCACCAAAATCAAGGAGATAACGATTTAAGAAATTTTATTGGTGCTAAACAATGGTTTACAAATAGTGAAAATTTAAATAATTTATTAGAGAGCACTGCTAGTAACGAACTTAAATCACTTATTAAAAGTTCAAAACTTAATGAAAAAACACATTATGCTTTAAGGTTAGTTTTTATTACGAACAAAAATTTTAATGTTCATGCAAATGAATTCATTGCAATAAATGAAGATTTAGAAGCTTGGGATTGTAATGACTTACATAATAAATACACATATTTTGCAGATAACGATGTTAAGTTTCCTGTCAAGGATCTTTATTTATCTAATACTTCAAAAATAGAATATAACTTACCTGATGGCACAATCGCAAGAGCTTATACGATTAGTGCAAAAGAGTTAGTTAAATTAGAAGGTATTCAAGACAGAACTTTATTTTATAAAAATGTACGATATAGTGTAGGTAAAACTAGAGTTAACAAGTCAATAAAAGACAATATATTAGATCAATCTCAACATAACAATTTTTTCCTATATCATAATGGTATTACAATTGTATGTGAAGAATTGAATGAAGACTTATCAAATAGTAAAATATCAATTGGTAATTATGCAGTTATAAACGGTTGTCAATCAATGCTTACTTTATATGAAAACAAAGATAAATTAACAAGAAACTTGTTTATTTTAGTTAAAATCATCAAACTAAGTTTAAATTCAAGTTTAGTAAAAGACATTACATATTATGCAAACAATCAAAATGCAATTGGTCTTAAAGATTTAAGATCAAATGATAGTGTACAAAAATCTTTGCAAAATGAATTTAAAGAATTATTCGATGATAAAGTATTTTATAGTAGAAAAAAAGGAGAAGATTTAAATGGCTATGACGATATAATTGACAAAGATTTTGCTGCTCAAATAATTAAAGCTGTTTACTTGAAAAAACCTCAAGACACACATTTAAAACAAAAACTATTTGGTGATGATTATAATGCAATATTTTCTAGAAAAATAAATGCTGAAAAGATATATTTTGGTTACCTAGTTTATAATATAATTTATGCAAATTCGAACTTATTAGAAAATGAAAAAATAAGGAATTATGGGCTTTCAATATTCTTTTTCTCAAGTGTAATAGCAACTATTTTAGAAGAAGATAACATTGGTAAATTAATTTTAGAAAATCCCAAAGAATTTGTAACAACAAATAAAGAAATTTTAGAAAATTCATTAAAGAAAATGTGGAATTTAATTACACCAGATATAAATTTTGATATTGTTGAATATACAAGTGATAATAATAATTTTTTTGATTATAAAAATGTATTTAAAAATGGTGAATGGGTTAGATCAATGACTAATAAAATCAAAACAGATTATGTTAGACTAACTAGAAGAAATGAGAATGACACATTTGAAAATATCTACAACACATTCTTAAATGAACAATAAAGCCTACCGCTAACAGCAGTTACAAGAAATTGCTAGGCATGGGATTTATCAGAAATGGTAATTGTTGAATCAAAGTTTTATCTACATTTGTAATTGGCAGTGAATGAAGTACGCAACTTCTTGTAGCTGCAAAACGTTAGTGGCTAGCGTACCACAGAATTGGAAAATTCGATAATTTAAGACACACAAAATGACATTAGAAAGTTTTGAAAATTCATTCGAAAACCAAAAAAGGTCTAAAAAACTTTTTTATAAAATTCTCTGTATAGTTGCAATCATTATTTCTCTATTATTAACATACGCTGTATTTCTAAAGCATAAATCAAAAGGACTTTTATTTTTAGCAATATGGTTGCTGATTCTAGGAATGTATGGATTATTTGAATTGAGAAAACATTATAAACTAACATACTTAGAAAATAATTTTTCAGAAGAAGAAAACATACAAAATGTAATTTCTGTAATTCAGAATATTGCTAAAGGGAATTATAAACAGGATGAAAATTCATTTGAATTTATTTATCAAAAAAGTTGGTGGAGAATGGACTACAAAATAACTATTCTTGCAGTGAAAAACATAATTGCTCTAAACGCTGAAGGCCGAGGCTCTTCTGACAGTGGTTTCATAGATTTTGGAGCATCCAAAAGAATAGAAAAAAACATTATTAATTTACTGGGTAAAAACGCCAGCCACTAATCGAGTAGACGGCTCCGCTAGAAACTAACGGAGTGCGCCTCTCACACCACCGAGCGTACGGGTCACGTACTCGGCGGTTCGCAAAATGATGGGTTCAATTCGATATAATCATCGGTTAGAGACTGATAGCCTTTTTGTCTTAGGCGCTTCAAAGTAATGGTTGAACCTAAAATAGGACTCTGCGCAATTGCCCAACCGCCTTTGCGAGAAGGACTAAATGCATAGGCGTGGTCTTGGTCAACACCCAATCGTATGAGATTCTTTCGTGTGGTACATTCTCTTTAAACAGACATAAATTTCAAAACCCAATCTTTGTGGAGTTACTTTCGAAGTTCCTTCCTTCGTCAGGAAAACAAGATTGTGGTTACTAAGTGTAATAAAAATCAAAAACAGAATTAACGAGTTCTAGATTCTCTACTTTGTTTGGTGCTTTTATTATAACCAATAAAACATGCGCTTTGCGCCAACACTCGTTCGCGAATCCATTCGCGTTTAACTCGCGACCTTACTTCCCAAAGTCAAAGAGAATTGGACAGCACGCATTTTCCTTTAAATTTATGATGTTTGTAATTCCATTAAAACCAAAAAGTATACAACATTCGAAAATCCGTATAAGAAGTGAAGACTACTTCTACCCGACCTTTGTAGTATTCTTATAAAACATTAAAAAAAGTAAAAATGCATACAAATCAATTTGGTAAAAAAGGATGGACTCCTGATAGAATTGGAAATTTAAACGGTAAAACTTTTGTCATAACAGGGACTACCAGTGGAACAGGTTTTGAAGCAACAAAAATACTATTGTCAAAAGGTGCCAAAGTAGTCATGTTAAACCGAAATCCTAAAAAAGCAGCCAAAACTGTTGTTATTTTGAAACAAGAACTTGGTAACAATATTGAGGTACAGTCAATTCAAATGGATTTAGCCGTACAAAGTTCAGTAAAAAAAGCGGCAGAAGCAATTAGTAATACAATCCCAAAAATTGATGCATTAGTCTGTAATGCGGCAATTGCTCAAGTGCCCAAGCGAACACTTACTGTTGACGGTTGGGAAAGCCAAATGGGAACAAATTATTATGGTAACTTTACACTTCAGGCGCTATTGTTCCCACTTATTGAAAAATCAAAAGGTCGAATTGTTACGGTAGGAAGCATGGGGTACGATATGGGAATTAAAACCATAAAATTTGACGATTTGAATTGGGACAAAGATTACACCCCTAATAATGCGTATAGCCAAAGTAAACTGGCTCAAATTACGAGTATCTATGAATTACAAGATAGATTGACAAAAGCAGGCAAAACAGAAGTGAAAGCCTATGCTTGTCATCCTGGCTCTTCGAGAACCAACCTTATTAGCACCAGTGGTAGTTTTATGATGAAGCTTATTTTTGGGATGATGAAATTATCACCATTGACGCAATCTGCTGAAAAGGGTGCTTACCCGCAATTGATGTGTGCTACTGAGCCAAACCTTGACCAAAATGGTTTTTATGGCCCTACAGGCAGAAGTAATTGGGTGGGTCCTGTAGGTGAACATAGATTAGAGCCACATGCTAAAGATAAAGCTGTATCCAAAAAACTATGGGACCTTTCGGAAAAAGAAACAGGAATAAAATGGAATTTATAAACCTAATATGATTTTAATAAAAAAAATAATGATTGGACTTCTTTTTATCATTACAACCATTGGAGTTGGAACATTCCTTTTTTTAAATACTGAAAGATTTGGAAAACAGCCATCAGGAGAACGATTATTAAAAATTGAGCAATCGCCCCATTATAAAAATGGAAGTTTTCAAAATTTAAGCAATACCCCTATGCTAACAGAAGGAGTTGGTTATGGTAAAGTTCTGTATGAATTCCTGTTTTCCTCAAAACCAAAAGAACCTTCCATAAATATTCCTTCGATTAAAACTGATTTAAAAGCAATTAAACCTAATCAAAATGTACTAATATGGATGGGACATTCATCCTATTTTATGCAACTGGATGGTAAAAAAATATTAGTTGACCCCGTTTTTAGTGGTAATGCATCTCCACTTTCATTCACAACAAAAGCATATAATGGAACGGATATTTATACAACGGACGATATTCCTGAAATAGATTACTTATTTTTGACACATGACCATTGGGACCATATGGATTATAAAACGCTTAAAAAATTACGTCCTAAAATTAAAAATGTAATTACGGGTCTTGGCAATGGTGCACATTTAGAATATTGGGGTTTTAGCCCAGAAGTCATTTTAGAAGGCGATTGGTATGATCATTTTACCTTTAAAAATGGTTTTGAAATACATATTACCCCCGCAAGGCATTTTTCAGGCCGAGGATTTACTCGAGCCAAAACACTCTGGGCTTCGTTTGTAATAAAAGCACCAACCTCAACAATATATATTGGAGGCGATAGTGGTTACGATACCCATTTTAAAGATATTGGAGCAAAATTTGGAGCGTTTGACTTAGTGATTCTTGAAAATGGCCAGTATGATGAAAAATGGAAATACATTCACATGCTACCCGGAGAGCAATTACAAGCCGCAACCGATTTAAATGCGAAAGCTATCTTACCTGTGCATTCAGGCAAGTTTACTTTAGGCAATCATGATTGGGACGAACCTTTAACAAACATAACAGAGGAAAAAAACGAAAACAATATAAGGATCTTAACTCCTATGATTGGAGAAAATGTTAATTTAAAGGACAGTTTACAGCAATTTAAACCTTGGTGGAAACCTCTAAAAAATTAAAAAACATGAAACATTATAAAACATTGGCCTCATTTCTTGATTATATGCAACTCCCACGTCCCGAGCACCCCATGTTAAGTGTTATGGTGGCAAAAGGTGATGATTACCTTCCCTGTCCAAGAGAAAGTTCTCCTCCTATTTCAACGGATTGTTATTCCATTAGCTTAAAAAAAATAATGCACGGGGAATTAAATTATGGTCGAACCAAATATGATTTTACCAATGGCGCTTTGATTTTTATCGCTCCAAAACAGGTGATACAATGGGATAGTAGCTTTATTTTTGAACAAAAGGGGTTCTCTATTAATTTTCACGAAGATTTTTTAAAAGGAACTGATTTAGCCCAACAAATAAAAAAATACGGCTTCTTTTCATATGCTGCCAATGAAGCATTACACCTTTCGCCTAAAGAAGAAAAGCAAATAGAATCCATTGTTGAAAATATTGAAATTGAATACCAAAACAACCAAGACGCCTTTAGTAAAGACATTATTATTTCACAATTAGATACATTGTTAAAATATGCTAATCGCTTCTATGAAAGGCAGTTTTTAAATAGAAAAGAATTATCTCATAGCTTGCTAGAACAATTTAACCAAGAACTGGACAAATATTTTGAATCAGGACAACTACAAGAAAAAGGCATTCCAAGTATTGAACAATTAGCCGAAAAAATGTCAGTTTCCCAACGTTATCTGAGCGATACACTTAAAAAAGAAACTGGTAAAACCACCACCGAGCATTTACAATTACGCATGATTGATGAAGCTAAAAATTTTTTATTACAACCGAATAAAAGCATCTCTGAAGTAGCCTATGAATTAGGTTTTGAATATCCTCAATATTTTTCGAGATTATTTAAAAAGAAAGAAGGGATAAGCCCCTCAGAATATCAACAAAAATACGGTTTGAACTAATAACTATGGAATCAATGGAACTATTAAAATTAGCCACAGATTGGGCAAAAGCCGAAGTTTTTTCAACTCGGTTCTTCATTATTTTTGCGACACTATTTTTAATCGCAAGCATCGGGTTTTGGCAATTGGGAAAAACAGATTTAGCTAAGACGTATATCATTCCAACCTTGGTAGCAGGACTCTTACTTATGACAATTGGACTGGGATTGTTTTACACTAACAAATCAAGGATTACCCAATTTGAAACGGCGTTCAGTGCCGATGCAACTGCATTTTATCTTTCCGAAATTGAACGATCAGAGAGCACTTTAAAGGAATACACAATTGTGTTTAAAGTCATTCCTATTCTAATAATAGTTGCTGCCTTACTAATTCTTTTAGTTAACACACCAACCTGGAGAGCCATTAGTATTACAACAATTGCTATGCTGATAATTATTTTACTAGTCGACGGAACTGCACATGCAAGAATTGAATCTTACAATAAAGAATTGCAATTGATGGATATCGAAAATCATTAATTTTTGCAAAATAAAGAAATATTAAAAACTACCAACCTGATTATTTCTGATTTAAACTCAACAGCTTTTAATACAATCAAAATAAATTAGTCAAAAGTCGGAAGTTCCCACTTCGACTAACTCAATAGGCCAAAAACTAAAAATTGGCAATCCATAGTCTATCAGTAGGTTCAAAATCTTATCAACAATTCAACGCTAGGAATCTAAAATCAAAAATTTAATTTTACCTTTGACCTTTCATTAAAATAAAGATTATGGTTTACAAATTCAGAGCTATTCTAGATGCCGAAGAAGATATTTTTAGAGATATTGCAATATTAGAAGACGATACATTAGAGGATTTACACAATGCTATTTTTAATGCCTTTGGGTTTGACGGGATGGAAGTAGCGTCTTTTTATACTTGTGATGAAACTTGGAACCAAGAAGATGAAATTCCGCTTTTTGATACCGGAGATATTCCTGGTGAACAAAAAACCATGAGTGATTACAAATTATCAGACATTTTAGATGAAGAAAATACCAAAATCATTTATGTGTATGATTTCATCAACATGTGGACCTTCTTAGTTGAACTTGCAGCCATCGAAGAACAACAAGTAGGTGCTACCTATCCTGAAACCTTATTTTCACATGGAGAAATGCCTGATGAAGCCATCGAGAAAAATTTTGAAGCAGAGAACGCGGATGATTTTTACGATGATTTTGAAGACGGTCTCGATGACGATGACCTAGACATGTTTGAAGGAGACGGCAATTTTGAAGACTTTGGGTTTGAGGAGAATTGGAATTAAGAAAAATTAGTTCATATGGTTTAAAGTTTAAATGGTTTAATATTGTTTAAGGATGGCTACAGTAAAAAGATTTGAAGATTTAGATATTTGGTTAGAAGCAAGAAGACTTTCTAAAGAAATTATCGCAATAGCACAAAACACTGATTTAAACAGAGACTTTAAATTAAAAGAACAAATTAAAGCTTCCTCAGGTTCTGTAATGGACAACATTGCAGAAGGATTTGAAAGAAATGGAAATATTGAATTTCGTCAATTCCTATCTGTAGCAAAAGGTTCCGCTGGAGAATCTCGTTCCCAATTATACCGCATTTTTGATAATGGATACATCAGCGAAGATCAATTGAACGCATTAGTTTCTCAGTACCAACAACTAAGTATCAAAATTCACAATTTTATTACATATCTAAATAAAAAAGATTTTAAAGGCACAAAATTTATCGATTCCTAATCTGTAACAATTTTAAACTTTTAAACTTTTAAACAACATCAAACCTATAATGATCAACCTATTCAACACACACATCGACACACTTTCTATCCACCGTGTAGGAAACAAAAGCCGAAATGAGGCTATTTTTTTATCAGAGCAACCGTTCAACCTTTCGGACGAAATTGTACCGCTTATCAAAGAGTTTTTCCTAAAACCTTTTAGAGAAAAAGAGGAGAATTACTATCAGTTTGCGCATGAAGTGGATTTGGATTATAATGATATGTATAAATTTGCTTGCGAAATTTTTAACGACCCAAGCACCATTCATGAATGCTCTAAAAAAATCACTAAGCATTTATTTGAACAATCCAATCATCCGCACATCAAAAACGGTGAGGTGTACGTTGCTTATTTGACGAATGTCAATATTGATAATACGCCTGTTGATGCTATTGGAATTTTTAAAAGCGAGTTACAATCTGACTTTTTGCAGTTTGAAGAAAAAGGAACCCAACTGGATATGATTTTGCAACAAGGTATCAACCTCAACAAATTGGATAAAGGTTGCATCATCTTTAACCACAAAAAAGAGGAAGGTTTCAAAATCCTAACCGTAGATAGCAACCGCTACGATGCTCGCTACTGGTTAGAGCATTTCTTATCTGTAGATGCTTTTGAAGATGAGAACTTTATTACCAAAAAGTATTTGAAGTTTTGCCAAGGTTTTGCTAAGGACGTAGTCTTCCCTGCTGAGGATAAAAAAGAGGAGGTAATGTTCATGAACCGCTCTGTAAATTATTTTGCTAAAAACGACCAATTTGAAGAAAGCAATTTCCTAAACGAAGTAATTGACAATCCGGACTTGATTCCTGAGTTTAAAAACTACAAAGTGGACAAAGGAGAGAAATACAGCATTGAAGATGTAACTTCCTTCCCTATAGCGAATGCTGCCGTAAGTGATGCTCGTAAATCAATAAAAAATGTCATCAACCTAGATACAAATATCCAAATCAAAATGGATTTCATCAATCCTGAAAGTGCCGAAAAATTTGTCGAAAAAGGTTGGGACGAAGAAAAACAAATGTATTATTACTTGGTTTACTTCAATAAAGAACAAAAATCATAATCTTAAATTGAGTAGAAGAACATCCTTAACATCCTTAGTTGGTAAGGATGTTTTTTTTGCTAGTAACCAAAAACCTACTTACAACACAAAAATAAGTTGTTGGTCGAGTTTATAAAAGTTACATGTTTAAATAGGTTACATTTGTAGTCCCATTTCTACGATACTTGGTTACGTTTTTAATCCATATTGAAACAAGAGCACCCTATCGTATAAATTACTTGTTCAAAAACAAAAATACCATCCTAAAAACCTATCTCCTCTTACCTCATGTAATTGGAGATTTTTTTTTACTTTTATACCACCTCTAATCCTCATCAGAATTGTACTTTTTTGATTAAGAAAAATAACAAATGAATCATCCTGTTTTTACTGAAAGTCCGTTCAAGACCCAAATATCATTTCATAAACTAATCGCATCTTTAGAAGAAATTGCCTTAACTGATGTTGATTATCGCTCTAATTATGCCAAAGCGTTACTGAAAGAAATCGAAAAAGTCCCAGAACTAAGAACCGGAATCGAAAGTTACAAAACCATTGAAGACAACCAGCAATTAATAAAAAATCTATTAGCCGACTTATTCCCAACTGCTCTCACTAAAAACGAGATTAAAGCGATAACCGTTCCGTTTCAAAACTTAACCTTTAATTATACCGAACGTTTTACATCGATTTTAGCTAATGCAGGAACTACCTTTGACATTACCATTCGTGATTATAGTGAAGACCAACTCTACATTATGAGTTGCATTCTTATTCTCAATAATTATTATGGTCAAAAACTGGATTACAACAAGCCTTTATTTTATGACATTCCAGATGCAAATGGCATTTTGAAGCACTATCGCATCTTATACAATGCTGATTTCATGGAAATACTACCCACAGAAAGCAGTATTGATTTGAATCAAGAAACGATTGATTTATTAACGGACAATTATGATGATATTGGTTTATGGAAAAAATATTTTCCAGCTAATAGCTGGATTCTAAAAGGATTCGGAATTGTATCGCTATTTGATGCCTCAGTAGAAAGTGCTATCTCGCATTTAAAAACCAGTTTATTAAAATCAGATACACAAAAAAACAAGAATGATAATGAGATTCAAACCATCTTTAGAACCATTTTCAAAATACCAGACTTGAAGTTGGGTTTTGTACTTTTCAATGAAGAAGAGAATAAATTCACCGTACCTCCATTTAGTAACAATTCTGAAAAAAACAGTTTTATTCTTTTGGAAAAAGAAGAAGAAGAATTATGTAAAAATGCTTTGTTTGGTTGTACACTCCAATCTTTAATCGAAGAAAAGAAACCTTTCATCATTTCAGATGTAACTCGTTTTTCAACTAATAATCCCAAATTTGCAGCGCATTTATCCAGACAAAACATTAAAAGTTGTATTCTAGCCCCTGTAATTAAAAATGATAAATTGTTAGGTGTAATAGAATTATTCTCATCCCAACCTAAATCACTCAACAGCATCAATGTAAATAATCTCGACCTACTTCTCCCCTATCTTGTGGACACTTTAGACCGTTATAATATTGACATCCAAAATCAAATTGAGGCAATTATTCAAAGAGAATACACAGCAATCCACCCGAGTGTTTATTGGAAATTTAGACAAGAAGCGCTTAAATTTTTCAAAAGCCAGACCCCAAATAAAGACTATATTTTTAAATCAATCACATTCAAGGAGGTGTATCCACTTTATGGACAAATTGATATAAAAAGTTCATCGAATCATCGAAATGAAACAGTCAAAGAGGATCTAAAAAACCAAATAAGTCAATTAATCACCATTTTGGACCATTTGACACAAAATAAAAAATTAGGTTTATTGGAACAAAGAAAATATGAATTACACTCTTTTTCAAATGATTTAATAACGGAACTCAAAGCCGATACTGAACAACAAATCCAACAATATATCCAAAGGGAAATCCATCCTATTTTGATAAATGCCAAAGATAGTTTTTCATTACCTGAGATTATTGATGATTATTTTAGTCTTCTTGATGAAAAAACGGGATTGTTTTATCACGCTCGTAAAAAATTTGACGAGGCTATGGCTATTATTAATAAAAAAATGGCTTCGGTCTTAGACAAGGAACAACTTGAAGCCCAACATAATTATCCTCATTATTTTGAACGTTTTAAAACTGATGGTGTAGAACACAATTTATATATAGGACAAAGCATCACGCCTAACATTCCGTTTGAAACACTGTACCTCAACAACTTGCGCTTGTGGCAATTGCAAACCTTATGCAAAATGGAATTGGAACACCACCGCCTAAAACCAATATTGCCTTACGAACTAGATGTTACCTCATTGATTCTTGTCTTTAGTTCCCCGCTATCAATTCGTTTTAGAATGGATGAAAAACGTTTTGATGTTGATGGAACTTACAATGCTCGATATGAAGTGGTAAAGAAAAGAATTGACAAAGCGCACATAAAAGGAACTATGGAGCGTATTACCCAAAAAGAAAAGATTACTATCGTGTATTCTCATCAAAGTGAAGAAACAGAATACCTCAAATACATTGCGTTTTTACAGTTTAAAAAAATTATTGAACCGGAAATTGAGCAATTTGACATTGAGGAATTACAAGGCGTTTCAGGACTAAAAGCATTAAGAATAAAAGTAATTAATACTGAAGTAACCCAACCGCATTATTATACTTACCAAGAATTGCTGGATGAATTAAACTAATACCGAATTAAAAGCAAGCACAAAAGCAATTACTGAAACAATAATTCCAATCATAAAAATATTATAAGTAATACGCAGCAGTTTGTATTTTTTTTCAAGGACTAGCCCTAAATAATACAAATCTTTAATCATAGCATTGTATAAATAATCTCTGTCTTTCATCATCTCGTTAACTGCCCATTGGTATTCTTCGAGTGGCATTTTATAAAAATTTCCAAAAAAGAGCAAATTAACTTTTTGCTCTTCAATATCTTCACGAGTGAATGTACCCGTAGTTACCTTAGGACGAGTCGATAAAATGGCAAAGATGATTGAAATTACACTAAATAAAATCAATATAAAGGTAGGTAAGACCAAATGAGCATTCCCTGGACTGTCCAGTTTTGGGATGATTGAAGATAATGCTACTGAAATAATAATAGCATTAACTGACAATAAAATATTAGCTTTACTATCAGCAATACCACTTAATCGGGTGTGATTGCTCAAGGTTATCCGAAACAAAGTATCAATCCCTCGGTCAGGTTTCTCCTTCTTAGGCTTTCTTTTTTTTTCTTTTTTAAGGCTATCATGAACCAATGGAGTGCCTTTTTCAATCATATCTTTAATTAATTTAATATTTTGTTCTTTGACAGGTTGCCAATTTTGAAGCGCATACTCTGTATGATACTGATGCCATTGTTCCATTATATAGACATTCTCTTTGGCCCAAGAAATATCATCATAAAATTTATGCATCGTCAATTCCCACTCTTTTCGTAACAATTCACAAACTTTAAAATAATTTGGACTTCCAAAATGAGAATAATCAGCATCTCTAATTATTTTTTCCAAATGATTTTGAGGCACATAATTATAAGCAGTTGCTTGGATAAGGGTTGCTACCTTAGCAATCAACTCTTGTGGTTGTTGTTGTTCCTCTAAAAAACTGGTAGCTAGCTCAATACTTGACAATTCATGGTTTTGACAACCTTTACTATACCCTGTATCATGGAACCAAGCCGCAACCAAAAGCGCTTCTTTTTCAAAAGAATCTAAATTTTCGGTTGCAACAATCGTCTGAGCTGCTTTTACGACCTCTTTTGTATGTTCTAAATTATGATAGGTAAATGATTTAGAAAGAGTATCTTTGAGTAGCGCTGAGACAAAGGTTTCTGCTGATTGGAGAAGGTTCATACAAAAAAATTATAGTACTAAAATATGAAATTGTTTTCGGATATACGATTGATTTTTGCTTTTATATCAATATCTCTACTGATGGCTTGTGCCACCCATAAAGAACAACTAGGTAGCCAAGCTAAAAACTGGACTTTATTAAACGAAAAAGATAGCGTTAAAATTGCACATACTTTTTATTTAATTGGTGATGCCGGAAATACGGATGACAATCAAATGAACTCCACACTAGCTGCATTAGAAAAAAAAATCAAAATAGCTGATCATAACGGAACCTTGCTTTTCTTAGGAGACAATGTTTACCCAAAAGGAATTCCTGTTTCAAGTTCTGACCCGAATTATCAATCTGCTGTAAAGAAACTTCATCCTCAATTACAACTAGCCCGTCATTTTAAAGGGCAAACTATTTTCATTCCCGGAAACCACGATTGGTACAATGGCATCAAAGGGTTAAAAAAACAAGAAGACCTTATTCAAGATGCTCTAGACAATAAAAAAGCTTTCTCTCCTAGAAAAGGCTGTGCCATAGATGCTATTAAAATTAATGCTCAGGTACTTTTAATCACCATCGATAGCCAGTGGTTTTTGGAAGACTGGAATAAATCTCCTACCATTAATGAAGAGTGTTCTATCAAGACTCGTGAGGCTTTTTTTGAAGAATTAGAAAACCTTTTGAATAAAAACAAAGACAAAACCACTGTAATTGCAATGCATCATCCATTGATGACTAATGGCAGTCATGGAGGGCAATTTTCATGGAAAAAACAATGGTTTCCTTTTGAACAAAAAATCCCATTACCTCTAATTGGCTCATTTCTTAATTTATTACGCAAAACATCCGGAATAAGTCCGCAAGACCTTCAGAACAAACAATATGCTCAAATGGTCAATCGAATCAAAACCTTAATTCAAGGTTTAGATAATGTAATTGTAGTGTCTGGTCACGACCACAATTTACAATACATCGAGCACCATAACATCAAACAAATCATTAGTGGTTCTGGCTCTAAAGAAGAAGCCGCCAAAGCGGTTTTTCCAAACGATTTTTCATACGGGAAAAAAGGGTATGCTATCCTAAATGTATATCAAAATGGCCAATCTGTGGTTTCTTTTTACAACGAAAATCAATTGCTTTTTCAACAGAACATCCTACAAGCCAAACCTACCTTATTTCCAGAACAACCTACTGTTACAACTAAAAACACCTCTGCAACTATTTATACGGAAGAGCGTACCAAAAAATCTGCTTTTTACAATTTCCTTTTTGGGAAACATTATAGACACTACTACAGTCTTCCTGTTACAGTACCTACGATAAACCTTGAACACCTTTATGGAGGACTTACTCCCAAAAGAGCTGGTGGTGGACATCAATCTAAATCTTTACGTCTTGAAGACAATAATGACAAAGAATACACTATGCGAGCCTTAAAAAAAAGCGCCTCCCGTTTTTTACAATCTGTTGCTTTTAAAGAACAATATGTCGAAAATGCTTTTGAAAACACCTATACCGAAGATTTTTTACTAGATTTCTATACGAGTTCACACCCTTTCACTCCTTTGATTATAGCGCATCTGGCAGAACCAATTGGCGTAAGTCATTCGAATCCAAAATTATTTTATGTTCCCAAACAAAAGGGATTAAAAGAATTCAATTCGGATTTTGGAGATGAGTTATACTTTATTGAAGAACAAGCTTCTTCTAGCCAAAAAGACCTAATCAGTTTTCAAAAACCCAATGACATCCTTAGCACCGAAGAGGTCTTAGAAAAAATTCATCAAGACGAAAAATACAGTATTGACGAAAACGCTTATATCAGAGCCCGTTTATTTGACATGCTTGTAGGCGACTGGGACAGACACCATGACCAATGGAAATGGGGAGAACATCTGGTGGAGGAAAAAATTATTTACAAACCCATTCCTCGCGATAGAGACCAAGCTTTTTCCAAATACGATGGCGTTTTATTGTCCTTATTAATGAACATTCCCGATTTGCGACACATGCAAAGTTTTGAAAATAAAATAAAAAATGTAAAATGGTTTAATAGAGAGCCTTACCCGCTGGATTTAGCTGTATTAAAAACAGCTACGACTCAAGAATGGGTTGCTCAAGCAAAATTTATCCAAGAAAACCTATCCGAGGCTACAATTAAAAATGCTTTCAACCATTTGCCTAAAGAAGTTCAGGATGAAACAATGGTTTCTATCATTGAAAAACTCAAAATTCGCAAAGAACAACTTACACACTATGCCGAGCAATATGCCAAAACACTAGATAAAAAAACAATCATAGTAGGAACTCATAAAAGAGATTTATTTACCATTGAGAAACATTCGAGCAATGAGATAACCGTAACCGTAAGTCGCATCAAGAAAAGCGGAACCGAATGGTCTTATACCAAAGTTTTAGACAGCCAAAAAACCAAGCATTTATGGATTTATGGCTTAAACGATGATGATGTTTTTGAGGTAAAAGGAAATACCCGCTCTAAGATTAAAGTCATTTTGATAGGCGGACAAAACCATGATACTTATACTGTGGAAAATGGCCATAACATCAGTATTATTGATTTCGAATCACAAAAAAATACTTTTGAGTTGGACGCAAAAGCAGCCAAAAAAACAACAGATGACTATACTTTAAATCAATATAAATACACACTGCCTAAATACAATGCTTTCTCAGGATTACCCACAATGGGTTTTAATCCTGATGATGGCTTAAAACTTGGAATACAAGCAAATTACACCGTTAACAATTTCAAACAAAATCCTTATACAAATAAACATACTTTAAAAGCCAATTATTTTTTTGCCACCAGTGGTTACGAACTTTTATACATCTTTAAAGCACCAAAAGTGTCAACTAAATGGGATTTTAATCTGGAAACCCGTTTTACGAGTCCTAATTTTGCTATAAACTTTTTTGGATACGGAAATCAAAGTTTTAATCCTGATGAAGTGTTAGGAATGAATTACAACCGAGTAAAAATTAGTATTATCCAAATTGCACCTCAATTTGAAAAAGCAGGAAGATTTGGAAGTCGATTTACAATTCAACCTAAGTTTGAAAACATTGAAGTCGAAGAAACAGCTGGACGTTTCATTAATACACCAATTATTAACCCAAAAGTTTTCGAAAATCAACAATTTGCGAGTCTTTCTATTGGGTATCATTTTGAAAATTACGACAATGCTTCGTTACCCACCATGGGTATGGGGTTTTCCATTATGGGAAATTGGACAGCGAATCTTAACGATGACAAAAAGAACTTTCCAGCATTCGAATCTAAACTTAATTTCACTCATAAAATTGACGCTCAAGGCAAATGGGTACTGGCCACCTTAATAAAGGCCAAAGCCATTTTAAATAACAATTACGAATTTTATCAAGGAGCTGTAATTGGGGGTGACAACAGCATACGAGGACTTAGGAACGAACGCTTTTTAGGCAAAAATTCTTTTTTTCAAAGTAGTGATTTACGAATTAGTCTGGGCAAAATAAGAGAAAGTTTTGTTCCCATGACTTATGGTTTTTTAGGCGGATACGATTATGGCCGAATTTGGCTTGATGGAGAAAACAGTACCCGATGGCATCAAGCTGTAGGAGGCGGTTTGTGGCTAAATGGCATCAATACCATTACTGCAAGATTAACCTATTTTAAAAGCCGAAATGAAGAAGCCCGTATTAGTTTTGGTTTGGGATTTGGATTTTAAAAACATAGAGTTTACCACCTGAACTTTTAACTTTTTCATCAGCAATATAAAGTGTCTCATTGTCTTTGAAGCAAATGGCTTCTTTTTGTGAAAAATGCTTTAAATCAATTTCCGTCCTTTTTCCTGTCAGGAAATTATCTCCTCTAAAATTTTGGAAAAGAATGATTTTGGAATGAGTTAAAATAGCGATTTTAGTTTGATCAGGACTTAGGGCGACACTAGTTATTGCGTAGTGATCATAGTCGGAACCCGTCGTAAATTCACCTACTTTTTTGGCTTGATGATTTCCTGATACGTTAGGCACTTTGTAAATATAGGCTGTGCCATCAAAATTTGTAGAGCGGTTTTTAGTAAACAAGTAAAAGTGATTTTGGAACACAACAAATCCCTCTACATCAAAGTATCGATTCTTCTTTTTTGGCGGAAAATCTTTTTGTTCGGGATATGAAAAGTGAATAGCAGCAGGGGTGACTTGGGTGTTCAAAAGTTCCTTTTTGTCTAACTTATAAATAACCAAATCCCTGCGAATGTTATCATTATTCCCAAAATCCCCTACATATAGATTCCCTTGAACATCCTGAGTGAGGTCTTCCCAGTCCTTATTTTTAATTCCCTTCAATTCCATCGACCGTTGAATAGTACCATTGGGCGCTAGTAAATAAATTTTATTTTTATTCCCGCTATCTTCCACACATCCAATCAAATCAGGAGCATCATTCAGCACAACAATTCCTGATACTTCTTTTAGTTTATTAGGAAAAGAAAATAATTCTTGTAAATCCGTTTCACTCTTTTGACAAGCCAAAGCCAAAAAAATGACGATAAATCTTAGATACTTTATCATTTTGTACTGGTGTAAATCAAAAATCGGTTTTAAAGACATTGGCATTCTTATAATTTCTGGTCACAAATGCAAAGGCTGCTTCGAGTACTTTTCCCATTGAAGTTGCGTTTTTAAAATTCAAATCATTCGTATAGCGGTATAATTCAAGTTTTAACTTTGTGATATGATCGTCAGGTGCTATCACGTCATTAGCCATTATTTGTAACAATCTATTGATTCTTTTACTTGCTGAATGCAATCGTTTAGCTAATGCAGCTCGCTCTTCATTTTTATATTGTTCAATAGAGGAATCTTGTAATTTGCTTTTGACCAATTGCACCATAGGATTATTTTCCTTAAAAAACTGCGCCCGGTAAATTCTAAAATTTCCCTCATAACATTGTTGGTCAAAATCGATAGGCCTAATTTTATACACTACTTGGTCAAAATCGTGAATGGGCAATACCACATAGTTATAGGCTCTCATATCGCCCAAAAGTCGAATCATACAGCGCTCGTTGAATTTCACAAATTCTTTGGCAATTTGAGATTTTTCAGTTTCGGTACAACTTTTCAAAAGCGTTTCCATAAAAACATCGCCTGGTATCCCGATAATATGTTCTTCAATCAAAGTATCATGATAGACTAAAAAATTGATTTTATCAGGCGAGAGTATATCTTCTAATTCCAGTCCATAGATTCGGGAGGCATCTGCTTTTTTAATATAAAAATGAACATAGTTGTCATTGAGAATGTTTCTAACTTTTATACGGAAAGGTTTGGAATTCCCAAACGTACAGTAGTCAATCGCATCAATATTCAAAAACTTGATAATCTCGACATTTCCATCAGAATGTAATAGCGTATAGATTTTTTTTAAATTTAAATCAATCTCTTTTCTTTCATATTCTGGATAATATACGCGAACCCACAAGGTATCTTGATCATTTTTATCATACACATTTATAGACCCAGAAAATCGCAGTAAATCATCATAACAGACAGAAACGCTGGATATACGATCAAAACGTTCCAGATAACCTAACAAAGCGTTATTAATGGGGTAAGTTGGTTTTTTATATAAAACAGAAGAATCACTCATACATATTAGTTATAAGACACAAATTTACGTTAATTAAAATCCTTTTCCTTGTATCAGTTATAGAAATCAAAAAAACCTATTTTTAGGCTTTAACAAAAAAAAGACTATTTATACTTGTTCTCTTTTACATCCATAACTAATTACACAATAAATTACATTTTTTTTTATGATATAGAAATAAAAATATCATTATTTTTATCAAATGAAAAAACAATTCCTAGTATTACTGTTACTATTATCAATACACGCTTTTGCACAATTTAGCAAAACACACTACATCCCACCTATAACCTGTAATAATAACCTTGCTTTTGACCATTATTTTTATATTTCAACTCCTAGCACTACTAATGTAAATATCAAAATTATCGAAATTGGTGGAAATACTATAACAGGAGTTGTCTCCAATACTAATCCTTATGTTCATTCTATTGGCACAGGAAGCGCTACTCGATTAATGACTCCAAAAAATACGATCGAAAAACTAAGCAACAAAGGGTATATCATTGAAGCAGATGAACAAATATACGTGAGCATGAGAATCAATTCGGCTCTCAATAACAACAGTACTTCGTACAATCACGCTGGAGGAATTGTTTCTAAAGGAAATAGTGCATTGGGAACAACTTTTAGATTAGGAGCGATGCTCAATCCCGTAAATACAGACTCTTCCCTATTAAACTTTGCCTCAGTTTTAGCTACCGAAAATAACACAAAACTTACTATTTCCAACATTCCAACAGGAACAGCTCTTACGAATGGCACAATAATCAATGGCCCTATTGTAGTTAATTTGAATAAAAATGAAAGTTATGTACTAGCGATTGAAAACAGCAATACCACTACAAGTAATAGTTCTAAAATGATTGGTGCATTAATCGAAACAGATAAACCTGTGGCAGTAAACTCGGGCTCATTTGCTGGTAGTAATTCTGTATTAAACGGAAGAGATGTCGGTTTTGACCAAATTGTTTCCTTTGAAAAAACAGGTAAAGAATACATTTTTGTCAAAGGGCTTGGAACCGATGATTTAGAACGTGTGCAACTAGTAGCACATGTAAACAACACAGCGGTTTACATCAACGGAAGCACCACCCCTTATATCACACTGAATGCTGGCCAATACACTAACTTTGATGGTTCCAATTTTATAAATGGCAATTTATACGTAACGACTAGCGAACCCGTATTTGCTTATCAAAGTATAGGAGGCACAAACAGTTCTGCAAATCAAAACCTATTTTTTGTACCACCGTTAAACTGCACCACACCTAGAACAGTTGATAATATTCCTATGGTAGAAGCCATTGGGAACACCAGTTATACGGGTATTTTAAATATTGTAACCGAAACAGGAGCAACAGTATCTGTTAACAATACTGTCATCAGTACTAATCCCGTGGCCATAACAGGTAATCCTGGCTTTATAAGACATACTCTTAGCGGTCTTACAGGTAATCTCGCCATAAAATCAACGAAACAAGTATATGTTTCTTATTTTGGAACCAATAATGCCGCAACCTATGGCGGATATTATTCAGGATTTGACACCAAACCCGAAATCAATTTTAATAAAATTACCACCTCCAGCAATTCCTGTATTCCTAATGTGGCATTAAAAGTCAATACCATTTCATCTTATGATTCATTTCAGTGGTTTTTTAACGACACTCCTATACCTGGTGCTGTAAACAATACCTACACCCCTACTATCCCAGGTTATTACAATGTAAAAGGAAGTATATCGGGCTGCCCAAGTACCGCTCCCCTACTTTCTGACAAAATCCCAGTAAGTGAATGCCCTACTGATAGTGATGGGGACACTATTAACGACAATATAGACTTAGACAATGACAACGATGGACTTACCAATTGTATGGAATCTTATGGTAATTACAACATCAATATCGCCAACACCAGCGGAACAGTTACAACAGGAACATATACTAATCCCTACTCAACCACTACAACAACGTCAACAAATGCAAATACCACTCCTATAACAGGAAGTTCAGACGGAAGCTTCATTACCGATATTCCAGCTGGACTAGACAGCTATGTCACTCAAAAAATAACGTTTACCCAACCCATATCCATCGTTATGGAATACGTGACTTTTGGAAATAACGGCGACTATCTTAATGCGAATGCAGAGTACATTGTCAACTCAGATGTCAACAAAACAATTACAGTTACTAACCCAACCAATCAATTGCTAATAGACACCAATTATGATGGAATCTATGAAAGTGGCGTTACCGAATACTCATCATTCGAAATCCGATTTAGACTAAACAGCACGGTTCCATTAACTCCTGGAAGTGGTGATTTTAGATTTTCATCGAATTTGACCAATACCTTTTCCATCACTCACAAAAATCTATCCGAAACCAACAGCAACAAATCCACATTTAAGCTTTTTGCCAGTTGTGTAGCTACAGACACGGATGGTGACGGAATCCCTGATCAAATGGACGATGACAGCGACAATGACGGTATCGATGATCGTATTGAAGCCCAAGGCAACACACCTGTTCCCCTTACCAATACCGACTCCAATAAAGACGGTATCGATAATGCCTTTGGAACTGGATTAACACCTATTGACACTGATAATGATGGGATTCCAGATTATATTGACTGGGACAGTGACAATGATGGTATAAACGATATTGACGAATCGGGCACTAACGCCAGTACCCCTGATAGTGATAATGATGGAATCAAAAACTATCGCGAACTCGATAGCGATAACGACTCGTGTCTTGATGTTATTGAAGCTGGATATCAAGACCCAAACAATGATGGAATATTAGGAAATACTCCCATCACCATAAACACTAAAGGACAAGTGACCAGTGCTACTGGATATTTAATCCCTAATACAAATTATTTAATTTCTGCTCCTATAATTATTACCAACCAACCGCTAGCTCAACCTACTTGTGATCTTCAACCAACTCAAATAGGAATTACAGCTAACGGCGATAATTATCAATGGCAACTATCAATCAACGGAACTACTTGGACTTCCATTACAGACAACAGCCTTTACAGTGGAGCAACTACTAATAGTCTGTCAATTTCTTCTGTATCAACAAGCATGAACGGGTACAAATACCGTGTTTTTATAAACAAAACAGGAAACAGTTGTGGCTTACTTTCTGCTGAAACCACTCTAATTAGCTACACCCTACCTACCACAAATGACATTACCCTTGTTCAATGTGATGACAATTTAGATGGAATTACAGCATTTAATCTTACAGTAAAAAATGATGCTATTTCTACTAATGCAGCCAATGAAACGTTTAGCTATTACACCACATTATCTGGCGCCAATACTGCTAACCCCGCTGATTTAATTCAGAACCCATTGAGTTTTACTAACACCATCCCAAGTACCATGTCCATTTGGGCAAGAGTTACTAATGCAAACAATTGTTTCTCGGTAGCAAAAATTACACTTAAAGTAATTGCAACACAAATCCCTCTTACGTTTAGTAAATCATACTTTGTTTGCGATGATTTATTAGACACTAATGGAAATAACAACACTAATAACAACAATCGAGACGGTATTGCTACATTTGATTTTAGCAATGCCGAAGCCGACATTAAATCCCTTTTACCAGCAGGCAATTATACCATCCGTTTTTACAAAAACCAAAACGATGCATTAGCCGAAATTAACCCAATAACCAATCCGACTAATTATAGAAATATTGGATATCCCGATACCCAAGAAATTTGGACCCGTGTAGATAGCGAGACTGACAATGCTTGTTATGGCCTAGGACCTTATGTTACTTTGACTGTAGAAAAACTCCCTGTTGCTAATACGGTCATTATTCCTAGACAATGTGACGACAACCAAGACGGCATATTTACATTTAACACCTCTTCTTTAGAGACCACTTTATTGAATGGACAAACCAACAAAACTGTCACCTATTATGATAGTACAAACAACCCGTTAAAAGATGCCAACGGAAACCTAATTAACAGCCCGTTCCCTTCTTCGTTCACAACCACCTCACAAATAATCAAAGCCGTTGTGACCAATAATACTGCTCAACAATGTTTCGAAGCAACATCAATAGCATTTATTGTGGATAAGTTACCGCAAGCTTTTGCAATCCCTAGTTCGCTAACGACGGTTTGTGATGACGAAACCGACCCTTTGGTTCAAGATGGAAAATTTGCGTTCAACACTTCTACTTTCGAATCAACATTATTAGGAACACAAACGGGCATGAAAGTCAGTTATTTTGACCAAAATAACAATGCATTACCTAGCCCATTACCAAATCCTTTTATCACTAACACGCAAACAATAACAGCAAAAATTGAAAATCCCTTAAACACTAGTTGTCCTGCCACTATGACAATCCCTTTTATTGTTCACCCGCTTCCTAAAATCAACATTAATATTGACGGAAACGAAGATGAATTAATCTGTTCTAATTTACCTACTTTTTTTGTACAATTAAATGCGGGCATCAATGACGGTTCACCTACCTCCAATTATTCCTATCAATGGTACAAAGACAATGTAATTTTACCTAATCAGTCTCCTACCTTAGATGTAAATGCCGAAGGAATTTATCAAGTGGAAGTCACCTCTAAAACAACTGGATGTAGTAGAACACGAAGCATTATGGTAACACCTTCAGATATTGCCACAATAAGCTCTATTGAAATTAAAGACTTAACAGACAACAATACAGTTACCGTTAATGCAGTAGGTTTGGGTGATTACGAATACAGTATTGATGACCCCACTAATTCGTTTCAGACATCTAATTTTTTCAATAATGTCCCCTCTGGAATTCATACCGTTTATATAAAAGACATCAATGGATGTGGTACCGTTAGCCAAGTTATTTCTGTTATTGGAGTGCCTAAATTTTTTACCCCTAACGGAGATGGCTACAACGACTACTGGAATGTTATGGGAGTTGACGTCAATTTTAATGCTAAAACAACCGTGTACATTTTTGACCGTTACGGAAAATTGTTAAAACAACTCAATCCCTTAGGACAAGGATGGGACGGCATCTATAACAACACCCAACTTCCTACAGATGATTATTGGTACACTATTAAACTCGAAGATGGCAGAGAAGTAAAAGGGCACTTCACTCTAAAAAGATAAACATATTCCAAAAAAAGAGCCATTCTAAAATAGTTCAGAATGGCTCTTTTAAAAAAGTATAATGCGATTAAAACTTATATCTCTTTCTGTCTGTTTCAGTCAAATAGATTTTTCTTAAACGAATTGACTTTGGAGTAACTTCTACATACTCATCTTTTTGGATGTATTCCAATGCTTCCTCTAATGAGAATTTAATTGCAGGAATAATTTTTGCTTTATCATCAGCTCCAGAAGAACGTACGTTAGACAACTTTTTCGTTTTAGTAACGTTAACCGTCATATCATCACTACGTGTATTTTCACCAATTACTTGACCTTCATAAATATCTTCGTTTGGATCCACAAAGAATTTACCACGATCTTGTAATTTATCAATAGAATAAGGAATTGCTTTTCCGTTTTCCATAGAGATTAATGATCCGTTATTTCTTCCTGGAATTTCTCCTTTGTAAGGCTCATATCCAATAAAACGGTGTGACATAATAGCTTCACCAGCAGTAGCTGTCAACAATTGATTACGTAATCCAATGATTCCACGAGATGGAATGTTAAACTTAACCACCATACGCTCACCTTTACCTTCCATAGAAAGCATTTCTCCTTTACGTACCGAAACAAATTCTACTGCACGTCCTGAAAGGTTTTCAGGTAAATCAATAGTCAATTCTTCGATTGGCTCACATTTTACACCATCAATTTCTTTAATAATTACTTGTGGCTGTCCAATTTGTAATTCGTACCCTTCTCTTCTCATTGTTTCAATAAGAACAGATAAGTGCAATACACCACGACCAAAAACCATAAACTTATCAGCCGAATCAGTCTCACCCAATTTCATGGCTAAGTTTTTCTCTAATTCTTTAGTCAATCTTTCTCTAATATGCCTAGAAGTTACAAATTTACCTTCTTTACCAAAAAATGGTGAATCGTTTATGGTAAACAACATACTCATTGTAGGTTCATCAATAGCAATGGTTTGTAAAGCTTCTGGATTTTCGTAATCGGCAACAGTGTCCCCAATTTCAAAACCTTCAATTCCAACAATAGCACAGATATCACCAGCTACTACTTCTTCTACTTTTTTACGACCTAAACCTTCAAAAGTATGTAATTCTTTAATTCTAGACTTAATGATTTTTCCATCTCTTTTTACCAAAGAAATAGGCATTCCTTCTTTTAAAACCCCTCTTTCTAAACGACCAATAGCGATACGTCCAGTAAATGAAGAGAAATCTAAGGAAGTAATTAACATTTGAGGTGTTCCCTCAGATACTTTAGGAGCAGGTACATTTGCGATAACCATATCCAAAAGTGGCTCTATGTTTTCAGTTTGATTTTTCCAATCATCTGACATCCAGTTATTTTTTGCCGAACCATAAACGGTTGGAAAATCCAACTGCCATTCTTGTGCCCCTAATTCAAACATCAAATCGAAAACTTTTTCATGTACTTCCTCTGGAGTACAGTTTTCTTTATCCACTTTATTGATAACTACACATGGTTTCAATCCTAAGTCAATTGCTTTTTGAAGTACAAAACGAGTTTGTGGCATTGGCCCTTCAAAGGCATCTACTAACAAACATACACCGTCAGCCATATTCAATACACGCTCTACTTCTCCACCAAAATCGGCGTGACCAGGAGTATCAATAATGTTGATTTTTGTTCCTTTGTATTGAACAGAAACGTTCTTTGAAGTAATGGTAATACCTCTTTCACGCTCTAAATCATTGTTGTCCAGAATTAAATCCCCTGTATTTTCGTTTTCACGAAATAACTGACAATGATACATAATTTTATCAACCAAAGTTGTTTTACCGTGATCGACGTGAGCAATAATTGCAATATTTCTAATTGATTCCATCTGTAATTTTTAATGGGTGCAAAGGTACACTTTATTTCGAGATATAAAACATTTCACAAATACTTTACCTTCTATTAACTCTAAATACTAATAAAAAATCTTTTAAACAAACTTTTAAAATAATTTAAGGGAAATTTTATAATTAACAATAATTAATTACATTTGGGTATGAAAAACAAAATAAACCAAATAACCATAGTATATGTGCTAATAGCCATGTTTGCGGTTATTGTTTTTCATAAACTTTCTCTGCGTTTTCTACATAATGAAAGCTATCCTGTTTTCAATTTTTCAAAAGACCTCATATTAGTAACATTTACGGCCTTAATTTTCAGATACATATTAACTCAAAATGAAAAAAAGAGTAAAACTGTGCTTGAAAAATTAAAACAAACCAATAATGAGATAAGAGAATCCAATGAAAAATATGATATTGTTGCCAAAGCTACCAGTGACACCATTTGGGACTGGAATATAGCCGAAGACAAATTGTATTGGAACAAAGGAATCAAAGGTATTTTTGGTTATGACCAAGAGGAAGTGGGAGAAAGTTCAAGCTGGTGGTTTCAAAACATACACCCTGAGGACAGTATCAAAATGTCTATTAAACTCTATTCATTTATAGAACAAAAAACAGAAAACTGGCAAGATGAATACCGCTTCAAATGCGCAGATAACACTTATAAATATGTATTAGACCGAGGCTTCCTACTGAAAGACGAAAACGGCAAAGCCATCCGAATGATTGGAGCCCTACAAGATATCACAAAAAGAAAAGAAGAAGAACTTCGACTGAAATTGCTTGAAACAGTAATCCTCCAAACAAAAGATTCGATTGTAATTACCGAAGCACATTTCCACAAAAACAAACTCCCTAAAATAGTCTATGTAAACCCTGCCTTTACCACTATGACAGGCTATGAATCAGATGAGATTATCCACAAATCTCCTGATTTTTTAAGTGGACCAAACACGGACCCTGCTATCATTAAGAAAATCATTTCAGCTATTAAAAACTATGAAGAATGTGTAATTGAAATGATTAGTTATAAAAAAAATGGAGAAGAATTTTGGTTACACTTTTCAATGATCCCTATTTACAACACCGACAAAGAACTCTCTCATTGGATATCTATACAGCGGGACATTACAGCCGAAAAAAGACAAGAAAAAGAAAGAGAGCAACTCATTCTAGAACTTACTCGCAACAACAAGGATTTAAAACAATTTTCATACATTACCTCACACAATTTAAGAGCTCCGATATCAAATCTAATGGGATTACTCGCTCTAATAGAAGACATCACTATTGACGATATCGAATTGAAAGAAATCCTACATGGTTTCAACAAATCCACACATTTACTAAATGAAACCATTAATGACCTAACCAAAGTAATGATCATCAAAGACAACTCTTCAACTTTAAAAGAGACTGTCTCTCTCAAAGACATATTTGAAAATGTTTTCAACCAACTTTCCTTTCAATTTGACTTACACCGACCTATCTTAAAAATTGATTTTGACAAAGTCCCAACTATTATAGCCAACAAATCCTATATCGAAAGTATTTTACTCAATTTGCTCTCCAATGCCTTAAAGTACAAATCCGACAAGCGAAACTTAAAAATCTCAATTACAGCGGATCAAACCGACAACCTTGTTACACTTAAATTTAAAGACAACGGAATTGGAATTGATTTAAATCGAAATAAAGATAAAATTTTTGGCCTTTATCAAAGATTTCATGATTATCCAGACAGCAAAGGACTAGGGCTTTATCTTGTAAAATCTCAGATTGATGCTATGGACGGAACTATCGAGGTAGATAGTGAGGTTGACAAAGGAACAACTTTCACCTTAACTTTCAAAAATAAATAATAATGTTAGACAAAATATTGTGTGTTGACGACGATCCAATAACACTAATGTTGTGTAAAAAAGTAATTATCAAAGCTGCTTTTTCAAAAGAAACAGATACCGCCCAAAACGGCGAAGAAGCTCTAAAATACTTTGACAAAATCAAAGAAAATAACATTGAATCACAAACTATCCCTCAACTTATCTTTTTAGACTTAAACATGCCTGTAATGGGTGGTTGGGAATTTTTAGATTGCTTCAGCACAGATACCTATATTGAATTCAATCAAAAAACTAAAATTATAGTACTCTCTTCCACCATTGACCCTGAAGACCTAGAAAAATCAAAAAAATACCCCATGGTAATTGATTTTCTACCTAAACCTATTTCCATCTCAATGCTAGAAGGACTTTCATCCAAATTGTAAATCAAAATTTATTACTATAAAAAAACAATCGACCGCTTGCCATATAACACAAGCGGTCGATTGTTTTATCACAACACCAAACATCTTTTACCACAACAAAAAAGCCTCTTAAAAAAGAGGCTTTAATTATAAGATATAAAAAGGCAACTATTACAATTTAGCAACAAATTTAGTCAACTTAGATTTTAAGTTTGAAGCTTTGTTGTCATGAATGATATTTTTCTTAGCTAATTTATCAATCATTGAAATAACATTTGACAATTTAGAAGTAGCATCAGCTTTATCAGTAGCTATTCTTAACGCCTTGATAGCATTACGAGTAGTTTTGTGTTGATATCTGTTTAACACTCTTTTCTTTTCGTTACTTCTAATTCTTTTTAATGCTGACTTATGATTTGCCATTTTATTATATTTTTTTTATCTTTTACTATTTTATCATCGTAGTCCGTAAGGGAATCGAACCCCTGTTACCAAGACGAAATCTTGGCGTCCTAACCCCTAGACGAACGGACCATTATCACCTAGTTAGTTATCAATCTAAAAATTAACATAAAGATTAATTGTAGTCCGTGGGGGAATCGAACCCCCCTTACCAGGATGAAAACCTGGCGTCCTAACCGATAGACGAACGGACCATAATTTCCTAGAAGAAGGAAATCTATTTCATTAAACAGTATTTCGTAGTCCGTGGGGGAATCGAACCCCCCTTACCAGGATGAAAACCTGGCGTCCTAACCGATAGACGAACGGACCGTGCTTCTGTATTGCGGTTGCAAAGATACATCTATTTTTTAAACGTACAATAGTACAAGTAAAAAAAATTAAATTTTTTAATACGCTTTTGCAAAAAGCACTCTTTTACGAGAAGGTTTCCCAGTAAACACACAGGCTCCCAGCTCCTCTTTAGCATCCAAAGGAATACATCTAATCGTTGCTTTTGTCAAATCTTTAATCTTCTCTTCGGTCTCAGCTGTTCCATCCCAATGAGCCGAAACAAACCCCCCTTTACCTTCTAAAACTGATTTAAATTCTTCAAAATCATTCACTTCGGTCACATGAGTATTTCGATACTCTAAAGCTCGATTAAATAAATCCTCTTGGATTTGCTCTAAAAGCGTACAAATATAATTTTCGATACCTTCACTAGATTTCACTTCTTTAGTAAGTGTATCGCGTCTTGCAACCTCAAAAGTTCCATTTTCTAAATCTTTTGGACCAATGGCAATTCTGACAGGAACCCCTTTTAATTCCCATTCGGCAAATTTAAACCCTGGCTTTTGAGTAGTTCTATCGTCAAACTTAACCGATACACCTAATTTTCTCAACTTAACCATCAATTCACTTGCAGCTCCACCAATAGCCATTAATTGTTCTTCTGATTTATATATAGGAACAATCACTACTTGTATAGGTGCTAAGTTAGGAGGTAACACCAAACCTTGATCATCAGAATGCGTCATTACCAAAGCCCCCATCAAACGGGTTGAAACCCCCCAAGAAGTTCCCCATACATATTCTTGCTTCCCTTCGGCATTCGCAAACTTCACATCAAATGCCTCAGCGAAGTTTTGCCCTAAAAAGTGCGAAGTTCCAGCCTGTAATGCTTTCCCATCTTGCATTAAAGCTTCAATACAATAGGTTTCTACCGCCCCAGCAAAACGCTCAGATTCTGTTTTCAATCCTTTCACAACAGGTATTGCCATGAAATTCTGAACAAAATCAGCATATACATTCATCATTTTTTCTGACTCTTCTATCGCCTCTTGACGTGTTGCATGAGCTGTATGTCCTTCCTGCCATAAAAACTCCGCTGTTCTTAAGAACAAACGGGTACGCATTTCCCAACGAACCACATTGGCCCATTGGTTAATCAACAACGGCAAATCTCTATAGGATTGCACCCACCCTTTATATGTTGACCAAATAATCGCTTCGGATGTAGGACGCACTATCAGCTCCTCCTCTAATTTTGCATTCGGATCAACTATTAATTTCCCTGCTTTATCAGGGTCGTTTTTCAACCTGTAATGCGTTACCACTGCACATTCTTTTGCAAACCCTTCGGCATTTTTTTCTTCGGCCTCAAACATGCTTTTAGGTACAAATAAGGGAAAATAGGCATTTTGATGACCTGTTTCTTTAAACATTCTATCTAATTCTCCTTGCATTTTTTCCCAAATTGCATAACCGTAAGGTTTTATAACCATACAGCCTCTAACGCCCGAATTTTCAGCTAAATCAGCTTTTACAACCAGCTCGTTATACCATTTTGAATAATCTTCGGATCGTGTGGTAAGGTTCTTACTCATATTGAATAGTTTGGCACAAATATTGTTTAATTTTTATTTAACTAAATAGTTTGGCAAAACTAACTATTTTTGTATTGTGCAACAATAAAAAACCATATAGATATGAAAACTTCTATTTTTTCACTCAAAAAAGCTTCGCTATATATTGTATTTAGCATAAGCAGTCTTTTATTATCATCTTGTGGTTCCTATCAAAATAGCTCCTATTATGATAATGATGGTATCTATGGCGATTCTAATGTACAACGAACAGAAGTTGCTCCAAGAACAAACCCAAACAATCCTTATAAAGACTATTTCAATTCACTACAAAACGAATATCCATCAGATCAAATTTTTACAGATGTAGAAAATTACAACAATTACGATAATAACAACGCCAACAACAACGAACAATACGCTGGATGGGGAAACAATGCTGCAAAAACAGATATCAATATTTATTCTAACAACAACTGGGGCTTAGGTTTTGGTTGGGGTTTTGGCAACCCATATTACGGTTGGGGGTATTCTAACTTTGGTTGGGGATATCCCTATGGTTTTGGCTGGGATTATCCTTATTATGGTTGGGGTTTTGGTTGGAATTCCTTTGGCTGGAATTCACCATATTATGGTTGGGGATATTACAACTCACCTTATTTTTATGGAAATCGCGGTTACTACAACAACAATTACTCCTATAATTCAGGAAGAAGAGGCGAAACTTTGAATAATTCAAATTACAACAACTCAAATAGTGGTAGAACCTATCAAAATAACACCACCATTAACCGACGATTTTCCTCAGAATCTAGTAGCAGACGAAATGAAACGAGCACGAGCAATTCTAACACCTTTTCTAGACGAGTAGAATCTCAAAATCAAAATAATTCCGAATACTCTAATTCTAGAAACACAACCAGTCCACGATACGAAAGCAATACACCTAGTAGAAGCTATAGCCCTAGCAACAACAGTTATTCTTCACCTTCTAGATCAAGTTCATCAGGTGGAAGTTACGGTGGTTCCTCAGGTTCAAGCAGAAGAGGTGGCGGAAGATAATCTGACTTCTTTAGCCTAATATTCAACTTTTTAACTTGAAGAAAATGAAAAAATACCTCATCCTATTAATAACAGGACTAACAATCCACGTAGCTCAATCACAAGAATCGGTTGATGCGATACGATATTCTATGGACAACCTTAATGGTACTGCACGTTATCGTGCAATGAGTGGTGCTTTTGGAGCTTTAGGGGGAGATCTATCCTCCTTAAATTCCAATCCTGCTGGGTCAGCCGTTTTTGCTAACAACCAAATGGGTTTTAGTCTTAGCAGTTACAATAACAAAAACGAATCCAATTATTTTGGAACCCAATTCACTGAGAAAAACGATAAAATTAAACTGAACCAAGGAGGTATTGTATTTGTATTCCAAAACCCAAAAAACGACTGGAAAAAGTTCTCATTAGCTATCAATTACGAAAACACCAACAATTTCGACAATGCTGTGGTTTCCATTGGTACCAACCCCAATCGTTCAATAAGCGAATATTTTTTACATTATGCTAATGGAATTCCATTAAGCACCTTAGAAGATTTCAGCTACCCAAACTTGCTACACGATGAACAGCAAGCATTTCTAGGCTATCAAGCTTATATCATCAATCCTGTTTCTACAGCAGGTAATAACACCCAATACACATCAAATGTAGCACCGGGTGGAAATTACTATCAAGAGAACGCAATATACACTAGCGGTTATAATGGAAAACTTTCTTTTAATGCTGCTACATCTTATAAAAACAAATTGTATCTTGGAATTAATCTTAATACTCATTTTATTGATTACACACAATCCTCCTTATTTTATGAAGACAATAACAATAATTTAAATTCGGATTACCAAGTTACTCAAGTGGAATTTAATAACGAACTTTACTCTTACGGCTCCGGATTTTCATTTCAACTGGGAGCTATTGCTAAAATCACCAATGAGATTCGCTTTGGTTTGGCTTATGAATCACCCACTTGGTATAATATATACGATGAATTCTCGCAAAGAATAACAGCCGTAAGCAGCAATTCCAGCGGTAGTCTGCCGGCAGACGTAGTAAATCCTAATTCAACAAATATTTACGACCCATACAAACTACAAACCCCTGCAAAATATACAGGAAGTTTTGCCTATGTTTTTGGCAAAAAAGGATTACTTAGTATTGATTATGCTTTAAAGGATTATAGCAACACTAAGTTTAAACCTGAAAACGACCCTTATTTTAGAGGACTGAATAACGTTATGAGTAATACCTTTGTCAATACTCAAGAAATAAGAATTGGTGGAGAATACAAAATACAAGCATTAAGCCTTAGAGCTGGCTATCGTTTTGAGGAAAGCCCATATAAAAACAACACCACTATTGGTGATTTGAGAGGGTATTCCACAGGTATTGGATATAATTTTGGAAACACAAAACTTGACTTGTCTTATGCCACATCAGAACGAAATAAACAACAAGGCTTTTTCACACAAGGTTTAACAAGCGCAGCCAAAGTAAACTCCAAACTTGACACCGTAACCCTGACCCTATTATTTGAATTATAAAAAACTTATCTCTTTTAATCCGTTTCATGAATTTGGAACGGATTTTTTTTAACCCAGATGGCAGTTACACCCTTGTGGCTACGGTCATATATCCAAAGTAAGGCCTTTCTGCCGACAGCCAGGTAGAGCAAACAGTTGGAAATAGCACCAAAAAACATTCTAAAACCCACTTAAATTAATTGGGATTGGATAAAAAAGCGTAATTTTGCACTCCAATTTACAAATCTATGAGAACCAAGTCTTTAAAAAAGAATAAAATCAACGTCATCACCCTTGGGTGTTCTAAAAACATATATGATAGCGAGGTGCTAATGGGACAACTTCGTGCCAATGGTAAAGAAGTAGAACACGAAGCTCCAGCCGAAAAAGAAGGCAATATAATCGTTATTAACACTTGTGGTTTTATTGACAACGCAAAAGCCGAATCCGTTAATATGATTTTGGAATATGCTGACAAGAAAGAAAAAGGACTAGTTGACAAGGTTTTCGTAACAGGATGTTTATCTGAGCGTTATCGCCCTGATTTAGAAAAAGAAATTCCCAATGTAGATCAATTTTTTGGAACTACGGAATTACCACAACTTTTAAAAGCTTTAGGCGCTGATTACAAACATGAATTACTAGGAGAACGTTTGACAACAACACCTAAAAATTATGCTTATTTAAAAATTGCCGAAGGTTGTGACAGACCATGTAGTTTCTGTGCTATCCCGATTATGAGAGGAAAACACGTTTCACAACCCATAGAAAAATTGGTTAAAGAAGCTGAAGGTTTGGCTCGTGATGGTGTAAAAGAATTGATTTTGATTGCCCAAGATTTGACTTATTACGGTCTTGATATTTATAAAAAACGAAATCTAGCAGAACTTCTAGAAGCTTTAGCAGCTGTTGAAGGCATTGAGTGGATTCGTCTACATTATGCGTTCCCAACTGGTTTCCCAATGGATGTTTTGGAACTAATGAAACGCGAACCTAAGATTTGTAATTACATTGATATTCCGTTACAGCATATTTCAGATTCTATTTTGAAATCCATGCGTCGTGGAACAACTCAAGCTAAAACCACTCAACTACTTAAAGATTTTAGAGCTGCCGTACCTGGAATGGCAATTCGTACCACCTTAATTGTAGGTTATCCAGGCGAAACACAAGAGGATTTTGAAATTTTGAAAGACTTTGTGCAAGAAATGAAATTTGACCGTATGGGATGTTTTGCGTATTCACACGAAGAAAACACCCATGCTTATTTACTCAAGGACGATGTTCCAGACGAAATAAAACAAGCACGTGCCAATGAAATCATGGAATTACAATCTCAAATTTCGTGGGATTTAAACCAAGAAAAAGTAGGTCAGGTTTTCAAATGCATTATCGACAGAAAAGAAGGACAACACTTTATAGGTCGCACCGAATTTGATAGTCCAGATGTTGATAATGAAGTTCTTATTGATGCCTCTCAACATTATTTAAAAACGGGTGAATTTGCCATGATTAAAATTACAGACGCTACTGAATTTGATCTTTACGGAGAACCCGCATAGTTCTTTTATATTGTTTCAATACTTACCCTTTTACGCTTATGAAAAATTTAAAACTTATTTTCAGCGCTTTCATTTTAGTGCTTTCAATCACAAGTGTTTCAGCCCAATACGGCTATGGAAATGGTTACGGCTATGGAAATGGCTATGGAAGACAACGTTTAGATTCTGAAATCACAACCAATACCCCACCACAACCCGAAGAAATCCCTGTTGAAGTAACGGTAGGTGAAATCATGAAAAGAATGAAACCGGAATTAAAACTGGATGCTTTACAAGAAATCGCTATCGGAAATGTTTTAAAGGAAAGTATCCGTGAGCAAGGGATTATTATGAAAGATGAAAAAGTTGGACAAGAACAAAAAGGAAAAGAAATTCAAGCCTTAGCCGAAACCACCAATAGAAAAATTAATGAATTTCTAAATCCTGAACAAAAAGAGCTCTATAAAAAATGGTCGGAAGAGAAGCCAAACTCAAAAAAGAAATCAAAACGCAATAAATAACCAGCCCCCTCGTTCTATCTAAGAATCCATCCAATATGAAAAATTATTTTTATTTATTTATTGCCGCTCTATTCATAACTTCTTGCGGACCAAAACCTCAAAAAACTTCTGAAAAAATATACGAAGAAAAATTAAATACGTTTAAGGAAGAAATCTCGGTTAAAGAATCAAAACCTTTACCTATTGTTACTGAAACCGTTTTAATAATTGACTCTACCTATACCCATAAAATTTACAAATTTAGCGACGAAATCATTAGTGTTAAATCCAAATCACTTGATAATGGTATTCAAACAGAATGGATTGGGACGGTAAATTTCAACCTCCGAAAACCTAATTTTATCATCTTACATCATACAGCTCAAGATTCTATTGAACAAACTATAAAAACCTTTACCTTAACAAGAACACAAGTAAGTGCTCATTATGTAATAGGAAGAGACGGAAGAGTGGTACAAATGCTTAATGATTATTTACGTGCTTGGCATGCTGGCAATGGTTCTTGGGGAAAAAACAAAGACCTTAATTCATGCTCCATTGGAATTGAGCTGGACAATAACGGTTATGAACCTTTTCCAGAAGAACAAATTAAGAGTTTAATGTCATTATTGAGTAAACTGAAAAAGGATTATGACATTCCAAAAGAAAATATCATTGGTCATGCTGATATTGCACCTACACGAAAGAAAGATCCTAGCCCATTGTTCCCTTGGAAAACCCTAGCCGAAAATGGTTTTGGATTATGGCATGATACCATTTTAGAATCGGCACCCGCGAATTTTGATGTTGAACAAGCTTTACGCATCATCGGATACGATACCAAAAATCTTAATGCTGCCATCACCGCTTTTAAATTACATTATATCCAGACCGAAGTGGACGCAGTTTTAGACGAAAAAACCATTAATGCCATCTACAGTATTTACAAAAAAAGTTAGTTTAATATTTACTTCTAAGATGTTTTTTTGTGTATCGTTATTTCAGGACGGGACACAATAGATGAAAAAAGTGCTATGCGAGTTACATAGCACTTTTTTTATGCTTTACATTCACTATAACCCACCTCATTTTAACCCAAATCATCGATAAGATGCTGTTGTTACACTATTAGGTATAAACATTTTTGGTTGATTGAAAAACTTCAAATCAACCCCAATCTAGGTGATAAAAAACGAACAAAATCCTATGGATCAGGAACAAAACTTGGGGAGGATTTAATAAAAATATAGATATTTGCTAAAAACAAATTAGCGTGGAATCCTATCTGGAATTATTAAAACTCATATTACCTGAATTTTTAGTTGAGCATTTCGATTTGAACTCTTTTAAAAATTCAGAGGAAAACCTACACTTGTATTTCGAAGAAAAATCAAAGCCTCCAAAAGAGTTTGATTCAAAGGAATTAGTCTCTAAAGGTTTTTCGGAGGAAATCACAATTCAAGATTTCCCCCTTAGAGGCAAGTTTGTCTATTTACACATTAAACGTCGTCGTTGGACCAATAAAACTAATGGAGAAATTGTTAAAAGAGATTGGGCTTTAGTGGCTAAAGGAACACGTATGACGCAAGAATTTGCGGCTTTTTTAAAAGAAATTAATAGATAACACAGCTATTAATTGTCATACTATTGGAGGTTTCTTTGGGGTTAACGGTAAAAAACTTCAAAGACAGTATAAAAAACATCTCAGCTCATTTAGCACTTGGGAACCCAAAGAACACGCTCACCAATGGATTATATACCCCAATAACATGGGAACTCATTTATCTATCGATGAAGTAGCCTTGTCTCAAGGGGAGCTTTACACTATTGTCACCAATAAAAAAGCTAAAGGTAAAAAAGGCTCACTAGTTGCTATTGTTGCTGGAACCAAGACAGAGCAAGTCATTGAAAAAGTAAGCAAAATAGATTTTAAAAAAAGACAAGCAGTTACTGAAATTACCTTAGACATGGCTAGTTCCATGAAGTTAATAGCCAAAAAATGTTTTCCAAAAGCCGTACAAGTAACAGATCGTTTCCATG
>NZ_BPLU01000048.1 GCF_019656315.1 Flavobacterium sp. UMI-01 | reverse complement strand
TTTAATAATTCCAGATAGGATTCCACGCTAATTTGTTTTTAGCAAATATCTATATTTTTATTAAATCCTCCCCAAGTTTTGTTCCTGATCCCAATTTAGAGGTGTTAGAAAAATTGATTTTTTCCTGTTTAGATTATCCAATCTTTTTGCCTAATCCCCAACTTTTGAACTTGATCCGTTTTTTGTGTATCGTTATTTCAGGACGGGACAGTATATAAACAAAAAAACCCTATCCGATTGGATAGGGTTTTCAAAAGAAAGGCGGCGACATACTCTCCCACAAAATGCAGTACCATCTGCGCTG
>NZ_BPLU01000047.1 GCF_019656315.1 Flavobacterium sp. UMI-01 | reverse complement strand
TTGCCAGTATATCAGTGAACGTCTTGCTGATTGCGGGTGCAAAAGTAACACCTTTATTCGTTTTTACAATACCTTTTGCTATTTTTATTTCCATCTTTTTTTTAATAACCTGAAAATACGTTTCTTACATTTTTGTCTTTTTTCAAATTGTAGGAGTTTGGATGATATAAAACACAGAAAGACCCTAATTGTTTTAATAAAAATCATTAACATTAAGGACAAAGACCAAGAATAATAGAAGCACGAATGCTTCATCAGAGTCTTTCAAGGATCAGGAACAAAACTTGGGGAGGATTTAATAAAAATATAGATATTTGCTAAAAACAAATTAGCGTGGAATCCTATCTGGAATTATTAAAA
>NZ_BPLU01000046.1 GCF_019656315.1 Flavobacterium sp. UMI-01 | reverse complement strand
TCATCGTTTGTCCTTTGCATTTGAATCGAAGGCAATAAGGTTAAACATTTGTCTTAACCTAGAGCGTACTCGATTGCCGTAGGCTTTTTCGATTTCGGAAGCAAAATAGTTAACCGCAATATTGTTTAGTAGTAGTTATTCGTATCGACTAATCAAAATTCTCCAAAACAATCATAATCATTTCTGAAGTTTTTGACTATATTTTTCAAAAATTAAGTTATCGAAAACAAAAAACCTCGAAAACA
>NZ_BPLU01000045.1 GCF_019656315.1 Flavobacterium sp. UMI-01 | reverse complement strand
GGTTGTACCACTGCGCTAATAGTAGGTACCGGTGGCGTCACTGGTTGTGCATTGATGGTTTTACTTGATGAAGGTATTGAAACACAAGTGCCTAATGTCGCTGTAAGGGTGTAATTACCTGCTGGAGCTGTTACAGTATTCCCACTAATTGTTACTCCTGCAGAAGGACTTGCCGTATATGTATAAGAAGCATTGTAATTTGTAATCGTAAAACTTCCTGT
>NZ_BPLU01000044.1 GCF_019656315.1 Flavobacterium sp. UMI-01 | reverse complement strand
TTCTTCTCGAATCTCTCGATTCTATTACTCTTATTCTTTTGTCCCGATAAATCGGGACGGCTGTCAATTCAATATGTCTAGGAACGTGTTCTTAATTGTTTAAACTGATTTTATCTCAGTCTCTTTTCCTCTTCTATTCTCACAGGTTAACCGTGTTTCTCGAAGCGGGTGCAAAAGTACAACTTCTTTTTAATCTCACAAGAAAAATTTAAAGTTTTTTTTATTCTTCTTTCAAAAAACTAAAAACCATTTCTCCTGTCAGTATTTCAAATAACTTGCGCTAATTGCGGGGTGCAAATGTAAAACGTAAATTCTTTTCTCACAAGCTTTTTTTGATATTTTTTTTCAGAGATTTAACCCCCTTCTCTATCCTTATTGCTTGCCAGTATATCAGTGAACGTCTTGCTGATTGCGGGTGCAAAAGTAACACCTTTATTCGTTTTTACAATACCTTTTGCTATTTTTATTTC
>NZ_BPLU01000043.1:2822-5797 GCF_019656315.1 Flavobacterium sp. UMI-01 | reverse complement strand
AAAAAATTACTCTAGGGAAAGACAACGGAAAAACAGAGTTGAATATCGCTTTGGAAAAAATCACTTGTAAAGTCGCAATTGGTGACGATTTAGGAAAGTGCTTTGGTATCAAAATGATTTACTTTGACCTAGACAAATCAAATATTAGACACGAAGCCGCTTTGGATTTAGAAAAAATATTAGATGTACTAAAACAATATCCTAATATGAAACTTGATATTCGTTCGCATACCGATAGTAGAGCTTCTTTCAAATACAATGAAGCTTTGTCCGACAGAAGAGCCAAATCTACCATCGCTTGGTTAGTTGACAATGGAGTAAACCCAAATAGACTAACCGGGAAAGGATACGGCGAATACCAACTAGTAAACCGTTGTACTGACGGTGTAAAATGTACCGAAGAAGAACACCAACAAAATAGACGTTCGGAATTTATTATTACTGATTTGTAAAGACTTATTTGTCTAGTCCTGAAAAAAACACCTCGAAAATTAATTATTTCGAGGTGTTTTTTTTTTTTAAAATCTTTTCTAAAAAGACACATCCTTTAATATAATTTTTATTTATTAAGCAGTATAGCATTTTTTTAACAAAAAAATGGACTTTAACGATTATTTATGCCCTTTAAAGAAATTAATTTATTAAATAATTAGTATATCGTACATTTAATTTAAATAATCTTTTTTTGATCTAATAAAAGTCCATTAACAAAAAGTTTTAGGGCTTTATTTCAATTTTTATACTACAATAACAACTCTTAATAAAAATAAAATTGATTTATAAAGAGCGACTATATACCTAAAAACTGTCTGTTTATTATTTACTATTTTAAATTATTTAGATTAAAATTTCTATAACGATTCAATTAAAAAACAATAAGTATGGAAACAATTTTACCTATTCAAAAATTGAAAAAAACCATTCTCTATTTCTTATTATTACTATTTGTTGGTACAATAAATGGTTATACCCAAGAAAGTGGAACAGATGGAAACTACTGCCCTGCGCCAAATGCTTCTGGAGATGAATATGGAACTGGAGTTGTTTTTAGTCAAGTACTAAACCCTTCCCCTTCTTCAACCTGCCAAATTGGTACTATACGCGCTAAGGTTGATACGAATAATCAAGTACTAAAATTAGGAATGAATATTGGTAATTCAGGAGCCGCACTATTTAGGCTCTATTTAGACACCGACAACAATTCTACTTCGGGATTAACTTCAGACACATTTGGAGGTGCACTAACTGTGGCTGGAGCTGAATATATCTTAGAAATTAACTCTAATGCTAATACGTTTAATTTATATTCTGGAAATGGAAATGTAAAAACGCAACTGACAATTAGTAACGGACTTGAAGCGCATAGTGGCGTGACTTCATGTAATGCTGGTGGTGCTTCATTTTTGGAGTTTAACATTCCTTTTGGTTCTATTGGATTTAATGTATGTGATCCAAATAATCCTGGTCTGATAAAAATCACCAAATTAGCATCGGTTAGTGGTAACTCAGCTAGTTCAAATAGATGTATTGATACTCCCTTAACATTTGGAATACCGCTAACAGGTTCTGTTGGACCAAGTACTACTGTTTGTTCTGGAACTAATAGTACTATACTAACAGTTAGCGGACTAACTGCTGGTTCAACAATAGTTAAATGGCAATCATCCGTGAGTCCTTTTTCAAATTGGACAGATATCACTAATACAACAAACACTTATACGGCAACAAACTTAACACAGACTACTAAATATAGAGCGGTATTTTCAAATTCGGGACTTTGTAGTGGTAGCAATATCGCTACTAGCGATGCAACTATCACTGTAAGCCCTGCTCCTACTGCGAATATTAGTGCGCAAACCAATGTAAGTTGCTTTGGTGGTACAACTGGTTCTGCTACTGCAAGTCTTACTGGTGGAACAGGCCCATTTACTTACTCATGGAATACTAATCCCGTACAGACTAACGCTACTGCCACTGGTTTAGCAGCTGGCTCATATACAGTAATCATTACTGACAGCAAAGGCTGTACTGCAATGACAACAGCAATAATTACACAACCTGCCGCTGCTTTAGCATTGGGAGCTTCTTCTAAAACCGATGCTAGTTGCTTTGGGGCTAGTACTGGATCAGTAAGCGCTGGTGTGGTAACGGGTGCTGTAGGAACAGTAACATACTCTTGGAAAAATGTTTTGAATACTGAAGTGGGAACTACTGCTACTGTTTCTAATCTTCCTGCGGGAACTTATACACTAACTGTAACCGATAACTGTTCGTCTCAATCTAATTCGGTAACTGTAGGACAACCTGCCGCTGCTTTAGCACTAGGAGCTTCTTCGAAAACCGATGCGACTTGTTTTGGTGCTAGTACTGGATCAGTAAGTACTGGTGAGGTAACAGGTGCTGTGGGAACAGTAACCTACTCTTGGAAAAACTCCTCTAATACGGTGGTAGGAACTACCGCTTCTGTAAATAATCTTCCTGCGGGAACTTATACACTAACTGTAACCGATAATTGTTCGTCTCAATCTAATTCGGTAACTGTAGGACAGCCTGCCGCTGCTTTAGCACTAGGAGCTTCTTCTAAAACCGATGTTAGTTGCTTTGGGACAAGTACTGGTTCAGTAAGTGCTGGTGTGGTAACGGGTGCTGTGGGTACGGTAACGTACTCTTGGAAAAATGCTTCGAATACTGAAGTGGGAACTAATGCTACTGTTTCTAATCTGCCTGCGGGAACTTATACCTTAACTGTAACCGATAACTGTTCATCACAATCTAATTCAGTAACTGTAGGACAGCCTGCCGCTGCTTTAGCACTAGGAGCTTCTTCTAAAACCGATGCTAGTTGTTTTGGCGCTAGTACCGGGTCTGTTACTGCGGGTGCTGTAACAGGTGCTGTGGGTACGGTAACGTACTCTTGGAAAAACTCCTCTAATACGGTGGTAGGAACTACTGCTACTGTTTCTAATCTGCCTGCG
>NZ_BPLU01000043.1:1157-2704 GCF_019656315.1 Flavobacterium sp. UMI-01 | reverse complement strand
ACTGTTCATCACAATCTAATTCGGTAACTGTAGGACAACCTGCCGCTGCTTTAGCACTAGGAGCTTCTTCTAAAACCGATGCTAGTTGTTTTGGCGCTAGTACAGGATCAGTAAGTGCTGGTGTGGTAACAGGTGCTGTAGGAACAGTAACGTACTCTTGGAAAAATGCTTCGAATATTGAAGTGGGAACTACCACTACTGTTTCTAATCTTCCTGCTGGAACTTATACCTTAACTGTAACCGATAACTGTTCGTCTCAATCTAATTCGGTAATGGTAGGACAACCTGCCGCTGCTTTAGCACTAGGAGCTTCTTCTAAAACCGATGCTAGTTGTTTTGGTGCTAGTACCGGGTCTGTTACTGCGGGTACTGTAACGGGTGCTGTAGGAACAGTAACTTACTCTTGGAAAAACTCCTCTAATACGGTGGTAGGAACTACTGCTACTGTAAATAATCTTCCTGCTGGAACTTATACACTAACAGTAACCGATAACTGTTCGTCTCAATCTAATTCGGTAACTGTAGGACAACCTGCCGCTGCTTTAGCATTGGGAGTTTCTTCGAAAACCGATGCTAGTTGTTTTGGTGCTAGTACCGGGTCTGTTACTGCGGGTGCTGTAACGGGTGCTGTGGGTACGGTAACGTACTCTTGGAAAAATGCTTCGAATACTGAAGTGGGAACTAATGCTACTGTTTCTAATCTGCCTGCGGGAACTTATACCTTAACTGTAACCGATAACTGTTCATCACAATCTAATTCGGTAACGATAGGACAACCTGCCGCTGCTTTAGCACTAGGAGCTTCTTTTAAAACCGATGCTAGTTGTTTTGGGGCAAGTACTGGATCAGTAAGTGCTGGTGTGGTAACAGGTGCTGTAGGAACAGTAACTTACTCTTGGAAAAACTCCTCTAATACGGTGGTAGGAACTACCGCTTCTGTAAATAATCTTCCTGCTGGAACTTATACACTAACAGTAACAGACAACTGTTCGTCTCAATCTAATTCGGTAACGATAGGACAACCTGCCGCTACTTTAGCACTAGGAGCTTCTTCTAAAACCGATGCTAGTTGTTTTGGTGTAAGTACCGGGTCTGTTACTGCGGGTGCTGTAACGGGTGCTGTGGGAACAGTAACCTACTCTTGGAAAAACTCATCTAATACGGTGGTAGGAACTACCGCTTCTGTAAATAATCTTCCTGCGGGAACTTATACACTAACAGTAACAGACAACTGTTCTTCTCAATCTAATTCTGTAACTGTAGGACAACCGGCCGCTGCTTTAGCACTAGGAGCTTCTTCTAAAACCGATGCTAGTTGTTTTGGGGCTAGTACTGGATCAGTAAGTGCTGGTGTGGTAACAGGTGCTGTAGGAACAGTAACTTACTCTTGGAAAAACTCCTCTAATACGGTGGTAGGAACTACCGCTTCTGTAAATAATCTTCCTGCTGGAACTTATACACTAACAGTAACAGACAACTGTTCGTCTCAATCTAATTCGGTAACTGTAGGACAACCTGCCGCGGCTTTAGCACTAGGAACTTCTTCG
>NZ_BPLU01000043.1:517-941 GCF_019656315.1 Flavobacterium sp. UMI-01 | reverse complement strand
TGTAAATAATCTTCCTGCTGGAACTTATACACTAACAGTAACAGACAACTGTTCGTCTCAATCTAATTCGGTAACGATAGGACAACCTGCCGCTGCTTTAGCACTAGGAGCTTCTTCTAAAACCGATGCTAGTTGTTTTGGGGCAAGTACCGGGTCTGTTACTGCGGGTGCTGTAACGGGTGCTGTAGGAACAGTAACGTACTCTTGGAAAAATGCTTCGAATACTGAAGTGGGAACTACTGCTACTGTTTCTAATCTTCCTGCTGGAACTTATACACTTACAGTAACAGACAACTGTTCGTCTCAATCTAATTCGGTAACTGTAGGACAACCTGCCACTGCTTTAGCACTAGGAGCTTCTTCTAAAACCGATGCTAGTTGTTTTGGCGCTAGTACTGGTTCAGTAAGTGCAGGTGTGGTAACA
>NZ_BPLU01000043.1:0-507 GCF_019656315.1 Flavobacterium sp. UMI-01 | reverse complement strand
CTGTAGGAACAGTAACGTACTCTTGGAAAAATGCTTCGAATACTGAAGTGGGAACTACTGCTACTGTTTCTAATCTTCCTGCTGGAACTTATACCTTAACTGTAACAGACAACTGTTCATCACAATCTAATTCGGTAACTGTAGGACAACCTGCCGCTGCTTTAGCACTAGGAGCTTCTTCTAAAACCGATGCTAGTTGTTTTGGTGCTAGTACTGGTTCAGTAAGTGCTGGTGTGGTAACGGGTGCTGTGGGAACAGTAACGTACTCTTGGAAAAATGCTTCGAATACTGAAGTGGGAACTACTGCAACTGTTTCTAATCTGCCTGCTGGAACTTATACCTTAACTGTAACCGATAATTGTTCGTCTCAATCTAATTCGGTAACTGTAGGACAGCCTGCTGCTGTCCTATCTGCAACAGCAATAATTGTTAACAACAATAATTGTGTGGGTTGTAGCAATGGTTCAATTGATATTACAGTGTCTGGAGGTACTACACCTTATTCCT
>NZ_BPLU01000042.1 GCF_019656315.1 Flavobacterium sp. UMI-01 | reverse complement strand
AGATGGTACTCTGGCTCGTGTGGCGGAACTCTTGTTGGAACTGGAAGTAGCATAACTGTTTCTCCAACTACTAACACCACTTATTTTGTAAGATTTGAAGGAAGCTGTAACACTACTACTTGCGCTTCAACAACAGTTACGATTAATTCACTTTCAACAGCCCCAACAAGTATTTCTGGGACAACAACTATTTGTAACGGCAATTCTACTACCTTAACTTTAAATGGTGGTTCAGC
>NZ_BPLU01000041.1 GCF_019656315.1 Flavobacterium sp. UMI-01 | reverse complement strand
CTGTTACAGTATTCCCACTAATTGTTACTCCTGCAGAAGGACTTGCCGTATATGTATAAGAAGCATTGTAATTTGTAATCGTAAAACTTCCTGTCGCTACCGTACAAGTAGGTTGTGTTACAGCAGCACTCAATGTAGGGGCTGGAGGTGTTACCGGTTGTGCATTGACCGTAACATTTGTCGAAGAAGAACAAGCTCCTGATGTCGCTGTAATCGTATAGGAACCCGCGGGTGCTGTTACTGAATTACCTGAAATAACAACTCCCGTTGAAGGACTTACTGTATAAGTATATGAAGCATTGTAATTCATAATTGTAAAACTTCCTGTAGCAACCGAACATGTTGGTTGTACCACTGCGCTAATAGTAGGAACCGGTGG
>NZ_BPLU01000040.1 GCF_019656315.1 Flavobacterium sp. UMI-01 | reverse complement strand
ATACCAGAAGTTGGCGAAGTGCCTGTAGTAGTACCAGTCAACGTCCAGGTCAATTTGGTTACCGCACAATTATCGGCGGTAGTAGGATTGGTTGTGGCAACAGTTTTGGTACAACTGCCAATATCTACATTTTGAGAAATAGTGCTAGGACAACTAATAGTGGGGTTTATATTGTCATTTACAGTTACAGTGTAAAAGGACGAAGCGGTATTTCCAGCGGCATCTGAAACTGTATAAGTTACAGTGGTTGTTCCTAAGTTAAAAGTTCTGGTTCCAAGATTGTTGATGCCAGTTGCAGGTGAGCTAGCAACGGTTGCTCCTGTCATGACCCAAGTTAGTTGAGTTACCGCACAGTTGTCAGCTGTGGTAGGGCTGGTTGTGAC
>NZ_BPLU01000039.1 GCF_019656315.1 Flavobacterium sp. UMI-01 | reverse complement strand
TGTCTAGTCCTGAAAAAGTGATACAGGATTAATAATAAATAAAAGTACAATTTTTAGACAGTAGTAAGCATAGGTTTACTACTGTTTTTTGTTTTATAAGTTCTCATTTTGATTTTGTTTTGTTTATGCATCTGATTGGGTGTAAGCATGTAATTAGAATAATGAGGTCTGATTTCATTATAGATATTAATAGCTTCCTTTA
>NZ_BPLU01000038.1:703876-716048 GCF_019656315.1 Flavobacterium sp. UMI-01 | reverse complement strand
AGTTTATTGAAACGAATTTCAATAAACTTTCGGAAACATCATATTTTATAATGCCTTACGGTGTTTTTACCAACTATTTTTGACTATTAAACCTGTTTAGACAAAGGTTTAAAATGCTAATTGGGAAAACAAGAATTACTTAACGATTAATTTTTTGGTATACACTCCATTTGTGTTTTCAATTTTTACAAAATAGATCCCAGATGATAAAGAACTTGTAGGTAAAGTATTTTCGGAGGCGGTTGTTGTTTTTGTGAGCAAAATAGTGCCAAGGCTATTTTCTAGGGTAATTTTAGTTTCGCCTTCAAATGGTGCTAAATCTATAGTTACAAAATCTTTGGCAGGATTTGGATACATATTAAAATTTTGAACGGAACTGGTATTAGTTGTTTCTTTTTCGGTAGTCATTTTTGAAGTTCCTGTTTTCTTAGTCCAAACTCTAACATAATCAACTGACATGGTAGTAGGGATAGCGGGTAGTTGATTATTGGCTCTGGTATTGGTTTTTGGATTTATAGGTTCAAATACATTATTTACAAATTCCACAAATGGAACCCTTAATCCCAATGAGACTGTGACATTCATGGGGCGATACCAATACGTGTTTGGTTTTCTGGCAACTTCTTTACCATCAACATACCAAATTATTTCAGCGGTATTAACTTCGCATCCATAAATATGATAGCCTTGAGTAGGGTTAAATGTTGCAGTGGAATGATTTTTTTGCGTAGCTGCATTTTGTTTAGGTCTAAACCATACATCTTGACCATTTATTTTAAGAACCAAGTGCAAATTATGATCCATGTCATAAATATCGTCTTGTACGTTATTGTAGTAATCAAATTGTTGCAATTCTACGACATCAATTTCTGAATAGACTGTTTGTCCTTCAAGAGCGTCTCTGTAAAAGTCACTATACAACCAAAAGGAAGGACAAACACCGCGACCATTATCAGGTCCAGGAATATTTATAACTGCACCTTTTATTCTTGCTTCTACATATCCTGTGGTAAAAGTTTTTTTGCTTTTTAAAATTCCTGAATTAAAGTAAGTGCCATCAACGGGAATATTATTTGTATTGTGGCTCATTTTGATTTCAGCCGCATTGTTGACAATTTTAACATTGGCATTATTGTTCCACTTCCATGCTTTTATTGTTGGGAGCTGGGAGTTGTAGTACCATTTGTTTGTCCAGTCAATTGTTGTGCTGTTAAATTCATCTGACATGCTACTTTGAAATGTCCATTGTTTTGTTGGGTCTGGATTTGTGATAAAGGGACTGTACTGGGCATTTAAGCTATTAAAAGCAATAGTAATCCATAGTAAGGATAGGGTTCTTTTTTTCATTTTGTTTTGGGTTAAGTTAATTTTTGTGAAACTAATTGAAAAAAAGCTACGCTATCTAGCTTATACTATCCTAGTCTTGTTGTATTTTACCTTTAAATTATTTTTTTATAAAAACTAATTGTTGGGTAGTTTTAACAATATTATCAGAAAGATTGCTTAACCATATTAACTGCTCTATCACTAATTGCGCTTCTTGCATTTTATGGTAAGCTACGGTTTGATCGGTTTCTAATCCTTGTTTAAATTCTCTTGTGCGAATGTTGTTTAATTCTGAAAAATCTTGAGGATAAACGGTGGATTCAAATGTATTGGAGTTTTCGGTATTGTTTTTATGAAGCAAATAAATGGCCGAATCCAATTTGTCAATAATGAGATGAATAGCATTATTAAAAGCTTCAGAAGCTTCAGTGGTTTTGTGTGACTGCGTATAGGTTCCTAATGAAGCAGCCGAGGAGAGAAAAGCATTGTTGAGTACGGTGAGTTTGTAAAAAAGTTGTAAGTTATTCTGTTTGGATTTGGGTTCTTGAATCATCCGTTGAAACGAAGCCATTAAATTACCCACTTCAATAAAAGCTTGATTACGAGCCAGTCTATAGGAAGTAGATACCTCTCCTTTTTTATTGTACAAGGTGGAAAACTCTTTTAGGTAATTTCGGTTCGCTTCAATTGATTTTTCTAGATACTCAGGGATGTTTAAAAATTCCCAATTAGGCCATAAAAAATAGTTGGCCATAATGGCTAACAAAGCCCCGACAATGGTATCCAAAATTCGGTATTGAATTAGATTTTCCATATCAGGAGTAAGGATGGCAAAAACAAAAATGACATGTACTGTTATGAAAGTAGTCCCTATTTTATAGTTTGTAGGATTGAATGAAAATCCTAAAATCATGCATAAAATAGCAATGCAACCTAAGGTGGTCGTATTAGGGGATAAAGCTAAAATGGAAAAAGCAATACAGCCCCCTACAAGGGTTCCTATAAAACGGTGGTAAGTACGTTCTTTGGTCAATCCATAACCAGGTCGCATGATGACCACAATGGTCAATAAAATCCAATATACGTTTTGAAAAGGAAGTATTTTGCCAATAAAAAAACCTGTTAAGATGGTAATCGTAATGCGAAGGGAATGGCGAAATATTGTTGAGGAAAAATTTAAATTTTCTATAAAAGTACTAATAGGATAATAATGATGTTGAACCAGTTTTTCCAGTTCTTTATCTCTTCCATTTAAGTCTTTTAATTGAACTGTTTTGGTGAAGGCTCTCTCTAAAATTTTGATTTTTTCTACTTGTTTTTTGGCATAATCGAGCATGGTAGTCAGCATCAAAACCCCTTCTATAGAGTCAATGGGTCCCAAATCCTTTTTGTATTCTTCAATAGCTTCTTCGAGCTGGTTCAAATCAGCCATCAAGCTGTGCTTTGACTGATAGGCCGTTTTGTTCAAAATGCTTTGGGATAAATGTTTGAGGCTACGACCAAGGTTGTAGGCTAGATTTTGATACGTCAATAAAACAAATGGGTGGGCATCAAATTTTTGATGTAATTTATTGTGGTCAAAAGAGGTCGCTATGGCTAATTCCATTATTTCGACAAGCGAAATAAAAGAGAGAAGCATTTTTCTATTTTGGTTAGAAGAACCATAATTGGTTCGGTTTCGAATTAAAATATCGCGAATATTTTCATGAATGGTGTTTAATTCAACTTGTAGGTGCAATTGTTTTTTGGTAATCTCTTTTCTGTCCGAATGAATTTCCCATAAATCACCTCGTAATTTTAAGTAGTTAGAAGTGAGTTTCATGCATTCGACCAATTGGATTTCGATGTAACGATTGGGACGAATGTAATGGAAAAGTACCGAGATGCATAAATAAAACAAACCGCCACCTAGCAATAAACCAGCATGTGTGACTATTTCGTACCAACCCGTGTTAAGGTGTGAAAAAGACAAAGAAACAGACAATAATCCCGAAAAAGCAACCATTGTGGCACGCTGGTCGTACACAGCAAGCATAGAAATCAAAAAGAGTAACGCACTAAAGACGGGATAAAATAGGATAGGGTAAGGGTGAAATAGATTGATAATCAAATTGGCGCCAGATACAATAAAACTAGTCACAATCAAACCATTGATTTTGTGTTTGAGATTGCTTGGGATGTCACTTGGGAAAACAAAAAAAGCACCTAAAGCGATTGTAATTCCTGTAGAAATCTGTCCCAAATGAGAGAAAAGTAAAACAGGAAGTACAGCCGATAGTGTAACTTTCAGCGCATTTGTAAATTCGGTACTTTCTTTAAACTTATGGATATGAGAAATCATAATGGTTGTATTCACTACAAAAATAAGCATTGTAAAGTGGAATTGGGGTACAAACTTGGGTCGAAATATCGAATTATAAATGAGTGTAGTTATTTGGCTTTAGGGGGAATTGCAATTTGGGTTAACTAACACATTCGTATTCAGTTAAAAAGCGCTAGCATTTATTTTTTGAAGAGGAATGATTTAAAATAATTTTTGGTGTTTTTTGAGATTAAGAAACGTGTAGTGGTAGGTAATATGAGATATTCTGAGTGAAAAAATAGGATTTGTTTCGCATTGAATAGTCCTTGTTTATTTTTTTACTATTTTTGCCAACCATGGTAAAAATAGAAATGAGAATTCTGGAATTTGCCAAGGAAAAAATTAATAAAGAAAACAATGATTTTACCAATAATAGGATATGGAGATCCCGTTTTACGTAAAGTAGGCGCACCCCTAACACCAGAACATCCTAATTTAAAAGAAACAATTGCTAATATGTACGAAACGATGTATAATGCATCAGGAGTAGGTTTGGCAGCTCCTCAAGTAGGATTGTCATTGCGATTGTTTGTAGTTGATGCAACTCCTTTTTGTGATGATGAAGATCTAGAAGAGGCTGAGCAAAAGAAAATGAATGGATTTAAACGAACATTCATCAACGCTAAGATAATTAAAGAAGAGGGAGAAGAATGGGTTTTTAACGAAGGTTGTTTGAGTATTCCAGATGTTCGGGAAGATGTGTACCGTAAAGAGCGCATTACCATTGAGTATTGTGAAGAAGATTTTGTGATGAAAACAGAAGTTTTTGATGGTTTGATTGCAAGAGTGATTCAACACGAATACGATCACATAGAAGGAATTTTGTTTACAGATAAAATTTCGTCTCTTAAAAAACGTTTGATACAAAAAAAATTAAAAAACATCATGGAAGGGAAAACTTTTCAGGAGTATCGAATGAAATTTTTTGGTAAAAAAGGAAGGTAAAAACAGATAAGGGTACGTAGTGTACTTGTCTGTTATTAGGTCTATTTTGAAAATTAGAAAAAAAATATAAAAATGAATTTAGAAAAAATTTTATCTATTTCTGGTAAGCCAGGGTTATACGTTTTAAGAGTGCAAACTCGTACGGGATTTGTAGCAGAATCATTATCAGATGGTAAAAAAATAACAGTAAACCTGAAGAGTAATGTAAGTTTGTTATCTGAAATTTCTATTTATACTTATGATGGTGAAAAACCATTAGTAGAAATTATGGAAGCCATTGCTGTAAAGCACAATTACGGACCAGCAATTTCTCATAAAGAAGATAACGCTACTTTATTGGCTTATTTAAAAGAAGTGTTGCCTACTTATGACGAAGAGCGTGTATATGCTTCGGATGTGAAAAAAATATTAAGTTGGTACAATACGTTGCAAGCCAAAGGATTGGTTGTTGAATCAGCTGCAGCTACTGAAGAGCCAACTGAAGTTGTAGAAGCAGAAGCATCTACTGAAAAACCTAAAAAAACAAAAAAAGTTAAAGAATAAATTTCTTATTCGATTCACAAATAAATCCTGTATTCTTCCTTCAAGATTACAGGATTTCTTATTTTTACCCACCTGCTCTTAGCCACAAAATCCAATTTTTATGAATACTAGAGAAAATCAATTACAAGCTTTTGATCGATTATTGACCATTATGGACGAGTTGCGAGCGCAATGTCCGTGGGATAAAAAACAAACTTTACAAAGTTTGAGACATCTTACTATCGAAGAAACGTATGAATTAGGTGATGCCATCTTGGATAATGATTTGGAAGAAATCAAAAAAGAATTGGGTGATTTAATGCTCCATATTGTTTTTTATGCTAAGATTGGAAGTGAAACTCAAGATTTTGATATTGCCGATGTTTGTAATGAAATTTGTGATAAATTGATTCATCGTCATCCGCATATTTATGGTGATACTGTGGTGGAAAGTGAAGAAGAGGTAAAACAAAATTGGGAAAAATTAAAATTAAAAGAAGGAAAAAAATCCGTTTTAGAAGGTGTTCCTAAAAGTTTGCCAGCATTAGTAAAAGCTAGTCGTATTCAAGATAAGGTAAAAGGGGTGGGATTTGACTGGGAAGAACCGCATCAGGTATGGGATAAAGTGCAAGAAGAACTCGGAGAATTACAGGCGGAAATTGCATCAGGTAACCAAGATAAAATGGAAGCGGAGTTTGGAGATGTTTTATTTTCGATGATAAATTACGCGCGTTTTTTGAAGATAAATCCCGAAGATGCTTTAGAGCGAACCAACAAAAAATTCATTAAGCGATTTCAATATCTCGAAAACAAAGCCCAAGAAATGGGGAAAACATTGAGCGATATGACCTTGGCTGAAATGGATGTTTTTTGGGAAGAAGCCAAACGGTTGTAAATAATTCTACAAAAAAAAATGCCACTGCTTTGACACAGTGGCAATCTTTTAACTAACCAAAACCAAATAATAAATAACCAATTTATTACTCTGCAAAGATGCTACAGAAAAGCTTTTATGCTTGTTAAAATTTAGTTATTACTTTCTGTTAAATTAGTTAATTATTTGGTAATATTTTATAAGTAACTGATTGTTAAGCTTTAAGAACAGGAAAGTGTCCTAAGTGATTACTTTTAAACAATTAGTAAAACACGACTGTTTTATTGCAATAAACCATCATTTTTCGTTCAGAATGCAATTTGATTGCTCTAGCCAATACAATGCGTTCTAAGTCTTTGCCTTTCATTATAAAATCCTCCACTGAATTCACATGCGATACTCTACTGATGTCTTGATCAATAATAGGCCCTTCATCTAGTTCCTCCGTTACATAATGACTGGTTGCTCCTATAATTTTCACACCTCGTTTAAAAGCGGAGTGGTAGGGTTTTGCACCTGGGAAAGCGGGTAAAAAGGAATGATGGATGTTGATGATTTTATTTTCGTACATCTCAATCAATCGCGGTGTAATGATTTGCATGTAGCGCGCTAGTACGATGAAATCGATTTGGTATTGTTTTAGCAGTTCGATTTGTTGTTTTTCACCTTCTTCTTTAATGTCTTTGGTAAAAGGGACATGGTAAAACGGAATATTGAATTGTTCTGCAATAGGTCTTAAATCATCGTGGTTACTAATGATTAAAGGAATTTCTACATGCAATTCCCCAGAACTATAACGACCCAATATATCATACAAGCAATGCGTATATTTGGATACAAATAAGGCCATTTTTGGTTTTCGGTCTTTATTGTAAAATTCCCAGGCCATATTAAATTCAGTAGCAATTGTTTTTTCGAAATCTTCTTTTACCGCTGTCAGTTCAAAAGCTGGATTGGTGAGTTCACATTCTAATCGCATGAAGAATACATTTTGAACTACATCCACATGTTGGTCGAGATAAGTGATATTTCCTTCTACTTTTAATATAAAATTAGTTACCGCTGCAATAATTCCTTTTTTGTCTTTGCAATGGATTAGTAGGGTAAAGTGTTGCATTGTTTAGAATTTAATTTTTTTGTTATGTATGAATAAGGTAAGGCGGAATTATTATTTTTTGTCTTGAATAGCAAATACGCGTTGTAATAATACAGAAGTTCGGGCATTGATATTGGTTCTAATTTCTTTTTCTTCGACCGCAATCATTTTGAAGACACCATTCATAGCTTGGTTAGTAACATAATCGTTTAGGTCGGGATTTACTTTGGAAACCAAGGGTAAACTATTGTATTTAGTAATGATATTGGTCCACACTTTATCAGCACCTACTTTGCTAAATGAATTTTTCACCACAGGATTGAATTTAGCATACAGTGCCGTTGATGTCGAATTTTGTAAATAAGACGTAGCGGCACTTTCACTTCCTAATAAAATACCTCGGGCATCAGTAATAGTCATATTCTTAACCGCACTTACAAAAATTGGCGTTGCTTCTTTTACAGCATCTTCAGCAGCACGATTCAAGGCTTTAAGTCCTTCATCAGCAAGTGAGCTTAATCCTATCTTTCTTAAGCCTGTATCTACTTTTTGCAATTCAGCGGGTAATAAAATTTTGACTGCAGCATTTTTATAAAATCCGTCTGTAGCGGTCAATTTACTTACTTGTTTTGTGATACCATTGTTCAAGGCTTCTTTGAGTCCGGCAGAAATATCCAAACCAGTTGAGGTGGTTTGAGGTATTTGAGATAATACTTGGTGCATTTCGGCACAGCTAACAAAAAAAAGTAATAGTAGTACTAAGGCTCCTTTTTTCATGATTGGCATTGTTTTATAATTTGTAAATGACTTGAGTAATGGTGAGCACCAAAAATACTATAATATTAAAAGAAAAAATAGGCTTTTATTTATTATCTACTACATTTCTTTTTTGGTTGTTTTTTTATTTTAAAATGGTATGTAAGGATGATTGTTAATTAGTTTTATATCAGTGTTTTACTTCTTTTTTTGCTAATTGATGCCTTCTTAGTTGTATTTTTTTTTTATCTGTTTTTTTTATCTTAAATTTAATAGTTAAACTAAACTGAAAGATTATGAAAACAATTATTCTTTCCAATTTCCACCCCGTACAAGTCTGTAAATTAATTAATCAAGAAAAACTAAATGAATACACGAAATACTTGTATTATCATTTTCAAAATCTTTCAGAGGGAGAAATACCATCTTCTACTGATGAATTGGTAAGTTTTGATTATATATCAGAACAAGTAAATAAATATTCAGTTTCCTCAGAAGGTATAAGGAGTAGGCAGTGCATTATTTTTGAAGGGGTTGAGGATTTTATCGAAAGAATATTTGAGGTGTCTTCACCCAGTGTTTATCATTTTCCAAAAGGGTTTGAGGTCAAAGGAGGGCATTCCTCAGGACCAAAAATTGAAATTAGGATGGAATGGTTCAAAAGAAAAATGGGATATGTTTTTGATAAATTCTACGATAAAACACCCTCTAAACCTGAAAACTTAATTCATGTAACCTGTTCAGGATATTCCTCGCCCAGTGTGGCACAAGAAGCTGTCATTGGTCGTAAATGGGAAAATGTACAGGTTACGCACTCTTATCACATGGGGTGTTATGGGGCTTTTCCAGCCATTCGTACCGCCAGAAGTTTAATTTGTGCAAGTGAAACCAATGGTCGTTCTGATGTAGTTCATACGGAATTGTTATCTTCCCATCTGAATTTAACCGAATTTTCACCTGCCAATACCATGATATGTTCTTTATTTGCAGATGGGTTTATTGGTTATTCACTTTATGAGGAGCAATCTTTTTTTAATGATGTTACTCTCAAAGAAAAAAAAGGATTGCGAATTCTGGCTGCTCACGAAGTAATTATTCCTGATTCCCTAGAGGATATGTCTTGGGATTTAGGAGAATATAATTTTTTGATGACTCTTTCAAAAAGAGTGCCTGTTTTTATTCGAAAAAATATCAAATCATTTTTAACGAATCTTTGTCAAAAAGGTGGGATTAAATTGGATGAATTTAAATCAAAAATGCATTTTGCCATACATCCAGGCGGTCCCAAAATTATCGATTATGTTGTGGGAGAGTTGGGATTACAAGAAGAGCAGGCGAGTTGGTCGTATTTTGTTTTACGAAAACATGGCAATATGTCCTCAGCAACGATTCCTCATATTTTTGATAAAATTATTAAAGATCCAGAAATTGAATCGGGTAAAAAAATAGTGGCTATGGCCTTTGGTCCAGGTCTCACAGCAACAGGACTTTTGCTCGAAAAAATTTAAATAGAACAGCTAATTATTTTTTAACAAAAAACAGCAACCATCAAAAAGGGTTGCTGTTTTTTTATATCTTAAAATAATGTTAAAATTGCTAAAAAAACATCATTTAATAAGATTAAGAGTTACAAATTTTTAAATTGTGTTTTGATTAAAGATTATCCTGAATTCATGATTAAAATGCAATACAAATTTGATTTTAATGGTAATTGTTCTATTTTATTTTTAATTATTTAACCTAATTTTAGGATTAACACTTCAATTGTAGTTTTTGTTTTAATAAACTGATTTTTAATATTTTAGACGTTATTTTTTTACAATTTATGAATTATAATACAGACTTTCTTACACGATTGTGTTGTTGGTCGGGAAATGGAGTATTTAATCTTGTTTTGGTTTTTTTGCTTTAGATTTTTTGTTAAACTAACTACCTTTGAATCAATCAGTAAAGGTCTTGTTTCTTATTTAAAGTCCTTTTAAAAATAGTTGTAAATAAGCTAAGGTAGATACTATTACCACGAAGAGTGTCTATTCTATTTTTTAAAAAAAGTTGGTCGTATAACTAGAATTACAATCGTAAAAATGTCTTTTTTAATCTTATTTATGAAATAAGTCTTTTTATAATGTTGGATATCTTTAAAATTTTCATTTTGAAGAAACAGTACACTTCACAAGTTTTCTCCCCCAAGTTTGAAAACTAATGTTACAACCTATTTTTTTTTTACGTTTAATCTTTATATAAGTCTTTTTTAATGACTTATAAGTGTTTTTAATCATAAAGTACTTCTAAAAAGTGAAAACTTTATGATTAATTGAAAGACGACTTCATTGTTTATCAATGTTGAGGGCATACCCCAATTCTAATGACACGATACCTAAAATATTTACTCTTATGAAAAAAAAATACTTTTATTATGAAAAAAAATATTTTTTACACGAACAAAAGTATAAATGTAGAAAGGGAATGTGGAAACCGTTGCTGTGATAGTGATGGATTATGGAGTTTTTTATGGAAACAGATGTTTGCTAAAAAACTCGTTTTTTTTACCACATTATTCATTTTTATATTTAATCAAAATGTAGTTTTTAGTCAATTAGTAGGAAGTTCTGCAGTTAAGGCTAATTTTGGGATAGATGCAGATGTATATTCAGATCTTTTGGAGTTTCCTAATATTGCTAATCCATTAGTTCCTCTGCCATCAGCTGTAGGTACTGATGACTGGTTTGGAAAAAGTTATCCAGGTCCTGGTTTTGGAGTTATAGACCAAAGCCCTCTTACACCAGCGGAAATGGTATCTAATACGGCTTTTGTAAGGAGACAATCAATCACCACGCCAACGGCTCCTTTTCCTTTTCCAGTTGTTCCTAGTGGTACAGGAGATAATATACGACCTTATTTATGGTTAGATGCTGTTTATGGAAGAGATACTTATTCAAAAGGGGGTAGTGGTGAAAAATCTTATTTTTCAAGCGGTTCAGATAAAAATGCCGCTAATCCCAATACTTGGAGTATTGGAACTGCTGGAAGTGTTCCCGCAAAAGATGATATTATTGATGTCTATGCACATTTACGAGGAGAAGGACTTAGAGAGCCATTTAGCGCCCCTGGGATTAATGACCCAAGACCTTTTACAACACTTTATGCATACGCAGCAGCTTCTTTGGTAGTTACTAATGGGAATAAACATATCGATTTTGAATTCTTCCGTACGGCAATAGAAACCCCAGCAGATTTATCTGTTCCTGGAAAAACAGGACCAGATGGGGGGCGTACAGCATTTACTTTTAATCCTGATGGGACTGTAAATATTCCAGGAACGATTATTATTTCAGTAGATTATACTAATGGAGGAAATGTGCCGCAGGTGAGAATCAGAGTTTGGATGGATGAAGCTGTCTTTAATGCGTATGATAATTCAAATCCACTTCGTCCTTTTACTGTTGATAAAAATACAGCATTTGAAAAAGGAGATGGTTCAGGTACTTTTGGTTATGCTGCTATTATAGAAAATGTTGGATCTGATACAGATATTTGGGGTAGAGTCAATATAAACGCAAGTACTCTAGCGCCACCATGGGGAACTTTACACGGCAGTGGTCCTAGCGATGTAGCAGATTATCAACCTTTGCAATTTGTTGAAATTGGAATTAATCTTACTGCCTTTGGTTTAGATAAACGTGGTGAACAATCTCCATGTTCTAATCTATTGGGAAGTTTATTAGTTAAAACACGTAGTAGCGGTGGTGGTCCCAGTGAAGGTGCTTTTGGTAGTGAGTTGAAAGATTTTGCTGGACCTTTCTTATTTGGAAATACGGGAACTCCTCCTGTTGTAACGCTTACACCGAAGGCTGCTTGTGCTGGTGTAGCTATTAACTTGACTACAGGTGCATCCACTACAGGTGCAGCAATTGAATATTTCCGTGACGCAAATTATACTGATAAAATACTTGATCCAACAGCTTATATGCCTGGTCCAACACATATTTACGCTCGATCTCAAAGTTTATCGAATCCAGGATGTTATGGATTTGGAGAGTTGGATATTACAGTTAATCCATTGCCACTAGCTCCAGCAGGAACTGATGTGACAGCCTGTTTTGATAATACAGCCAAAACAGGTTCAGCTACAGCTGCTGCAGGTGAAACCATCGTTTGGTACACCGCAGCTACCGGAGGTTCTGTCACTACTGCGCCCTCTAGAACTGCTGTCGGAACTAGCTCAGCTTATGCTGGTGCAAAAGTGACTGCGACAGGATGTGAAGGTCCTCGAACATTGGTAACTGTAACT
>NZ_BPLU01000038.1:703243-703866 GCF_019656315.1 Flavobacterium sp. UMI-01 | reverse complement strand
CTACAGCGCCCTCTAGAACCACTGTTGGAACTAGCTCTGCTTATGCCGGTGCAAAAGTGACTGCCACAGGATGTGAAGGTCCTCGAACATTAGTAACTGTAACCATCAACCCATTGCCACTAGCTCCAGCAGGTACTAACGTTACAGCCTGTTTTGATAATACAGCCAAAACAGGTTCCGCAACTGTAGGAGCAGGTGAGACTCTTATTTGGTACACAGCAGCTACTGGAGGTACTGTCACTACAGCACCCTCTAGAACTGCTGTCGGAACTAGCTCTGCTTATGCTGGAGCAAAAGTGACTGCCACAGGATGCGAAGGTCCTCGAACATTAGTTACTGTTACCATCAACCCATTGCCACTAGCTCCAGCAGGAACTGATGTGACAGCCTGTTTTGATAATACAGCCAAAACAGGTTCAGCTACAGCTGCTGCAGGTGAAACCATTGTTTGGTACACAGCTGCTACTGGAGGTTCTGTCACTACAGCGCCCTCTAGAACCACTGTTGGAACTAGCTCTGCTTATGCCGGTGCAAAAGTGACTGCCACAGGATGTGAAGGTCCTCGAACATTAGTTACCGTTACCATCAACCCATTGCCACTAGCACCAGCAGGAACTAACGTG
>NZ_BPLU01000038.1:702303-703118 GCF_019656315.1 Flavobacterium sp. UMI-01 | reverse complement strand
CAGGTTCCGCAACTGTAGGAGCAGGTGAGACTCTTATTTGGTACACCGCAGCTACTGGAGGTTCTGTCACTACAGCACCCTCTAGAACTGCTGTCGGAACTAGCTCTGCTTATGCTGGAGCAAAAGTGACTGCCACAGGATGTGAAGGTCCTCGAACATTAGTTACCGTCACCATCAATCCATTGCCACTAGCTCCAGCAGGAGCTGATGTGACAGCCTGTTTTGATAATACAGCCAAAACAGGTTCCGCAACTGTAGGAGCAGGTGAGACTCTTATTTGGTACACTGCAGCTACTGGAGGTTCTGTCACTACAGCGCCCTCTAGAACTGCTGTCGGAACTAGCTCTGCTTATGCTGGTGCAAAAGTGACTGCGACAGGATGCGAAGGTCCTCGAACATTAGTATCTGTAACCATCAACCCATTGCCACTAGCTCCAGCAGGTACTAACGTTACAGCCTGTTTTGATAATACAGCCAAAACAGGTTCCGCAACTGTAGGAGTAGGTGAGACTCTTATTTGGTACACTGCAGCTACTGGAGGTTCTGTCACTACAGCACCCTCTAGAACTGCTGTCGGAACTAGCTCTGCTTATGCTGGTGCAAAAGTGACTGCCACAGGATGTGAAGGTCCTCGAACATTGGTAACTGTAACCATCAACCCATTGCCACTAGCTCCAGCAGGTACTAACGTTACAGCCTGTTTTGATAATACAGCCAAAACAGGTTCCGCAACTGTAGGAGCAGGTGAGACTCTTATTTGGTACACCGCAGCTACTGGAGGTTCTGTCACTACAGCACCCTCTAGAACTGCTGTT
>NZ_BPLU01000038.1:0-702094 GCF_019656315.1 Flavobacterium sp. UMI-01 | reverse complement strand
GAACTGATGTGACAGCCTGTTTTGATAATACAGCCAAAACAGGTTCAGCTACAGCTGCTGCAGGTGAAACCATTGTTTGGTACACAGCTGCTACCGGAGGTTCTGTCACTACAGCGCCCTCTAGAACTGCTGTCGGAACTAGCTCTGCTTATGCTGGTGCAAAAGTGACAGCCACAGGATGTGAAGGTCCTCGAACATTAGTTACTGTAACCATCAATCCATTGCCACTAGCACCAGCAGGAACTAATGTGACAGCCTGTTTTGATAATACAGCCAAAACAGGTTCCGCAACTGTAGGAGCAGGTGAGACTCTTATTTGGTACACCGCAGCTACCGGAGGTTCTGTCACTACAGCGCCCTCTAGAACTGCTGTCGGAACTAGCTCTGCTTATGCTGGAGCAAAAGTGACTGCCACAGGATGTGAAGGTCCTCGAACATTGGTTACTGTAACCATCAATCCATTGCCACTAGCACCAGCAGGAACTAATGTGACAGCCTGTTTTGATAATACAGCCAAAACAGGTTCCGCAACTGTAGGAGCAGGTGAGACTCTTATTTGGTACACCGCAGCTACTGGAGGTACTGTCACTACAGCGCCCTCTAGAACTGCTGTCGGAACTAGCTCTGCTTATGCCGGTGCAAAAGTGACTGCCACAGGATGTGAAGGTCCTCGAACATTGGTTACTGTAACCATCAACCCATTGCCAGTTTTAGTAGTTAACAATCCGTCCAATATATGTTCTCCATTAACAGTTGACTTGACTGCTGCCGCAATTACAGCTGGAAGTACACTATATGGGGCAACTTTAACATATTGGAAAAATGTTGAAGCAACAATACCATTGGCTAATCCTACTATGGTAGGAGAATCTGGTACTTATTATATTAAAGCCACCACTTCTAATAATTGTATGGATGTAAAATCTGTAGTAGTGACTATTGATATTTGTGCTAAAGCTCTATGTACTTATACACAAGGGTATTATGGTAACATCGGAGGTATGTCTTGTGCACCTGATGAACTAGGAGTGTTCAAACAATACACAACCAAAGAACTTATTGCGAAAGCTTTGGCTTCTTATGGAGGCACTATGTATGTTGGTATTAAAGACACACGTCATGTGTCGATTATGAATAATGAGACTGATATCAACGCACTTATTGACGTTATGCCTGGCGGTGGAGGTAGTAGTGTGTTACCAAGTAATCCTAATAACGGATTGTTCTCTATCAGTAGTTTGCCAAATAGTATGCTCAAAAAAGGCAATATTAATAATACTTTATTGGCTCAAACCATTGCTTTAGGTCTTAATATAGGTATCAATGGTATGCTGGGAGACTTTGAATTGAAAGCCGGTACCATTGCCATTGCAACACCTCAGGACGGTTGTGGTTCTGATATTCCTAAAGCACGTACTTGTAATCCTGATGGTACTGTAAATAACGAGTACAAACGCTATACTATTTCAGCTAAAGTTGTTAATGCTTTATCGGTAAAAACAGTTCAAGGATTGTATGCGTTAGCTAATCAAGCTTTGGGAGGTGGAGATACTAATGGATTATCACTTTCCGAAATAGCTGGTACAGTAGATTTAATCAATAATGCTTTTGATGAATGTAGAATTTTCGTTGGATATGATGTTCCAAAAATGGAATGTCCTGTTTTAACAGATACTAGTTTGACTTTAAGAACAGTTGAAGCAGCCGCTTTTACCGCTTATCCTGTCCCATTCAAAGATCAATTGACTATCAAATATGATTTTGATTATGTATCTAGTGTGAAAATTGAAGTATTTAATTCGCAAGGTGGATTAGTTCATTCTGTAATAGATCCTAAAGGATATTTGAATAAAGAAATCACAATTACTCTTAGTACCAATTCGGAACAAGAAGAAGTGTTTATGGTTCAAATTACCACAGACAGAGGGACTACCATTAAGAAAGTAATGTCTTCTAATTAATATTTTAAAATTAACTTTAAGTAAAAGCATCCGTCTAAAGACGGGTGCTTTTTGTGTTTGAAGGAGTTAAATACAGTTTTTTTACTCCTTAAATTGTATCGAAAAGAGGTTGGAAATATTTTTGGCACAATTAATGGATATAGGCTTAGCAGATAACCCTTAAAAAAATAAAGTCATGAAAAAGATACTATTACTTTTTTCCCTTTTGGGAATTGTTGCACTTCAAAGTTGTACTGATGAAGTAGATAATGATACGATTAGCGAAGTTTTTGAAAGAGAAGTATCTTTTACTTCTGCAAATAATTACAGTAATGTCATAAATCTTACTCCAGCAATTTTTTCTTCCGATGTAGTTTTGGTTTATAGATTGAGTGGTGTTTATCAGGGAGCCGATGTTTGGAAATTGTTACCTGAAAGTTTTTATTTTAATAATGGTACCTTAGATTTTGGATACCGTTATGATTTTACTAAGTACGATGTCAATATTTATATGGTAGGTAATGATTTGCAATCCGTAAGTAACGAGTTTAGAATGGGGCAGGTGTTTAGAATTGTGATTGTGCCTGCTAGTTTTTCAACATCAGTTGATGTATCGAACTATAATGAAGTGATAAGCGCATTGAATGTAAAAGAAAACGAAATTAAAAAAGTGGAGTTTTAATTTTTTTGTATTAAAAAGCTAAAAAAAGAGTCTAAATTTAAGACTCTTTTTTTATGAAATAGCGTGTGATTTTAAGTTCTACTTATAGGGATGTTTGCGTTACAAATTTTTTAATGGCTTTTCTTATTCATTTTTAAAGACACAATAATGCCAATTATAAGTGATAAAGCAATAAATCCTAAAGAAGCCCATTCAGGGAATTTGATATAATCATGAGCCAGCATTTTTAATCCTACAAAAAAGAGTATAGCAATTAAACTGTATTCGAGGTAGCTAAATTTTTCTAGCATGTTAGCAAGAAAGAAATACATGGAACGCAGTCCTAAAATGGCAAAAATATTTGAACTAAAAACTAAAAAAGGATCTGAGGTAATAGCTAAAATAGCGGGTACACTATCCAGGGCAAAAATAATGTCCATTACTTCAATCACAATCAATGCGACAAATAAAGGCGTAGCGTATTTTATGTTTTCAATTTTTACAAAAAAATGCTCGCCATCAATTTTGGTTGTAATGGGAGTGATTTTGCTTAACAAACGATAGATGTAGGAGTTTTTAGGTTTGAATTCTTCTTCTTCATTAGAATATAGCATTTTGATAGCAGTGTAAATTAAGAAACTTCCAAAAAGATAAGTTGTCCAAGCAAATTTTTTAATAATAAGTACACCAAAATAAATCATAAGTCCCCTAAAGAAAATGGCACCTATAATTCCCCAAAACAATACTCGGTGTTGGTATTTTTTGGGTATTTTAAAAGAAGAAAAAATTATTGCAATCACAAAAATGTTATCTACACTCAAAGAGAGTTCGATAAGGTATCCTGTAATGTATTTCATTGAGGCTACCGTAGGTTTTAATTGATCAGGATTGTCCACATAGTTGTTTTGGTATAGCCAATAAATCACAGCAGAGAAAACAAACGATAAGGAAACCCATATAGCCGTCCATTTTCCGGCTTCTTTAGAGCTAATTTCATGAGGAGTTTTATTGAAAACACCTAAGTCAAGTGCTAAAAATAATAGAATGGCAATAAGAAAACAAACCCAAACAATCATAGTGTATTTTTTTAGAATTGTAAAGATACTTTTTTGATTGCTTGTTTAGAAATTTTTTCGAAATGATTAACGAATTCATAAAAAAAAGGGCTCTCTATGAACTACTAGAAACCATTTAGTTTTAGAAGTCAATAGATTGATTATTGCTCTTTTAATTTGTAATTTTTAGAGAGCCTTTTTGGATTAGAATATTAATTTTAGTTGTTGGGTTTTGTTGTGAGAGTACTGTCTGGGCAATTGATAGCAGTGAATTTATATTTCACGCGGTCAAAATCTATAGGGCTGCCTTTTGCAAAATAAGAAGCTCCCATAGAAGTTTCTATTTTTCCGTTTCCTAAGACAAGGGTGTCGTTTCGTTTAAGAAAAGCCATAGGATTCTTGAAAGTGATTTCAGGTTTTTTTTCTAAGGTAAAAGTGTAACTTGCAAATAAAGTATCACCACGGTATTCTCCAGCAATTTCACCTATCTTTTTTTGATGGTTGGCTATGTTCATAACCATATCACCATTGATTTTACCATTTTTTAAGGTGTTTAGTTTTAAATCTAGCGTGTCATGGTCGTAAATTGCTTGAAAACAGGAAGTGCTCGTAATTGCTTCTTCTGCGGCTTTTTTTAACAGCTCTTTTTTGTCCTCGTTGTTTTTACAACTAGTGAGCCCTATGGTTAGTAGTGATAAACAAAATAAACTTATTTTTTTCATAATTATTTTTTTAATGGTTAATAATAAGTAAGAATATAGCAAGGGTAACAGCTATAAATATACTATTTTTTTAGCAAAATAAGTAATGCTGTTTGGTTTAGGAAGGGCTATGGTATTAAGTTGGCGATCAGTTTTGGGGAGAAATGTGATGTTTTTGATAGCTGCCAAAAAAAATGCCTTCAATAACTTGAAGGCATTTTTGGAATTGTATGTTGAAAAATTACAAAGCAGATTTAACTGTTTTGATGATTCTTGCAGCAATTTTGTATGGGTCACCGTTAGAAGCTGGTCTTCTGTCTTCCAACCATCCTTTCCATCCTTTTTGAACAGTCATCAAAGGAATACGGATTGAACATCCTCTATCAGATACTCCGTAAGAGAAGTCATTGATTGAAGCAGTTTCGTGTTTACCAGTTAAACGTTGGTCATTGTAAGCTCCATAAACAGCGATGTGCTCAGCAACTACTGGACGGAAAGCCTCACAGATTTTTTCGTAAGTCTCTTTAGAACCACACGTTCTCAATACTTCATTAGAGAAGTTAGCGTGCATACCTGAACCATTCCAGTCCATGTCTTTTCCTAGAGGTTTTGGGTGGTACTCAATGTAGTAACCATATTTCTCAGTCAAACGGTCTAATAAATATCTAGCAACCCAGATTTCATCACCTGCTTTCTTAGCTCCTTTAGCAAATAATTGGAATTCCCATTGTCCGCAAGCAACCTCTTGGTTGATTCCTTCAAAGTTGATTCCAGCAGCAATACATAAGTTAGCGTGCTCTTCAACTAATTTTCTTCCGTGAGTGTTTTTACCACCTACTGAACAGTAGTACATACCTTGTGGAGCAGGGTAACCTCCTACAGGGAAACCTAGAGGTAATTGTGTTTTTGTGTCCATTATAAAGTACTCTTGCTCGAAACCGAACCAGAAGTCATCATTATCATCATCAATTGTAGCTCTTCCGTTAGAAGCGTGTGGAGTTCCATCAGCATTCATAACTTCACACATTACTAAGTATCCGTTGATGCGATCTGGATCTGGATAAATAGCTACAGGTACTAATAAACAATCAGAAGAACCTCCTTCAGCTTGTCTGGTAGAAGAACCATCAAATGACCAGTTTCCAATTTCTTCTAAAGTTCCTTGAAAATTATCGTGATCTTCAACTTTTGTTTTACTTCTTAGGTTTTGAGTTGGCTCGTAACCATCTAACCAAAGGTACTCTAATTTTATTTTAGCCATAATGTTGTAAATTAATTTAATGATTTTTAAACGGGGCAAATATAGAAGTTTTTTTTTAGAGGATAAAATTAGGGGGTGCATTTTATTTGTTAACGAGTTATTTTTTTGATTACTATAATTTTTTGGGGGGATATTTTGGAAATAATCATTTTGGAGTGGTCTAAAGTATAATTTTATAATTTTTTAAGAGTGCTATTATTCTTTGTTGCGAGAACTCTATTTTAGTTCCTTATATTTGTAAAAGTTATAGTTCATCTTGAAATTATTAAAATATATGTCAACAATACGTTTTCAGGCTTTAAAAGAAGCTTCAGCAAGAAAGCCAGTGCATTTTGAAGAAACTGGCAAGAAATCAGCCATTTTTGGTTCGAATGTTTTTAATCAAAAAGCAATGAAGCAGTATTTGACTTCGGATGCTTTCAAAGCGGTTCAAAGTGCCATTCAGCATGGTTCTAAAATCGACAGGAAATTAGCTGATTATATCGCTATGGGGATGAAGGAATGGGCTTTGTCTAAAGGAGTAACGCACTACACACACTGGTTTCAACCCTTGACAGGAGCGACAGCTGAAAAACACGATGCTTTTTTTGATATGTCATTTGATGGTAGTGAGACTGTCGAAAAGTTTGGTGGCGCCCAATTGGTACAACAAGAACCCGATGCCTCAAGTTTTCCCAATGGAGGAATCCGTAATACTTTTGAGGCAAGAGGATATACCGCTTGGGATCCTACTTCACCAGCATTTATTTTTGGAACAACACTTTGTATCCCTACGGTTTTTATTTCTTATACGGGAGAAGCTTTAGATAATAAAATTCCGTTGTTGAGGGCCTTGTCGGCAATTGATGAAGCAGCTACCGAGGTTTGTAAATATTTTGATAAAAATGTCAAAAAGGTAACTGCTACTTTGGGGTGGGAACAAGAATATTTCTTGATTGATAAAGCTTTGGCAGAATCTAGACCTGATATTATGATGACAGGACGTACCTTGTTAGGACATACTTCGGCCAAAGGACAACAACTAGACGATCATTATTTTGGTGCCATTCCTACTCGTGCCTTAACTTATATGCGTGATTTAGAGCAAGAGTGTATGTTGCTTGGAATTCCTGTTAAAACACGTCACAACGAGGTAGCTCCTAATCAATTTGAATTTGCTCCCATATTTGAAGAAACCAATTTAGCTGTGGATCACAACTCCTTATTGATGGATGTGATGCAAAAAGTGGCCGAAAGACATCATTTTAAGGTGTTGCTTCACGAAAAGCCATTCAAAGGCGTAAACGGTTCTGGTAAACACAACAACTGGTCTCTGGCTACCGATACAGGAATTAATTTGTTAAGTCCTAGTAAGACACCGATGACCAATTTACAGTTTTTGACTTTCTTTATCAATACAATTAAGGCGGTGAATGATTATGAGTCGTTATTGCGTTCATCGATTGCTACTGCAAGTAATGACCATCGTTTAGGAGCCAATGAAGCGCCACCAGCCATCATTTCAGTATTTATTGGTGAGCAATTGACAAGAGTTTTGGACGAACTAAAAGAAGTGACCAAAGGGAAATTGTCTCCAGAAGAGAAAACCGATTTAAAACTGAATGTAGTGGGTAAAATTCCAGAAGTGATTTTGGATAATACCGATAGAAATAGAACTTCTCCTTTTGCCTTCACAGGAAATAAATTTGAATTTCGTGCAGTAGGTTCTTCGGCAAACTGTTCTAATGCCATGACTACTTTGAATACCATAGTGGCTAAGCAATTGAAAGATTTTAAAATTGAAGTTGATGCATTGATTGATGCTAAGGCGATGAAAAAAGACGATGCTATCTTTAATGTGTTAAGAGAGTATATCAAGAAATCGAGTAAAATTCTTTTTGAAGGAGATGGCTATAGTCAAGCATGGGAAGAAGAAGCAGCTAAAAGAGGTTTGAGTAATTTTAAAACCACACCCGAAGCTTTGAAGGCTAAGATTTCAAAACAAGCCTTAGAATTGTTCTCAGAAATGGGAATTATGAATCATGTTGAGGTTGAAGCTCGTTACGAAATCGAATTGGAAGAATATGTAAAGAAAATTCAAATTGAAGGACGTGTGTTAGGGGATATTGCGACCAATCACGTGATTCCAACAGCGATTCGCTATCAAAATACCTTAATCGAAAATGTAAAAGGATTGAAAGATATTTTTGGGGACGAATTCGAAACTGTTGCCAAAGAGCAAATCCGATTAATCAAAACCATTTCAAAACATATTGAAGGCATTAATTCTAAAGTTGTCGAGATGACTAACGAAAGAAAAAGGGCCAATGCGTTGAGCGATATGCAACAAATGGCTGAAATATATTGCAATCATGTAAAACCTTATTTTGAAATCATCCGTGAGCATTGCGATAAATTGGAACTTTTAGTGGATAACGAATTGTGGACTCTGACAAAATACAGGGAATTGTTGTTGACTAAATAAAATTAAATTAAGGCTGTCCGAAGTAATTTGGATAGCCTTTTTTGTATCTTCGAACTATTTCCAGCAGCTTATATAAATATTATGTTGAATGATCGATTCTTTATTGCCTTCTTGTTAGTGTCAAATCTCGCATGGGCACAAGAACAATTTTCTGTTTATTTTGATAGTAACAAATTTGAATTGTCTAAAAATGAAACAATAGCACTAACAAATTGGATAGATGAAAATAAAACCAGCAAAATCATTGGTGCTTATGGGTTTTGTGATGAAGATGGTTCGGTGGAATACAATGAGGTGTTGGCGTCAAAAAGAGTTGATTATGTCTATGGTATAATCAAGGATAAAGTAAAAATCAGAGAAGATTTCAAGTCACGAACTTTTGGTGAATTACACCAACAATTACCCGAAAAAGCAAAAAATAGAAAAGTAACCTTATTCTTTTTAAAAGAGAAAGATATTCCAAAAGAAAATGAAATTTTGGGCATAAAGCGAGAAGAGCCCGTGGTTGTAAAACCCAAAGAGCCTATTGTATTCCCAGAAAGAGTTGCTATCCAAAATCCCAATGGAACCAAAACGGAATTACCTCTTGATGTTGCTTTTATGCAAAAAGTAAGTCAGGCGAAAGTAGGAGAAAAACTCGAAATTAAAAATCTTAATTTTGTACTGAACACCTTTGCCATCGTCAATGAATCAAGGGGAAAGTTGTATGAGTTGTTACTAATCATGCAAAAGAATCCCAATCTCAAAATTAGTATTCAAGGACATATTTGTTGTGTGGGTGTCGATTCCAGAGATTTATCAACACAACGGGCTAAGGCTATTTATAAGTTTTTGGAGTTTAATGAAATTGATAAAAGCAGGATGACCTATAAAGGTTTTGGGGTGTCGCAACCTCTATTTCCTGTGCCTGAAAAAAATGAAGCCGAACGAGCGGCTAACAGAAGGGTGGAAATTGAAATCCTTGAAAATTAATTTTTTTTAGTTTAATACGGCAATCTAAAAGTTCCAATCTGAATATCCGCAATCTTTTGTTATCTTTGCGCACGCAAACCAGTTGGTTAAAACTAATTACAGAATAACAATACATGAGTTCAGATACTTCAAAAAGATATGCCCTTCGTGGGGTTTCGGCATCTAAAGAAGATGTGCACAACGCCATAAAAAACATTGACAAAGGATTGTTTCCGCAAGCATTTTGTAAAATCGTTCCTGATTATTTGACTCAGGACGAGGATTATTGCTTGATTATGCATGCTGATGGAGCAGGGACAAAATCGTCTTTGGCCTATATGTATTGGAAAGAAACGGGTGATTTATCGGTTTGGAAAGGTATCGCTCAAGATGCTTTGATTATGAATATCGATGACTTATTGTGTGTAGGTGCTACAGATAATATTTTGCTTTCGTCAACTATTGGTAGAAACAAAAACCTGATTCCTGCTGAGGTAATTTCGGCTATCATTAATGGTACTGAGGAATTGATTCAAGAATTGGATTCTTTTGGAGTTACGATTCATTCTACAGGTGGAGAAACGGCTGATGTGGGTGATATTGTGCGTACGATTATTGTAGATTCCACGGTAACGGCTCGTATGCCTCGTGCTAAAGTGATTGACAATGCTAATATTCAAGCAGGGGATGTGATTGTAGGATTGGCTTCTTTTGGTCAAGCGACTTATGAAAAGAGCTATAATGGCGGAATGGGAAGTAACGGATTAACATCGGCTCGTCATGATGTGTTCGAAAAATATTTGGCGACCAAATACCCTGAAAGTTATGATGCAGCAGTACCCAACGAATTAATCTATTCTGGTCAAGTAAAATTGACCGATGCTGTAGAAAATAGCCCAATTGACGCTGGTCAATTAGTACTTTCCCCTACACGTACTTATGCGCCAATTATCAAGAAAATATTAGACAAATACAATTCAAACGATATTCACGGAATGGTGCATTGTAGTGGAGGAGCGCAAACTAAAATCTTGCATTTTGTGAACAATCTTCACATTATCAAAGACAATTTGTTCCCAGTGCCACCTTTGTTTCAATTGATTCAAGAGCAATCTAAAACCGATTGGAAAGAAATGTACCAAGTATTCAATTGCGGTCACCGCATGGAATTATACGTTCCTGAAGCGGTTGCTCAAGACATTATCGCGATTTCCAAATCTTTCAACGTTGATGCACAAATCGTAGGTAGAGTAGAAGCTGCGGATGCTAAGAAATTAACGATTACTAGCGAATACGGAACATTTGAGTATTAAAAATTTGTTTAAAGTTTAAAGTTTAAAGTTGTTTAATCTTGTAGATTGTAAATAATTTTAGTTTTTAAAGACCTTTAAACTCTTAAACAATTTTAAACTTTTAAACGATTAAACTTTTTTCAATGTACGAACTCATCTTTTGGCAATATCAAGAAGAAGTGTACCTCAATCATCAATTGGTGTACGAAGCCTTAATAGAGGAAGAAACCGTTGAAGGACTAGAGCTACTTCCTGTGCAAGTGATTTTTAACCGAATTGCATCTGTTTTTTCTGATTGGGAAAAAGTAGATGAAGACAGTTGGAAAAACACCAAAGGCAGAGGGGCATTTCAAGTGAAATCAACGCCGCAAAGTATCCAAATAGACTGTTATGGAACCGAAGGAAAAACGATGGATAAACTCGTAAGAATTATGGAAGAATTCAAATGCCCATTATACGACCCACAAATACCAGCTCGTTACGATGAGTTTTATGAAGAAGAGGAATAAGTGGTCAGTGGTCAGTTTTTTTTAGTGTTCAGTTGGTGCATAAAAATAAATAATTAGTGATAATTGGTAAAAATAGTGGTTTGAAAAAATCCCCAATCCAAATTCCTTAATAAAAAAATGAAAATAAATCTCAAAAACGGAATCGATAAATTATTGTTCGGCATGAAGCAAAAAGATGTCGTGGCAATTTATGGAAAGCCAACCAAAGAATATAAAGACGAAGACGGTCACCAAATTTTAGTGTACAACAGCCTAAAAATGCGTTTGACTTTTTACCATGACGAAGAGTTTAAACTCGGCTATATTGTGGCTTCAAGTCCAGCTTTGGAATTGAACGGCAATAAAATTATTGGTCAAAAGATTACTGATGTAAAAAAAGATTTGGTTAAGAAAAACATCACTAAGTTTACGCAAGAAGAATTTGATACTTTTGAGAATTACTTCAATGAAGAAAATTGGATGATTTTCCAAACGGAGTTTGATGAAGTAGTAAAGTTCGAAATAGGAGCTATTATCAATCAAAAAGATGAATTTGAGTGGAAATTTGGAAAAAAATAAATTTCAATACTTTTATAGCAAAGGAAACCGTCAATGAGAGTTGGCGGTTTTTTTTATGAGTTTTAGTTATATTTGACCAATAGAATTATTAGATAATATGACACCACTAGACGAGTTTTATCAAAGACAACAAGAACCTCTTAAAGGAGTTTATTTGGCTTTGCGTGATATCATTTTAAAGCAAGATGAAAATATTACACATAGTTTAAAATACGGCTGTCCTTTTTTTAGTTACAAAGGTAAGATGTTTTGTTATCTGTGGTTTCATAAAAAGTTCAAACAACCTTATATCAGTTTGGTGGAAGGGATGTTATTTGATGAACCATTTTTACTGCAAGAAAAAAGAGCTAGAATGAAAATCATGCTTTTGGACATGGATGAAGATTTGCCCATAGAACAAATTGAAGCTGTTATTCAAAAAGCTATTTCGTTTTATAAAACGGGATTGATAAAAGTTAAGAAATAACACTACATTCTTTATAGAGCACATATGATACTAATAAAAAAATCTCTGTAGATCCGTTTAATCTGTGTCATCTGTGTTCTATTTCGCATAATATTTTTCTATTGCAATAGAATAATCATTTATCCACTTTAATTCGGTTCTCGCGATTGGCAAGTTCCCAAGCAACTACAAAGGCGAGTTGGGTTCGTTTTTTTAGTGCATCAAATTCAATTTTATCTGGTGTATCAGAGGAGCGATGGTAATCGGCATGTACACCATTAAAAAAGAATACAGAAGGAATTCCGTGTTTTGCGAAATTATAATGGTCCGAACGGGTGTAATATTGATTAGGATCGTAATCAGCGGTAAACCTAAAATCGATATCGAGTTGGATATATTTTTTATTTGTGGCAACAACGATGTTGTATAATTCTGTTGATAATCGTTCCGCACCGATAGCATAAACATAATTATTTGTTTGATGTTCTGTATCTCTACGACCTATCATGTCGATGTTGATGTTGCTTACGGTATTGGCTAAAGGAAATAAGGGGTTCTCGGAATAGAATTTAGAACCTAGCAAGCCATGTTCTTCCCCAGTGACATGCAAAAACAAAATGGAACGTAGCGGTTTGTGACCGTCTTTTTCGGCTAGTTTAAATGCTTGTGCAATTTCTAATAATGCTGATGTTCCTGAGCCGTTATCATCGGCGCCATAAAAAATTTGTCCGTTTTTAGTACCAATATGGTCGTAATGTGCCGATATGACAATGATTTCTTCTGGTTTTTTACTGCCTTTTATAAAAGCACATACATTTTCAGACTCATCTAAATACTGTCCGTTACGGGTACGTAGTGCGGTTGAGGGTACTTTTTGGAAATAATTCACTGCCTGGTCAGGAGCTGTAATTTCGTTTTTTACATATTGAGAAGCGAGGTAACGGGCGGTTTTTTTTTGTCCAATTGATCCGGTTTGTCTGCCTTGCATGGAATCTGAAGCAATAATAAAAAGGTGTTCTTTTAAATCGTGTTCAGAGATAGAAGTCACGTATTTGGTAGCATCTACAACGGTTTTGGGTTCAATTATTTTAGTGTTTGCACATGAAATTACCACTAACACAATAAAAAGGAAGATGCTTTTTTTCATAGTTTAAAATGATATTTTAAAAAAAAGGTTTAAAATGTGGAGAAGCATAAGTTTAAACATTTGATTGTTTCCTGCGTATTCCTAAAAATTTGGTGGCAGGCCTATTTACTCCAATACGAAAATACATATTATTTTGAAAGTTCAATGAAGCTTGAATATTTTATTTGAGAGGTTTAGATTCCTTCAAAGTGGGTGGTTTTAGGAGTTTTTTAAGCGCTTAAGTTAAAAAATAGCCTTATTTTTGCACTTTATAAGCACTCAAAAACAACGACATGGAACAAATTCAGCAAGAACTTTCAACAAAATCAACCCAATTAATCAACAAAGAAAACAAATATGGCGCTCATAATTATCATCCTTTGCCAGTGGTATTGGAACGTGGAGAAGGAGTGTATGTTTGGGATGTTGATGGGAAGAAATATTTTGATTTTTTGTCTGCTTATTCTGCTGTAAATCAAGGGCATTGTCATCCTAAGATTGTTGGGGCAATGATGAAGCAAGCACAAGCCTTGACATTAACCTCGCGTGCCTTTTATAATGACCAATTAGGAAATTATGAAGAGTACATTACGAATTATTTTGGTTTTGATAAGGTGTTGCCAATGAATACGGGTGCCGAAGCAGTTGAGACGGCTTTGAAGATTTGTAGAAAATGGGCCTATGAGGTAAAAGGTATTGATGAAAACCAAGCACAAATTGTCGTGTGTGAAAATAATTTTCACGGGAGAACCACTACGATTATTTCGTTTTCAAATGATGAAGGTGCTCGCAAGAATTTTGGTCCTTACACGGAAGGATTTATTAAAATTCCGTATGACAATTTAGAAGCTTTAGAAAAGACCTTGGCGTCTTCAAAAAATATTGCGGGGTTCTTGGTAGAGCCTATTCAGGGTGAAGCGGGTGTGTATGTGCCTTCCGAAGGGTATTTGGCGAAAGCCAAAGCGCTTTGTGAGCAATACAATGTATTGTTTATTGCGGATGAGGTGCAAACCGGAATTGCTCGTACTGGAAAATTATTAGCGGTGCATCATGAAAAGGTACAACCTGATATTTTGATTTTGGGGAAAGCCATTTCTGGTGGTGTTTATCCCGTTTCGGCGGTTTTGGCCAATGATGCTGTGATGAATGTGATAAAACCAGGGCAACACGGTTCTACTTTTGGAGGAAATCCAGTGGCAGCAGCTGTTGCTGTGGCAGCACTTGAAGTAGTAAAAGAAGAGCAACTTGCCGAAAATGCAGAGCGTTTAGGTGTTATTTTAAGAGCAGGACTCAATAAAATTGCCGAAAAAAATCCGTTAATCACCTTAGTAAGAGGAAAAGGGTTGTTGAATGCAATTGTAGTGGATAGTGATGAAGAATCGGATTTGGCATGGAATATTTGTTTGAAATTTAGAGATTTGGGATTGTTGGCCAAACCAACACATGGCAATAAGATTCGTTTGGCACCGCCATTGGTTATCACTGAAGAACAAATAAATGAGTGCCTGAGTATTATTGAAAAAGCGCTACAAGCTTTTGTATAATTCCAAAGCGTAAACGCAATTTATAAATAATATAACCATTAATTGGTTCTCTTATTTGCCAGCGCTCGAGCAATGTCATTAAGTTAAGCGTTTTTTGTATCATTTCGACGAAGGTGAAATCACATCACGTGAGCAACTAGTGTGATTGCTTTGCCAGTTCGCATTCGCTCGTGTCCTCATTCTTCGGAATGACAAAACAGCATGTTTTTTTTAACTTAATGACATTGAGTACTCAGGGCGCAGATTTAATGTATTTGGTTAATTGGAAAGGCTAAATTTGCATTAATACCGTTATAAGGGGTTTATAAAATAATTAGCGATTCTGCTGTGAACAAAAATCTAGTAATTACTAGATAATTGTATGAAATAGTTGCTAAAAGAAGTTTTTTACTTCCTAAGTACTTAAAATTTGAATTATTTTTAGTTTTCATTACGTATTAATACTTATATTTGTCTAAGTATTTACGTAGTGAAGCTAATTAGTAATCAAATTTGAAAATAGAATGGTTAATTTTATACGTCAAAAGGTAGAGCGAACAATTGCTATTTTCAAATTTTTAAATGAAAAAGATATGAATAAGTCAAAAACACCAAAATTAACGATAGTAGGAGCGGGACCAGGTGATGTGGAGTTGATTACTGTGAAAGCGATTAAAGCATTAGAAGCTGCGGATGTGGTTTTGTATGATGCCTTAGTCAACGAAGACTTATTGCAGTATGCTTCGGGAGCCGAAATTGTATTTGTAGGTAAACGTTTGGGATGTCATGCGTATAGTCAAGACCAAATTAACGAACTGATTGTTGCCATGGCTTACCAACACGGTCATGTGGTGCGATTAAAAGGAGGAGATCCATTTGTTTTTGGACGTGGAAGTGAGGAAATCGCTTTTGCTAGTGACAATGGTTTAGAAACGGCGATTGTGCCGGGAATATCATCTTCAATGGGAGTACCTGCATTAAACGGAATAAGTTTAACACAACGTAAAGTAGCCGAAAGTTTTTGGGTAATTACCGGAACTACTTCTGACCATAAATTATCTAATGATGTGGTCTTGGCATCACAATCCTCTGCAACGGTGGTTATCTTGATGGGAATGCACAAACTAAGCGAAATTGTAGCGGTTTATCAGGCCAACAGAACGGATGACTTGCCTATTGGAATCATCCAAAATGGAACTAGAACGGATCAAAAGAAAGTGATTGGAACCCTTAGTACCATCGAAAACTTAGTCAAAGACCAACAAGTTTCGTCACCAGCCATTATCGTTATTGGGGAAGTGGTAGGAAATATTTCAAAATTAACAGACTACATTGAGGAAGAAGATTTAGAAGATGAATTTATCTATCAAAATTTGAGTCTATAAATCGTTTTACTTTAAGTTTTAGCATAAGAATTAAAAACCATTAAGAAATCATTTGCTTGATTTTTTAATGGTTTTTTTGTGGTGCTATTTTGATGGCAATCATGGTTTTAATTTTACTTAGATGACTGCTCGGCAAAATAGGGATTTAAGCGTACAAATATTTTTGATAATTGATAAAATTGTTTCTAATCGTTTTTAAGTCACCGAGTATGGGCTTAGCATCTGCAATTGTTTTGTATTTTAATTGGAGAAATGTTCCTAATTTTTCATCGTCGAGTTCGTACACTCCATTTAATACATATTGATTTAAAACAAATTCTAAGAATTCCTGATGATTGGCATCGAGTTCGTTGAAATGTTCTCTTACTTTGGCTGCTCGTTGTTGTCTCTCTAGTATTTCTGATTGGTATGCTACATAAGACAATACATCATAGATGTCGCTTTTTTCGGCACTTAGAATTTTTTGAAATTCGGCTAATTGCTCTTTGGTGTATCCTTTTTCCTCTAGTTTGCCTAATAGGCTTTTTCGAGTTGCTGGAATGCTCCATTGAGCTTTCAAATCGTCTTCGGATTGAAATAAGTCAGGAACTGTGCCGTATAGACTTTTTAAGAATGCAACAGCAGTAATAGGCTTTCCTTCGGGACTCCAAAACGTTGTCGTAGTCATGGATTGCAATTGACGCACTTTACCATCCGACAATACAATTTCAATCATTTCCACCTGATTGTCACAACGGCAAACAATGTACCCGCATATTTCACAAGGTTCTTGTTCGGGTTTGGGACAGATACAAGGTCTTTGATCACATTTAGGACATTGTTTTTGTGGTATTCCAGGTTCTTTTGGTTCGGGTTCTATGGGGTCGCCGTCCCATTCAGGGTCATTGAAGTGTTTGTAAGCTTTTACAAAATCGTAAATGGTAAAATAATCTTTACCGTCAAACAAACGAGTCCCCCTGCCCACAATTTGTTTGAACTCAATCATCGAGTTAACCGGACGCATTAAAACGATATTTCTGATTTCGGGGGCATCAACACCAGTGCTTAACTTTTGTGAGGTGGTGAGTATGGTGGGTATTGTTTTTTCGTTATCCTGAAAATCACGTAAATGTTTTTCGCCCATATCACCATCATTAGCAGTAACACGTTGGCAGTAATTTGGATTTTTGCTGTCGCAATATTGGTTAATCAAATCTCTGATTGCTAAAGCATGGTCCTGGGTAGCACAAAAAACCAATGTCTTTTGATTTTGGTTAATCATTTTTAGGAACTCTTTTACACGGTACTCTTCGCGTTCTTTGATTTTGATTATACGGTTAAAATCGTACTCGGTATATTCTCGTCCTTCTTCCACCATCCCAGATACTACATTGTCATCCGAAGTGTATTGGTATTCATCAAGATTGGTTTGAATTTGTTTGACACGAAAAGGGGTTAAGAAACCATCGTTGATTCCTTCTTTTAAGGAGTATATCGATACCGGTTCGCCAAAGTATTTATAGGTATCACCGTTAACATCGCGTTTTGGTGTCGCCGTTAAGCCTAACTGGGTTGCAGGTTCGAAATATTCCAAAATAGCTCTCCAAGTACTTTCATCATTAGCGCCACCACGGTGACATTCATCAATTATGATAAAGTCGAAAAAGTCTTTAGGGTATTGGCCAAAGTTGGGTTCTTCTCCCGACATAAAAGTTTGGAAAATCGTAAAAAAGATACTTCCATTGGTTGGTACTTTTCCTTTTTTACTGATTTCTGAAGGTTTGATACGAACTAACGCATCATCTTCAAAAGCGCCGAAAGCATTGAAAGCTTGGTCGGCTAAAATGTTTCTGTCTGCCAAAAATAAGATTCTTGGGCTGCGAATACCATCTCTGTTGATATTCCATTTGGCCTGAAATAATTTCCACGCAATTTGAAACGAAACAGCAGTTTTACCAGTACCGGTTGCCAGGGTAATTAAAATACGTTTTTCATCATTGGCTACGGCTTTCAATACTTTATTGATGGCATTTTGTTGGTAATACCGTAATTCCCAGCTACCTCCTTTGGTTTCGAATGGAATATCAAAAAAGCGTTGTTCCCAATTAAAAGCTTCCTGATTCTTTTTTTGTTCTTCTCCATAAATCATCTCCCATAACTGTTCTGGAGTAGGCACTTGGGTGATATCACCTTCTTTGCCTTGCAAGTCGGCCATGTAGTATTTTTGGCCGTTGGTACAAATAGCAAACCGCAGGTTTAATCGAGAAGCGTAATCCTTAGCTTGTGCCAAACCTTCGGTATAGTAACAACCCTCTGCTTTGGCTTCTAAAACAGCCAAATTACGGTTGTTGAATTGCAGGATATAATCCGCTTTATCGGGCATGGCACGTTTACCAGAGCCTATTAAGCGTCCTTTGGTTATGGGATACTCTCTGCGAATTCTACTTTCAGGAACAATTGCCCAACCTTGTTGTTGTAGGTGCGGGTCAATTAATTCGGCACGGGTTTCGGATTCGTTTCTCATTTTATTGATATCTTCTATTTTAATTTAGCTCTTTATAAAACGTTTTATTGAGCATTCTATTGAGTATTTAGTGAATTTCTAACCAATTTACTCAATAGAATATTTTAACCATTTTTTAAACCTTCCGTTTTAAGAATTCCACTTTCTATCATATTTTTCAACATTCTTCTAACTTTGTGCTTATTAATTTCCAGTCCTATTCTTTGATGTATTTCGCTAAAACCACTATTGGGATATGCGGTTAAATCTTTTATAATCAATTCTTCTAAGCGGTAATCTTCAATATTTCTTTTTATTTCTCTTTCTCCTTCTTTTTGAACCGTTGCATTTTTTGCAACAGTTGTAAAATAATCTAATTCATTTTCATTAAAATGTTTTTAATATGTCGGGAAATAACCGATTTATCTCTACTAAAAAGAGTAGCCATTTGCTCTCTGTTCTACCAAACGGTATCACTTTCAAATTGAACAACAACTTCAACCTGATTGTCAGATGACTTGAATATTTCTATTTGATTTTCCATGTTTGATAGCATATTTTTATTAATCGTTGCTATTATAGATGAGATTCCTACGGAATGACAAACTATGTGTTTACACCAACTCCCCTTTAAATGCCTTTTCTAAAATACTTTTTTTGAGTTCTTCAAGGTTAGCTAGTTTATGTTGGTATTTGGTAATTAATAAATTAGTTTGACTTAAAACAACATCAAAATCTGTAACAATCTTTTTTTGAATATTTGAATCCAATGGATATGACAATTTCAAATCAGATAGTTTTGAGGCATTAAAACCACCTTGTGCACTACCTGAAATACCAGCATTAATTTCTTTCCAATAATTTCCACTTTGAAAAAACAAATAGATGAATTCAGGAAGAATCTCATTCTTATTTATAACCTTCAAACGGATTAAATATGATGCAAAAACTGAAAATACATCATCATCAAACAAATAACTTTTACCTGTAGTTGCTCCTGTTCTCGCAAATACTATATCACCCTTTTGTAATTCATATTTAATAATTTCATCTTTACTGATTTTACAATGAGGAACACTTTCCCAATTAACACCCTTTTCAGTCAAATCTGTAATTCTTAAATATTTTGGACCAATATTTTCAAAAACTGCCTTTTCAGTGTAACCATAGTTAATCTTAGAAATTTCACCTAATTTCTTTTCCTCCCAACCCTCACCTTTTTGCGAAAAAATTTGATTCAATTTGGATTGAAACAATTCTTTGGCGTTGGCGATGTTTTTTTCGATGTTGGCTTTGGCTTGGTCTATGGCTGTAAACGCCTGGTCGAGTTTGGCTACTATGGCGCGTTGTTCTTGGAAAGATTTTGGAAAATAAATAATGATGTTTCTCAAATCATCATTATAAAGCCTTGAAATAGTTGCGCCTTTCGAAGGATTCCAATTACAATACCCGTAAAATTTATATAAGTACTCATTTAAAACTTCTTTTTCATCATTATCAATCCACACTATATTTGAATCCTGAAAATATGCAGGTTTTCCGTCATATATAACTCTTCTACCAATTGTTCCTGAAGCTGAAAGTAGAATATCTCCTTTTTTGGGAAAAGAATATTTACTGATAAATTCATCATAAATTTCTCTTGAAATAAAAGCATCTGCTTTTTTTCCAAAAGTTCCAATTTTATAGAAAGGTATATCTCCAGTTGCGGAAGTTTGATTTTTTAGTATTCTTTTGCACATTGAAACTTTACCGATATCACCAATTTTTTTTGTTATCCAATTCATTTTACACCACCTCATTTAAAGTTCCTAATAATTTTACGGTATCCTGTTCCAGTAGGGTAAAGGCAAACCATTTTTTACCCAGGTCTTTGAGCGAAGCGCCTATGTGATAGACCTTCTGATTGTCTATAATGATAAAGCGGTCATGCGACAGCTTGAATTTTTTAATTTGAAATGTTGGGTATTGGGTGTTTGCTTTTTGCACGTCGAGTTCTATTTTTTTAGTGGGTTGCTGCATGAGTAAGCTAACTTTTACGTTTTGTTTTTTAGCAGTCAACAAGGTAATTACGGTATCGTCTATATAATTGTCAATTACGGTGATGCTTGTTTTGGCTTCTTTTATTAATTGGTTTACAAAAGCATAGGCATCATAGGTTTGTCCGTTAAAGAATATGCCTTGTTTAGGTAGTTCTTTATGGTTTTCCAATGCATTGAATATTTTATCGAATTGTTGAGTGGTAGTGAGTTTAAACTTTTCAAAATCGTCGGACAATTGTAACAGCGACAGGTTGTTGTTGATGTTTTTGCGCATGTGTACAAAGGCCTGCATAATCTGGATGCTTACCTGTATGGCTATATCACTTCGCAAAACAGCCGAAAGCATGGCAACGCCTTGTTCTGTGAATGCATAGGGGTTTGCCGAAGAATGTTTAAGTGTAGCGAACCGGTCGCAATTTGCGACCAGTTGCTCTTTTTCTTCAGCTGTAAGTTGAAATCTAAATGATTCCGGAAAACGTTCTATGTTTCTTTTTACCTGTTCGTTTAACCTTTTCACTTCTACATTATACATTTCGGCCAGATCACGATCTATCATCACTTGTTCCCCTCTAAAAGTAAAAATGCGATTTTCAATTGTTATTAGTTCACTCATACAAGAAACTTGTGTTTTTATTTTTGACGAACTGGTCACAATTTGTGACCGGTTCAAAATACTTTTTTTATTTATGACTTTTAATTTGAAGTCACAATTTGTGACCTCAAGTTATCAAACTAGCCCACTAACTCATTTAAAGTTCCTAAAATCTCAGCTGTTTCCTCGTCAAGGGTTTGCATTTCTTCCAAAATTAAAGCCGGTTCGCGCAGTGGTGCTTCTTCGGGTTTGTTTGGATTTTTAACCGAGAGGTCGCAGGTTTTTTCATCAACAGTAGCCACCGCCAGATTCCATGATTTTTCGGTTTCGGGCTTCGATAAGCTCAGCCTGACAAAATCATCTAAATCAGCATCGTTAAGCGGATTGGTTTTCCCCATGTTTCTTCCGGGGTCTAGCTGATAGTACCAAATGTTTTTTGTTGGTTCTCCTTTGGTAAAAAACAAGACTACCGTTTTTACTCCTGCCCCCAAGAAAGTTCCTTGTGGCATATCGAGAATCGTATGTAGGTTACAGGTTTCTAATAAATGTTGGCGCAGTGCTACCGAAGCATTATCCGTATTGCTTAAGAAAGTATTTTTGATAACAATAGCAGCTCGACCACCTGCTTTTAGCGACTTGATGAAATGCTGCATGAACAAGAAGGCTGTTTCTCCTGTTTTGATGTCGAAGTTTTGTTGTACCTCGGCACGTTCTTTACCGCCAAAGGGTGGATTGGCAAGAATAATGTCGTAACGGTTTTTTTCCTGAATATCACGTATGTTTTCTCCCAGTGTATTGGTATGTACAATGTTTGGCGCTTCAATTCCATGCAGAATCATGTTCATGGTACCAATGATATAGGCTAGGTTTTTCTTTTCTTTTCCAAAAAAAGTATTTTCCTGTAGCTGATTTAAGTTGGCAGCTGTTTTCTCCATTTTCTCGTACAGGTACTCATAGGCTTCACACAAGAAACCTGCAGAACCACAAGCTGGGTCGTATATTTTTTCTCCGATTTTTGGTTCCAATAATTTAATCATGGTGCGAATTAATGGTCTCGGCGTATAGTATTGTCCACCATTACGACCGGCATTCCCCATATTTTTAATTTTGGTTTCGTATAGATGCGATAATTCGTGTTTGTCCTTACTGGTACCAAAAGGCAATCCATCAACCATATTGATGATTTCACGCAAGTTGTAACCCGATTTGATTTTGTTGCTTAGTTCGGAGAAGATTTCGCCAATCTTGTATTCAATGGTTTTAGGATTATCGATGTGCTTTTCTTTAAAACTCGCCAGATACGGGAAAAGCTCAAATTCAACAAATTTCACCAAATCGGGGCCAATGAGTGCTTTGTGGATGTCGATTTCTCCTTTATCATTTTTGGGTGCTGCCCAAGTCTCCCATTGGTATTTGTTTTCTAATATGCTCGTGTAGTCTTTGCCTTCTAAGATGGCTTCGTCTTCGCGGTTTTTGTCAAAACTGTCTAAGTATCTTAAAAACAACACCCAAGAGGTTTGTTCGATGTAGTCTATTTCAGAATCGGCTCCTGAATCTTTGTATAATAGGTCGTCTATGTTTTTGAATGTTTGCGCAAAATTGGCCATTGTATGTTTGTAAGTATATTGATTGGTAAATATAGTAAAAAGCTGATGAATGAAAATGAGGGAAACAGTAAAGTATTTTTGTTTTAAACTACTTGTCAATGTTGGTAGTTTACAAATGAAGAGTCGATTTACTTTGATTCCTTACTAAAGCTCAGCGTAGATTTTGTAAGGACTTTTTTTAACCCAGTATCCTTAATAGGTTTTTGAGGTAAAAAAATACAATATTAGGGTGGGTTCCCTAAATTATCCCCAAAGGATATGCACAAACTTGGCATTTTGAAAGAATCTAAAATGCAATTTTGTAATTAAAAGTAAGATTTTAAAATGCTATTATGAAAATAAAAACGAACTAAATAGCCCTGATGGCAATGAAAATCCCACGCCTTTTTTTGGCGTGGATTGTAATGAACAGCAGGACGAGTCGTTATGTTGAAAAGGAGGGGTTGTGCTCCTAAAACTGCTGAGAATGAGGTTGCAATGGAGCCACGATTGTCCTAGCGTCTTAGTGCTTCGGGGAATGTTAGTAAGCTTGAGTTCTCGATACTGAGATAAAATTTTCTGTCGCAAATTTTATCTCAACTCGAACTGACGATAGTATAGTTTAATGATATTACTGAGATACAATTTTCAGTCGCAAATTTTATCTCAACTCGAACTGACGATAGTATAGTTTAATGATATTACTGAGATAAAATTTTCTGTCGCAAATTTTATCTCAACTCGAACTGACGATAGTATAACTTAATGCCATGGAGCTTCGACAGGCTCAGCCTGACATTGCTTCGTACTCCCGAAGTGTCGGGACAGCCTGACAAAGTATTGTACTCCCGAAGCGTTGTGACTACTGCAACTCGACCTTGATATTGTATTTTTTGGAGTTCAAAATGGTATCGATGGAACCAAAGGTAGCAATGCTTTTTTGTTCTTCGCGGATGCGTTTCATTTCGATTTGGCGCAAACAATTCTGGAAACGGCTCACTTCTTTGAGCGTGGTCAAGATGAGTCCTGGGACAGGGGAGTTGTTGCCTTCTTTGTCTTTGGAAACCATCGTGAAATAAGAGGAATTACAGTGCTTGATAACACCTGTTTGAATGTTTTCGGCTTCTACTCGAATCCCTACAATCATCGAACTTTTACCTACATAATTCACACTGGCTTTCATGGTCACTAATTCACCTACTTCGATGGGTTTTAGGAAATTCACCGTATCTACAGAAGCTGTTACACAGTAGTTTCCCGAGAACTTTGAAGCACAGGCAAAGGCAATTTGGTCCATTAAAGACAAAATATAACCTCCGTGAATTTTGCCACTAAAGTTAGTGTGTGAGGGTAACATCAATTCGGAAATCGTTATGTGTGAAGAGCTTACAGTTTTAAATGTTTTTTCCATGTGTTTCTACTTTGTATTTTTAGATTTCTTGGGTTTCGCTGGTCAAAGCTATGAAATTATTTTTTGGTGCTTCGCATAGCGAGCAACAATAGGTTTCAGGCAGGTCTTTGAACAAGGTTCCTTTGGCAATTCCTTGAATCAAGTCGCCGTACTCTGAGTTGTAAACGGTTAAACATTCTGAGCATTGGTACACATCCTGGACGGTGTTTTCTTTTTTGATAGGGGTGGTTTCGTTGTTGTTTTCAGCAACAATGTTTCCGAGTTGATTGAAGTATTTTCGACTCAATTCAATCAAAATATTAGGCAATTCTAATTTGTCCACATCTTGTGCGTGGATGATGTATTCACGGCTGTTGGGGTCAAAATTTTTAGCATGAAGCACGTTGAATGTATCTCGTATTTTTATGGATTCTAAGTCTTTGGGTAATTTGTTTTTTTCAACTACGATTGAAGTGAAATAATGTCCCTCACGGTTGTAGTCTGAGATTCCAAAAGTCAATCCATAGGTACTGATGTCAAATTGGTCCAAGGTACGTACTAGGAATGTTTTGAGATTCAGAGCCCATTCGGTCGCTACCGGTAAATGCCAGTTCAATTCCAATAATGAGTGACGTACATTGATACCGTTTTTACCTAAGAATTTTTCCCAATCGAGTTTTTTGTCCTTTGGAATTCCTTTTACGATAAATGATTTCCAAGGAGTAATACAGATTTTACCAATTTTGCAATCAAAGCATAAATCGCACATTTCCTTTAGGAATTTCAAATCGTAGAGGTTGTTTCTCCAGTACAATCCTAACCAATATTGGTCAATTCCCAATCGGTTCATTCCTTCGTAATACGGAAAAGGATAGAAAGGTACATTTAGAGGTTTGTCGATGGTTCTGTTATTAGTATCCAAAGCTTCACTAACCAAGCTGAAAATCATGTCAATACCACAAGATTCTTTGCTGACTACCTCTTCGATTTCGTAATAAATTTTGGCAATATCCCAGCTGTAAATCAGTACTGGATAAACTTCCATACGCTCCCATTTGGGCAAACGAATGTAGAGGTACCAATAATCTTCATGTTCTGAGGCTATAAAATTGATGTGTCCTGTAAATAACGGAACAAGTTGCTGTTTCGGGTCGGTGATGTTTACTTTTAAGTCGGGTTGCTTTTTGAATTGTTCTAGTACATACAAAAATTTATTTCCCGTCAACCAAGGGGTATGCCTGAAAATATCAGTGGAAACATAGGAGGAAACAATGTTGTTTCCGCTGGTTTCATTAGGAAAAACAAAATGGTGGTTGCCCATTTTCTCTTTGTCAATATGCTGTAATCCTTGTGGGAAAATAATATCCTGACGAGAACCGAAAGAAATAGTCTCCAGTCCCTGATCCATTGCCATATTTACAATCTCTCTTAATTCTCCTGGAGATAATACGCCTCCTTTTACTATCAATCGTGTTAGTTCCATGTTCAATCTCGTTTACAATGTTCAGTGTTTAGTTTTCAGTTTAAGTAGTAATCCATTGATTTTGTAAAGGACTTGCCATTATTTCAATTCAAATAACTGACCACTTAAACCTGACTACTGACCACTAATTTTTTAATTACATTTTGCCAATAATTCTTTTACTTCGGTTTTGCAACTTCCGCAGCCTAATCCTGCACCAGTAGTTTTACATAATTCAGTAAAGTTGGTACAACCGCCTTTGATGACTTCTTCGATATTTCCGCTTCCTACTTGGCTACAAGAACAAACGAGTTTTCCTATTACTGGTTTGGCATTCGAAGCGCTTCCCCGAAGGAGCATGTTTCGTTTGTCAGACAATTCAATTTTGCTTTCAATCATGGTTTTGAATTCGGCAAATTCGTTTTTGTCTCCCATCAAAATGGCGCCCACTAGCAAGTCATTTTTAACGATACATTTTTTATAGTATCTTTTTTTCATGTCTGAGAAAATAATTTCTTCGTACGAATCATCATTTTCAGGGAAATCAATTTGACCAATACTACACAGGTTGATGTCTTCTAGTTTTAAGATGTTCATCAAGACCGAACCTTTGTAATAACTGCTGATGTCACCAGCTATAAAGTTAGCCAAAATATCCGCTTGTTCTTCAGCTGCTGAGGTGATTCCGAATAACTGATTGTTGAATTCGGCGATTTCCCCAATGGCATAAATGTTAGGTTGAGAGGATTGTAAGTATTGGTTAACTTTGACTCCACGACCACAAATAAGTCCTGTTTCTTTAGCGATTTCAATATTTGGGATGGTTCCAATGGTATATACAATGGCATTGGCAGTGAGGATTCGACCACTCTTAAGGCCAATTTCCAGTTCGTTTGCATTGTCAGTTTCGAATACTGTACTGACTTCGTTGTCAAAATAAATTTGAATGTCTCGCAATTGCACTTCTTCGGCCAATAATTTGCAGGAAATACGGTCTAATTGGCGTTCCATCAATCGAGAAGCTCGTTGGATGATGGTAATTTTTACTTTTTTATGTTTTAAAGCTGCGGCTAATTCTAGTCCTAACAAACCGCCACCTACAATCACTACGTGTTGTTCTTCTGGAGCGAGTTTGGTTCCGTCTAAGTAATTTTTAAGACGGTCCGCATCTTCTTTTCTACGCATGGTAAAACGGCCTGGTAAATGCAATTGTGCATTTTCAGGTACAAATGGTCGGCTTCCCGTGGCTAAAATCAAAGCATCATAACTATGCGTGATTCCGTTGCTATCGGTAATTAAGTTTTCAGATTTGTTGATGTTGTTGATGGCAACACCGGATTTCATAGTAATGTTGAGTTTGCTTAATGAGTCTTCTTTGATTTTTTGCAAACTTTCCCAAGACAGTTCATCGGTTACATATTCTGGCAACAATACGCGGTTGTAAAACGGATTTTCTTCGTTAGAGAAAACGATGATTTCATCCGTAGTGTTGATTTCGCGGTAGTTTTGGATGAATCTAAAAGCAGCCGCTCCAGCACCTACTACGGCTATTTTTTGAAAAGGTTTTTCGTATTTCGAAACGGATACGGTTGTAAATTTAAAGTCGGGTTCTTTGGAAATAGGGTCCACAACCGTTTTGGTCAAGTTGTTGGTTCGGTTCAAATCGTTTTCCAATTGTTTTCCCCAGTGCATTGGTAAGAAAACCACTCCTTCTTTGATAGAATCAGTCACTTTGGCTTTGACACGCACCTCGCCGTTTTTACTTTGAACGATGGTAATGTCGCCATCTTCAATTCCTGTTTTGAAAGCATCAATGGGGTTGATTTCGAGTGTGGGACTCGGAATGTGAGAAAGCAATCGGGCTACTTTTCCGGTTTTAGTCATTGTATGCCATTGGTCTCTGATGCGGCCTGTGGTCAAGATAAAAGGATATTTGTCCGTAGGTTGTTCAGAGGTATTGTCAATGGAAGTAGGTAAATTGAAAATCGCTTTTTGCGAAGGCGTATAAAACTTTTTGTCCGTAAACAAACGAGGAGTTCCTGGGTGTCCATAATCAGGAACAGGCCATTGAAAAGTACCTTCGTTTTTCAAACGGGTATAATTAAGAAACGAAATATCGATATTGGTATTTTTGGTCAAAGCACAATATTCCTTGTAGATTTCTTCGGTTGAATTGAAATTGAATCCGTTGAAATTCATTTTTTTAGCAAAACGAGTCAGGATTTCTACATCCGAAAGTGCTTCGCCAGGAGGATTTATCCCTTTTGGTAAATACGAAATACGTCTTTCAGAATTGGTCATGGTTCCTTCTTTCTCTAACCATCCGGCAGCAGGAAGCAACAAATCAGCGTATTTTGAAGTGTCTGATTTATGTGAAATATCTTGAACGACAACAAATTTGGCGTTTTCTAATGCTTTTTCAACTCTACGGACATCGGGTAAACTCACCAATGGATTGGTACAAATAATCCAAACGGCTTTCATTTTTCCAGATTCTAAAGCGTCAAACATTTCTGTGGCGGTCAAACCTGGTTTTTCTGAAATGGCGTCCACACCCCAAAAATCGGCTACTTCCTGACGGTGTTCAGGGTTGGCTAGTTCTTTATGTACAGCAAGTAAATTGGCCATTCCGCCCACTTCGCGACCGCCCATAGCATTGGGTTGTCCTGTTAGAGAAAAGGGGCCTGAACCTGGTTTTCCTACATGTCCTGTCAACAAGGACAAGTTCAATAAAGCAGTGTTTTTATCGACCCCTATGGCACTTTGGTTCAATCCCATTGCCCATAGCGATAAAAATCCTTTGGCTTTGGCAATCATTTCAGCGGCTTGTTTGATGTCACTAATCGAGATACCACACAATTGAGATGCTTTTTCCAAAGAAGTATTCACGACTAATTCTTTGTAAGCCTTAAAATTTTCAGTGTGGTTTTTTATAAAATCATTATCAATATACCCTTTGTCAATCAAACATTTGGCGATGGCGTGGTACAAGTAAATATCTGAACCAGGAAGGATTTGCAAATGTAAATCAGCATTGAGTGCTGAGTCCGTTTTGCGTGGGTCCACCACAATAATTTTCGTTTTTGGGTTTTTCTCTTTGTGTTGTTCGATTCTTCTAAAAAGAATTGGGTGACACCAAGCAGGATTTGCCCCGGTTATCAAGAACGTATCGGCAAGCTCAATATCTTCGTAGGCAATGGGCACCGAATCTTCACCAAAGGTTTTTTTGTATCCCACCACAGCTGAACTCATACAAAGTCGGGAGTTGGTGTCGATGTTATTGGTTTTTAAAAATCCTTTAACGAGTTTGTTAACAAGGTAATATTCTTCGGTTAAGCATTGTCCAGAAATGTAAAACCCTACGCTATCAGGGCCGTGTTTTTTGATAATTGATGAAAAAACGGCAGCAGCACGCTCCAAGGCATCGTCCCAACTTACACGTTCTTTAGGATGGGATTTGCTCCATCGCATTTCAGGATAAAGAATTCGATCCGAAGTGTCATTAACAACATAATGCAAGTTCATTCCTTTTGAACAAAGCATACCTCTGTTTACGGGGTGGTCTTTATCTCCTTTTACGCTTACTCCATTTTTAGAATCATTGGTGACAATTATTCCACATCCTACACCACAATAGGAACAGGTCGTTTTTATTTCTGAATTTTGCATCGTTGAACTACTTTGTTGTTACTAAAACTTGGTCTTGTTTTTTGAAGTTGTAAAAATAAGTATTTTTACGTATAAATACGTAATAAAGGTCTTTTTTTTTATATTTTTGGAGAATCTTAATATTTAGTACCCATTTATATTGTTATCGGTTAAAATTTCTACTCATGAAAGAAGATTTAGCAATTTGTAGTACTTGTATAAATGAAAATTGTTTCATCAAAAAACACATTCATTTAGTACAAATAAAAGAATATATTGACATAAAACACCTTTTTTTGTGTAAAAAAGGCCAACAATTTATCATTGAAGGTGCGCCCATGCAGGGATTGTTTTTTGTGTACAAAGGCAAGGTGAAGACGGTAAAAACGGGTATTAATGGAAGGGAACAAATTGTTCGGTTTGCCAAAGAGGGTGATACCGTAGGTTTTAGAGGCTTTGGAACTTGTAAGCGCTATTTGATTGGGGCCTTTGCCTTGGGGGATACCGTACTCTGTAACTTTGGTAACGATGACATGCTCGAAATGCTTCGAAAAATCCCTGAACTCACCTTTGATTTGATGTTGTTTTATGCTGAAGAACTTAATAAAAGCGAGAACAATATTCGAAAAATTGCCCAAATGAACGTTCGAGAGCGTGTTGTTGATACGCTTTTGTATATCCATCGAAAATTTGGACAAGCTACAGGTGTTATGGGTATCGACCTGTCCCGAAAGGAAATTGCTGATTTTGCTGGAACTACTGAAGAGCAAGTGATTAGGGTGGTGTCAAGTTTGAAAAAAGAACAATTGATTAGCACTGTAGGCAAACGCATTAGCCTCAAAGATATAAACGCCTTAAAATTGGAAATTCAAGAGCATTATAATTTGTAAAAAGAGCCCGTAAGAACAATTTTTAGTGTCTCATAACCCCACCCTTAGGCTCTTTCACGTATTGTAAACTACGTATCGTATTTTGTATAAGCCCAGTATTTACTGGGCTTTTTTGTTGAAGTATGTTTTTTAGCACCTTTTAAACTTATTTTTCGACTAGATTTTTGGTTAAAAAAAGCTGTTAAAGGATGTTTTTTAGGTAGTTTTTAAGTATAAATACTTATATAGATTTGCTCCATACTAAAATTAAATATAAGTAACTATGGAATGGACAAAAGCAAAATCACTTTTTTATCAGGGGATACAAAAAGGGAATTTTTCCAAAACAATCTTATTTGGAATTGCATTTACAGTATTTGGTTATCAAAAGTCTCAAGCGCAACTTACCGCTACGGGACAAATTAGAGAAAGAGCCGAAGTGCGTGATGGTCAAGGAACCTTATCCAAAGACGGTCAAAAAGCGGGATTGTTTAATAGTCAAAGAACCCGATTAAATGTTGGATACACTGCTTATCGATTCAAATTTTTTACCTCTATTCAAGACGTGAGAGTCTTTGGTCAAGATGCTTCTTCAATCAATAAAATCACCACAGATGCTAATGATGGCATCATGCTAAACGAAGCTTGGGTAGATGTTTCACTCAAAGATACGCTTAACAAAAGTTATACAATGTCTTTAAAAATAGGTCGTCAAGACATTTCCTATGATGATCAAAAAGTTATTGGAGGTTTGGATTGGTTGCAACAAGGAAGAAGACACGATGCAATTATTTTTAAATATGCCAATAAAGGTTGGTTGTTTGATGCAGGTTTGGCTTTTAATCAAAATAAAGAACAAAATGTGGGAACCGTTTACAATGGTGTGCCTACGGGTTACGGAGCAGGAACCAATGGTATTGGAACAATGTATAAGTCTTTTCAATATACCTATTTAGCTAAAAAATTCTTCTTTGGAGATATTTCTTTCTTGTTTTTCAAAGACGATTTCAACAGATACACCAATGTGGCTTCGGGAACGCCACCGGTAACTTCCAAAGTATATGGAGAAGGAGTTTGGAGTCGTAACACTACAGGGCTTTACTTTAATGTGATGCCTACTAGAAAACTGAACTTAACCGGAAGTGCTTACTATCAAGGCGGACATGATAAGGACGGTAATTCTATCAGTGCCAAAATGGGGTCGATAACGGCTACTTATCAAGTCAGTCGTAAACTATTTGTAGGTCCAGGAATTGACTTTTTATCAGGTAATGACGGAACAAAAACAGCGACTCAAAACAATCGATTTGATCCATTATACGGAACACCACACAAGTTTTGGGGATATATGGATTACTTCTATGCAGCTAATGGATTTGGTAATCAAGGATTGTTGAACTACTTCTTCAAGGTAAAATACAATGCCAAAGACAAGCTGAGTTTCCTTGTAGATGTACACGGATTTGAAGCTGGAAATAAATTATCTAATGGTTCAGGGGGTACATTAAACAGTTACTTAGGGACTGAGGTCGATCTTACCATGCGTTATAATGTGACAAAAATCATCAACCTTGAGGTAGGGTATGCTGTAATGAAAGCAACCAATTCAATGGCCTCTGCCGCGGTGAAGAATGTGACTAATGCTAATTTGACACCTCAATTTGCTTATGTGATGCTCAATATCAAACCGGATTTCTTAGCTAAAAAATAAAACAAACAATAACAATTAATACAATGTTTACCATGATTAAATCAATTCAAAAAACAACAATGCGTTTTTCAAAAGTGCTGTTGGCAGCTGTAGTTACTGTGTTTTCATTATCTGTAATGAAAGTGAATGCTCAGGGAGATCCAATCAAACTAGGCTTTATTCCCTTAACCGATTGTTCTCCAATTGTAATGGCCAAAGAACTTGGCTTGTTCAAAAAATACGGAGTAGAGGTAATTGTTACCAAAGAATCTTCATGGGCCAATGTTCGTGATAAAATTTTGACAGGAGAGTTGGACGGAGCCCACTGCTTGTTTTCTATGCCCTTTTCAGTTTATACGGGAGTAGGTGGAAAAGCAGGTTCAGAAATGAAAATCGCCATGATGCTGAATGTTAACGGACAAGCAATTTCCTTATCCAATGACTTTTGTGGAAAAGTAGGATTCAAACAAATGAATAAAGTTGCGCCTGTGGTAGCAGCCAAATTAAAAGCAGAGAAAGAAGTAACCTTTGCGATGACTTTCCCTGGAGGAACTCACGATTTGTGGTTGCGTAACTGGTTAGCTATCGCTGGGGTGAACCAAAAAACATCTAAAATCATTACTATCCCACCACCACAAATGGTAGCAAATATGAAAGTAGGAAACATGGACGGATTTTGTGTTGGTGAACCTTGGGGGGGTGTAGCTGTAAAGCAAGGAATCGGATTTACTCAAATCGCAACACAAGACATTTGGAAAGACCATCCTGAAAAAGCATTGGTAGTCAACAAAGATTTTCCTGTAAAACGTAAAGAAGAGCTAAAAAAAGTAATGAAAGCGGTAATCGAAGTGTGTAAATGGCTTGATGTACCAGCTAACCGTAAAAAAGCAGCGTCGATTATCGGGAAAGCGCCTTATGTAAATGCACCAGCTGAGGTAATTGAAAACCGTTTGATGGGGAACTATGATTTAGGGTGTAATCTTGGAACTGAAATTTACGACAATGACTATATGTTGTTCCACAAAGGTGGAATGGTAAATTTTCCTAAAAAATCTCACGCTATTTGGGCAATGGCACAGTTTGTACGTTTTGGTTACTTAAAAGATGACCCTAATTATAAAGCAATTGCGGATAAATTAATCCTTCAAGATTTGTATAAAGAAGTAGCCGCAAGCATGAAAATCAAAATGCCTACTGATGATATGAAACCTTTTTCATTGACAATGGATAAAACAGTTTTTGATCCTGCCAATCCAGAGGCTTATTTAAAAGTAGTAAAAAAATAATTTACACCCACTTGAAAAGGCGTTTCAAGTAATTCAAAAAATACCATTGAAACGCCTTTTTGCATTCAAAGATCAAACTTCTAGTGTTTGATGATATAAAATAATAAGAAAGATTGCCCCAATTCAAATACAACAAAACAATATTAAACTAAAACAGCTTGCATTATGTCAGAAAGAGAATTAACATTAGGAACACTTGAAGAGGTAAAAAATACCTCGGTAGCACCTAGCAGAGAAGGAGCCAAAAAATTAAAAGTAATTGGTGAAAAGATAGTAGAAAAGTCTAAATCGGCAGTGTTTGCGGCCTTGGGATTAATTATTTTTGGAGGGCTTTGGGAATTGCTTAGCGCGGTAACTAAAGATGCTTTACCAGGCCCATTAGCAACACTCACGGTATTGTACGAAATGATTAGCGATCCATTTTATGATTATGGTCCTAATGATAAAGGAATAGGATTGCAGTTGATCAATTCGATTAAAACGGTAGTGACCGGTTTCTTCTTAGGTTCTTTAGTTGCGATACCTATTGGGATATTGATGGGAGCAAGTACGGTGTGTAAACAAATTTTTTACCCCATCGTACAATTGTTAAAACCCGTTTCACCACTGGCTTGGTTTCCAATTGGATTAGTGGTTTTCAAAGACACAGGTTTGGCTACGGTTTTTATCGTTTTCATCACTTCATTGTGGTCCACTTTGATTAATACAGCATTTGGTATTGCCTCTTTGGCACAAGACCATAAAAATGTAGCCAAAGCATTTGGGTTTTCTAAAATGCGTTACCTCACTAAAATTTTGATTCCTTTTAGTTTGCCTCACATTATTACAGGATTGCGATTGAGTATCAGCGTTGCTTGGTTGGTTATTGTAGCGGGCGAAATGTTGTCAGGAGGTGCTGGAATTGGATTCTTTGTATGGGACAGTTGGAACGCATTGAGCCTTGAAAAAGTAATTTCGGCCATCATCATCATTGGGGTCGTGGGATTGCTTTTTGATAAATTGTTTACCTATATCGAAAACAAAGTGGCTTATAAAGCTTAAAAAGATTCTGAGAATCTGAGATGTTAAGGCACTAAGATTCTAAGTTTTTTTTACCACAGATTACACAGATTAAAAACACAATTGATTTATTCGAAAAAAAATCCTTTTAATCCGTGGTTTTAAAAAAAAACGTGAATTAGTGGCTTATTCCAAACCAAGTATTTTTACAATAAACAAACTAAAATTAAACATCATGAGTTACTTAGAAATAAAAAATTTGGAAATTTCGTTTCCAACACCAAAAGGGAAATATACAGCCGTAAGAGATATTAATTTATCGATTCAAAAAGGCGAAATCATATCCATCATCGGACATTCAGGATGTGGAAAATCAACTATTTTAAATGCTATTGCAGGGATGTTAACTCCTTCTGAAGGTTCAGTCGTATTGGACAGTAAGAGCATCAAAGGACCAGGACCTGATCGAGGAATCGTTTTTCAAAATTATTCTCTTTTGCCTTGGTTGACCGTATATCAAAATATCTTTCAGGTAGTGGATTCTGTAATGCAAGCAACTACTGCCGAAAAACATGCTATTGTGGAGAAAAACCTCAAAATGGTAAACCTTTTTGAACACAAAGACAAATTGCCAGGGCAGCTTTCTGGAGGGATGAAACAAAGGGTAGCTATTGCTCGTGCTTTTGCCATCAATCCCGGGGTATTGCTAATGGACGAGCCTTTTGGAGCCTTGGATGCTTTAACCAAAGGCTCGATGCAGTTGGAGGTACTGAAATTATGGAACTTAGATAATCGCGAGAAAACCATTATCATGATTACACACGATATTGAAGAAGCTTTGTTTTTATCTGACCGAATCGTCGTGTTGAATAATGGGCCCGCATCTACCATCAGAGAGATTGTTGAGGTGCATTTGCCAAGACCCCGTAACAAAATCGAAATCGTAAAAATGCCCGAATATATCGAGTTAAGAGATAGATTGTTGCATTTATTGACCGATAAATTCTCAATCGAAGATATGGGAATGAAGTATAAAAATTAGTTTAATTTGTTTTGTTTGTTTCTAAAATCCCTATTGCACTAGAACAATAGGGATTTTTATTTTTTGTGTTTTCGCCTATTTTAATAAGTTGAATAACAAATTAATGCCTGTTTTAGGGTGGTAAATAAATAGAATGACATCGTTATATTTAGGTAATAGAAAAAATAATAGGAACCCAAAAAATTTGGTACTGACTAAAATGAGGTTCCCAAACACCAAAAAATGTTGATGACTAACACTATTTTTGATTTTATAGGAGGAACTACCGGTGAGTGGAAAGTGCTCCAAATGACAACATTAAAAGGAGATTCGTTGCCCAAAGTAACACATGTGGATAAGATTTCTAGCTCGTTACTCAATCGTTTTGAAGGGATTTGGTCGCTAAAGGGAATTGTGAGCAATTTGCGTTATACTGAAAAAGCTGATAAAGATCAGTTAGTAGCTGTGCAAGAAGATTTAGGTCGCTCTCAAGCCACTTGTGCGGCTTTGATTCCCATTCGTAAAAACGACGCTTGGTGGAATCTCGCTCAAGACGAACGCCGAAAAATAATGGAAAATCAATCCCGACATACTCATATCGGAATGCAGTATTTGCCCGCAATAGCTCGTAAATTATTTCATTCCAGAGATATAGGAGAGCCTTTTGATTTTTTAACTTGGTTCGAATTTGCCCCCGAGGACGAACCCGCTTTTAATGAACTTCTTAAAAAATTACGACAATCCGAAGAATGGCAATACATTGACCGAGAAATCGATATTCGGTTAAGGAAAGTAGAGTAAAGAGGAGGCACTTTTTAGAACAAGTACTGATTTTTTTTTTAAGGGTTGCGCAAGAGTTAATGGTTTTTTTACAAAGGCTCACTAAGAAAAAAACACAGATTCCCTAAGTTTTAAGTCTAGTAACCCAATCTTGTCTTACCGATGATAGGAGGTTACTCCTTAAGAAACTCGACAAAGGGTTTTATCGCTTGTTAATTGTTGTACGCTTTGAAACGTTCTTAACAAAAGTTGAAGATATTTGCAGCAGTGATAGTAAAGTTTAACATTCTTCGGGAAGTGGAATAGACTTCATTTTATGTTGGACAACACCTCAATCGTTTCAGATAAGGGGTAATTATTGTCTTAATTTATTATGTAATCATGTAGGATGTACTCCATCTAGTTTTTTTGTGGAAAGAAATAGAACAAAAAAGGATTTAGTTATTTTTTTTCGGATATTGGTACAAATTTTCTAAAAAATTTATTGAAGCAGCCAAAAGCATCATCAAAAACAAGTTACGCCCAACGGGTTATAAAAAATTTCAAGCTATGTTGTTTTCTCCTAAAACAAAAGACCTCATTCTACTATTTCTTTTACTATTCTTAAGCAGGGAAATGCTCGGTCAAAAAAGTAGTATTACTGCAGCCACTTTTTATAAGCACAATGCCTATCTTTCTTCAGATAAGATGGAAGGTCGTTTTCCAGGGACTAGACAAAATAATAAAGCTGCCAGTTATATCAAAAGTCATTTCAAAAAATATGGTTTAAAGGCTTTCGGAAAAAACTATTTTCAGCCTTTTAAATTATTTGTCAAAAAAGATATTAATAAAATGAAATCAGATACCGTAACCACTCAAAATGTGGTGGGCTATATTGTTGGTTCTGATGAAAAATTAAAAAACGAATTCATCGTAATAGGAGCACACTATGATCATTGGGGTTGGGGCGGAAAAGGTTCTGGAAGTAAAAAAAAGGACACCTTAGCCATTCATAATGGTGCAGATGATAATGCTTCGGGGGTTGCCGCCTTGTTGTCTATTTTAGAGGAACTTTCCACTTCTAAAATCAAACCTAAAAGGAGTATTATTTTTGTTGCCTTTAGTGGGGAGGAACAAGGATTGTTGGGCTCGAACTTCTTTATTAATCATTCACCCATTGCCAAGGAAAACATAAAAGTGATGTTGAATATGGATATGGTAGGGAGATTAAATGCCAAAAAGCATCTTTATATGGGAGGCGCAGGAACATTTCCCAATGGTGTGGAATTAATGAAAAAAATAGGAGAAAATAGTGCATTAAACCTTATCATACATGCTGGGGGAGTTTCAGGTTCAGATCATGTTTCTTTTTACAAAAACAAAATTTCTAGTGTTGGTTTTCACACGGGTGGACACCCACAGTACCATACTCCAGAGGACGATATCGATTTGATAAATCCTGAAGGGGGTGTACTAGTAAGTAGCTTTATCTATCAAGTGTTGCTAGCCATAGCCAATTACAATCAGTCTTTGTATTTTATCAGTCAAGATTAAATTCCCTTTTCTTAGGGTGTTTTAATACTTTGTTGCCCTATTGCTGCAATCAAAAAGACATTCAATTTCTAGGACTTTTTTAAGAATATTTCTACTGGTAAGCCTCTAAAACTACCTAATAAATCATGATTTATAGTTAATGCATGATGATTTATACCTTCTTTAAGGAATTATAAATAATATTGAAGTTGATTAGAAGGATGCTTATTGGCATTCTTATAAAAACACTCAAATACTATTATTTATAACCTATGAAAAAAGGAATATTTCTTATTATTTTTTTTATATCTGTAATCACGATGTACGCTCAAAAAAGAAATTATTTGATGTACACAGATAGCAATATTTCTAATTTAAAAAACCACATTAAGACAGATGAAGCGACCAAAAAGAATTGGGAGGAGCTTTATAAAACGGCTAAGGATTTAACAAAAAAAAATAAGTTAGGAGGCAAAGATTGTCATGTTTTAGGTTTGGCCTACCGCATGACAGGTGAAGAGGCGTTTGCTGCTGTTATAAAAAAAATCCTTTTGGATTATACTTCAAAAAAAACATGGGAAGGAGCTACGCTCTTAAAAAGAGAACCGGCATGGCAGGGTGGTTTAGGCACTTCGCATACCAGCTATGATATCGCCATGGGTTTTGATTGTATTTACAATTATTTAAACGCTTCTGAAAAAAAACAAATTGCTAAAGAAATCGTGCGTTTGGGAATCATTCCAGCAAGAACAGACTGGTTAGACCCGCAAAAAAACATGCATACCTATGACACCATGGGACACAACTGGTGGAGTGCCTGCGTGTATATGTCGGGTTTTGCTTCACTTGCGGTAAGAAATGAAATTCCTGAAGCCTTGCAATGGGCCAAGGACATCGAAGAATCTGCTGTGGAATGGATGAACTTCACAGGGAGTGTGTTACAAAATAAACCAGTGAATTTCGATAAAGACGGAGGTTTTTATGAAAGCATCGGTTATGCCACTTATGCTACTTCTCAATATTTATTATTTGTGAATGCGTTCAGCAATGCGTTGCCTACAGCACCTCGTTTTAAATCGCCTTTGTTAGAAAAAATTGGAGATTTCTTTATTAATACCACCTATTTCGTTAAAGGGGGTAAAGATTTCGCTGTCAATTTTGGAGATAGTGGTATCGAAGCTGGTGGCAATAGAATCGTGAGGTTGTTGTGGAATTTAGGGTTCCAAAGCAAAGATTTCGCTTGGTATCTTAATCACAATTCGAACGAAGAAACCAAAGATTCCAATGCAGCTGAAGCATTAATTTTAGGTTCGAATGTCACTACTCCCGAAGCGGCTTATATACCTAAAAGACCCAAATCACAACTTTATAAAGACATGGGCTGGGCTACGATGCGTAATTCTTGGGGAGACAATGCGACTATGCTAGCCGTAAAGTCAGGCTTTACTTGGAACCACGCACATGCTGATGCAGGTTCGTATATTTTATTCCATAATGGCAAAAATTTAATTATTGATTCGGGAGCAGCCAGTTATTTGAGCCCGTTGTACACTGAATACTATTGTCAAAGTGAGGCACACAACGTAGTGCTGTTTAACGGAAAAGGACAAAACCGAAACGATCCTTATTTTGGAGTGGTGAATTCGGGTTCCTTGCATAATTTAATTGAAGGGAAAGATTTTAAATATTTATTGGCCAATGCTACCGGACCTTATTCACAAATTTTAGCGCGCAATTATCGCAATTTTATTTGGGTTGGCGATGTTATTTTGGTGATTGATGATTTGTTGGCACACGAACCAGGGCAGTTTGAGTGGTTGTTGCATTATAATGGAGAATCTACACTCAAAGGCGGTATTGATTTGACGGTTAAAGAGGGTGATGCCCAGATTTTGGTGCGACCTTTATTTCCAGAAACCTTCCCTCCGGGAGGCGAGCGTCCTCATGATTTTCCAGAACATATGCGACTTACAGAAAAAATAGGATATGAAGACCATCATCCTGAAAAAACAAAACCGTATTGGTCGATTAGCCATTTTGAGAAAACAGCTAGAACCAAATTTGTTTCGGCTATTATTCTGAAAACTAAAGAAAACGAAAACAATCTTCCTGTGATAGAACGTTTTGAAGGCAAAAATTATATGGGGGTTTCCATCACCCAAAATGGAAAAACTACTGAAGTCTATCTGAACTTATTGGCTGACGGAAGAATAAAACACCGCAATAGTTTGATAAGCATGAACGGTTGGGAAACCGATGCCTACCTTACCGCCTTACAATTTGATAAAGGAGCAGATAAAACCAAGACCGCTAATGTGAAAGAAGTATTTGTAGGTCATGGTAGTTATATCCGTCGTGAGGGTCAGGTTTTGGTACATTCCTTATCCAAATTCACGGGATTGGTAGAGGATTTTGGCAATACTCCAAGCCTGCTTTTTGAAGGACAACCCAATGCAACCCTCAACCTTTATTCACCTAAAAAAATCAGTAGTTTGAAACTGAATAACACGATTAAAAAAGGAGAATATGACGGCACCAAAAATACAATTGAAATAAAAATAAGAGACCATAAATAATAATGAAAACAAAACTATCACTACCAGCTGTATTCTTTGGCATACTAACCGTGCTTTTTTCAGTATTTACAGCGCAGGCTCAAAGCACAACAGGAAATAAAAGCTCGCAATTAGATTTAGCAGCTTATTTAAAATTAGCAGATTCCAATATCATTTACCCCTCAGCAAAACAGATAGAAATGCTGAAAAAAGTGGTTCCTGCCAGTGCTTATGAACCCGTCCCTGGTATTTCGGATAGAGGGTTTTGGGATAAAATTGCAGCTTCAAAATCAGGTCAAAAATACCTTGCCGAAGCGACTAGTTTATTACCCAAAAAGCCTGAAGTGCCTATTTCTGACGAAACTTATAGAGCAGCTAATCTAGGGGGTAATCGTGGCATGTACAAACCAAAATATTACAATACGATGGACTGTTTAGAACATTTTATTTTGGGCGAATGCATCGAAAACAAAGGACGCTTTTTACCCCAAATTCAAACGTATATTCAAGCCATTATGGACATGAAATCATGGTTGCATCCCAATCATGATGACAAAAACAACGGCGTGCTGGAAGGCAAGAGAGTTTCTGTTGATTTGGGAGCGCGAAAATTTGGTGGCGTGCTGGCTATTGCGACAGTGCTTTTGGAAAATAAATTACCTGCTGATGTAAAAAGCAAGATAGCTTCGCAGTTGCAATGGCGTATCACGGATAATTATTTAAAAAGTTGTAAGCTGAACGACGAAAACAATACTTGGATTAAAAGTACGAGTAATTGGAATTCAGTGTGTACCAGTGGTGTAGTGCTAACCACCTTGATGATGTCTCAAAAAGAAATGGAACGTATAGGTGCTATTGGTTCGGCATTGAATAGTATGAAATATTATTTAAGTGGCTTTGGTGCGGATGGCTATTGTTCAGAAGGATTGGGTTATTGGAGTTACGGTTTTGGTCATTACTTGTATTTGGCAGAAATTTTAGCAGACTATACCGGTGGAAAAATTGATTTATTCCAAGCGGATAATCCAACCAAATTAGAAAACGTGGGGAATTTTCCAGAACGTTTCGAAATTCAAAATACCAGATGCGCTCCTTTTGCCGATGGTGTTTCTCGAATCGCAAACAGTGGAAGCAATTTTGCAGCCGTGATGTCGGCCAATTATTATAAGGCGTTGATGCCTTCTGAAATTCGAATGGAAGAAGCCGCAGAACAATTGGTGGCATGGAGAAAACCAGAACTTTTTGATGAGTCAAAAAGCAAAAACACGGTACAAAATGCCTTACCTGATTATTCTTATTTTGATGATTTTGGAATGGTTATTTCGCGTGGAAAACAAAAAACACCTTTTTCAATTGCCGTAAAAGCAGGGCATAACGCTGAAAATCACAATCATAGTGATGTGGGGACGTATACTTTGGTTTACAATGCCGATATCATTTCAGGAGATATAGGGGCACCGTCTTATACCGCAGGTTCTTTTTCTCAAACCAATCCTGCTCGCAGTTCATGGGGACATCCTGTTCCTCGAATTGATGATAAACTTCAGTCTAACGGACGAACTTTTGAAGGGAAAATAATCAAAACCAATTTTCAGTCAAATAAAGACGAAATAGTATTGGACATCAAACCAGCCTATGAAATCCCTGAATTAGTAAGCCTAGTGCGTACGGTTATCAATGACAAATCAGGAAATGGAACGATTAGCATTCAAGATGATTTTAAAACTTCTAAAGCGGTTTCTTTTGGTACGGCCATCATGACCTATTCAAAATATGAGATTAAAGATGGTAATACAATTGTACTCACGAGTTTGGAAAACAATCACAAAGTAAAAGTAGAAATCAAAGCAGTAGGAGGCGAAATCAAAATACTGCCAGAAGTTGTTCCAGTCAAAGCGTTACGTGAGGGGAAAGATGCTGTTCGAATTGGGATTGATTTTGTAAAACCAAACACCGCAGGAAGTATAATTATAAAATACACACCCGTATTATAATCGGTTTTTTTAGTTGTGGATAAGAAAATCAATGAAAAATGATGCTATGAAAACAATCTTCAAAATAAGTAAAAAACGCTTTTTGACTGTTTTTTTAACCGCCCTAGTGGCTGGATTGAATGCACAAGTCAATGCCGATGGTACTATTGATACAGGCGATAAATTTGCCGATAGTAAATTAAGGTCGGAGGAATCTCCAGAAGTGATTGCCAAGCGATTAGCCTGGTGGAACGATGCCCGTTTTGGGATGTTTATTCACTGGGGTATTTATGCGCAAGACGGCTGTTTCTGGAACGGACAAGACGGCCGCTCTGAACACATGATGCGAAATTTACAAATCCCAATTGTCGAGTACCAAAAAATCGCAACCCAATTCAATCCTATTCAATTCAATGCCGATGAATGGGCGAAAACAGCCAAAAATGCAGGTATGAAGTACATGGTCATCACTGCCAAACACCACGATGGTTTTGCGATGTTTGATAGCCCAAGCAATGACTTTAATATTGTCAAGCAAACGCCTTGGAAACGGGACCCGATTAAAGAATTGGCCACAGCCTGCGCCAAACAAAATTTGAAATTTGGAGTCTATTATTCGTTAGGGCGCGATTGGCACGACCCTGATTGCAATTCGGTAAAAGGTTGGCGTAGCAATACCTGGGATTTTCCAGAAGAAGCTAAAAAAGATTATTCGAAATATTTTGAGCGAAAAGTGAAACCGCAGATTACCGAGTTGATGAAACAATACCATCCTGCGATTATTTGGTTTGACACACCTGAGTTGATTACCTTAGACCAAAGTAAAGAATTGCTAGCATTGATACGTTCCATTGACCCAAAATGCATTGTGAACCAGCGCATCGGAAACCGTTTGGGGGATTATGCGGTCAAAGAGCAAAAAATTCCAGTGGGCGGTGAACCTGATCCTTGGGAAACCTGTATGACACTAAATGGAGCTTGGGGCTATCACAAAACCGATACCAACTGGAAATCTAAGGATTCCTTGGTACACAGTATGGTGGATATTGCCAGTAAAGGCGGAAACTTGTTGCTGAATGTAGGGCCAACTGGAGAAGGAATTATTCCAGCACTTTCAGTTCAACGTTTGGAAGAAGTTGGGGATTGGCTCAAAGTGAATGGGGAAGCGATTTACGGAACTACTTCTAGTCCGTTTGGAATTTTGGATTGGGGACGTTGCACTAAAAAAGAGCAAAACGGGAATACGATTCTTTATTTTTCGGTTTTTAAAAGACCTACAAATGGTATTATTCTATTGCCTAAATTCAGCAATAAAATCAAGAAAATGACACTGCTCAGCAATGGAAAATCGCCCGTAAAAGAAAAAATAGCCAAAGGCATTCAGGTTCACATTCCATCTACCAATAAAGGAGAAATTGGAAGCATTTTGAAAGTGGAATTAAAGGGGATTTTGAAAACATAAATAAGAATAGAGCGATAAAGCTAAGCTAGTGTAAAAGCTAGTAAAGGGATGTAAAATATAAATAGCATACAAAAAAGAAAGATAAAATAATGAAAAAGGCACTCGTAACAATAGCATTGATTTCCTTAACTGCTGTACAAGCACAGATTCCGCTTCCGCAAAAGTTAGAACAAGGATATCCACGCATTTATGTTACCCAAAAAGGCAAAAAAGATCTTCAAAAAACCATCCAGCAGGAAACATGGGCACAAGAGGTGCTCAAAGGTTTGCATAAAAATGTAGATAAACATGTCGAACGCCATGTAACGGACAAGGAGTGGATTGTTTCTCGTTTGCAAATGTATTGGAAAACAAAGGCTACTAATGTGTATGTCAACGGTATCAACTATTCGCATGCCGATGGAGAAGCGCCTGTGCCAACAGTAAAATTTATTGGGTCTCGTGATTATACCAGCGTGTACGGAAAACCGAAATTAGAAGATGTAATGCCGTACATGGATGATCCACGTGGGGTGTATCTGCCTAATAAAAGCAAAAAAGGATCACCGTTTGAATGGGCTGAAATTGCACAAACCGGCAGAGCGATTTATTCGATTAATGAAGAAATTATTGGTTTGGCCAAAGAAGCTTCCTTCTTGTATTGGTTAGAAAATGACGAGCGTTTTGCGAAGTTTTCTCATGATATTTTTCATACCTATATGGAGGGAATGTCGTACCGTAGCGAACCTATCGATTTGATGAACGGACACATTCAAACCTTAGTAGGATTCACTAATTTTCAGGTCATTCATGAAGGGGTGTTGATTGATATTGCAGTGCTTTACGACTTTTTACACCAATATATTGAGGCGAAACATCCAAAAGATATCAAAATGTATGATGCTACCTTAAAACGATGGATTGACCAAATCATTAAAAATGGAGTGCCACAAAACAACTGGAACTTACACCAAGCCAAAACCATCTTGAAAGCAGCAATGGTGTTACAAGACAACAACCAATACGAAGACAAAAAAGGACGCGAATATTATATCAATTATATTCTGAATGTCACCTCGCCAAGACAATGGTCATTGACTAAGTTTATTGATTATGGTTACGATATGAATAATGGAGTTTGGGCAGAATGTCCGGGCTATTCACAAGGAGTTACCAAGGATTTGACCAATTTTATCAGGGATTTTGGGAATACGTTTAACCACAATTTATTGCCTTATACGCCTGTAATTCCAAAGGCGGTAAAAATGTTGCCACAGTATTTGTTCCCCAATGGCGAAACAGTAGCTTTTGGAGATTCTAATTATGCACCCTTGTCAACAGAAGCGATGAGCGATATGATTCGCATTGCGCAAAAAAATAAAGATGCTCAATTAGAAGAAGAGTTCACAGGCATGTACCGATTGTTTTCTAAAAATGCCGACGATACAGAACACAAAAAGAAACCTAAGGCCGATATTGCTTCTTTCTTTGCTAGCAAACCTTTAGAATTGAATCCGAAGTTTAAAATAGGAAACATCCAAGAGTATATTACCCAAACTTTTTATGCGCCAAATGTGAGTTGGCACGTGCAACGAATGGGAACAGGCAAAGACGGGATGATGGTTTCCTTAAACGGTTCGCTTGGAAATCACATGCATGCCAACGGAATCAACATGGAATTGTACGGAAAAGGATTTGTGCAAGGCGGTGACCCGGGTAAAGGAGCTAGTTATTTGCAACCGATTTATTTGGAATATTATTCGCAGTTTCCAGCGCACAATACCGTAATGGTGGACGGTGTTTCGTCTTATACGGAAATGTTGAGTTATCACGCTTTTGACCTAATGGGGGAATACCCAAAATCAGAGCAAAAACAAGGTTTTTATCCTAATATCACCTATTCTGATGTGTACTTTTTAGAACCCGAAACCCGTAGCGACCAAAGCCGTTTGGTAAGTATTGTGAAAACAGGCGCAACAACTGGTTATTATGTGGATGTTTTTCGTTCCAAAAAACAGCGCAAAGGCGATAAATTCCACGACTATTTTTACCATAATCTAGGACAAAGCATGCAAATCTCGGATGCGACTGGCAATGCTTTGAAGCTTACGCCAAGCGAAGAAATGGGCTTTGCTGGTGGTCATTTGTATGCCTTTGATTATATGTGGGATAAAAAATCGGTGAAAACCAACCAAGATTATCAGGTAGAATGGAAAATTGACATGCCCGAAGGAAAAGAAGATGTATTCATGAATTTGTGGATGAAAGGCACCGAAGGCCGTGAGGTATTTTCGATTAAATCACCACCACACAAAGCCTACCACGGTGGCGGAGGCGGCTTGCCTTATGATGTGGAAAAAGCGCCGTATCTAACTTTTGCAGCGCGTCAGCATGGGGAGGCTTGGCAACATCCTTTTGTATCTGTTTACGAGCCCTTTACTTCAGCTGAAGGGAAAAGCATAGCTAAAATTTCCAGTTTTGATGACGAAAAAGGAACAGCTTCTTTTGTGGGAGTGAAGGTCAATCATAAATCAGGGAGAGAAGATTTTGTTTTTTCGACCAAAGACGGTGCTTTGGCCACCTATCAAAATATGACGACCAATGCAGCCTATGCATTGATTGGAAATGAAAAAAATGGCGATTTTGTTTTATTTATGGGGAATGGTAAAGAGTTAATTGCCAATGGTTATACTATTAAAACAACTGAAATAGGGAATGTAGTTTTGGAATTCAAAAACGGGGAACTCAGCTTGCATAACGAAGTCCCCGTGACAATTAGCTATAAAAATAAAACGAATCAATTTGCAATGGGGACGATGCGAAAAGTAGCATTACAATAGTTTCAAAAAGAGCCAGATTTCGAGAAATACAATAGAATGACAATTAAACTATTGCCAATTCGAATAGTCAAACTCATTAACTATCAAAAAAAAACTATGAAAATAAAAAAAATACTTTGCTTATTAGCAATAAGTGTATCAGTTGGAGTCTTTGCGCAAGATAAAGTTTCTATGGAATCACTTTTAAAGGAAATGGTGAATCGAGACGCCATGACACGTTTTCCAGATAACAATTTCAGACTACAGCAAGCCAGTAGCTACAATAGAGCTTCAAAAAATCCCAAAGATACTGTAGGCTGGTTCACAAATAACGATTTTAATAAAGGTGAAAAAAGTATCAATTTCATTCGAATTGAGGAGAATAAAGGGGAAAAAGAATGGGTAATGATGGAAGATTCTGGTCCGGGTGCTATAGTACGTGTTTGGTCTCCATGGTTAGATCAATTAAAACCAGGTAGTGATATTATTATTCGTATTTATTTAGACGGCAATCCCAAACCAGTATTGGAAGGGAATATGATTAGTCTTTTTGACGGTACGGGACTGTTTCCTTATCCTTTTGCACACCCATCGTTGCGTTCAGGAGTTTCGTTTTTCCCAATTCCGTATGCTAAAAGTTGTAAAATCACTGCGTTGAAACAACCTTACTTTTTCCAATATACCTATAGAAAATACAATAAAGGAACGGCCGTAAAGACGTTTACCATGGAAGATTTTAATAAGGCAAAACCGCTTATTGAAAAAATAGGAAAAGAACTTTCTAATCCTCAAAATACTAAAGAAGGGAAAAAAGTAGCCGTAAAAGAAGTAGTAAAATCAAATAAAGAAACATCAATCAATTTACCAAGCGGTGAAGGTGCAGTACGTTCATTGGTACTGAAATTAGGTGATTATAAAAATCCAGCAGTAACACGTTCGGTAGTTTTGAAAATGGAATTTGATGGGCAACAAACCGTTTGGACACCTATCGGTGATTTTTTTGGAACAGGTATCGGATTAAATCCAGTACAAGGGTGGTATCAAACGGTAGATGCTGATGGAACGATGTCTTGCCGTTGGGTGATGCCTTATAAAAAATCAGGAAAAATTACAGTAGTTAATTTAGGAAAAGAAGCGGTTGATTTACAATTAGAAGCAATAGTTGGAGATTACAAATGGGATGCTCAAACCCTATATTTTAATGCCGCTTGGCGAGGGCAATATCCAGTGCCAACACGTCCGTTTTCCGATTGGAATTATGTAAGTCTGAAAGGACGTGGCGTTTATGTAGGAGATGCTTTGACGATTATGAATCCCGTAGCGAGATGGTGGGGGGAAGGTGATGAAAAAATTTGGGTCGATGGCGAAGATTTTCCATCGATTTTTGGAACAGGAACGGAGGATTATTATGCCTATTCTTGGGGTGGTAGAAGCACCGAATTCTATGAACATCCTTTTCATGCACAACCTCGTTCGTATGTGTATAATAAGTTGAATCCTAAGAAGACTAACGAAAAAAACACTTCGGGTTATAGTACGGAAACACGTACTCGTGCTTTAGATGGCATGCCTTTTGAGCGTTCGTTAGTTCTGGATATGGAAGTGTGGAGCGGAACCAAATGTGATATGGGCTATGGAGTAGGGATGTACTGGTATGGGGATGCAAAAACAACATCGAATAGAACTCCAGATCCTAAAGGGGTATTGGTTATCCCACCTTTGCCAGAAGGATTTCCAAATGATTTAAAAACAAACGACAAAAAATAAAAATAAAAGAATGAAAAAAGTACTAGTAACCCTAAGCATACTTCTATCGGTAAGTTTTGGTTTTGCACAAAAAAAAGGAATCGAAAAAAAGAGACCTAATTTCTTATTTGTTTTAGTAGATGATCAATCGCCTTTTGATTTAAAAATCTATAATGCGAAATCTATTTTGGATACGCCCAATATTGAAAAATTAGCTAAAGAAGGTGTCGTTTTTGACGGAGCCCGTCACATGGGAGCTGCGATAGGTGGGGTTTGTACCCCTTCACGTCACATGATTATGTCAGGGCGTAGCTTATGGCATTTACCAGCTAGTTCAGGTCATAAAAACGTGAACGAACCCATTGGTTTAGAACAACAAACCATTGGTGCAGTATTTAATAGAGCCGGCTATAAAACCATGCGTACTTGTAAAAAAGGAAATTCTTTTGCAGCAGCAAACCAACAATTTACGGTTGTTAGGGATGCCACTAAAAGAGGAGGGACTGAGGAGTCTGGTAGCGCTTGGCATGCGAAACAAGTACTGGAATATTTAGCAGAAAGAGAACAAGGTAAGGAAAAAGACCCTTTCTTTATCTATTTTGGTTTCTCTCATCCACACGACACTCGTGATGGAACTCCAGAGTTATTGGCAAAATACGGAGCGACTAATCATAAAGATAAAACCAGCTTACCACCATCGAATCCAAAACAACCTCAATTGCCAGATAATTATTTATCCAAACATCCTTTTTTTCACGGTCATGTAAATCTTCGTGACGAAGAAAGTGTAAGCGGGGTATGGAAAAACCGTGACGAGCAAACGATTCGAAATGAAGTAGGACGTGAATTTGCTTGTAGCGAAAATGTCGATATTCAATTAGGTAAAGTGCTTAAAAAATTAAAAGCGATGGGTGAATTAGAAAACACCTATATCATTTATACAGCCGATCACGGAATTGCCATTGGAAGACATGGATTGATGGGGAAACAAAATTTATATGAACACAGTTGGAGAGTCCCATTTATTGTGAAAGGTCCTGGAATCAAACCTGGAAAACGTGTAGAGGGTAATATTTATCTATTGGATGTATTGCCTACCTTATGCGATTTAGCAGGCATTGAAATTCCGAAAACAGTAGAGGGCAAAAGTTTTGTTCCTGTTTTAAAAGGTGAAAAACAAGTCGTTCGTGATGTGATGTATGGGGTTTATGCGGGAGGTTCAAAACCAGGAATGCGCACGGTTAAAAAAGGAGATTGGAAGTTAATCAAATACGATGTAATGGATGGAACGGTGAGAGAAACACAACTGTTTAATTTAAAAGAAAATCCTAACGAGTATTTGCCAGAGCATCATAAAAAAGGCGAAATGGAAACCAATTTAGCTACTAATCCTAAATACGCTAAAAAATTAGCCGAAATGGAAGCGTTGTTGGCAGAGCAAATGAAAGCCCATGATGACCCATACCCACTTTGGAATCAAAAAAAATAATGAAATAGAATTATAGAATAAAATAAAATATAAATGAAAAAAATACAATTGTTAGCGAATCCATTTAGTAAAGGTTTAACTCTTCTCTGTTTAATGTTAGTAAGCATTTGCTCTTACGGACAGAAAAAGGCAACATTTAAACTTAATGATGGTACAAATTTTAAAGCCCAAAAATTTTATCCAAAATTCAGTTGGGAAACAACACCTATGTATTATCATTTTGGGGATATAAATCGTGTGTTAGAGCCAAAAGAGGTTGAATTCATTGCTAAGAGAAGTGATTTTATTAGTATGGAAAAATCACATGCTTACAAGCAATTGGGGGATGCGGTTTTAGGAACCAAACACGAGGTAGAAGCGTTTCATAAAGAAAAACCAGCCATCAAAATATTGTTTTATTACAATTCGTATGTGGCTTGGCCTTTTACACAATTCAATAAAGAATTTACCCCTGAAGGAATTGCTAAAAATCCAGAGTTAACCAAATTCTTAGCCATCAATCCTAAGACAGGAAAACTCATGGAAAAAACAAATGGTCCTGCTTTTACCTATTATTTTGAAGCGTTGAATCCGGATTTCCGTAAATGGTGGGTAGCCTCAGCAGCAGAAGGCGTTCGTATTTCAGGTGCTGACGGAATTTTTATTGACCGTATGAATGTCGATGCCAAGGCAGACTATCCAAAAGATAAATTAGCCGAAATTGCCAAAGCCAAAGGTGAAATGATGGCCGAATTGAAAAAACAAATAGGACCTAATAAAATCTTGGTAGGAAACAATGCGGCTAACACCAAGGAAGTTTTTCCTTCTTGCGATGCTTTTATGTTCGAACATTATAACGAAGATGTGATGAGTAAAGAAAGTTTATTGAAAGATTGGCAAGATATGGAACGCATTGCTAAGGCTGGAAAAATGTCTATTTACCGCTTTGGCGCCAAAGGAAAAGGAAAGGCTGACATCACTATGGGAGCTACAGGAACTTCGGGAATCGAAAAAAAATCACACGAGCAATTGGAGTTTTACCATGCTTGTTACCTGATTGGAGCACAACCCTATTCGTATTTTCAATGGAACTGGGGATGGAATTTAGAAGACGGAAACTTAGTGGATTATCCAGCGTTGCAAAAACCATTAGGAAGTCCTAAAGGCGCTTACAAACGTGTAAAAGCGGACGGTTGGGAATTTACTCGTGAATTTGAACGTGCTAGTGTTTGGGTAAATACGGAGACCAGAAAAGCAAAAATTACTTGGAAATAATACAAACCCATACCGTTTCTAACTAAAATAGAAAAAATGAAATTGAAACATTTAAGCAAAGGAATCTGGTGTTTGGCTTTGGGATTGGTATTCCAAACGCAGCAGGCAACGGCGCAAAACACAAAGAAACCCAATGTCATTATTATAATTACAGATGATCAAGGTTATGGTGATTTAGGGTGTACCGGAAACCCTATTGTAAAAACGCCACACTTAGATCAATTTTATAAAAAATCGGTCCGATTGACTGATTTTCATGTGGGACCTACCTGCGCACCTTCACGTTCGGGCTTGATGACAGGACGTTATGCTAATCGAGTTGGGGTTTGGCATACCATTGGCGGAGTTTCTATTCTTCGTGAAAAAGAAGTAACGATGGCCAATGTGTTCCAAAACAACGGCTACGAAACAGGAATGTTTGGTAAATGGCATTTAGGCGATAGTTATCCGTCACGTCCACAAGACAAAGGCTTTAAACATACGTTGATACATGGCGGCGGTGGTGTGGGACAAACGCCTGATTATTGGAACAATGATTATTTTGATGACACCTATTTAGAAAATGGCGTGCCTAAAAAAGTAAAAGGCTATTGTACCGATGTTTGGTTTGACGAAGCGATGAAGTATATTGAAACCAACAAAGACAAACCGTTCTTTTGTTATATCGCACCCAATGCGCCTCATCTTCCATTTAATGTGCCAGCCGATTATTACAACAAGTACAAAAACGAAGCGATTCCTGAGGAATTGAAAAAGTTTTATGCAATGATTACCAATGTCGATGATAATTTCAAAAGACTTCAAGACAAATTGAAACAGTTGAAATTGGACGAAAATACGATTGTTATCTTCTTGACGGATAACGGTACAGCTAGTGGTTACAAAGAAACTGATGGAAAAATGTACGGCTATAATGCCAATATGAAAGGGATTAAAAACAGCGAATACGAAGGCGGACACCGAGTTCCTTTCTTTATTTCGTACCCTGCGGGAAAAATTTCTGGTGGAAGAGATGTCAATACATTAGCGGCACACTTGGATGTTTTGCCTTCGCTAGCAACCATTTGTAAGTTGGAAATGCCCAAATTAGACTTGGACGGAAGTGATATTTCTTCGTTATTATTAGATAAAAATGCCGTTTTCAAACGCGATTATTTAATCACCGATTCACAACGCGTTCAAGAGCCTATCAAATGGCGAAAAAGTGCCGTGATGTCCGATAAAATGCGACTGGTAAACGGTACCGAATTGTATGATGTTTCCAAAGACCCAGGTCAAAACAACAATATAGCCGCTCAATTTCCCGATGTAGTAGCGAAAATGCGTGGGTATTATGAAGAATGGTGGAGCTCGGTTTCAACCGAATTCAATATTTTTCCAGAAATCATTGTAGGTTCTGATAAACAAAATCCTGTTGAAATTACCTGTCATGACGAACACGTACACGATTCTACAATTCCGTGGAATCAGGATTATATCAGAGAAGGAAAACTGAATCCTATTGGGGGCGAATTTACTTTAAATTTTGATCGCGATGGCGTATATGAAATTGAAGTGAGCCGTTGGCCATTTGAGTCGGGATTGAAAATCAATGAAGGCGTGGCAGGTCGAAAAGCAACTACCTATACCGATGAAATATCCGAAGGAAAAGCAATGAATTTCAAATCAGCTGTGCTTAAAATTGGCGCTTGGAAAGAGGAAAAACCGGTTTCGGCAGACGCTAAATCGGTCTTGTTTAAAGGGAATTTTACCAAAGGAAAAACCGCGATGAGTTCTTGGTTTATTGATGGCGATAAAAAAGAAATAGGTACTTTTTATTTTAAAATCACTCGAATTGGGGATTTGAAAAGAAGCTAACAGAATAGGTTTTAAACTGAAAATACAATAATTGTTTTCAATATAAGCAATTGCAACATTTTTATCCCTTATTTGAGAGAGTGATACTTTTGAAAAAAAGTAATTTTATTTAACCAAAATGGAGTTAAACCTAGATATGCCTAGGAACACGGATAACACAGATGAAACGGATTTACACCGTTTTTTAATAGTTTTTTTAACATGAAATCTGCGGAAATCTGCCTAATCTGCGTGAAAGAAAATAATAAAATTCTAATGCAGATTTTGGGTTAAAATGTATTCCAAAAGGCGATTGATTTCAGCGGAATAGATGCTTTTTCAATTCTATTTTTTAATGCAATTTTGGTTAAATGAGCTTTACTTTTTAATAATTATTCAAAATAAACATGAAATTTACCCAATTCGTTTTCGTCCTCTTAACGACTGCTTTTTCTTTACAAACAACCTATGCTCTTCATGAAATTCATGTTTCGACTAAAGGCAAAGACAAAGATACAGGTTCTAAAACCGCTCCATTTGCGAGTTTTGAAAGAGCGGTTTTAGAATTAAAAAAATATGCTGGCAAAGAGGCTGTTACCGTTTGGTTTGAGGAAGGAACGTATTATTTAAAACAAACGGTGGTTTTTGACGCCCAATTATCTGGAACGGCTCAATTTCCTATTTTGTTTTCAACTCAACCGGGAGCCAAAGTATTTTTAAAAGGGTCAAAACCATTAGAAAATCTACCATGGAAACCTTATAAAAACGGAATCTATGTGGCAAAAGTTCCATCGAATCTTCCTTTCGATCAACTGTTTGTAAACGGACAGCGCCAAATCAGAGCGCGTTATCCTAACTATGATTATGAAAATCCGTTACGAGGCGGGAAAGGTTATTTACAGGTTAATGACGGAACAGACAAGCGATATGATGCTTGGTTTGGGTTGAAAAAAAACGATGTTCCTACCAAAAATTGGGAAAACCCCACGACCGGAATTGTACATGCCTTTCAAAGTCACAACTGGGGAAATATGCAATACCGCATAAAGAGTATTGATAAAGAAAGTCAGAAAGTGTTTTTAGGTGAAGGAGGGTGGCAATTGCAACGCTCTCATGGTATTGGAGGTAAAGGAGAAAAAGCGTCTTGGTATTTTATTGATAATATTTTCGAAGAATTAGATGTAGCTGAGGAATGGTTTTTGGATAACCAAAAAGGCCTTTTGTATTACTATCCTAAGGCAGGTACTGATTTGAAGAAAGCCCTAATCGAAGTTCCAGTATTGAAGGATTTCATACAATTAAAAGGAAATTCGAGCCAGCCCGTACAGTACATCACGTTCAAAGGTTTTCATTTTACACAATCATTGACCACTTTTATGGATACTTATGAGCCTGTTGCCCGAGGAGATTGGGCGATTCACAGAGGAGGTGCAGTATTTATGGAAGGTACAGCCCATTGCACGATTACCGACTGTAATTTTGAAGACATTGGCGGAAATGGTGTTTTTATGAGTGGTTATAATCGAAACAACACTGTCAGCAATTCCCGCTTTGTGCATACGGGCGAAAGTGCGGTTTGTTTTGTAGGATTACCATCGGCAGTGCGTTTTTATCAAACTTGGGACGACAAAGAATTGTTAGGCAAAGATTGGGAAGCCATGCGTAAAAACATGGACTTAGAACCCGGTCCTAAAACCGAAGATTATCCTAAAAACTGTGTTGTTGAAAATTCGATTATGCATGATTTTGGTGATTTTGGAAAACAAGTAGCAGGTGTTTATATTTCGATGAGTCATAAAATTACAGCTTCGCATAACACGATTTACAATTGTCCTCGAGCTGGAATTTGCATCAATGACGGGACTTGGGGTGGTCATATCATTGAATATAATGATATATGGGAAACGGTAAGAGAAACAGGCGAACACGGTCCTTTTAATGCTTGGGGACGCGAACGCCAATGGAAAGGCTCTCGAGGTTCTGACGACCATTTTATAAAAGAGTTAACCAAATTAGATGCGATTGATAATGTCATTTTAAGAAATAATAAAATCGCCAACTACCGCAAATCCATCAGCGCGGGTAACTGGACCATCGATTTAGATGACGGTTCGAGTTATTATGAAATTTACAACAACCTCAATCTAGGTTCTACAATAAAATTACGAGACGGAATGGCTCGTAAAGTTTTTAACAATATAACCGTGAGTGCAGTGCCTTTGGGTTGGCACGTTTGGCCTAAAAATTCGGAGGACGAAGTGTATTCTAATATTTTCGTTATTTCGGGCGCTTTGCCAGGAAGCAAAGAACCTACCAAAGCGTTTATTCGCGATATAGGTTTGCCTACAGCGACCAAATGGAGTACTCGTTATGACGATAATTTGTATTGGAATATCAATTTCCCTGAAAATTTTGAGGTTACTAATGGAGTGTCTTTTAAAGATTGGCAACAAAAAGGATATGATACCCATTCGATAGCTGCTAATCCGATGTTTGTGGATGCCAAAGCTGGAAATTATCAAGTAAAAGCAGGATCTCCAGCACTTCAATTAGGCTTTAAGAATTTTCCAATGGATCAGTTTGGACATCAAATGACCCGAATCACACCGTATGGTGGTGAATTTTCGACTGAAACTACAGTTAGTTTACAGGCAGATAAAAGAGCAGATAAAAATGCTGTAATAACATATACCTTAGACGGATCGGAGCCGACTGTTCATTCGAAAATTTATACCCAACCTTTTAAACTAAATCAGAACACGGTAGTCAAATCAAGAACTTTTGATGAGCAAGGTATTGCGGTAGGTGTTATTGCTGAAGCTTCATTTGTAAAAGTGGATGAAGTGGTTCATCCAAGTTGGCTCAGTACTTTAATTGCTGGGAATTATGAAGGAAAAGCAACAGTTACTAAAAAAGCAGTCGAAAAAGAAGTGGCAGGTGCTGTAATGATTAATATAGCCGATGATCCCGACCTGATTGATGCCACGGGAGGCTATGATTTTGGATGTTATATCAAATCGATTGATGTCGAAAAAGGTAAAATGTGGCTGGATGCCAAATTAGAAAAAGATTGGGTGATTCAGCAAGTCAATGGGAAGCGAGTACAAAATATTGCAAGCTTACAAAAGTTGCTTGCGGAATTTAAAGGCAAAGAGGTAATGCTTATTGCTGTAAGAGATTATAAAGAAAAGAAATTCAAAGTAAAATTTTAAATGAAAACGGATAGCATGAGAACAACGAATCGATTCAAAAATACCGCTACAGCTTTATTGGTGATAGGTGTTTTTCTACTCAGTTTGTCGCCTGTTTTGGCACAAAAACCTGATGAAAAAGAAATCCTAGAATCCTTTCCGCATCACGAGCGTGTGGTGTACAAAACAGTAAAGGGTACCGAATTAGACTTAGTTATTTTTTACCCTACTGCCGATAAAATGCAAACTAAAAATCCGTGGATGTTGTACGTGCATGGCGGTGGTTGGGCAGGTGGTTCTCCGTTCAATATTTTTGGGAAACCTTTTTTAGGAACCTTACGCAGTTTGGTGGACAAAGGAGTAATATGTGCTACTGTCGAATACCGTTTGGCTAAAAATGGTTCTACAGCTTATGAATCGGCGGTGGACGCTAAAGATGCAGCTCGTTTTTTGTTAAAAAATGCTAAGAAATATAAATTAGACGATAATAAATACGGCGCTTGGGGTGGTTCAGCAGGGGGACATTTGAGTTTGATTACCGCTCTAGGTGCTGATGCTGATTTTAAAGGCGAGACTAAGTTGTTAGACGAGAAACCCAAATTCAAATGTGTAGTTTCCTATTTTCCGTTTACCTCTTGCTTAAATCCAGACATCAGACCCAATTCAATTTTTGCTGATGGGACTCTTTTTGTTCGTTTGTTAGGCGCTCCATTAGAAGAAAAACCCGAATTGGCAAAATTATTAAGTCCTACCGAACTTTTAACAGAGAAAAGTCCGCCTATTTTATTATTGCATGGCGATAATGATAAGGTGCTCCCTATCAGTAACTCTATTTATATGATGGAAGTGGCCAAACAGAAAAAAGCCAATGTAGAATTGTTGACTATCAAAAACGCAGGACATAGTTTTAGCGGAAAAAACATCTCACCAAGCATCGAAGAACTGAACGATTACGCAGCCAATTTTATATTGAAACATTTGAAATAAGAAATTGCTACACATTTGAAGAGGTTTTTGAATTGGCTGATGATATTCGGTTGCAACATGAAACAATATAAAATGAAATCGCCATTAACTAGAAGTTTGCTTAAGCAAACACCAATGAGTAAAAGGGCGATAACATATGTGACCGCTTAAAAATTAAAATTAACACATATGAAAAAATACAAGCCAAGAGTTTTACTTTTCTTTATTAGTTTGCTTATTAGCTGTACAATATTGGCGCAATCAAAACAGCCTAATTTTGTAATTATTCTTGGCGATGATATAAACGCCAGAGATATTGGGTGTTATGGTTCTAAAAACAAGAACACCACACCTAATATTGATAAATTAGCGGCAGAGGGAATTTTATTTAAAAATATGTTCGTTTCTCAAGCTATTTGTGCTCCAACTAGGGCTGAATTATATACGGGATTAACGCCTAATAGAAATGGATGTAATGTGAATCATGCTGCTACAAAAAAAGGGACACTTAGTATTGTGCAACATCTAAATAAATTGGGTTACCGTGTGGGTTTAACTGGAAAAATGCATTTTAGCCCAACCTCTGTTTATCCTTTTGAAATAATTGAAGGGTTTACTAAAAACGCCAATTATAACGGTACTCCTCCTGAAAATTGGGATGGCGTAACAGAATTTGTAAACCGGGATAAAAACCAACCTTTTTGTTTAATTATTTGTTCTGTACATGCTCATGATCCTTGGAACGCTGGAGATAATTCCCTTTGGGATCCCAATACCGTTGTGCTTCCGGAAAATTTGGTGGACACTAAAGAAACAAGGGCGTATTTTACCGAATACCTAGCCGAAATAAAACTTTTTGACGAACAAGTCGGTAATACTCAAAAGCTTCTTGAAAAACACAACTTAGCTTCAAATACAGCTCTTATTGTTTTAGACGAAAATGGGGCGGGTATGCCAGGCGGAAAATGGACTACTTACGACATTGGGTTAAGATCTGCATGCATTATGAAATGGCCAAAACCCTATAATAACAAAGTTGTAACTCATGCGCTAACACAGTATTGCGATATTTTACCAACGTTGATTGATGCGGCAGGCGGAGAAGTGCCTTCCAATTTAGATGGGAAAAGTTTATTGCCATTAATTAAGACAACTAGTACTAAGCACAGAGAATATGCCTATTTCTTGTATAATAATACTAACGAAGGCCCCGAATATAAAATGAGAGCGATAACCGATGGACAGTTTAAATTAATCTGGAATAAACCTTTCAATGATTTTTATGCTGTGCGTGTCATAAATGGTTTTGATTATGGCTATGTAGATAAAATGGAAGACCGTCATGTTCGTAAAATGTATCTTTCTTGGCTTGCCAAAGCAGGCTATGATAAAAAGGCAACTGATATTGTTCAACGGTATAGAAAGCATCCTGAATTTGAACTTTATAATCTTAATGATGATCCAGAGGAAATGAATAATCTTGTAGGTAATTCGGAACTTCATTTTAAAGTAAACGAACTTAAGAATGCACTTTTAAAGTGGATGAAGGAACAAGAAGATGATTTCTTATAAAAAAAATAAATAAAAATAATTAATGAAAATTGTAATAAACCTTTTTGTATTAGTATGTCTTGGGCTAGGGAATTTAATAGCTCAAACAACTGTGAAAGTTTCGAATTTGAAACAACTTAGCGAAGCTGTAAAAAACAGCAATCAAAACATTGTTCTCAAAGCAGGAAAATATGATTTGACAGAACTGCCGAAAGAAAGCAGAAAAATAGATTGTTCGGGTTCGAATAATACCATTGACTTAACAGGCGTTTTTGTCAATGTGCCAGTAGGGAGTACCAAATTAGGGTATATTGTGGTTTCGGGAAATCAAAATGTATTCAAAGGAGCTACTTTCGAAGATACCTATATCGATGGTTTAGTTGAGGTAACCGATTTTAGCAGTTACAATAAAAATAGGGTTACCCATGCCAGCGGACTCAAAGGTCAGGCGGTGTTAACGGTTTCGGGAGATGATAATCTAATCGAAAAAGTGAAACTAACCGTGCGAGGTTCGTATCCGTATGGCTATGGAAGTATCTACGGAATTGGAAAAGACAATGCTTTTGGTTTGAATAAACGTTGCGGAATTTTACTAAAAGGCAAACGCAATACGATTGACAATTGTGAGGTGCAACAAAGAGCTTTTGGTCATGGCATTTATATGCAAGAACCTGCCGATAAATCTGTTATAAAAAATACCTTGGTCGAAGGCAGAATGCGCCCTAGTGCCGATTTGTATTTAGAGAAAGATCCAGAAGATTTGCCCTTTAGATCCGAATACAAAACGGAGGGACAACCGATACCCAAAAATGTGATGTATCCCCTTTCTGAAGATGGCATCAGAGTCTATACCAAAGGCGGTAGTGTTACCGTTGAAAACTGTACGGTGAAAAAAATGAGAGGCGGCATCAGAGCCTATTTGGCTTCTAATGCAACTGTAATTAATTCGAAAGCAATTGATTGTGGTGCTACTAATTTTAATATGCCTCAAAAAGGAAAGATAATCGGCTCAACGGGAAATTTTTCGTATGCGCCTCTAAATGATTTTCGATTATCGAAATCCAATCAAAATATTGAATTAACGATTTTGCCTTCGCCCAATGCAGTGGGAGACCATAATGTGGCTGATGTTTTAGGGAGTAATCACCAAATTGTTTTTCATCGTGCCGATGGGCCGTTGGACACTAATTTGCGTCCCATTGTTGTAAAAGATGCTAATTCGACCATTAAAAACGAAACCGAATATCCGATTATCTTAGAAGAAACATCGAGTGGCAATACGGTGATTAGTTTTGGTAAAGTAACAGATAAGGGAACCAATAACAAGGTGACTCAAATTGAAAATCCGAAAGTAAAATAATCTAAAAAAAATACTATTGCATGAAATCCTGCAAGGTTTTTAAAACCTTGTAGGATTTGTTATGAAAGGAATGTTGGATTAAAAAATTGGTGTAAATCCGTTTTATCTGTGTCATCTGTGTTCCAGTAAAATGCAATCAAGTTTATATAGAGCCTAACATTCCAGTTTCCTTTTTTATAATAATAACCAAATGAGTTATGTGTTATAGAAAAGGAATTTTAATTTATAGCCTAAAAGGCACAAAATAGTAATTTCGTTTCAGAAATATTTTCTCTAATTTGGAAAAAAAAATTAACTATCAATCGTAAATCTCCTCGGAGTTTTAGGATGCAATAACCCAAAAAAATAAATAAAAAACGAATGAAATTTGTAGTAAACCTTTTTGTTTTAGTATGTCTTGGGCTTGGAAATACCAGCGCTCAGAACAACACAGGACTTACATTATGGTACAATGCCCCAGCGGCCAACTGGAACGAAGCTTTGCCAATAGGAAATGGTCGTTTAGGTGCGATGGTTTTTGGAAATCCTGTGCGTGAACAAATTCAGCTAAATGAAAACACGCTTTGGGCAGGGAGTCCTCATCAAAATAATAATCCAAAGGCAAAAGGGCAATTAGACAATATCCGAACCTTATTGTTCCAAGAAAAATATACAGAAGCACATCAGGTTGCCGAATCCAATTTTATTTCAGCTACTTCTCATGGAATGTTTTATGAAACGGTGGGCGATTTGCGACTTGATTTTGTCAATCAAGAAAAATTTACCAATTACCGCCGTGAACTCGATATTGAAAAAGCCATAACGACGACTACTTACACGGTGGATGGTGTTGATTACAAACGCGAAGTGTTTACTTCATTTACAGACCAAGTGATTGTCATCAAACTAACGGCAAGTCAAAAAGGAAAAATCAGTTTTTCGGCAGGAATGGATCGTCCCGCACCAGCGGTTGTAACGGTAGCCACTGAAAAGAATGATATTTTAAAAATGACAGGCCTCAGCAGTGACGGATTTAACAAACGTGTCAAAAGCGCCAAACCGATTAAAGGCTTGGTCGAATTTGAATCTCGCTTGAAAATTGTTCCTGAAGGAGGAAAACTTACAGCAGAAACTAATAAATTGGTGGTTACCAATGCCAATACTGTCTTGATGTACCTATCGATAGCGACTAATTTTGTGAATTATAAGGATATTAGTGCCGATGCTCACAAAAGAGCGGTGGATTATATCGCCAAAGCCGAAAAGAAAAAGTACAACCAATTGGTGCAAGATCACACAGCTTTTTATCAAAAATATTTCAATAGAGTCCAGCTTAATTTGGGACAAACCGACGCGGTTACTAAGCCAACGGATGTTCGCATCAAAGAATTTAGCACGACTTACGACCCTTCTTTGGCGGCTTTGTATTTTCAATTTGGTCGTTATTTGCTGATTTCTTCTTCACAACCTGGGGGGCAAGCAGCGAACTTACAAGGAATTTGGAACAAAGATTTACTACCGCCTTGGAAAAGTGCTTATACGATTAACATCAATACCCAAATGAATTATTGGCCTGCAGAGGTAACCAATTTAACCGAGATGCACGAACCGCTAATTCAATTGGTTAAAGAATTATCGGTAACGGGTGCCGAAACAGCCAAAGTAATGTACGGCGCTGACGGTTGGATGGCACACCACAACACCGATATTTGGCGTATTGCAGGCGCTGTTGATGGTGCTACTTGGGGAATGTGGCCTACAGGAGGAACTTGGTTAGCCCAACATTTATGGGATAAATACATGTTTAATGGCGATAAAAATTATTTGCGTTCAGTGTATCCAACAATGAAAGGAGCAGCCGAATTTTGTTTGAGCTTTTTAACCAAAGAACCTAAAAACAATTGGTTAATTGTTTCTCCATCCTTGTCTCCAGAGCACGGTCCAGCGGGTCGTCCTAGAAGCATCAATATTCAACAAGGAACTACGATGGACAACCAACTCGTTTATGATATTTTTGTCAAAACCATTCAAGCAGCTAAGATTTTGAATTTGGATGCTGCTTTGGTTACCAAAATTGAAAACACCTTGCCGCAATTGCCTCCAATGCAAATAGGAAAACACAACCAATTGCAAGAATGGTTAGAAGATTGGGACGACCCAACAGAAGATCACCGTCACGTATCGCATTTGTACGGTTTATATCCTTCGAATCAAATTTCGCCTTATCGCAATCCTGAGTTGTTTGAAGGGGCAAAAAATACGTTGATTCAGCGTGGCGACCCTTCAACGGGTTGGTCGATGAACTGGAAAATCAATCTATGGGCGCGTTTGCTTGATGGTAACCATGCTTATAAATTAATGGGAGACCAAATCAAATTGGTAGGACGACCAGATTCTCCAAAAGGAGGCGGAACCTATGCCAATATGTTTGATGCCCATCCGCCCTTTCAAATTGATGGAAATTTTGGATTTACTTCAGGGTTAACGGAAATGTTAGTACAAAGTCATGATGGTGCGATTCATTTGATTCCAGCGCTTCCCGATGTGTGGAAAGCAGGAACTGTTTCGGGTTTGAGAGCTCGTGGGGGCTTTGAAATTAAATCGATGGAATGGAAAGCCGGCAAATTGACTAAAGTTGTGCTAAAATCCAATTTAGGAGGCAACTGCCGCGTTCGTTCGTATAACGAATTGGTACTTCCAAATGGGAAAACAGTTCCTGTCGCTTCTAACGAGAATCCAAATCCGTTCTATCAGCTTCCTGAAATTAAAAAACCATTGGTTTCTACAGCAGCTTCGTTAACCAAAACGTCGCTACGACCAAGTTTTGTGTATGACATTCCAACTAAAGCAGGTGAAGAAATTGTTTTGGTAGGGAGATAGAACATTTCGGGTCGATGGAAATCTAATAATTGAGGTTGTAAAATGTCGAAGTATAACTGTTATTGGTCGAATTAAAAGATTGAAAACAAAAATATAAATTAGGTTTGAGTTAAAAACGCTATAATTTATTAAAAAAAGTAAAAACAAAAGCAAATCCAAAAACCTAATAAATTGATCAAATGAATTTCATTTCAACAAACAAAAAAAATCGATTAGCTGTACTCGTAGTATTCCTATGTTCTTTTAGTAATGTATTGATAGGTCAAAATCATAGTGCCAATCCCCTAATTTTAGACATGATTCATCATAATCCTGGTGAAGCTCCTTACAAGTCTGTGTATAATGACCCAGCGGTTATTAAAGAAATGGGGTACAATGGTAAGGTTTATTTTCTATTTGAATCGCCAGCATTAGCTATCAATTGGGAGTCTGTAGACGCCACTATTTTGCCTAAAGGTTCCAAAGAACGTGCTTGGGTAGAGGATAAGGCACTGCAAATTAAAAGCATGCATGCTGCTTGCAAAGCACAAGGTTTGGCTATTTATGCCATGTCTGATTTGGTTTTGTTTCCAAAACGATTAATAGAAAAATACCATATAGAGAAAACTTTTGGTGATCCTAATAATCTAGTCACTGAAAAATTGATAAGAGCTCAAATTAATGAAATGTTTGATCAATTTCCTGATTTAACAGGCTTGGTAGTTCGTATTGGTGAAACCTATTTAGATGATGCACCCTATCATCAAGGAGCAATTGATAATAAAACAAATCCAGAAAAAACCATTATCCCATTAATACAAATTTTAAGGGAAGAGATTTGTGTAAAACGGAATAAACAACTCATTTTCCGTACTTGGAATTCATTTGATAGAAATTTAGGTGCTTATATGAAAGTAAGTAATGCTATTGAACCACATCGAAATTTAATAATAAGTATCAAACATTGTGAAGGAGATTTCCATAGAGCTCGACCATTTAGTAAAGTAATTGGTCAGGGGCGTCATCCACAAATTATAGAAGTACAATCAGCAAGAGAGTATGAAGGCAAAGGAGCTTATCCTAATTATATTGCCAATGGAGTTATTGAAGGATTTGAAGAACATGCTAGCATGCCTGAAGAGGATATAAATAGTATTCGCGAATTCGTAGAAAAAAAACCAGACTTATTTGGTGGTGTATGGACCTGGACTCGTGGTGGTGGCTGGGATGGCCCGTATATCAAAAACGAAATGTGGTGTGATTTGAATTCTTGGGTAATGGCACAATGGGCTAAGGATACTAAGCAATCGGAGGTCTTTGTTTTTAATCGGTACGCCACGGAAAGGTTACATTTAAAAGGAAAGGATATTGCTAAATTTAGAAAACTTTGTTTGTTGTCGGCCGAAGCAGTAATTAGAGGTAGAAATTCAACTCATTACGATATGGATGTTTGGTGGACACGAGACCAAGGTATAGGATGGCCAAAACCCGCAAAAGATGTGATAGGTCAAAAACGAAATCTTAAACAAAAAGACGAATCGGTTGCTAAATGGACAGCAATGGTCAAACTTGCTAAATCAATTCAATGGAAAGATGCCGAAACAAGAAACCATGCTATTGGATCTACCGAATACGGTTTACGCTTATATAAAATTTACCGTTCTCTTGTATATCTGTCAGACGCTGAGGTTAATAAAGATACAAAAAACATTCAAAAATGGATTAAAGAATATGATAAAAATTGGAAATCCTATAATCAGTTGCCACAGGAATTCAACGCAATAGCCACATTATATACACCAGAATACGATAGACATATTGCTACTAATGCAGATAAAAAAGTGAATGAATTAAGAGATAAGTTATAATATGAAACTACTACAATCAACCTTCCTCTTATTGGGATTTCTTTGGAACTTCCAACTATCAGCCCAATCCAAAGACCGTCCGAATGTCATTTTTGTAATGCCTGACGACATCAGTCACAGCTCTTTTTCGTATTATAAAGAAAATGGCGCACGCACACCCAATATTGATAAATTGGCTAAAGAGTCGGTACAATTAACCGATTTTCATGTGTCACCGAGTTGTTCTCCTACCCGAGCGGCACTTTTAACTGGAAGGCCTAGTGATGTGGTAGGGGTTTGGCATACGATTAACGGCCGTAACATGATGCGTGCTGACGAAATCACCATGGCTGATATTTTCAAAGCCAATGGCTATGCAACGGGTTTGTTTTTCAAATGGCATTTGGGGGACAATTATCCCTTTCGCCCAAAAGACCGAGGCTTTGAGTATGTAGCTTGGATTAAAGGCGGGGGAACGGGGCAACAACCCGATTATTGGGGAAATACCAACAATACTGCCAGTATGTGGGTGAATGACAAATTGGTAACAATGACCGATGAAAATGATGGCATTGAAGGCGCTTTTACGACCAATTTCTTTATGAATCGGGCCATGGATTTTATGGAAGATAATATCAAAAAGAACAAGCCGTTCTTTGCTTATATTCCGCTTGGTACGGCGCATGCACCGCATTTTTTGCCACCAGATGCGCGTAAAGGGGTTAGTGCGAAAATGGGAACCATCGAAAATATTGATAAAAATATGGGTCGCTTGATGCAATTCTTAGAAGATAAAGGAATTGCAGATAACACCATTTTGGTTTTCACCACAGATAATGGAGATGGCGGTTATTTAAGAGGCGGAAAAGGTTCTAATTATGACGGGGGTACTCGTGTGCCTTGTTTCATACGATGGGAAAAAGGAAATCTAGGAGGCGCAGGAAAGGGCAGAGAAGTAACGGCCTTGACTGCTCATATCGATTGGCTACCTACGTTTATGGATGTTTTGAATTTAAAAGATGTGCCTAACAGACCCGAAAAATTAAAAATAGCGGGTCGTAGTTTCAAACCTTTTTTGGATAAAGATCCTTCAAACGATCCTCAAGCCTATAAAAACAGAGCCGTTACGATTGATGATATGTGGACGGAATTTCCTGAAAAATATAAAAAATTATCCGTTAAAAAAGACGATTGGGAAGGAGATGTTATCAAGCACAAATGGCGTTTAGTACGAACCAACAGTACTTCGGATTGGGAATTGTATGATGTGCTAGTGGACGAAAAACAGCAAAACAATATCATAGCCAATACCGCTTATGTTTCCGTGGTGACCGAATTAAAACAAGAGTACGAAAACTGGTGGAAATTGGTCGAAGAACGTTCCGCTGAATATACCCGAATTATTATTGGAAATCCAAAAGAACCCGAATCGGTTTTACATGCACACGATTTTCACGGTACTGTGATTTGGCACCAAGGCGATGTTCAAAAAGGGAGCGCAGGAAGTGGTTTTATTGCGGTGGAATTTGATAAAACAGGAACTTATTCTTTTGATTTGCGCCGTTGGCCAAAAGAGATAGAAAAAGAAACCACATTGATGTCTGCTGGTTCAGGAAAAGCCCTTAAAATTGCCAGTGCCCGAATTAAAATTTGGAATGGCGACACGGTTTATGTGGACGAAAAGAAAGACGCCAATCCCGATGCGGACGGTGTTACTTTTACGATTAAAAAGTTACCTAAAGGACCTGCCTTTGTACAAACGTGGTTTTACAATGCTGCGGGTCAAATTGAAGGGGCTGTGTATTACAATTATGCCCAATTCAAAGGGGTGAAATGATATAAAAAAAAACTAATTTTAAAAAGGTTACCGGCTATCCAAGAACAAAGAAATGCCTTCTTTGTTCTTGGGTAATCCTTTCATTATGGTTTGAAATTCCGAAACTGTTTTTTTGAAAACCTCCCTTGTTTCCTAAGGGTTACGCTCATATTCGTTGTAAATTAGCCATGTTTTATATACTATGAATCATGATTTATACAACGCCTTAGGTCGATTACGTATTTTTGTTAAGATGTAATCATTTATAACAAAAGTAATTCGCAATATTCATGAGGGAAAGTTTTAAAAAAAGGGTAGGACTAGGTTTTTTAATGTTGGCTTTTGTGACGGTTCATGGACAGACAAATTCTAAGAAAACGTCAACTGAAAATAGAAAACCCAACATCATTTTTTTAATGACCGATGACCAACGTTGGGACAATATGGGGTGCTATGGTCGCCCTGAATTCAATACCCCAAATATTGATAAATTAGCAGCTCAAGGCGTTACTTTTGACAAAGCTTATTATGCCGTGGCAATTTGCATGCCCAGTAGGGTAACGATGCTAACGGGGCGTTATTTATCCAGTCATAAAGTAGGTTTTGTAGCTCCCGAAGATTATACCTTATCCCAAGCTGATTTTGCTACAAGCTATCCTGCGATTCTTAAAAAAGCGGGTTACCGAACGGGTTTTATCGGTAAGGTAGGTTTCACTGTAACACCCGAAGCGACTCGTCCGAGTACTCCCAAAGAACATTTCTACGAAGAAAACATGAAACAGGTCTTCGATTATTTTGCAGGGAGCGAAACCTATGATCGAAAAGACTTTGTTATTTGGCCTAAAGACGACCAAGTATTACACGAAATTTATAAAGAAGAACGAATTAATTCAGGCAGAACGCTGCGAACAGGCGAGGCGATGTTGCATTTTATTGAAACCCAACCTAAAGAGCAACCATTCTGTTTGTCAGTGAGTTTTTATGCGGTAAAGCATGACAACAACAAGGATATGTATATGCCTCACTTTGAGCAATTCAAAAACAAAGAATTTTCAGTTCCAGGCAATTGGGTGGAAGGTGCCAATGAGAAATTACCAAAAGTACTAAAAGAAAATGCCCGTGGGGTAAAATTACATGCCGAGCGTTCCTCGACACCCGAAATGTATCAAAGATTGGTACGTCGTTTTGCTACCCAAGGCTACACGGTGGATCAACAAGTTGGATTGTTAGTTGAAATGCTGAAAGAAAAAGGATTGTTAGAAAATACCATTATCATTTACACCAGTGATAACGGACGTTTTCAAGGCTCTCATGGATTATTTGATAAATGTATTTTATATGAAGAGTCGGTAAAAGCGCCTTTGATTGTGTATGACGGCCGAGTTCCAGCAAGCAAAAGACAACGACGTGAAGAAGCACTTATTTCATCAGTAGATATGGCGCCAACAATTGTTTCGCTAGCGGGTTTGCCAATCCCATCGAGTATGCAAGGTCAGGATTTTAGCAAAGTTTTGAATCAAACCCAAGATAAGTCCAAATGGCGTGATGCCGTATTTATGGAAGACTTATTTCTGGCAGATATGTTTGGAGCGAGATACAAAGAAAATGTGGACGAAATCAATAAAAAACTAATTGATGCCAACAAATCCTACCGCAGTCGTGGCGTTAGAACAGATCGTTGGAAATACATTGTGTACCACGAACATACGCCAAAAATTGAAGAATTATACGATGTGGACAACGATCCATTGGAACAAAACAACCTTGTTAATGATTCGAAACACAGTGCTATTTTGAAAAAACTTCGAAAACAAACGGAAGAACTCTATCAAACAGCAGTACAACGAAACTAAAAGCCAAAATATTTCTATTATACCAACCAATTTTTTTAAAACCAAAAAATGAAAAAGAACCAAACAATTTACGGTTTAAGCTTATTCCTGCTGGTGATTTTAACGGCCACAGGACAAAATAAATATCCAAATTCATTCGCGAAAACCGCTCATGGTGTCAGCATTCAAAAAGACAAAGAAACCATCCAAATCGAGATTGTGAATGCATCCATTATCCATGTCAAAAAAACATTGACAGGGACCAAGCCTTCCACGATTCCAGATTATGTAACCATTTTAAAACCGCAAAAAGTAAGTTGGAATTTAAAAGAAAACAAAGACCAACTCTTGATAAGCACGGCAAATTTAAAAGTAGTGGTGGACAAAGCGGGAAACATTGGATATGAAACCAAAGACAATAAAAAATTAGTGGGTGAAACAAAAGAGGTCACTTATATCAAACCCAATAATGACAAAGGCAATGCCGTTTCACAATCGTTTACCGTAGGCGATGAAGCCTTGTATGGTTTGGGACAATTTCAAAGTGGCATTATGAATTGGAAAAATGTTCCGATGCGTTTGCAACAATACAATCAGGAAATTGCCATTCCGTTTTTGATTTCGACCAAAGGCTATGGTATTTATTGGCACAACTACAGTTTGACGGATTTTAACGAACCGCAAAACGAAATTCAATTTGCCAATACAGGAGATTTTAAAAGTGTTGCCAGTACCAAAGAAGTAGTGGCTACAGGTGAAAAAGAAAATGTAGCCGCTTACATTTCCAAAGAAAATTTAGATAAAAACATTCGCGAGACCACTTTTACTCCTAAAAAATCAGGAGAATATACTTTTTTAGCTTTAAGCGATAACAACGGACGCATGCGTGGCGAAATCAAGGTGACTCTTGATGGAGAGGATATCATCAACTATTCTACTATTTGGATGCCGAGAAGGTATTCGGGTAAAAAATACTTGCAAGCGGGTAAAACGTATAAAGTTGTATTTCAAAATACAGGAGCTAAAATCCCAGGAAAATTGTTTTATAACGAACCAGATTTCAACAAAACCGTTTTTAGCAGTACCAAAGGCAGTGCCATTGACTACTATTTGATTCAAGGCACCAATCCGGGTGAGGTGATTGCAAATTACCAAGATTTGACAGGAAAAGCCCCCCTATTTGCTAAAAGTGCCTATGGTTTTTGGCAATGTCGTGAGCGTTACCATAATCAAGCCGAATTATTAGAAAATGCACGCGAAATGAGAAAACGTCAAATTCCTTTTGACAACATTGTGCAGGATTGGTTTTATTGGCCAGAAAAAACCAAAGGCCCAGAATGGGATAGAGCCAAATATCCAGATGCAAAAGCGATGGTGGACGAATTGAAAACGTTAAACTTGAATTTGATGGTTTCGGTTTGGCCAGAGGTAAAAAACGCAGCTTTGGAAAAAAAATACAATTTGACCAAAATTGAAGGCAGCCACAATGTGGACATTTATGACAAAGGAGTGAGCGAGCGTTTTTATCGCATGATTAATGATTCGATGTTCAAATTGGGCGTAAAATCAATTTGGTTAGACGGAACCGAACCAGAAGGGGTTAACAATACAAAAGTGAAAACTGAAGTGGGTCCGTATGAAGAAGTGCAAAACCCCTATTCGCTGGAAGTAACAAGAGCGATGTATGAAGGCAGAAGAGCCGATTATCCTAAAGAGCGTGTTTTCAATTTAACGCGTTCGGCTTATTCAGGACAGCAACGTTACGGTGTGGCTTCTTGGTCGGGTGATGTGGAAGCTTCTTGGAGACAATTTTCAGAACAAATTGCCGCAGGTCTAAACTTTACGATGGCAGGTGTACCTTATTGGACACACGATATTGGGGGATTTTTTAGAGATTCAAAATCGATAAATCCAGAATTCGACAGTCAATACACCAATCCAGAATACATTGAGTTGTTGACACGTTGGTTTCAGTTTGGCACCTTTAGTCCCATTTTCCGAATTCATGGGTATGTGTCGGAAACCGAAATTTGGAGATACAACCAAGCCTTTGAAAGTACTGCTCGTAAATTTATTGATTTACGCTACCAATTAATGCCGTACATCTATTCGCAAGCTTGGCAAATTACCAGCAACAGCCGCCAATTGATGAGTCCGTTAGCCTATCAATACCCGAATGACAAAAACACCTGGGGAATAAAAGACCAATTGTTCTTTGGAGAATCGATTATGGTAGGTTTTGTTACCCAATACCAGCAACGTGAAAAGGACCTGTATTTCCCTGAAGGAGACTGGTACAACTATTGGACAAATGAAAAAATCCAAGGTGGTAAAATCACTAAAGTAAAAGCGGAACTGAACGAAATTCCGATGTTTGTGAAAGCAGGAACGATCTTGCCTTTAGGGCCAAAAGTGCAATATGCCACTCAAAAAACAACCGAGCCGTTGCAAATTAAAGTTTACCCAGGTAAAGACGCCCAGTTTGTATTGTATTTGGATGATAATGAGTCCTATGAATATGAAAAAGGGAAGTATTCGGAAGTTATCTTCACTTATTCAGAATCTAAAAAAGAATTAACTATTATAAACGGTCAAGGAAATTTCATTGATTTTAAACAAAAACCAATGGACTTCGTAGTGGAATGGGTAGGCAAAGGAAAAACGGAAAAAGTAGTTTTTACCGGTAAGGAATCTAAAATTAATTTGCAATAATTTTAGTTGAATGAGGAACAAGGCAAGGAACATTTTACTGTTTTTATTTAGTGTAACATCCGTTATAAGTCAAGAAAAACAAACAATTGGGGCAAAAAACAATGCCCCTAAGAATGTATTGCTTATTTGCATCGATGATTTAAGACCCGAACTCCATTCTTTTGGAGCTACTTATATTAAGTCGCCTAATATAGATTACTTATCCTCAATTGGTCGTCCTTTTATACGTCATTATGTCAATGCGCCAAGCTGTGGGCCTTCTCGCTATACGATGCTTACGGGACGATACGGTATTGAATATCGAAATGATTCTAACGAAGCATTGTTTTCGCTAGCCAATGACAGAAGTAAAAATCCAGATCAATTTGCGCCAACCATGCCCGAGTGGTTTCGGAAACAAGGATATACTACAGTTTCTGTGGGGAAAATATCGCATCATCCTGGAGGTTATGGAGGCAAATATTGGGATGATGAAAATATAATCGAAATGCCCAATGCTTGGGATAAACATTTAATGCCCGTGGGAGAATGGAAAAATCCAAGTGGTGCCATGCATGGCTTAGCCAATGGAAAAATAAGAGAGGCGAATAACAAAAAAGTTCTCGAAACGGTTGAAGGACCCGATACACTTTACCCCGACGGACTCATTGCTGAGGAAGGTTTGAAGCAATTGGGGGAATTAGCCACAGGAGATAAACCTTTCTTTTTGGCTATTGGATTAATCAAACCGCATTTGCCTTTTGGAGTGCCAAAAAAATATTTAGACCAATATGAAGGCGTTGCGATTCCGTCACCAGTTCATCCCGAAAAGCCAACAGGAAAAACAACTTGGCATCCGTCGAACGAATTTATGAATTACGATCGTGACGGTAAAGACCCAAGAGAGGATAAGGAGTTTGCGTTGGAACTTAAAAAATATTATGCTGCCTGTGTAACCTATGCCGATAAACAGGTGGGAGACATTTTGAAAAAATTAAAAGAAACGGGAGCCGATAAAAACACGATTATAGTGTTGTGGGGCGATCATGGATGGCATTTAGGGGAACATGCCATTTGGGGAAAGCACAGTTTGTTTGAAGAATCCTTACGTTCTCCGTTAATCATCTATAATCCTGATATGAAATATCCTGGCAAACAAAGTCATGCTGTGGTGGAAACCTTAGATGTTTTTCCTACCTTATGTGATTTGACAAAACTAAGTAAACCTGATTTTGCCCAAGGAACTTCATTAGCTCCAATTCTAGAAAATCCGAATACTAAAGGTCATGCTACCGTTGCCTATACCGCTGAAGCCACCACTATTAGAACAAATCAATACCGTTTTATTGAGCATTGTAATGGCGATGTAGAGTTGTACAACCATCTAAAAGACCCGTATGAAATAAAAAATATTGCTACTAAAAATCCAGAATTGGTACTGGAACTTAGAAAACAAATGGAAGCTAAATTGAAAAATCCAATCCATTGCAAAAACTAATTAAGAAAATGAAAAATCAATATCTATCTATTCGCTTTGTAGTAATCTTTGTAATCCTAATACAAGGATTGCTTTTGCAGGCACAAGGAGCGAAAGTGATTCAAGGAGTTAATCCAAAAATAATAAAGAAAACAGCGCAAACTGCAACCACTGACTGGCCCGTTTTGACGACCTATGATGCTCATCATTTGGCGAAAATTTCGATGCCAATTGGCGGAATAGGCACTGGAACCGTATCCCTAGGAGGACGTGGGAATTTGCAAGACTGGGAAATTATGAATACTGCTGCCAAAGGCTATATTCCAACGAGTGAAAAATTGAGGTACATCGGTCCCTTTTTTGCGTTGTTTACCCAAACTGCCGATGGTAAAAAAGATGCACGAGTACTCGAAGGGCCGTTGGATTATTCGCTTTATGAAGGTGCTTTTGGAGGAACAGCAGTCAATCATGGTTTTCCTCGCTTTGAAACCTGTACTTTTAAGGCAGCCTATCCTTTCGGACAAGTGTTGCTTTCGGATAAAAAAGCGCCACTTACTGTTCGTATTAAAGCTTTCAATCCTTTCATCCCCGGTGATGCCCAAGCAAGTGGAATACCTATTGCAGTCATTACCTATGAGTTAACCAATACAACTAATAAAGCTGTTTTTGCCTCCGTTTGTGGGAACATGCCCAATTTTATTGGGGAAGATGGTTCGGTACGTGAACCTATTGGAAGAGGAAGTGCTTTAATTCCTGTAGGAGCCAAAAAAAATAAAAATGTTTTCAGAAATGAAAAAAGCGTTCAAGGTATTTATATGAGTTCGGATGGGGTAGATAAGAATGCGGTAGCATGGGGAACCATGGCACTATCTACTTCTAGTAGCGAAAAGGTTAGCTACCGTACCTCTTGGAGTGAAGAAGTTTGGGGGAATTCCCGTCTGGATTTTTGGGATGATTATAGCGCTGATGGTCGTTTAGAAAACCGAGAACACAATGGAGAAGACCGACCGATGGCATCGATGGCGGTTGAGGTATCGGTTCCTGCCAATAGTACTCGTGAAGTTAGCTTTTACATTACCTGGCATTTTCCTAATCGGGAAACTTGGACACCAGCTGAGGATGGTTTGAGTAATATGTTAACCAATTATTACACCACCCAGTACAAGGATGCATGGGATGTAATTGAAAAAACAATGCCACAAGTCCCCAATCTGGAATCTAAAACAAAAGAATTTGTAACTGCTTTTGTGAATAGCGATTTGCCAAATGTGGTAAAAGAAGCCGCTTTGTATAATAGCTCTACGCTTCGAACCCAAACCTGCTTCCGAACTGCGGATGGGAATTTCTACGGATGGGAAGGTACGAGTGATACCAAGGGAGTTTGCCATGGAAACTGTACCCATGTATGGAATTACGACCAAGCCACGCCTTTTTTGTTTGGAGAGCTAGCTCGATCGATGCGTGAGATTGAATTTGCGCATGCTACTGATGATAAAGGAATGATGAGTTTTCGAGTGAATTTGCCCTTAGAACGTGCGAACGAATTTGCTAGACCCGCAGCCGATGGGCAATTAGGTGCTATTATGAAAATGTATCGAGATTGGCAACTGAGTGGCGATAACGAATTACTCAAAAAACTGTGGCCAAAGGTGAAAAAAACCATGGAATTCTGCTGGATAAAAGGAGGATGGGATGCTAATAAGGACGGCGTGATGGATGGTTGTCAACACAATACCATGGATGTACAGTATTTTGGTCCCAATCCTCAAATGGGGATTTGGTATTTGGGAGCGCTTCGAGCTGCTGAAAAAATGGCAACCTTTTCAGGGGATAAGTCATTTGCTAAAACCTGTAATAGTCTTTTTGAAAAAGGAAGCCAATGGATGGATAAAAATCTTTTTAACGGAGAATATTACATTCACATTATCCAACCTCCCAAAAGTCGCGACGAGATTGCGGCTCCTTTACTGAAAGGTTTAGAATCCAAAGATTTAGAAAATCCAGCGTATCAACTAGGGAAAGGCTGTTTGGTGGATCAATTGGTAGGACAGTTCATGGCTCATATTTGTGATTTAGGCTATTTAACCAAAGAGGAGCATGTAAAAACAACCTTAAACAGCATTATGAAATACAACTTGAGAGAGGATAGCAGTTCTGGTTTTAACAATATGCGTTCGTATGTGTTGGGGGACGAAAAATCCTTGGTCATGGCAAGCTATCCAGGAGAGAGACCCTTGTTTCCTTTTCCTTATTTTACTGAGGCAATGACAGGATTTGAATACACTGCTTCGATAGGCATGATGTATGAAGGTCAAACAGAACAAGGTTTGTCTAATATCAAAAACATCAGAGACCGTTACGATGGTTTAAAACGCAATCCTTTTAACGAAGCAGAATGCGGAAATAATTATGCCCGAGCGATGGCAAGTTGGGGAGCTGTGATAGCACTTTCTGGATTTCATTATTCGGCAGTAGAAAAATCCATTGCGTTTACAGCGACTCCAGGAACTTATTTTTGGTCGAATGGTAGTGCTTGGGGTGTTTGCAAAATTAATAAAGAAACGGTGGAGTTCTCGGTGCAAGAAGGAGCACTTGAGTTGAAAAAGTTTTGTTTAAAAGATTCTAAAGAGATTAAGTTTAAAGAAACTTTAAAAATTAAGGCAGGAGAAACGGTAGTTTTAAACCTGAGATAAAATAAAATAGTAAATGAAAACAATAGCAAGATTATTTTTAGTTGGATTATTAGTTATTGGAAATGCTATAAACGCCAAAGAAATCAAAATCAAATCCTTACAAGAGTTGGCCAAATATGCTAAAGAAAGTGGCAATACCATTAGCATGCAGCCGGGCGTCTATCGCTTGACGGACTATTTGAATAGAGTTTCTATAAATGCACTTCGAAATAATAAAGAGTATCAATACATCACGTTTAGTGGAAATAATAATGTTTTTAACCTCAAAGGAGTTGAAATTGAACTGGATACAAAGATTCGAACAGCTTTAAAACCACCAATTCATTCCGATGAGTTTTTGATTACGGGTTCCCATAATACTTTTGAGGGACTTAGCATCCGATGCATTGGCAATGGAATTTCTCCAGGAGGGACGTTACTTCAGGTGGCGGGAGAAGCGAATGTTTTGAAAAACATCAGTTTGTATGTGGCAGGCTCTTATCCGTATGGTTATGGGGATTTATTTGGTAAAGGTGGCCATAAAGAAACGACGATAAAACACCAAAAACACAGCGGGCTGTTGGTTACTGGAAATAATACCAAACTCTATGGTTGTAAGGTGATTAGTCGTTCTTTTGGGCATTGTTTTTTTATTCAAAAAAATCCTAAGAATGTGTATTTCGAGGATTGCTATGCCGAAGGAGAAGTACGTTCGACTGATGCTATTTTGGAAGAAACTTCAGGACCTGCTTTTGATGTGCAATTCAAAACCTGGACCCAAAACCGCGAGGGCGAATATGTAGTAACTCCGGGTTATATGAAATCGCTTTGCGAAGACGGTTTTCGAACTTATGGAAAATGCGAAAATATAGCCTTTAAAAATTGTACGGCCAAAAACACCCGCGGCGGTTTTGAACTTCGATTTAACAGTGCCCGTTTAGAAAATTGTACCACTATTGGCACGGAACGTGCGTATTGGATTGGAGACCAAACGGTAATGAACAATTGTAAAGGAGATGCTAATTACGGGCCGTTGTTATTTGTAGAAGGCAATAATGTGGACGTAACTTTGACATTGGAACCCACAGAATCAGACAGAAAGGTACACTCTTTGATGACGGTTTTTGGAGAAAATAACAAAGTGGTTTTAAAAGCCGCAAATGGACAAAAAAGAAATAAAGAACTTCCTATCTTGGTTGGTTTTACGCCACCCTTACACGGAGAATCCATGTCACCGTATAGCGAAGAAAAAGTAGTCAATCTTCACTTAAAAAATGAGGCGGGCATGCCTATATCCATTGGAACAAAAGCTAAAAAATGCACCATAGAAACCAATGGTAAGATTCTGGAAAATAAAGGAGAAAACAATCAAATAGTACAAAAATAAAAGCATTTAAAAATTTAAAATAGACATTGACACCCAAAAAGAATTAAGAAATCATGATGAAGAAACCTGTAGTTTTACTTATTGCCTTACTCGTTATCAGTAATGTAATCAATGCCAAAAATGTAAAAATAAAATCATTAAAAGAATTAGCACACTATGCATCCGAAAGCGGGAATACCATAACGATGCAACCCGGTGTTTATTCGATGCAAGAATACCTCACCCCCGATGTGATAAAAAGTATTGTACCTGATAAAATAAAACGTTATGCAATGATTCATTTCAGTGGAAACAATAACGTATTTGACTTGACAGGAGTAACCATTGAGATTAATACCAAATTGTTAGGTGTTTTTAAATCGCGTGTAAGTGAGTTGTACTTGTCAGGAAATAATGTACATATCAAAGGATTAACCGTGACTGATTTAGGGAATTTTGCGACTTCAAAAGGTGGACATACGTTTACGGTGGCTGGTGATAATGCCAAAATTGAAAAAGTTACCCTAAACGTGAGTGGTTCTTCGCCTTATGGATATGGCGATTTATTAGGAAAAGGCGATTCTAATTTAGCTCCTTTACAAAAACATAGTGGAATGTGTATTGAAGGTACTAACGATACTATTGTGGACTGTGCTATTTATTCGAAAGCCTTTGGACACCTCTTTTTTATTCAAGGAGGTCGCAACGTGTATTTTGAGAATTGTTATGCCGAAGGGGTGACAAGAACTACAGACGAAATGCTGGCGGAAACTTCAGGATTGGCACACAAAGTAGGTTTTGCTTCTGTTTATAAAAATTATGAAGGCAAAAAAGTTATTACACCCGGTTATACCAAGTCTTTAAATGAATGTGGTTTTCGTATGTACGGAACAGGTGGCGTGGACGGGAGATCAACAGGGGCGGTAACGGCTGTAAATTGTAAGGCAAAAAACACCCGTATTGGTTTTGCTTTCGGGAAACTAACCGATGCTGTTTTAATCAAAAATTGTGAAGCTGTAGGTTGCGAAGTGGGGTATAATATTACAGGTGTGAAAGTAGAAAATAGCCGAGGAGATATGGTCAATGGACCGTTGTTGTACGTGACCAAAGGCGAAGTTTCGGATGTAGAACTAACCTTGACTTCGAATGATTCTAAAACGACAGTTCATGCGTTGGCGTGCATTTCAGGAGACAATCATAAAATAACACTCAAAAAAGAGGGAGATTTGAGCAAAGGCAAAATCCTTCCGATAAAAATTGGAGCAACTACGCCACCCGCAAATAACGGATTTTCGCCATTAGGAACAGCGCCTACTTCGGGAATTGTGTTGACCAACTTAACCGGTATGCCAGTCGAATTGAATTCGGTTTCCTCTGCGTGTAAAATTAGTACCAATGGAGAGGTTATGGATAAAGGGAAGGATAATCAGATTGTTAAAAAGTAAGGATGAAAAAAATAATCGGTTTATTTATTTGTTGTACCAGCCTCTGTTTTTCTCAAAACCCCGTGTTTACTCATGTATTTACTGCTGACCCTTCACCGCATGTTTGGCCAGACGATCCCAATACACTTTGGGTATATACCTCACATGACGAACCAGGGTCGAACAACCATTATGGGATGACGGGGTACCATGCGTTTTCAACTACTGATTTGGTCAATTGGACAGACCATGGCCGAATTTTGCATTTAGAAAATGTACAATGGGCTGAGAGTCATGCTTGGGCGATGGATGCTGCCTACTACCGCGGAAAGTATTACCTAATTTATTGTATGAAGGAGGCGGGGATTGGACTTTTTAGAACAGGAGTTGCTCGCAGTGATGTTCCTCAAGGGCCGTTTACGGATTTAGGTTATGTAAAGGGAGTGGAATTTGGGCAAGATCCCGCCATTTTTATCGATGATGACGGTAAGCCGTATTTGTACTGGGGACACGACAGACAATGTTTTGGCGCGCAATTGAATGACGATTTGATGTCGATAAAACCCGAAACACAGGTGGAGTTAACAAAGCAATTAACACATGTGTTTGAAGGACCTTGGGTTCATAAACGCAAAGGGAAATATTATTTGACCTATCCCGGTTTGACACCACGTCGTTGGCCTGAAAAAATGTTTTATGCTGTGGCTGATAAACCATTAGGACCTTATGAGTTTAAAGATTGTTTTATTGACGATTTTGAAGGACAAAGCGGAACCAATCACGGCGGTACTGTGACTTATAAAGGAAAAGACCTGATGTTCTATCATAGCGCTTGGTTATCGGATGGTTTAAGTGAAACCCGTTCTGTGATGGCTGATTATTTGAATTATGATAAGGAAGGAAACATCATTCCGATTGTTCCCTCAAAAACGGGTTTGACTAAAGCCAAACGCACGCGAACTACCCTTCATTTAGAAGCCGAAAATGGTTTTGCTGCGGGTGGCAAATTATATAATGTAATTGTAGATACTTGGATAAAAGGGTATAGTGGCAAAGGCTATGTTACTAATTTTGATAACCCCTATGACCATGTTAGTCTATTGGCTCAAGTAGCAAAAACATCCAAATACCGTTTTAAAGTGCGTTATGCATCTCCTGAAGGTGAATCCAATCACGATATCTTGATTAATAGCCATCAGTATAGGGATTTTGTTTTTCCAAAATCCGAAGGCTTTACCGAAATTGATTTTGGTATTGTCGAATTGAAACCCGGAGATAATTTGATTCGCATTTTAAAACGAAATTGGAAACCTTCCAAAGGACAATTGGCTATCGATTATGTGAAATTGGAGCAGGTTTTTGACGATGAACTATAATTAACCACCATATATTTGAAATAAAAATGATTAATAATCTAAGAAAAGCAATCATAGGTTGCAGTTTTGGGGTTCTATTGGGATGGAATTCTTTTGCTCAAAAAGTAAAAGTTTATCCCGCTCCTTCAGGAATTGAATTGTCCAAAGCCTATGTAGTAAAAGTAGAAGGACAAACGGTGCCAGTCTATCAAACCAAAATCCCGCCCGCTGAACCCATTCCGAGGTTAAAACCTCTAGGAACTTTTGGATTGGCCTCGGTGGCTTCATTTGATATGAATGCGGCGGCTAGCGTTTCGGTGACCGTTCCAGAGAAAGTGCAATCGGTTAAAATTTTGCCCTCTTCGTATGGAATTGTGCCTAGTGTTAAAGGCAATACGATTCAGTTCCAAGTAAAAAATCCCGGGCATATCACGGTGGAAATTAACGGGGAATGGCACGAGTCCTTGCATATTTTGGTCAATCCATTCGAAAAAAATATACCCAACCCCAAAGACCCCAATGTTATTTATTTTGGTCCAGGTATTCATGATGTCACCAATATTACGGTTGGCGATGGTCAGACCATTTACCTAGCCGGTGGTGCCTATTTGCGTTGTGGTACACTTGAAAATGAGGAAGAAGTTGAAATTCGAGGAGCCAAAAGAAAACCGCCTACTTTTATTTTAAGAGGGAAAAATGTGAGCATTCGCGGACGGGGTATTATCGACCAAAGCACTGTGCCTAAAAAGATTCGTCGTTATACCATATTGGCACAAAATGCACAAAACGTAACTATCGAAGGGGTCACTATTTTCGACCCAAGTCATTGGACGATTCCGATTCAGAGTTGTGATAAGGTACATGTGGACAACATCAAAATCATCGGATGGCGCGGCAATGCCGATGGCGTGGATATTACCAGCAGCCGAGAGGTGTTGGTCGAAAATTGTTTTATGCGAACCTTTGATGATGCAGTGGTGATTAAGTCTTTTGGTGGTTTTGGCGAAGTGAAAAACGTGCATACTCGCAAATGTGTGGTTTGGAACGAATTGGCACACGCTTTAAGCATCGGTGCTGAGGTGCACGAAAACATCAGTAAGGTGCTTTTTGAAGACTGCGATGTCATTCACGATGTGGGTAGGGAAACGGCTTTGAGAGTTTATCATTGCGATGATGCGGTAATTAGCGATGTGGTTTTTGATAACATCCGAATCGAAGAAGCCCGCCGATTAATTTCGTGCTGGATAGGAAAAACAAGATGGACAGAAACCGAGGAAAGAGGGCATATTAAAAATGTAACTTTCAAAAATATTACGGCCACTTCGGCGCCTATTGACCCTACGTTGACTGGATTTCAAGATGGCACCGACTGGAAACCCTACATCATAAAAGACCATGCCAGTATGGAATTGGTTGGTCATGATGCCGAGCATTTGGTAGAAGGAATTCGATTTGAAAATGTAGTACTCGATGGAAAAAAGGTTCAGGCAAAAAATGTCATGATGAACGAGTTTGTTAAAGATGTTCAATTTAAATAATCAATAGAAAACAAAAAAATGAATAAACAAGTATATGTTGCCTTTGCGGTGTTGGTACTGCTTTTTTCAAGCTATGCACAATCGGCAAATAAAATTGATAAAGTAATAGAGGTAAGCAGCCTTTCGGAGTTCAGAAGCTATTTGGATAAGGACAACGTAAAGGTCAAAATGAAAGCCGGGAATTACCAAATTGATACGGCATTAAAAAACCGATTTATAGAAATCACGGGCAACAATTCTTATTTTGATTTAAGAGGAGTGCGATTTATGGTAGATTCGAAATTGTTTAGTCGCAACGATTTGACAAAAAGCAAGGACGGAAACAGCATGTATTGTGCTATCGAAATTTCGGGTAAAGATGTAACATTCGAGGGCTTGTATATTGAGACCTATGGCGATACGCCGGGCAGACAAAGCAAGAACAAAATTTTTAACCTTGTAGGGGAAAATGTCACCTTGAAAGATGTGGAAGTGCGAACGACAGGCTCAAGTCCTTGGGGTTTTGGTTATTTGTACGGCCTTGGCGGAAATGATGTGCGTAAGATGAACGGCATCCGAATAGGCTATCCTGCAAAAAATGTAAAATTGCTGGGTTGTCAAGTACACATGAGAGCAATGGGGCACGCTATTTTCTTGCAAGGAGCCGAAAATACTTTGATTGAAAACTGCCAGGTGGATGGTTTGTTGCGTACCACCGATGCCATTCTTGCAGAGACTTCGGGTTATGCTTTTGATAAAAAGTTTTATGCAGGCAAAAACAATTATATCGAAGGAACAATAGTGGGCGAAGACGGTAAAATTTTGCCAGGAGAAATCATCTCATTAAGTGAAGATGGCATCCGTATGTACCCTGATTATGAAGGTCACCCAACCAAAAACACCACTGTAAAAAATTGCAAAGTAACCCAAATGCGAAGAGGAATATGTACGGGCTTGAGCACTTCGGGAGACCAAGTAATCGACTGCGAAGTGCGCGATTGCGTGGCTACAGGTTACAATATAGGAAATGAAGATAAAGTGATTAATTGCAGCGCCGATGCCAAATATGGAGAAGCTTTTTGTATTCCTTATACCAATGCTAAAAATGCGCAGGTAGAAATCAAAATTTTGGACAGCAGAAATGGAAGAGCGAATAATTTGCTAGCCAAAATTAACGGAACAGGGCATAAGGTGGTTATTTCAACCGCTAATCCCGACTGGATTCCAAATACTATGGCGATTAAACTATCGGTTTGGGAAGGGTATGGCAATTTTGATGAAAAAGCGACTATGCATGCTACTAATATTAGTTTAGATAATAAAACGTTGACAAAAGTAATCACTTTCAAAGGAACAAAGAATGCCGAAATAAAGAGTGCAGGAGGAGTGCGTGAAGCAACGGATGCGGAGAATGCGATTAACGAAAGCAACCGAACTAAGAGATAAGAATTTCCAAAATAGAACGATTAGATATGAAATCGCCATTTACTAGAAGTTTGTACTAGCAAATGAAATTCGCTGAACACATATAAAAAAATATTAACGCAGTGAAGCAAACACCAATGAGTAAAAGAGCGATTTATTATGACCGATAAAAAAACAATAAATACCAACCTATGAAAAAATTAGTACTACTAGCATTTTTGTTGGCGCAAGTTACAACGACTGTGGCGCAAAATGTGGTTGTGAATTCGAAAGAAAAAGGAGAAAAATTTGAGCATTTTTGGAGCAAAGGCGTAGGAGCCGGTCGTGCGAATGAAGGGTTACGTGCGGGTTGGTTGGAGCAATTGGAAAAAGTGCAACAAGACTGCGGTTTTGAATTTGTTCGTTTCCACGGCATCTTTCACGATGATATGTTTCCTATTTTTGAAAAGGACGGAAAATATTCGTATAACTGGCAATACATCGACGAATTGTTTGATAGAATGCTGGATTTGAAAGTGAAACCGTTTGTAGAATTGGCTTTTTTTCCAACCCCTTTGGCTGCCAAAAACAGCAAAACCCAATTCTGGTGGAAAGCCAATATTACACCCGATGAAGCTAAATTTGGCGAATGGCACAATTTGGTTCAGGCTTTCACACAACATTGCGTGGACCGTTACGGGATTGATGAGGTACTGACATGGTACTTTGAGGTTTGGAATGAACCGAACTTGCATTATGGCTTTTTCGACGGCACCAAATCCCAATATTTTGAGTTGTACAAACAATCGGTTTTAGCCGTTCGCTCGGTGGACAAACGCTTAAAAGTAGGAGGCCCTTCGAGTAGTAATTTTGTTGCAGATGGTCGCTATGACGGCGAAGTTGAAAATCGCGATGGAAATCTGGTGACATTTACCGCAGAAAATATCAATAAATTGCAATGGAAAGGTTCTTGGATTGAAGACTTTTTGAAATACTGCGAAAAAGAAAAATTACCAGTTGATTTTATTTCGACCCATCCGTATCCAACCGATTATCCTTTTAATCCTACTACAGGAAAAGGAAAAGACTTTTCTCGGTATGTCAATTCGACTAAGGATGATATCGAATGGTTGAATAAAGTCATTAAAAAAAGCGCTTATCCCAAAGCCGAAATTCATTTGACCGAATGGAACACCAGCCCCAATAGCCGTGATGCGATGCACGATTTCTTACCGCCAGCAGCCTATATTGCTAAGGTGAATTTGGATTGTATCGGACTGGCCAATTCTTTAATGTATTGGACTTTTACCGATATTTTTGAAGAAAAAGGCGGTGGAGAAAGCATTTTTCACGGTGGATTTGGAATGATTAATTACCAAGGGGTGGTAAAACCTTCGTATCATGCTTACAGAATGTTACACCAGTTGGGTGACGAAAAATTATTCAAAAACGATTATTTGTTTGTCAGCCGTAAATCAGCTAACGGGAAAGTAGTGGCCTTGGCCTATAATTACCCAGAAGACCATTACAATGCGGTTCCGGCAAGTATTAAAAAAATCGAGAAATACGAGCAAGGGAAAACGCGTCAATTAAAAATGGAGTTGACAAGCTTGAAACCAGGTACGCAATTTAAACTGGAAACACTAGACAAAGAACACGGAAATATTTACAATTATTGGGAGCAAATGGGCAAACCTGAACCCCCAACACGGGAACAAATTAAAGTAATGAAGCAAATGGCCGAAAATTTAAAAACAGAAATTATCACAGTGGGTAAAGACGGTACCTTTACATTAAATCGCGAAATGAGTCCGTGGAGTATGCTGTTGATAGAGCAGGTTAATTAAAGGAAAGATTTTGTTTGTTTAAAATAAGATTTTGCTCTATCATTTTCATTTTAAAATGGCTTTAGGGATCATTTTTTATTTAATATCTATTGTAAGTATCGGTTTTTTCGTTAATTTAAATAGATTATCATCATCGTTTTATTTTTACAAGAAGTATAATTTCCATTTAACAAAAGAAATATGAGAACGAAACGTCAAGATATTTTGAAAAAGTATAAACTGCTTCTGTTTTTCATATTTGCCTTTTTTTATGTAATAAAATTTATATATAGAAAAGAATTAGATGGGAATATTTATGCAGATGCTATTGCAGTATTTTTATTTACTTTGATTTTAATATTTATTTTTTTTGAATTTAGAAATGACTTAAAAGTCGATAAAGAAAATACTTTAAATCATCTAAAAAGTCATCTAAAAAAAATTCTCCTTAAAATAGGAATCTATGGTGCGATATTGATTGCGTTTTACTTCTATTATATTAAAGATAGATAGTGAAATGGGAGTAGAAAGATTGGCAAATAAAGAGACTATAATCAGTAAAATGGTTGTGATTTTTTATATTTTAACCCTGCTAGAGTTCAAAACTCTAGCAGGGTTTAAAAAGAATCCCGATGGTGCATTAAATTTCACAAAAATCATTTGCTTTTTTAAATCAATTAAAGTTTGCTAGACTTTAGTATTTTTAGTGCCAATTATAAATACACTAATTAACCCTAACCACAGGAGGTCATGAAAAAATATAAAAAAATAAAGCTTGTCAGTTTTCCCATTGGATTACTTTTTTTATTTGTTCTCAACAGCACGACCCCATTGTGGTCACAAGTAAGTCCGCCCAAAAAATACAGAAATATAGCAATGACAGCAGGTTCTATTGCAGTTCCACAGGAGAGAACTTTGGAGTGGAAAAAAACTTCTGCCTTTGCACAATCAATGTATAAAGCGATTGCCGAGAAGAAGATTACCGATAAAATGATGGTGACCAAAGAATCGGCGGCTCGTATTTTACTCGCTCGATTACTGTTAAAACAAAATATAGCCGAAGTAAACCAAACGATTCAAAAACTGAGGGTGTGGGGTAATTGTGGCTCGTCCTGGGCATTAAATCCCAAAGGGGATTATGATTTTCCCTTGACAATATTGACTACGATTCTGTGGAAATTTGGCGACCAACCCGATATTTTGTATCCTGAAACAAAAAACTATTTATTGAACGTCCTTTTGTCGGAAGATGGCGGTAAATTTCGTTATACAGCGCCCAAAACACTGGGGTTGCATGTGGAAACCGAAAACCACATGTTGATGACTGGCGGTTCAAGATACCTCAAGAACCGATGGATTGCTCAACACGGGAACACCGATGCTTATTATGACAATGTGAAAAACGGACTAGAAGCCAAATTGTTATCTCTTATGGGAGAAATGAAACAAAATGGTTTGGTCGAATTCAATTCTATTCCTTACTTAGGGTTTACAGTTACGGCACTTTTGAACTTGGAAGCTTTTGGCTCAGAAAAAGTTCGTACAGAGGCTCGTGCTGTGTTGGATTACATCAATTTTAGTTATGCCTTGAGTAGTTATCATTTGCGTCATTACCCACCCATGCGTAGGCGATACGACAAAGCGGGTATAAAAGAACTGAGTGTAGATTACAATACGGCTTTTATGAAATCTTGGTTGAGCTATTTAGAAGGAGTGCCTTTTGATCCAAACATGACATTGGGAAAAGAACATGCAGCTATGGGAGCTTGTATGCCGTACCGCCCTGCTGATAAGGTAGTCGAATTGCTTTTTGATAAAGGTGACGGTTATTTTGTTCGCCAAGGACATGGGCCAAAAGCATCACCCGAAATAAGCAGTGCAGGAAAGCATTTTTTAATTAGCTCTGGCGGTGTCAACCGTGGGAAAAAGTCGGAAATAGTAGCCCGACCCATCTGTTTGTTTTTGGATGACAATGCCAATCATCTCTCTAAAGTAATCCATCTTGCGGGACCAGGTACCGATTATATGAAATGGAATAATACGGGGGTGTATGAAAATTTTGCCTGTGCTGCTGGTCCAGTTTTTATTCCAAAAGGAATGACAGCTGTAGCTACAGAAGGAAATTGGGCGGTATATGCTGTGGCCAAAAAGGTGACAGTCGTTGTTTATTCCACCCCAAAATTAGGACTGATGGCAGTGTTTGAAGACGTAGCGCCACAAGCTATTTTTAAAGAAGTGTTAAAAACTAACGCCAATCCGCAATTATTGCAAACTTCGTTTACATTCCCCAGTGGAAACAAACTTACCTATGATGTTTTGGCTAAAAAAGATCAATGGGTGATGATTGCCCAAAACGGAAAAGCCTTAGACCGAGCTTTTGATTCTTGGCCATTGATTGATGGGGATTTGTAGCAATTGAATTTTATTTTTTTTAGAGAAATAATAATTTTCATTAGAGTGATTTGCGAAGAAACGTTACGCCTTGATAGTAGCTCATACTGTCAAGGTTTCTTTTTATAAAAGTCCTTTCAATTTGACGTTTTAGTTATAGCCGTTGCATCATATTTTATATTGAAATCTATTTTGACAATGTATTTTTACCTATAAAATAATTCAAAAAATAAATGAAAAATACTTCAATCAAACTATTTAGTGTGATGCTTAAAAATAGTTTCTTTTTTATGCTGCTTTTGGTGTCTTTGGGTAGCAAAGCACAGTCGCCTATCGTGGTGAATTCCTTAAAGGAATTACTGCCTTATTTAGAAAAAAGTAATGTAAAGGTCAAACTAAAGCCAGGTGTTTATACCATTTCTGCCAAGGATATCCAAAAAGGAAATTTCCCAGCAACTTCTGGCGAAAAAAACATTGCAAATGTGTTGTTTTTATTTTCAGGAAATAACAGTGAATACGATTTTACCAAAGTAACGGTTAATGTCAAAACCGAAGTGTTAAGTGCTTTTACTACCCCAAAAGGAGAATTGTATGAAGTGCAGGTTATAGGGAATAACAATGTGATTAAAAACTTGAAGCTGGTCGATGACGGTTCGGTACACGATGCGCCTAAACGACGTGCGACGAATATTGTAATGGATGGGAAAAGCAACAGAATCGAAGGCTTTCATATCACTACTAGAGGTTCGTATCCGTATGGCTATGGAGAGGCTTTTGGAAAAGGAGGAAAAAACGTGATTAGCCACAGGAAACATTCGGCTTTTTTGGTACGAGGATATAAAAACCATGCTAAGAACGATACCATTATCCACCAATCTTACGGCCATGCTATTTTTATGCAAGCTGCTGATTGGCCTACGATTGAAGGTTGTTACGTACAAGGAGCCATGCGTTCTACTGATGAGATGTGGAAAGAAGAAGGCAAAGGTACCGATGCGGATAATATTGGATTTGTAACCGCTTTTGGCTATAAATTACCCAAAGGCTATATGATGTGTTTGGGCGAAGAAGGCATTCGAGCGTACAATGGAGGGGAAACTACTATTGATGGCGTGGAGTACAAAAGAGGCACTTCCAATCCTACGATACTGAATTGTACGGTGAAAAATATGAGGGCAGGAGTAACACTAACTCATGCTACAGGCAAAAAATATGTGGCAAGCACAACAGCTATTGGTTGCGAAAGAGGGTTTTGTATTGGAACGGGCGATATCGTCAACTGTTTTGCTGATACCCAACACGGTCCTGCTCTTGGGGTGGATTATCCATCAGACAAGGGAATGAAAGCAGAAATCACTTTGTTGCCTTACGAAGGAAAATCCTATAATGGAAGCGGGCATGCGGCTATCATTGTGGGAAGCAACCATAAAATCACTTTGCGAAATTCGGTAAAAAATGCGGACCAAAATCTGAAAATCAATATCGGTGGTGATAATAGAACGATAGGAATGCTGGCTAAAGACGAAAATTATCCTGCTTCAAACATTGAACTTCATAACGAAACCAATTATCCTGTCGTATTGGATGATAATTCTAAAAATTGCACTGGTGAATCTGTTGGTGTGGTGGTTGATAATGGCGTAAACAATCAAATTGTAAAGCGTTAAAAAAGAAATAGTTTCCCGAAAAAGGAACTCTAGTCTAGTTACTATATTACCCATTTTTAAAACAGCAGTAAATGAAACGTTTGCTGCTGTTTTTTTGTTTAAAAACTGTAAATTTTTTTAGGATTATACAAGTTGTTAACTTAGGAAAAGACCACAAATTAGCATAAAATCAAAAACATATAAAATTGAATTACACGAATTTGTAAATTATTATCTGCGAAAATCTGCCAAATCTGCGTGCTGATTTTTTACATGTAGATTTGCACAGGTTCACGCAGATTTTTTTTAAAGAAAAGCGTTTGATAAATACTTTAAAAAAGAGTTAGATAGAATTATAAAGATTCGAAGGATTAATCTGTGCGAATCATTTTAACCTACCTGTCTGCTGACAGGGCTGTGGGAATAGTAGTTTTTTATGGATAAACTTTTAATCTAAAAACCAAATCTATGGAAGAGGAGTTTAGTTGGACCTTAAAACCATTGACTTTTCTTCTTTATATATGTTAAAAAATGAATGATAATTTATTGATTATGAATAAATAGTTATAATAATTAAAAAGGAGGAAGTTTATTTTTATGACCTTCAAAAGCTTCTTTTTTGAAAAAATAAAAAGCATTTGAAATCTATATTAATTAACCTTAACCCCAAATTTTATGAAAACAAAAATTACAATGCTCAAAACCAATGAGTTTTACTCATTATCAAAGAAATGGTTTTTAATTTTTTTATTTTCTTTACTAACTCCTTTTTGTGCTTCTGCCATAACGGTAACCAGTATCGCTGGTCTAGTTGCGGCAGCTAAAAATTCGAATCAAACGATTAATATGACTGCTGGAACCTATTATATGGCAGATTATCTTACTCCTGCCGTAATTAGTGCTACCGTTCCTGATGCCATTGGGAGAGCTGCTATGATTAACTTTAGTGGAAGTAACAACACTTTTAATCTTACTGGTGTAACTATTATAGTAGATACAGCCTTGTTAAATGATTTTGGGAAACCTGTCATGGAGCTAAGTATATCGGGTAATTATATAACGGTCAATGGGTTGACTATTACCGATATTGGAACTAGTCCTACTCATAATGGAGGACAATCTGTAGCAGTTGATGGTAATAATTGCAATATTAATGATGTTACCTTAAATGTAGCGGGGTCTTCTCCTTATGGCTATGGTGATTTACTTGGAAAAGGAAGTCCAAATCTGGTTAGCATGAAGAAACATAGTGGCATGTTAATTAGTGGGATAAATGATAATATTACACGTTGTACAATTATATCAGCGGCATTTGGACATTTGTTTTTTATTCAAGGAGGACAAAATGCTGTTTTTACAGACTGTTATGCTGAAGCGGTTACCAGAACCACAGCTTCTATGCTTGCTGAAACTTCAGGTACAGCTTATAATTTGGGTTTTGCTTCGGTTTATGCTAATTATAACGGAGATAAAGTAATTACAACTGGATATACTAAATCACTAAGTGAATGTGGGTATCGTACGTATGGTAGTGGAGGAGTAAATGGCAATACTACGGGTGCTATTTCTTTTATAAATTGTAAAGCCAAAAATGTCCGAAGCGGATTTGCTTTAAACGAAACTAATGGAGATATCAGTCTTGTAAATTGTGAAGCTATAGGTTGTGAAGCTGGTTTTAATGTGGCTGATGGGGTTACTGTAACCTCAAGTCGAGGGGATGCTGTTAACGGACCTTTACTATTTGCTGAGGGTACAGCGACAACAGTTGAATTAGAATTGATACCTACGCTCAATACGACTACTTTACACGCTATTGCTTGTATTGCAGGTACGGGTCATAATGTGAAACTGACCAAGTATCAAGGTACAAAAAGATCAGTTAATAGTCCTATTTTGATAGGGTCAACAGCAGGGGCTGGAACCAATCCCTTTTCACCTTTTGGATCAGCAGTAACGACTGGTGTCACATTGAATAATTATACAGGAATGCCTGTAACTGTTGGGTCGAATGTAAGTAGCTCTTTTATCGGAAGTGATGGTGTAATTACAAATAATGGAGCATCAAATAATCTCTCGATTCATACCGAAGCTGAAAGCTATTCTTCAATGAGTGGTGTTCAAACTCAAACTACAACTGATACCGATGGCGGACTAAATGTAAGTCACATAGATACGGGTGATTATATGAATTATTCCATAACGATTCCTACTGCAGGAACGTATTTTATTGATTACCGTTTAGCCAGTTTGGCAACCGCTGGTAAAATTAATTTTTATGTTAATGGAACAAACAAAAAAGCGACACCATTACCTGTTTCTGGCGGCTGGCAAACTTGGACTAACAAAACAACCAGTGGTATAGCATTTACGCCGGGAACTTACTCGATTAAGGTAGAAGCGGCTATTGGAGGTTTTAATCTTAATTGGTTTAAATTAACGACATTGAATCCAGTAAGCGCTAAATTTTTAGTTGATAGAGAAAAAATAGCATCTGAAACAGAAGATTTAACCATTTATCCTAACCCCGTAACCGATTTGCTTCGTATTGCCAATTCTGAAAATGCCAATGTACAATTATCTGATAGTCTGGGTAGAATAATTTTAACTCAAAAAATGAGTAGTAATTCAGAGTCCATAGATATGAGTAAAATGGGGTCTGGAATTTATTTTGTAAAAATAGACACAGGTGAAAAAGTAATAACGAAGAAGATTATTAAAAAATAAGAAACAGTATTTTCGAAAAAGGATACAAATTTAGACATCCTAATCTAATTTTTAAAACAGCAGTAAATGAAACGTTTGCTGCTGTTTTTTGTGTTTAAAAAACGGTAAATTTTTAGGATTATACAATTATCTTCGAAAATCTGCGTGCTGATTTTTTACACTCAGATTTGCACAGATTCACGTAGATTTTTTTTTTAAGAAAAGCGTTTGATAAATATTCTAAAAAAGCGTTAGATAGAATTATAAAGTTTCAAAGGATTAAACTGTGCGAATCATTTTAACCTGCCTGTCTGCTGGCAGGGCTGTGGGAATTGTAGTGTTTTCATTGGCAAACTTTTAGTCTGACTACCAAATCTATGAAATAGAGGTTTAGTCGGGCCTTAGAATCACTGACTTTTCTTCTTTATAAGTGTTAAAAAAAGAATGATAATTTATTGATTATGAGTGATAAATTATACTTAATTTCTCATGATGTGTGTAATATTACATGTCAAAAAAAAGAATTTTATATTAACCCAACCAAAGAATGAATAAAAAAATTACTCTAAAACCCATTACGACTCTTATACTTAAAAAAAGCACTTTCTATTATTTGATTCTATTATTTTTAATAGGCCATACGGTTCAAGCGCAGTTTGTCCATCCGGGTTTATGGCATAAAAAATCAGATTTAGACCGAATGAAATATATGGTTGAGGCTCAAAAAGAGCCTTGGATAAGTTCTTTTAATAATCTAAAAAGTGATGCCAAATCGAGTTATGATTATGCCGTAAGGAAAGACCCTAACGACCACACACTTTCGCGAGAAAATCCGAGCCACCAACGCTATCAATACGAATCAGATGCGCTGGCTGCTTATCAAAATGCATTAATGTGGTACATTACAGGCGATACGCGACATGCACAAAAAGCAGTTGAAATATTAAATGCTTGGAGCAAGTTAGTTAATTTTTATGGAGGAGGAACCGAAGCACTTTGTGCAGGTTTGTATGGAGCACCCTTGATTAATGCCGCCGAAATTATAAAAAGTACCTATACAGGCTGGGCTGCCAATGACATACAGGCGTTTAAAGATATGTTGGTCTATCCCGGATATTCAAATACAACGATACCTCAGGCGGATATTAATAATGATAACGTTACTTTTTATTGGAGAACCTTTATGGGAGATCCGGGGAGGCATGGGAACCAAGGGTTGTTAGCTTGGCGAACCGTTATGGCTATAGGTGTTTTTTTGGATAATGAAATTATTTACGAACGTGCTTTACGTCAGATTCAAGGATTACCTCACAGGGCTGATGACATTCCTTATCCTTCTGGACCAGCGATTGTAAACCCAACACCTCTGGCATCTTCTAATGAATATTACGATGAATTTCAGTTGTTAAGTAGAGGGACTACTATTGAAGATTACGGATACGATGATCAAATCCAGCATTATATTTATGACAATGGACAGTGTCAGGAAAGCAGTAGGGACCAGATTCATTCGTCCTTAGGTATTGGAACAATCGCTGAAATGATGGAGGTGGTATGGAATCAAGGTAAAGACTTGTATAGCTTTTTAGACGATAGAATATTGAAAGGTTTAGAATTCACAACCAAGTATAATTTGTCTTATGCGCAATCGTATCCTGACCAAACAACAGCTTGGGAACCACCTGTTTTTTACCAATATACTACCCGTTCAGGGCGTTGGAAATCATTAAAAATGAATCCTTGGGTAGGAGCTGATTTAGCACGCAACAGTAGAGGAGAAGAGGGGATTTTGAGACCTATTTACGAAATGCCAGTGGCTCATTTTACCGTTCGATTCAACAAACCCAATGAGGCTTTGTGGATTACGAGAGCCAGAGAATATGCCATTAATGCGAAAGGGTATGAAAAAGGAAACGGAACAGATGCGCCAGGTTGGGGAGGTTTGAGTTTCAGACGTCCTAACGGTTGTGCTGGAGATCCTATTAGCGGATTTAGTTCAGGGCTTCCAGTGTATGCCATGAATGTATTGCCTACCACTATTGAAGCGGAAAATTTTGATTTTTTTGCAGCCAATGGCGAAAACAGAACCTATCACGATACGACACCAATTAATACTGGAGGTGTTTATCGCACCGATGAGAATGTTGACATTAAAGCTTGTTCAGAGGGAGGCTATAATCTAACAGCAATTGAATCAGGCGAATGGCTGACCTATACAGTTAATGTACCAGCAAATGGAACCTATGCGATTGCGATACGTTATGCCTCAGTGAATGCAAACGGAAAAATTAAATTCAATTTCAACGGAGTAGATGCAACTGCTGAAGTGGCGGTTCCTTATGGAGCTTCTCATTCCACAGGGTTAACCGATTGGAAAAACTATACCGTTGCCACGGGTGTTCATTTGAACAAAGGAGTACAGTCTATGAAGATTTTGTTTTCAGGTGCCAATAACGCATTCGAACTAAATAATATGACCGTTTCTCTAATAGCGGCTGACCCTGATCCTATCAATTTGGCGCCAGTTCGTGGTGTCGCTACCCAATCCACCACGGCTTATGATGGAGTACCAGCACGTGCTATTGATGGTAATACCAATGGACTTTGGGCAGGAAACTCGGTGAGTCATACTGCACATGGTACTAATGGTTCCAATACTTTAAAATGGTGGCAAGTAGATTTACAGGCAAATTATACAATAGAAACGATTACCATCTACAATAGAACTGGCGGAACGAGTTATAGCCAAGACTTGAACAACTTTACGGTGGAAGTAATCAACAAGAGCGGAGTTGTTGTGTATTCTAAATTGATTACTGCTTATCCTAATCCTTCTGTGACCATCAGTACGGGTGGTGTAGTAGGTAGTGTTGTTAAAATTTCAAAAACCTCAGATAGAGCGATTCAGTTGGCTGAAGTTGAGGTGTATGGGGTTGATATTCCAGTGCTTTCGAATACAAAACACCAAGTGAGTTCCTCGAAAATATACCCTAATCCAGTGAAGGATATATTGACCATAACGAACAGTGAGGGCGCATCCCTAGCGGTTTTTACCTTGTCGGGAAAATTAGTGTTGGAGAAAACAATTGCACATAATCATGAGGATATTGATGTAAGCCAATGGAGCAATGGTATTTATTTGGTTCGCATCACTTCCAATGGCGAAGCTAGAACCGAGAAAATGATTAAAAACTAACGCTTATTAGTTTGGATTGGCCATTTGCTTTCAAAAGAGGAATGGCCAGTCCTAAAAAATCCATTCGATAATCCCTACTATTATTTGGATGTGATTCTAAACAAAACAAAAGTTTACAAAATCAACTGTTTTTTATTTGAAAAAGGAACGGTTTTGTGAATGAAAACAGTCTTCTGAAATTAACCAGTCAGAAGATTTTAACCAAGAAAATAAATAACCTATTAATTAACCAAAACCCCAAAAAAAATGAAAAACAAAAGGAAGGGACTCACGGTCCTAATCAGTAAAAACAAAACGTTGAAAGGCATTGCTTTATCGTTTTTAATGACTATTTCGGCTCAAGCGCAATTTGTTCATCCGGGTATTTCTCATAAGAAATCCGATTTAGACCGAATGAAATATATGGTTGCCGCCCAAATTGAACCTTATTACACCTCGTACCAAAACATGGTAGCCGATTCCAAATCGAGTTATAGTTATGTGGTAAGAGGAAATTCGAGTTTTACGGAATTAGGACGAGATTCTGGAGTAAACTACGGTGCTTGGAATAGTGATATTCGCGCAGCCTATTACAATGCCATCAGATGGTACATCACTGGTGATAGTCGTCATGCGGATAAGGCTATCGAAATTTTTAATGCTTGGTCTAATCTTACTTCGGTTACCAGTAATGGAACCGACTCGCTGAGTGGCGGAGTAGGCTACATTATGGTTGAAGCTGCTGAGATAATCAAGAATACCTATTCGGGTTGGGCAACAGCTGATGTCAACAAATTCAAAGCGATGTTAGTATATCCTGGCTATTCTACTACAACAGTGCCTACAGGCAATACAACCTTCTATTGGAAATCCTACCAAGGAGATCCAGGCAGACACGGAAACCAAGGGCTTTCGGGTTGGCGTACGGTGATGGCAATGGGAATTTTTCTAGATAACCAAATCATGTATGATAGAGCTTTACGATACATCAAAGGATTGCCTCATCGTTCAGATGATTTGCCTTATCCATCAGGACCTCGTACCAGCACTACTTTAATTTCTTCAACAGAATATGTAGATACTTACAATTACACCGTAGGCAGCTCCATTGCTGATTATGGGTACAATGAGGTAATGACCAATTATTTGTATTCCAATGGACAGTGTCAAGAATCCTCAAGAGACCAAGGACATGTGCTTTTTGCTTTAGGCTTATTGAATTCGATGTCTGAAATGGCATGGAATCAAGGTGAAGATTTATACGGTCATCAAAGCAGCCGATTGTTAACAGGATTGGAATATTCTTTAAAATACAATGTGTCTTTTGCTAATTCGTATCCTGATCAAACGACTCCTTGGGAACCTACTGGTTTTCTGCAAGGATTTGATAGAACCGCCCGCTGGTATTCTAAAGCCATCAGTCCAATAGGAAGAGGTGATTTTACGGCCAATCGTCCGAATTGGGAAATGGCAACGGCACATTATATTGGAAGAGGGTTTAAAACACCTACAGAAGCGCTTTGGACACAACGTGCTAGAGATAAATCCATTGAAATTAGTGGTTATGAAAAAGCAGGCTGGACCAATGATGCTATTGGCTGGGGCGGACTTACTTTTAGAAGGCCTGCAGGTTGTTATGGTGACCCTATTAGCGGTTTTTCAGGAGGTTTACCTGTGTATGCGATGAATGTTTTGCCAGGGACTATTGAAGCAGAAAATTATGATTATTCTCCAGTAATTGGAGAAGACCGTACGTACAACGACACTACTACTGGTAATGCAGGTAATCAGTACCGTACGAATGATAATGTGGACATTCAGGTGTGTAACGAAGGAGGATATAACGTAGGCTGGATGACTTCAGGTGAATGGCTGACATATACCTTGTATGTTCCTACCACGGGGAATTATGATATTTCGATTCGCTATTCCGCCAAGAATTCATTAGGAAACATTAAATTTTATTTTGATGGAGTAGATAAAACAGGTGCTATTACGGTTCCATCAACAGGAAATTTTACCACTTGGGGAACGTTTACCGTAAAAACAGGAGTGGCTTTGACAAAAGGCGTACAGAGTTTGAAAATTTTGGTAGGAGGGACTTCAACTTCGTATAATTTGAACAAATTTACGATTTCAAATTCGACTGCAAAACCAGCGGATGCTATGGGGAAATCCATCACAATTGATGGCGATGAGGAAACGGCAACTAAAGAGTTTTCGGTATTTCCAAGTCCGGTAACTGAGTTGTTAAACGTGCAATTTCCTGTGATGAATGATGGGATGTTGTCGGTTGTAAATGCCTCAGGTACTCAGGTGTATGCTAAAAAAACCTCCGGTAATGAAGCGGTTATCGATATGAGTAAAATGGCTTCGGGTATTTATTTTGTAAAAATAGACAACGGAGAAAAAGTAGTCACTAAGAAAATAGTAAAAAAATAAAGAACAGTTTTTTGTTCACATGATAAGCCTAAATAGAAAATAAGAGCTTTGGGTTTGTTTTAATGGGTTAAAAAAGCGCAGATAAAACATAGTTTATTAAAAATGAACTATAGTTTATAGGCGCTTTTTTTTATATCAATTACTTTTATAATGCTTAAAATTATGCTGTTAGATTGCTTTATTAAAGATAATTCGAACAGCAAAAAATATAATTAACTAACCAACATTATGAATAAAAAATTACTATTGAAATGTTTAATGAGAACAACAAATCACTCCTTATTTTGGGTTGGAGTACTGACTTTGTGTTGTTTCAATATGCTTCAAGCGCAATTTGTACATCCGGGAATCACTCATAAAAAATCAGATTTAGACCGAATGAAGTACATGGTTGAAGCTCAGATTGACCCTTGGTACACTTCGTATCAAAATATGGTAGCCGATTCTAAATCAAGTTACAATTATGTGGTGCAAGGAAAGGAAACTTTTACTGAGCTAGGCCGAGATTCGGGAGTGAATGAAGGAGCATGGAATAGTGATATTCGTGCGGCCTATTACAATGCCATTCGTTGGTATATAACAGGAGATTCCAGACATGCCGAAAAAGCCATTGAAATATTCAAAGCGTGGCGTAACCTGACTTCTGTGACTAGTGGCGGTACCGATTCATTGAGTGGCGGTATAGCATATATTATGATTGAAGCCGCTGAAATTATCAAAAGTACCTACAGTGGTTGGGCACCAGCCGATTTGCAAGCATTCAAAAATATGTTGGTCTATCCTGGCTATTCTGATACCACACCAGTAACAGGAGCTAATAAAACATTTTACTGGATGGCGTATCAAGGGGATGCGGGCCGTCATGGTAATCAAGGGCTTTCAGGTTTTCGTACGGTGATGGCTATGGGGATATTTTTAGATAACGAAAAAATATACAATCGTGCCCTTAAGTATATTAGTGGAGATTTAAGTTCTCATTTGAATGATATTCCTTATCCAGCTGGGCCTAGTACGCACACAACTATAAAAACAGCTACTTCCAATGAATATGCCGACGATTACAATATTGTCAAGGGAACTTCAATTCCTAATTATGGCTATAATGAAGTGATGACCAATTATATTTGGGAAAATGGTCAATGTCAAGAAAGCTCTAGAGACCAACAACATACCATGTTTGGAATAGGATTGCTTACCTCCATGGCTGAAATGGCATGGAATCAAGGAGTTAATCTGTATGCAAATGCAAACGATAGATTGTTATTGGGGTTAGAGTATAATATGAGATACAATGTTTCTGCCATTCAATCTTATCCAGATCAGCCAACTGCTTGGGCGCCTACTGTGGCATCGGGCGAATTCATTCAGCGTTTTGATAGAACAGAGCGTTGGTTTTCTAAAGCAATAAGCCCAGATGGGATTGGTGATTTTAGTAGCAGTCGACCTGTTTTTGAAATGCCACTTGCCCATTATATAGGAAGAGGAATTAAAAATCCAGCTGAAGTAAAATGGATTAGTCGTGCACGTGACAAAGCCATTGAGTTAGCTGGTTACGAAAAAGCCGGATGGACCAATGATGCCATAGGTTGGGGCGGACTTACAGCGCGCAGACCTGATTTTTGTTATGGTGATCCAATAAGTGGTTTCGACTCGAATAATTTGCCTATGTATGCCATGAATGTGGTGCCGAATACTATTGAAGCTGAGAATTTTGATTATGATCCAATAAATAAAGGCGAAGGACGTGTTTATCATGATGCTACTACATCCAATACAGGAGGAGCTTATCGAATGAAAGACAATGTAGATATTGAAACTTCTGGTGGTGGGGTTATCAACCTTACAGGAATAGAATCGGGAGAGTGGCTTACGTACACGATTTCGGTTCCTGAAACGGCATTGTATAGTTTCAAAATGAAATATGCCGCCTCACAAGCGGGTGGGAAAATCAAAATATCTGTGGCAGGAGAAGACAAAACCACTGAGATTGCTGTGCCTTTTGGAGCACCCAATTCCACAGGAAGTACTGATTGGAAAGAATTTATTGTGACCAATGATATGGTGTTGAACAAAGGTGTTCAAAGTTTAAAACTATCTTTTTCAGGTACCTCTGGGGCATTCAAATTGGATAATTTTGTGCTGACCCAATCGGGAATAGTAAAACAAGATCAAACGATCAAATTTTTTACCATTTCACATAAAGTTTTAGGGGCAGCCGATTTTGATCCTAAAGCGACTGCAAGTTCAGGTTTAGGAGTAACTTATACCAGTTCTAACAGCTCTGTAGCAACTATTGTAGGAGGCAAAGTCCGTATTGTTGGAACAGGAACAACTGTTATAACGGCTAAACAAGCAGGAGACGCTTATTATAATGCCGCTCCTGATGTAACACAAAATCTTCAAGTGGTTGCTGCAGCTAATGGTACTGTGAGCTTGAATGTTGTGGCTGATTCGTACGTGAGGGATGCTGCTGCCTCTACTAATTATGGTACTGCAGCAGCAATGGTAACCGCTGCCGCTGGTCGTTATGCCTATTTAAAATTTGATTTAAGTGCTATTCCAGGACCGATAGTTTCTGCTAAACTTAAATTATATCAAACAAACTCTATTAAATACGTTCGAAATGTGTATGATGTTGCCGATGATAGCTGGACAGAAACGGGAATTAATTGGAATAACAAACCGTCCTTTGGAGATGAACGTGCTAGCATTACCACCAAAAATGCTTGGAATGAATGGGATGTTTCTTCTTATACTGCCCAAGAGTATAATGGTGATAAAATAATAAGTTTAGTAGTAAAAGATCCTGTAGCGAGTGCTAGCGGTGTTGACTTTCAATCCAAAGAGAGTACAACGGGTTATATTCCCGTTTTAGTTATTGAATATTATGACCCTAGTTTGAGTGTTAAAACTGACGAATTAAACTTAGGAATTTATCCAAATCCAGTAATCAAAGATCTTACGATTTCATTAGCCAATACAAATTTGGATTCCAAAGATTTAAAAGTGGAAATATTTGCTATGAATGGACAAAAAGTATGGGAACAAAAATCGGATAGTACTAGTGAACTGAACTTGAATTTAGAGGGACTTCAAAGAGGAAATTACATCATCAAAGTAAGCGATCAATCTAAAGTAATTAGTAAAAAAATCATCAAATTATAAGGGAGTGCCCTTTTGATAGCATGCCATTGGGAAACCTTATTTTGTTAGGGTTTTTCAATGGTTTTTGTGGTTTATGGGGTATAATGAGTATTGTTTTATAGACAAAAGGACATAAGTTATATTTTTTGTAACCAAAAAAAAATAAGTTTGGTATCGGTGCTTTTTGTCGTTTTTAGTAGGACTAAAACAGCATCGATAGGGGTTGTGACGGAATGAGAATAATACGTGTTTTTTTAGTGCGGTTTTCTTTTTTCTGTGTTTGAAACAATCCTAAATACTCCAAAAAACAACATTAAAATGATGACAAAACTAAAAGGGCTACTTGCAATTGCCTTATTTTTTTTAAACTGGTGTGGCTATGCTTTCGCCAATGAAACAGCCACAACCCCTCCTTCGCAAACTGGTAAAGCCAATGAAACCCTTCGCTATAGCTTTACGATAACCAATCACAAAAATACTACTGAAACTTATTTTTTGAGTGTGCTTAATCCAAGGGATTTGGCTTGCGAAACTTCTTTGACCAGTAGCAAGGTAACATTAGAACCCAATCAATCATTCGAAGGACAGCTTTCGGTTGTGATGAACAAAAGAATTCCGTTAGGAGGTCACGAATCCAGTTTTGTATCTGTAAAAGATGAAAAAGGGAATGAAGTTCAAAAACTGGAGTTTGTTTCCGTTCGTGAAATGCCACATCCATTTTTATTGGTAACTCCTTCGGTTTTACAAGAAGCCGAACAAAAGGTAAAACAGTACAGTTGGGCAAAAAACAACAGGGACAAACTGATAAAGGAATTGGCAAACTTCAAGTTTCCCGAGCACAAAGTGGTGACCAAACCCCGTCCGGTAAAAGTGTGGTCAAGTTTGAATTACAGTCCCAGTGACGGTGAAAACGCGTTTAAGTTGGCCTTGGCGTATAAGTTAACAGGAGACAAAACCTACCTGAAAAAACTAATGACTTTTATAAAATTAGTTTCGAATAAAGAAAAGGGCTATTTGTCTGTAGGTGCTGCTACTTATGGCGTTCAGGTACACGAGGGGAATTTCTTTTTGTTTCTGGCTGCAGCCTGCGATATCATTTATGATGAACCTGATTTCACAACAACGGACCGTGAAAATATAGTGGCTACCTTTCGTCATTATTTAAAACAAAACCGCCAGAGTATGGAACCTTTGGGGATCATGAATCACCAAGCAAGTGCCAATGCAGGGGCGATTTTAGTGGCGTTGTATTTGCAAGATATGCCCGAATTACACTATTTGACCTATGCTGATGGAGGCATGGCAGACCAAATAGGGAAAGGCGTCATGGGCGATGGTTGGTGGTTTGAAAGTACAGCCAATTACTGTTATTTGGTGGTGCAACGCTACGCCTTAGTAGCACAAGCGTTTAAAAATTATGGTTTGGATTTATACCATACCCGTTTTCCAGTTAAATTTAAGAGTGTTGATTTTGAGAATTGTAAAGAAGGATTTACAGGCATGAAGTTTGACAATTGGGGAGACCCCGGCAAAAATACTCGAGGCATAGAAGATATGGTAACTCCTTACATCGCTATGATGGATGAAGAGGCCAATGTGGTTTCTAGTAACGATTCGAATATCAAAGAACCAGAAGATTTTTATGAATTGGCCTATCGCGAATACAAAAGAGAGGATTTGGCTTGGGTAATTGGCAAAACCAAAAGAGAATCATGGGTGTCCTTATTGTATGGTGTGCCTGAATTGCCCCAAGTGAAGGACCCTAGAACCGAATCGGCGTATTTGCCAAACGTAGGTTTGGTAGCTTTACGTTCTCAATCGGAAGCTAAAGGAGCGGCTAACCAAATTCAAGCGTATGCCAAATATGGAACGCATGGTGGGTGGCACGGCCATTTTGATAGAGCAAGTTTGATTGCTTTGGATAGAAATGGACACAAATATTTTGGTACCGAAATGGTTTGGTTTGGCTACGGTAATCCAGGGTACAAAGAATGTGTACAAACTTCCGCAACCCATAATATGGTGGTGGTAGATGAATTGCAACAAGAAGCCTTGCCGTCAGAACAATTGTTATTTTATAAAGGAAAGCAATTGCAAGCCAGTATTGTGGAAACCAATGCCAGATGGCGCAACATTCCGCGATGGAATGCCGATAAATTTCCACCTTGGGAAGACACGGATTACGCTCCCGATTTTAAACCCGTTCAACAACGCCGTTTAACCGTGGTGACTGATGATTATGTGGTGATTGCAGATTATATGAAATCCGATAAAAAACACAACTACGATTGGTTGTTACATCCTGTAGGATTCCAATCCTTGGAAGGAGTGAAAAAACAAGGACCAATTTTAGAGCAGTTAAGTACCAATGAAAATTCGCCTTACCACTATTTTAAAAAGGCACAATGGTATCAAGCGGCTAAAGGTGCATCGGCTCAATTTGATGATAACGGAAATAAATTAGACATTCATAGTTTGTGGCCTAAAAAAGCAACGGTGTTTTTGTGTAATTATCCTGTAGGAGGGAAACAACATTTGATAAAAAACAACCCTGAGCGTAAAACGTATGGTATGCGAGTTACCGAAAGTGAAGTGGTTTTTCTACATCTAATAGAGCCGTATCAAGGGAATAGTACTATCGAAAAAATAGAATCAAAAAATCCAGAGGAAATTACGGTTTATTTGAAGAATGGTAAAAAACAACAGATTCAAATCAAAGGTTTCAAAGGTAATTCGCCCGAAATTCTATTGAATACCTTTGAAAATAATAAAATTATCCATACAGAAATAGCCAAATAAATTTCTTGTCATTGGATGGGAAAAACAACGCAGCTCATTTGATTTTTTGACATGGAATTGCCTTTTAATTACCAATAAAACGTATGGGTAATGCGTAATGAAAAAGTTAAAATTAATTTTAATAAAAGTACAATTGAATAAGAACATGGGACAGAATAAAATCATTAAAATCTTGACTATTGCAACCCTTTTATATGCTACAAATATTTTTAGTTCAGGTAGTGATAAAAAGGAGAAACCAACCAATTTCATTATCATATTTACAGATGATTTAGGATATGGAGACTTGGGTTGCTATGGCGCACAGGGCTATCAAACGCCACAATTAGATGCAATGGCAAAGGAGGGAATGCGTTTGACTGATTTTTCCGTTTCAAGTTCCATTTGTACTCCTTCCAGAGCGGGATTGTTAACAGGACGTTACGCCAAACGCTGGGGGCATAATGACAATGTGTATTATCCGTATAGTAAAGACGGGATGCCGGCCTCTGAAATCACCATTGCCGAAGTATTAAAACAAAAAGGCTACCAAACGGGAATCGTAGGCAAATGGCATCTGGGGCACCGACCTGAATATTTGCCTTTGGCACAAGGATTCGATATGTATTTCGGGATTCCGTATAGCAATGATATGTGGCAGGCTACAGAGATGCCATTGGCTCAAAACCATTTGTTTCAGGAAGGATTAACATTGGAAGATTATAAAAACCCAAATGCGAAAACCGAATTCAGAAATAAAGTACCGTTAGTAGCGGGTAATGAAGTCATAGAATGGCCCGTTAACCAATCCGTACTTACCCGAAGATATACCGAAAAAGCGCAGGAATTTATTCTGCAAAATAAAGAAAAACCATTTTTTTTGTACCTAGCGCATAGTATGCCACACGTTCCTTTATATGCATCTTCTTCGTTTTCGGGAAAAACCCAACGTGGATTATTTGGTGATGTATTAGAAGAAATAGATTGGTCTGTTGGTGAAATTTTAAAAACCTTGAAAGCACAAGGATTGGATAAAAATACATTGGTGATTTTTACTTCAGATAATGGGCCTTGGTTATCCAAAAAAGCCGAAGCGGGAAGCTCTGGACCGCTCCGTGATGGTAAGTTTAGTCCCTATGAAGGCGGATGCAGAGTACCATGTATCGTTTGGCAACCCGGAACGGTACCACAAGGTGTTGTGTCTAACTTGCAAACGTCAACGCTTGATTTATTGCCAACTCTTGCCAAAATTGCAGGAGCAGCTATTCCTAAAGATAGGGTGATTGATGGATTAGACATTAGCGCTGTCTTTACAGGGAAAAATACCAAAAGCGTGCAACGAGACTATTTTTTATACCGTGGTGATGCCATTAGAGTGGGGGATTGGAAATATGTGAAAGAAAAAAATAAAGAGCAACTTTTCAATCTTTCAAAAGATAAAGAAGAATCTAAAAATTTAATTGCGGAACATCCTGATAAGGCAAAAGACTTAGCAAGGAAATTAGAAAGTGTTAGGGCAAATATGACTTCCATCAAATCGGAATAATATCCAAAGTTGAAAGAATTAGCATTTTTTAAATAAGATGGTTTCTTTTCAGTGAATTGGAACCTTTTATTGAATTTAAAAATCAGAAAAATAAGTTTAAAGTAAGAGAACGGTAGTTTTTACATCCCTTTACCTATCCTTCGTCGAAAAAATGGTTGTCGAGTATTTTAAAGTTTTATTTTTGAAATACTACAATCCATTCTAAAAAAAATGAAATGAAAAAAATAACATCCCTATTGTTTTTAGTTGTACTAACTTCTTTATCCGGTACCGAATTTTCCATAGCTCAAGTTCATAAATCACCCCAAAAGCCCAATATTATTATCGTTATTACTGATGATCAAGGTAAAGGAGATTTGGCTTGTGAAGGAAATGCTTATGTCAAAACACCAACAATTGATAAATTTTATTCGAATGCGGTTCGGTTTACAAACTATCATGTATCGACAACTTGTGCGCCTACCCGAGGCTCATTAATGACGGGAAGGCATAGCAATCGAGTGAATGTTTTTCATACAATTAACGGAAGATCAATTCTGTTTAATGATGAGGTAATTCTGCCTCAGGTATTGGCACAAAATGGTTATACCAATGCGATGTTTGGTAAATGGCATTTAGGCGACAACTACCCGTACCGACCAGAAGACCGTGGGTTTCATGAAGTAGTTCGTCACGGAGGCGGTGGTTTGGGGCAAGGTCCTGATTATTGGGGGAATGATTATTTTGATGATACCTATTGGCACAATGGAAAAATGGAAGCTTACAAAGGCTATTGTACCGATGTCTTTTTTGACAATGCCTTACGATTTATTGAGTCCAATAAGGACAAACCGTTCTTTTGTTATATTTCGACCAATGCACCACATTCGCCTTACAATTTGCCTAAAAAGTATTTGGATTTGTACCAAGGAGAGAAATACAAAGACATCAACGATCGTACCTTGCGTTTTTATGGGATGATTACCAATATTGATGATAATTTTAAACGATTAGAAGACAAACTGAAATCCTTAGGAATCGCTGACAATACAATTGTTGTTTTTACCACTGATAACGGAACAGCGGCAGGTCGTGGGGTTTTCAATGCGGGTATGAAAGGTGGTAAAGGAAGCCAATACGAAGGAGGTCACCGAGTGCCTTTGTATATCCGATGGCCTAACGGACAACTTACAGGAGGTAAAGACATTGATGCTTTAGTAGCACATTATGATTTGTTACCCACATTTGTTGATTTATTAGGTTTACATTTCAACCCAATTAAACCATTGGATGGTAAGAGTGTCAAACCTCTTTTGCAAGATAAAAACACAGTTTGGGAAAACCGCATTTTGTATATGGATACCCAAAGAGAACAAAACCTAATCAAGTACAAACAATACACCGTTATGGATGCCAATTGGCGTTTGGTTGATGGCAGAGAATTGTATGATATTAAAAAAGATATAGGTCAGGAACATAATGTAATTAAAGATTTCCCTGAAGTTGCCGAGCGATTGGCAGTTGGGTACGAAAATTGGTGGAAGTCTTTCGTTGACGAAGGGGTTAATGAAAAATATGCTTACATCAAAGTAGGTTCGCCCAAAGAAAACCCAAGCCGAATCTCGGCTCATGACATGATTATTGGTAAATATAGCGATGCTTGGCATCAAGATGGAGCTCGAAAAGGAGCTCAGGCAGCAGGGAAATGGAAAATCGAGTTTGAGGCAGATGGAGAATACACGATAAGTTTGCGTCGTTTTCCCAGAGAAAGCAATTTGGCGATTAATTCGGCTTTTCCAGCACAAAAAGAAGCTATTGAACTAGATAGAACCACTGCAGCCAGTACCAAAACGGATTTCAAAGAAGCCTTTTTATATGTAGCCAATATTTCAAAATCAATGGAGATTAAAGAAGGACAAGACGAGGTAGTATTTAAAGGAAAAATACCAGCAGGGAAATACGATATGGAAGCCCAATTGATTGACAAAGACGGCAGAGTATTTCCTGCCTATTATGTATATATCGAAAAAGTGAAATAATAGAGAATGATAAAAATGAAATTACAATTGAACAAGACGAAGCTACTTTTTTTGTTAGTAACCCTATGTGGACTAACCTCTTTCGCTCAAACGGACAAGCCTAACATTGTTATTATTTATACCGATGACCAAGGCTATGGTGATGTAAGCGCATTGAATCCTGAGGCCAAGTTCAAAACACCTAATATGGACCGTTTGGTTCATGAAGGGTTGACTTTTACCGATGGGCACAGTAGTGATGCGGTTTGTACGCCTTCAAGATATAGTTTGTTAACAGGATGTTACAGTTGGAGAACTTCCTTGAAAAAAGATGTTTTGCATGCTGATGGACCTTGTTTGATTGAAAAAGGACGAATGACGATAGCCTCTTTATTGAGAGATAAGGGGTACAATACAGCGATGATAGGAAAATGGCATTTGCAAATGGAATTTGTAGGTGATGAAAAAGGCGGTCGCGACTGGTCAAAACCATTTACAGATGGGCCTGTCGAAAAAGGATTTGATTACTTCTTTGGGATTCCAGCGTCGATGAATTATGGTATTTTGACTTATTTAGAAAATGACCGTGTATTAGAACCACCTACCTTATTTACCAAAAAGAAATTAGACGTTACACCGAGAACTTACAGAATGACACCTCCGTATGAAACCGAAAAGAAGAAAGGTTATGTAGAGGTGGCTCCTTCGTTTAATGACGAATTGGTTCTAGAAACACTAACGAATAAAGCGGTCGAATACATCGGGAAATCGGCTGCGGATTATAAAAAAGGAAAACCTTTCTTTTTATACTTGCCGTTGACGAGTCCGCATTTGCCTCATTGTACCCATCCTGATTTTCAAGGAAAAAGCAATTGTGGTAATTATGGCGATTTTATGCAAGAAACGGATTATCGTGTAGGTCAAGTTTTGGACGCGTTGAAAGCAAATGGATTAGAGGAAAATACGTTGGTACTATTTAGTTCTGATAATGGAGCCGAAACTAATTACGAATATCAAAAAAAGACCTACCAACATTACAGTTGTATGAATTTCAAAGGAGGGAAAAGAGATATTTATGAAGGAGGTCACCGAGTGCCTTTCTTGATGCGTTGGCCAAAAGTGATTAAAGCGGGAAGCAAAGTGGATGAACCTGTTTGTCAAACTGATTATTTGGCTACAATCGCTGAAATTGTGGGAGCCAAACTTCCTGATAACGCCGCCGAAGACAGCTACAGCTTATTGCCACTGATGAAAAGTCCGAAAAACACGAAAATCGCTGATAAATATGTAATCAATCATTCGTTTACAGGGCATTTTGCCATTCGAGAAGGAAAATGGAAACTGAATATGTTACGAGGTTCTGGAGGGTCGTTAGCACCTGTTATGATTGAACCTAAAGCAGGAGAGGCTCCGTTTGAATTGTATGATTTGGACAAAGATCCGGGGGAAACCAAGAACCTTTATTTTGAACATCCTGAGGTTGTGAAGAGGTTAACAGAGAAAATAACTGCCATTGTCAAAAATGGACGTTCTACAAAGGGAAAACCACAACCATTTGTTAAGGACAATTGGAAACAATTGACTTGGATGACCTTAAAATAATAAAAGTAAATAACCCTATTAACACACCATGAAAACTATTTTAAAACAAGTCCTATTAATCTGCATTCTTTTTTTGTATGCCAAAGGAATGTCCCAAACAACAAAAACACAATCAAAAAAGCGTCCTAATTTTTTATTCGTATTGGTTGATGACCAGTCTCCTTTTGATTTGCAGGTGTATGATGCCAAGTCCATTTTAGAAACACCTTCTATTACAAAATTAGCAAAAGAAGGAGTTGTTTTTGATGCGGCACATCACATGGGGGCTGCAACTGGAGCAGTTTGTACACCATCAAGACACATGATTATGTCTGGACGTACTTTATGGCATTTGCCTGCAAGTGCAGGTCATAAAAACGATGCACAAAATGTGGTAGAAAATCTTGAAACACAAACCATTGGTGCTGTTTTTAATAGAGCTGGTTACAAAACCATGAGAACATGTAAAAAAGGAAATTCTTATGGTGCTGCAAATGAACAATTTACTGTAGTGAAAGATGCCACAAAACGTGGTGGGACAGAAGAAAGTGGTAGTGCTTGGCATGCGAAACAAGTATTAGACTACTTGGGCGAAAGAGAACAAACCAAAGAAAAAGATCCGTTTTTTATTTATTTTGGTTTCTCACATCCGCACGATACTCGTGATGGCACACCTGAGTTATTAGCAAAATATGGAGCAACCAATCACATTGATAAAAATAGTCTTCCAGTAGCAAATGCAAAACAGCCACTTCTTCAAGATAACTACCTTGCGGCGCAACCTTTTTTCCATGGACATCCAGACCTTAGGGATGAGGTAAATGTGAGTGGAGTATGGGAAAATCGCGACGAACGTACCATCCGAAATGAACTGGGGAGGGAATATGCTTGTTCGGAAAATATTGACATTCAGCTGGGTAAGGTTCTTAAGAAGTTGGAAGCAATGGGAGAGCTAGAGAATACCTATATCATTTATACTGCTGACCATGGAATTGCAATTGGAAGACATGGATTTCAAGGGAAACAAAATTTATATGAGCACACTTGGAGAGTGCCTTTTATTGTTAAAGGACCTGGGATTCCAGCGGGGAAACGTGTAAAAGGAAATGCGTACTTATTGGATGTATTGCCTACGGTATGTGATTTGGCTGGAATAGAAATTCCTAAAACGGTCGAAGGAAAAAGTTTGGTTCCAGTACTTAAAGGAAAACAAGAAGTAGTTCGCGATGTTTTATACGGTGTTTATGCTGGTGGTACTAAACCAGGTATGCGTGCTGTAAAAAAAGGCGACTGGAAGTTGATTAAATACGATGTAATGGATGGTAAAGTGAGAGAAACACAACTATTTAATCTGGCTAAAAATCCCAATGAATTTTTGCCTCAGCACAAGAAAAAAGGGGAAATGGAAACCGATTTAGCCGAAAATCCAAAATACGCTGCCAAATTAGCCGAAATGGAGGCTTTGCTTTTAGAGCAAATGAAATTACATGATGATCCTTATAGATTATGGAATCAACCTAGCAAATAAAATAATTATTTTGCATTTCAGGATGCCTGAGAAATAAAGGAGCAACATCAAATGATACACTTGCTGATAGACCAAAAAAATCGTTTCACTTGTGATTTTTTTAGTTTTGACAACGAGGGACTTGGTTTAGTTATTTCTCAGGCATTTTTTTAGAATACGTTTACTCGATTGTTATTCATAGTAGGTTCTTTTTTAATCATTCAAAGTATTCTCGATTTTAGGTTTTGGATTCAATTTAAAAATCGGAGAAAATTCGTTTTATGTTTGTTCTTGCGATATTTAATATGATATCTAGTTTAAAATGGACTAGTTAACTTCGAATAAATCAATGAAAAAAGTTCTATCTTGGACAATCAAAAATTGAATCATTAGGATGAAAAGGTGTGTCAAATAGTACAGGGAAAGGTTTAGTGACCTTTTATGCTCCCAATATGTGCTTTCTCTCCATGATTTTGAATAATTAATCCATAGCTAACCCTAGTAGAAATACTAATTTTATAAATTATAACTAAAACATTAAACTTTATGATTAAAAAGACCACAATGTTAAAAGGAGTGACACTTTTAATAGCAATTGGCATGGTCAATTGTGCTACAGCTCAAAAAAGCAAAACACCATGGGTGAACTTATTTGATGGCAAAACGTTAAAAGGATGGCATCAAAAAGGAGGGGAAGCAAAATATACAGTAAGAGAAGGAGCTATTGTAGGGAGTACGGTGCACAATACCTCAAATTCATTTTTGACAACCGATAAAAAATATGGTGATTTTATTCTAGAATTGGATTTTAAAGTGGATCCATCGATGAATTCAGGAATCCAAATTCGCAGCAATAGTTTTCCTCACTATAAAGATGGTAGAGTACATGGATATCAAGTAGAAATTGATCCTTCTGAGCGTGCTTGGAGTGGTGGTATTTATGACGAAGCAAGAAGAGGTTGGTTGAGTATTTTGGATAATAATCCAGCCGCCCAAAAAGCGTTCAAACAAAATGCTTGGAACCACTACCGTATCGAAGCCATTGGCGATACTATTAAAACATGGGTAAATGGTGTGCCTGCATCTCACTTGATTGATGATAAAACCGCTACAGGATTTATTTGTTTACAAGTACATAGTATCAAAGAAAACAACAAAGCAGGAACCGAAATTATCTGGAAAAACATCAAGATAATTACCGATAATGTTGCTAAATACGCTCAAAAAACAACTGTTAAACCTGTGAATACTAAGAACCAACTCACCATTGATGAAGCTAAAAATGGCTGGCAATTGTTATGGGATGGTAAAACGACTAAAGGATGGCGTGGTGCTAAATTAGATGACTTCCCTAAAAAAGGATGGAAAATTGAAAACGGAGTGTTAAGCGTTTTGTCTTCTGGTGGTGCTGAAGCTAATGCAGGAGGCGATATTGTTACGACAAACCAATATGGCGATTTCGAATTGTCAGTTGATTTTAAATTGACCCCAGGTGGCAATAGCGGTATAAAATATTATGTAGATACGAATCTAAATAAAGGAGAAGGCTCTTCAATAGGTTTGGAGTATCAAATTTTAGATGATGCTCTGCATCCTGATGCTAAATTAGGAAACCATGAAGGAAGCCGAACTGTAGCCTCTCTTTATGATTTAATTAAAGCCGATGCAAACAAACCTATCAATCCTATTGGCGAATGGAATACCGCTTATATTATTTCTAAAAACAACCATGTGGAGCATTGGTTGAACGGTGTGAAAGTGTTAGAATATGAAAGAAAAAGTCCTGAGTACAGAAAATTAGTTTCAGAGAGCAAATATGCTAAGTGGCCTAATTTTGGAGAATTAGACAAAGGCGAAATTTTATTGCAAGACCATGGAGATTTGGTATCTTTTAAAAATGTAAAAATTCGTCCGATTAACAACACAACTAACGCGAAATAATAGTTATGAGTAACAGAAGAGATTTTATAAAGAAAGCCGCTATAGGCGCAGTTGGAGTTACTTTGGGAGCTAATTCAGCTGCTAACGCAATGTCAGCCCAAAGTTATTCAAAAATTATTGGAGCCAATGACCGATTGCATATCGCCATTCAAGGTTTAGGCCGACGTTATGGTGCGTATATGCCCGCTATTTTAGATAAAAAGAACAATGTAGAGTTGCATTATTTATGCGATGTCATGAAAAGTCAGCGTGATAAAGCTGCTGCTAAATATGCCAATAAATTAAGTACTAAACCAAAGTTAGAGAACGATATCCGCAAGGTATTGAATGATAAAAATGTAGATGCTGTTTTTATGGCAACTCCCGATCACTGGCACGCTCCAGGTGCTTGTATGGCCATGCAAGCGGGTAAACATGTGTTTCTTGAAAAACCATGCAGCCATAATCCACAAGAAGGAGAATTACTGGTTGCTTATCAAAAAAAATACAACAAAGTGGTGCAAATGGGGAACCAACAACGTTCCTCCCTGCAATCACAAGAAATAATAAAAGCCATTCACGAAGGTGTGATTGGCGATGTATATAAAGCTATTGCATTTTATACAAGCAAACGTGGTGAAGTACCACTTCAAAAAAAGACAGCTCCACCAGAAGGCTTGGATTGGGATTTGTTTCAAGGGCCAGCACCAAGAAGAGCGTACACGGATAATACTTGGGATTACAACTGGCATTGGTACGGTTGGGATTATGGTACTGCCGAAATGGGGAATAATGCCACTCACGAATTAGACATTGCACGTTGGGCGCTAGATGTTAAATATCCCGAACATGTTAGCGTTAATGCTGGAAAATTCCAATTTAAAGAGGATGGTTGGGAAATGTATGACACCATGGAAGCAACTTTTCGTTTTGCTGGCAATAGAATCATTCAGTGGGACGGACAAAGTAGAAATGGTTATGACAAGTACGGTATGGGCAGAGGAACCCTTATTTATGGTTCCAAAGGGGCTACAATGATTGGTAGAGATGGGTATAAATTATTTAATCTTAAAGGCGAAGTTATCAAAGAAAATTTGGTTCCAGGAATTGAAGATGGGAATGCTCTTGGTGGTGGAGGTCAACTTTCGGCGGCCCATACAATCAATTTCTTTGACGCTATTCGTGGAAAAGCGGTACTCGCATCACCTATCGATGAAGGTGCTATAAGTCAAATGCTTACCCATTATGCCAATATTGCCTCTCGTATTGATGCCTCTTTTGAAGTGGATGAAACTACAGGGCGTATTTTTAATAGAGAAGCAATGAAATTATGGTCAAGAACGTATGAGCCTGGATGGGAGATTAAACCCGTATAATTTCCGTAAATTGCCCTTTCAAAGCCTAAATTAATTTCATGAAAAGAAGAGAGTTTATTATAAAGAGTTCCATGGCCACTGCAGCGTTAACTACTTCTGCAGTGGCTTTTGGCAATGGTATCAATTTTAATATGGCCAACGATACGGTCAATATAGGAATTATTGGTACTGGTGATAGAGGAACTGGAATGATTTCCAATATCAACAAAATCCCAAAGTTTAATGTAGGTGCCTGCTGTGATGTATTGCCTTTTAGACTTGAAAATGGTTTGAAAGCTGCTAAGAGCAAGGCCAAAGCTTATACGGATTATCGTAAATTGTTGGATAATAAAGATATTGATGCCATATTGGTTGCTACTCCTTTTAGTATGCATTCGCAAATAGCTATTGATGCACTAGATGCGGGCAAACATGTGTATTGTGAAAAAACAATGGCCAAAGGGTTTGATGGAATTCAACAACTGGTGACTAAAGTAAACCAATCAAAAACTATTTTTCAAACGGGACATCAATACCATAGTTCGCGCCTTTATACGCATGTGGTAGAATTGATAAAGAGTGGAAAAATAGGTACTGTTACCGCATTTGAATGCCAATGGAACCGTCACGGAAATTGGCGTCGTCCAGTGCCTAGTCCCGAATTAGAAAAGCAAATTAATTGGCGCATGTACCGCGAATTTTCAGGCGGATTAGTGGCTGAATTGTGTTCGCACCAAATTGATTTTGCCAATTGGGTTTTAGGAGAAACACCCAATCAAGTCATGGGTACCGGTGGTGTAGATTACTGGAAAGACGGACGCGAAACCTATGATAACATCCATTTGATTTATAATTATCCAAGTGGAGTTAAGGCTAAATTTACCTGCTTGACTACTAATGCCAAAGACGGATACCAAATCAAAGTAATGGGGGACAAAGGAACTATTATTTTGGATTATACACATGCTTGGTTTTACCCAGAGGGGAATGATAAAAAGCAATTTGGAATCGTAGATGGAGTTTCGGGTGCTAGTGTTACTTGGGAAAAAGGTTTGGGTATTCCAATCCAAATGGAACACAAAGAGCCCAGTGAACAAGCTTTGGTTGATTTTAGGGAAAGTATCGTTTTGAATAAAAAACCTATATCGGATGTAATTACAGGGGCCAATACCGCGATTTGTATTCAAATGGCATTAGATGCTATGTATCAAAATACGATTGTAAAGAGTCCAAATTTTTATTAGAAAGAGATAGATTACAAAAGTCTGAAAAGTAAATCATCACTATTTCAAAACAAGAAGGAAGAGGATTTATTTTTGAGGCTTTTTCATTTGTAGTAAAACAGCAAATAAGATGAAAAAATGCCTTTTTTTATTGCTTTGGGTGACGGTATCCTTGGCACAAAACGGAGTTACTAATTTTGAATTAAAAACGTCCTTATTTCCACCGCAAAAAGTCATTCAAATAAATAAAGACCATTATTTGATTGATTTTGGGAAAGCGTTTTTCGGGACTGTTGAAATGATTGCTACAAAAGAACAGCATGATTCTATTATATGCCATTTAGGCGAAAAATTAGAAAATTCCAATCAAATTGATAGAAAACCAAATGGTACCATACGTTATCAAAAAGTGGTATTGCCTCATTTGTTTGCTAATACTCCCATTGCGCTACAGTTTCCTGCGGATAAGAGAAATACCGGGCCAGCAGCGATAGCGCTTCCAAAAGAAATAGGGGTGATTATGCCGTTTCGGTATTTAGAAATCGAAAATTTAAAAATCCCTATTCAAGATCTTCAAATTGTTCAAAAAGCCATTCATTATTCTTTTAATGACCAAGCCAGTTCTTTTTCTTCGTCAGTTACAGTGCTGGATGCTATCTGGGATATGTGCAAACACACTATCAAAGCAACCAGTTTTTCAGGCTATTATATTGATGGGGACCGGGAACGTATTCCTTATGAAGCGGATGCTTATATCAATCAGTTGAGTCATTATTGTGTCGATAATGATTATACAATGGCAAGAAGAACCAATGCTTATTTCATAAACAATCCTACTTGGCCTACTGAATGGTTGTTGCATACGGTTTTATTGTTTTATATGGATTACCTCTACACAGGTGATGTAGCTCCTTTAAAAAAATATTACGAAAATTTGAAGGTAAAAACATTAATGAATTTAGAGCGTCCTGATGGTTTAATCAGTTCGCAATCGCCTGCACTAACTGAAGATTTAATTTTAAAATTGGGTTTTAAAAAAACAACGACCAAAATAAAAGACATCATAGACTGGCCAGGCGCACAAAAAGATACAGGCTGGAAAATAGCAAGACCAGAGGGAGAGCGTGATGGATATGAAATTGTTGCAGTCAACACAGTGGTAAATTCTTTTTACTATTACAATCTGAAGTTAATGGCTGAAATTGCGACAGCAATTGGCAACAAAAAAGAGGCTAACCTGTTTAAAAACAAAGCCGCTAAAGTCAAAACCACCCTTAATTCCAAATTGTTTGATGCTGAAAAGGGGTATTATGTAGATGGAGAAAATTCCACTCATGCCTCTCTACACGGCAATATGTTGCCATTAGCTTTTGATTTGGTTCCCAAAGAGCACATTAAAACTGTAACCGAATTTGTAAAATCAAGAGGAATGGCCTGCAGTGTGTATGGCGCTCAGTATTTATTAGAAGGTTTGTATAAAAATAATGAAGCCAAGTATGCTTTTGACTTGATAACCGAAACAAATGGTGACCGCAATTGGTGGAACATGATAAAGGTTGGCGCTACGATGACTATGGAAGCGTGGGATATGAAATACAAACCCAATTCAGATTGGAATCATGCATGGGGAACCGCTCCACTTAATATTGTTACGAGGTATATGTGGGGAATACAACCTAAAACACCAGGGTTTGCTGTGGCATCGATTCATCCACAATTAGAACCGCTAACCAAAAGTACTATTGAAGTACCTACTATTAAGGGAGGTATAAAAGCGACTTATGTTCAGGTGAATGATAAACTAAAAAAATACAGCATCGAATTACCTCCTGCAATGGCAGCAGAATTTAAGGTAGAACCGGATGACGTAGTACTTTTAAATGGGAAAAAAAATTCAACCCAATCGGGAGTAGTGGTTTTGAAATCAGGGATAAACACTCTTGAAATTACCAGTGCTCATTAAATACAAAAAATAGGACATCGGTTCTAAGTAATACAACTAACAAATCCATATAATCATTGTGTTAGTAGAGTCCATTTTTAGAGAGACCACCGTTTGTTTACTTTCTTTTAAGTTAAAAGTAAAGTAACAGTAATTTTAATAAGATAGAAAAAATGATTGGTAAGGTTAGAATGTTATAGGATATTTTTCAACATAGAAATTAAGTAACTATTCTTAATACACAGGATAAAAAGTTTTATGGAATTCGTTTCATAAAACTTTTTTGTTTTTACCCCCTTGCTTTTTTGGGAATGCTCTCAGTAGCCTTTTCGAATGATAAATTCCTATGCAACTCAAAAGAAGTCTGATAGGGATGATTTTGTTATTCTAAAAATCAGTCTAGTAGTGTTTTGTTGTAGGGATTTCTATTGCTAAAATACTAAAAAGCAGTGGGGTACGGACAAAATAGTTAGTAATAAGGATAATTTGTTCAACTATGTGGAACGAAAGGAATGGGGAGCAAAAATGATTTGAATTTCCATGTTTTTGGATAATATGTCCATTAGGAAAACGATTTGTTAATTTAATTTTAACAAATGTTTATAACCACATTAACCATTATTAACCAACATTAATTATTAACTAAACAAATTACAATGAGAAAACTTAAGCTATTATTAATGGTCTATTTAATAGGCTTTTCGATGCACACTTGGGCACAAAATAAACAAGTGACCGGTGTAGTTTTGGATGAGCAAGGGTTGCCTTTACCAGGTGCCAATGTTGTCATCAAAGGAACTAAAAATGGAGTTGTAACTGATTTTGATGGTAATTTTACCTTAAATGCAGATAATGCCAAGGGAACCTTAGTGATTTCTTTTATAGGGTTTGCCAATAAAGAAGTAGCGCTCAATGGATCCAAAAAGTATAAAATAGTACTTACGTCAGATGCTACAGGTTTAGAGGAAGTGGCTGTTATTGGATACGGTTCTGTAAAAAGATCAGATTTAACAGGAGCCGTTGCCTCTATGAGTGCTAAGAATCTAACAGAGCAAAGTAAAACTGATATTGGGCAAGCGTTACAAGGTCGAATTTCTGGGGTAGATGTTAGAGCTATAAGCAATAAACCAGGTGCTCCTATGTCAATTGACATCAGAGGAAATACGGTTATTAAAAACACGGACAAAGGCCAAAACGGAGTAAGTGATAATTTAGCAGCCGATCTTTCGCAACCGTTATTTGTGGTGGATGGAGTATTTTTTGATGATATTAATTCCTTAAATCCTGCCGATATTCAACAAATGGATATTTTGAAAGATGCTTCGGCTACCGCTATTTATGGTGCTCGTGGTGCTAATGGGGTGGTTATCATTTCAACCAAAAGCGGAGGTGAAGGAAAAACACAATTTAGTTATCAAGCCACTTCAGGGATTAGATCAGTAACCAATGCGCCAGACATGTTCAGTGGACCTGAATATGTGAAATTTGTTGGTGATGTACTTAGAGCCAGAGGGTGGAGAACTCTTTTTAACCCTACCCAAGGAATTGCTCCAACTGTAGCGGATTATAACAATTTTCCAATTGATATGTCTCTTGAAATTAGAACTACAAATCAAGAAGCAAATAATGTTGCCAATGGTATTTATAAAGATTGGGTAAACGATTACCAGCATACAGGTTTTCAAACTAGCCATAACTTAGGAATGTCTGGCGGAGGTAACGGAACTACCTATAATGCATCTATTGGGTATTTAAGCGACGAAGGTGTAGTAGGGATTGAAGATTTTGAGCGTTATAATTTTAACCTTGCAGTAACTAAAAAAGTATCTGATAAATTTACTGTTGGGTTAAAGTCTTATTTGGCATTTTCTGAAAGAGAAACAGGAAGTAATGAATTATTTAGAAGTACTCTTCGTTTGGCTCCAACACTAAGCGAAAGAGATGCTAACGGGGATATCATTTTATTTCCAGATGATCAAGACCAACGTTTTTTGAATCCATATTATGAATCACAAGGATCTTGGAGAAATAATACAAGAACATTTAATGTTATTGCTAATGTGTTTTTAGAATACAAACCAACAAAATGGGTGAATTTTAAAACACAATTTGCACCAAGTATTAAAAACCAAAGACAAGGACAATATTTTGGACTTTTAACTAAATCTGCCGTAAACTCACCTGCAGGTACTAGAGCCTATTATGACACCTACTTTAATACGGCTTATACTTGGGATAATATTGTTGATTTTAATTTTGATGTAGCACAAGGGCATAACTTAAAAACTACCTTAATTTCATCTGTTTATTACAATCAAATGGAAGGAAGTAAGATAGAAAATAGAGGTTTCGATACTGATGCCTATTTGTTTTACAATACTCAGGCGGGTCTTGATAAAAGAACGAATTCTACCTTTTTCACTAAAGAAACTTTATCATCTTTTGCAGCTAGGGTAAACTATAGTTTGTTTGATAAATACCTATTAACGTTTACAGGAAGATACGACGCCTCTTCAAAATTAGCTGTGAATCATAAATGGGCATTTTTTCCATCTGCAGCATTGGCGTGGAAAGTTACTGATGAGGATTTCATGAAGAACGTGAGTTTTATCAATAACTTGAAATTGCGTGTGAGTTATGGAGAGTCAGGAAATGATAAAGTTATTACTCCATATAAGTCTTTTGCATTTTTAGAACAATCTAATTATTTATATGGAAATACCGTTACTAATGGACAAGTTATAGGTGGATTATCTAATCAAGAACTAACTTGGGAGCGTTCTAAAGAGTACAATTTCGGAATTGATTTAGCTGTTTTGAAAAACAGAGTTCGTCTTAACTTAGAATTATACAATAAAACAACAGTAGGCTCAATTCTAGACAGAACATTATCAGCGATTACAGGATATGGTACAGCTGTTGGTAATTTTGGATCGGTTAGAAACAAAGGAATTGAGCTTACACTAAATACTACAAATGTTCAAACAGAGAACTTTAAATGGACTACTAGTTTAAATTACTCAAGAAATAAAAACGAAATCTTAAAAATAGATGGAGATAGAGATTTAGAATTGTTTGGAACGCATGGTGTTTTGAAAGTAGGTTCACCTGTAGATGCAATTTATTTCTTTGAAACCGAAGGAATTTGGCAATTGGATGAAGCGACTAAAGCAATGAGCTATGGTTATTTTCCAGGGCAATGGAAATACAGAGATTTGAATGATGATGGTAAATTAAATCAAGAAGATTATAGAGTTCTTGGTCAGGTTTCACCAAAATGGCTTGGAGGAATGTTAAATACCTTCACCTATAAAAATGTCGATTTTTCGGTTCAAGCTTACACCAGACAAGGTTCTTTTGGACATTCAGAGTTTTACAACAGCTATGCACCTTGGCAAAATGACCAAGCTAAATTTAATAAAGTAAAATTGGACTATTGGACACCAAACAATCCAGGAGCTAAATACCCTTCTGTATCCTATGCTTCCACAGGTGAAAGATATTATACCAGCTTTGATTTTGTAAGAATCGGAAATATAGGTTTAGGATATAATTTCTCTAAAAAGATGTTAGACAGATTAAATATGACCAATTTAAGACTATCTGTGGACGTTCAAAACCCTTTCACTTTTACTGATTATAAGGGGCCAGACCCAGAAACAGGACTTCAAGATTCCTATAACATGAGTTATATGACGCGAATTGTATTGTTTGGTCTTAAACTAACTTATTAATTTTTTAAATTATATTAAAAATGGAACTATTAAAAAATATAAAAAGTATAACGGTAGCACTGGCTATTACAATAACTTTTAGTGCTTGTAATGACTATGTTGAAGAAGAAATTTACTCCTCTGTAACCAGTGAGAATTTTATTAACGAAAATAATGCGGATCAGCTTATTGTAGGGATTTATTCAAAACTACGAAATGTGTACAAAAATTATTCGTATCAATTTTTAGGGACTGATATTTTTACAGTTAAAACAGAAGTATCAGACACCAATGCTGAGAATGATTATTTCAACTTTTTGGCACCTAGGACCAATGGGTATTGGAGTAGTAATTATAATGTTGTCGCAAAAGCGAATACTGCTATTAATCGATTTGAAAATCAAATAGTATGGAGTACTGGGAAATTACCGGAGAAGGCCTATGGAATTGCACAAGCAAGAGCCTTAAGAGCTTTAGCCTTTTTTAATTTGGCTCAACAATATGGCGGGGTGGTACTAGATACAGAGGAACCCTTGACGATTAGAACGAATTATAAACGTGCTACTGAACAGGAAACTTACGCTTTTATTATTGCGGAGTTAGAAGCTGCTATTCCTAATTTGCAAAATGCCCCAACAACAGGTCGTTTCTCAAAAAGAGCCGCTCAACATTTATTGTCACAAGTATATCTTACCAGAGCTTATAAATCCTATAAAGCACCTACTGATTTTGCAACAGCAGCAGCATTGGCAGAGTCAGCTATTGGAAATTATGATATTAGAACACAAACTTATGCTAAGGTATTTGATTTTGATAATCAAGTGAATGCCGAAGTATTATTTGCTATCCAATGGGGAAATGTGGGCGTATTAGCAGAAAAAGGAAATACAAAACATTCTCTTTTTCAATATCCTATTTTTAACTATCCAGGAATGGATAGGGTAAATCAATATGGAGGAACACCTACAGGAGGGATGCCTACGCAATATTTTTATAGTTTATTTGCTGCAAACGATACCAGAGATGATGCTACTTTCTTCCGTGCTATTATCGCTAACAAAGTATCAGGAACTATTAAAGTAGGAGATACAATTGTGTATTACCCAAAGGTTGCTTTAAATTCAACTGAATTGGCAAAACGTTTGAACCGTTACTGGGTGTACCAACCGAATCAATATGGTTATGTTAAACCAGCGGATGTTTCAGGAGCTAAATATTTGTATTCAACACATCCTGATCCTTTTGTTCATTTTCCAATTTTCAAAAAATTCTGGGACAAATTTATTAATTATGAAGCAGAAGGTAGCCGTGATACTTTTGTATTCAGAGTTGCAGAATCCCATTTATTGGCTGCAGAAGCTCATTTAGGCGCAGGAAATACAGCACAAGCTTTATTCCATTTGAACAGGGTTAGAGAGCGTGCGACAGGCGTAGCCAATCATTATACAGTTGCCACAATTGATAACATTTTAGTGGAACGTGCTTTGGAGCTTGCTGGTGAAGAAAATAGATGGGCAGTGTTAAAACGTACAGGTAAATTAGAAGAAAGAATAAAATTGTATAACCCACATGTTATTGATCATGGTGCTTTTGACCCTAAACAACATTTGTTGCGTCCAATTCCGACTGATGAAATAACCATTTCTCCTAAAACAATGGAACAAAATCCGTTCTATGATTAATATAAAATGATTATTAGATGAATTAGTTTTTCAGTTTGTTTGTTAGTTAGTTTGAGTATAGGCAGGCTATAGAATGCCTGCCTATATTTTTAAAATCCTCAAATTAGAAAACCCTTTCTGAGGGTATTCCTCACTGATGAACCGCTTATCTGTAGTAGTGATTTTTTAAAATCCCAAATGTCCTTTTATTTAAATAACTATATGATGAATACGTTTTTAAACAAGAAATATTGTTTTTTATATTGCTTACTTTTGACTGTTTTTATATCTCCTTTATATTCAAACAATACAACTGATTATTTTTTAATTGTAGGTAGTGCTGCAACAAATGTGGAGTTAAGCACTGTAAATGATTTGAAAAATGATTTAGAAAAAGTGGTTGATGGTAAAGTTTATATCATTTCAGAGAAAGATAAGTTGCCAAAAAACGGTTGTTATTTTGTTTTAGGAACTCCAAACACCAATAGTCTATTAAAGCACTTGACACTCAAAAATAAGCTTCCTTTATCATCTCAAATTCCAGGAGCTAGAGGAGGAATTTGGAATCAAAATGCTCTTAAAAATGGCGAAAAAGCGATTCTTTTAGGAGGGTCTGATGTACAAGGATTTCAATATGTAGTGTATGATTATGCCAAAGAAGTTTTAGGTGTCGATCCATTAGAGTATTGGACGGGTAAAATGCCAAACAAAAAAACAACAAAAGAGCTGTTTGCTTTTAGCCCAAAAACGATAGCACCACCCAAAGTTCCTGTACTAACTTATTTTGAAAATGATGTGGATGAATTGGCTAATTACCGTGGCAAATTATTAGAATACGATTGGGAATCTTATACGGAAATGATTGATGCTTTAGTACGTCTGCGATACAATTCCATCCAATTGTTTGACATGTTAGGAAGACCGGAATTTTTTATACGTCCTGAATACAAAGCTTTAAAGCCAGACTATCAGGTTGATGTGGCCTATGTGGACAAAATGATTGATTATGCTCATGAAAAAGGAATGAAAGTAGCTATCGATTTTGCTTTAGGCTATCAAATTCATCCAATGGCTGCCGAAAAAGCAGATTGCTGGAAAAAATACAAAGAAGACTGGATACAAGCGTGGCGCTACTATTTTGAAAAAACACCTTTGGCAAAAACGGATATTTTCATTTTGCGTCCGCGCCATCAAGTATGGGATTGGAAATACGAAAGTAGTTGTGGCGAAAGCAAAATTGATGTTTTTAATGAAGTATATGCAGCCTTCGGAAAATTAGTGGATGAATACAAACCCGGTTCTCAAAAAGTATTAGTTTGTTATTCTGATGGGATGGAAATGTGGAATGAAGGTTTTCGTCCTCCTAGAGATTGGACGGTATTGTGGTCTGATCATGGTTTTGGTGAGTTTGATTATTTCCCTAATACTACCGATAATTATCAATTTGGGACCTATATGCATGCGGGTTATTGGTTGAATCATACGGTACATGACCCTTATCCCCAAGTGGTAGAAACCGTAATGAAAGAGATGTTCCATAAATACGGTGCTGATAAGTATTGTTTAGTCAACGGACAAAATTTCAAACCCTTTTTATTTAATTTAGAAGCCTACAGTGCGGTTTGTAACAATCCTGAAACTTTTAATGGCGAACAATTTTATAAATCTTGGACTGAACGTTATTTTACCAAAAAAGCCGCTGCGCATGCCGTTGCTTCAATGAAATTATTACATGAGGCACAAATAGGCAGGAAAGGATATGTGGAACATTTAGGCGGATTGCGGGAAGTAATCGCTTATTTGTCCAACGCACCACTTACCCGACCAGGAAAACCTTCGATACCTTATGATTATAAAAGAGTCGAAGTCAATTATGTATCGACGGCTCGTTGTGCTGAATACTTGCAAAAATCTTTAGTTGAAGCAGAGAAAGGAAGGGAATTTGACTCCAGTACTTTTTATCATGCTTATATTCTTTTACCCGTGCAGTTGTTTTCGGATTTGATTGCTTTTGAAACGGCACTCCAAAAAATGGCCCAATTAAAAAAAGAATATGAAGAGACTAAAAAGGCGACTTTTTTAGAAGAGGCCAAAATGAAATTGCCAGAAGCGAAAAGGCTCTTGGAAAAAATGGTGGATAGAAGAACAAAAGGTGATTTAGACCCCAAATGGGAGGGCTGGTATGCCATAAAAAATAGAAGACAAAACAATGGTTTTCCTACGATGGATATGTTAGAAACCATCGAAAATAATTTGAATAATTTGACTCTTAAATAATGAGAATGAGACTACAGTATATTCGTAGAAGCAAAATTAGTATCTTATATGCCGGTATAGCAGCGATACTACTATCGTGCAAAGGTGAAAAATTACCGCAAGCACAAGTTGAAAAGCAAGTGGATTATGCCGCCAAAGTCTATCCGCAATTGGATACAGAAAATTCGAGATGGTTTTTCTTTTCTTCAGCTAGCCGCCCTTTTGGAATGGTTAATCTAAGTCCTGATACTGGAATCAACGGTGCTTGGGGTAGTGGATATCGGTATAAAACGGATACCATCAAAGGGTTTAGCCATATTCATGCTTGGCAAATGTCAGGGGTCTCTGTTATGCCTGTAACGGTTGCCGAAAAGGAAGCACCCAAATTATATCGTGATTTTTATTCTAAATTCAGTCACCAAACCGAAGAAGTGAGTCCTGGATATCATTTGGTAAACTTAGATAGATACCAAATCAAAGTTGCACTTACGAGTACTAAACGTGTAGGGTTTCACAGTTATACCTTTCCTAAAAATAAGAAAGCGGCGATTCTGTTTAATTTGAATACATTATTGGGGCCTTGTAAAAATTTTGGGGGCGTTTTGGATAAAATAAATGCCAAAGAACTAACTGGTAAGGTAGTGATGGAACCTACTTTCAGAAGGCCAAAACCAGTAACAGTTTATTTTAAAGCACTGTTGAATACTGAAATTTCCTCAATTGATAAAGACAAAGAAACGGGTAATTATTTGGTCTATGTTAAGGAAACAGGAGCCAAGGTTTTGATGAAAATAGCCATTTCCTATACCTCCATCGACAACGCAACCTATAATTTAAATCAAGAATTACCAGGTTGGGATTTTGATGCCATTGTGCAACAGTCTAAAAAAGAATGGAATGGTTTGCTGAGTCGAATCGCTGTTAAAGGCGGTAGCGAACAAGTGCAAAGACGCTTTTATACTGATTTGTGGCATGCATTACAAGGACGCCGAATTATTAATGATGCTAATGGTGCTTATCCTGATAATACGGGCGCAACGTTTAGAATTGGTCAAATACCTTTGGATAATAACGGAAAACCAAAATTCAATCATTTTAACTCTGATTCTTTTTGGGGTGCTCAATGGACACTAAACACTTTGTGGGGGCTAGTTTATCCTGAAATCATGAAAGATTTTGTGAACTCCTTAATGCAATATTACAAGGATGGTGGATTGATTCCTCGTGGGCCTTCGGGTGGAAATTACACTTATGTGATGACAGGGGCTTCTACCACACCTTTTATAGTCACTGCTATTCAAAAAGGGATTGTGACAGAGGATTTAGAAGGGATTTACAAGGCACTAAAAAAGAATCACATGCTAGGCGGAATTATGGAAAAAGCGGGTTATGAGCATAAAACGAATTTAGGTGGTGGATTAAAATATTATATAAATAATGGTTATGTGCCTTATCCAATTCCTGAAGGAAAATTTGGCGGTCATCAAGACGGAGCGAGCCTTACTATGGAGTATGCTTATCAAGACTGGACATTGGCTCAGCTTGCCAAAAAGTTAAACCATACTGATGATTATAATTACTTTATGAATCGATCCAAGAATTACAAAAATGTGTTTGATTCTCAAGTGGGATGGATGCGTCCAAAAGATGTAGCAGGTGTTTGGAAAATAGATTTTGATCCTTACCAAGTAGAAAATGGTTTTATAGAGTCTAATGCAGCACAATCTACTTGGTTTGTACCACACGATATCAAAGGTTTGGCGAGTTTAATGGGAGGTGAGAAAAATGCAATTGAAAAATTAAACAAGCAATTTGTTGAAGCGGAAAAATTAGGCTTTACAGCGGGTAATTCGCATGCACAAGAGTTGCATCCAGAATATAGAAGTATTCCAATCAATTACGGAAACCAACCTTCCATTCAAACAGCTTTTGTATTCAATCAATTGGGGAGACACGATTTGACACAATATTGGTCTCGAAAAGTAGTTGATAAGGCTTTTAGTGGTTTTTCTCCTGGCAAAGGATATAATGGCGACGAAGACCAAGGTTTAATGGGGAGTTTGTCTGTACTTATGAAAATAGGACTTTTTCAAATGAATGGAGGAACTGAAGCCAATCCAGAATACCAAATAGGAAGTCCGATTTTTGACGAAATTGTAATAAAGTTAAATTCGGTTACTTTTGGTGAAAAAAAATTGACTATCAAAACCAAAAACAATAGCGATGCTAATGTGTATGTAAGGGATGTGCAATGGAATAAACAACCTGTAAAAAATTATACGATAAGACAAAGTGACCTTCTAAAAGGGGGGGAACTACAACTAGAAATGGCAAACCAACCAAAATAAAAATAAACGAACAAATAAACAAAACAGAAAAGCATCCTTTATGAAACCAAAGTTAACCCTTATCATTGTATCCTTATTGACAATGAGTTTTACCGCATTGGCCCAACTAAAAAACAAACCCGAAAAGGTGGAAAATTTTATGGATATGGGATTTGGTATTTTTGTGCATTGGAGTTTAGACTCTCAATTGGGCAGTGTGATTAGCCATTCGATGGTGGGAGCTTCTGAAGATTATGTAAAAAGATACATGAATGAACTTCCTAAAACTTTTTACCCTGATAAATTTGATCCAGACGAATGGGCAAGATTGTTTAAAGTTGCCGGTGCCGAGTACGTGGTTTTTACTGCCAAACACCACAATGGTTTTTGTATGTGGGATACCAAGACGACTCCTTTCAATATTATGAACACACCTTATAAGAAGGATATCGTAGGGGAACTGGTAAAAGCCCTACGCAAACAAGGACTGAAAGTAGGGATTTATTTTTCGCCAGAAGATTTTAGCATTTTGCACAAACAAGGCAATTTGATTTCGCGTAATACGAAAGAAAGTCAGGTGACGGACAACCCTGAGTTGTTAGCTTATGACAAACGACAAATTGATGAATTGATTGCCAAATACAGTCCAATTGATGTGATGTTTTTTGATTCCTTTAAAATTGGGGATATTGCCCAATATGTTCACACTAAAGATCCTAACATCATGGTCACTCGTGGCGAGATAAAAACTCCTGAACAAAAAATTCCTGATACTGCGATGCCAGGACCTTGGGAAACCTGTATGACTATGGGGACGCAATGGGCGTACAAACCAACCAATGAGGTGTATAAAAGCGGTAAAGAAGTAATCAATAAATTAATCGAAATCAGAGCCAAAGGGGGTAACTTTTTACTTAACATAGGACCAAAACCCAATGGTGAAATCCCCATTGAACAAGAAGAACGCTTGCGCGAAATGGCACTTTGGATGTTTGTCAATAACGAGGGGGTGAAAAATGTAAGATCATTACCAGGATTGATAAAGGACGGAAATATGTGGTTCACTAAAGGGAATGACGGAAAAACCGCGTATATTTTTCTTACCAATGAGCCAGAATGGTTCAAAGGACGCCGTAGAAATTATTCAACGAGTATTATAAAAACAACAAAAGATACCCAAATTTCAGTTTTGGGACAAAATGATTTGGTTGTAGAATACTCTCCGGATAATCATCCTATTTCTAAGTTTGAACAACTTCCTCACAAAGTGGAGTTCTCCGTAACCAGAGCCCAACGATTGTACAATGACAAAATTTGGCCCAATGCCATTGTGGTGAAGTTTACCAATGTAGAATTTGTTAAATAGTTTAAAAGAATCGTAATCTTATCCTCAAACGTATAGAAAAAACATTTGAATCTCTAATAGCCTCTATTTTATATGGTATTTAAAATAGAGGTTCTTTATATAAAAAAAACAAATAGTCACTCTTAACATTATTCTCCTAAAAAAAGATTTTTCGCAACATTACATGAAAACAAAACACCTGATTATTTTTATGACCCTTGGTATTTTTGGGATACTTTCGGCACAAAATACAACCGAACAAGCTATTGAAAAAACAACGGAATTAAATGAAGTTGCAATTGTGAAAACCAAAAAAGCAATTGAACAAAAACCCGACAGAACCATCTTTAGCATTGCCGATCAGCCTCATTTGAATGCGGGTTCCGTATTAGAAGGGATAAAAAAATTACCTGGTTTAATAGCATCGGATATTGCGGGAATGATGTACCAAGGAAAACAACTTGATGTGTTTTTGGACGGAAGGCCACTTAACATTTCAACGACTGAATTGAATGCGTTTTTGGAGGGAATGCCTGCAAACTCCATTGAAAGAATCGAAATCATCACCCAACCTGGAGCCGAATTTCCAGCTACTTCTGGGGGTGCAATTCTTAATATTATTACAAATAGAAACGCTAAAAAATACATAAGTGCCTCCTATAGCAACAGCACGAGTTTTACAAATTATGATGTCATGCGCTGGCGGGTGAACAACAGTATTTTGCTGAATGCTAAAAACAAGTATTTCGGCTGGCAATTAAACATTGGTCAAAATTATAGAGAAAATGCGCTTTGGACTTCGTTAGAAAAAAAGGAAAACAATTCGATGGTTTTGTTGTCTGATACTGATGCAGATAGAATCGGGCGAAATAATTTCATAAAATCGGCCTTGACTTTTGATATTGGGAGAGACAGATTGTTGTTGAATTATGACTTTATCCAAAATAGAAACGGCAGTTATACCCTTGGTAACGGAATAGGGTTTAGTTCCAATGATGTGACTAAAAGCAAAGATTTGCGTCAGGATGTGGTAGCGACGTATCAGAAAAAATTTGACAGCACGACCAAGAAATTAGAATTTAAGTTCAATTACAACAATAATGCTAACCATTTTGAACTGCGTCCTATGGGTGAGAATGAAGCGACCTTGTTAAATACGTCAAATCAAGATTTGTTTAATTTCAAAGTTGATTATTCGCAACCCATCGATTTTTCTGATAACGGAAAGTTGAGTGTGGGCGGTTTGTACGAAGGATTACAATTTGAAGCGACAAATAAAGGAACCAAAAATTTAGACTACCACCGCAATACGGCTGCATCTTATGTAGAATTGCAAACAGAATTTGATAAATTTAATTTTATTGTGGGTGGGCGTGCCGAAAATTATGATATTGAAGGAAAAACTGCTACAGCTGAATTGATTCCGTTTAAACAGTTCCGACTTTTTCCTAACGCAAGTGCACAGTATAACTTCAATGAAAGGATATTTCTGAATCTGAATTACAACAAAAAAATCACTTTGCCAAGTACTTCGGTATTAAATCCAAACAATACCAATTATCAGAATCCTAATATTGATTATTCGGGAAATCCTAATTTGCAACCTACTTTATTTAACAATTATGAAATCAAGTTTAGCGCTTTTGATTATGCCTTTTTGAGTTATAATTTGAGTTCGGCAAGAAATCAGGTAGTCAATAGAGTTACCTTAAACAGTGATAGGGTGAGTAATACCAATGAAAATATTTCGGAGATAAAAATTCATAATTTGAGTTTTGGAATGCCTATCCCTTATATGTTGTTTACCAAAGGAATCGCCGAAACCATCAAAATGAATGTCAATCCAGATACTATGAATTTTTTATATGTGTACTCAGGATACCAATACCATCAAATTCCAAATGTACCTACCAATGGTTTTTGGTTAATGAACTTTATGTCACAAGTAGTGTTGCCTAACAAGATAAAATGCATCGTGAATTACAACTATATTTTTCCTAACGGAAATTATTTCTATTTTGTTCTTGAAAAACCCTTTAGAAATGCCTTGGATTTGAATTTTTCAAAGAAATTTTTAAACGATCAACTTACGGTTTCTATTTATGCGGATGATATTTTGAATACGAATACCAATGCCTTTACGTCGTACGATACGCCTTTGCTTATCAACAGTAAAATGGATACCCGAAAATTTGGTTTCAGTTTGAATTACAAACTGCCTACCAAGAACAAGTTGGCTAGAGAAAATTCCAATGTAATTGAACAAATGAAAAAAGAAAACAATGGGATTATAAATCCATAAGCCCGTCTTAGGGATAAAGCTACTTTATTTTGAAAAAAACAATGTCCTTAGAAGTAATTTTTGATTAACTAATATCCTTTTATGGTTAGCAATTGCTATCTTTAGCTAAGCTAGACCTGATGTAAAATTTATGAAAAAGTTTGTTACACTCTTTATTGTTCTGCATTCCTTAGTTGTTTTACATTGTCAAAACATAAAGTTTGAACATTATAATGACGAGGATGGACTTTCTCATAATTCAGTAAGGCACATTGTACAAGATAACAATGGTTTTTTGTGGTTGGGAACTTTTTCGGGATTAAATCGTTTTGACGGGTATCAGTTCAAAAGTTATTTGAGCGCATCTATTGATAAAAACGGAATGTTCAACGATGATATTACCGCATTAAAGTTTGACAAAAATTCCAATAATCTTTGGATAGGAACCCGAAAAGGACTCACGGTTTTCAATCTCGATACGCAACAATTTAAAACCTATTTGAACGAAAAAGGCAATCCGAATAGTTTGCCTGATCAAGAAATTCGTTCGGTTTATATTGATAAATTCAAACGGGTTTGGGTAGGGACTAAAAATGCCGGTTTGTACTTTTTTTATCCTAATGAAAACAGGTTTGCCAAAATCAATATCAAAGGATTCAATTACGTCAAAGAAATTTTCGAAGATTCCAAAGGCGATATTTGGATAGGGTCTTATGCTTCAGGGGGAGTGGCCAAAATCATTTTGGATTTAAAAGGAGGCATCTCTGATATTTTGACTTATACCCTTACGATACCACATTCTAAAGCGACCAATCCCTATCTTAATTTTATATACGAAGATTTTAAATCGGATATTTTTGTAGGGACTCGCGAGGGGCTGTATAAGTTAGATAATGGGACAAATTCCTTTGTCAACCTCTATATCAAAGATGCTGTAGTAAGAGATAATCTAGGGCCTTATTTTCAGTCGATTGCTCGTGCTCCCGATGGTAAATATTGGGTAGGTACCATAGGCGGTTTATTGGTGTGTAATCAATTAGAAGATATTCAAAAAGGGGAATTTCAGTGGCATTATTCGGTGTTGTCTGACAATACCTCGCTGGTAGATAATTTGATTTCGACCCTTTTTTTTGATACTTCTGGCGTATTGTGGATAGGTACTGAGGACGGATTGGATAAATATGATTCGTTCAAAAATCAGTTTAAGATTAATAAGGATATTTCTCGATACATTGATAATAAAGCACCCCGAATAAGAGGTTTTGCAAAAACATACGATCAAAAAATTATTGTTGTGACAAGACACGACGGACTTTTTATATCCAAAAATAATGGGTTTGCTCCGTTGCACAAAAACAACAATGACCTAGTGAGTATTTATACAGAAGATGGCAAAACTTTCTATTGCGGTTTATGGAACGGGAAAATATTGGTTTATGATTATATTCGTAATGCATCAAAAGTTATCGATGTAGGCTTCAAAAACATTCCTGTTTTTGCCTTTGTAAATTATGATGCACACCGGTTATTAGTAGGGTCTTATGGACAAGGCGCTGTACTGTTGGATAAAAGAACGGGTGTACCAACGACTACTGTAGGCAAAATTCTTCCGGGGTATTTGATTAATAAAGTAACCAAAGACAAAGCAGGCAATGTATGGTTTGCCGCTGATCAAGGATTGGTAAAATACAATGTGAACTCAAGAAAAACCAAGTCCTATGGTCAAAGTTCTAATTCCGATTATGGGTTGCCTCATGTCAATGTAAGTGATGTTGTGGTTGATGCTGCTGGAAGGGTGTGGGCTGCGACTCGTATGGGCTTAGCGATGTATGTTCCTGCCAAAGATAATTTTCAAAAAATAACACAACCCAAAGAAATAAATAACAAGTGGATTACTGATATTGTAGTGGATACCCGTGGTGATTTGTGGTTGAATATGAACAATAACAGCATCGCTAAATACAAAGTAAAACAGAAAAAAGCCAATATTTACAATGTAAATAGCGGGAATAAATTGGATGTTTTTAGTTCCAGTGGTTTTTACAATTTCAATAATTCAAAAATTTATTTGGGTGGAAAAAATGGGGTGATTTTCTTTTCGCCTCACAAAATAAATGAGAACAAGTGGTCTCCTAAACCGATGATTACAGCTTTCAAAATTCAAGATATCGAAATTCTTCCAGGTGTAACGGTCAACGGTCAAAAAATTCTAGAAGAGGATATTAATAAAAATAAAAGCATCGTTCTTAATTACAACAACCGTAATTTTTCCATACAATTTTCGACGCCCTCTTTCACGAATGAGCGATTGAATAAATTCAAATACATGTTAGAAGGTTTTGATACCAATTGGATTGAAACCGATAGCGACTCGAGAACGGTTCAATATACCAATTTGTTTCCCAAAGAGTATGTTTTTAAGATTCAATCCAGTAATAGCGATGGTATTTGGAGTGAAGTGGTTTCGTATCGCATCAAAGTATTACCTACGTTTTGGTTCACCTATACAGGAATGACAATCATATTGATTTTATTAGGTTTGTTGACATATTTTATTGTCAAACAGATTAAATACCGTATCCATTTGAAGCGGGAATTATTAACCGAAAAAATCAGAAGAGAACGCGATGAGAAGTTGAATAATGAAAAACTACGATTTTTTACCAATATCTCACACGAACTCCGAACACCTTTGACCTTAATTTTAGGTCCCGTAAAACAATTGCTGGACCAAGAAAACAGCAGCAGCTTCGAGAAAAGCAGGGTGACTCTCATTTATCAAAATGCGAATCGATTGTTGCGTTTAGTCAATCAGATTTTGGATTTTAGAAGAGCAGAGACAGGGGAGTTAAAACTCAGAGTTGCCAAAGCAGATGTTTTAGTGACCACAAAAGAGATTTTTAATTCTTTTATCGAATTGGCACAATCCAAGAACATTAACTACAATTTGAATGTAGAGGAAGAAACCTTGATGTGCTGGATTGATTTGGATAAATACAGTAAAATTTTGTTCAATCTCCTTTCGAATGCTATGAAGTTTACCAATAATTTCGGGACTATCGATTTGTATATTGGGTTTAAGGAAGGGGACGATAAGACATTGGTGGTCGAAATTAGTGATGATGGTATTGGGATTCCATTTGAAAGTCAAGAAAAAATATTTACCCGTTTTTATCAGGCCAATAACAGTAAGGAAAATACAACTGGAACAGGAATTGGATTGTCTTTTGTAAAGGCTTTAGTCGAAATTTTGAGAGGCGAAATTAGGGTTGAAAGTGAGCCTAATGTAGGAAGTATTTTTACAGTAGAACTGCCTGTGTCTAAACGTATTTTTAAACCAGAAGAAATTGATGAATCGACGAAGGTAGAACCGCCTAAGCCTATCGAGTACAGCTCGAATATATTGATGACTGACCAAAAAGAGCTAAAGCAAATTATAGAAACTAACGAAAATAAAAGCACTGATATAAAGCTGAAAATTCTCATTATTGATGACAATACAGAGCTTAGAAAGTATTTGGTAGATTTTCTCTCCACTTTTTACAAGGTGTATGAAGCTAAAAATGGTAAAGAAGGTTTAGAAGTATGCCGAAAAGTAAAACCCGTTTTGTGTGTGGTAGATGTGATGATGCCCGTGATGGACGGATTCCAGTTTGTGGAAGAGTTAAAAGCAGATGAAAATATCAGTCATACTGCCGTGGTGATGCTTACCGCTTTAGCCGAAAATAAAAACCGCATCAAAGGGTATAAAATAGGTGTAGATGGATACTTGGTAAAACCTTTTGACCCCGCATTACTGAAAACCAGAATCGATAATATTATAAAAATTCAGCTCGATCTTAAACAGCGCTTTTTGGGTGAAATTGAAAGTGATGTTACTAGTTTAGCACACTCACAAATCGATATTGAGTTAATTTCAAAAATCAAACAATTAATAGAAGACAACATCAGTAATCCTGATTTGACTTCGACATTTATTTGTAACGAACTGGCCATGAGTTCCTCAAAATTATACCGAAAAATCAAACAACTTACTGATTTATCAACCAATGAATTTATAAGAACCATACGTTTAAAAAAATCAGCGATTTTATTAAAAACTAAAAATTACAACGTATCAGAGGTTGCATTGATGGTAGGATTCAATGACCCCTTATACTTTAGTAGGTGTTTTAAAAATCAATTTGGTTATTCTCCTAGTAAGTTGATAAAGTAGAAAAATAAAGTTAATGAGGCTAAGGCGTAATTTGGATTTTACAGTAACAAAGAAAGCTAGGAATCTTCGGTTACGAAATCAGAAGGAGAGTCATTGTTACACAAGAAATAGCAATAGTCTTCCAAGTTGAGAAATAGCATCAATATGTTTTGAACACTCCAATAGGAATTTCGGATTGGAAAACTTGAAGTGCGAATGGGGTGCTAGTTGTTTGGTTATTAGTATGTAATGATAGAAGTGTTGCCGAAGTAAAATTTTGGGACACTTTTTTTTGAAATATATTTTTCGTAACTAAAAATCAAATCTATTGCGAAAATGAATTCTATTTTATAATGTAAGACTTATAATTTATACTTTTTTGTTGGTTAATGTAGTAGTATTGTAAATTGGATGAGGCTCTTTTTTCTTCATCAGATTTAGCATATTACTAACCAAACCAAAATTTATAAATGAATAACAAAACTACTAAGCATCCTTATCTAAATCCAATTGTAAAAAAGAAAGCATACCTTTTTTTGTTCTTTTTCTTAATTACGATTTTTTCGATTAATGCCCAATTAGTGCATCCTGGGATATCCCATAAATTATCGGATTTGGAGAGAATGAAATATATGGTTGAAGCTGGTATTGAACCTTGGGCAACTACATTTCAAAATCTTAAAAATAACAGCAAAGCGAAGTACACTTATCCCGTAAATGTAGATCCAGCTATTACCACAGAGTACAACAGTACAAGCGACGCTTGGTTTATTAATGACGGTACGGCGGCTTATTACAATGCCTTGATGTGGTATATCACGGGTGATGCTAGACATGCCGAAAAAGCCATAGAAATTTTTAATCGATGGAAAGGTATTAAAAGAAATACCATGACAGTGCCGCTGAGTTCTGGTCGCATTTGGCGAATTATTGAAGCAGCTGAAATTATCAAACATACTTATAATGGCTGGGCCGCCTCGGATATTCAGGAGTTTAAAGACATGCTGGTTTATCCAGGTTATTCGAGCACCACAGTGCCTACTGCTGCTATAAATAGTGGTGATATTGGCTTTTATTGGAGAGTGTATCAGGGCGATCCAGCCAGACATGGGAATCAAGGTTTGTTCTGCATGAGAACCATGATGGCTATGGCAATCTTTTTAGATAATGAAATTATGTATGATAGGGCTTTGCGTTATTTAAAAGGGAATGCGCATCGTTCGGATGATTTGGCTTATCCGTCGGGACCTCCTATTAACAATAACCAAATAACATCCTGTGAGTATTTTGATGAATTTACCCAAAATGGATTTGCAAACACCATTTCAGATTATGGTTATAACGAAGTTATAAGCAATTATATTTATGAAAATGGTCAGTGTCAAGAATCATCTCGGGATCAAGCGCATGGTTTGGCTGGGGTTTCTACAATAGCGGTTATGTCAGAAATGGCATGGAATCAAGGCGATGATTTATACGGTCATTTAGACAATAGACCGCTTTTAGGGTTAGAGTTTTATTACAAATACAACCTAAGTTTCAGTAACTCTTATCCAGACCAAACAAGCCCATGGGAGCCTTCCGTGGCTTCAGGAGAATATATTGAAAGAACAGATCGTTCGGGTAGATGGAAAGCCTTGAAAATTAATCCCTATCTCGTTTGTAGCGTAGGCACCGAGTTTATAGAACGCGGAAAGCACAACCTCCAACCAGTTTATGAAATGAATTTAGGGCATTATAGAGACCGTTTGGGTTTGCCGAGTGAAAAATACAAATGGTTACAAAGAGGTTTCAATTATTTAACGACACAATCGGGTGTGGAAGGTGAGGGAACCGTAACAGATCACCCAGGATATGGTGGATTAAAGTTTCGTAGAGTGAGTCCCGGAGATCCTATAAGTGGCTTTGAGGCAAATGGACTACCTAGATACAAAATGAATGTGTTGCCAGCGACTATTGAAGCTGAAAACTACGATTATTTTGTGTTAAAAGGAGAAGGTAGAACCTATGGAGATAATACCACAACAAATACAGGGAATCAATATAGAACTGATGAAAATGTTGATATTGAAGTATGTTCCGAAGGAGGCTATAACTTAACCAATATTGAAAGCGGCGAATGGCTTACCTATACCGTAAACGTGCCTTCTAATGGAACTTACGACATTACTATTCGATATGCAGCTGCTAATGGGAATGGTAAAATTAAATTTAACATTGGGGGAGTAGATGTCACAACGGATGTTGCAGTTCCTTTTGGTGCGTCTAATTCCACTGGTTTAACAGATTGGAAAACTTTTAAAGTAGGGAATGCGGTAACGCTTACAAAGGGAGTTCAAGTCATAAGAGTTGTATTTAGTGGTGCCAATAATGCTTTCAAATTAAATAGTTTCACAGTAGCATTAGTTGAGGTAGAGCCAGAGCCCATAAATCTAGCAGTAGCCCACGGAACAGCAACACAATCCACCAATAGACCAAGTGATGGTTTTGCACCCAATGCCATAGATGGAAATGTCAATGGTGTTTTTGGAAACGGTTCTGTAAGTCATACGGGTGGAAATGCTACTGTTGATCCAACGCCATGGTGGAAAGTGGACTTAGGGAATAGTTATAAAATTCAAACTATAAAAATCTACAACCGAACTGATTGTTGTTCTGATAGATTAAACAATTTTACGGTTGAAGTTTTAAATGCTAATGGCAATATAGTTTTTAGTCAGTTTTATGCAACAGCACCTAGTAATGCCTTTACGGTTACTACAGGAAATGTAGTAGGTAAAACAGTAAGAATATCTAAGACATCTTCTACAGCACTTGCGTTGGCAGAAGTTGAAGTTTACGGAATAAATGCAGTGGTATTATCAAATGCAAAACAAGAGTTGCACCAAATCAAACTTTATCCCAACCCAGTAACCAATGTCTTAACCCTAAGCAATGCCGAGGGATGTGAATTAGAGATTAGTAATGTTTTAGGAAAATTAATCTTGAAAACTAAGGTTGAACTTTCGAATCAAACTATTGATATAGCTCACTTTGATAGTGGTGTTTATTTTGTCAAACTTCATAAAAATGGGGTTGTTCATACTATGAAAATAATAAAAAATTAAAACAAACATATTTTAGCTAAGATGAATTCATTGAACAAAAAAAAGCAGTTTTTAAAAGAATATAAAGGTATATTTTTTTTACTAGCGTTCTTATCTGCCACTTTTTCTGCCGTGGGACAAATTACCGTATCAAGTATTGCTGAACTAGCTACTGTTGCTTCACAATCCAACCAAACCATCAAGATGACTCCTGGGGTTTACAATATGATTGATTACTTAACACCAACGGTAATTGCGAATAACACTCCTGCCGATTCTTATGGCAGAAGGGCAATGATTTTGTTTAGTGGTAGCAATAACATTTTTGACTTAACAGGGGTTACTATTAATGTAGATACCGCTTTATTAAATGATTTAGGTTCAAATGTTATCGAATTTCATTTAGCGGGTAACAACATTAATTTTAAAGGCTTGACGGTTACAGATATTGGTAATAGCCCAACAGCCAGTGGAGGACAGTCCATGGTAGTCTCAGGAAATGATATTGTTGTCGAGAATGTGCGACTGAATATGAGCGGTTCTTCGCCTTATGGCTATGGTGATTTACTAGGTAAAGGCGGAGGGAGTTTAGTTCCTATGCGAAAACATAGTGGCTTATTAGTAGGTGGTCTGAATGTTTCTATTATAGGATGTTCTATTTACTCACAATCCTTTGGTCACTTGTTTTTTGTACAAGGCGGACGGAATGTGCTTTTTCAAAATTGTTATGCCGAAGCAGTTACCCGAACAACCGATAGTATGCTAGCTGAAACTTCAGGATTGGCTTATAATAAAAATTTTGAAGCCGTATATCCTAATTATGATGGAAACAAAGTAATTACTCCAGGATATACTAAATCCTTAAGCGAATGTGGGTTTCGCACCTATGGAGAAGGGACTGGAAATACTACTGCGGGAGTAACACTTATTAATTGTACCGCTAGAAATTGCCGTGTGGGATTTGCTCTTGAAGTGGGTGGGCCAATTTTAGTTCAAAATTGTGAAGCCACAGGGTGTGAAGCGGGTTATAATATATATGAAGGGGTTATCGAAAACAGTCGTGGGGATGCCGTGAATGGTCCTTTGCTATATTTGAGTGGTACAGGAACAGAAGTGGAGTTAGAATTAATGCCAACGCTTCCTACCACGACTTTACATGCACTAGCCACCATTTCGGGAACCAATCATAAAGTGACTTTCAAAAAATGGCAGAATACTACCAGAGCCCAACAACATAAAATTATTGTAGGAGGTACAAGACCTACAGGAACTAATCCTTTTTCGCCTCTCGGTTCTGAAAACACCTCAGGAATCATTTTAAACAATTGTACCGAAATGCCTGTAGAGGTGTTGTCAAAAGCAAGTTCCTCTACGATTAATAGTAATGGAACGGTTACCAATAATGGGACAGGAATTACCTTGGGCACTCCCGTATGTCAAAATACCTACCTAGAAGGTTTAATAGATGAACCTTTTGAAATTGCTGCCAATTCCCAAAATCCAGACCCTTTTTATGGGTGGAATCCTGATGTTTCGGGAACCTTTGGGGTAATGACTATTGATGAGGCCAACAAACAGTTGGTCTGTACATTTGAAAATAATGGTGCGGATTATATTCGCTTTTATTGGCGAAAAACCAATCCAAGCAACCATAAACTCAACCCTGCGAACTATCCCATTTTAGCAATGAAAGGAGAGCGTCCGGATACCTATGCTAATTTTGTACTTATCATGAACAATACCTCTGGTAGTGCGACTCAGTTTAAGGATGGCGCATCTGTTAATGGAGTTGAAACATTGGCTTACTCTAAACTTTTACCAGGTACAACAGATGTTTATTATTGGGATTTGTCAACCTTGATACCTGCGAATCAAGTATGGAGTCTCAGCGGATTTAATTGTGTGGATACTAAAGAGGTGAATCCTATATCCGTAATGAAATTGGATTATATCAAAACATTTACCAGTCTTAATGCTTTGAAAGGGTATGCAAATGTATTGAGTACAACCGACCACAATTTTGTCAAAAACCAATTAAATGTCTATCCTAACCCGTCATCTGATAGTAATTTTTCTGTAAAAACTTCCAATGTTCCCATACAAAACATTAAAATATATTCGGTTTTAGGAGTGCTAGTTTTTGAGAAAAATTATAGTGAGGATTCTGAAGACAATACTATTCAACACAACTTAAAAGCAGGAGTTTATATTGTAACAGTAAACAATACGCATACTGCTAAATTAATAATCAACTAATCTTAAATCATAACCAAAAAGTCAAATGAAACCCATAAAAAAAATAGCGAATTTCTTTTTTTTAATGCTTTTCTGTGTCGGCATTCCTTTAGGAGGCTATGCACAAACAACGGTAAATTCACTAGCTCAATTATTACCTTATTTAGATGATAATGGAGTAAATATTGTGATGACACCAGGAACTTATTCGATTACAGAAGCGGATATTGATAACGGTTTGTATGGAACGGTACATCCTTTATTTACGGATAATACAATGTTGCTCCATTTTTCAGGCTCTAATAGTACTTATGATTTTACAGGAGTCAAAATCAATATTGATACGAAGGTTTTTACCAAATTTGGAAGTAATCACGTGAATGAAATTCATGTGACTGGTTCGAATGTGGTGATAAAAAACCTTACAATGGAAGATATTGGATGGACCAAACCCAATAAAACAGCCTTAGGAATTGCATTGGATGGTATTGGAAACAGATTAGAAGGAATACACATGACCGTTAGAGGGTCGTATCCTTATGGGTACGGTGATATGTTTGGTAAAGGCTCTGGAGCGGTTATAGGACATAACAAACATGCAGCGATATTGGTAAGAGGCGAAAACAATCATGTTAAAAACTGTACCATTATGCATCACGCTTACGGTCACGGAATTTTTGTACAAGGTGGAATTAATACCACAGTTGAAGGGTGCTATTTAGAAGGAGAATTACGAACGACTGATGATGTTTTGGCGGAAGCAGGAACAGGCTCACCAGCTGATTTGGTAAACTTTATGACGGTTTATGGATATACAGTCCCTGCGGGTTGGATGTTTAGCAAGCAAGAAGATGGTATTCGTGCGTATAATGATGGCCCTCATTGGCAAACAGGGGTTACGACCAGTACGTCAAATATGAATGTGATAGATTGTACCGTAAAAAGAATGCGCTCGGGTGTGGTTATTGGTTTTGCTAATAATACCAAATATGTCAACAATTGTACGACTATCGAATGCGAAACACAGTACAGTGTGGGGTCTGGTGCTACAGTAGTTAATTCAAGAGGGGATACTAAATACGGACCTTTGTATGTAGATGAATATGATTCGGATAAAAACAATACGGTGGATTTAACCGTTCTTAGCAACGAAGGGGCTTATGGAAATAATATGTTGGCGTACATTGGTGGCGAAGGCCATACCTTAAACTTTAGAAATACACAATCCTACGCTAATGACCAAATGGATATTGTTTTATCAGGGGATCGCCGAGGATTGCGATTTGGTTCTACCAATCCTACTGGTTTTTCATCTTCGAATGTGAAACTGAATAACTATACAAGTAATCCCATTTTGAGTGGTGTTAAGAGTACTAACAATACCATTAAATCGTGTGGAACAGTAACTAATACAGGGAGTAATAATACGATTTCTTCGCTTAGTTGTACTGCTTCGAGCTTGTATTTTGAAGCAGAAAATTATACGGCTATGAATGGGGTGCAAGTGGAAACGACCGCTGATGTAAATGGGGTTCAAAATGTCAAGAATATTGAGGCTGGTGACTGGATGGAATACGCCATTAATGTGCCTTCTACGGGAGTTTATAGCTTCAATTACCGTGTGGCGAGTCAGTCTGGTGGAGGGGTTGTTTTGATTCAGTCCCAAGGGAATACCTTGGCCACAGCCACAATTAATGCAACAGGAGGGGTACAAACGTGGACTACCTTGAGTACGTCAATATCGTTAACGGCAGGTTTACAAACCATCCGTTTGTATGCACAAGCAGGTGGATGGAATATCAACTGGTTTGATTTGAACTTGCAAGGTACTGCTAATGTGCCTGTACAATGGGTGTCTATTGCTCCGTATAAAATGCAATTGAATGTAGGAGCTACACAACAGCTCACCACTCAGGTGTATCCTGCCAATGCGACCAATACGAATGTAATTTATGTTAGTGCCGATCCTTCCATTGCAACCGTTAGTGCTTCAGGTTTAGTGACAGCAAAAAAATTGGGTACTACTTTTATAAATTGTTATTCTGTTGATGGGAATTTAATGGATACGAGTTATGTAACGACTACTTATTCAACGGAAAATAATCTAGCACTATCCAGTAATGGAGGTGTAGCAAGTCAATCAACTACTGCCTATGGAGGAGTAGCCGAAAGAGCCAATGATGGAAACACAAATGGAGATTTTTCTAAGAATTCTGTAACGCATACCGAACATGGAACGAATGGTTCTAATACTTTAAAATGGTGGAAGGTTGATTTAGGAGCCAACAAAACCATCTGGGATATTGTGGTGTACAACCGTACAGGAAGCAACTATGGAGATCGACTGAATAATTTTACGGTTGAGGTGCTCAATGCCAATGGAGAAGTTACTTTTTCGCGATTGATTACAACACCACCTAGTCCGTCTATTGTGATAAGTACAGGAGATGTAGTGGGTAAAGTGGTTCGAGTTTCAAAAACCTCAGATTATGGTTTAACCTTAGCTGAGGTAGAGGTATATGGTACAAGCACATTGGGTATAGAAGATAAAAATGTATCACAAGTGAAACTCTATCCTAATCCTGTCAACGATAGTTTTGTGGTGTTGGAACAGGCTGGAGCAGTGATGGAAATCTATACGGTTTTGGGGGAATTGGTGCTGCAAAAAAACATTGATTCAGACGAATGTGTAATTGATAGTAGTCGGTTTGCAAATGGTGTATATTTTATAAAAATTAAGAAAGAGGATAAGATATATGATGCAAAAATCTTAAAAAGATAAAAACTACACAATCTGAGTTGTTAAAAGCTAAAAAAGTGCCTTTTCGTTAAGAAAATGGCACTTTTTTTATAGGATTTGAGTGATAATTTATCTAATAAATCCTTAGATGTAAGTAATATAGCAGTCTATTATTAACTAATTTTAACAACTTTAATTATGAAAAAAACTTTACTAGTATTAGGGATTACCCTATTTACTTTAACCGTTTGCCAAGCGCAAGCAGTAGGAGACACTTTTACTGATGGTGATTTTACGTACAAAGTAACTTCAGTAGCTCCAAATGAAGTAACAGTGACAGGTACTACAAGTGCTGCAACCACTTTAAGTATTCCTGCAACGGCATCAGATGCGATTCCTACTGTCTATTCAGTAACTTCTATTGGAACTCATATTGCTTCAGCGGGTGGTCCTGAAGGAGCTTTTGAAGCAAAAACGGCTATTACTGCAATTACTCTTCCAAGTACAGTAACAACGATAGGTTATGATGCTTTCAGAGGATGTACAGCATTAGCTACGGTTAATCTTGACAATATTACTACGGTATTAGGAAGTGCATTTCAGTCAAGTGGTCTTACTTCAACAATTCCAAGTGGTTTGGCAGTGATTGGAGCATCAGCTTTTCAGGGGTCAAAAATTACATCGCTTACGCTTTCTAATCCTGCACTCACAACAGTGGGTACTGCGGCTTTTAGAGATTGTTTATCCTTAGTCACAGCTAATTTGACGAATTCAGGATTAACTTCATTGTCTAATACGATGTTTCAAGGATGTTCGGAACTTACAACACTGTCGCTTCCTACTACAGTTACTTCCTTAATATTAGCATGTGTAAAAAACTGTCCTAAATTGGTGAATTTGACCATTCCAGCGGCTTCAATTACGATGATTGATGGTAGTGCGTTTTACGGTTGTACAGGTTTGACCAGTATTCCAAATTTAGAAAACGTGACTTCAATTGGAGGTTCAGGATTTTGGGGCTGTACTAATTTGGAAAGTTTGTCGGTTTCGAGTGCTTTAACAACGATAGGTGATAATGCATTTCAAAATTGCACAAAACTGACTGCAATTAATACCTCTGGAGTAACTACAATTGGGGCAAATGCTTTTAGAGATTGTAATGCCATAACTTCTTTGGATTTGAATAAGGTAACAGCGATTGGATCAAATGGATTGGGTCGTATGACAGGACTTACAACCATAAACCTTCCTAAAGTTCAAACAATCGCAGACTATGCATTTGTGTATGATACAAATTTAACTGAAATAAATATAGGAAATGCACTTACCTCAATTGGAACCAATGCATTGTATTCTATTGGGAAATTAGCGACTCTTAAAGTAAATGTCGCAACTCCTGTCCTTCCACTAGCTGCTTTTGTAACAGGAGGTACTCCAAAAACACCAATTGGTATCGGAACTTTGGCTAAATTATACGTCCCTGTAGGTGCTAAACCTGCATATGTAGCAGCGACAGGCTGGTCTGCTTTTTTAGATGCTAATATCATCGAAGACCCAACGTTGAGTACCAAAAACTTTCAATTGGAAAGCAATTGGGATTTTTACCCTAATCCAACCAAAGAGTTGATTACTGTAAAAAGCAAACAATCTGAAAAAGCAGCTATTGCTGTTTATGACCTTAACGGGAGAGTGGTTTTACAACAAGAAGTAACTGATTCAGAGTCACAAATTAACTTGTCAAATGTGTCTTCAGGAATCTACTTGTTTAAGGTTAAAACAGATACTGGAGAGTTTGTAAAACGAATCGTAAAACAATAATTTATAGCATTTAATTTCATATTGTCAAATTTATTTTAAAAGCGCCTATTTCGTTGAAAAATGGGCGCTTTTTTATAGGTTTTGAATGATAATTGATAGTGTAAATGTTAGATTTTGAATAATATCGCATAGTGAATTTAAACAACTAACTTAAACATTTTATTTATGAAAAAAACTTTACTATTATGGATTGTCATGTTGGTAACAGGGACAATTAGTGCGCAAACTTTTAATGATGGTACATTCAATTACAATGTAATTGATGTAACTAATAACTATTGCGAAGTTACAGGGTGGTCAGTATTTCCAAGTGCTCCAGTTGATGTCGTTATACCAGGTACTGTTATGAATTTAGGAATAACATATACTGTTAAACAAATTGGTAATGGTGCATTTAGTGCTCATGCTACTAGCGGGACTGGAAGAAATCCAGCAAATACGAATGTGAGAACTGTAACATTACCACCTTCTGTTACGACATTGTCAGCTCACTCATTTAGAACTAACCCAAATTTGACCTCAATCAATTTGGATCATATTGTTGATTCGGGTTCTAATACTTTTGCCAATTGTACTGGTTTGACAGGAGAAATGAATTTACCTGCTTGTACTACTTTTGGAGATTATACTTTTGTGTTTTGTACTAATATCACAAAAGTAAATATTCCTATTGCAACAATTATCGGTGAAGGAGCATTAAGAGAAACGGGAATTACAAGTATGAATATACCAGCTTCGGTAAGTTCTATTAAAGGACAACTTTTTAGAGGATGTGCAGCCTTGACTGAAGTGACAGTGAAATGGGCGAATCCTGCTAGTGTTACATTTACTACGGGGACTTATACTACCACTACTTGGCAAGCTATAACTCCTACGAATGTAAAGATTTATGTACCTGCAGGTACGAAAAGTACTTATGAAACTACTCAACCTTGGCTTCAAGTAGGAGCAGCTAACATCATAGAAAGCGCACCGTTAAGTACACACAATGTAGAAAAAGAATTAGGAGCTGTTGTTTATCCAAATCCAACAACAGGAAATGTAACTTTAAAAATGGATTCGGCGAATGCTGTGGATGTAATTGTGTATGATTTGAATGGTAAAGCTTTGTTGACTAAAAAAGTAAATGATGCACAATCAGAAATCAATCTTTCAGGCTTAAATACAGGAATCTATTTATTTAATGTGAAAACTGAAAATGGCGAATTCACAAAACGTATTGTAAAACAATAATTTACAAAATGTAATTTTAAATTGTCAATTTTTTGAAAAACACTCATTTCATTTTGAAATGGGTGTTTTTTTATATGTTTTGAATGGGAATTAATAGTACAAATGTTATATTTTGAATAATATCGTAAGGTGATTTAGCTAACGAAAATTATTTTTTTTCATGGACAAAAATACTTAAGTGTTTAAGAAGATTACTGCAATTTGCTAGTTTATAATTAATTAACCAAAATACCAAAAACCAAAAAATGAACCATTTGAGAATTCAAAAAAGGCTTTCCTTGAAAGGAGGGCAGCTCTATTATTTGTTTCTGCTTTTATGTTTAACAATTTCAGTTCAGGCACAAATGGTGCATCCGGGATTGTCACACAAAAAATCAGATTTGGACCGTATGAAATATATGGTACAGGCTAAAATTGAACCATATTATTCATCCTACATTGATATGATTGGTAAAACGCAAGCAAGTTATAATTATCAAGTGCTAGGGAACCCCTCTTTAAAAGAGATTTATCGCGATGCGCCAAAAACCAATTTAACGATTTTCGAGAGCGACAGTCGTGCGGCCTATTACAACGCATTGCGTTGGTATATCGAAGGAGACGAACGTCATGCGCAAAAGGCTGTGGAATGTTTAAATGCATGGACAGGATTAACTTACGTTCAGTACAATGGAACAGCTGCCTTAACTTCAAATGTTATAATTATTATGCTTGAAGCAGCTGAGCTCATAAAAAGCACGTATCCAGGTTGGACAGCTACTGATATCCAAAAATTTAAAGATATGTTGGTGTATCCCGGCTATTCGAATACTACGATTCCGTCAAATTTAAGTACAGATGGTACTTGGTATTGGCGCGCATACAAGTTTGATCCTGTTCGTGCGGGTAATCAGGAATTGTGTGGTATTAGAACGACCATGGCTATTGGCGTATTTCTTGACGATGAAAGAATATATGATCGTGCATGGCGGTATATAAATATGATGCCTGGTCGTGAGGATGATATTCCATTTCCTAAAGGGCCACATGTACAAACCACGGTGATTGACGAAAATAAATATCGAATAGCTTACAACATGACTGAATTAGCAACAGAACCTAATTTTTACGGTAATGGTGCTTTGACTAATTATGTTTGGGAAAATGGCCAGTGCCAAGAAAGTTCAAGAGACCAAGGACATACTGCTTTTGGTTTAGGTGTGCTCTCTTCGATTGCCGAAATAGCTTGGAATCAAGGAGACGACCTTTGGGGGAAGGTAAACAATAGAATATTGTTAGGTTTAGAATATACATTAAAGTACAATGTTTCCTATGTTAAGTCTTATCCTGATCAAACTACACCTTGGGAACCTACTGCAGCATCAGGGGAATTCATACAGCGTAATGATGCCACATTGCGTACAAAATCATTGGCAATTTGTCCTGTTGTAGATAATTGTGAAACCTGTTTAACACGAGGTACTTTTAAGAATGAAGACACTTGGGAGTTGCCTATTGCACACTACATAGGAAGAGGATTAAATAATCCAGAAGACGCCAAATGGACTATTCGAGCTAGGGATTACTCTATTGTTGCAAATGGAAGGTATGAAACAGGGCCATCAGGTGGAGCTTATGTTGGTTTTGGCGGATTGTCATTTCGTCGTCCCGATTATTGTTTTGGAGATCCTATAAGAGGTTTTGATTCCTCAGGTTTGCCTAATTATGCGATGAATGTTTTGCCAATGACGATCGAAGCTGAAAACTTTGATTATTTTGTAACTGATGGTGAAAACCGAACCTATTATGACACCACACCCGTAAATTCAGGAGGTACCTATCGTCTCAATGAGCATGTGGATATTAAAGCCTGCAGTGAAGGGGGAAATGCTATTACCAATATTGCATCAGGTGAATGGCTTACTTATACCGTGAGCGTACCGTCAAATGGAACGTATGATATTGCCATACGATATGCTGCTGCCAACGGAAATGGTAAAATTAAATTTAATTTTGGAGGGACTGATGTGACTACTGAAGTGGCGGTGCCTTTTGGAGCTTCCCATTCCACAAGTTTAACCGATTGGAAAGATTTTTTCGTTATTAGAGGCGTTCGATTATCAAAAGGAGTACAGGCGATGAAAGTTTTATTCAGTGGAGCCGATAGTTCATTTGAATTAAATACGATTTCTGTGGCACTTGTACAGGCCGATCCAGAAGAAGTAAAACCTGAATTAGTAGGTCGTATTCAAGCCGAAGATTACGAAAAAATGTTCGGAATTCAGACCGAAACAACTAAAGATGTCGATGGTGGTCTAAATGTGGGTTGGATTCATAACGGCGATTGGGCGATGTATCCCAATGTAAGGTTAACAGGTACATCTGTTTTAGAGGTTCGTGTTGCTGGAACAAACACTGGTAATATACAAGTTAGATTGGGTAGTGAAACGGGGACATTAATCGGAACTGTGCCTATCACGAGTACAGGTAATAGTCAAAAATGGCAAACAAAATCAATAAATATAACGGAAACAAATGGCGCTCATGATGTGTATTTGGTTTTTACTGGTGGAAGTGGCTATCTTTTTAATATCAATTGGTTTGAGTTCAAGAATCCAAACTTAGCAACAACGGATTTTGATACCGAGTACAGTAGGATTAGGATTCACCCAAATCCAGTTCAAAACACCTTATCGGTTGTCGCTCCTGCTTCAGAATTTAATCAATATACCATATTTGATAGTAGTGGGAAAATAACCTTAAAGGGTAAGATTACAACTGCGCAAGAAACTGAAAATATTGATGTAACCAATCTTTCCAAGGGGCTTTATTTTATTTCATTAGAAGGGCGTAAAACGAAAAAGAAATTTAAGTTTATTAAGAACTAAAATTTTGTGATTTTCTAATAAAAAAAAACACCTAAGAAATAGCTTAAATGAAACAATAACTAATCGACAATACCCAAAAGGGTAAACGATTTTATAATTCATTTTTATACAAGTGAGCTCGATAATGTATCGGGCTCATTTTGTTTAAAGGCATTCAATTTTGAGGTTGTTGTGATACTTTTTTATGCACTGGATTCGGCTATAAATAAGATTGTATTTTCTGGCTGAATAAAATAGCGGTTGTTGTTTTTTGGTTATTTTATCTGTGTTTTCGGGGAATCACGAACATAGTTTTAATGAAATGAACCATCATTTATAGCCTATGAATAATCAGTTATAGCTTAAGATTTTATTTTTCGCCAAATTGCATCATTCTAAATTATAGGATTCAAAAGCGGTGCATTAAAAATATAAAAATGATAATAAAAATCAGGTTGGTATTCGTTTTTGTGACTTTGGCATTAGTGCCAAAAGTTGTAAGGGCGAATGTAAAAGTTAATCCACTTTTTTCAGACCACATGGTCGTTCAGCGTCAAACGGAAATTCCAGTTTGGGGTTGGGCTGATGCTGGTGAAAAAGTGACCGTAAAAGGCAGTTGGGGAAACAGTGCTAGCGTGGTAACGGGAACTGATGGCAGCTGGAAAGTAAAAATAAAAACGCCCAAAGCGGGTGGTCCTTATACCATCACCATTTCGGGAAAAAACACCCTTGTCATCAATGATGTGCTTTCAGGGGAAGTGTGGTTGTGCACGGGACAATCGAATATGGATTTTGCTTTAGCAAAATTTTTAAATGATTCCAAAGACCCACAACATCAACCATTGGTGGAGTACATTCGAAACGAAGTTGCTACTGCAAATGATTCCCAATTGCGCCATATTGAAGTGCTTCAAAACACTTCTTTGTTTGAGAAACAAACGGATTTTAAAGGACAATGGATTAGTGCTGTGCCACAACAAGTCAAAAATATTTCGGCAACAGCCTACTTTTTTGCCAAAGAATTACGTCAAGCCTTGAAAGTACCTGTCGGACTGGTGGAATGCTCTTGGGGAGGAACGCGTGTGCAACCTTGGATTTCTGAAGAAACCTATTTATCGGATAGCAATCTAAAAGAATATTTCGAAGCTAGTAGAAACGAAATCAAGGCAACAATTGAAAAAATGGATGCCCCTGATTATGTGGATGAAGAATACGAACGTCAATTAGCAATATGGAAAGAAAAGGGAAGTAAAGGCGAAAAACCCAAACCAGCGACACATCCTACAAAGAATATGCAACTTCCTGCTACTTTATATAACGGGATGCTGAATGCGGTGATTCCTTATGCTATAAAAGGTGCGATTTGGTACCAAGGGGAAAGCAACGCGGTATATATGCCTAAGGAATATGAAACCTTTTTTACAGCCATGGTCAAAGGATGGAGAAAGGATTGGCAACAAGGCGATTTTTCTTTTTATTGGGTGCAATTGGCAGCTTGTCTAAGAGCCAATGACGAAGCTGACAAAGGTTGGGCAACGGTAAATGACCATTTGAGACGTAGCTTGAAATTACCCAATACTGGTATGGCTGTTTTGTATGATATTGGGGAACCAAAAGACATCCATCCGCATAATAAAATGGATGCTGGAAAACGCTTAGCACTTTGGGCTTTGCAAAAAGATTATAAGATACAACAAGCGGCGATTAGTGGTCCCTTGTATAAAGGTAGGGTTGTGAAAGGAAACCAAATCGAAATTACCTTTGACGAAGTAGGCTCTGGTTTAATGGTGGGGCACAAGAACTTACTAAATCCTACGATAGCAGTAAACGAGCCGTTAAGCCGTTTTGAAATTTCGGATGAAGCTGGAAATTGGAAAACTGCCAAAGCACAGATTATTTCAAAAAATAAAATTAAAGTTTGGAGTGATGCCGTAGCTTCACCAGTCCATGTGCGCTATGCTTGGACAGGAAATCCTGAAGGGGCTAATTTGTATAATAAAGAAGGTTTGCCAGCGGCTGTTTTTACCTCAGAAAAATAAAAAAAGAAAAATTCAAAATACACTATGATTTCAACTACGTTTTATAAGCATTCACGAAAAGGAATGGCGATATTGAGTTTGTTTTTTACAACGAATACTTTTTTTGCACAAAAAGCAACAATGGTTTATACCACTGCTTCTCAAAGATGGGTAACTTCTAAAAAGGTTTTGCAAAAACCTACGACTTCCAAAGAATCCATTACCGTTTATACGGATAGTTTGTTGCAAAAAATAGACGGAATAGGAGGGGCTTTCAATGAGTTGGGTTGGGAGGCTATTTTATCATTAGAGGAAAAAGGCCGTCAAGAAGTTATCAATTCGTTATTTTCAAAAGAAGGCTGTAATTTTTCGCTGTGCCGTATTCCTGTAGGTGCTTCGGATTATTCGTTGAGTTATTACACCCACAATGATGTTCCGGGTGATTTTGTTATGCGTGATTTTAATATTGACAGAGACAGATACATTCTTATTCCATATTTGAAACAAGCGATAAAAGCGCGTCCCGATTTGCAAATTTGGGCTTCACCTTGGTCTCCTCCAGCTTGGATGAAAGTGAACGAACATTATGCTTTGAGAGCGGGAGACTGGAACAACCGACCTATGGGGAACAGAATGGATCCTGGTGCACAAATATTGAGTAATGCTACTGCTTTCAAAATGCAAGACCAATATTTGAAAGCCTATGCTTTGTATTTTTCAAAGTTTGTTCAAGCCTATAAAGCAGAAGGAATTGATTTGCATTCGATTCAGCCACAAAATGAAATTGCGTATGCACCAAACTGGCCTAGCTGTACTTGGAGAGCTGAGGATTTGGGCGTATTTATTGGAGAATATTTAGGTCCACAATTCGAAAAAGACAAGTTGAAAACCGAGATTTGGTTGGGAACGTTGAACTATGCAAATCCAAATTATGTGAGAACCGTATTGGATAATAAAAAAGCAGTTCCATTTATTAAAGGTGTTGGTTTTCAATGGGCGGGCTCCAAGGCGATTCCAACCACAAGCAAAGAATTTCCAAATTTGAAATACATGCAAACTGAAAATAAATGTGGCGAAGGGGAAAACAATTGGACTTCACTCACTAATTCTTGGGAGACCATGGTGCACTTTTTTAAAAATGGCGCTGGGTCTAATATGTATTGGAACATGGTTTTAGAAAAAAAAGGAATGAGTTCTTGGGGATGGCCTCAAAATGCGATGGTATTGATTGATAAAGAAGCCAAAACGATTCGCTATACCGATGAGTTTTATTTGTACAAACACTTATCGCATTATGTGCAACCCGGAGACCATTATTTGAAATCATCAGAAGGGAAAAACCACATCGCTTTTAAACTTAAAGACGGACGCGTGATGGTATTGGTTAACAACCCAGAAACGACTGATAAAGAGATGAATTTCAAAATTGGCAACCAATCGTTCTCGGCGGTGTTAGCGCCTTCCTCAATCAGTTCAATTGTTGTTTCTAAATAGTAGAAATAGAAAAACAGTTGAAGAAATTAATCCACTTTAGGATTAAAAGAGTAGAGTTTTTGAAGCAAATAATAAAAGTTTACAATTAATAATATAAGATACAGTAAAAAAATAAGAATGAAATTAAGGAATAATTTAGCAGTTATGTTGGCGTTAGGGAGTGCTTTGGTACTCAATGCCCAGAATGATGTCAAGATAAATGTTAAGGAAAAAGGAGAAAAGTTTGACCACTATTGGAGTAAGATGGTGGGGGCAGGTCGTGCCAATGAAGGATTAAGAGCCGGCTGGTTAGAACAATTAGAGCAAGTACAACAAAATTGTGGTTTCGAATATGTTCGTTTTCACGGTTTGTTTCACGACGATATGTTTCCAGTTATTACAGAGAAAGGAAAAACTGTGTACAACTGGCAATATATCGATGATTTGTTTGATAGAATGTTGGATTTAAAAGTGAAGCCCTTTGTGGAATTGGCTTTTTTTCCATCCAGTTTTGCTGCCAAAGATTCTAAAACTGTTTTTTGGTGGAAAGCCAATGTTACTCCTGCTGCCGATTCTTTTCAAAAATGGCATGATTTGGTCAAAGCTTTTACACAGCATTGCGTGGACCGTTACGGTAGAGAGGAAGTCTTAACCTGGTATTTTGAAGTATGGAACGAGCCCAACTTACATCCGTTTTTTTGGGATGGAACCAAGTCGCAATATTTTGAGTTGTACAAACAATCCGTTACTGCTGTTCGTTCGGTGGATAAAAGATTTAAAGTAGGTGGTCCATCTACGAGTAACTTTGTACCTGATACCCGTTTTGATGGTGAAGTTACAGATGATAAAGCCTCGGATGCCTTATTTAATACTGAGGATATCAACAGTCTGCAATGGCATGGCGTATGGATAGAAGATTTTTTAAAATATTGTAAAAAAGAGAATCTACCCGTTGATTTTGTGAGTACACATCCTTATCCAACCGATTATGCTTTTAATCCAGAAACAGGAAAAGGGAGAGGATTGACTCGTTTTGTAGGTTCAACCAAATTAGATTTGGAATGGTTGAAAAAAACCATTGCCAAAAGTGCATTTCCTAATGTAGAAATCCATTTAACGGAATGGAGCACCAGTCCGAGTAGTCGTGATGACATGCATGATCGTTTGCCAGCAGCGGCTTATATTGTAAAAACAAATTTGGATTGTATTGGTTTGACCAATTCCTTATCCTACTGGACTTTTACAGACATTTTTGAAGAAAAAGGAGGTGCTGCGAAGATTTTTCACGGAGGTTTTGGAATGATCAATTACCAAGGATTGGTAAAACCATCTTACCATGCGTATAGAATGTTGCATCAATTAGGAGATACTAAGTTGTATAAAAATGATTATTTGTTTGTGAGTAAAAAATCAACTAACGGAAATATTGTTGCGCTAGCCTATAACTATCCTCAAGAATATGAAAATGCTGTTCCTTCTGGGAATAATAAAAGAGAAACGGGTACCGCTAAAGAATTAAACTTCACTTTGACAGGATTAAGACCAGGCGCTTCATTTAAAATTGAAATTTTGGATAAAGACCATGGTAATATTCATAATTATTGGGAAGCCATTGGAAAACCCGAACCCCCAACGAGAGAAGAGATTAAGGTAATGAAACAATATGCTAATAACATGTTGACGTCTTATGTAAATGCGGATAGCAAAGGAAATCTTACTATTAATCGTACGATAAGTCCGTGGAGTTTAATATTAATCAATCAAATTAATTAAAATAGAATGAATAAGTCGAATTATAGTAAAATAATCCATTATTTTGTAATCCTTGTTTTTTTAATGGGAACCCTTTCGTGTGGGAATAAGATAAAAACCATTACTGTAAAAGGCGGAGTTTTGAATACCAAGCTCTTGTACAATGAAACATTTAGTGATGGCATGGAAAATTGGCTTGTCGAGCAAATGCCAAATGGGAAAGTTGCTGTCAAGGATGGCAAACTTGAAATCGATGATGAAGCGGGTTGCACGGTTTGGTTCAAAAATAAATTAAGCGGTTCTATTGTAATTGAATACGATGTATTTATTATTCAAAATGGTGGCGCTAATGATAGGGTTTCGGATTTAAACTGTTTTTGGATGGCCAATGACCCTGAAAATCCAACCAATCTATTTGCGAATGCTGAAAAAAGAGGAGGGAAGTTTTCTAATTACGATGGGCTAAAATTGTACTACATGGGCGTAGGAGGTAATGATAATAAAACCACTCGTTTTAGACGTTATGTGGGCAATGGTGAAAGACCTTTGTTACCAGAACACGATTTAAAAGACGCTAAATTTATGTTGGAGCCTAACAAAACCTATCACATAAAGATTGTAGCTCATGATTCTATTATTCAATATTACAGGGACAATGTTTTGTTAGCAGATTTTGTAGATAAAGCACCTTATACTTCAGGGTATTTTGGATTAAGGACGGTTAAAAACCACATGACAGTTGATAATTTTAAAGTATATCAATTGATATCAAAATAATGAAAACGACAACCAGAATACTGTTTCTTTTAATAGTAAACTTAGTTATTGAGCATACACAAAGTCAAAGTAAAAAAATTACTGAGCCTCTAAATCAACAGGTCTTGGGTAGAGAGTTTTCCGTTTATTTTACTACTGAAGATTTGTACGCACAACAATACATGAATTACTATAGGGAATTGATTATGGTTGAATCGGTAATGCTGAAATTGCGTCAGGTTGAAGACGGTTGTTCCGCATTCCAAAATGGTAGAAGCTTTTTGCTTCAAAAACTCTTTGAATTTAAATAAACATGCAACAACTAATTAGATATTATAAATTGGGCATCGTTTTGTCTGTTTCATTTCTTTTTACAGGAATGAAACCAGGTAAAAAAAACATTTATCATAAAGATTGGATTGATTTTAATAAAAACGGAATCAAAGATGTGTTTGAAGACAGCAAAGCGCCTTTGGAAGCACGAGTGACTAATTTGATTTCCTTAATGAATGTTGAGGAAAAAACGTGTCAACTTGTAACCTTATATGGTTTTGCTCGTGTTTTAGAAGATGAGCTTCCTAATGACAAATGGAAGTCGAGGGTTTGGAAAGATGGGATTGCGAATATTGACGAGCATTTAAATACCATTTGGAACCAAAAAAAGACACATACCCAATATGCGTTTCCCTATAGCAAACATGCTGAGACTATCAATAAAGTTCAAAAATGGTTTGTAGAGGAAACTCGAATGGGAATTCCTGTTGATTTTACCAATGAAGGAGTGCATGGTTTATGTCATGAAAAAGCAACGCCACTTCCCGCACCAATTGGTATTGGAAGTACTTGGAATAAAGAATTGGTTTACAAAGCAGGAAAAATGGTGGGGCGTGAAGCCAAAGCGTTGGGTTATACCAATGTGTATGCACCCATTCTGGATGTAGCTCGTGACCAACGTTGGGGAAGGGTACTAGAATGTTATGGTGAAGACCCTTATCATATCGCCGAATTAGGGAAACAAATGACTTTGGGGATTCAATCTCAAGGTGTCGCTTCAACGATTAAACATTTTGCAGTTTATAGTATTCCAAAAGGTGCTCGTGATGGTGATGCGAGAACCGATCCACACGTGGCTCCACGCGAAATGTTTCAATTGCATTTGTATCCTTTTGAACGCGTAATCAAAGAAGCCGCTCCTATGGGCGTGATGAGTAGTTACAATGATTATGATGGCGTTCCTGTTACGGCAAGTCATTATTTTCTAACCGAATTGCTTCGTGAGAAATTTGGTTTCAATGGCTATGTGGTTTCGGATAGCGAGGCTGTCGAATATGTATCGGATAAACATCATGTGGCCGAAGATTATAAAGAAGCGGTAAGGCAGGTTATAGAAGCAGGTTTGAATGTACGTACCACTTTCAGAACACCAGAATCGTTTGTGGAACCCTTGCGTGAGTTGATTCAAGAAGGAAAAATTTCGATGAAAACCATCGATAGCAGAGTAGCCGATGTGCTGAGAGTCAAATTCAGATTGGGATTGTTTGACAACCCCTATGTTAAAAATCCAAAAGAAGCCGACCAAATCGTTCATACAGCTGATGACGAGGCGTTTTCAAAACAAATCAATCGTGAGTCTTTGGTTTTACTTAAAAATGAAAACAATCTTCTGCCTTTAGACATCAGTAAAACAAAAAAAATTTTAGTAACAGGTCCTTTGGCTGACGAACTCAATTTTACTTTTAGTCGTTATGGTCCAGCTTTTAACCCTTCTGTTTCTGTATATGAAGGAATAAAGAAATATGTTGGTAACAAGGCACAGGTGGATTATGCCAAAGGCTGTGAGGTCGTAGATCCTGACTGGCCGGGTAGCGAAATTATTCCCACTCCATTATCTTCAACTGAACAAGCAGACATCGCTATTGCTGTAGAAAAAGCCAAACAATCGGATGTCATTATTGCTGTTGTGGGAGAAGACGAATTAAGAGTAGGTGAAACAAAATCCCGTACTAGTCTTGGACTTCCGGGACGTCAGTTTCAATTGGTACAAGCGCTTTATGCTACAGGAAAACCAGTGGTATTGGTTTTAATCAATGGCCAACCCTTAACCATCAATTGGGAAAATAAATTTTTGCCAGCCATATTAGAAGCTTGGTTTCCTAGTACCGCTGCTGGTGATGTCATTGCCGAAACCTTATTTGGAGACTACAATCCAGGAGGAAAATTATCGGTTACTTTTCCAAAATCAGTAGGACAAATTCCATTTAATTTTCCGTTTAAACCCGGTTCTCAAGCAGGACAACCCGGTGAAGGACCAAATGGGTACGGAAACACTCGTGTTCTAGGCCCCTTATATCCTTTTGGATACGGATTAAGTTATACTACTTTTGCATATAGTGATTTAGTTGTGACTCCTAAAACATTAAAACCCCAAGCAGATGTAAAAGTATCTTTTAAAGTAAAGAATACAGGGCAAAGGGCGGGTGATGAAATTGTTCAACTCTATCTAAAAGATAAGGTGAGTAGTGTGACAACCTATGAATCTATTTTGAGAGGTTTTGAAAGAATACATTTAAAACCGAACGAAACAAAAACAGTTCATTTTACTTTATCGCCTGATGATTTAGCTATTTTGGATAAGAATATGAATAAAACAGTTGAACCTGGTGTTTTTGAGGTATTAGTAGGGAGTTCATCTGTAGATATTAAGTTGAAAGACCAGTTTGTTGTTCAGCCTATAATCGATTAGCCCCTTTTTTTTAATAAATAAAATTTTAAAATACATATTAAACATAACAACTCATGATAATTGACTCACATCAACATTTTTGGAAATACGATCCCATAAGAGATAGTTGGATTGACGATTCAATGACAGTCATTCGAAAAGATTTTCTGCCACAAGATTTAAAACCGATATTAGAAGTGTCTTCAGTGTCTGGCTGTATTGCCGTTCAAGCTGACCAATCCGAAGAAGAGACTCATTTTTTGTTGCAATGCGCAGAGAACCATTCTTTCATAAAAGGAGTAGTGGGTTGGGTGGATTTATGTGCTGGCAATGTTGAAGGACGTTTGGAATACTTTGCCAAAAATAAATTGTTCAAAGGAGTTCGTCATATCGTTCAAGCTGAAAATGAAGAATTTGTTTTGCGAGAGGATTTTCAAAATGGGATTAGTAAATTGGCACAATTCAATTTGGTGTATGATATTTTGGTTTTTCCTAAACATCTTAAAAATGTGATTCAGTTGGTGCAAAAATTTCCAAACCAACGTTTCGTTTTAGACCATATTGCAAAACCTCAAATGTCAGCAGAATTGGATAGCGAATGGGTAAAGCAAATCCAATTATTGGCGAGTTTTCCAAATGTGTCTTGTAAGCTTTCAGGATTAGTGACTGAAACAGAAAATTTTGAATGGAAAACCTCGTTATTCTCACCTTTTTTAGATATTATTGTAGCCGCATTTGGAACAGACCGACTCTTATTTGGTTCTGATTGGCCAGTGTGTTTATTAGCAGCAACTTACCAAGAAGTATTAGGGATAATAGAAGATTATTTTGTTAGCTTTTCAGATGAAGAAAAACAAAATATAATGGCTAATAATGCCATAAAAGTTTATAATTTATAAATAAAAAGAATATAATAATGGATTTAAAATTAAAAGACAAGGTTATAATCGTAACAGGTGGTTCTAAAGGAATTGGTTTAGGAATTGTAGAATCATTGATTCGAGAAGGAGCTATACCTGCCATCATTACAAGAAACAAACAAAGTGTAGATGAAGTGATGGAAACCTTAGGAGCAGGAGGTGTTGAAGTTTTTGCTACCATTGCAGAGCTAACAAATCCAGAAGAATGTAAAGAAGCGGTGAATGCTGTCGTAGCGAAATATGGTCGTATTGATGGATTAGTAAATAACGCTGGTGTCAATGACGGTGTAGGTTTGGAGTCTGGAGATTATGAGGGCTTTATAATGTCTTTAAAACGCAATGTAGTACATTATTACTTGATGGCTCAATATGCCCTGCCTGAACTTAAAAAGAGCAAAGGGGCTATCGTTAACATAGGTTCTAAAACGGCCGATACTGGTCAAGGAGGTACTTCTGGTTATGCGGCTTCTAATGGAGGTAGAAATGCGTTAACGAGAGAATGGGCCGTAGAATTATTGCCTTATGGTATTCGTGTTAATGCGCTAATTGTAGCAGAATGTTACACACCATTATACGAATCATGGATTAGTACTTTTCCAAATAAAGAAGAAAAATTAGCGGCCATCACAAAGAATATCCCACTAGAAAAAAGAATGACAACTGCTGAGGAAATTGGTGATTCAGTAGCCTTTTTGTTGTCTGAAAAATCGAGTCATACTACCGGTCAATTGATTTATGTTGATGGAGGTTACACTCATTTAGATAGAGCTTTAGAATAATCTAATTATAAAAATTAATTAACCAGATAACCCATTAAATCAAATGAATCAAACACCAAAAGTAGCTGTAGTATCCAAGTCGATACTCTTTCCATTTATTTTAGTAACCTCTTTATTCGCACTATGGGGGTTTGCTAATGCCGTAACTGACCCTATGGTCAATGCTTTTAAGAAAGTATTAGAATTGTCTAACACCCAAGCGTCATGGGTGCAAATGGCTTTTTACGGAGGTTATTTTTGTATGGCTTTACCTGCTGCCATGTTTATGCGTAAATACTCATATAAAGTAGGAGTACTTATAGGTTTAGGACTTTATGCAGTAGGTGCCTTATTGTTTTATCCCGCTGCAATCACTGAAAAATTTTGGTTTTTCTGTTTGGGCTTGTATATTTTAACCTTTGGGCTTGCCTTTTTAGAAACGGCTGCCAATCCTTATATCCTCGCAATGGGAGCCAAAGAAACAGCTACGCAGCGTTTGAATTTGGCACAATCCTTTAATCCAGTAGGATTAATTGCAGGATTATTAGCGGCAAAGTTTTTTGTGTACGACTATTTACAATCCGATGATATTGTTGATTTTAGAGCTTTGGATGAAGCGCAAAGAGCGATGATTAGAGTGGCTGATTTAGCAATTATTCGTGATCCTTATGTAGTGTTAGGATTAGTAATCACGGGCGTTTTTGTGTTGTTTTTAGTCAATAAAATGCCACAATCCAAAGAAGAAGGAGATATGCCAAGTTTAGGACATACTTTTGGGGTATTATTAGCCAATCAAAAATATGTTTTAGGAGTTGTTGCTCAAATATTATACGTAGGAGCACAAATCATGACTTGGACCTATATCTATCAATATGCTGAAGCGATTGACTTGGCAAATGCTAATGTGGTAGGCTATGAAAAAGTAGATGCTTTTAGTTATCAATTTTTAGCCTTTGTATTATTTACAGTAGGTCGTGTTGTGGGAACTGCAATGTTGCGTTATATGAGTTCAGGTAAATTGCTAATGGCATTTTCATTATTAGCTGTAGCAATGTCTTTGGGCTCCATGTTTATTGTAGGGATGGTAGGATTGTACTGTTTGGTAGGAATTTCTTTTTGCATGTCATTGATGTTCCCTACTATTTATGGAATTGCATTAAATGATTTAACCGAAGAACAATCCAAAGTAGGTTCAGCAGGACTAGTAATGGCCATTGTAGGTGGAGCATTATTGCCTATGCTTCAAGGAATGATTATCGATGCTGGAGGAAATGGCGTTGCAGATACTAAAATTATGGGCGTTTCAGAGGTTAATTTTTCATTCATACTTCCGCTATTGTGTTTCGTATATATAGCTTGGTACGGATGTCATGTGTTTCGTAAACACGAGTAAAAATTTAATTATATAGTAAAAAAATATATGGATAAATATTGTTTTGCGTTAGACTTAAAGGATGACGCGCGATTAATCGAAGAATATAAAGAGTATCATCAAAAGGTTTGGCCTGAAATCATTCAAAGCATTAAAGGGGCTGGAATTGAGAATCTTGAAATTTATTGTGTGGGGAATCGCTTGTTTATGATTATGGAAGTAAATGCTTCTTTTTCATTTGATAAAAAACAAAAAAGTGATGCCGAAAACCCAAAAGTTCAAGAGTGGGAAACCTTAATGTGGAACTACCAACAAGCATTACCTATAGCTAAAGAAGGAGAAAAATGGCTTTTGATGGAGAAAATTTTTCAACTGTAACGCACATTAATAAGTTCTCCTTTTAAAGAAATTTGAAAGAAGGTTCGTTTCAACGAACAAAAAATATAGCGACTTCCCTATTTTGGTGAAGTCGCTTTTTTTTAGCTATTGTGTTACGATTTGATAACTATTTTTTATGGGATAATCCTAACTGAAATCGATGTTTTCATTTTTCTCCTTTTCAGCGTATTTTTTGATGTATTCTGTAGGACTCATGCCAAATTCTTTATGGAAACATTTACCAAAGTATTTTTGGTTGTTAAATCCAGTCATATAAGCGATTTCAGAGATGTACATTTCGTTCTTTTTAAGCAATTGAGCAGCACGTTTGAGTCGAATGGTTTTGATGAAATTCACAGGAGTATCATTGATGATTGACTGGAGTTTTCGATACAAATTGGCCCTACTCATTCCTACTTCTGAAGCAAGATATTCAACACTCAATAAGTTATCATTCATAGAATCCTCGATAATTTTGATTAATTTTTTTATGAATTTTTCATCATTGGATTCAATCTCAATTTCGGATGGTTCGGTGGTAATTACTTTACTGTATTTCTCTTTTAGTTCTTGTCTCGAATCCAATACATTTTTTACTTTCCATTTGACAAATTCAAGACTAAAAGGTTTTTCTATATAGTCTTGAGCCCCCAGACTAAGACAGTTGATTTTAGTTTCCACGGCTGTTTTTGCGGTAAGCATAAAAATAGGAATGTTGTGGGTTTCATTGTTATCTTTAAGACGGGTGAGCATGGATATCCCATCTTCTATAGGCATCAGAATATCACTGATGATTAATAATGGTTTTTCCTGAAGCGCAATTTCGTAGCCTTCACTTCCGTTAGAAGCTTCTAAGATGCGATACTCTTCGATTAACTCTTCTTTCAACATGGTTCTCAATTCTAGATTATCTTCAACCAATAAAAGAGAGGGTTTCGTTTTGTTTTTTGCGTTAGCATGGCTATCAAATTCGGATGATATTTCGTCAATAACTTGGAATTCAGAACTTTCGATAAAACTCTTTTTGAGAGGCATGCCTGAATTGATGCGTTCGCTTTTTGGATACCTTTTTTTGTTAATTGGTAAGTAAAAAGTAAATTCAGTAAAGATGTTTTCTTCACTCTCCACCTTTATTACACCATGGTGTCTTTCGATGAGTTTATGAACTAATTCCATACCTATTCCAGTTCCCGGAACGTGATTGGAGCTTGTTTGTGTGGATTGATAGTAGCGATCAAAAATGTATTCTAAATCTTTTTTGGGAATCCCAATACCATTATCCCTAACGGCACATTTTATATAGGTATTATTTCCAAAATCCAAATCCATAGCATCATTCTCATCAGGTTGTGCATAAGCTAGGATAACGGAAATAATACCATTTTCTTTGGTGAATTTAAAAGCATTGGACAAAATATTAAAGAGAATTTTCTCCAAAATATCTACGTCATACCAGCCTATTATCTTGTCTTCTTGGGAAATGAATTGATACTCTATACCGTTTATTTTAGCAAAGTCATTAAAACTGTTTTTAATGATTTTGATGTCTTCAACTATGTTGTTCTTAGAGATGGTTAGTTTTAATTTTCCAACATCAAACTTTCGAACATCCAAAATTTGATTAATCAATCGAAGCATTCTAAGGGTATTGTTGTAAATGCGTTGTGCCGTAAGCGGATTCAATTGGTACTCTTTTTCTTTGATAACTTTTTCAATAGTCCCAAGAATTAAAGTCAATGGGGTACGTAATTCATGTGAAATATCCGTAAAGAAAACCATTTTCATGTTGTTGAATTCATTGTCTTTTTCTCTACTAATGGTTTCTTTAATCAAATTGTTTTTTAGATTGTACCAGTTGTTGATAAGAACATAGCTAAAGTAAATCAATAGCCCAAAAAGAATCCAATAGATAATATAGGCAATTGTACTTTTCCAAAATGGGGGCGTAATGGTAAATTTTAAAACGGTTGGTTTTTCATTCCATATACCATCACTATTAGCACTTTTTACTTTAAACGTATAAGTACCAGGAGCGAGGTCATTGTAGTTGGCATTCCTGTTTGATGCCGTTGTGTGTACCCAATAGTTGTTTAAGCCTTCTAAGATATAGCTGTATTCATTTTTTCGAGGCGAAGTTAGATCTAATGACGAAAAGTTAATTACAATATTGTTTTTGTCGTATGGTAAAACAATAGGTTCATTAGCATTGATATTAATGGTTGAAGAATCACTGATGTCAGGGGTGTTTTGGGTGTTTTTTGAGGCTTCTAATGTTAAGAAATTGGTAATGACTGTTGATGGGGCTTTGTGTTTTTGTAAAAAATGTTTGGGATGTACCACATAAAAACCTTCCGAACTTGCAAAGTAAAGTTGGTTTTTGCTTTTTGCACTAGAATTATATACAAATTGGATGAGTTTAATGCCATCTTCACTACCAAAAGGGGTAAACTTTTCATTTGCAGGATTAAAACAAGTGAGTCCTTCTTGCGTACTCATCCATATAGTACCATTGTTGTCTTCTTCAATGGCGGCAATGGTTTTAGGTGCTAAACCATTATTTTTATTAAAGTTTTTAAAGGAATCTCTTTTTTTGTCATATAAATTTAGACCGCCTCCTCGGGTTCCAATCCAGATTCTTTTTTTGTGATCCTCTTGAATCGCTAAAATAGCATTGGAAGACAATCCATCCTTACTGGGTTTGTATTCTTTAAAGGTTTCGTGATTTAAATCTATTTTATAGAGACCTTCTCCTCGGGTTCCAATCCATAACTTGAAATCACTCGCTAAATAGATGGCTGAGGTATGGTGGTTGGCTAGTTTTCTAACCACTTCTTTTTTAAATTTAGAAATGGTATTGTCTGTATTAATTACGTCAATACCGCCTTCCCATAAGCCAACCCAAATTTCTTTTGAACTTATTACATTCACATCGGTAATACGTTTATTGTAGGATTTGATTTTGATTAATTGGATTCTGTTGGCGTTCGGATTGTAATTAACGGATTTGTATAAATCAGAATCACTACTAATGAAGAGTTCTGTTTTATCATAGTTGTAAAAGACAGTATTGATTTGGGTAATCTTTGTAGCGGCACTTGCCTCGATTTCGCTGTAAGTATAGCTTTTAGAATTGTATCGATACAGTCCGTTATTTGTACCTATCAACAGATTATTTCCTGTGTCCTGTAAAATACAATTGAGAAAAGAGTTTTTAATTTTAGAAAAATTTTCGACAGCATTAAAGTCAAATAATGCCGTTCGGGCTATTTGTTTGTTGATTCCATTGGAGGAGCCTATCCATAAGTTGTCATAAGAATCAAATAAAAGTGTCGAAATTTGGTTACTCAATAGGTTTCCGTTGGAGGTACCTTTTGAGTAATGACTAAATTGGTATTTATTGTTATTCCTAGACGCTTTTATTAAGCCATCAGATGTTCCAATCCAAATATTTTGACCATTTGGACTAAAAGTCATGGTGTTTCCATTTCCTTGTGAACCAAAGGAATTCATAAAGTTAGGATAAGCCTCTAAAATTTCAAGGTTATGGTCTGCTTTATTATAAAGGACTATGTACAAGTCTCTTTTGGTCAACACGGCAATACGGTTGTTGCTCATGTCTTTCATTGTAACTACTTCTTGGGTAAAGTTGGTAGGAACGTAGTGGTTTTTCTTGTTAAGCAGGTAAATTCCTTTGGAGGTACCTGTCCACATTCTTTTAAAGCTGTCTTCAACAATGGCGTTGATTTGTTTGTCAAACTTTACTAAATTTTTTAGTTCATTGTAATTAAAATGGGTTTGCAATTGAATTTTATCAATGTTTTGATTGGGTTCAATTTGAACTAAACCAATATTTCGAGCATTTACCCATATCTTACCATCAGACGTTTTTTTTAAAACAACCGAGGTATTGTTTTTGTAATAACCATTAAATTTATTTTGTTTGCGATCATAATAAATTAAGAAACTTTCACTTCCTATCCAAAGGTTGTTATTGTTGTCTTCTACGATAGAATTTATACTGTTGTTAGGAATAGAGTACGTATCAAAAACACTATTTTGATATTCAATTAAATTATGTCCATCGTAGCGGTATAAACCCGAATTGGTACCAATCCATAAAAATCCAATACTATCTACAAATAAGGTATTTACTTTTTTATTGAATAAAGCCCCTTGGATATTTAAACTGTAAAATGATGAATTATTGGATTGAGAAAAGCAAGTAAAAACAGTAAAAAAAAGTACAAATAGCCATTTGAAAGGAGCTATAAGAGCGTTCTTTTTTGTAAATTTATTCATGTGGTTTATTGGGTTTTATGGTTGTAATGGTATGGAGGTGTCCTAAAAACACAAAGCTAAAGATACTCTTTTTTAGCCGCATTATCTTGGGTGTGTCGCTACATTATGTTTTATTATAGGGGTAAAAATGTTGCAATTGACTGTTTTTGAAGCAAAAGTTTGATGACGCAACATTTAAAGGTATTAAAAGAGATTTGCAGGATAAAGGAAGGGCGTACTTTTGAATGAGCATTTTTATAGATGCCCAAAACAATAAAAATTAATTTTTACCAAGTTCACATGTTTAAAATTTCCAAATTAATTTTGCTTTCAGTAACGGGGTTGTTGTTTTCAACAGGCCAAAGTATAGCTGCTACTAATGAAGTACCATTAACTGATAAAGGCATTCAGTCAGGAAGCAAACCGAATATAATATACATCCTTGCCGATGATTTAGGCTATGGGGATTTAAGTTGTTACGGACAACAAAAATTTAAAACACCCAATATTGACAAACTCGCTTCTCAAGGGATGTTGTTTACCCAACATTATTCAGGGAGTGCTGTTTGTGCACCTTCACGTTCTGCCTTAATGACGGGGTTGCATACGGGGCACACTTTTATTAGAGGAAATAAAGAAGTGCAACCGGAAGGACAGTATCCAATTCCTAAAAACACCTACACGCTAGCCAAGATGATGAAAAAAGCGGGGTATGTTACGGGCGCTTTTGGAAAATGGGGGCTTGGTTTCCCAGGTTCAGAAGGAGATCCTGTTAACCAAGGTTTTGATGTTTTTTATGGGTACAACTGCCAGCGTCTTGGACATAAGTATTATCCAGATCATTTATGGTCTAATCGAGATTCGATTGTTTTAACTGAAAATAAAAATTTGGGAAATAAATTATATGCTCCTGCCTTAATTCATGAAAAAACAATCCAATTTATAGAGCAAAATAAAAACAAGCCATTCTTTGCTTATGTAGCCTCTATTATTCCACATGCTGAATTAGTAGCCCCCAAAGAGCAAATGGATAAATACAGAAACAAATTTTTGCCAGAAAAAGCATTTGACGGAAAGTTTTCGAAAGAGGAATTGAGTAAAGGAGGCTATATGCCTCAAAAAGAATCGCATACTGCTTTTGTTGCCATGATTGATTTACTTGATAAACAAGTAGGCGAGATAATGAGTAAGCTAAACGAATTGGGTATTGCTGATAATACTATTATTGTATTTACTTCGGATAATGGTCCTCATATCGAGGGTGGAGCAGACCCTGAATATTTCAATAGCAACGGTCCTTTCAAAGGAGTAAAACGCGATTTATACGAAGGAGGAATTCGTGTTCCAATGATTGTAAAATGGCCCAACAAAATCAAAGCGGGTACTAAGAGTAATCATGTTTCAGCCTTTTGGGATGTATTCCCAACGTTTTCTGAAATCATTGGAGTACCAAGTCCAAAAAACTTAGATGGAATATCTTTCTTGCCTACCCTTGTAGGAAATACTAAAAAACAAAACAACCATGCTTATTTGTATTGGGAGTTTCATGAAAAAGGAGGGCGTCAAGCCATCAGAATGGGGGATTGGAAAGCAGTGAGATACAATGTATTGAAAAATCCTCATGCTCCATTGGAGTTGTATGATCTTAAAAGTGATTTAGGTGAAAAAAACAATATTGCTAGCAAGCATCCTGAGGTTGTTGCCAAGATAAAACCTTTATTTAAAGAAGCGAGAACACCTTCTCAAGTGTTTAAATTTGGTCAAAACACATTTTTAGGAGTTGATTAATTTAAGGACAAAAGAAAATCAAATAATTGCTTTGTTGAATTTTTGACAGAATTTAGTGGTCTCTTTTTTGAGATACAAATTAGGAAGTTTTATAAAAAAATGCTCCGTTTTCAATTGAAAATAGGGCATTTTTTTTTGGGGTAAAAATTCTTAATTGATAAAACATGTAGCGCCAACGAGTAGTTTTTTAAATTATTCCTAATTTAGATTGTTGTTTTTTTGTTTATACTTATGTATTGCCGTTTTAAGTCGAATACTAAAAAAGTAAAATAAAAACGGAATTGTAATCAATTTTGTTGATTTCAATAGAACTAAAATAATAGCCAAGATCTACATATTCGACGTCAATAGGTTGTTATAATGCTATTTATTGAGCAAATGGTTATTAATTTATTGCTCTTGGGTGATAAATTATCACATTTACCTATGTATATAATTAATATTGTATTTAAGGATTTATGATTAATCTATTATCTAAACTTTAAATTAAATTGTATGATTAAAACAAAACAAAATTGGACGAAACTGAATTTGTTAGCAAGCCCGTATTTGATTACAGGTTTGTTCATTTTTGGTTTATCAGCTGAATCTCATGCGGCTTTTGTTAACAAAGACTCTGTAGAAATTTTAAATTTATCCCCTTCTCAAGATAAAACGATTACAGGTAAAATTGTTAGTGCGAGTGATAATATGGGAATTCCTGGGGTAAATATTTTGGTCAAAGGGACGTCTATTGTTGCTACTACAGATTTAGATGGAAATTTCACTATTAAAGTACCTAATTCTAATAGTGTTTTAGTAGCTACATATATAGGATATGTGACTCAAGAAGTAAAAGTTGGGAATGCTTCAACTGTTAAAATAAGCTTGAAAGAAGATGTTGCAACTTTAGAAGAAGTGGTAGTGGTTGCCTACGGAACAGCTAAAAAAGAAACCTTAACAGGAGCTGTAGAACAAGTAAAAGCAGAAGTCTTTGAAGATTTAGCAGTAGGTAATGCAGCTTTGGCACTTCAAGGGCGTACGCCTGGTTTAGTGGTTACACGTAACTCGTCAAGACCAGGAGATGAGGGAATTAATTTTCTTATTCGTGGTGCTTCTTCTATTAATGGTATAGAACCTCTTGTTGTTATCGACGGAATTCCAGCGATAAACTCTTCCTCTTTTAACGATATGAATCCTAATGACATTGAGAATATAAGTGTTTTAAAAGGTGGATCGGCTTCAGTTTACGGTTCTCGTGCTGCGGGAGGAGTTATCTTAGTAACGACTAAGAAAGGAAAAGGTGTTATAAAAGTGGATATGAGTACTGTTTCTCGTATTGGAACAATTGGTATTCGTCCTCCTTCCTCAACAATGAAAGAATATGGACAACTTTATTTAAATGCCGCTCGTGAAGATATAGCAGCAGGTAAAAGTCCAAACTATGCATTTTGGGTTGGAATACCAAATTTAGAAAGGATTGCAGCTGGTGAAGAGGGTATTTATACCTTAGGTAATAATGCTGGACAAGCTTACTTAGGTAACGGTAATAGATTTGATGAAATGTTTGGAAATTCTTTTTCTACACAACACAATTTTAGTGTTTCTGGAGGTGGTGACAAAAGTAGTTTCCGTATTTCTGCGGGTTATGATCAAAATGTTGGAGGTTTAAAAGTTACAGATGACATCACAGATAGATATAATTTTATCTTAAATCATACTGCAAACATTAGTGATAGACTTACATTGAATACAAATGTTTCTTATTTTCATACCAAATTCTCTGGACCTTCAGGAGGACTAGATAGAGATGCTATTACCTATGATGCTCCTTTATTTCCTTCTAAAAATCCTCTTGGACAATGGTATGCTAATTTTGGTGGAAATATAGCAGGTGAAAGAAATTCAGTTGCAGAAGTTATCGATGGTGGTCGTGAACTTGATAAAAATGAACAGTTCAAAATATCTGCACAGGCTATCTATAAAATTACAGATCAATTAAATTTTACAGGATCGTACGCTGTTAGTAAACAAAATTCTTTTAATCAAACCTATGTAGTGACTGTTCCTACATACAACTGGTTTGGGGTAAAAGCTCCTTCTCAAATCAATAGTCAGTCCTATATTCAAGAAAGTACAGGGCCAGATAGTAATGATGGTAATATTACGTATAAAAACTATAAAGGAGCTTTAAATTATAGCAATAGGTTTGGTGATCACAACATATCAGGTTTAATAGCAATTGAAGCGGAGAAAAACGAAATTAAAGAATTTAGTGCCAGAAGAAATGGTTTTATCGATAATGGCGTTTATGATTTGAATTTAGGTGCCACAGATCAAGCGATTACAACATCAGGTGGTGGAACGGCTTGGGGCTTTTTTGGCTACATTGGTCGTGTAAATTATGATTATAAAAGTAAATATTTACTTGAAGTTCAAGGAAGACGAGATGGGTCTTCAAGATTTGCTGAAGGCGCTAAATGGTCTAACTACGGTAGTATATCAGGAGGTTGGGTAATTAGTTCCGAAGATTTTCTTAGAGATAGTAAAATTGTCTCTTTCTTAAAAATCCGTGGAGGATACGGTGAATTAGGAAGTACTTCTGGTATTGGTAATTTTGGGTATTTATCTCTTGTTAATTTTGGTTCAACTATTTTTGGAGATTCTGCTAGTTTACAGGCAACTTCTTCTGCTAGTAGTTTGTTTAGTCAAACAACTACTTGGGAGCGAATTGTGAATAAAGAAATTGGTCTAGATTTTAGATTGTTTAACAACAAATTATTTGGAGCAATTGATTTGTATCAAAAAGAGAATGTCGGAATGCTTGTAAGAGGTATCTATCCTCAAGCGCTTGGAACATCTGCACCTTTTACTAATATTGGAAATTTAGAAAACAAAGGATGGGAAGTGATGTTGGGTTGGAATGATAAAATTGGTGATTTAGATTTCTCAGTGAGTGCTAATATGAGTGATAGCAGAAATAAAATTACTAAATATGACGGTGCTCAAACTATTGTTGCTGGTTTGAATGCAGCAGATGCTTCTAGAAACATTTTAGGCAAACCAATTAACTCTTTTTATATGTATGAAACCAATGGGTATTTTGCTAATCAAACAGAGGTTAATGATTATTATAACAGCTTGAAAGCGGGTGGTATTTTGCCAGCAAAAACTTCAACTAATGCCTTACGTCCAGGAGATACTCGTGTAGTAGATTCAAATGGTGATGGTACTATTGATACAAATGATTTGACGTATCAAGGGGATGCTACTCCTCATTATGTATATGGTTTTAATTTTGATATTAAGTACAAAAGATTTGACCTTACAGCTTTTTTTCAAGGAGCTTTAGATCATAAAATTTTAAGAACGGGATACTTTGCAAGTCCTTTTCAAGCGGCATGGCAAAACCAATCGAGTACATGGTTAGGTAGAACATGGACTGAAGATAATCCAAATGCTGAATTTCCTAGACTGAGTACTTTAGGAGCTATATCTGGATGGAATTATACGAATAAAGATTTCTTATTACAAAACAATAGATATCTACGAATGAAATCACTTATTATAGGATATACTTTTCCTACTATAAAAATTGGTAATACAGATCTTAATTCACTACGTATTTATTTCTCTGGAAATGACTTATTTGAATTTACCAGTGTTAAAGATGGATTTGATCCAGAATCGAAAGCTAGTTCAAATGATAGTGCTTATCCATTTATGCGCACATGGGCGTTGGGTGTAAAAGTTTCGTTATAATTCCTAGTTTTTTTTAATTTTTAAATGTTATACAAATGAAAAAGATAAATAAAATAATATTACCATCTCTTCTGGTTCTTTTTGCATCATGTGCAGATGAATTTATAGACTTAGCGCCACCAGCATCCTTAACCGATGCGGTTTATTATACAGAGGCGGAGCACTTTTTGACTGGCTCAAACAAGTTTTATACCAACTTAGTGCCTTGGACAGCTTTAGGAGAAACCTTAGATCATGGTTCTGACCTAATTGGTTTTAAAGAAGCAGGAGGGATGCAAGATTACGGTAGAGGTGAAACTATTGCCCCTGTTACCGATGCCTTTTACTCTAATGCTTATACTGCTATTAGAGATATGAACTTGTTGTTAAAAAGAGCTGAAGCATATAAAGGGAATCCTAATGATATCGCTCAATATGTAGCTGCAACAAGATTTCATAGAGCTTATCAATATTTTTACCTAGTGCAGCGTTTTGGAGGAGTGCCATTGATTACAACTCCATTAGATGTTAACTCCCCAGAATTATATGCTCCGAGAAATAGCAGGTATGAAGTGGTTGCTCAGGTGTTAGCGGATTTAGATGCAGCTATTGCAGGGTTGCCTACAGAACAGCAAATTCCTGCAGCAGATAAAGGGAAAATTAGTAAATGGGCCGCTATGGCTTACAAAGCCGAGGTGTTGTTGCATGAAGCTACTTGGATGAAATATGTAGGTACGACTACAGATGGTGATGGAATTGTTAGTGGAGCGGGAAGTAAAGGTTATGACCCTTCAAAAATTAATTCTTATTTACAAGAAGTGGTAACCTTGACTAAAACTGTTATGGATCAAGGGGGGTATCAATTATGGAATTATAATAACGTGCTCGATAATATGAGTTCTTATTATTTGTTTATGTTAGAAGATGCTGGTTCAAATCCTGCAGGATTGGATAAATCATCAAATAAAGAGTATATTTTTTATGGTAAATATGATAATCTTTTAAGACAATCTCGTGCTTTAATCAGTCATACTTCTCAAGGGCGATTAATTCCTAATAGAAAAATGATGGATATGTTTTTATGTAGAGATGGTTTGCCTATTGATAAATCACCATTGTTTAAAGGATACACAAAAACTTCTGATGAGTATCAAAACAGAGATTATCGATTGAGAGCTTATTTTACTCCTAATACGACTCATGAAATTCCTGTAGATGGTTCTGTTGTTTTAAATGCTCCAAACAGTTTTGGATATTACAATTCAAAATTCATTAGCTGGAAATGGCCTGTGTATAGACCTTCACAAACAGAATCTCCTGATTTACCTTACTTACGTTTGGCTGAAGTATATTTAATGTATGCCGAAGCTTTGTATGAATTGAATGGTAGTTTAACAGATGCTCAAATGAATGAGTCAATTAATAAAGTTAAAGCAAGAGCAGGTTTGCCTCCTTTGACAAATGCGTTTTTAACAACGAATAATATGAATATTGGAACAGAAATCAGAAGAGAGCGTACAATCGAGCTTTACGCTGAGAGTTCTAGGTTCAATGATGTAAAACGTTGGGGGATTGCAGAACAAGAATTAGGTCAAGACATATTTGGAGCTGTAATTGAAGGAACTAATTATCAAGGGAATTCAGCTTTGTATAAGCCTTCAGCATTTCCTTATGGTGAAAAAACAACTAATACTGGTGTAGGTCCTAGAAGAGCCATATTACTTGAGCCTGCTTCTGTACGTAATTTTAGTCGTAATGATTATTTATTCCCAATACCAACATCTCAAACAGACATAAATAAAAAGTTGTTGCAAAACCCAGGGTATTAATAAATCCTAAAAATGAGATGGAATTGATCCATTAAAGAAGTTCGTTAGTTTGGTTTTTATATGCGGCTGTAGATTATTATGATCTACAGCCGTTTTTTTTAGAAGAAAAACATTGATTTGGTTTAAAGAATTTTTTATTCTAATTGAAATTAAATGGTTCCCTTTTTAAAAAGTAATGACTTATTCATCAAGTTTACGGTTGACATTAAATTAAAATAGAAAGCTAAAACTAGTTGAAAGGAATAATAATAGGATTATAAAAAGTTTGTTTATAAAAAAAGGCTCAACACTTCATAGTTGAAAATTTTTGGGAATAAAGTAAGGGTTTGTTTTTATTTAATAATGGTATTAATTTGATTAGTAAGGTGTTTTAAACTTGATATGCAACATTTTTCTCCCTTAATTGATATTTGTAGCTGTGTGTTTTGTTCTAAATTTGTCAGGATAGTAAATGGTTCTTCGTTAGAAAATCATTTGCTTATCGTATTAAAGTGGGTCTAAATTCATTAAAAAAAACAATAATTTTATATCTAATGACTAAATATTTTTATTTACTAATCGTTTCGAGTTTCGGTTTGTATAGTGGGACAGCACAGGAAAAAACTGTTTATAATGCGCCCAAATGGGAAAATCCTGAATGGGAGAATCCAGAGATTTTTCAAATGAATAGAGAAGAACCAACCGCTTCTTTTTATCGTTATCCTTCAACCCAGGAAGCGCTGAAAAATGAAAGTTGGAACAATTCCTCGATGTACCAATCCTTAAATGGAACTTGGAATTTTTATTATGCTGAAAATGTTTCACAACGTCCAACAGACTTTTATAAAGAAGATTTTAGTCTAAAAGGATGGAGTACCATTCAAGTGCCGTCGAACTGGGAAATGAAAGGTTTTGGAATTCCTGTTTATACCAATAGAATTTATATGTTTCCAGCCAATCCGCCTTTTATACCTCATGATATCAATAATGTAGGAAGCTACAAAAGAGATTTTGATATTCCTCAAAACTGGGATAGAAAGGATATTTACCTTCATTTTGCAGGGGTAAGTGGTGCTATGTATGTTTGGGTCAACGGTCAAAAAGTAGGCTACAATGAAGGTAGCAAAACGCCAGCGGAATTTAATATCACCAAATTTGTTCGTAAAGGAAAAAATGCGGTTTCGGTTCAAGTATTGCGTTGGTCTGATGCCAGCTATATGGAAGATCAGGATTTTTGGAGATTAAGCGGAATCGAGCGTGATGTCTATGTTTATGCGGTAAACAAAGTAACGGTAAGAGATTTTAGAGTGACTGCGGATTTAGAAAATAATTATACAGACGGTCTTTTTAAAGTGGCTTTCAAAGTGGATAACAACACTAAAAAACCAGCTAAAAGAACACTTGAAATTAAATTATTGGACGGAAACAAAGAAGTGTATGCTGAAACTAAAAAAATAGATCTAAAAGCAGGAAGAAATGTCGTTGATTTTTCTAAGGAAATCCCCAATGTGAAAACTTGGAATGCAGAGCATCCTAATTTGTATTCTCTAGTGATTGATTTGAAAGATGAAAACAGCAAAACAACGGAAGCAACTTCTATAAAAGTTGGTTTTAGAAAAATTGAAATTAAAAACAATCAATTTTTGGTCAACGGAAGAGCGGTTTACCTAAAAGGAGCCAACCTTCACGACCATAGCGATACCGAAGGACATGCAGTTTCAGAAGCGTTGACCCTAAAAGATTTGGAGGTAATGAAGCAAAATAACTTAAATGCGATTCGTTGCAGTCATTACCCAAAAGACCCTCATTTTTATAGATTGTGTGATAAATATGGTTTTTATGTAGTTGACGAAGCCAACATCGAAACCCATGGTATGGGAACAACCAACCAAGGTTTGGATAAAAATAAAAAAGACCAAGCGGTTCACCCGGCTTATTTACCACAATGGAAAGGCATGCACATGGACAGAACTGTTAGAATGTTTGAAAGAGATAAAAATTTCCCTTGCATCGTAACTTGGTCATTAGGAAACGAAGCAGGGAATGGCGAAAACTTTTTTGCCACTTATAAATGGTTAAAAAAGCAAGATAGTACAAGGCCTACACAATATGAAGGTGCTACTAATTATGCCAACACGAATATCCAAGCTCCGATGTATTGGCCAATTGAAAGAATGATTGAATATGCTGAAAAAAATCCTACCCGACCTTTGATTCAGTGTGAGTACGCACACGCCATGGGAAATAGTGTGGGGAATTTGCAAAAATACTGGGATGTGATTGAAAAGTACGATATCATGCAAGGTGGTTTTATTTGGGACTGGGTGGACCAAGGGATGTTGACTCAAGATGCTAAAGGAGAGAAATTCTGGGCTTATGGAGGTGATTTAGGTGGAAAACATTTGCAAAACGATGTAAACTTCTGCTTGAACGGAATTGTAAATCCTGATAGAACGGCACACCCCGCTTTATATGAAGTGAAAAAAGTGTACCAATACATTAAATTCAAAGCGATTGATTTAAAAAAGGGTGAAATCGAAATCAAAAATAAGTATGATTTTACCAACTTAGAGGATTTTAAATTTACTTGGGTGTTATTAGAAAACGGAAAAGAAATTGCAAAAGGCAGTTTGCCAAAAATGGAAATTGAACCGTATCAAAGTAGCATTGTGAAATTTGATTTGCCTAAATTCGAAAATGCAACTGCTGAATACCATCTGAATATTTATGCTTTAAATCAAAAAGCAACGGATTTATTGCCACTGAATCATGTGGTGGCTTTTGAGCAATTTCAATTGACCAAAGAAAATTTTGCGGTGAATGCATCTGATTCGAAAGAGAAAATTGCTATCGCTTCAGAGAATAACACAACGACACTTTCGAATGCCAATTTTGATTTGAAATTAGATGTTAAAACCGGAAAAATTACCAGTTTGGATTACGGTAACGGAAATATTTTGGTTGAAGGTGTGAAACCTAATTTTTGGCGTGCAGCTACCGATAATGATTTTGGAGCTAAATCTCCAGAGAAATTAGACGTATGGAAAAAAGCAACTGACCACCAAACTTTGGTGTCGGTTAAATTTCTTGCTAATGACAAAGAAATTGCTATTTCAAAAGCGAAGAATAGCAAAGGAAATGTTCGCATTCAAACGGTTTTTGAATTGTCAGATGTTAAAGGACAAGTGGTGGTAGAATATGAAGTGACGCCTTCAGGAGCGATTACAGTTACCAATACCTTACGTAATATTGACAAAAACTTACCTCATTTGCCTCGATTTGGAAATAACTTTATTGTCAAAAATGAGTATCAAAATGTAGCATGGTTTGGTAGAGGTCCCTTTGAAAATTACAATGATAGAAATACAGCTGCATTAGTAGGCGATTACCAAGCCAAGGTAGCCGATTTGTATTTCCCATACATTCGTCCACAAGAAAATGGGTATAAAACGGATGTTCGTTGGGTAACATTTAAAAACAATGCAGGAAAAGGAATTCAAATTAAAGGAAATCAATTGTTAGGATTTAGCGCTCACCATCAATACAACAGCGATTTTGATGCGGGTAAAGCCAAACAACAACGCCATACTACGGATATCAAGAAGAGAGATTTGGTAAACATCAATATCGACTATGGTCAAACAGGAATTGGTGGCGATAACAGTTGGAGTGAAAAAGCCTTAGCGCATCCTGAATTCCGAATTCAACCAGCAAATTTACAGTATTCCTATACCATCAGTCCATTGAAATAAGGATATGAAATTTTTTAAAATCATATAAACCTACCAAAAGGGAGTACGCAACTACTTCCTTTTTTGGTTTATTTTAATTGGAAAAACATACAATATTTAAGATTAACAACCAAGCGCACTATATTATGAAATCGCCATTAACTAGAAGTTTGCGGAAGCAAACACCAATGAGTAAAAGGGCGATAACATATGTGACCGCTTAAAAAATATAATTTACACATATGAAAAGAAGAGATTTTATTGAATTATCATTACTTGCCGGAGCAGGAACGATGTTATTCACTGGCTGCAAATCAGCTTTGCCATTTGGACTTTCAGGAAATGAAAACCAAATACCTTCTTATTTGACCGATTACAAAGAATTATATGCCAAGAATCCTCGTGAAGCGGCTACCCAATGGTTTAAGGATGCCAAGTATGGGATGTTTATTCACTACGGATTGTATTCTATATTAGGAAGACATGAATGGGTTCAAAATAATGAAAAAATTCATGTGGCCGATTACGCTAAATTAAAAGATCAATTTACAGCAGAGAAATTTGACGCTGATTTTATCACCGATTTAGCGCTACAAGCAGGGATGAAATACATCAACCTAACCACGCGTCACCATGATAGTTTTTGCTTATGGGATACAAAATATACCGATTTCAATAGTGTCAATTCTCCAGCTAAGAGAGATTTAGTTGCGGAACTTTCGGAGCAATGCAATAAGAAAGGATTGGCTTTCTTTTTGTATTATTCGCACGGTCGCGATTGGCGTCATCCGCACGCACCGAACAATGATAAATGGGGCAGTTCGGCCAGACCAAAATTTGATACGCCTGAACCCTATTATAAATATGGTGCTGAACACGATTTGAATATTTATTTGGAATTTATGTCCAATCAAGTCAATGAATTATTGACCAATTACGCACCAATTGCTGGAATTTGGTTGGACGGAATTGGAGTGCCTATGACCGGAGACCGTTCGTTATTCAAATGCCAAGAATTGTATGATATGATTCATGCCAAACAACCACAAGTATTGGTGTCCTACAAACAAGGACTGTTAGGAACGGAAGATTTCTTAGCGCCCGAAAGAAAGTTTAGTTCCAAAGAAAATATAAAAGTGCCACTAGAAATTTGTGATCATTTACAACGCAAAGGTTGGGGATATACCAAAACAGAAGACGGAAATCATAAAACCAAAGAAGAGGTTATTGCGATGTTGAAGAAAGCCAATGAATATCCGGCTAATTTATTATTAAATACAGGGCCACTTCCTTCGGGAGAAATGCATCCTGAGGATGTTAAAGTGCTTCGTGAAGTAGGAAAAGAAATTAAGTCTAGAGGTTGGAAAAACCTTTTAAAAGCTTAATTTTAGCATGTAAAAATAAAAACAATTTGATTTTCTATCTATGAAATCGCCATTAACTAGAAGTTTGCGCAAACAAATGAAATTCGCTGAACACATATAAAAAATATTAACTCAGTGAAGCAAACACCAATGAGTAAAAGGGCGATAACATATGTGACCAATTAAAAAATAAAATTTACACATATGAAAAAGTATTTGTTGTTGTCTCTTAATGTCATTATGATTAGTGGTTTATTGGTAAGTAATGTTTCTGCTCAATCCTCTAAAAAGTCAAAAGATAAAAAATACAACATTTTGTTTCTTTTTGCCGATGACCAGAGAGCTGATGCCTTGGGGTGCGCAGGAAACTCTTATATCAAAACGCCTAATATTGATCAAATCGCTAAAAACGGGGTGCAATTTGAAAATGCCTATGTCATGGGAGGGAATCACGGTGCTATTTGTGCTGCCAGTCGTGCGATGTTAATGAGTGGTAAAAGCCTTTTTCATGTGTATGATAAACTGAAAGGAGTACGAACCATGCCGATGCATTTTGCTGAAAATGGGTATGAAACTTTTGGTACGGGCAAATGGCATAACGAAATGGAAAGCTTTGAAAAAAGTTTTCAAAAGGGAGAGAATGTATTCACTGGCGGTATGGCCGACCATTATGCTACCCCAATGCGAAGTTTAGGGAAAGATGGCAAATTAAGCGAACCTACTAAGAATGGATATTCAACCGATCTATTTGCGGATGCAGCAATTCACTATTTAACAGATTACGCCAAAAGCAAAAAAGTGAATCCGTTCTTTTGTTATGTGGCTTTTACAGCGCCGCATGACCCACGTTCTCCAAGACAAGATTACATTGGCATGTATCCTGATGAAACCATTCCGTTGCCTGGAAATTTCAAAGCATTACACCCTTTTCAGTTTGACAATATGAATGTTCGTGATGAAACGCTAGGGGCATGGCCACGTACACCAGAAATGATTCAGGCCTCTTTGGCAGATTATTATGCTTTAATTAGTCATTTGGATAACCGAATTGGAGACATAATCGAAACCTTAAAAAAACAAGGTTTGTATGAAAACACCATAATCGTGTATGCAGCTGACAACGGTTTAGCTATTGGAAGTCATGGTTTATTAGGCAAACAAGACTTGTACGAACACAGTATGAAAGTACCGATGCTTATCAGTGGGCCAGGCATTCCGAAGAACGAAAAGAAAGACGCTATGGTTTATCTATTCGATTTGTTTCCTACCTTGAGTAATTTGGCTAACATTCCTGCACCAACAGCAGTGGATGGTGAAAATTTAGCTCCTATTATCAAAGGCAAAGCGACCAAAACACGAGAATCGTTATATACCGCTTACAGAACGACAGTGAGAGCAGTACGCACTGCCGATTGGAAAATCATCACCTATCCCGAACGCAATTATACCCAATTGTTTGATTTGAAGAACGATCCTTTGGAGATTCATAATTTGGCTACAGATGCAATTTATAAAACTAAGGTAGAGGAGATGATGCGTTTATTAGACCAATGGCGTGTAGCTACTCATGATGAGGTCAATATGAATCCTAAAAAGATTTTACCTTTAGAATACGATTATAAAAAGTTGAAGCAAATTCCTGATGACAAGCAGCCAGCTTATATTTTGGAGAAATATTTTAAAGGAGTAGATTTGAAAAACATCAAAAAAACAGCACATTAATATGAATCAAAATACCATTACTCAGAAACAGAGAAAATTCAACCGAGTTACAAAATCTTCTTTTACATATAATTGGAGTATAGTAACCTTGATTTTTACCTTTTTTTTAAGTTCTACATTGTCTCTTCAGGCGCAAAATGAAGGTGCAAAAGAAACCTTTTCTCCAGATAAAATCCAGAACTACAAAAGTGTCAATGGAGTAGATTTGGCCTTGCATATTTTTAATCCCAAAAAACACAGCGCAAAGGATAAAACACCCGTGATTATTTTCTTTTTTGGAGGCGGATGGAACAGCGGGAATCCCAATCAGTTTTATCAGCAAGCGCGCTATTTTGCTGATAGAGGAATGGTAGCGATTTCAGCAGACTACCGTGTTAAACAACGCAATCAAACCACGCCTTTTGAAGCTGTAAAGGATGCCAAATCAGCGGTGCGATGGGTGCGTGAACATGCGCGTGAATTAGGGATTAATCCAAACAAATTAGTAGCTTCTGGTGGTTCAGCAGGTGGACATTTGGCAGTTTGTACCGGAATTATTGAGGGCTATGAGGAGGAAGGAGAAAATCTTTCGATTAGTTCAGTACCTAATGCGATGATACTGTTCAATCCCGTATTGGATACTACTGAAAAAGGATACGGAATGAAAAGCGTGGGTGAAACGAATAAAACCGCTATTTCTCCTGTACATCATATTAAGAAAGGAATAGTTCCCACAATGGTATTTCATGGAACAGCGGATACCACCGTTCCTTTTGAAAATGCAGAGCGTTTTGCGAGTTTGATGAAAGAAGCAGGAAATGAATGTAGCTTAGAATCGTATGAAGGAAAAGGGCATGGTTTTTTTAATAGTCCCTTTTTTAGCAAAAAAGCAGATGTTGCGGTGTATGAAGATATCATGAAAAAATGCGATGCTTTTTTGGTTTCAAAATCTTATTTGTCAAAAAAATAAGTAAAGGAGCTGATAACAAAAAACTTGATTTATCTTAGAAATGTACAAAGACTAAAAAGGCAATTGATGCAGAAAATCCATCATATAGTATTGATTTTACTACTCTCCATTTCGACTTCCTACAGTCAGGCAAATAAGCCTAATGTTATTTATATTAATGTAGATGATTTAGGATGGATGGATACTGTAACCTATGGGAGTAGGTTTTACGAAACGCCTCATATTGATCAATTAGCCAAGTCGGGTATGCGGTTTACCCAAGGCTATGCTGCTGCCGCTAATTGTGCTCCTAGTAGAGCCTGTTTGATGAGTGGGCAAAATACGCCCAGACATGGTATCTACACCGTGGGTAATTCAGAACGTGGCAATGCTAAAACACGAAAATTAATTCCCATTGAAAACAACGAGATTTTAGCCGATTCGGTACTTACGATGGCTGAAATGTTCAAACAACAAGGCTATGTAACGGGGACTTTTGGAAAATGGCATTTAGGCAAAAATCCCAAAACACAAGGCTTTGATGTGAATTATGGAGGAGGTCATCAAGGAGCTCCAGGAAATGGAGGTTATTTTTCGCCTTATAATTTACCTTCTTTAGAAAATGGTCCTGATGGTGAAAATTTGACCGATAGATTGACTCAGGAAACCATCCGATTTATTTCGGAAAATAAAGACAAACCCTTTTTTGTTTATTTACCTTTTTATGCCGTACATACCCGTTTAGAAACCACAGCTGAATTGGAGAAAAAATATTCTAAAAAAGGGGGTGATAAACTTCAAAACAATGCCGTTTATGCGGGTATGATTGAAACCGTGGATAAAAACATCGGACTTTTGATGAATGCCTTAGAAAGTTTGCATCTGGATAACACACTAATCGTTTTTACCTCAGACAATGGAGGGATAAGAAAAATTTCGTCTCAACATCCTTTACGAGCTGGAAAAGGTTCGTATTACGAAGGTGGAATCCGTGTACCTTATATCATACGTTGGAAAGGAATTGTTGCACCCAATACCGTGTCCGAAACACCCATTACGAATTTGGATTTTTATCCTACTTTTATGGATATGCTCAAGCTGAAATTACCAAACAAAAAACTAGACGGAACTTCGATTTTAGCTGTTTTAAAAGGAGAAAAAATAAAAGAGCGGCCTTTGTTTTTTCACTTTCCCATTTACTTAGAGGCTTATGATAGTGAGAAAGACGACGCTCGAGATCCTTTGTTTAGAACAAGACCAGGCTCAGTTATTATTGAGGGAAATTGGAAATTGCATCAGTATTTTGAAGACAATGCGCTGGAATTGTATAATCTAGAAACAGATTTAGGCGAGCGTCACAATTTGGTAAAAGCAAATCCTCAAAAAGCCAAGGAACTTTTGGCAAAATTGGACAATTGGAGAAAAACAATTCAGGCTCCCATACCCACAAATCGTAATCCTGCTTACGATGCCACTTATAAGCCGTTAAAAAATAAAAAAGGAAAAGAGCAGTAAATGTAAATAAGGAAATTTCAATACCATTGAAAAAAACTACTTTAATTTTATAAAGCTTCAATTTTATAATTGAGGCTTTTTTATTTCTGAAAAAACATGCATCATTAGAAACGGATACAAGGTTCTTAAAATGTTAATTTTTTTATTTTTTTAATACCAATTGGGCTTTAAAATCCCTTCTAATTTTTCCTGTAAAATGATTGTCTCAAAAATGGTTCAAAATGTTGTAATGCTTGTATTTATTGGGGGTTTTTAGACTCATTTGAAACATTACTACCCCCTAAATGAGAATTGTAAACGAATTTAGTATGTTAAATTTGCCTTAAATCATTAATAAAAATGAATTAAAAACTAACCTTCTAAAACGACTTAACTATGAAAAAAATTATGCAACTTAATTCAAATCAATGTTTAGAATTTTTAAAAATATAAATATGAACGTATCAGTAAAGCTTTTTAAAGTGAAGACAAAAGGCTATCTGTTGTCTAAGACATTATTGTGTTTGTGTTTAATGGTAGCACCAAACTTTTTGTCTGCAGAAAATACTATAGCTACGGAAAGTGTAGAACAAAATGACATTATTGTTGAAGGAACTGTTACAGATGATCAAGGCTTACCATTAATTGGAGCTACAGTTGTACAGCAAGGTACTTCAAAAGGAACCAATACTGATTTTGATGGGAAATTTTCACTTAGAGTGGATTTGAATTCCAATATTGAAATTAGTTATGTAGGCTTTAAGACCGTTGTAATTACGAAGGTAAATAAAGCTAAGGGGCAGTTAAAAATTAAAATGGAAGTAGATGCTGCCAATTTGAATGAGGTTGTTGTTGTAGGTTTTGCTAAACAAACCAAGAAAACGCTTGTTGGGGCTGTAGCAACCATAAAAGGAGAAGCACTGCAACAAATGAACTCAGTAAGTACGATTTCTGAATCTATTCAAGGACTTATTCCGGGTGTGACGATTATCAATACGAACGGAAAACCAGGTTCTGATGCAGCTAATATTTTTATTAGAGGGAAATCATCTTGGCAAGGGAATGGTGGACCATTAACATTAGTTGATGGTATTCAAAGAGATATTAACAATATAGACCCTAATGAAATTGAAACCATCTCTGTCCTGAAGGATGCATCAGCTACTGCTGTTTATGGTGTAAGGGGAGCTAATGGAGTAATATTAATCACGACTAAGAGAGGTAAAATAGGGGAAACTAAATTTAATTTCACAGCTAATTTTGGTTTTAAAGAGCCAACTGCCAAGCCTAAGTTTGCCGATTATATTACAGCACAAAAATTATACAACGAGGCAGCAGCTAATGATAGGAACTGGGCGCAGTTAATCCCTGAATCGACTATCACGGCATGGGAACAAAATTATGATAAAAGAGGACCTTACAATGTTTATTTCCCAGAAGTGAATTGGACAGATGAATTGATGGGAACAGGAACAGAGCAAACCTATAACTTAAATGTAAATGGCGGTTCTAAACTGGTTAAATATTTTGTATCGTTAGGGTATAAAAGCGATGGAGATATCTTCAAGACCATTGCTAATGATGTTTATGACCCTGCTTTTGGTCTTCAAAAATATAATTTCCGTTCAAATTTTGATTTTGATATCACTTCTACAACTAAATTTAGTGTGAATTTTTCTGGAAATTACAGAGAGAGACAACAGCCGGGGTATCGTATTGATGGAAATGGTGAAGATGGTTTTGGTCAATCGCAATTCTTTGGTTTGATTTTTAATGCTCCTCAAAATTTATTTCCTATCAGAGACGAACAAGGTTATTATGCTGATAGCTCGATAGGTGATACCAACATCATCATGCAAATGAATGAAGGAGGTAAAAGAACTTACCAATACTTTCAAGGTTTTTATGATGCTGAATTAAAACAAGGACTGGATTTTATTACTAAAGGACTTAGTTTTTCAGGAAGTATCAATTACTCTTCAGAATCAAATTACGAAAAAAGAATTTTGCGTAGTGGCGTAGGTGCTTCTGTTAACTTTGATAAAATTAGATATTTCCGTACGTATGATTATTCTTCTCCAATTATAGGGCCAGATGGGAGTACTACTTATCCTGTCTTAACTGAAATTAGATTTCCAAATGATCAAGCGCAGGAAGGTCCAATGACTTCTACTAATCCCGTATTGTTTGGTGGAAATGGGGCTTACAGTAGAAATTTAAATTACAAATTCCAATTTGATTACAAACGTACTTTTGGTAACCACAAAGTGAGTACGAATGCAATTATGTGGAGACAATCCAATACGTTTAGAACAGGTTATTTAGAGAAAAGAGAAGAATGGATTGGAAGGGTTAACTATTATTTCAAGGAACGGTATTTATTAGAGGCCAACGGTTCATATTCTGGTTCAGAAAAATTTGCTCCAGGCAAAAGATTTGGTTTTTTTCCTTCTGTAGGTTTAGGTTGGGTTGTTTCAGAGGAACCTTTGGTTAAAAAATTTGCGGAGAAATGGTTGGATTTATTTAAGATTAATTTTTCCTATGGTTTCTCTGGAGATGATCCAGGGGCTCGTTTTCAATACTTTCAAACGTATGGAACAGGAAGTAATGTGAACTATGGTCTTACCAATTTGACGCCTTACGGACCAAGATATGTAGAAGGCGCTTTGGCGAACGAAAACTCTACTTGGGAAGTTAGTAAGGTTCATAATTTAAGTTTTAAGGCTGATTTATTCAAAAAGATTAGTTTCAGTTTAGACCTTTACAAAGAGAATCGTACGGGAATTTTGATGGATGTAAGATTGCCTTCGTTTGTAGGAGTTCCTGATTTTGCAACAGGGAATATTGGTGAAACTAAAAAACACGGTTATGAGTTGGAGTTAAGCTGGAAAGATAAAATTGGAGATGATTTTAATTATAATATTAACTTGAATACTGCATTTACTGAAAACCGAATCGTATTTAGAAACGATCCAAGGCTAAGAGCAGAATACCTTAAACAACAAGGAAAAACAATCGGTTACACTAGCCGTATTTTAGAAAATGGTTTTTATCAAAGTTTAGATGATATCTACAACGGACCTACACCTAGTTTAGGAGTAAGTCAAGGGAATTTAGTACCTGGTGATGTGGTATTTGTAGATTTTAATGGAGATGGTGTTGTAAATAGTGAAGATAGTGTTCCAATGGAAAATACCGATGGATTTCCATTAAGAAGTTATACGCTTGGTTTAGGAGCTGAATATAAAGGATTTGCTTTTTCTGCACGTTTTTATGGGGTTAGCGATGTAGGATATACGATTCCTAACGGCTATTATTTTGACTACAATGGGTACATTCAGGCACGTGAAAATGTGGGAGATCGTTGGACTCCTGAAACAGCTGCTACCGCTACAAAACCAGCCCTGCATTTATCCAATGCTCATAATAAAACAGCTAGTACTTTGACTTATGTGGACGGATCGTATGTACGATTAAAAAGTGTTGAGTTGAGTTATCAATTTAAAAAAGCATTGGTCAAAAAAATAGGATTAAATTCATTGCAACTATATACTAACGGAATTAATCTATTTACGTGGTCTAAACTCGATGATCAATTAGATCCTGAGGTAGCAGGGGGGAATAGTTACCCTGTAGTGAAAAGATATAGTTTTGGTTTAAGGGTTGCATTTTAATAAATAGAAAAGATGAAAGCAAAATTTTATAAAATAATAATGGTACTGCTTGTGATAAGCGTGTCATCTTGTGAAGATTATTTAGATGTAAATCCTGATTTTGGACTTACAGAAGAAGATGTTTTTTCAAGTTATGAATCGACAAGAGGGTATTTGGACAACTGTTATGAATTTTTATTGGATATCCACCATTGGCGTCCACAAAATATTGATAGAACTTCTATAAACTGTTTGTCAGATGAAGCAGGAAGTCCCTACAATGGTAATATTGCTAAAGTACTTAATACTGGGGCTTGGCTTAATAGAGCAGCTGTTCCAGAACTAGGTTGGTTAGGAAATGCAGGATTTGATCAAGGACCAGTAATTACCAATTCTTTGTATTGTATTCGTGTGACTAATAAAGTGATTGAGAGATTAACTGGCGGAGCAGCTGTAAATATGACTGATGCTCAAAAAGAGGAATTATTAGCACAAGCATATTTTTACAGAGCCTGGTATTATTTTCAAGTAATTCAACGCTGGGGTGGGATGCCCATTTTGGATAAAGCATTAGCTGCGGATGATAATTTGGATTTAGAAAGACTTACTTATGCTGAAAGTACTGAATGGTTGTTGACTGATTTAGAAAAAGCAATTACAATGTTGCCACATAAATGGAATGATAACCAATTTGGAAGACCTACAAAAGGAGCGGCTATGGCATTAAAATCAATGGCTACTTTGTATGCAGCTAGTCCATTAATGCAAAACGATTTAAATAGTATTCAATATTTAAACTACAGTCAATCATGGTCAGAAAAAGCAGCTGAATACGCTAATGATGTGATCCAATATATCAAAAGTGGTTCAGGTGGAGCTGGTTTCCGCTTGATGAATGCTTCGGAATACAAAAATATATTTTACACAGAAGGTGAAAACGCTTCTCCAGAATCCATTTGGTTCCGATTGAATGCTGGTAAAAGATCTTCTCAATCAAGAGGTTTAAGATGTAATTATATTCCACAATTTTTATCAGGAGGAACAGGAAATGATGCTTCGGCCTATTCTAATCCTACTCAAAACATAGTCGATATGTATGAAGTAATCAATGGTGGGCAAGCTTATCCTATTACTGATTCGCGTTCAGGATACAATCCACAAGCTCCATTTGCTAATAGAGATCCTAGATTGTATAACAACGTTATTTTGCCAGGTGAAGAGTGGGGAGTAAATGCAACAGGGGTTAAATTGTACCAAGAATTGTATGTAGGAGGAAGAGATTATAACATTCAAACGAGTAGTACTTTTACTAAAGACAGGCTGTTGTCTGGGTACATGATTAAGAAATATTTGTGGCCAGAAGCAAATACATTTACAGGCGGATGGGAAAAATATCAAATCAATACGATTTATATCAGAGTAGCTCAAATTTATCTTGATTACGCTGAAGCTATGAATGAAGCTTACGGTCCTACTGCTGACCCTAAAGGCTATGGATTAACTGCTGTTGATGCGATCAATATTATCAGAAATAGAGTTGGAATGCCTAATGTATTGCCTGAATTTACTACTACTAAAGAAGCTTTTAGAAATAGAATCCGTAACGAGCGTGCAGTAGAGTTAATGTGGGAAAATCACAGATGGGTAGATCTTAGACGTTGGATGATTGCCGAAGAAGTGTTTAGTAAACCAATTAGAGGAATCAGAGCTACTCCGCCAAGTAATCATGCAAGTGTAGCTAACAAAAGCACTTTGAATTTTACGTACAGCTATATTGATTTAACTACAGAGCAACGCGTGTTTAGTTTACGTCAATATTGGTACCCTGTTGCGCAATCGGATGCCCAAGACTTGTATAATTTTAAACAAAATCCAGGATGGTAATTATGAAAAGTACTATAGAAAATCAAATAATGAAAAATCCTAAAATAAAATTACTCTCCGTATTTTTTATTTTGATTCAATTTGGATTAAGTGCTTATGCCCAAAATCAAAAAAGGCCAAGTATAAAAGTACAATCCAAATTGGTTAACGATAAAGAACAACCCATTTCCAATGCCTTAATTGTATTAGGAGATGGATTGGTTCAAACACACACAGATGCTCAGGGTAATTTTAGTTTAGAGGCAGATGCTGAAAACATGGTACATATTAGTGCCAATGGGTATAAAGACAAAGTTATTTTGTTAAGTTCTGAAACCGTGAAAGATAAAGTGGTTATGCAAACAACACCTTTATTTGAAGGAAAACAACATACAATAGAATTGCCGGCTTATGGCAAAACGACTCAAAGAGCTTTAACTGGGGCTATAAGTAAAATTTCAGGTACTGCCTTAGAATCGCAACCCGATATTGTTTTTTCAAATGCACTGCAAGGAAGATTAGCGGGTTTGTCTGCTCGTATGACAACCAATGGTTTAGGGAATAATGTACCCAATTTGTTTGTTCGTGGGTTAAGTAGAGAGGATGTTAATGGTGCAATAACTATTGTAGATGGAGTAGAACGTTCTATTGAGTTCTTAAACGCTGAAGAAATTTTGAGTGTTGAGGTATTAAAAGATGCAACTGCTAAAATTTTGTACGGTTCTCGTGCTACTAATGGGGTGGTTTTGATAACAACCAAACGAGGAATTAAAAATACTCAGGTTATCAAAGGCTCAGTAGAATATGGTGCCAACATTACGTCAAGAAAAGCAAAATACCTAAACAGTGCGGATTATGCAACCTTGTATAATGAGGCCTTGGCCAATGATGGTTTTCCTGCAAAGTATTCTGCCCAAGATATTTTAGGCTATAGAAACAGTACAGGAGTTAATGATCTTTTGTACCCTAATATTGACCATAACAGCTATTTTTTAAATGACACGAATCCCTTTAGAAAAGCATTTTTTGAATATTCGGGAGGAACTGATGCTTCGCAATACGGAATCTTTTTAGGTTACATTGGAACGGATGGTATGGAAAAAATAGGGGATACACCTAAACAAGACCGAATCAATGTAAGAGGAAATCTTGATTTTGATGCAACCAAAAATTTGAAAGCACACATTTCAATCAACGGGATTATTGAGTCTAGAAATTGGGGTAAATTAGGTCAAGACGGTGTTTTTGGAAAAATTAATTCAGAAAGACCGAATGAATTTCCTTTAGTCATAACGGATCCTAATTTTCAAGGAGAGGGAGCTTCGTTAGGTGATGAGGTGATTCCGCCTCTAGGAGGTTCTTTTGAAAATCCTACCAGTCTTTATGGGGATTTAATGTATGGTGGATACCAAGAAAATGTTTTCTTTTATGGGCAAACAAATTTTGGTTTGGATTATAATTTAAATCAGCTTGTTAAAGGGTTGTCTATAGCCACTAATCTTAGCTTTGATAACTATCAATCGCATACTGCCGACCAAATTAGTAATCCAATACGATATGCTGTTCAAAAAGGGTTTGATGTCAATGGTGATCCTGTTGTAAGCTATACACAATTAAACAAAAGAATTATTGAAAGAAATAGAACCGAAAGAGCGAGTAACATCACTAGAGCTTTAGGATGGACATCTAATTTGAAGTACAGTACTTTGATTAACAAAGACCATAAATTGGATTTTGATTTGTCTTACTTCTATTATCTAAATCAAGATACCGGTAGATTTCAAAATATAGACAATTCGAATACGTACTTAAAAACGAATTATAGTGTAAAGAATAAGTATTATTTAGAATCTACGATTGCCTTAATGGGAAGCAATAAGTTTGCTAAAGAAAACAGACACTTTTTAGCTTCATCACTTGGTTTAGCTTGGGTATTGAGTGAAGAAAATTTCTTGAAAGATAGTAAATGGGTTAACTTCCTTAAATTAAAATCAAGTTATGGGGTGCTAGGGTATGACAGTGCTACTGATTTTTATTTGTATGACACAAGATATTACAGAAATGGAACTTTTAATCTTGGGGAAAGAAATATTACTCCTGCCGTACCAAGAACAGGTTTAAACAATTTTGGTAATCCTAACTTGCTTTGGGAAAGAGCAAAAGATTTCAATGTAGGTGTCGAAGGGTCATTGTTCAAAAACACATTACAATTTGAAGTAAACTATTTTAACGAAAACAGAGACCGAATTATTTTCAATAATCCAGCTTTTTACACTTCAGTTAATGGAGGTTTAAATACACCACAAAATGTGGGAGCTGTTGAAAATAATGGTGTTGACGGAAGCGTAAATTGGTTAGGCACAATTGGTGATTTAAAATTAAATATTGGTGCCAATTTCTTATACACTAAAAACAAGGTAAAAGCAACCAATCAAGCGCAATTTCCGGATACGTACTTAAACGCTGTTGGGAATTCTTCAGATGCTATTTTTGGATTTGTTTCTAATGGTTTGTTTAAGACGCAACAAGAAGTAGATAATGCTCCTTTTCAAGCTTTAGGGGAGTATGGAGTAGGAAATGTATCGTTTAAAGATTTGAATAACGATGGCGTTATCAATGAGCAAGACAAAACCGTTATAGGGAATAGTTTTCCTAGAACAACATTAGGATTTAACTTAGATGCTAAATACAAAGGTTTTGGATTGTCAGTATTAATGACTTCTGAAATGGGAGTAGATATCATCAAAAACAATGCTTATTTTAGGAATAGTGGAGAAGGGAAGTATTCTGTTTTAGCAACAGATAGATTTCATCCTATAAATAATCCTAATGGTTCACAGCCTATCTTGACCACATTAGATTCCTCTAATGATAATCAAGTATCAACTTTTTGGATGGAAAATGCTTCATTTTTAAGATTAAAGAATACAGAATTTAGTTATTCATTTTCAAATGATTTGTGGACTGTAAAAACGGTAAAATTCTTTGTTAGAGGGACCAATTTATTTGTACTATCTAATGTAAAAGGATTAGACCCAGAAGTGCCAAATTCAGGTGTTAATAATTATCCTTTGTTCAGAACTATAACTGGTGGTGTAACCTTAGGATTTTAAAAAAAATAAAGATGAAAAATAAATATATAAAGTTAATAACAGTAGTATCAGTATCGCTACTTGTATCTTGTGCTTTAGAGCCTGAAATAGATAATACATTTAACGAAGATTTTGCTTTAACATTACCTGAAAACACAGAAGGTTTTTTAATGAATGCTTATGCAAATCTAGCTAATACCGCTGTTTCAGATTACGGAAATGAATTTTTGGACGCAGCTACTGATAATGCGGTTACCAATAATTTTGCAGGTAGCATTTATAAAGTGGGTACCGGAAGTTTAACGCCCAATACCAATCCTATAGGTTCATGGGATAATGCTTATACGCAATTTAGAAACATCCATTTGTTTTTGGAACATGGATTGGGTGATAATGTGAAATATGATTTAGTTTCACCAGCCAATGATGCGCTTAAAAAGAAAAACTTGAATGGAGAAGCACATTTTTTACGTGCTTGGTGGGGGTTTCATTTGTTACAAGCCTATGGTGGTAAAACAGTTGATGGTCAAGCCTTGGGGTATCCAATTGTGTTACGTACTTTGACAGAGGAAGAATCTAGAGATTTAAAATCAATCAAACGCAATACGTATGAAGAATGTGTAGCGCAAATCATTAGTGATTTGGATGTTGCTATCGCAAACCTTCCGCTTCAATATACAGGTACAAGTCCTATTTTGGGAATAAGTCAGTTAGGTAGAGCCGATAAAAAAACGGCTATGGCTTTAAGATCAAGAGTTTCATTGTATGCAGCTAGTCCTGCGTATCAGCCCAATTCCATCACAACGATTACCGGAATGGGACAGTTTACGGTAAACAATACAACGGCCTATATCAATAAATGGCGTACCGCTGCGATTCATGCACAAGAAGCTATTACTACAATTGGCGCTTTTTCAAGCTTAAAAGCAACTGATTTTAATAGCAATACCACTCCACCGGAGTTTATATGGAGAAGTTTTTTCACAAGTTCCCTTTTGGAAAACTTAAATTATCCAGTAAACGAATTTGGTCAAGCTAGAACAGGACCTTCACAAAACTTAGTGGACGCTTTTTATACTAAAAATGGTTTTCCAATCACCGATTCACGTTCAGGTTATGACCCGAACAATCCTTATGCTAACAGAGATCCAAGACTCTATTTGAATGTACTTCATAACGGAAGTGATTTTAATAATAGACAATTGGAAATTTTTGAAGGAGGAAAAGATTCTAGATCTAAAGTTCAAGGAAATACCAGAACAGGGTACTATGTTAGAAAATGGTTGTCATTAACGCCAAATTTAAAAGATGTTAATGCTCCAAGTACAGACAGACATTACAATCCTTATTTTAGAAGAACCGAAATGTACTTAAACTTAGCCGAAGCAGCAAATGAAGCGTATGGACCAACCGGTTTAGGTGATGGAGTGACTCAAACAGCGGTTGCAATCATAAAAAGTATCCGTACCAATGCCCAAATTACAAGCAATACGTATGTAGATGAAGTGGCTGCAATGGGGAAAGCTGCTTTTAGAAAATTAATTCAAAATGAACGTCGTTTAGAGCTGGCTTTTGAAAACCATAGGTATTTTGATATGAGAAGATGGGTATTGCCTTTAAATGAGGTAGTACAAGGGGTAAAAATTACTAAGAATCCTGATAATTCATTGACTTATAATAAAATAGATGTAGAGGCTAGAAACTTGAATGATATTAAGTATTATTATGCGCCACTACCTTATGCAGAATTAGCAAAAAGCCCTAATTTAGTGAATAATATCGGATGGTAATTCGTATCAAACAAATACAATAGATTATGAAATGGGCATGACTCAAAATTTGGTCGCAAATACCAATGATGATATGCGAATTACATATGACTAAAAAAACAATAAATATCAACTTATGAAAAAAATAATAGCCATGCTTGGACTAATAAGTTTTCTTATTACTTCTTGCGAACCTTATGAGGATTTTACTGGAGACTTTGATAAAACAATTGTCTATTTTGGAACTCAAAAACCTTTGAGAACAGTAGTAGCCTATGACGAAATGAAATTTAAAGTAGGAGTTACTTTTGGTGGTAAAAGAAGCAATGACAAAGAAGAATTTGCAGATTTTGTGGTAGATCCTACTTTGTTAACAACCGTTGCCGGTGCCAATGCGTTTACATTATTGCCACAGAATTATTATACGTTGAGTAATTCTAGCAAAATGGTGATTCCTGCAGGAAGTTTTATAGGTGATGTTACAGTGACACTTAACCGAGATTTGTTTACAGCTGATGCTGGAGCCATCAATAATACTTACGCTTTACCTTTGAAAATCACCAATACTTCTCTTGATTCCATTGCTTCAGGAAGTAAAGATGTAATTGGAAATGTAATTTTAGAACCACGTGATTATACTATAGTGGTTGTGAAATATATCAGTCCTTATACGGGCACTTTTTATCATAAAGGAGTTCAAAAAGAACTAGATGCCAATGGCGCTGTGGTTAATGAGGTGGTGTACAGTAATAGTGATTTGATTAAGAATACTACTTGGGATATAAAAACCATTGACAGAAATTCGGTTAGAACCCCAGGAATCGGAACTTTTACCAATCAAAATTTTGCTATTAATGTAAACGAATCGGATAATACCGTTACTATTGATTCGCCAAGTGCGGGAGTGACTAACCTTGTAGGAACAGGTAGTTATAACAAAACGACTAGAACTTTTTCTTTGCAATATAGTTTTACTTTAGGTGGAAAAAAATATCAAGTGACGGATGAATTAATTGTAAGAAGACCGCCAGAACAAGATTTAGTTTTTGAAACTTGGTAGATGCGCTTTGGAATAATTTGATATAAAAGAATAGCCCCTATATGGAAAACAACCATGTAGGGGCTTTTTATTTTTTGATAAAAGAGTGCTCAACATAAAAAGCACTATAAGTTGTATCCTAATTACAGACCTTGAAAAAGGGAGTCCTAAAGGTTTTCTGGGGGTGAAATATAAAAACATACTCATTATTGAGTTCCAGTTTAAAACAAAAAACAGCAAAGACGAAACGGCAAAATGTTTGGGAGAGTGCTTTTTTATCTATTAAAAAAATGCTCCGATATTTATCGAAGCCTTAATAATGCCTTAGTTTTGAGAACTTTAATTCAGTCTAATCTCATCGATATAAAGCCCTTTGTCGTTCAAGGTTTCGATTACAATGGTATTTGCACCACGTTCTATTTTGATAGGGATTTTTACCGTATTCCATGAATTTCCTTTGTGCGCTGTATTGGGTAAAAACAGTTCTTTTTGGGCTAGTTTACCATTTACCGTCAGTTGAATAGCAGTTCCTGTAGCTTGCTCTATTTTGGCACTGTAACGAATGTGTAAATCGGCATTTCCTGCGGCACCATCGTTTTCTTGGTACCAAGACACTGCAGCTCCTTTTTTATCTAAACTCACAAAGCCATTCCCGTTGAAATTTTCTCCTTTGGATAGCACAGTGGCGTTTTTAAGGGTAGCCTCTTCGGCTTGCTCGCCTATGGGACCGTTATCAGCCATCGGTTTGTTCCAAGTAAAGCCTTCGTTTGGACCAAAAGCTTCTTCTAAAAGTTGCGTTGGTTTTCCATCAACAACCAAGAGTGCTTTTACCGTAGTTTCAGGTTGAATGGCAAAAGCTTCCGTATAGCGAGCGGACTTTTGAGTGGGAATTTCACCGTTTGTAGTATAAAAAAGTTCAATTTTAGGTTGGATTGCATTTCCTCTTAAATTGAGAATTTGGGTATCAATACTCACTTTGTTGGAAGTAATTGATTTCTTTTCGCCTAAGATGCAACTTGCTACTAAATTTATGTCTCCTGACGGATTTGTTGAGGTAATATAAGCACGAGTCAATCCATAAAACGCTTTGCGGTGGTTAGGGCCTACGTGCTGTTCTACATCAACTGGACTTCCGTTGTCTAAGGCTTTTATTTTACCATCACCTATAATAGTAAAATAGGTTCGGTTTTCGCCATAAGGATAAAAAACACCTTTGTCATCGGTTGTGGTGACACGCACTTGTACGATATCGTCTGTTTTATTTTCAAGTGGTTGTCCGTCAATGGATAATTTGATTTTAGCAGGGGCAGTAGCCGATTGAACAATTTCTTCCGAAACTTTTTTGCCAGCTTTGTATCCAACGGCTTTCAGAGTCCCTGGTTTCCATTTGACCATCCATTGGCATTGCATGGATTCCCATTCTTTACCTGGTTTTTGTTTGCCTAAAGAAGTGTTGTTGAAAAATAATTCCACTTCATCACAATTAGAATACACCCAAACAGGAATTGCAGTACCTAGTTCCATTTTAGGATGGGTCCAATGTGGTAAAATATGCACCATAGGAGTTGTGGTCCACTGGCTTTGGTACAAATAAAACAAGTCTTTTTCAAAATTAGCCAAATCAATAGCGCCACCCATAAAAGCCCTAAACGGCCATCCTCCATGAACATAACCCGCTTCGCCAATATAGTCGTGACCTGTCCAACGAAACGAACCTGCATAAGCGGGAATGTCTCTCAATTGGGCAATGTTTAAGCGTGAAGAAACACGAACCGTAGCATTGTCATAACTCGAATTGAAAATTTGTTTTCTGTTTTTTCTGTTAGCATCTTCTATCCAATCATTAGTGAAAATTTCTTTATCGGTCAAGTCGCCAATCGCATAGGGTTTTTGGCTTTTGTTTGGGAATCCATCTCTAAACCAAGTTTTAGTTCTATAAAAACCTCTTACTTGCCAAGTATGCGTATTTTCGGTTCCTATGAATACTTTTCCTTTTTGGTTGGCTTCAAGATTTTCTAAATAGCCTTTCTTTTCGCTGCTTCCATTTACTCCTAAAACATTCATGTATTCTGAGCCCGAATGTCCAGAAGTCACTGGTCGGGTAGGGTCTAAGCTGTTACAAGCGGCTACTAAATCTTTTGCAATAGCTCCATTGGTTTCATTACCCACACTATAAATCACGATTGAAGGGTGGTTTCGATCTCGTTTAATCCAATCGGTTAAATCTTGTTTCCACCATTGGTCAAAATGATGCGCACCATAATCATTGGCCGCTTTTTTAGACCAACCATCAAAAACTTCATCCATTACCAACATCCCCATTTCATCACAAATGTCATAAAATTCAGGTGTTTGTGGATTGTGTGCCGTTCTGATGGCATTTACACCCATAGCTTTCAATTGTTGGATTCTAAAACGTAAAATTTTATACGGAACAGCAGCACCTAATGCTCCCGCATCTTGGTGGTTACATACGCCTTGTAGTTTTACATTTTTACCATTTAACCACATTCCTGTTTCGGCTTTCCACTCAATATCACGAACACCAAATTTTGTTTCAACCACATCAACCACCTTGTTTTTAAGTCGTAATTCGGTTTTTAGTGTGTATAAATAAGGCGTTTCTACAGACCAACGATTCGGGTTTTGAATGTTTAATTCAGATTTGACAGCCGTTTTTTGGTCCTTTTGTATGCTATTTTTAGTTGTAGCGACCACTCTTCCTTGGTTATCTATAATAGAAGTTATTAAAGTTGCGTTTTTGAATTTTGAATCCTTTATAAAGTCGGTTTCAACTAAAACTTTGTTTCCCTGCGTTCTCACAAATAGGCCGTCTCTGGCTATATGATTGTTGTTTTTTATATCAATCCAAGTATGGGCATAAATTCCGCTCCCCGTGTACCAGCGTGCCGAGGGTTGTTTGTCATTGTCCACACGAACCGCAAAAGTGATCGTATTTGATTCTTGAACGATTTCGCTAATATCGTAAGCAAATGAAATCCAGCCGTAAGGTCTTGTTCCTAATTCTTTTCCATTTGCCCAAACGGTACTGTTCATAAAAACACCATCAAAGGCAATTTCCACCTGCTTTCCTTTCCAATCCTTTGGGACGTTAATTGTTTTTCGATACCAACCAAAACCAGCAGGCAAATAGCCACATTGCGCTCCCATGGGATTGTTCTCGTTGTAGGCACCTTCAATACTCCAATCGTGTGGGAGGTTTAAAATGCGCCAAGAAGCGTCTTTATAGTTAATTTGTTGTGCACCTGAAACATCTTCTTGGATAAATTTCCAATCGGCATCAAAATTAATACGTGCTCTTGTTGAAGTTTTAGATTGGCTATAACTTTTGGAACTGAATAGCAATAAAGAGAGGTATGCTACTAGCACTAAATTTAATTTTTGGGTGAAAAAACGATTGTTTTTAATCATGGTTATAATGTAGTTAACGGTATTTGTACCAAATATAGTCTGTTTGCTATTTCCAATCTTTCCAAAAACTACCTATAAATGTTGCAAAAAGAGATTTGTATTCCGTTGCAATGAATAACAAAGGGTTGGAATTAATTTTTTTGGTTAAAAAAATAACGGTAAGTAACATTTGCCTCCTACGTTAAGAAATTTTCAAACTTAAATCGAGCTTTAACAATTTGCATAGAGGGTTGCTTAATTTTTTTTCAACAGCAATAGACCTAGAGTTTATTGCTGTTTTTGTTTTTTAGGAACTTCCATAACGAGCTGATTAGCAACAAATGTATCCATGTTTTGAGATGCATAAACAAGAGAAAAATCTTTAATTTGACCTGAACCAAAATTGATTAGAGGTAAATTTTTACCATCTAAAAAAATCCTAACTAACTAAAAACCAAAATACATGAAGAAAAAAATACTTTATCTAATCGTACTACTTTTTAGTATCAACAACTTTGCTCAAACTAGTCAATGTGGAACTGTCATTAATCAAACTTTTGATACTGCTGGTGCTTTACCTACTGGCTGGACTGAATACAATACTTCTGGGCGTGTGAGTGTGGATGCAGGAAGATTGAAATTGGATTACACAACAGATAAGCCAGCAGTATATCATACTTTTGATGCGGTTACGGACAATTTCTCCTATTCTTTCGATGTGGCGGCAACTCGAAATTATGTCAATTGTAATATGAATTTAATGTCGTCCACTGGGAAATATCTGGGCAGTATTACTTTTGCTTTAAACAATAATTTGAGTTTTCAGTATGCCAGTACGATGGTAGATGGAATACCTAGCGGCTATACAGGGAGTTTAATTCCTTCTAATTTTGTTACCAATACCACTTATTCCATTTCTTTAAATGCTGATTTTGCCAATCAAAAAATTAATTTTTACTACAATGGCGTGTTAATGGCAGCGGATGTTCCTTTTTTAGAGACTACACAAGATATCGCAAAAATTGACATTCAGCTGAATTATATGTACAACAATGAAGGGCGTTTCTTTTTTGATAATTTTTCCCTTGTAAGCGGAGCAGCCAATCGGTTATTGCTTGGAACTAATCTAACTACTGCCGAAAATTTGATTGCCTCAGCCGTTATAGGGGATAAATACAATCAATATCCACAGTCGGCTGTAGATGCTTTTCAGTTAGCCATTGATAGTGCAAAAGCCATACTAGCAGATTGTAATAGTTCTTCAAATACTATTGATAATTCTATTACTGAACTTCAAACGGCACAAGATGTTTTTGCTAATTCACGCGTTAATAATCCGGTTCTCAAACTGTACAATGGCTATAATTTTACAGGTGAGGAGCACGAAGTGTATTGTGGTTATTACAATGGCGGTTTGGGTGCATACGAAGATTGGGCGGTTTCTTTTACCTTAGAAAAAGGATACATGGCTACTTTTGCTCAGGATATCAATGGATTAGGTGTGAGTAAAGTATATGTTGCACAGGATAGCGCTTTAGAAATAAACTTACCTGCTGATTTGCAACGTTCTATTTCATTTATACGTGTGAGTCCTTGGTATCCAGTAGGTAAAAAAGGAAGTTTAGGAGATGTAAAATGGTCTTCGGCTGATAATTATAATACCACTTGGTATTATAACTGGGGATTGGTACCTACAAATCAAACTTCAGCAGCGCAATTTGTTCCCATGGCTTGGAGTAAATCAGATAATTGGACCTCGCTCGAGAAGATGGAGGAAATCGGAAAAAATATGTCGTTTAATCATCTCTTAGCATTTAATGAGCCTGATAACTCCTCACAATCGAACATGACAGTAGCACAAGCTTTGGAGGCTTACCCTAAATTATTGGCTTCGGGGCTTAGACTAGGAGCGCCTGGTGTTGAGAATATAGATTATAGTGCAACAAATGATTCGTTTAATGAAGATTCCTGGATTAAAGAATTTATGGATGAATGTGTAGCACGTGGGTACCGTGTGGACTTTATCCCAGCTCATGATTATGTGCGTCGTTCAAAGGCTACGTTCATCGAACGTTTCAAAGGTCTTCATGACCGATATAATTTGCCAATATGGGTGACAGAGTATAATTATGGAAATCCAAATATGGGTTCTGCAAATCTTACCGTTGAACAAGGATATACCAATATAAAAGGCTTAACAGAAGCACTTGAAGAGTCAGATTTTATTGAACGTTACAATTGGTATTATTTCTTTGGAGCTTCCTCAGGTATTGGGGGTATGACCAATGGCGAACTGAATATCACAGGACAATTCTATCGCGATTTAGCTTCACCCGCTCCCTCATATACCCAACAAGTGTATGCGCAAGGGCCATTATTGTCGGTGGATGCTAATTCAATTTCGTCAAAAATTTTAATCTATCCTAGTTTAGTGACCGATGGTGTTTTGAATTTAGTTTATTCGGATGGTGAAAAAAATAGACCGATAGTGTTTAGCATTTATAATACGAATGGGCAACTAGTTAAAAAAGGAACTGAATATAAGCGTAAAATTGATGTTAGCAACCTTTCTACTGGAGTGTATTTTGTTAAAATAGCTTCTGATTTGGGGAACTTTGAAGGTAAAATTATCGTTCAATAAGATTTAGGTTTTGTCTATCAAAACTGTTTTTTTGGAATAGGAGAAGTGCCTTGTAAAAATGTTTTTCTTCCTTGTTTAAACAGAAAGTGGAGGATGAAAATAGATGAAAATTAGGTGTACTGAGGTTCAAAAAAGTGCAAAAATAGTCCAAAATGAGGGGGATGTGACATTTGTAGGGTGTAATTGAGAATTATAGAACGCTAGAGGAATGTACTTTTGGATGAGTTAATGAATCAATTTTTTCAAGCTTAATTTTTCAAATGCGAAGCGTTAAGTTTTAATTTAATTTTAAATCGAATGGCCCAAATTTCAAACCGATTGATAATTTTATTTTTCACCTTTTCTTTGGTGTCTTGTAATTTTTTTAAAGAAAAAAATCAAGAGGCACAAAAAGAACATACAGATGAAAAAATTCAGAAACCCAACATTATTTATATCCTTGCCGATGATTTAGGATATGGTGATTTAAGTTCGTATGGTCAAGAAAAGTTTAATACTCCTAATATTGACAAGCTAGCTTCTCAAGGGATGTTATTTACTCAGTTTTATTCAGGAAGTACCGTTTGTGCGCCCTCGCGTTCCGCACTTATGACAGGAATGCATACAGGACATACTTTCATTAGAGGAAATAAAGAAATTCAGCCCGAAGGTCAGTTTCCTATTCCAGATAATACGAATACATTGGCGGAACTTTTAAAAGAAGCGGGTTATGTTACTGGGGCTTTTGGAAAATGGGGATTGGGTTTTCCTGGTTCAGAAGGAGATCCTGTTAATCAAGGTTTTGATGTTTTTTATGGCTATAACTGTCAGCGTTTAGGACATAAATATTATCCTGAACATTTATGGTCAAATCGAGATTCTATTGTTTTGAATGAAAATAAAAATTTTGCCAATAAATTATATGCACCTGCTTTAATTCATGAAAAAACAATCCAATTTATTGAGCAAAATAAAGACAAGCCATTCTTTGCTTATGTAGCCTCTATTATTCCGCACGCCGAATTAGTAGCTCCCAAAGAGCAAATGGAAAAATACAGAAACAAATTTTTGCCAGAAAAAGCATTTGATGGAAAATTTACGAAAGAGGAATTGAGAAATGGAGGTTATATGCCACAAAAAGATTCACATGCCGCTTTTGTTGCTATGATTGATTTATTAGACAAACAAGTAGGGGAGATTATGAATAAAGTAAATGAATTGGGTATTGCAGATAAAACCATCATCGTATTTACATCAGATAATGGACCTCATGCCGAAGGGGGGGCTGATCCAGAATATTTCAATAGCAACGGACCATTCAAAGGGGTAAAACGTGACTTATACGAAGGAGGTATTCGAGTGCCCATGATTGTAAAATGGCCACAAAAAATCAAAGCAGGTGCAAAATCTGATTTGGTATGTGCGGCTTGGGATGTTTTTCCAACAGTTTCAGACTTATTAGGTCTTAAAACACCAAAAGGTTTAGACGGTATTTCTCTTTTACCAGAATTATTAGGGAACAAACAAGAACAAAAACAACACGAATATTTATACTGGGAATTCCATGAAAAAGGCGGTCGTCAAGCAATACGAATGGGCAACTGGAAAGCAGTTAAATACAATGTGTTTAAAAAGCCAAATGCTCCCATCGAATTGTATGATTTGTCAAAAGACAAAGGAGAAACTAACAATGTAGCAGCTCAAAATCCTGAAATTGTAGAAAAAATGAACGGACTTTTAAAAACCGCAAGAACCGAATCGACAGTGTTTACCTTTAGTCAAAAAACTTTTTTAGGCGTAGATTAATAAATATAAAATGAAATCGCAATTAAATAGAAGTTTGCGTAAGCAAATGAAATTCGCTGAACACATATAAAAAATATTAACTCAGTGAAGCAAACACAAATGAGTAAAAGGGCGACCCGAGCCATAGCGAACTGGCGAAGCATAACATATGTGACCGCTTAAAAAATTAAAATTTACACATATGAAATTCAGAACGATAACTTTAGTTTTCCTTTTAACTACATTTTGTAGTTTGATTTTTGCTCAAGGGAAAGCAGTAATCCATATCGATACACATAAAGGACACCCTATAAAAATAGGCGCTAGTGGCTTTAATGTTCGAATAGCCGATAAAAGTTGGAGCTATTTGCATCCTGATTTTAGACAGGCTGTACACGATTTAAAACCGGGTTGGCTTCGTTATTTTTCAGGGACAATGGGCGATGCTTTTAATAGTGCTACCGGACTTTACGATATTGATTATGCAATGATGTTTGATCATCCCGAATCCTATCTTAAAGGCTACCGATTTACCAAAATCAAAGAGCCACATCGCATTACCGATTTGTATGATTTGTTGAGTGAAATCAATGGGAAATTAGTTATTACGGTCAATGGTTTTACCGAAACACCTGAAATGACACTAGAGTTGGCTCGTTTTTGCAAAAACAACAATATCCAAGTGGCGACTTGGCAATTTTGCAACGAACCGTATTTTTATGTGCCTCACAGAGAACGCTATTGGTGGAACAACGGCTACGATTATGCTGCCAAAATGAAGCCTCACGCCGATGCGATTAAATCTGTTTTTCCAGATGCTTTCCTAGCTCTAAATAATACTTGGGATGGAATTTGGGGCTTTATGAAGGAAATAAATAGTTACCAAAAAGAGCAAGGAGCGTATTGGAATGTATTTTCGAAACACTCTTACGCACCGCATACTGGAAAAAAAGAAACGGTTGATGCCGCTTATAGAAGAGCCAATACCAAGTTATTAGAAGCGACTTCGCCAGCTGCGATGAAAGAAATCGAAGACTATACTTGGAAAGACGTTCCCATGGTCATCACCGAGTTTGGGGTTTGGAACGCACCAATCAACGGAATTTATTCGAGTGTTTATAATATTGAATACGTGATGCGTCAATTGCAACATACCAATACGTGGTATGTGGCAGCTCATGAAGTAAGCAATAAATACATGCCTGAAAAAAATATTAATAAACAAATTGAAGAAGCCTTTAAAAATGGGACAAAACTAAATACTGATGCTATCCCTACAGGAATAGACAAAACCTTGGAAGGGAAAGCTTTCGAAATTTATAATGAGGTGACCAATCATGCTGATTTTATTTTTGATTCAAATGTTACTGCAGGATTCACCGCTCCAGGGTTAAAAAACGCGGTTGAAACGGCCTTTTACACGCAAGCTTATCGTGGAATAAATGGGTATGATTATTTGGTTTTCACCAATAGATCAACGCAATCCAAAGATTTTGCAATTGAGATTGATGGTGTGCCGTTGGACAAAAAAATAGAGGTTAAATACATTACGGCTCCTGATTTGTCTGTTCAAAATACGGATATCCAGAAAACCACTTTTACTTCTGGAAAAATCAATATTCCGCCTTTGAGTGTGTCGGTGGCCAAATGGCCTTCAAAATTGGTGACCAAACCTGCCATTCCTACTATTTATAAGGGAGAAGTTATAGCCGAAGGAATCAAACTCACTTGGGGAGCTATTGAAAATGTCACCCAATACACGATTTTTTACGGAAAAGAGGCTACTAATTTGAACCAAAAAATAACCGTTAAAGGAAATGCGCCCAATACTCTTGAAATTAAAAATCTAGATAAAAATGCGGTTTATTATTTCAAAATCAATGCTGAAAATAAAGTGGGTGTAAGTGATTTTTCGAACCTCATTAGTTTAAAAACCGCCACTCCTGAAACTCCTGAAATATTCAAAACAGCTAGACGCAATACTACGGCTACTGTTTTTTGGAAAAGTGTCGCTAATGCCACGGGTTATACCTTAAAATATATAAATACCAAAACGGGTAAAGAAACTTTGGTGGAAACCCATAATGTTTTTGGATTTAGAGTGGAAGATTTAGAATATCAGGTACCGTATCAAATTTCGGTTGCTGCTTATAATGGCGTAGGTTTAAGTTCGTTTTCAAAACCCACAACGGTTCTTTTATCTGAGAAAGTTCCTTTGAGTCCTCGTAATGTTTCGGCAATAAAAGAGGCTGACGGTACGATAACGGTAAAATGGATTGCTCAGGATTCGGTACTTCCAGAAACCACATATAATGTGTATCGCGGAGAGCAATTGCATCAGTATCAAAAAATCGCTACTGGCATCAAGACTTTTACTTATACTGATACTTCAGTCGAAAAAGACAAGGTTTATTTCTATACGGTAAAGGCCGAAACTTCGGCAGGCGAAAGTAATTTTTACCCTAATACAGCCACTTTGTTAAAAACAGACCAAGAATATTCGATAGAAGTACAAACGATTGAAAAGCAAAAAGACGGATATCTGTTCAAAGTCGACTTTAAAAATATTTTATTGGATGGTGAGTTCAGCTATGGATTAAAATTAGAAAACATCTCGTATTTAACCGTTGAAGAGCAATTGATAAAAGGAACTAATTTGTCTCAAAATTCAAAAACATTCGAAGTTTTTGTACCCAATACGGAATTAGCTAAAAAGTCTAAATACGCTATAAAAGCCTTTATTAATACGAATGGGAAAAGTCTTTTTAGTAAGCTACCGAATAAAAATATCGAGACGGAGTAAGTTTTAAACTGCGGTGAAAAAATAGTCATTAAGGGAACAAGTAGTAAAATTTAAGTAGTATGGATAGGCTCTTGATGACTCAAAATAGGAAAACCATTTAGCCTGTAAATATCCAGCTGTTGTGATAAAATGAGCCTCTTTGTCTATTGGGGTAAGGGCTTCATTTTGCTTATTTGGTTTTGACCAAAAGCAATGGTAGCCACTGATTAAAATACTTTAAGCAAGTAAATTAGAAATTAACTCAAAAACTATATATGATGTTCAAATTTTACTTTATCAAAGAATTAGGCACAACCAAGCCATCCATTCGAAATCACAAAATCAGCTTATTATTGGGGCTAATGTGTTGTAGTGGCGTAGCAACAAAAGCACAATCCATAACCGTAAATACGACAGACTACAAACAGACTATTGATATGGTTGGGGGCGATATGGAACGGAGTTCTAAAGTCGTTCAATTTACTGTTCAAAATAAACAAGATGTAATTGATTGGGGATTTAAAGACATCCATTTTAATTATTGTAGAGTACAATTTGACAAAACTCAAGAATTGGAAGAAGGGACTAAAAATTGGGCTTCTTATGAACGTCAAGTCGCTACGATGAAAGACGTAAAGGCGGTGAATCCCAATATAAAGTTTTATGCAACCATGCGCTCTGATTATGATGGTTATGGCAATGAGAACAATATGCCTGATTGGATTGTCAACTACAATACAAAGGCGGTTAATACAGATAAATACGCGATTTTTTTAGCTGATTATTTAGAGTTTATGCATAATGAAGGCGTAACCATTCACACATTGGCAACGGCCAAGGAGTGGGGGGCTTTTGTAACTGCGACGGTTTCAAGAGATATTATTTTGAAATTACAACAAGAATGTCAAACCCGAAATATACCCATGCCATTGATTAATGACCCTGGGTCTTGGAGCATGGCTGCTGGTTTAAGTTTTATGAATAGCGTAGATAATCTAGGGACAAAAGACTTATATACTGCTTTCTCTAGTCATGAGTATGCTTCTAATGATATTCCTGAGCAGGAATGGCCTACACTGGTTGCCAAAGCACAATCATTGGGTAAAAAACTATACCAAGACGAAACAATTACTGGTGTTTCAAATACAGGTGAAGTTCCTGTCTTTAGATATGCACAACGTGCCGTATTGTATCAATCGGGTTTAAGTGGGGAAATCTTTTTTGAAATTTGGTCAAGAGGTGTCAATAGTGAAATACGTCCTATTTATTGGAAATGGGGAGGTACAGCATCAAGGCTCAATGGCTATTATTTAATAAAACATTTTGCCAACAATGTTTTGGATAGTCAATACATTACATCGACTGCACAAAATGTGATAGGTGGTGCAGTTTCAGCTACGCAATATGGTGGGATTACTACAATGGCTTTTCGTAAAGGAAATAAGGTGATGTTATGGGTGATGAATTTTACTTCGCCTAGCCTTAGTACCGTTGATTATCCATCGATGACTTTTACTATCGAAAATAGCACCATTGTGGGTGATGTGGAAAATGTGTACTGGAATACCGGCTCTGCGATAGAGGGAACAGCTGCTAGTATTACACCAGCATCATCAACTTCTTTTCAAACTGAAATTAAAGAGAACAGTATAAATGTTTTCACTTTTACGGTAAATGATAACCCATTATCCACTAACAATGCAGGGACAATCGATACTGATTTTAGAGTTATCACTGATTCGCTTCACCATGAATTAGTTTTTAATAAGCCACTTCAATCGTTTAAAATTGTGAACATTTCTGGTGCTATCATTCAAACAGGCAAGGATGAAATTTCGAAACTCAATATTTCAGCTTTTTCTGAAGGGGTGTATGTTTTGCAAGGGGTTACTAGCGAAAACAAGCAAGTTACGTACAAGTTTGTGAAGCGTTAAATAATCCAATTAATAAATAATAAACCGAATTAACGACCAAAATAACCATTGATCATGAAAAAAAAATATTGTAATGCACTCATACTGTTTCTTCTTGGTTTTTTGAGTTTTGCACAAACGCCTTTTGTAGTAAAATATGATTTTGATACAAACGTATCTGGTAGTTTGATACAGGGAAATGGGATTACAATGAATGATGCCGTTTCGGGAGGAAGGCGATTATTTAATGCGATGATAGCCCATAACGGCGAAAAAAATGTTTGGACCGCTCAAGTAGTAAACAATAATGCGACCAACTTTACCGATACTTTTATTAGGTTCGATATTTATCCCCCAGCAGGTTCAGGAATCTTAGTTTCAGATATTACAGTGAAACAAACCTCAGATTCGGAAGCGGTGAATAGTTTTTTTCGAATCGGATGTACCCTTAATGGAGCTACACCAGTAATTGCTAGTACGGCAACAGAACAAGCCACGGCCAATATTTTGTTTACACCTAACGTATATACGACTCATTCGTTTGCTCCAGGAAATTCAGTGAATTATGCTGTAGGTACGGATTATATATCGGTATTCGTTTGTGCCAGAAGCAATACAAATCATACTATGAAATGGGATATAGACGATATTGAAATTAAAGGAAGTATTATTGATGGCGAAGCCTCTTCTTTAGTTATTAATAGTGCAAAGCATCAGTTGATAGAGATGATGGGTGGCGATATGGAGCGTTCTTCTGATTTTATACAAAAAGCGAGTAACACCAATGAAATTTTAGATTGGTTTATAAAAGATATTGATTTTAATTATTTCCGAGTGCGTTATGATAAGAATCAGGAATTAAATGAAGGGGTGAAAAACTGGAATTTTTATGCCAATCAAGTGCTTACGATGAAAAGGATTCGAGAAATTAATCCGGATATTAAATTCCTAGCGACCATGCGATCGGATTATAATGGGTACAATATGGGGAATCACAATAACCTTCCTGAATTTATTTACAATTATGCCTGTACAGGTAAAGATGCTAACGGTAAATGCATCAGTAGCACGGGTGACCTTAGTTTCTACTCAGATAAATATGGTGTCTTTCTAGCGGATTATATAGAATTCATGTACAACCAAGGAGTGCCTATCGATTATTTGGCCACAGCTAAAGAATGGCAAATCGTTACGGCACAACGCTCACATGAGGCTTATTTGAAAATGAAAGCAGAATTAGAGACAAGAGGAATTCCTGTTCCCAAAATTATAGGTCCCGCAAGTTGGGGAATCAATACAGGGGTGAATTATGTCAATAGTGTCAAAAACAATAATTATACCGATGAGTATTTTGGTTTTTCAACTCATGATTTGGGAGGAACACCTAATTTATGGGGAAGTTTTGTCGCTGCTTCACATAGCGCGGGTAAATTAGCGTTTAATGACGAGTCAGCGTATAGTCCTGGCGGTAGAACCTCTGGGGCAGAACCTACGGATTTACAGGGGTTAATAAATGCCTATTCTGATAAATACCATATGTATGAAGGAGGAATTTCGGGAGAACTTTTTTTCGAAATATGGTCACGAGGGATAGATTCAGAAACGAGAGGGGTGTATTTTAGAAATGGTCAAGCAGGTACCCGTATGCGTTCGTATTATGTGATGAAAGATTTTGCTAATTCGGCTGTTAATAAATACTATTGTAAATCAAATCTAATGTTTTCTTCCAATGTCAAAGCGCTTGTCTTTAGAGATGATTTGACAGTTTCTGTTTGGTTGATCAATGATAATGATACAGCGTATAACAATATGGAATTGCAAATGCCTGATGAAACAATTTATGGCAATGTACGTCAGCATTACTGGGATAATCCTACGCAAAAAGAGGCTTTTGTAAACTCCATTGCCAATCCTGATACCGGTTCGTCTTCAGTAAAAGTTAATTTAAGTCCTAAAAGTATCAATTATTTTAAATTTGCTATTGATCCTGCAGCTAATTTGGGCACTACACAACAAAATAAACGCAACTTACATCTCTATCCGAATCCTGCAAAAAACTACATAAAAATTGAGGGTTCCATACCCTTTAATTCCCCGTATAAAATAGTAAATAGCTTAGGGCAAGAAATACAAAAAGGAAGTTTAACTAATGGAGAACGTGTAGATACGACAACGCTTTCTACAGGAATGTATTTCATTAGTTTAGACCAACAAAAGTTCAAGTTTTTCAAAGAGTAGTAGTTTGTTAAATTTGGTTTGATGGAAAATCTTGGAGGTAAAAGTCCAAGCTTTTTTTGTGTGTGAAGTCAATATCTTTTGAGAAATCAAAGAGCGAAACGGCTTTTTACAATTAACCCAAAATTTGCATTCGGATTTTATTGATTTTTTTCACACCAGCCTTTTTGCCGACAGGCAGATTATGCAGATTTCTGCATATTTTTTACTTTTAAACAATTAAAAGGATCTGTGTAAATCCGTTTGATCTGTGTTATCTGTGTTCCAATGCGTAATCTGGGATTAATTTACACGAAGTAAACCTTTCTTTTGATATCAAAAAAAAGGCTGTCTGAAAATAATTTTCCAAACAACCTTTAATTTGATTTTTAATAATGCTAGAGCTATTTAACAATCACTTTTGTATGATAGGTTTTTTCAGCAGTAGTAACAGAAAGAAGATATAATCCTGAAGGAAGTTTTGTGTCTATGGAAAGATTCTGTTCATATTTTTTTACTTCTGAGAAAACTTCTTTTCCCTCTAAAGAGAACATTTTTACGACAACCCTGTCCTCAGTAGTACGTTCAGGAAGTTGTAATTTAAAATGACCATGGGTTGAAGGATTAGGTGTTATTTTAATTTCTGAAGTTTCATTTGAATCATCAACTAAAATCTCTTTTCCTTCAGTTATCTTGCTACTTACGGCTTGATTTAAAGGGATGTTGAGGTGGTTGTATGAATTAGCATTGACTGTTATATTCCAAGTAGCATTGCCATTCAAAGTATATGTATTCGTTGTTCCAGTATCGGTTGATGTCCAAATTTTTCTTGTAATTAAACCATTGGCCTTGTAGCCATTTGACAAACTTAAAGTAACAGTTTTAGTTGTGGTCCCCGTATTTAAAATATGAATATTTAATGTTGAGTTATTTCCAAAAGTAACCACTTTAATAGTACTATCAGTACTAGTTGAATTCAAAACTTTCCCCGCTGCATTATTTACGATGTTTTGAAATCCAGAGTATTTAATTGGAGGAACACCTCCGTTAGCATAAACAATTCGGTTGCAAGCTTGATAAAAAATTACGGCCTCTGAACCTCCTCGAATTGCTGGAAAGATATTGTTCATGCCTGCTACAAGATTATTGATATTATCATTTGTACTGTATCTTGTAGCTTCGGTGTACCAAACAGGGTCTGCAGATTCCGAAACTAGATTTGCCCATTTGGTATCCCAGTCCACTTCAGGAATAGTCGTGTCGTCATAGAAATGAGACCCAATAATATCTGTTCTATCTTCTACATCATTTACATCGGATATGGAAGTTAATAATCCCCAACGTTCTAATCCAATTTTTTTAGTAGTTCCCAAATTGGTCATTTGACTAAAAACTTTATAATGATCAGAATCATCGGCACTATCTTCGTTCCAAGGCCCTAGGTAATCAATTGTGATTCCGGCATTAGTCATTCGAGTCATAAAACTATCCAGATAGGCAGCATAAGTAGTTAAATTTAAGCTATAAACATTATAAGAACAGCAACCTTTCCAAGAAGCAGGAAATTTATCAGCTCCATGATAGTCAGTTCCATAACCATCACCATTAGCAATACTTGCAAAAATTTTCACGTTTGGATTGACTGCTTTTACAGAATTTATGACAGTAATCACATTATCATAAATAGGATCTGTAATAGGTTGTAAAGCAAATATTGGAACTCTTAATACTTTTAAATTCATATCTCCAAATAATTTCTGAGATATAGTAGCGGTACTGCCATTAGCATAACTGCCTATGGTTAATTTTGCATCCCCACCAAAAGTAACGGTTTGATTACTTACTGCAGGATTCACTGTAATAGTTTGTGAAAAAGCAGTAGCAGTGGTTAAAACTAATAGTGCTAAGAATAATTTTTTTTCTAAGAATTTTAAATTGTTTTTTTTCATGGTTATTTGGGTATAAGGGTTAGTTAATTTTGTCAATTGTCTGAACGATTCAGTTTTGAAAAAAAGTCTGTATGTAGTTTACTAGAAAACGAATGATTTTTTGATTACTCATAAAATGAATTTATACCAACTTATTTCAGTTGAGAACAAGATTTTAACATAGGGCTAGTTTTTTCTAGCCTTATATTTTAAAAGTGTTTATTTAACAATCACTTTTGTATGATAGGTTTTTTCAGCAATAGTAACAGAAAGAAGATATAATCCTGAAGGAAGTTTTGTGTCTATGGAAAGATTCTGTTCATATTTTTTTACTTCTGAAAAAACTTCTTTTCCCTCTAAAGAGAACATTTTTAAGACAACCTTTTCCTCAGTAGTATGTTCAGGAAGTTGCAATTTAAAATGACCATTGGATGAAGGATTAGGTGTTATTTTAATTACTGAATTGCTTTTGGAAGAAGCATCTTTAAGTCCTAAGAGCGGTTTGTTTAAAGTAATTTTATGGTGCGAATACGAGTTAGCAGGCACTACAATATCCCAATTCGCTTCACTGGATAAAGAATAAGTACTTGACTGTCCAGTAGCACTCGATGTCCAGATTTTTTGTGTCACCGTTCCAGAGCCTAAATAGGAATTTTGCAGTTGTAAATTAACCGTGTTATCCGTTGCATTTTTATTAATAATATGAACATCTAAAGTAGATTCGTTACCAAAAACAACCACTTTTATATTACCGTTAGTGGAATTAGATGCTATTACCTTACCCTCAGCATTATTAACAATGTTTTTAAAGCCACTGTATTTTATAGGTTGAGCCGAGCCATTGGCATATACAAAGCGTTTGCATACTTGGTAAAAAATAACTCCTTCAGCACCTCCTCTAATGGCAGGAAAAATATTGTCTATACCCGCAATAAGATTGCCAATATTGTCATTGGTACTGTAACGAGTAGCCTCGGTGTACCACACTGGGTCTGCGGATGCGGTTACAAGTTCTCCCCATTTAGCATCCCAATCCGCTTCAGGAATTGTGCCATCGTCATAAAAATGAGAACCTATAAAGTCGGTTCTGTCTTCTAAATCATCTACTTCAGCAATGGAAGTAAGCAATCCCCATCTTTCTAATCCAAAGATTTTTGTATTTCCTAATTTGGTCATCTGATTGCTAATTTTTAAATAATCAGAATCATCTCCTGGGTCTTCGTTATATGGCCCTAAATAGTCTATGGTAATGTTAGCAGCGCTCATTCTGTCCATAAAACTATCCAAGTAGGCTGCATACGTAGTTAAATTCAGGCTATAGACATTATAGGAACAACAACCTCTCCATCCCGATGGGAACTTGGCTGCACCATGATAATCCGTACCATAACCATCTCCGTTGGCAATACTGGCAAATATTTTTACATTAGGGTTCACAGCTTTAACAGCATTGATTACGGTTATGACATTGTCGTAAATACCATTCGAAATGGGTTGCAGCGCAAATATGGGGACACGTAACACCTTTAAGTTCATGTCGCCAAATAGTTTATTAGATACCGAGGCAGTATTGCCCTCAGCATAATCTTTGATAGTCAGTTTGGCATCGCCACCAAAAGTAACGGTTTGTTTTTGTTGTTCGGGCTGTATCGTGATGATGTCACTTTGTGAAAATGCCGTAAACTGAAAAAACAGCATGCCCAATAGCACGCTGTTTCTTAGTATGTTTTTTAGATTGTTTTCTTTCAAAATATTATTCTTTAATGGTTTTTACAGTACTTATAAGTGCTCCGTCGGTATTGAAACATTTAATCAAGTAGGCGCCGTTTGCAAAAGAAGTCATATCAAGTTTTCCATCTATTTTTTGAGAAGTAAGTTTAGCACCTAATAGATTGTACACTTCAACAGAATCAACATTGTTTGTAGAGAAATACAAATAATCTTTTACAGGGTTAGGATACACATTTAGGTTTTCGGTACTTACTTCGTTTACCGCTAAGGTTGCGTTCGTATATAAACTCAGTATTTGCGCATCAGTGGCTGCACCTGCATAGATTCGTACATCATCCATGGCACCTACCCAACCTCTAGTTTGTGGGCCTGGTTCAGCTACATTATAATCATTTCCTACTCTAAGTTTCGTTTGCACTGTATTAGGTACGGTCGATGACCAATCTGCAGAACCATCTAATGCACCGTTTACATAAAGAGAAGCCTTTTTGTTAGCATTGTCATAAACACAAGCTACGTGAACCCATACATCGGTATTTACACTTGTGGGGGAAGCAAAACCTGTCCCTTTGATTTCGAATCTAGGTTTTGCTGAAGCTATTCCAAAAGTATGCCTTTGGTAATTTACCGCATTTGATCCTAAACCAACGATAGCCCGAGTTCCAGAAGTATTATTGGTTTTAATCCATGCTACAATCGTACGAGATTCATTGCCATCAATTTCAAAGTCTATGGCAGATTCTAAGTAATCTATACCTGCAAATCCAGAAACTGCACCATTCGGGGTTCCATCATGTCCTGCTTCGGTAAATAAAGGAGTAAAACCAGTTGAGGCAGATAAATTATAGGTTCCAGTCTCATCATTTAAGCTATTATCAAATTTGTAATGAGCCACAAGCGTTTGTGCTTGTAAAGTAGTGTATCCAATAAATAATGCGGTTGTTAATAAAGCATTTTTTAATAAAGTAAAATTTTGTTTCATTTTAATAAAGGTTTAATAGGTTAATTATGATTTTTTTATTCCGTACTAAATTACTGGATGCTAAAGTTTTACTATGGGGTCTATTGTATTCAAAACGGGGTTGGAATGTTGCAACGCATAAAAACACCAATTCAGTAGGGATAGGATAGCACCTGAATTTTATTGCTTTTTTTTAAATGAAAAGGAAGTTTTAACTAGGATAGGGGCGTATTTGTTAAAAAGAGGAATCGGGTGAACCCACGCTATTGTGCTGTTTACACGATGGAATGCAACATTTATGCCACCTAATCGATATTTTTATACAGGGGGTATGCTTTATTTTTGATAATGATGGATGCTTATTCTATTCACTCTAGTGTTTTTTAGTTTTTTAAAGCAAATAAAATGAAAATAAAAAGCAGGTTAGTAGGAGGATTTATGGTTGTGGTTGGTTTTGTTTTCAATGCCAATGCTGTAAATGTCAATACTTTAGTGACAAGCCAAAATAAAAAAAATCCCAAACCCAATATCATCATTATACTGATTGATGATGCCGGTTATGCTGATTTTGGATTTATGGGTTGCCAAGATTTAGAAACGCCCAATATTGATCAATTAGCTCAAAGTGGAGTCGTTTTGACGGATGCACATGTAAGTGCTACTGTTTGTGCTCCTTCAAGAGCAGGATTAATGACGGGCAAATACCAGCAGCGTTTTGGGTTTGAGGCCAATGATACAGGAGATGAAACGGTGGGAGATATTGGTCTTTCGGATGAGGTAGTTACGATGGCTGATGTGTTTCAGGAAAAAGGTTATAAAACAATAGCACTAGGCAAATGGCATTTGGGTTACAGCGAATCGGATCATCCCAATCAAAGAGGCTTTGAGGAGTTCTACGGTTTTGAAACCGGAAGTAGGTCTTATTTTCCAATAAAAAATCCCACCCAAAAACAAATGCTACAACACAATGGACAGCGGGTAGTATTTGAGGGCTATATGACTGATGTTCTCGGAGATCAATCGGTTAAATATATTGAAGAGAATAAGGATAGACCGTTCTTTATGTATCTTGCTTACAATGCTGTCCATACGCCTATGGAAGCCAAACAAGAACATTTAGACAAATATAAAAATCATCCCCGACAGCAATTGGCGGCTATGACTTGGTCTTTAGACGAAAATATTGGAAAATTACTAGCAAAATTAAAAGAGTTGCAGTTAGAGGAGCATACGTTGATCTATTTTTTAAGCGATAATGGAGGAGCCACAAATAACAATTCAAGGGGCGGTTTGTTGAAAGGATGGAAAGGAAACGAGTTTGAAGGCGGACATAGAGTCCCCTTTGTGGTTAGCTGGCCATCCGTGATTCCAGCGGGTCAACGTTTTTCAGGCTTGAGTTCTTCGTTGGATATCTTTACCACTTCCATGGCGGCGGCTTCTATTGAGAAAGAAGAAGGATTGCTCTTAGATGGTATGAATTTATTACCTTATATGAAAGGTGAAAAAACAGGCCATCCACACGGAAAATTGTTTTGGCGAAAATTAGAAGAATCAGCGGCCCGAATCGGAGCTTATAAATTGATTCGGTTAGAGCGCTACGGTTATACCTTTTATAATCTTCAAAATGATTTAGGCGAAACCATCGATTTATCCAAGAAAGAGAAACCTGATTTTCAAAATGCCATCAAAGAATTAGAAACTTGGGAAGAGTATTTGATGCCACCGCTTTGGCGAGAGGACAAAGATTGGATGGAAGTTACCTATCATATCCATCAACGATTAATGGAAAATAAAGAAGTATTGTATAAAGACCCTAAAAAAATGAAGGAAATAAAGGCTAAACTCTAATTGGAATTAAACGTTATAAAATCATTTTGTAACGAAAATAAGGTTAGTTTGACAATGCAAATATATAATGCATGTGTTGGAAAATTCAGTTTTCACACATGCATTTTTTTTATAAAGTATGGATAAAATCACCTTTCAACTAAAAAATGAACTATAAATTAGTAAGATTGACTTATAAGTTTACATAATTGATACCAATTTTAGCTACTATTGGGTAAAGTTTTGGGTAATTTTCAAAAAAATATAGATACGGAAAAATCAGGTAGGGTTTCATTAAGAATCGCTTTTCTACAGAAAGTATGGCTTCAAAATGAAGAAATGAGTTTGTTTGGTTTTCTTTAAAATTTTATAGATAAATTTAAAGGATGTGAAATTTTCTTGATTTTAATTAGTGGATAATGATAAAAAAGTACACTTAAATTAGAGAGACAGTTTTAAACGAATTCTAAAAATCGTATTCTAAAGAGTAGTGGATACTTGTTATTTTGATTGAAAAAAAGGTTTTAGGGAAATAATTGAAGCGTTTTGCAACATTTAGGCACCTAAAATGATAATCATAACGCCTTGAGAAGCTTTAATTTTGGGCAAGAAGTTGGTCAAAGCATAATTTTTGACTTTAAAAATATCAAAATTTCAATTGTTCGTTAAAGCGACAAACAAAGTACTAGATAAAAAAGAGAGTATTTAAGAATAAGGGAAAGTCCTGTAGGATAGAAATATGAAAATAAAAGAATTTAAAGTTCGTAAATGTTTATTAAGCTACTTTTTCGTAGCACTACTTGGACTTTCTGTATATGGACAAAAACCGAAACAGTCCAAGAAACTCCCCAACTTCATTATTATTTTTACCGATGATCAAGGTTATGCCGATTTAGGTTGTTTTGGAGGTACCCATGTAAAAACACCAAGAATTGACCAAATGGCAAAAGAAGGAGCTAAACTCACTAGCTTTTATGTAGCAGCGCCACTTTGTACTCCATCACGAGCTGCTTTGATGACCGGAAGTTATCCTAAACGTATCAATATGGCAACGGGAAATAATTTTCCTGTGCTGCTTGCAGGTGACGCCAAAGGGCTGAATCCAAACGAAATTACTATTGCCGAACTATTGAAACAAGCAGGCTACAAAACAGGTATGTTTGGCAAATGGCATTTGGGTGACCAACCCGAGTTTATGCCCACACGACAAGGCTTTGATGAGTTCTTTGGTTTGCCTTATAGTCATGATATTCACCCTTTTCACCAGCAACAACAAAAATATAATTTCCCTGCTTTGCCTTTATTGGATGGCGAAAAAGTTATCGAACTAAATCCAGATGCCGATTGTTTGAACCAACGCATTACCAACAGAGCCGTGGCTTTTATTGAAAAAAATAAAAATCAGCCTTTCTTTGTGTACTTGCCTCATACCAGTCCGCACCGTCCTCTTTTAGCCTCTCCTGATTTTATGGCTGATGCGCCTCAAGGAGTGAGAGAAACCTTGAAAAAGGAAAAAGAAAATGGTACGATTGACTACAAAACCCGAGATAAAATTTACCCTCAAACCATCAGTGAAATTGATTGGTCGGTGGGGCAAATTCTGGATGCCTTGAAAAAGTACGGCTTAGACGAGAATACTTTTGTGATTTTTACCTCAGATAATGGTCCCACGATTGGGAGTGCTTATCCTTTAAGAGGTAAAAAAGGAAAAACATTCGAAGGCGGTATGCGTATGCCAACGGTAGTGCGCTGGCCTGGTAAAATTGTTGCTGGGACTGTTTGTAACGAACTTTTAACAGCTATGGATATCCTGCCTACGTTCAGTAAGTTGGCGGGTGTTGCGTTACCCAAAGACCGCGTAATCGACGGAAAAGACATTTTTCCAGTTTTAGAAGGCAAAGCCAAAAGTCCCTATGAATCCTTCTTTTATTTCAGTGGAGACAGCTTAGAAGCCGTAAGGTCTGGAAAATGGAAAATGCGTGTAGCGGGTGAATTTTCGCCTGAACTCTATGATTTAGAAAATGATATCAGTGAAAAAAAGAATGTAATAGCACAACATCCTGAAATTGCCGAAAAACTGAAATCGGCTGCAATTGAATTTGAAAAAAAACTAGCCAAAACGAGCCGCCCAGCGGCCTTTGTGAACAATCCGAAACCTTTATCAAAATGAAAAAAATCCTTTTAGTACTAAGCTTTATAGTGAGCTTAACAACTTTCGCGAAGGCGAAGCAACTCGAAATCAAATCGCCTAACGGAGCTGTAAAAATTGTACTTGATAGTAAAGAAAATACATTAAAATATACCCTTTTTGGTAAGGATACCCCACTGATTTTAAATTCGGAAATTTCCATTTTACAAGGACTGAAAGCTACAATTGTGGGGACTAAAACCAAACAAGTAAATGAAACATGGAAACCCGTTTGGGGACAGTTCAATGAAGTGAAAGACCACTACAATGAGTTGGAAATAAGTTTGGATTACGAAGGAATTGGGTCTAAATTATTCGTTCGTGCCTATAATAATGGTGTGGCGTTCCGATTTACACTTGCCAATAGCTCAAAAAAAACAGCTTCGTTATTTGTAGAATACGGTTTGCAACCTACGGCTAATTTGTTTTCGCCTGCTGGGGAAGGAGAGCCTGTTGGACCAGTTGAAATTAGTTCATTTGCCAAGCCTGAGGCTGAAAAGTACAAATTAAAAATGCCGTTGGTGGTGGAAAATAAAGGTGGTCAATTTTTGTCACTTTTAGAATCGGATTTGATAAGTGCTCCGGGCTTTGACCTGATAAAATTTGATTTTGATAAAAATAAAAACAAGTTGGTCTCTAAAAATGATTTTCTTTCGAAAGAAAAAAGTGTGATTACCCCTTGGCGTGTCATTCTTATCGAAGACAAAGTTGGGGATTTATTGACCAATACAGTGCCTCTAAATGTGGCTGCTCCTAATAAAATTGAAAATCCTTCTTGGATAAAACCCGGTTTGACTTTGTGGGATTGGAGAGTTCATGGTTACCAAGCCAAAGATGGATTTACCTATGGAATTAATAATGAAAGTTATTACCGCTTTATAGATTTTGCAGCAGCAAATAATATTGAATATTTCATGATTGATGATGCGTGGTACACCGAAGTGAAGCCTGGTTATATGAAATTATCTGAAAAATTAGATTTAGACAAAGTCATCAAATATGCTAAAGAAAAAGGGGTTTCGTTGCTGTTGTATTACGATAGAAGGCAAGGTGATTATGGAGACGAGGCTTTGTTCCCATACTACAAATCATTGGATATGAAAGGGATTAAATATGGTTTCATGGGGCCAAAAGTGCCTTTCACCAGAGAAGCCATCCAAATGAGTGCCGAAAACAAACTGTTGATTGATTTTCATGATAGTCCTGTTCCGTTAACAGGGGTTTCTCGAACATATCCTAATGCGATTACAAAAGAATTTTGTCACGCGCAACAAGATTCCAGAAGAGCGTTTACTCCCAAAACGTTTATCCGAATGGCGTTAATTAACGGTATTCAAGGACCATTAGATATGAATAATGGTATTTTTGATATTTCAGGTGTCAATGCAGGCAAACGTGAAAAAGGGCCTAAACAAATGAATTCGCTATTTACCACCGTTACTGCCGAAGCAGCACGTACAGTAATCATTTTTAGCGGTTTGGTGTGTATTCCGGATGCACCAGAAGCCTATGCTGCCAAGCAAGATTTGTTTGAATTTATCAAGCGCTTACCTATAGGGAAATGGGATGAAACCCGAGTATTACACGCTAAAATTGATGGTTATATTTCAACCGCAAGAAGACATGGTGAAGAATGGTTTATTGGCTCGGTTCATCAAGATGGTGGCACATTGGATATTGCTTTAGACTTTTTGAAAGAGAAAAAAGAATACACCATTACCTATTATGAAGATACAGAGGAAACGAACAGTAAAACGAATCCAGAAGCCTACCGAATTCGAACTGCTACAGTTAAAAAAGGAGATGTAGTCAAAGCCAAAATGGTAGCAGGTGGTGGAAATTGTATGTGGATTAAACCTAATTAAACAGCTTAAAAAAATGAAAAAATCGATATATTTTGTAGCATTTCTAAGTTTGGTATTGGCTTCGACGAATAGTTATAGCCAACAAAAACCAGCGACTAAGCATAATATTCTTTTTATACTGGTGGATGATTTGGGCTACGAAGACCTCAGTGTCATGGGAAGTAAATTCTACGAGACTCCTAATATTGATGTGATTGCTAAGTCGGGAACTATTTTTACCAATGGCTATGCCACTTGTTCGGTATGTAGTCCGTCCAGAGCCAGTATATTAAACGGTCAATTTACCGCTCGACATGGTTTAACGATGTATGATGGGGCTAAATCAGGTCAAGAATGGAAAAAATTGAATCGCCATACCAAACTGTTGCCACCAGAGTACAAGCATCATTTAGATCAAAAAGATGTGACCTTACCAGAAGTATTAAAGGATAATGGGTATAAAACTTTTTTTGCCGGAAAATGGCATTTGGGAAGTGCAGCAGAAAAATCACTGCCTACAGATCATGGATTTGACATCAACAAAGGAGGATACGAAAAAGGAAGTCCTTCAGGTGGAGGTTATTTTGCACCTTATAACAATCCGTATTTAACAGATTATAATGACCAAAAGGGCATGCCACTTTCGACCCGATTGGCCAATGAAACCGCATCTTTTATCGAAAAAAATAAAGACACAGCCTTTTTGGCTTACCTGTCGTTTTATGCGGTACATTCTCCTATCCAAACAACAAAAGCCAAATGGGAGAAATACAGAGCCAAAGCTGAGAAAATGGGTATTGCGGATAAAGGATTCAAAATGGAACAGGAATTGCCTGCTCGAAAATTCCAAGACAACCCAGTGTATGCAGGTTTGATTGAACAAGTCGATGATGCAGTAGGGATTGTATTGGAAACCCTTAAAAAAAATGGGCTTGACAAAAATACCATCATCGTTTTTACTTCTGACAATGGAGGGGTAACTTCAGGAGACAACTTTTCTACTAGCCAATTGACTGTTAGAGGTGGAAAAGGCTATCAATGGGAAGGTGGAATACGTGTTCCCTATTTCATTTATGTGCCTTGGCTACAACAAAATGGAACTAGGATTGACGAAATGGCTTCAGGAGCCGATTTCTTTCCGACACTTTTGGATTTAGCGAATATTCCGTTGCAACCGCAGCACCATGCCGATGGCGTGAGTTTGAAACCACTTTTAACTGGAGGTAAAATTGCCGAGAGACCTTTATTCTGGCATTATCCACATTATGGCAATCAAGGGGGAAAACCCGTTACCATCATGCGTAAAAAAAATTGGAAACTGATTCATTATTGGGAAGACAATCACCAAGAATTATACGACCTCAGTACCGATTTAGAGGAAAAAAGCGATTTGGCTTCAAAAAACAAAAAGAAGTTGGCTGAAATGAATAAAGAGCTTATGGATTGGCTGGCTTCCATGCATACTGAATATGCTACAGTAGATCCGTTATGGGATGAAGCAGCTTGGAAAAAACGTTTGGAAGATAACAAAAACAAACTCATGCCAAAATTAGAAGCCCAACGCAAACAAATGTTGAGCCCCGATTGGAAACCCAATGAAGATTGGTGGGGAAGTGAAAGCAATGCGCAAAAAAAATAAAATCTAAATACAACAAAAACACTAGTAACACCGTCAACCAAAACAAATGAAAACCACCTTCACTATTTTTTTAGCAACACTCGTTGTTGGACTCAGCTATGGACAACAATCAAAATGGCCTGTTTTAAAGTCTTATGATCAAGACCATATTCAAAAAATAAAAATGCCCGTTGGGGGTATTGGTACCGGAACGGTTTCCTTGACAGGACGTGGTTCTTTGGAAGATTGGGAAATCATGAATCGTCCCGCCAAAGGTTTTAACCCCACCCTCGAAAACTGGGGGCCAGTCAAACAAAAAGGCCCCTTTTTTGCTATTTTCGTTGAAGATGATAAAGGAATCAAACAAACCCGTTTGCTTGAAGGGCCTCCGGATGAAGCGTATTACGAAGGTTCTTGGGGGGCTACCTCAAATCATCATGGTTTAGCTCGTTTTAGCAATGCATCATTCAAAGCAGCTTATCCTTTTGGTCAGGTATTTTTATCCGATAAAAGCCTTCCAGTCGAAGTGGTTGTTGGCGCTTATAATCCGTTGATTCCAGGAAATATTGACGACAGTAGTATTCCAATGGTAATACTAAATTATACAGTAAAAAATACCAGTAAAAAAGAGATTAGCATATCCTTGGCAGGAACCATTCAAAACTTTATTGGCTTTGATGGGAAAAGAGGAGAAGCTAAAAAAAATATAAATACCTACCGTGAAGCGTCTGGGGTAAAAGGACTTCATTATACGACCAATGGAGTAGATCCTGAAAGCGAGCAATGGGGAACCATGAGTTTTGTTTCGTTAAACGAAGGACAAACCAGCTACCGCACCGATTGGCAAAAAAAGACCAGCCGATGGGATAAAAAAAGACTCGATTTTTGGGATGATTTTAGTGCGGATGGTGTCTTAGAACCCAGAGTCAATGAAAAATCTGACGCACCAATGGGTTCATTGGCTGTGAAAACGACTTTAAAAGCGGGTGAAGAAAAAACCTTCCGTTTTTTAATTAGTTGGCATTTTCCAAACCGACAAACTTGGGACAAACCCGGATTTCAAAAAATGTTTAAGGCAACAGTGGGCAATTACTACACCATGAAATATACCGACTCATGGGAGGTGATTACTAAAACATTGCCTCGTTTAGAGGAGTTGGAAACTAAAACTAAAACTTTTGTAAATGCATTGGTTACCAGTGATATTCCATTTGAGATTAAGGAATCGGCCTTGTTTAATTTGGCACACCTGAGAACCCAATTGGCTTTCCGTATCAAAAGCGGACAATTGTTTGGTTGGGAAGGACTCTTTGATGATTTTGGTTCTTGTTTTGGTTCCTGTACCCATGTTTGGAATTATGAACAAACCACTGCATTCTTGTTTGGTGATTTAGCCAAAACCATGCGTGAGGTAGAATATGGCTACGCGACTGATGATACGGGATTAATGAGTTTTAGAGTTTATCTTCCGTTAACCGAGGCGCAAACTTGGGGCAAAGCCGCAGCTGACGGTCAAATGGGGAGTATCATGAAATTTTACCGCGATTGGCAATTGTCAGGTGACGATGCTTTTTTGAAAAAACATTGGCCAAAAGTAAAAAAATCACTAGAGTTTTGTTGGATTCCAGGTGGATGGGATGCAGATAAAAATGGGGTGATGGAAGGCTCACAACACAATACCATGGATGTGGAATATTTTGGTCCTAATCCCCAAATGGGATTTTGGTATCTAGGAGCGCTCAAGGCTTCGATAGAAATGGCAAAATATGTAGGGGATAAGGCTTTTGCTAAAACCTGCCAAAATTTATACAATCAAGGTACTACTTGGATGGATAAAAATCTATTCAATGGAGAATATTACGAGCAACACATTCAACCGCCTATGTCAAAGGATAAGGTAGCAAAATCACTAATGAATATCACTAGTAACGAAGATGATTTGAACCTGTCTTCTCCCGATTTTCAGTTGGGTAAAGGGGTTTTGGTTGATCAATTGGTAGGGCAAGTTTTCTCGCATCTGGTAGGTTTGGGCTATTTGGCTAAAGAAGAAAATATCAAGAAAACGATGGAATCCATAATGAAATACAATTATGTAGATCAGATGAGTTCGCATACTAATTTCCATCGTTCGTATGCTTTAGGGGATGAATCGGCTTTGTTGATGGCTGCTTATCCAAATGGCCGACCAGAAAAACCGTTCCCTTATTATACCGAAGTAATGACAGGTTTTGAATACACCGCCGCAATTGGAATGTTGCAAGAAGGGCAAACCGAGGATGGATTGAAGTGTATCCGTAATATTAGAGACCGTTATGATGGTAGAAAAAGAAGTCCGTTTAATGAAGCAGAGGCTGGACATCATTATGCACGAAGCATGATGGCTTGGGCAGGAATTTTGGCTACATCAGGTTTCCAATATTCGGCAGTGAACAAATCGATGAAGTTTACTTCTAAACCCGGAACTTATTTTTGGAGTAATGGCTACAGTTATGGAACCTGTGAAGTAAAAAATAAAGAAGCGGTTTTGACCGTGCTTTCGGGTGAACTAAAATTGGACAGTTTTTCATTAGAGGGTGTTGGTACCAAAAAAATGAAAGGAACAATTATTACAACCAAAAGCCTTACTATTAAAATCTAAGTAGAATGAAAAATTGTAAAAGAATAGCGTTTCTAATCGTAATTGCAATAGTTGCAGCTGCTTTTCAAAAAGAGAAAAAGAAAATACTAATCATTGGTGACTCGATTTCTATTGGATATACGCCTTTTGTAAAAAAGGATTTAAACGATCTGGCAGAAGTTTTACACAACCCTGGGAATGCACAACATACCGGCACGGGATTAAAGAATATTGAAAAATGGATAGGCGATGGAAAATGGGATATTGTTCAGATTAATTGGGGATTATGGGATTTGTGCTACCGCCATCCTGACTCCAAAGTTCAAGGACAAAGGGATAAGCTTCGTGGTAAAATTACTTTCAGTCCAGAAGAATATGAAAAAAATCTCGATGCCATTGTGAAACTAATTCGAAAAAAAACAAAAGCCAAATTAATTTTTGTATCCACAACCTATGTACCTGAAAAGGAAGCAGGCAGGTTTGTAGAGGATGCCATAAAATACAATGCAATTGCTCGACGTGTAATGGAAGCCAATGGAGTGATAATAAATGATATTTATGAGGCATCCAAAGAAATCCATTTGAAGTACGGAAAAGGAAATGATGATGTTCATTACGCCCCAAAAGGTTATGAAGAATTAGGAAAGCACATGGCTAGTTTCTTAAAAAATGAGATAAATAGATGAAAATTAATGTAATTTTTTTATCGTGTATTGTGCTTGTAAGCTCCTACGTTTTTAGTCAAAAAAAAGTGACTAAAAAACCTAATTTGGTGGTCATTTTCACCGATGATCAGGGTTATGGAGATTTAAGTTGTTTTGGTGGAGAGCATGTTTATACCCCTAATATTGACAAAATGGCTGAAGAAGGGGCTAAACTGACCAGTTTTTATGTAGCCTCTCCGCTATGTACACCCTCTCGTGCCGCTTTGATGACGGGTTGTTATCCAAGAAGGGTTAGTATGGAACCGCCTTCTAGTTTGGTGGTAGATTTGCCAAATATTCCTTTGGGTAAAAGATTCCCAGTTTGCTTGGCTGCAGATGGCAACGGATTGAATCCTAACGAAATTACGCTAGCTGAAATTGCACAATCGGTGGGGTATAAAACGGGTATATTTGGTAAATGGCATTTGGGTGACCAACCTGAATTTTTGCCAACTAAACAAGGATTTGAAGAGTTTTTTGGTTTACCGTATAGTCACGATATTGCACCCAAACATCCTAATCAAAAATATTTCAATTTCCCTCCTCTTCCGCTGTTAGATGGAGAAAAAGTGATTGAAATTGATCCAGACCCAAATAACTTGACAAGAAGAATTACCGAAAAAGCGGTCAAGTTTATCAAAAACCATAAGGATGAAAACTTTTTGCTTTATATACCGCATCCCATTCCTCATGGACCATTGGCTGCCTCAGCCGAAATTAAAAAAGCTTACGCTGAGGAATTGGCTAAGGGGAAAAAAGGAAACTCAGACTTGTATGCTACAGCAGTTTATGAGATTGATTGGTCGGTAGGTCAAATTCTTTCGACCTTAAAGGAGCAAGGCATCGATGAAAATACGATTGTATTATTTACCAGTGATAATGGTGCTACCAAAAAAGGTTCCAATAAACCATTTTCTGGACATAAGGGAGAAACATTAGAAGGAGGTATGCGCATGCCAACAGTCATTCGTTGGCCAGGAAAAATTAAGGCGGGAATTGAGATTGATGAAGTGATGACCACAATGGATGTGCTTCCTACTTTTGCTCATTTAATTGGGGCAAAAATGCCTCAAGACCGTATTATTGATGGGAAGAATGTTTTTTCCGTACTTTCAAAAGAAGCTAAAAGTCCACACGAATACTTTTTCTATTCCCATTGGGGTGTTTTGGAAGCAGTACGATGGAAAGATTGGAAATTGAGAATTGTAGATGGAAAAGAAGCACTTTATTATCTAAAGACTGATAGTGCAGAGCAAATCAACCTTAAAGACCAACATCCTGATATTTATTTAAAACTGCAACTAGAGATGAAAAAATTTGATGAGGAAATAGCTAAAAATGCACGTCCTGTGGGGCATGTTGAAAATCCGAAACCATTAACATTAAAATAGCATAAAACAAAAAACTAAAGCAAAAACTAAATGAAACATTTCTTATTAATCGTATTGTCATTTTCGATGATGACAGCGCAAACCAATAAAACGAACAAAAGCCAAAGTCCTAATATCATTTATATTCTAGCAGATGACTTGGGGTATGGTGATGTAAAATGCTTTAATCCTAATGGGAAAATCCCAACGCCTAATATGGATGCTATGGCTGCAAATGGGATTAAATTTACCGATACCCATACGTCATCAGCGGTTTGTACACCTACGCGTTACGGTATCATAACAGGACGCTACAACTGGCGTAGTACTTTGAAAAGCGGTGTTTTGAGTGGTTATTCAAAATCCTTGATTACGCCTGAGCGTACTACAGTGGCTAAAATGTTGAAACAGCAAGGCTACAACACGGCTTATATTGGTAAATGGCACATGGGTTGGGATTGGGCTATGAAAAATGAATCAACTGATCAATTGGACAACCTAAACAAAAATGCAGAGGTCGATTTTAGTAAACCAATAAAAAACGGTCCTTCTACGCATGGTTTTGATTATTCTTTCGGTTTTTGTGGGTCATTGGATATGGCGCCGTATGTCTATGTTGAAAACGATCAACCTACGATGGTGCCTACTAAAACAACCGTTTCTGTAGATGAAAAAGGAATATGGAGAAAAGGACTGACTTCGGATGATTTTGTTCATGCGACCGTATTACAGGATTTGACCGATAAGGCCGTGGATTATATTGGTAAAAAAGCCAATGACAAAGCACCTTTCTTTTTGTATTTCCCACTTCCAGCACCGCATACGCCAATTTTACCTACTACTGAATTTTTAGGAAAAAGCAATACCAATATGTATGGTGATTTTGTGATGCAGGTGGATGATGTCGTGCGTCAAATAAGAGAAGCTTTAAAAAAGCAAGGCATATCCGAAAATACTTTAGTAGTATTTACCAGCGATAATGGTTGTTCACCAAAAGCCGATTTTGAAGAATTAGCCAAAGTACATCACAATCCAAGTTATGTGTTTAGAGGAACAAAAGCCGATATTTTTGAAGGAGGACACCGTGTGCCTTTTATTGTGGAATACCCAAAAATGGGCTTAAAAAACGCTACATCTGCTCAAACGATTTGTACAACTGATTTTTTTGCTACCTGTGCGGATTTAGTAGGATATAAAATCAAAGATACCGAGGCGGAGGACAGTTATAGTATGTTGCCTTTGATTACAGGAAAAAAAGAAGCTCCTATCAGAGAATATATCATTCATCACTCTATTGATGGGTCTTTTGCCATCAGAAAAGGCGATTGGAAACTCAATATTTGCCCGGGTTCTGGTGGATGGAGTTACCCAAAACTAGAAGATATCAAAAAGGAAAAATTGGATTTACCAAGTATGCAATTGTACAATTTGAAAGAAGACATTGGCGAAACCAAAAATCTAATAGCACAACGCCCCGAGATAGCTTCGGAATTGAAAGCAGCGCTTAAAAAAATCATTTTGGACGGTCGTAGTACTTCTGGAAAAAATCAGAAAAATGAAGGAATGGAAGATTGGAAACAAATCCAATCCATTATAAACTAAAAGGAGCTCGAAGGTAGGTCGGCTTCATTAAAAGGAACCATTAGAAAGAAAACAATGAACTTAAAAAATAAAATAGCAATTAGTATTTTGTCCCTGTTGTGCTTGGCATGCGGAAGTAATCGTTCCATTGTGAAAACGAATGCGTTGGATGTTATTCCAAAATCACTTCTTTTGCAAAATACGCAAACAAGCGGTATTTTTAAGTTAAAGCAACAAGCGTTGACGCCAGATGCTAAGGGAATTATAACGGATATCAAACTAGAATTGCCTGAGTTTAAAAAAGGAATTTATTTTCGCCCTTTTTCAGAGAAATTGGCGGCAGGAAATAGGGTAGAACCGCTTTGGTTTGATAAAATTTCTGAGTTAGACAACTATAAGCACCAACAACCTAGGTTTGACAGCAATATCAATTTGGGTACTTTTATGATGCTTCAAAAAGAGAATGGCGAATACTTGGCGCTTTTGCCTTTGGTTACCAATCGCATTGGCAATACCTTTTCTGTTCACGATAATAATGTGTATCTTACGATGGCTACTTATGGTACAGTAACAGAAAATGTTTCGGTACCACTATTGGCTTATGGACAATCTGCGAGTCCGTATGAAGCCGCAAGATTGGCATGGGCACAAGCCATGAAAACCGATATTATTAAAGAAAACATCCAGTGGCGCTCTGAAAAAAAATACCCTGAAGCCTATAACTATTTAGGCTGGTGTTCTTGGGAACATTACAAACAAAACATCAATGAGAAAATTATTTTGGATGCTTTAAAAGGCATTAAAGAAAGCAAAATTCCATTTCGATGGATGCTTGTTGATGATGGTTATTTAGATCATAAAAACGGACAATTACTATCTTTTGGAACAGATAAAAAGAAGTTTCCCAACGGTTGGAAAACCATTACGAGTCAAAAAGATGATAAAATAAAATGGATGGGTATTTGGTGTAATTTCAATGGGTATTTTGGAGGGGTTTCCCCCGAACATACAATGACTAATCTGCGGGAACATTTGGTAGCGCGTAACCCAACGGGTAAAAAAACGATGTTAATTCCAAAAATTTCAGAAGAAGCAGCCCATGCCTTTTACAACGAAATGACCAAAACCACCAAAGACAATGGTTTTGATATTATTAAAGTCGATTTTCAGTCGGATAATTTCCGAAACAATACGGGAGCTAGCAATGCCATTCTGGGGGTGCATTATAACAATAAAGCCTTAGAAGAAAATTGCAAAGACAAAGATTTGATGCTGCTGAATTGCATTGCACAACAAAATTTCAATGTGTTCAATCACAGGTACAGTGCGTTGATTAGAGGTAGTGTAGATTATAAAACCACCAAAGACCGTTTGGATGTGACATTGGTTCAAAATTTTGCCAATGCGTTTTGGTTGGGGCACAACTATTGGTTAGACCAAGACATGTTTTTTGCCAATTTTGAAGAAACAGCACAATTAATGGCTGTAGCCAGAGCGGTTTCTGGAGGACCTATTTACCTTTCGGATGTACCAGAACATATTGACGATACCGTTTTAAAACCTTTAACCTATGGCGATGGTCTGATTGTAGGAACGGAAGCCCCTGCAGTGCCATTACCCGAAAGTTTGATGCAAGATCCTTATTTTGATGGAAAAGCATTTCGAGTAATCGCTCCTTTAAAAAACAAAGCAGCAGCTATCATGGCGGTGAATTTAAATCAAGATGATAAAGAGGTAAACACACAGGTTTCCATACAAGATTATCCGTTTGCGGGAGGAATGATACAACCCTACCAAGGGCTTTGGAGTGCGCCAAAAGAAGGGATTTTACTGTACGATTATTATAAAGGAACAGCCCAAATTTTAAAAGACAGTTACCCATTTACCTTAGGTTCTAGAAAAGAGCGTTTGTTATTGTTAACTCCAATTCAACAGGGTTGGTCTATCATTGGAAGACCCGATAAATACCTTTCGGCTTCCACCTTTGAATTAGTAGATGTTACTGAAAAGTCAGTGAAATTTCAATGGGTTGAAGATGGTCCGATTTTGATTTGGACAGAAAATAAAACGCCACAATCAGAAAATTTTCAATTTACAAAATTGGAAAATGGGTTGTGGAAAGGGGAGTTGGTGAAGCCAAATGGCAATAAGACGTATACAATTTTTAAAAATGTTCAATAGACAATAACTTGATGAAATACATTCTAACCCTATTAGTTATGATGGCAACCTCTGCGAAAATCTATTCGCAGTTTTTGCTGAAGTATGATAAGCCAGCGACTGCTTTTACCACTGAGCAACGAAAAGACTACAATAAGTTAGGCTATATGCAGGAAGCTTTGCCCTTAGGGAACGGACGCTTAGGTGCCATGTTTTCAGGAGGTATTGACCAAGAGCATTTGATGATTAATGATATCACTCTTTGGATGAACAGCAAGCGTGGTCTGGATAAGGTTTCGCAATCGGGAGTCAAGTTAGGAGGGAATCAAAATTTTGAAAAAGTAAGAGAAGCCTACCGTCAGGGCAAATATGGCACTGATAAGAATAGTATGGAAGCGATGGCCACTGAATATTTAAGTAGCCAACAGCCTTTAGGGAATTATGCTCCTTTTACGGATGTGTATATATCTACTGGACATGATAAAGCAGCTGTAAAAAATTATACACGCACCTTAGATGCACAAAACGGATTGGGTAGGGTTGAATACGATTTGGGTCAAGGCCATTTCAATAGAGAATTTTTTTGTAGTTATCCCAATGATGTAGTGGTGGCCCGCTACACCGCTCAAAAGGCAAAAATGAATCTGGAAATCCATGTGGGTAGTTTACTGACAGTAAAAAGCAACACGGCATCAGGTAATTACATCATTCTAGAAGGTGAAGCGCCTATGGCAAAAGACAATATTGCGTTTCAACAATTGGTGTATGTAGATGCAGGCAAAGGAAAGTTGGTTCACAAACCCAATGGCATATTAGAAGTGGTAGGTGCAACGGAAGTGACCGTGTACCTATCTGCTTATTCCGATTATCTTCCGGTTTATCCTAGTTTCAAAGGGCGTGACTACCAAAAAGACGCTAAAAAAGCCATCGAAGCAGCGGTTAAATTGGGCTACGAAAAGTTAAAACAAGCCCATACAAAAGATGTTTCGGCTTTGATGAATCGTTGCCAATTGCAATTGGATTACAAACCATCCGGATTGACAACGGATGCATTGATAAAAAAAGGTGCCAGTATCGAATTGGAAAACTTATATTTTAATTATTCGCGCTATTTGCAACTGAGTTGCTCACGTACAGCTCCTCTTCCTTCCAATTTGCAAGGTTTATGGAACGGACATTTAAAACCCGCTTGGAATGCAGATTATCATAACGATATCAATATCGCTATGAATTATTGGATGGTAGAAACAGCCAATCTACCCGAATCCTTTTCGCCTTATCTCCAATGGATGAAAATCATTGCCCAATCTGGGAAAGAAGTGTCTAAGGAAGCTTTTGGGATAGTAAACGGATGGAGTGCAGGACTCAACGGCAATGCTTTTGGCTTTACTGCTCCTAATGAACACGGTCGTCGCATGCAACAATCGGGTGCTTGGTTGTGTCAAAATTTGTTTGAGCATTATGCCTTTAGCAAGGATAAAAATTATCTGAAAGAAATTTATCCTATTTTGAAAGGAGCAGCCGAATTCTATATGGATTTTCTTGCCCCATGGAAAGATGGTACGCTGGTTGTTTATCCTACTTGGTCTCCTGAAAATGCGTATTTGACAGAACAATACAGCAATTTGAACAAGCAGGCGTATGGGGCTTCTTGGGACCAACAATTGGTACTGAATTTATTTACGGATTGTATTGAAGCCGCTACCGTTTTAGAACGCGATTCCGATTTTAGAAAAAAATTGCAAACAATTATTCCGAAACTCTGTCCGCAAAAAATTGGACAGCATGGGCAGATGCAAGAATGGCCAGAAGATTGGGACAACCCAAAAGACCAACACCGTCATATTTCCCATTTGATAGCCTTGCATCCCGGACGTGATTTTTCGCCTTTGACGACTAAAGAAATTGCAGAAGCAGCTTTGGTAACGATGAAACATCGTGGCGATATTTCCACGGGTTGGAGTACAGCTTGGAAAACCAACTTTTGGGCCAGATTGCACAACGGAGACAAAGCCCATCAGTTTTATGAGTTTTTAACGTCTAAAAGAGCCTATCCTAATTTGTTCGACTTTCATCCACCGTTTCAAATTGATGGCAATTTTGGGGGAACTGCCGGAGTTTGCGAAATGTTATTGCAAAGTCATTTGCGCTCCGTGGACGATAAAGCCAAAACGATTGAAAAAGCGGCTTTTGTAGCCTATGAAAATAAGACTGAGAATAAAAAGCATTTTATCCCAGTAGCTCCTAATGAATCTTTAGCCAATGCACCTTATATTTTGCATCTGTTACCTGCCTTGCCATCGGTTTGGGAGAACGGTCAAGTAAAGGGATTGAGAGCTCGAGGTGGTTTTGAGGTCGATATGATTTGGAAAACAGGAAAATTAATTGAAGCTAAAATTCATGCTACTAAAGATGAATCATTTCGTATTTATTCTAATGGTGTTTTGAGAGAAGTAGTCAGTTTGAAAAAAGGGGAGACTAAGGTTTTCCAATTGTAAGTGTACCACAGCCTATCCATTGGTACAAATTAATTAAAATGATTAGTGAAAATCCAGTGTTGTGAAAATATTAAAGGGAACATTAAAACTGTTCTAATTAGAGTTAAAATGGGCTAATACAATTGCTTTTAAAAAAGGGAATGTATTAAAGAGCTAAGAAATAAATAAATGAAAAAAGGAATGAAAATAGGTTTAAATAATATTTGGTTTTTTGTTATAGCGCTATTTTTTAGTGGTTTCACAAATGCGCAAAGCAGCAATACTAAACCCAATATTGTTTTGATTTATGCCGATGATTTAGGAAAAGGTTTATTGAGCTGTTATGGCCAAGAAATTATTAAAACGCCTCATATTGACCAATTAGCCACTGAAGGGATTCGTTTTGAAAATGCCTATACAGGGATGGTGTGCTCGGCTTCGAGAGGATCTTTGTTATCGGGTTTGAGAGATTGTCGTCCCGATAGTTTCCAAATCACAAAAGGAGAGATTTATAAGAAAATAAGTGAGGGGACTTTTACTAACCAGCAAATACAAGACAAGCTCAATGCCTCACTAACACCTCCAGCCAAAGATGCCTTGTTTTTGGGAGAAATAGCTCAAAAAGCGGGTTATGTAACGGGGCAGTTCGGGAAATTAGAATGGGGGTTTGCTAGCACACACCAACAAATGGTACGCCATGGTTGGGATGAATATTACGGCTATCTGGATCATGTAAGAGCACATGGTTTTTATCCTCCTTTTTTATTTCGAAATGGAGAAGTAGAATATATCGAAGGAAATACCCATGCAGATGGAGCCAAATCCCGAGAAAATGAAACGCCTCAAAAATTCAAAGAGCGTTGGAATATGCAAGGAAAAGCCAAGTATTCACAGCATTTGTTTATGGAAAATGTGTTAGGTTTTATTGATAAAAATAAAGACAAACCGTTCTTTCTATATTTTCCAACCCAATTACCACATGGACCTGTTTCGGTTCCTGAGGTACATCCTGATTTCAGCAACAATAGCCAATTGACCCAAATTGAAAAAGAATATGCTTCGATGGTGAAAAAGTTGGATGACAATGTGGGGCAAATCATGGAGCGTCTTAAAACACTAGGGATTGATGAAAATACCTTGGTGATTTTTACTTCGGATAACGGACACGAAATTTATTATTCTCAAGAAGGACGTATTTACAAACCCTATAAGAATGTCAAAACGGGGGAATTATTTGACGATTTAAATGCAAAATTTTACAGTGAATTGGGCGGAGATGTGTTTAATGGTAATGGGGGTAGAGCGGGATTAAAACGAAGCAACTTACAGGGCGGAATCACAACGCCGTTAATCGCAAGATGGCCTAAACAAATTGCCAAAGGACAACAAAGCAAGTTGTTGGTTGCCAATTATGATTTTGTGGCAACCCTTGCTGATGTGACGGGTTATAGTGGAAAAGTGAAAAACGATGGCTTGTCTTTTTACAATGAATTGATAGGAAAAGGAAACAAAAAAGAACACGATTATGTAGTGTATTCTTCCTTTATTGGACCAACAATCATCACCAAAGAAGGCTGGAAATTACGAACTCATCTGCCTAAAAAGGGATTAGAATTGTTCTATTTACCAGACGATTATCGTGAAGAAAAAGATTTGTCTAAAAAATATCCTGAAAAAGTAAAAACACTTACTAAGGAAATGCTGAAAGCTTGTGATGGGGATTTAGAAAACGGTTTGTTTACAAATGCTAAAAAACTGATTGACGCTGAGAAAATATCAAAATAAAAAAATACAACTAACAGATGGTGCATAGTAAAATTCGATACAAAAAGTTTTTGACCAATCTTTATTCATTAGCAGCCTTACTCTTTTTAGTAGGAACAGGCTTAACGATGGCACAACAAAAGTCTTCCAACTTAAAGTTGTGGTACAAACAGCCTGCCAATGCGAGCAAAGAATTAGATGCGGTTGTTGTTGATAGAAATAATCCCGAGTGGTTAAAAGCCTTGCCTATTGGGAACGGAGCTTTTGGTGCTATGGTGTATGGTGATGTTAACCAAGAACGCATTCAGTTAAATGAGGAAACCATCTGGTCTGGTAGTCCCGATGACAATGACAATCCCGAATCGTTAGAAGCATTGGCTGAAATTAGAAAACTGCTTTTTGAAGGTAAATACAAAGAAGCAACCGCCTTGACCCAAAAAACACAAATTTCTAAAGGCGCTGGTACGGGGCACGGGAAGGGAGCCAATGTTCCTTTTGGATGTTTTCAAACCTTAGGCGATTTATGGATTGATTTTGAAAAAAACAGTAGTTATCAAAATTACCATCGGGAATTGGATTTGGAAAATGCGGTGGTTCGCGTGCGTTACACTCAGGATGGAGTGAACTATAAGAGAGAGTATTTTGCCAGTTATCCAGACCAATTAATCGTGGTGAAAATCTCGGCAGATAAACCCGGAAGTATTTCTTTTAAAAGTACGTTAACCCGACCTGAATACTATCAAACAACGGTAGAAAATGACCAATTGGTAATGCAAGGTGCTTTAGAAAACGGTAAGGGAGGAAAAGGTTTGGAATACATGACCCGATTGTCAGCTAAAAATAAAAAAGGAAAGTTGACTTACAAAGACGGAAATCTAATGGTTAAAGATGCCGATGAGGTGACTTTATATCTTACAGCTTCGACTAGTTATGTATTGGATTACCCTACTTATTCAGGGCGTGCGTATAAAACAATAACAGCTGAAAATCTTAAAAAAGGAAAAGAAAAGTCTTATGAGGCACTTTTAAAAGCCCATACTGCTGAATATCAAAACTATTTCAAAAGAGTAAGTCTAAAACTAACAACCGAGGAGGATAAAGTACCAACGGATGTGAGGTTGCAACAATTTAAAAAAGCAGAAAAAAAATCCGATTTGCACTTGGTAGAATTGCTGTACCAATACGGTAGGTATTTGTTAATTTCGTCTTCTCGTCCGGGAACGATGCCTGCTAATTTACAGGGTATTTGGGCAAACCAACTCCAAACCGCATGGAACGGCGATTACCATACCGATGTCAATGTACAGATGAATTATTGGTTAGCCGAAGTAGCTAATTTGAGCGAAATGCACCTGCCATTGTTTGATTTGATGGCATCGCTTCAAGAACCAGGAGCCAAAACCGCAAAAATACATTATGATGCCAAAGGCTGGGTAGTACATCCCGTAACCAATGTTTGGGGATTTACCGCTCCAGGAGAAAAGTCTGATTGGGGCATGCACGTAGGGGCGGGAGCTTGGTTGACAACGCACATCATGGAACATTATTATTTTACCCTCGATAAAGATTTTCTAAAAAAGGAATTCCCTGTTTTAAAGGGAGCAACTCAGTTTTATTTGGATTGGTTAATTCCAGATACAAAAACAGGAAAGTTGATTTCAGGACCGTCAGTTTCACCTGAGAATAAATTTATTGCTCCTGACGGAAGTACTAGCAAAATATGTTTGGCACCAGCTCACGACCAACAAGTGATTTGGCAATTGTTTCAAAATTATATCGATGCGTCTAATGCTTTGGGACTAAAAGATGATTTTTTGAAGCAAATACAACAAGCCCAACAGCAATTGCAAGAGCCTAAAATTGGAAAAGACGGTAGATTGCTTGAATGGAATGAAGAATTTGAAGAGATTGAAAAAGGACACCGTCATATTTCGCACCTTTTTGCTTTGCATCCAGGTTTCCAAATAGATGTTGACAAAACCCCCGAATTAGCAACGGCTGCAAGAAAATCATTGGACTACAGAATTCAACACGGCGGCGGTGCTACCGGCTGGAGTTCGGCTTGGTTGATTAATCAATATGCAAGATTAGGCGATGGTGATAATGCCGAAAAGAGTTTAAATATTCTTCTAGGAAAAAGAACCTGCGAAAACTTATTTACGCTACATCCGCCTTTCCAGATTGATGCCAACTTTGGGGCGACCGCTGGAATTTCAGAAATGTTGCTACAAAGCCATACTGACGAAATCAGATTGCTTCCCGCTTTGCCTACTGATTGGAAAAATGGAGAAGTAAAAGGACTCTGTGCTAGAGGCGGTTTTGTATTGGACTTAAAATGGGAAAACGGACAGTTAACCAAGGCAAGCATTCATTCTAAAAAGGGAGGAATTGCCCAACTGAAGTATAAGGGTAGGAGTATCAAATTGGATACAAAACCAGGCGAAACGCTAAACCTGCCAATCCCTTTTCGTTAATAAGAACCAAATCAAATTAGAAAACAAAGAATAAAAACAGCGACTAAAAACATCCTATAAAATGAACATCAACTTAAAAACAGCTTCTCGTTATTTGCCTATGGCAATTATAGCAACATGCATATTGACGGCATGTGGAAATAAACTAACAACAAGAGACAGTGTACAACAGCAAAGTACTACTTCAAAAGTAAATTTCACCTATTCGGAAATTAAAGGGATTGGAAAAGATCCCGTTTACAACCGAAGAGATCCCAGCGATATTATTAAAGTGGGAAACAAATACTACATCTGGTACACCCGAATGGATAAACCTGTGAGGTCAGGCTATTGGGGAACCATTTGGTACGCTACCTCTGAAGACGAAGGCCATACTTGGAAAGAGCAAGGAATGGCGCTTGGTTTAGGCAAAGAAGGAGCATTCGATAGCCATTCGGTTTTTACACCAAATATTTTGGCTTACAAAGGAAAATATTATCTGTATTATACAGGGGTGAAACCTACACCGGGGAATCCTGAGAAGAAATTTGAAGGCAACAGCACCACTGATTTTACGGGTATAGGACTTGCCGTTGCCGATAGTCCTGATGGTCCTTTCGAAAGAGTGCCCAACAATTTAATTATTGCCCATAGTGAAAAGGCTTCAGATTTTGATAGCTATCGAGTAGATGATGCCAGTATGTTGGTACGTGATGGGAAAATTTGGATGTATTATAAAGGCAGATGTATTGAATATGGCAAAGAAGGAGCAAAACACACTCAAATGGGAGTGGCTATGGCAACAAATCCAGCAGGCCCTTTTCAAAAATATAGTAAACCTTTGGTCGAAAAAGGACACGAAGTTTTGATTTGGAATCAAAATGGTGGAGTAGCCTCACTTACGTCTTTGATAAAATCCATTCACTGGGCAAAGGATGGTTTGAATTTTTCGCCAATTGCCGAAGACCTAAGCTCAATCCCAATGGCACCAGGCTTATATAGACCTCATTTAGAAAATGGAAATAAAGCAACAAAAATTCCAGGATGGGGAATTTGCATGAGACAAAGTGATGGAGAAGCACATTTGTTCCGATTTGAAATTAACAATATGAAGTTTTAAAAAACGCTACTTTCTTATGGCTAATAAGGTTTTTTCCATATTATATCTGGGATACCGACGTGTTAGAGTAAACAGTGTAAGTTATTAAATAAGTCTATCAGCTTGTCTCAAATTTTTGTAAAAAAAGAAAATATTTAACGCATATATATAATATTAAAAATGAAAAAAGTAAAATGGATAGTTGCTTATGCAGCGTTTTTATCGTTTACAAGCTTTTCAAATGCACAACAAAAAACGGCATGGCCAGTACTAAAAACTTACGATCAAAATCATCTGGACCGTATTGCTATGCCTGTTGGGGGTATCGGTACAGGAACGATATCTTTGAGTGGCTATGGTGCCTTAATCGATTGGGAAATTATGAGCCGTCCAGCTAAAGGCTACAATCCTATTTATAGCGGAGTAGAAGTCATCAACCGTGCTCCTTTTTTCTCTATTTATCTAAAAGAAGAAAATAAAAAAGGACAAGCATTTATTTTAGAAGGACCAGTTCCTACCCGTTTTGACGATGGTTATTATGGTTCCAAAGCGCCAAACCATGGACTACCTCGTTTTGAAGAGGCGACTTTTCAAACAGCTTATCCTTTTGGGCAAGTGGTGCTAAAAGACAAAAACCTGCCAGTGGAAGTAACTGTTGGAGCCTTCAATCCTTTGGTGCCTGGGAATACCAGTGACAGTAGTATCCCGATGGCGGTGTTGAGTTACAAAGTAAAAAACACCACCAACAAATCGATTACCATTTCATTAGCAGGGAATATTCCTAATTTTATTGGTTTTGATGGAAAAGTGGGCAAAAATTATGAAAACACCAATACCTATAAAGATGAAAAGGGTTTAAAAGGAATTCATTTTACCGCAAATGAAGCCATTAGCAAAGAAAGCGCACAATGGGGGACTTTTAGTTTAACGACCAATAGTCAAGGAGAAGTTTCTCATAGAACCGCTTGGAAACCGGGAGAATGGGGGAATAGTACGTTAGAATTTTGGGATGATTATACTGATGATGGTTTGTTGGAAGAACGAGAATCAAAACAAAAAAACAACATGGGGTCTTTGGCAGTTAAAACGACTTTGAAACCCAACGAAGAAAAAGACATCCGCTTTTTTATCACTTGGAATTTCCCTAATCGTCTCGATTTTAAAGACAAGGAAAATATAGGGAATTACTATGCCACTCAATATCAGGATTCTTGGGAGGTAGCACAAAAAAATGTATCAAGAATACCCGAATTAGAAAAACAAACCCAAAGCTTTGTGAATGCTTTTATCAAAAGTGATTTTCCCGAAGTGGTCAAAGAAGCGGCTTTGTTTAACTTGGCGCATTTGAGAACCCAACTATTTTTCAAATCCAAATCAGGATTTTATTCGGGTTGGGAAGGAATTAAAGATAATGAAGGAAGTGGCGACGGAACCTGTACGCACGTATGGAATTACGAACAAACGATTCCTTTCTTGTTTGGCGATATCGCTCAAAACATGCGCGAAATGGAATTTGGCTACGGGACTAACGACAATGGATTAATGTCGTACCGTATTCATTTGCCCTTAGAGACCAAAGGAAACAATTTTGGCTTGGCTGCAGCCGATGGACAAATGGGCTGTATCATGAAATATTACCGCGAATGGCAACTTTCGGGCGATGATGCATTTTTAAAGAAAAACTGGCCAAAGGTGAAAAAAGCCTTAGAATTTTGTTGGATTCCCAAAGGATGGGATGCCAATAAAGACGGTGTGATGGAAGGCAGTCAGCACAACACCATGGATGTAGAATATTACGGACCCAATCCGCAAATGAGTTTTTGGTATCTGGGAGCCTTACGGGCTTCTGAAGAAATGGCAACTTATTTAGGCGATAAAAAATTTGCTACTACTTGTCGCGGTTTGTATGAAAACGGTTCTAAATGGATAGATAAAAACCTTTTTAATGGCGAATATTACATTCAGAAAATAGTACCCCCGATGGCTTTGGAAAACATTGCCAAAGGCTTGATTCGTGTCGAAAAAAGATTGGTAGCTGATGACCCTCAATACCAGTTGGGAGAAGGCGTTTTGGTAGATCAATTAGTAGGGCAGGTGATGGCGCATATTTTGGATTTGGGTTATCTTGCTAATAAGGAGAATATGAAGAAAACGAACGAGTCGATTCTGAAATACAACTATCGTGACAATTTAATGAAGCATCCTAATTTCATGCGTTCGTATGCTTATAAAGACGAATCGGCTTTATTGATGGCTGATTATCCCAAAGTAAGACCCAAACAACCTTTCCCATATTTTACCGAAGTGATGACTGGTTTTGAGCATACAGCTGCGGTAAGCATGATGTATGAAGGTCAGATAGCAGAGGGGATAAAAACGACACAAGATGTACGTGACCGCTACGATGGAAAGAAAAGAAATCCTTTTGATGAAGCAGAATTTGGTCACCATTATGCCCGAAGCATGATGGCCTGGGGCGGGGTTTTGGCTAGCTCTGGTTTTCATTATTCAGGAGTGGATAAATCCATGCGATTTACATCAAAACCGGGAACCTACTTTTGGAGCAATGGTACTAGCTGGGGAACTTGCGAAGTAAAAAATAAAGAAGCGGTTTTAACCGTGCTTTCCGGTCAGTTGGAATTGAATAGTTTTTCGTTGGAAGGAATTGGAACAAAAAAACTAAAAAGAAGCAAAGTGGATAGTGCTAAGCCTTTGATTGTTAAATTGTAATAGTAAAAAAATGAAAAAGAGTCTGTGTTTTTTGATATCATTATGTTTACTGGGTTTTTACTCTTTTGGTCAAAAAAAATCGAGTACTAAACCGAATTTCATCATCATTTTTACCGATGATCAAGGCTATCAAGATTTGGGATGCTTTGGCTCTCCCAATATTAAAACGCCCAATATTGATAAAATGGCTGAAGAAGGGATGAAGTTAACCAACTTCTACGCCCAAACCGTTTGTGGTCCTTCACGAGCGGCTTTGATGACGGGTTGTTATCCGTTGCGAAATGCCCGAAATGATGATGGTGAAGCACCGCATCCTAAATTGTCATTGAGTGAAGTGACCATTGCTGAAGTATTAAAGCCACTAGGCTATCGTACTTGTATGATTGGAAAATGGGACTTGGCAGGTCACCATGCGGAGCAGTTCAATCCTGATTTGTTGCCCATGCATCAAGGTTTTGACGAATCGTTTTTTACGCCTACGAGTAATGACTCAAGAGTGCATTTGTTAAGAAACGACCAATTGGTAGAAAAAAATGCCGATATGTCCACCTTGACCAAACGTTATACGGACGAAGCCATTCGATTTATAGACAAGAACCAAGAAAAACCGTTTTTCCTGTATTTGGCACACACCATGCCTCACGTAAAACTTGCCGTTTCGGCTGAGTTTAAAGGGAAATCCAAAGGTGGTTTATACGGCGATGTGATTGAAGAAATTGATTATAATGTAGGACGCATTCTTAAAAAACTAAAAGAAAGCGGACTGGACGATAACACCTATGTCATTTTTACCAGTGATAACGGCCCTTGGTGGATTAAGAAAGACCATGCAGGTCATGCCGAACCACTTCGAGGCGCTAAAACCTCAGCTTGGGAAGGCGGTTTTAGAGTTCCCTTTGTTATCAGAGCGCCTGGAAAAGTGCCTGCTAATAAAGTTTCTAATGAGGTCGTTGCTACCATCGATATGTTGCCTACCTTGGCTCATATCGCAGGTGCCAAAGTTCCAACAGACAGGGTGATTGATGGATTGGATGTGTCAAATATTTTTAGTGGAAAAAAGAAAGTACTAGACCGACCTTTTTTCTACTATCAGCATTATGAGTTGCGTGCCGTTCGAAAAGGGAAATGGAAATTGCATTTACCCAATCAACCCGATTCGACTTCTATTGTTTATGATAAATGGCAAAATCATATCGCGCCAAAAGATAGGCTGATGTTTACCAAACCCATGTTGTACAATTTAGAATCTGACATTGACGAAACGACTGATGTAGCGGCTCAAAATCCAAAAGTAGTGGCTGAGTTGACAAAATTGTTAGATTGGGCCAAAGAAGATATTGGAACCTATAAACACAGAGGAAAAAACGCCAGACCTTTGGGCAATGAAGCTTATAATACTCCAAATACAATATTACCATCAAATTAAGAAGCATGAAAAAAAAGCATCCTTTTTTTATCCTACTATTTATTTTTCTGACTCTAACAGTCAACGCTCAAGCCTTAAAAGTGGCAACCATATTTAGCGACCACATGGTGTTGCAAAGAGAAAAAACAGTTCCTGTTTGGGGAACCAGTAAACCATTGGACGAAATTACAGTCCAATTTGCAGGACAAACCCAAAAGACAAAGACCACAGCGGAAGGAAAATGGATGGTAAAATTAGCTCCTCTAAAAACCTCATTCGATGGACAGGATATGGTTATTTCTGGACAAAATAAGGTGGTTGTCAAAGATATTTTGGTTGGTGAAGTCTGGATTTGTTCTGGGCAATCCAATATGCAAATGGGGGTGTCATCTTCCGTGGAAGTTCGTGGTTTGGTGCCTTTAGCCCAAAATATTCGAAGTTTTCAGGTTGCCGAAAAAGTAAGTTTGGTAGAACAAGAGCAAATCGAGGGACAATGGAAAACAACAAATCCGCCTAGTGCTGTAGCTTTTTCGTTTGCTTATTTCCTTAGAAATTTGGGGCAAGTTCCAGTAGGAATCATCCAAACCTCTTGGGGAAGTTCGTCTATCGAAGCTTGGATGCCCAGGTCGATGACTCAGGAGTTGCCCCATTTTAATACCATTATGAATGAGTTTGATGCTGATGCAGCGAGAGTGGCACAAATTGAAAAGGTTATGGCTAAATCGAATTGGACCAATGATGAAAATATCTATTTGAGACGCCAACCCAATATTTTGTACAATGCAATGATGCATCCTTTGATTCCGTTTGCTTGTAGAGGAGTAGTTTGGTACCAAGGCGAACGAAATACCCGTTCTATATCTGGAATGCCGGAAGTCGATAAGGAAAATTGGTTTCACCGTGTTTGCGGAATGAAGGAATATGGTACGGTATTACAAAAATGGATGTTGAATTACCGCAAGCAATGGCAGGATGATCAATTGCATTTTATGGTAGTAATGTTGCCGGGTTACGGAAAAGGAACGGAAAAAAAGATGAACATTGACCCCGAAAGTCCAACCGAAGAGTCTTGGAGTTGGATGCGGGAATCGCAATTAGATGCGCTTAGTTTACCCCATGTTTCGGTGGTAAATACGATTGATTTAGGTGATGAAAAAAACATTCATCCAACTGATAAATTACCTATCGGACAAAGAGCAGCTCTTTTGGCAGCAGCAAATACCCTACAGCTAAAGAAAACAGCTATAGGACCTACTTTGAAAAAAGTAGTGGAGGAGAAAGGAAAATTGGTAGTGCATTTTAATCAAGCGGAGGGGTTGAAAACCACCAATGGCAAAGCTCCTTCTGGATTTTGGGTTGCCAATGATGAAAAAAAATGGGTAAAAGCAGATACTAAAATTCAAGGAGAAACGGTGGTTTTGAGTGCAGCTGAGGTTCAAAATCCTAAATATGTTCGTTATGCTTTTGCAGGCAAACCAACAGTGAATTTAGTAAACAATAGCGAGTTACCGGCTTATCCGTTTCGTACGGATAATTGGGAAGAATAGTAAGAATTTAATAAAGAATAGAAAATGAAGTCTTTTATAAAATCGTATTACAGTCAAGTCCTATATTTAAGAATAGGAATGATTTTTTTGTTACTAAATTTAGGAAGTGTCCCAACAATACAAGCACAAGACAAACCCAACATCATCATTCTTTTTGCCGATGATTTAGGCTATGGCGATTTGAGTTGTTACGGAGCACAAGATGTTAAAACGCCCAATATCGATGCACTGGCAAATGAAGGTTTGCGATTTACCGATTTTCAGGTGGCTTCTTCGGTTTGTAGTCCTTCAAGAGCAGCAATTTTGACTGGGCGCTATCCCATGCGAAACGGATTTCCTGTAGCACAAGGAGAAATTGAGAAGCATAAGGATTACGGCTTGCATCCTGATGAGATTACCATTGCCGATTTACTTTTACAACGAGGCTATGCTACCTTGGCTATTGGAAAATGGCATTTAGGTTTTAATAAGGGCGCACAACCCATTGACCACGGCTTTCAACATTTTTATGGTTTGAAATCCAATTGGCATACCAGTCATCCCGATTTAGACGATGTGTATAGCGATAATAAAGTAGTAAAAGAAAATGTCGCTTTTGAAACCTTGATTGGGGATTATACGGGCAAAGCTATTGACTATATAAAAGAAAATAAAGAGAATCCTTTTTTTCTGTATCTAGCCTATCATTCGGTACATTCTCCGATACAACCTAGTAAGGAATTTATTGGAACTTCTAAAGGGAGTTTGTATGGCGATTATGTGCAAGAATTGGATCACTACGTAGGCCAATTAACAAAAGCACTTACGCAGCATAATTTGGATAAAAATACCATTGTTATTTTTCTATCCGATAACGGTCCAGCTCTTTGTCATTTTGGAGGTTCGGCAGGGCCATTGAACGGTGGAAAATACACTACGATGGAAGGCGGTTTTCGTATCCCTGCTATCATCAAATGGGATAACCATTTTGCCAAGGGAGTGAACGATACTTTTTTATCTTCAATGGATTTACTACCAACCTTAGCTTCGCTAACGGGTGCTAAATTGCCAAAAGATAGAGTGATTGATGGGAAAGATATTACCTCTATTTTAAAAACAGGAAAAGGAACTTCGCCGCATCAAGTGGTCTATTATTACAATGGAACCAATCTTCAGGCGGTTAGAAAAGGAAAGTGGAAATTGCATTTACCACGAACATCAGAAGACCAACCTTTTTGGTCTAAAGGGGAAAATGAAAAACCTTTTAATGGGACAAACCTAAAAAATATTTCATGCAGAGGATTGATCGTATTAAAGCGCCCGTTATTGTTTAATTTGGATAAAGACATGGGTGAGTTAACAGACATATCAAAAGAAAATCCGGAAGTGGTTAAGGACTTACTCCAAGAAGCCGAAAAAGCCAGAAAAGAATTGGGGGATGTTAATACCATTGGAACTGACCAAAGAGTACCTCCCTTTAAAAACATTCAAGAGAAAATTTGATGGTTATGATCTTAAAGAAAATCGATATTATAAAATTTGCATGGGCATTAGTGTTTTTCTTGCTTCTACATGTTAGTAGTAATGCTCAAAATACTAAACAACCTAATATTGTTGTGATTATGGCAGACGATTTGGGTTATGCTGATGTAGGTTACAACGGTTGTAAAGACATTCCAACCCCAAATATTGATAAGTTGGCTAAAAGTGGAGCTATACTTACTTCTGGCTATGTTTCAGGGCCTATGTGCGGTCCGTCGCGTGCTGGATTCATTACAGGTAGAATGCAGTCTTCCTTTGGTTGGTATGGCAATCCGGGTACTCCTTTAGATACTAAACAGGGACTTCCCGAAAACGTAAAAACCGTTGCACACTATATGCAGCAGCAAGGTTATGTAACAGGTGGTGTTGGAAAATGGCACATGGGAACCGCTCCTCATCAACACCCTAACAACATGGGATATGATGATTGGTACGGTTTTCTAAGTGGTGGTCACTTGTATTACCCTATGGATCATCCTTCTTATGATGGAAAATATACTAGCACACCAAAGCCATGGATTATGAGGGAAATGCATCATACATTACCAATTATCCATAACAATGAGCCTGTAGCATGGGATCAATATTTGACACATGAATTGACAGATCAAGGCGTCCAATTCATTGAAAAAAACAAGGAAAAGCCGTTTTTCTTATTCATGTCGTACAATGCACCTCATGAGTATTTGGAAGCCCCCGAAGAAACCGTAGCTAAATTTCCAGCCAATAAAATGACGCCAATTCCAGGAGTAAAACCTGAAAACCGTTCTGTTTATGCGGCCATGACTTACGAATTTGATAAAGGTGTAGGGAAATTGATGGAAACCTTAGACCGATTGAATCTTGCAGAAAACACCATCATCTGGTTTTTAAGTGATAATGGTGGTATGAAGCGTACCAGCGATAACAGACCTTTAAGAGGTGCAAAGTGGGATAGTTATGAAGGAGGGTTACGCGTGCCTTTTGTAGTAAATTGGAAAGGAAAAATAAAACCGGGTGGTATTTTAAACGCCCCAATTACTACATTGGATATTGGGGCGACTTCTGTAGCATTGGCTGGAGGAGATGTTTCAAAATCTGAATTAGATGGAAAAAATATAACCCAATATATAACAGGTGAAACAAATAAAGAGCCTCATGATGAATTGTTTTGGCGAATAGGAAGAAATTATAAAGAGAATAGCGGCGTACTTCGTGTTGGTGATTATAAATTGATTATTAATAACGATAAACTAGAGTTGTTTAACTTAAAAGAAGATCTTTCTGAAACTACAGATTTATCTGAAAAACATCCTACAATAGCTCAAAAAATGCTAACAAGGTGGAAAACATTGAATCAATCGAGTCAACCACCCCTATGGCAACCTCTTAGTGATAAAGAGGAATTGTCAGATGAATACCAATACAAAGATTACGAATGGTTGAAGGGAAGCCCACATTACAGAGTCAAGTAGAAATTCAAAATAGATTAAATTATAAGATATGACTATGAAAAACAATCTTTTTTTTACACTAAAACTAAGTGTCTTTTTAACGTTATTGTGCTCTATGGGTACATTAGACATTCAAGCGCAAACCAAACCCAATGTCGTTTATATTTTAGTAGATGATTTAGGCTATGGCGATATTGGTTGTTATGGTGCGACCAAAGTCAAAACACCCAATATCGATAAATTAGCAACTGAAGGAAAAATTTTTACTGACGCCCATTCGGCTTCGGCGGTTTGTACCCCTTCTCGTTATGCGACCATTACGGGGCAATATCCTTTTCGCGGAGACAATGGAAAAGGCATTTGGGGACCTGCACCTCCTACTTCAGAATTGTTGATTCAACCGAACCAATTAACCATTGCCGATGTGTTTAAAAACAGTGGTTATGCTACAGCTGCTTTAGGAAAATGGCATTTAGGTTTTGGTGTGGGGGAAAATCTTTTTAACAAACCGTTGCGCCCTGGTCCCAATGATTTAGGTTTTGACTACTACTATGGAGTGCCAGTGGTAAACAGTGCCCCACCTTATGTATATGTTGAGAATGACCGTGTAGTAGGAAGTGATCCAAAAGATCCTTTGGTGTATGTAGGAAAAGGCAAAGACAAAGAGGTGACTCCCATTACGCCTATTCCAGAGGAAGCTTCTCAACGAACACCTAATATGTTCAAAGGCGCTGTGGCTGCGCATAAATTGTACAATGATTATACGGTAGGAACGGTATTAGCTGGAAAAGCAGTAGATTGGATTACAGAAAAGACCACCAAAAAATCAAAGAATGACAAACTGAATCCCTTCTTTTTATACTTTGCTACAACCCATATTCACCATCCTTTTACACCAGGAAGCAATTTTCAAGGAAAAAGTGATGCAGAATTGTATGGTGATTTTATTCAGGAGTTGGATTGGATGGTGGGTCAAGTTATGACTACCTTAGAAAAACAAGGAGTTGCTGAAAATACCTTAGTGATTTTTACCAGCGATAATGGCGCGATGCTGAACTTAGGAGGGCGTAATGCCATCAAAGCTGGTCACAAAATCAATGGCGATTTGTTAGGATTTAAATTTGGCGTTTGGGAGGGCGGTCATCGTGTACCGTTTATCGCCAAATGGCCGGGTAAAATAAAAGCAGGAACCGTATCCAATCAATTGATTTGTAATGTAGATATGTTGGCTACTTTTATGGCGCTTACAGGACAAAACACCAAAAGTTTAGAAAATTCGGATAGTGTGAATGTGTTGCCCGCTTTGTTAGGAGATCCTAAAACACCTGTTCGTAACGAATTGGTTTTGGCAGCGCATAAATCCTCTCATTTGTCAGTTCGAAAAGGAAAATGGATGTACATTCCAGCACAAGGAAGTGGAGGTTTTACTGGTTCACAACCGAATCATCATGCTTGGGGTGGAGCACCAGCCACAGCTTTTGTAGGAAGTGTAAACAGTGACATAGAAAACGGAAAAATCAAAGCCGATGCGCCACCAGCACAGTTATACAATTTAGAAGATGATAAATACCAAACGATCAATGTTTACAAAAAATATCCTGAAATTGTAAAAGAGATGCAAGCCACTTTAGATAGTTATAGAACTAAAAAATAAATAGTTAACTGTAGAAAATTATTGGAATGAGTAAATATTTAAAATTTGTTATTTGTTATTTGTTTGTATGTCAGCTCAGTGAAGTTAAGGCACAGGAAATTTTTGTGAGTCCTAACGGTTCTGATAAGCAAACGGGGGACAAAGAACATCCCTTGGCAACTTTTAAAGCTGCTCAAACAAAGGCAAGAGCCTATGCGGCTAAAAAAGCAGTTACCGTTTACTTTGCAGATGGTATTTATTACCTTCCAGAAACCGTTGTGTTTACGGCAGATGATTCAGGCTCTGAAAAATACCCTATTGTGTATAAGGCTCAAAACGAAGGAGCGGCCGTTTTAAGTGGAGGTACTGAATTGAATTTGAAATGGGATTTATATCGTGATGGTATTTTTAAAGCCAAAACCCCCAAAGGTTTGGTGATTGACCAAGTTTTTATCAATGGTAAAAACCAACGAATGGCGCGCTATCCAAATTATGATGCTAGCAAAACAGCAGAACCCTATCAAGGTTATGCAGCAGATGCCTTTTCAAACGAACGCGTCTCTCATTGGGAAAACCCAGAAGGAGGCTATATTCATGCGATGCACCCTTCGAGATGGGGTGGGTATCATTATCGTATTACGGGAAAAGAAGGAGGCGAATTGCAATATGAAGGAGGCTGGCAAAATAATCGCCAAATGGGAATGCATAAGGAATACCGAATGGTAGAAAATATTTTTGAAGAATTAGATGCCGAAGGAGAATGGTATCATAATGCCAAAACCAATACACTTTATTACAAACCTAAATCGGGATTGGATGTAAATAAAGCCAAAGTTGAAGTGGTGCGTTTACGTCATTTGATTGAATTTAACGGCACTGAAAAAAATCCTGTAAAAAACATTAGTTTGCAAGGTTTTGTAGTCCGTCATGCCTCTCGTACGTTTATGGATACCAAAGAACCACTTTTGCGTTCCGATTGGGCTATGTATCGAGGTGGGGCTTTCTTTTTAACAGGTACAGAAAACATTAAAATTTTAGATACGGAGTTTGATCAAGTAGGAGGAAACGCCATTTTTGTAAATAATTATAACCGTAATACCTTAATCAAAGGATGTCATATTCATGATACAGGAGCCAGTGGTGTCTGTTTTGTGGGAGACCCCAATGCGGTACGAAATCCCTTGTTTGAATATCAGCAGACCAATGATTTGTCAAAAATCGATCGTACGCCAGGCCCTAAAACAAATAATTACCCTGCAGATGCTGTTGTTGAGGATTGTTTGATTCATGGTATTGGGCGCGTAGAGCGTCAGCCAGCAGGGGTGCAAATTTCGATGTCACAATCCATAACCGTTCGTGATGTTTCCATTTACGATTGTGCCCGAGCCGGAATAAATATTAGCGAAGGGACTTGGGGAGGACATATCATTGAAAGATGTGATGTTTTTGATACTGTTTTAGAAACCCACGATCATGGTTCTTTTAATTCTTGGGGTAGGGATCGTTTTTGGCACAAAGACCGTCAAATTTCTCAGGAATTTATTGATAAAGACCCTAATTTACCTTTCTTAGATGTGGTAAAAAAGAATATTATCCGTAACAGTCGCTGGCGTTGTGACCATGGATGGGATATTGACTTAGATGATGGTTCTAGCAATTACGATATTTATAACAATTTGATGTTGAATCATGGCTTGAAATTACGGGAAGGTTTCCGTCGTCATGCGTGGAATAACATCACGGTAAACAATGGTTTTCATCCTCATGTTTGGTACAATGGAAGCAAAGACCAAGTCTATAGTAACATATTCATGACTGCACACAAACCTGCGCGTATGAAAGAACCTTATACGACGGAAACCAGTGTCGATCGCAATTTTTTTGCAGCCGATAAAGCTCAGGTGATGAAAGTTTCTAATACCTTAGGTTGGGATCAAAATTCTGCCTTTGGTGACCCTATGTTTGTTAATCCTGAAAAAGGGGATTTTCGGGTTAAAGAAAACTCACCGGCTTTGAAAATAGGCTTCAAAAATTTCCCAATGGATCAATTTGGTGTAAAAAAGCCTTCTTTAAAAGCGATTGCTCGCACACCAGAAATACCTGTTTTAAAAGCTTTTGGAACAAAAACTGAAACGGAAGCCAGCCCAAAGGTTAAATGGCAAGGAGCTACTTTTAGTAATTTATCAGGCGAAGAATTTTCAGCCTTTGGAGTGAGTAAAAATGAAGGGGGTGTTGTGCTTTCAGATCTTCTAAATACGAGTCCTTTAGCAAAAGCTGGACTTTTAGAAGGGGATTTGATTCAGGCTGTAAACGGCATTCAAACGGCTGATGTTAATCAATTTACACAAGTTACGGCAAATGCCAAAGGAAAACTGAATTTAAAAGTAGTACGTAACCAGCAAGTACTCCATATGAATATAAAAATATAAACATACTATGCTTAAAAAGAGAAAAACATCAAATTACAGTTTAAGAATAGTATTTTTAATTTTCCTTCTTGTAGTTTTTAAAACTGAGGCTCAAAAAAATGAAAAAGTTACAATTACCTATTCAGCAGTTACAGGCATTGGAGAAGAAAAAGGGGTAATGCGCAGAGACCCTAGTGATGTTATTAAAGTAAACGATTTGTATTATGTGTGGTATTCCAAAGGACCTTTAAAAACGGGTTATGATGCCACGGTTTGGTATGCCACCTCTCCTGATGGACACGAATGGACGGAGCGAGGGATGGCATTGGCTAAAGGCAAACAAGGCTCTTGGGAAGCAGGAAGTGTTTTTACACCCAACATCATGTTGGCAGAAGGAAAATATTGGCTTTTTTATACGGGAACTTCTAAAAATCATGGAAAAGGATTTTATGGAGATTCAAAAATTGGATTAGCGGTTTCTGATTCCCCTAATGGACCTTGGGAGCGCCTTCCAACAAATCCTATACTTACGAATAGTACTAATCCAGAGGATTTTGATAGTCATCTGATTGATGATGCCTGTCTTATTGCGAGAAACAATCAATATTGGTTGTATTATAAAGGAAGAAAAGTAGGGGAAAGTCCGCATCAAACCAAAATGGGGGTAGCCATTGCTGAAAAACCAGAAGGCCCTTATGTAAAATACAAAGGAAATCCGGTTATTCAAGGAAATCATGCTGTATTGGCTTGGCCACAAGCTAAAGGCGTAGCTGCGATGATTGGAGTTACCGGGCCACCAGAATTAGTACGTTCGGTTTTGTATTCAGAAGATGGATACCATTTTAAAAAGACCCATGATGTTGAAAATGGCCCAGATGCAGGGGGTGCTTACAGAGCAAATAATTTTTTAGATGATGGAAAAGCTGAACGAATTAAATGGGGACTTGAAATAGAAAGTACAAAAACTTCTTTGCCGTTTTTACATCGTTACGATGTAAATTGGCCAAAAAAGGAATAAATTATAAAAGTAAAATAACAAGAAAAAAAACAACTATTAACACTATTAAAAATGCCAAAACAAACATTTACCACCCCAAAACTAGGAATTCTAATGCTATCCTTAGGATTGATGATTTCCTGTAATGATAAAAAGAAATCGGAACAAGAGAATACTGTTTCCGACACAGAGCAACATCAAACGGAAAATACCGCAGGCACTTACGGTGATGATGTGAATTTCATGAAAAAACACATCGAATTAATCGAACTTACCGATGATTCCAATCAATCTAAAGTAGCTGTTGCAGCTAGCTTGCAAGCTAGGGTAATGACCAGTAGCGCCCATGGTGACCAAGGAAGAAGCTATGGTTGGATTAACAAAGAATTATTTGAATCCAAAGAAACCCAAGAACACATTAATGTTTACGGTGGAGAAGAGCGTTTTTGGTTAGGACCAGAAGGTGGTCAATTTTCTATTTTCTTTAAAAAAGGGTCACGCTTTATTTTGGAAGATTGGTACACCCCAAAATTGATTGATTTAGAGCCTTTTGATGTAAAATCAGTTTCAAAAAATAAAGCGGTTTTTACCAAAAAAGCCTCTTTGGTTAATTATTCTGGTTTTCAATTTGACATGGGTATTGAGCGTGAAGTAGCGGTACTTTCGAAACAAGAAATCCAAAAAGAATTAGGCTTAGGTACAATTGCGGACGAAATTAAAACGGTGGCTTACCAAACGACCAATACGATTACCAATGTTGGAAAAACCAATTGGGAAAAAGAAACAGGCTTATTGTCTATTTGGTTGTTGGGTATGTTCAATCATTCTCCTACTACAACCATTGTACTTCCATATGTTCAAGGTAGTGAAGCAGAATTAGGAGCGGTTGTCAATGACGCTTATTTTGGAAAAGTACCAGCTGACCGTTTGAAAGTAGCGGATAAAGTAGTTTATTTCAAAGGAGATGGCGAATACCGCAGTAAAATAGGATTGTCACCAGCAAGAGCAAAAAATCTCGTGGGTTCTTATGATTCTAAAAAAGGAATTTTAACGCTAATTAAATACAAAAAACCAGCTAACGTTACCGATTATGTAAACTCGATGTGGGAAATTCAGAAAAATCCTTTTGGTGGCGATGTGGTCAATGCCTACAACGATGGCGCGCCTAAAGAAGGAGAAAAACCATTAGGACCTTTTTACGAATTGGAATCGTCATCACCTGCCTTGGCTTTAAAACCAGGTCAAAGCGGCACTCACGTTCAATTAACCTGCCATATCGAAGGCAACGAAGCGAGTTTAAATCCGATTGTTCAAAAATTATTTGGAGTGAGTATTGATGAAATCAAAAAGGCTTTTAATTAAAGTCATAAAAAAATCCTCAAATAATCTTAGTTGATAGACTAAACCAGAAAAAATGATTCAATCCAAAGCTGTTTTTATATTTCTGATGGCCTGCTTTTTTGCAAATAACAAGCTATTGGCACAACTCATTCATATAAAAACGCACCACAATTCCTTGATTTTTCAGGTGGATTCGAATAAAAAACTCTACCAAACACACTATGGGAAGTATTTAAAACAAACCCAAGGTCTTGAAAAAATGACTGTGGTGTTTAACGAAGCTTACCCTAGTTTTGGTAACGGAGCATCTGATGAGGTGGCTTTGCTGGCAACCCATGCTGATGGCACTATGGCAACGGATTTATTCTATGTTTCGCACGAGCAAAATAACCAAGGAAACTTACAATCGACCGTCATTCATTTGAAAGACGAGAAAAAAGATTTTTATGTGGATTTGCATTTTAATGCCTATACAGAAGAAGATGTCATAGAGCAATGGACCACGATTTCGCACCGAGAAAGCAAAGAGGTCGTTTTGTCGCAGTATGCTTCTTCAGCCATTGGATTTTTGGCTACCAACTATTATTTGTCCCATTTTTACGGAAGTCATTCGAAAGAAATGATGTTTGCCGAAGAGCGCTTAACCAATGGTGTTAAAACCATCGAAACCAAGCGTGGCGTGCGAACTACGGAATACGAGAATCCTTCGTTTATGCTTTCGCTCAACAGTAAAGCTCAGGAAAATGATGGAGAAGTGATAGCAGGAGCCTTGGCTTGGACGGGCAATTTCAAATTTGCCTTCCAATTAGATGACAAAAACCGTTGCCAGTTGATTTCAGGAATTAACCCATTTGCTTCAGCTTATCACTTGAAAGCCAAAGAAAAATTAGAAACCCCAAGAATGGTTTTGACATATAGCAGCGAAGGGAAAAACAAGGCATCGATCAATTTACACCGATGGATTAAAAAATACAATTTGAGAGCGGGTGACCAAGAGCGTTCGATTGTGCTGAATAGTTGGGAAGGTGCTTATTTTTCTTTTGATGCAACCCGATTAAAGGCGATGATGGATGGTGCTGCCGAGATGGGCGTGGAGACTTTTGTGTTGGATGACGGCTGGTTTGGGAATAAATACCCTCGCAATAATGCCCAAGCAGGTTTGGGTGACTGGCAGGTGAATCAGAAAAAATTACCCGCAGGAATTGAAGATTTGATTCAATATGCGGAGTCGAAGGGGATGCGTTTTGGTATTTGGGTAGAACCCGAAATGGTAAACCCTAAGAGTGAATTGGCCGAAAAACATCCCGAATGGATTATCCAACGCAAAAATGACAGAACCGCATTGTTAGAACGCAATCAGTTGTTATTGGATTTATCCAATCCTAAGGTACAGGAATTTGTGTTTACTGTAGTCGATGAGCTGTTAACGGCGCATCCTCGAATAGCCTATGTCAAATGGGATGCTAACCGTCATTTGCAGAATTTTGGTTCTACGTATTTGGAACAAGATAAGCAATCCCATCTTTTTGTGGATTATAATAAAGGACTCGAAAAAGTGCTGGAACGATTGGTTAAAAAATACCCTTCAACTATTTTCCAAGCCTGTGCTTCGGGGGGAGGCCGTGTTGATTTGGCTTCGATGCGCTATACACACGAGTTTTGGGCCAGCGACAACACCGACCCGTATGAGCGTTTGTTTACGCAATGGGGAACCAATCATTTTTACCCACCCATAGCAACAGCGGCACATGTAACCAAATCACCCAATCACCAAACAGGAAGACAAACCTCGTTGAAATTCCGTTTTGATGTGGCTATAGGTGGTCGTTTGGGAATGGAATTGCGCCCTGATGATTTGGACGAAAAAGAGCAGAAATTTGCCAAAGAAGCCATTGCGACCTACAAAAACATTCGTCCGATTATTCAGTTTGGAGATTTGTACCGTTTGTTATCGCCTTATGATGAAAATGGTTTTATAGCGCTGAATTATGTTTCAGAAAATAAAAAAGAAGCTATTTTGATGACTTACAGTTTGAATCACCATCGCCGTTACGAACGTTGTTTTGTGAAAATGGCGGGATTGAATCCTGATGCGGTTTATGAAATTAAAGAAATCAATAAAGAAGGAAATAAATCGGTGATTAGTTTTGACAAGCAATTGCTTTCAGGTGAAATATTGATGAATCGAGGGATATGGGTTGATTTAAGAAAACCACTCCAAAGTGCCGTTTTTCAATTAACAGAAACAAAATAATTAATAGAATACGAAATGAAAAATTGGATTAAAATATTGATGTTTAGTATGCTTTGTTTGGGAGCAACAGTTTCTTTTTCTCAACAAAAAAAGCCTAATATTATTTTTATTATGACAGACGATCAAGGGTATCCAGTTGTGGGTGCGCATGGACATCCTTGGATTAATACCCCAAATCTGGATAAAATGCATGCCCAGTCTGTTCGTTTTGACCGTTTTATGATGGGATCTACCTGTGCGCCAAGTCGTGCTGGAATTATGACAGGGGTTCATTCTATCAAAAACGGTGTAACCCATACCATATACGAAAGAGAACGGCTGAATTTGAAAGCAACGACCCTATCAGAAGTATTGAAACCTTCAGGTTATACATCTGGTTATTTTGGGAAATGGCATCTGGGAGATGAAGCAGCCTACCAACCCGAAAATAGAGGATTTGATGAAACCTTTATTCATGGTGCTGGAGGTATTGGACAAGCGTATCCAGGCTCTTGTGCGGATGTTCCTGAGAACACTTATTTCAACCCCGTTTTTAAACATAATGGTACGTTTGTTAAAACCCAAGGGTATTGTACTGATATTCTATTCAAGTCCACGCTGGGTTGGATTCAATCTGTGAAGGATTCAGGGAAACCTTTTTTTGCTTATTTGTCAACCAATGCGCCCCACAGTCCATTTGTATCGCCACCTGAATATCAGAAACATTTTGAAGATTTGGGTTTTGATAGTAAAGTTGCTGGTTTTTACGGAATGGTAGAACATATTGATGACTGTATGGGACAGTTGTTTGAACAGTTAGAGCAATGGGGGCTGATGGAAAATACCATCATTATTTTTACTTCTGATAACGGTATGACCACTGCTGGTTGTGGATTAAAAGGGAATGCGGGTCGTCCTCAGGTGCAACTTGGAACAGATAAAAATGGAAAACCGATGATGTCATACAATGCAGGTATGAAAGGTTTAAAAAGCACGGTAGATGAAGGCGGTGTTCGAGTTCCGTTTTTTGTACGCTGGGATGGGGTAATAAAAGAAGGAAAAACCGTGAAAACGGTAGCCAGCTATCTGGATATTTTACCAACACTCGCTGATTTTGCTGGTGCAAAGTTGCCCAATACGCAGGCGTTTGAAGGCCGAAGTTTAAAACCTTTGATGTTGGATAAAAACCCAAAATGGGAAGATCGTTACCTTTTTCAGCATCTAACACGCTGGAAACATAAGGCCAATCCTGATGATTTTAAATGGGGCGAATATTCCGTACGCAATCAACGCTTTAGATTAGTTAAAGGAGTACTTTATGATATGGAAAATGACCCAGAGCAGCATATTGATGTAACGGCAAAACATCCTGAACTTGTTGATTCGATGAAGAAGGCATATGAAAAATTCTGGGATGAAGCTCGTCCGTTGATGATTAACGAGGAAGTACCTCTGGCTGAGGAAAAACCTTTTCATGTTGATTATAAGGCTCAGATGCTCAGTAAAGGTATTCCTGATTGGAAAGCACCCAATATCAAATGGAAAGAATCCTATACAGGAGGACCAACTGGTCTTAATAAATAAGATTCTTATAAATTAATGATAATAAAACCTTAGAGGAACTAAGAAAATAAATGGAGATGAGCAACATTAAAAAAGTAATACGTGTATGTTTTTGCTGTTGGTTTATTAGTACTTGTGCTCAACAAAAAAAGCCCAACATCATTTTTATAATGGCTGACGATTTGGGTTGGCAGGATGTCGGTTTTATGGGAAGCCAATGGTTTGAAACGCCCAATTTAGACAAGCTGGCGGCCGAAAGCCTCGTGTTTACCAATGCCTATATGTATCCTACCTGTTCGCCTTCGAGAGCGGCTTTGATGACGGGGCAACAGTCCTTTAGAACAGGAATTTATACGGTGCCCGTTTTGGAAAAAGGCGATAGTCAACACAATATATTTTCACGCTGGACGGTAACTTCAGAGCATACCATGTACGCAGCTCCTTTAAAAGAGGCGGGATATAAGTCAACACATATTGGGAAATGGCATTTGGTAGGGCCTTTTCCAGAAGAAGAAGTCAATTATCCCTATAAAAAACCTTTGAAACAACCGGCTAACGGAAATTTGGATTGGCTAGAAAATCATTTGACTCCCGAAATTCAGAAATACTATCCTATAGCCAAAGGATTTGATGAGAATGTGGGAGGAACTTGGTGGGGCGATCCTTCGAGAGGGTATAAGGAAGGTTACAATTCGGAAAGTGGTGGTTACAAAGCCCCTTTCAAAAATCCGTTTATCAAGGACAAAGAAAATGACGAATGGCTAACCGACCGATTAACCGATGAGGCGATTGATTTTATAAAACGAAATAAAAGCGAGGCATTTTTTGTCAACCTGCATTTATACACGCCACACCGTCCTACCGTACCCAGAAATAAGGAATGGCTCGAAAAATTCAAAAAGAAAGCACCGGATGCTATCACTGGGCAAGGAACAAAAAATCTGGAAGAAATTGCAGGTTATGCCACGATGGTGGCTTCGATTGACGAAAATGTGAAGCGTATTTTTGATTATTTGGATCAAGAAGGATTGCGAGAAAATACCATCGTCATTTTTACCTCAGACAACGGATTTAACGGTTTGCAAAGCAATACCAACAGACTTCGTGGCGAGAAAGGTTCGATTTATGAAGGCGGTATTCGAGTGCCTGCTTTTGTCAATTGGAAAGGGAATATTACAGCTGGAAAATCGGATGCGCCTATTTGTGGGATGGATTACTTTCCTACTTTTTTAGAGTTGGCTCAAATCAAAAATTACAAAGGAATATTGGATGGGAACAGTTTGGTTCCTTTGTTTAAAAACAAGAAAACTAAAGAACAGGCTCTTTTTTGGCATGTTGCTAGTACGTACAAAGATCCGCCTTGTTCAGTGATTCGAAAAGGAAATTACAAACTAATCCAGTTTTTAAATGATGGCAAAATTGAATTGTACAATCTGGCAACTGACCTGAAAGAATCGCACAATTTAGTTAATAAAAACCCGAAAGTGGTGGCATCCTTACTCCAAGAACTGGTTCAGTGGCGAAAAAAGAATAAAGTACCCTTGCCACCAGAATCGAAATTGTCTTTTTAAAATTAAAATCAATCATGCTACGTTTGGGAATAGCAATGAAAATTTTAAAAGATGTATTGAGTTTCTTTTGGAAAGAAACGATAATAAGAATTTGAGTGTTTTATTCATAGATTTTAAATTAAAAGTAGCCTATGTAAATGGGACTCTTAAAGAGATTGCTTAAAAGAATAAGAATAAAAATGACGTTTTCTTTTTGATGGTATAGTAGGAGTATCAACCAAGGGAAAAGCCATACTATTGGTTAAAATTGATGCCAGTAGCACTATTTTAAGTTAAAAAGGGTGATATGTGGTAGTGTTTGAATCATTAGAACAAATGAAAACTAAATATTTTTGATATTTTTGGTTTATGCATTTTATAACATTAAACTATTAGACAAATAAAAAGTCTTATAACCTTAAAACAAAACCTTAAACTTGAATTAAAATTATGAAAAAAATCTTAGTTTCATTAGTAGTTGTTTGCATTTACCTAAATATGCCATCCACTAAAATGAATGCACAAACCGCTCCTAAAAAAAACACTGTAGCAGCTAAAGCGACACCAAAAGAAATAGAAGAGGGTAAAATGTTAATCACCAAATCAGATTGTTTGGCTTGTCATAAAGTAGATGCAAAACTAGTGGGCCCTAATTATAAAGAAGTAGCTAAAAAATATGTGGCTTCTGAAGCCAATTACAATTTATTAAGTCAAAAAATTATCAAAGGAGGTTCAGGATCTTGGGGGCCAGTTCCGATGTCGGCTCATTCAACATTGAAACCTGAAGATGCTAAAAAAATGGTTAAATATATTTTATCACTTAATTAAAAATTGAATTAGTTAAGATGAAAAAAAAAGTACTAGCATTACTAATGCTAACCTACAGTATATTAACAATTGCACAAAATAACATCACATTTAAAGGAAAGCTTTTGAACCCCGAACAACAAGGGGTTTCAAAAGCTTTTATCCAAATTTTAAATACCAATTTAAGTACCTTATCTAATAACGATGGGGATTTTAGTTTTGAAAATGCGCCATCTGGTGTGTTTGTGGTTAAAATTACTGCATCAGGTTATGCTACCATTTCTCAAAATATAAACCTATCAGCAACTTCTGGTTCAAAAGTTGTTTTCCAACTTAAAAAAGAAGGGAATGAATTAGATGAGGTGATTATTACCGCTCAAAAAAGGGAAGAAAACCAGCAAAAAACGCCTTTGAGTATTTCGACCTTATCAGACAAGCAAATAAAAAAATATAAAATTTGGGACACTAAAGATATCACAGCTATTGTCCCGAATTTATATGCTTCAAACCCAGGAGACAACCGAAACATCACTTCAATCCGAGGGATTACGAGTACCTCTTATGATCCAGCTGTCGCGACTTATATTGATGGTGTAAATCAATTTGGTTTGGATACTTACATCTCGCAATTGCAGGATGTAGAGCGTATCGAAGTATTGCGTGGCCCTCAGGGTACATTGTACGGACGAAATGCCATGGGGGGAGTAATTAATATCATTACCAAACAACCCAATAATTTCACCAGCGGTTTTGCCGAAATTGGTTTGGGTAACTACAATCAACAACGCTTGAGTGCGGGAGTGAAATTTCCATTAGTTAAGGACAAACTCTTTTTTGGTGCCTCTGGATTAGTATCAAAAAGAGACGGTTATTATACCAATACCTTCAATGATTCTAATTTTGATAAGCAAGAAAGCTATATGGGGAATTACTATCTAAAGTTTTTGCCCAATGCTAAATTAGCCATTACTTTAAATGCGAAACATATTAGTAATACTAACGATGGAGCCTTTCCTTTGGCCTCAAGCAGTAGTGCAGCATTAGAAAATCCGTTTCAATTGAACCAAAACAGTATCGCAACAATGCTTGACAAAACTTTCAATACAAGTTTGTCCGTAAATTATAATGCGAACCATTTTGATTTGGTTTCACAAACTGCTTATCAGTCTAATTACCGCTATTACAAAAGCCCCATCGATGGCGATTTTTCTCCGTTAGATGGTTATGCTATTGTAAACAATTATGGTAGAGATTGGAATAATGTAAAGGTTCTAAGCCAAGAAATTCGATTGAGTTCTAAAGCAAATTCCACTTCAAAGTTGAAATGGTTAGCAGGAACGTATTTGTTTCATCAGGACAATCCTGTCAAGCAAGGAACTCACATTGGTGACGATGGTAATTTGTTAGGAGCGCCTGAAAGCAATGTTACCTATATTAATACTAATGTTGGAAAAGGGAGCGGATTGGCTTTCTTTGGACAAGGAACTTATGCAATTACTGAGAAATTGGATATGATTTTTGGATTGCGCTATGATTTAGAAAATCGAAAATTAAAAGCCCAAGGCGAACGCCAACCAGATGGAGATGAGGTAGGAACTATTTTTCCAGAAACAGCAGCTTCGGCTACTTTTGATGCTTTTAGTCCAAAAGCGGGGTTGAATTATAAATTAAATCCAAATGCAACCTTATTCGCTACTTACAATAGAGGATTCAGAACAGGCGGCATTAGCCAGCTATCTGGTGATCCAAGAGAAGCCTTGTTGACCTATGAACCAGAAATGAGTTCTAACTTTGAAATAGGGTCGAAAAACAGATTTTTAAATAATCGTTTGCAACTTAACCTAGCGGCTTTTTATACCCTTGTCAATAACGCTCAAGTGCCTACTTTGCTTTTGCCTGATGCCATCACGGTGACTCAAAACGTAGGGGAATTGCATAGCAAAGGAATAGAATTTCAAACAGAATTTATTCCATTTAGAAATCTTGAATTCTCTTATAATTTTGGATTAACTGATGCCAAATACAGCGAATTGAATTTACCAGATGACGGAAGTACACAAACATTTAAGGATAATAAGCAATTATTTACGCCAAATGTTACGTCGATGTTGGCAACGCAATACAATCAGGATTTGACAGCGAATTCCAAAACTTTTGCTAGAATCGAATGGCGTTATTTGGGCCAACAATATTATGATTTAGCGAACCAAGTGGGACAAGGTTCTTTCCATACGCTGAATCTTAGAGCGGGATTCACTTATAAAAAAATTGAATTAACGCTTTGGGCTGAAAACATTACGAATAAAGAATATGTAGATTATGCCTATAGTTTTGGAGCAGCGCATTTAGGCACGCCCCGAACCTATGGTGTGCTATTAACCACCACTTTTTAAAACCAAAAAAAATGAAATTTAATATCAAATTCGGGCAAATTAAACCTTCTTATTGGCTTGTTATGGCGCTCTTTTTTGTGATGCCAATGGCCTTTGCAAAGAAGTCGGACAAAATTTTAATCTTTAGCAAAACAGCTAAATACCATCATCAATCAATTGCTGCGGGTATTCAGGCTATTATCAAATTAGCTGAAGAAAATGGTTTTGTTGCCGATACTACAACCAACAGTAAAAAATTCACCACCGAAAATTTAAAGCACTATAGCGCGGTTATTTTTTTGAGTACAACTGGCGATGTGCTTAATAACGAACAGCAACAAGTTTTTGAAAACTATATCAAAGCAGGCGGTGGTTTTGTGGGCGTTCATGCCGCTACCGATTGCGAATACGATTGGGCTTGGTACGGAAACTTAGTAGGGGCCTATTTTAGCAACCATCCCAAACAGCAAGAGGCGGTTTTAAAAGTTACCAATAAAAAACACCTTTCGACCAAGCACCTGCCTGAAGAATGGAAAAGAAAAGACGAATGGTACAATTATAAATGGATGGCACCTGATTTGAATGTGCTTATTACCATTGATGAAACTTCGTATGATGCTGGAAAAGGAAAAATGGGAGCGAATCACCCGATGGCATGGTACCATGATTTTGATGGTGGAAGAGCGTTTTATACAGCTTTAGGACATACAGATGAATCCTTTAAAGAAGAGGCATTTTTAAAGCATTTATTAGGTGGAATTAAATACGCAATGGGTAAAAAAAAATAAGATGAAAATCATGAAAAAAAGAATTAAGTATATTTTAGGTTTTAGCGTAATACTGACTTTGATAGTTACTTGTAAAACGTACATACCCACTTTTGAACGAGATGCAACGGGGAAAATAAAAGTGATTCCAAATCCATCTCCATTGCCTGTTTCTCCAGAAGAAAGCATGAAATTAATGGCTATGCAAAAGGGTTACCGTTTAGAATTAGTTGCTAGCGAACCTATGGTAAGTGAACCTGTAGCCATTGTTTGGGACGGTAATGGTAGAATGTATGTTGCCGAAATGAATACCTATATGCAAGATGTTGATGGTTCTGGGCAAAAAATGAATACATGTAAAATAAAATTATTAGAAGATACCAATGCCGACGGAAAAATGGATAAGGCTACGGTTTATTTAGATAGTTTGGTTTTGCCTCGAATGATATTGTGTTTAGACGATCGCTTGTTAGTAAATGAAACGTTTACGAATAACATCTACAGTTATAGAGATACTAATAATGATGGACATGCAGATGAAAAAGTAATTGTATACGAAAACAATGATGGTGATACCAAAAATCTTGAACATCAAAAAAGTGGTTTGATGTGGAATCTGGATAACCGAATTTATGTAACCGTTAATAAAGTAAGATATACATTCGAAAACGGAAAATTGATTCCTGAACAATTACATGGAAATCCACAAGGACAATGGGGACTAGGTATTGACGATTATGGACGTTTGTACCAATCTTCGGCAGGTGGAGAAAATCCTGCTTTTGGATTCCAACACAGTAATTTTTATGGAAATCTAGAATTCAAAGACCAATTGGTTGGAGATTTCAAGCAACCTTGGCCAATTATTGCTGCTGACGACGTGCAAGGTGGAGCTAAAAGGTTAAGACCTGATGGGACTTTGAATCATTTTACAGCTTCTACAGGGCAAACTATTTACAGAGGTGATGCATTGCCTGCAGAGTTGAAAAACAACTACTTTATTTGCGAACCTGTAGGACGCTTGATAAGAAGAGGTGTGGTAAAAAATACAGAAGGAAAATTAACCATGGAAAATGCCTATAATCAACAAGAATTTATAGCTTCTGCCGATATGAATTTTAGACCTGTTAACATGGCTACTGGTCCTGATGGTTGTTTGTATATTGTCGATATGTACCGTGGAATCATTCAAGAAAGTAACTGGACTAGAGAAGGTAGTTATCTAAGACCTAAAATTTTAAATAAAGGATTAGAGAAAAATGTAGGTCGTGGTCGTATCTATCGCGTGGTGTATGACAAAATAAAGCCTTCAAAAGTGAAGCCTGATATGTTAGATGCAAGTAGTGCCAAATTGGTGGGTTATTTAAATCATCCTAATGGTTGGTGGAGAGAAAATGCTCAAAAATTATTGGTTTTGCGCAATGATAAATCTGTAGTTCCACAATTGGAAAAAATGCTAAAAACTTCAACAAACCATTTAGCTCGAATTCATGCTTTATGGACGTTAAGCGGAATGCATTCTTTGTCAAAAGAATTATTAGTGGCTACTTTTAAAGATGCTGATCCTCAGGTGCGAAAAACAGCTGTTTGGGCCAGTGAAAATTTCATGAATGCTAAAACGAATGATTATATCATACAAAATTTAGATGCTCTTAAAACTGATTCTAGTGCTGATGTGCGATTGCAATTGGCTTTGTCATTGCGTTTTAATGAGAACCCAAAAGCGCAAGGGATTATCCAATTTATGTTGCAAAAATATCCTACGAATGAGGTGATGGTTGCTTCTGTTAAAGCCTATAAAGATGCGATTGAGGCAGAGAAAAAACGTATAGAAGCTGAAAAATTGATGAATTTGCAAGAGCAAAAACTCATTAGTGAAGGTGCCAATATATACAATACGTTGTGTGCAGCCTGTCATGGAAATGATGGGAAAGGTATTTTGTTAGGCGAAAGCGAATTATTAGCTCCTATGTTAGCCAAAAACAAAACGGTAAGCGAAAAAAATCCTAAAAACGTTATCAAAATATTGTTGCATGGTTTGACTGGGCCAATTGATGGTAAAAGTTATACGGCGAATTTAATGCCATCATTGATTGAAAATGATGATACTTATATCGCTTCGGTATTGAGTTATGTGAGAAATAACTTTGGTAACAAAGCCAAAATTATCACCCCTGAAGAGGTAGCAAAAATAAGAAAAGCTACTGCTAGCAGAACCCAACCTTACACTAAGGAAGAGTTAGCAAAAGAAAACTAACCCATATAAGTAACAATCGGCAGGAAAGCATTTTCTTGTCGATTGTTTTATTTACAACCATTTAAAAAAATAAATCATGTCTCAAAAATTAAGACTCGGAATGATAGGTGGGGGCAAAGGAGCTTTTATTGGCGCTATCCACCGCATCGCTGCTCAAATTGATAGTGAATACGAATTGGTTTGTGGGGCTTTCAGTTCTAATCCGGAGCTTTCTATCGAAAGTGGAAAAGACTTAGGACTGCATCCCAACCGATGCTATGCTTCGTATGTGGAACTTTTTGAAAAGGAAAAACAATTGCCTGAAGACCAACGCGTGCAAGTAATTAGCATCGTTACGCCCAATCACGTGCATTTTGAACCCGCTAAATTAGCGATGCAAAGCGGTTTTCATGTTATTTTAGACAAGCCCATCGCTTTTTCATTGGCGGAAGCCAAAACATTAAAAACTATAGCCGAAGAAACAGGCCAGCGTTTTTGTTTAACACATACCTATACTGGTTACCCGATGGTGAAAGAAGCCAAACAACAAATTGCAAATGGCAATTTAGGGGTTATCAAAAAAATTTATGTGGAATACCCACAAGGTTGGTTGAGTAAAAAAGAAGAAAGTGGTGATAATAAACAAGCCGCTTGGCGTACTGACCCTACCAAAAGTGGAAAAGGGGGCGCTTTAGGGGATATTGGAACGCATGCTTTTAATTTGGCCGAATACATCACAGGATTACAGGTGACAAAAATTAATGCCGATATTAATACAGTAGTCGAAGGAAGAAAATTAGATGACGATGCGAATGTTCTTTTAAAATTTGACAATGGTGCTTCGGGTATTTTATTTGCCACACAGGTTGCCGCTGGTGAAGAAAACAATATAAAGATTAGAGTGTACGGAGAAAAAGGCGGACTCGAATGGCAACAAAATGATGCCAATTCGCTGTACTTAAAATGGGCGGATCAACCCTACCAAATTTTAAGAACAGGAGCTTCTTATTTAGGGAGTTTTGCCAAACACAATACCCGTACTCCAGGTGGACATCCGGAAGGTTATTTAGAAGCGTTTGCTAATTTATATCGAAATTTTGCCTTAACGCTTAAAGCCGAGTTAAACCAAGAAACTCCAACTCCCGAAATGCTTGATTTTACAGGTATCGAAGAAGGAATCAGAGGGATGGCTTTTATTGAATTAGCGCTAGCTTCTGGAGAATCCAATCAAAAATGGACGGATTTTATTGTTTAAAAACTATTTTATACTATTAATATCAAACCCAAAAAACGATGACAAATATTAAAGGCCCTGCTATTTTTTTAGCACAATTTCTTGGTCCCAACGCACCATTTAATAGTTTAGCTTCTATTTGCCAATGGGCAAACGAATTAGGTTTCAAAGGCGTACAACTTCCTACTTGGGATAGCAATTATTTTGATTTACAAAAGGCAGCTGAAAGCAAAACCTATGCCGATGAAATCAAAGGAATCGTAAACGAAGCTGGTTTAGAAATCACCGAACTTTCTACGCATTTACAAGGACAATTGGTGGCTGTAAATCCAGCCTATAATCAATTGTTTGATGGATTTGCACCCAAAGAAGTACACAACAATCCAAAAGAACGTACGAAATGGGCAGTGCAACAATTAAAATACGCTGCTACCGCTTCTCAAAATTTGGGTTTAACAGCACATGCCACTTTTAGTGGCTCATTGTTATGGCATACGGTTTATCCTTGGCCACAACGCCCTGCGGGTTTGGTTGACGATGGTTTTACCGAATTGGCAAACCGCTGGTTGCCTATTTTGAATGCTTTTGATGAAGCAGGAGTCGATGTATGTTATGAAATTCATCCAGGTGAAGATTTGCATGATGGGGTTTCGTACGAACTATTTTTGGATAAGGTGAACCAACACCCAAGAGCGTGCTTGTTATACGATCCGTCGCATTTTGTTTTGCAATGCTTGGATTATATCAGCTACATCGATCATTACCACGAACGCATCAAAATGTTCCATGTAAAAGATGCCGAGTTCAACCCAACAGGCAAACAAGGAGTGTATGGCGGCTACCAAAACTGGGTAGATCGAGCAGGTAGATTTAGATCCTTAGGAGACGGACAAGTTGATTTTAAACAAATTTTTAGCCAATTAGCGACCTACGGTTTTGACGGTTGGGCGGTTATGGAATGGGAATGCGCTATCAAGCATCCTGAAGATGGTGCCAGAGAAGGAGCCAAATTTATCAGCGATAACATCATACGAGTGACTGAGAAAGCCTTTGATGATTTTGCGGCCTCTGGCGTGGACAGAGAGCTGAATCGAAAAATATTAGGTCTTTAGCTTAAAGCTAACTGATACGGTTATTTATTATGATGCTAATTACCCAATCTAATAAAATGAAAAGAAAATGTAATTTTTAATACCAAATCCGCATTCGAATTTGTAACGAAATCAATGCGGATTTTCTTGTTCTTAAAACTAGTGAAAATTCCAAACCACCTTGATTACACTAGAAACTATTAACCATTTAAACCAAAAAAAATATGCAATCATTTGAAAAAAACAAACTCTTTTGGGCTAGTTGTCTGGCCTTATTGGTAACCTCCCTTTCTTTCGGGATTCGGGCAGGTATTTTAGGAAAACTAGGAACTGATTTTCAACTCACCGCCAGCGAATTAGGAACAATAACGGCAACGGCCTTTTGGGGCTTTCCATTAGCGGTAGTAATTGGCGGATTTATTGTGGATGCTGTTGGGATGAAAAAACTGCTGGTCATGGCTTTTCTTTTTCATTTGTTAGGTATTGTACTAACAGTATTTGCTCAGGGCTATTGGACGCTTTTTATTTCGACACTTTTGGTTGGTATTGCAAATGGTACTGTGGAAGCCGCTTGTAATCCATTGGTTGCTACCTTATATCCTGACAATAAAACAACTAAATTAAACCATTTTCATTTATGGTTTCCCGGTGGAATTTTCATTGGAACGCTTGTAGTGCTGTTGTTTAATTATTTAGGTTTCAACTGGCAAATTCAAGTAGCCATCATGTTAGTCCCTACTTTTATCTATGGGTATTTATTCTCAAAATTAGATTTTCCAGTTACCGAGAGAGTTGCCTCAGGAGTTTCGGTAAGTACTATGTATAAATCGGTAGTGTCTCCGTTGTTTCTTTTTATGTTCGTATGTATGTTTGGTACCGCCATCACCGAATTATTCACAGGTCAATGGATCGATATTTTGCTTAAAAATGTAACAGACAATTCCATCCTTATTTTGACGCTAACCACTGGCGTAATGATTATAGGAAGAGGAGTTGCAGAGCCCATAGTACATCGTTTTTCGCCACAAGGAGTATTGTTTTTATCCTCGGTTTTTGCGGCTTTGGGACTTTATTTATTGGCTACCTTAAGCGGAAATTCTATTTTTATAGGTGCTTTTATTTTTGGACTAGGCGTTTGTTATTTTTGGCCAACCATGTTAGGTTTTGTTTCTGAAAATATTCCAGAATCAGGAGCCTTAGGGTTAAATTTAATGGGAGGTGCGGGTATGTTTGCTGTGTCGGTCTATACGATTTTTATGGGTAATTTTTATGACCAATTGATTGCTGCTAATTTAGCGGCTGATATCCAAAATAGACCCGCTGAAGAAATGGATAATTTACTTGAATTAGCCAAAAATGCTGCAGGACCCGAAGTTTTAAAAGTGACCATGTTGATACCTATTGCTTTAACCATTGCTTTTGCAGGTTTAACAATTTATATGAAAAGTAGAAAGAAAGTGCTACTAGTCGAATAATAGTAAGTTTTAATTTCAGCTCTAATCCGACTACTCTGTCGGCTAGTTAGGAGAATTGTTACGGGACTTTTCTATTAAATTCTTAAGTGTAATTTAATTTTAGGAATAGCACAGCGTTTAGAAGTAAAAAAAAGTCCGTTTTCGAAAGAAAACGGACTTTTTTGCTAGTAGCCTCAATCGAACAAATTTCGAATCATTTTATAGAGGATTTAGAGCGATTATCAGGAATTGGGATGTACATTTAATATAATCAGGTTAAATTTCATTTTCTAATAGAAGAAATTCTGGTATTCAATCCCAATTTGTTTAGCGAATTGTGTTACCGATATAAATGGTGGTTCTAGGATAGTGGTCATTTAGGATTCATAAAACCCTACCAAAACAATGTCCTTTCGAATAGACTAGTTATTTTTTATTTCTTTTTGTTGGAATACCATCCCCAATAAAAGCTTTAAACTTTTCAGGATTTCCTTTTTCGTCTCCTATAAGAAGGTAATACAACAAACCACAATCAGAGATATCAGCTACACCATGACTATGCGCTTGCATGCGGGTGTACAACCACTGAATGTTTGGGTCAGCATGATCACGCATCCAGTACCAAACCGAAAAATCTTTACCTGAATTCCATAAGTCATTGGGATTGTTTTTGTTGTTTTGATCTATGATTTTTTTGTATTGCAATTTATTCCCGGATAGTTTTTGAATGTCACTCCAAGTGTGGTGGTAGGGACGTCTTTTTTCGTTTTCATTAAAACCACTATGAGACAGTACATAGACATGCTTTAAAGCCGTTGAATCCTTTGATTTCGCTACAAGCTCAACTGCTTGGTACACAAATTCAGATAGCCCAGCGTGCATAAAATACAGCGGATCTTTAGCGGTTGATTTAGCCATTTCAGCCGCCAAATGTTTTTTGGCTTTTACTAATTGCGTAGTGACATCAAAGAGAACGGATTTATTAAAATTCCAACGCTCGGCTCCTCCTTCTAGGCTGATTTTGAGTTGGTTTTCACTATCTGGACCTGCGGGTGCATCAATGAAATTATTATACGAACAATGAACCAGTTGCTTTTGGAGGTTTAATTTGGCTAAAATAGCAAGACTTGCCGCCGAAGCACCCCAATCATCGGGGTCGCCTATAGGCCATTTATACTGATTGTCTGCCGCACTATTGCCATCGAAACTAATGGCAATACGATTCTTGTTGTACTGCCAATTTTGAGCAAATCCACAAAAGGAAATGAACAACAATACTAGTAGAGTAGGAGTGGTTTTCATCATAAAAATAGACTTAATAGTTAGTGATTTCAAGTGCTGTAATGGCATTGGCAGCTAATTTCAATTTGAACGGCTTTTTGTTGACAGTAACTTCAAAAGTTTTGTCTTGTGGATTCGTATTCTGAATCAATAACTTGATGGTTCCGTCAGGAGATTTTACGGTAATCATAGGATATTTTCCTTTATTCATAGAAGCAATTCTAATATCTCCTGGTTGAATAAATTTACTAATGATATACACGGCATTGTAATCAGGATTGTATTGTATTTCTGCTGTTTTCCTGTTAATATTGATAAGCGAATTTTGAGTCCAGTCCCAACCGCTTTTGGTGGTTTCGTTCAAAATCATATTCCAGTAAGTAAAAGTCGTACTACCGCTATTGATATAACTAGCTACTTCTTCCAAACGATTTTTAGCTTGTTCTATCGAATTTTCTCCGTTGTAGCAATTGCCCTCGGTATGAAATAGTTTAAGATTAGGCATAAAGGTTTTAGCGTCTGTCAATAAGCGGGAATCGGTGTATTGAATCCCTACACCTGCCAGTTTTTTGGTGTTTTTGCATTGTGTAAAATCCAATACATCCATTCCGAGAGCGGCTCTAAAAGTACCCGCATAAATGGCTGTTTTTACCCTGTTTTTTTTAAAAGCGGGAATTAAATAATCATTGGCAAATGCCACCATCTCTTTGGCGGGGAATACACAGCTAGGATATTTTGTATTGGCATCGTTTTCGTTCTGAATACAAATGCGGTCAATTTTCACACCGTTTTTTTCATATTCTTCTAAATATTTGACAAAATACAAGGCATAAGCTTTATATATTTTGGAGTCATCTATCAGTTGATTAGGCTTTTGTTTCAAACCTTCCATTTCGCCACTTAGTTTCATCCACCCTGGAGGACTCCAAGGAGAGGCGAATAAAGTTAGAGACGGATTTTCTTGTAAAGCACTTTTGAGGTAGGGTAAAACGTATTTTTGGTCTCTTTCGATAGAAAAATGCTCCATTTTAAAATCATTAGGAACCATGGAATAACTATAAGCATCAATACCAAAATCACTAGCTCCAATGGCAGTTCGACAAAAACTAAAGCCCGCTCGGTCAGCTGCAAATAAATTTCGCATGAGTTCCTGTTGTTGTTCTTTTTTTAAACTCAACAACGCTTCTCCACCTATTTCGTTAAAAGCACCTCCAATACCTTCCATTTTTTGAAAAGTAATTTCTGGCTGAATAAAAATTTGATTTTTCCATTCCACTTTTTCCTCACTGTATTGGGTTTTAATTTCCTTAAGAGGCATTGCTTGCCCTTGTGCAAGGGGAACTTCCCACAGTTTTACAGTGCTAGTTTGTTGGGCAAAAAGGGAGGCCGTAAACAAGAATGTGGCTATTATTTTTTTGTTGGATGAGCTAATCATCGTTTTCTTTGTCATGATTCTTATTGGTTTTTTGGGTATATAAGATAAGGTTTTACATTCCCCGGAGGTATGATTTTGATAGACTCAATAGCTATTTTTCCTTTTAACGGAATCGCTTTTAGAATCACCTCTTTACCATATTCAGGTGGAATAGGAATTTTTACTGATAAAGTTTGTACTTCATCATTTCCTTTACTGACTTTATAAGTATCAATTTCATTGTCAAGCATGGACAGTTTAAAAATAGCTTCGTCAGTTTTGAGTTTTAAATTAACTACAGCATCCCAAGTATTTACATAAAAACCAGGGTCAGTAAAAGTGGTTTTGAACTCGATTCCTTTTTCTTCTTTGGTTGTCGCTTCGTTGTTTCCTAAAAATGATTTGTCTTCATAAATTGCATCCCAATTTTTAGAACGATTCGGGTCGTTTGGATTAAAATAAGCCGATTTGTTTTTGACATTAATAACAGGAATTGTCCCTGATTTGAGTTGGATTGTTTCTTTTACCAGTAGGTTGTCTGAAGAATTACCAACCAAGATTTCAAAGCTACCATTTTTTACTTCAAAACGCTGATGCGCTACATTATAATAGCTAAAGGCTTGATAAGGAACGCTAAGTTGGACTGTTTTTGTTTCTCCCTTTTTTAAATGAATACGCTCAAATCCTTTTAAAGCTTTTGCAGGAGCCTCATTAGCTGTGTTTAAATCTCGTATGTACAATTGCACTACTTCGTCGCCATCCACTTTTCCGGTATTAGTCACTTGTACGGAAACAGATAGATTTTCGGCACTTTTTAAGGCTTTTTTATCTAATTTTAAATTTTTGAATTGGAAGCTAGTATAGCTCAAACCATAGCCAAAAGGATACAATGGTTTGCCTTTAAAATACATATAGGTTCGACCATTTTTGATATTGTAATCATGCATATCAGGTAAGTCATTGTCAGAGGCATACCAAGTAGAATTTAGTTTCCCACCTGGGTTGTATTCTCCCCAAAGTACGTGAGCAATAGCATTTCCTTGTTCTTGTCCGTTAGGCCAAGCACAAATAATTCCAGGTAGTTCTTTTTGTGCATTTCCAAGGGTAGTTGCACCGCTCGGAATCATAATTACTACCGTATTTTTGTTAACTTTTAAAACCTCTTCAATCAATTTTTGTTGTGCTCCAGGTAAACTTAACGATTGACGGTCTTTATTTTCAGTAGCTGTTTTTTCATCGTTTCCAACAAAAAGTAAGGCTACTTCTGATTTTTTGGCCGCTTCTACAGCTTCTTTGATTTTTTGTTCGTCCAAAGGCGCAATTACATCGCAACCTTCAGCATAGTTGACAGTTGCCTGAGTATATTTCTTGATTCCCTGTAACGGACTTACTTTACTCTGAGGGAAGCCTGAATAAATTCCCATCCAGCAACGATTAGCAAATGGTCCTAGAACTGCGATTGATTTTAAATCTTTTTTTAGCGGCAGAATACCCTCATTTTTTAATAATACAATGGATTGTTCAGCTGCTTTCAATGCTAGTTTTTTGTGGGCATCACTTTCAAGAACGGCTTGTGGTATTTTATGCCATGGATTGGCTTCGGGTTTATCAAAATCGCCTGTCAAGAAACGCAAACGTAACAATCGTGCCACAGACTGATCTAATTCGGCTTCCGTTAGTAATCCTTGCTCAATGGCTGGTTTAAGGTTTTTGACCATTGGCGAAGCTTTAGGACGGAAACATTCTTGGTCACAGGTCGCTTTGATGGCTAGTGCGGCCGCTTCAGGATACGATTTGGCATATTTTTGATTTTTATACATACCTGAGGCCGCATTCCAATCGGCTACTACATAACCTTCAAAGCCCCATTCTTTGCGTAAAACATCATTGAGTAGCCAGTTATGCCCTGAACTAGGAATCCCGTTTAATCCATTGAGTGCCGACATGATACCACCTGCTTCTTCATCAGCCACACAGGTGCGATACGCTGGCATATAATATTCGCGTAAATCTTTTTCGTTTATATTCGATTGGATGGATTCTCTACGATTTTCGACATTATTTGCAATATAATGCTTTACAGTACAAACAGTTTTTAGGTATTTTTTATCATTTCCTTGCATGCCTCGGACATACATTCGTGCCATTTCAGACATCATAAAAGGGTCCTCACTATAACATTCTTCGTTACGTCCCCAGCGTGGATCACGAGCCATATTAATCGTAGGGGAGAACATCATCACTTCTTTTTGACCACTATTTTTTAAAGCACGTGCCTCATTTGAAATGGCTGTTGCCACATCAAACATTAAGTTAGGATTCCAAGTAGCTCCCATGGCAATATTTTGTGGAAACGAGGTGCATTTCCAAGCTATAACACCGTGTAAGGCTTCGGCGTACCACATATAAGAAGGGATTCCTAAACGTTCTATGGCAGGAATATCTGAGCTACATTGACTAATTTTTTCTTCAAGAGTCATTTTTGACAATAAGTCTTTTACACGATCATTTACTGGCGCATTGGGATTTTTCCAAGTTTGCGCATTCAAACAATGAACGAACAGGAAGGCTGTAAGGGCAATTTTATTTAATTGTTTCATATTGCTTTATAAAAATTATTTAAGTTGTTGAGTTTTTAAGCTGTTGGAATAAGGGACTTTTCGATTTTAATCTATTTCAAAAGAAAAGCGATGCAGTCCATTTATTTTTTGGTACTAAAAAGGAAGCGGGTTGATTTACACGAATTGTGGTGTATCCCAAACAGAGAGAAGTTAGGCATATGTTTTTTTGGTTTATTTGGTTGGTTTTATTTTCACAGAACAAGTTTAGCGTTTTTAGTCGCCTTTAAGTGTCAAATTAGCCTAAAAACGGTTGCTATCACTGTAGCTTTAACGGTTAAAATAGGTATTAAGTTGTTGTTATTTAATCATTTGTATTTGTTATTTTGCTTTTCTTTGTTTTCTGTAAAAAAGCTTTAATTTTGGTTACATGAGTAAAGGTATAGATCCAATTGTAGTACAAGAAGCCCTTCAGCGAATGAGTAAACATCCATTGTTTATTAATTCGTCTGTGTATAGTAGATTGTTGGCCTACTTGGTTGAAAAGGCTTTAAAAAACGAAGAAGTTAAGGAGTTTACTATTGGTGCCGACCTTTTTCAAAAAAACTACAACTACGATAAAAATGATGGTACAGTACGTTCTCATATGTACAACTTGCGGAAAAAATTAGCCGAGTACTATCAAAAAGAAGGAGCCTCTGAACTTCTTATATTTACGATTAGTAAAGGACAGTATAATCTGGATTTTATTTGGAGAGAAACAGTCGCAAAAGAGCAGTTGTCTCGGGAGCGGGTGATTCGTGTTCCTATTTCATATATCCGTTGGGGCGTGTTGGTGACAATAATTCTTTTGGTAGTATTTTGGGGCGTAAAGCAATATTGTAATCAACCACCACCTTTTTGGGAAGTTTTTTTTAAACCAAATCAGAAGAATTTAGTAGTGATTTCAGACCAATATGTAGTTCACGAAAAACTTGCCGATGGTAACTGGCATACGGTTCTTTATGGCGACATCAACAATAATGAAGATTTGATTGATTATACTACTAAAACGGCTCGAGACCTAAAGATTACGGATTATACGTTAATGTCCAAAATGGCGCCTTATTGTGTTAAAAACATATCCGAATGGTTTTTAGAACATCAACAAACATTTGATTTAAAATTAGAGAGCAATCTTAATTACGAAGATATTCGTGATGTCAATCTTATATTTATTGGACAATTTAAAACAATGAATATATCAAAAAACTTTTTTTTAAAGGATAGCCGTGATTTTAGACTGTACCAAGATGGATTTCAACACACTAAAAATGGAATCCAAAAAATATATGATACCCAATTCAATCAGAGTAACAGAATAGAATATGCGATGGTTTCTTATACTTCATTAAGTCATGGAAAATCTGCTTTTTATTTTGTGTCTAACAATGATATTGGGGTGATGGCTACCTTGAGCAAATTCACCGATAAGGAATGGTTGAAAAACTTTCAAAAACAATTAAATAACCAAGAAGGGCATTTTAACGCATTGTTTGAAGTGAGTGGTTTACAGCGTACGGAAGTCAGTTGTAAGTTAGTTGCTTTAGAAGAGGTTAAGTAGTGAGAGCACTTGTACTCAAAACAAAAATATAGCCAGAAATAGGTGATGAGTTTTGATAATAGTACTTGACAGCATCGTACTTATTGTTTTTATAATCGCTACAATAGATAAAAGGAAAAGTCAAGGCTTTGGTTGTATAACCGAAGCCTTTTTTGATTTATAGCTAGCGAAGATGAGGTTGTTGCTTTTTTAAGTAAAACCAAAAAATGCGGTTTCTTTTTTTACTTCAAACAGTCTTCATATTTGATACTATTCAAAATAATAAGTTTTAGTATCTGTAACTTTTTAATAATCAATGTAGTATGTTTTATTGGGGAGACCTAAAGGAATAAAACTTAATAAGAATAGAAAGTTGTTTTCTTTATAAAGTAGAGGAAAAATCAAAAAAATCATATGGTGCTTCTTTTTAAACATATGCTTTACTAATAAAAATGGCAGGATTAGATTTACGGATTAAATTTACAAAAGTTAAAATGCATCCTAAGATGCAAGTTAATCAACCAAAAAATAACCAACCAAATTTTTAAAATTATGAAAATCAATTTTTATTTAATGGCAGCACTTTCAGTCTTGATGTTGTCGTGTAGCGATGCATCAAATGATGATTTACCAGAAGTAAAAGAAGTTGTAAAGGAAGACGAAGTAGTTGTTGTTCCTGAAAAAAAATGTCAAATAGTGAACAAGGATGGCCTTTTAATTATTGAAGGTGAGAGTTTTGCTTTAAAAGGGCAGTGGAGAATAAAAGAAGATGCAAAAGCTTCTGCTGGAAAATATATTGAGTATTACGGAAGCAACAGTTACAATGCACCTAATTCAGCTAGTGAAATTTCAGTGAAATTTTATGTGGATAAAGCGGCTACCTATTTGGTTCGTTGGTATATGAGACAACCCGATGAAGCGGCAGGGGATTTATCAAATGATGTTTGGATTTATTTTCCAGGAGATATTGGTTTAGCCAAAAGAGATGGAATTGATGTGACACTAACCAAATTTGAAAAATTTGTAAGTAGAGGAAAAGTTGATTTTACATATGGTGGAGCTTTAGATCTTCACAACCCCACAACAAGTTCTTGGATGAGAGTTAAGTTTCCTGCAGCTGGTGAATATACTCTTAAAATATCAGGAAGGTCTTCTTTGTTTCAACTTGATAAACTTGTTTTATCATCGGGTATTTCAGATACTGATGCACAAACAAATTCGAAAGAACGCACCGAAGCCCTTAAATGTGAATAATCCATTTTTCTTTCTGAATATTGAGTTTTATGTGTTAAATTTCTTAAGAAAATTAAGGAATTGTTTTGTGTCAAAATTCAAATGATGAACAACCCAAATAAATTATAAAAAGAGACATTTTATTTCTAACCTTAAAAACCAAACTTATTATGAGAAAAAAAATTACGCAAAAAAAACAATACTTATGTTGTTTTGCTTTATCCTTATTGTCCTTATTTACCTACGCAAAAGATATTCATGTGGCGAAAAATGGTGCAAATGCTTTAACAGGCAGAGGTACTTCATCAGCACCTTATTTAACCATTAGTTATTTATTCACAAACAATTTGGTTAGCCCTAATGATGTTATTATACTGCATGCAGGAGTGTATAGAGAAACAGTTGTTGTCAATGTTAGTGGTGTTACCATAAAAGCTAATGCAGGGGAGGATGTTACCATTTCGGGGGCCAATTGGTATGGCGATTCAAGTTGGTCGGATCCGGATGGTGATGGGATTTTTGAATTGGCCTTGAGTACTAGTCAGGTAGAAACCCCGTTTACACAATTATTTGTGAATGGTCAAGACATGCAAATAGCTCGTTTTCCAAACAATACGTCTCCGTATAAAAACTATATTTCGGGTTCCAATCGTGAAATGATGGAACCGAGAGAGCAACAAACGGGATTTGCAGTATTATTAAACGCAAGTAAACCAGCAGGTGCCAATCAAACGGGGAATGTAACTTTTTCATGGTTTGGAGGAACTCCTAAACTTCCCGAAGTTACTTTTACAAACGAAGCAATTGTACGTGGATTTATTGGTAAATTACGAAATAATATTTTCTCTTACTCCGGAGATTTAGGTGAGGTAACTCGAGCTGGCGATAGACTCGTAACCTTTAAGTCCGTCAATACACAAGGAAATATTTGGGGAGAAACCGATGCAGTAAGCCAGCCAGAAGGTTTTGGCTATATTATGGATTTTTCGGTTTTAGATTATGAAGGCGAATGGTTTTGGCGTAAAAATCTAAATAAAATATATTATAAGCCTGAAGGAGGTACTGTTACGGGGAAAAATTTTGAAATTCAAAGAAGAAAATTTACACTCAAAGTTCAAGCAAATAATGTAAAGGTAGAAAACATTGATTTTAAAGTTGGTGAAGTAGAGTTGACCAATGCCAATGGAACGAATTTTAACTTTTGTACTTTTACTTATTTGTCTCCTTATCAATATCGAAGAGAGTATGGTGTTTTTGAACAAGGAATTAAATTAACCAATGCTGATAATACCAGCTTTGAAAGTTGCTATATAGGTCATACTTGGGGAAGTGGAGTTATTATCGCACCAGGATCAGATAACACTATTATAAACAACTGTTATATTGAAGATATCGGTTGGATGGGACAGTTTACAGTGGCTGTTTTAAACAATGGTAACAATACGCAAATTACTAAAAACACCTTTGGTAAAGCCTCTCGTTTTCATATTAGAACCACCGAGTCGGTATTTATGAATGTTACCGATAATGATTTTTTTGGGGCTATGGCGATGGGAGAAGATGCTGGTTCTATTATGTTTACCAGTACAGGTAAAACAGCTGCTTTGGATATGAATGAAACAGTAATTGCATGGAATAAAATTCACGATCAGAAAGGGATTCCAGCTTTCGAACCCATAGAAAGTAGCCGAAAATATATGGTAGCTTTGTATTTAGAAGATGTTGAAAATTACACTGTGCATCATAATCTGATTTATAATATTGATGATGAATATACCAGTGTAAGATTAAAAAGTGATGGTACACCTGAAACCTTACAAAACATTAATTTGGTTGGGTATTTTGGGCCTAGAGACCGAAATATTACGAAGAAAATGGACCTTTTTAACAATACATGTTTTGGATATAATAAACTTATAAGTTTTTGGCACCGAACATCCACAGCCGATATTAACGATATGAATCTTAAAAACAATCTTTTTATGACGGGTAAAGAATGCTCAGTAGGCACTGTTAAAGATACTGATCTTTATAATTTTACTGTTAAAGCTGCAGCTACCTATGGCTATGATATTTCTCTTCAAACGAATGGTTTTGTTACCAATGCTGCTGATCATTATGTGGATGCGACCAACTGGAATTTAAGATTAAAACCTGCATCTAACTTTAATTCTGGAGGAACCATTATTCCAGGCATAACTACACAAACTAGCCCCGCAATTGGAGCTTGGGAGGGGTCGACAACAGCATTAAAAGAAAGGGTTTTTAATGCAGGCTCTACTCTTACGAATGCCACATTTTTGGGTACTAGTGTGCTTTCAAAGGCAGCTTTTAAATCTGTTATTAAAAATAATCAGGAAGTAGTACTTTACCCAAACCCATTTACAAATTATATTAAAGTTGTTTTAAGTCCTGAACTATTATTAAGTCAAAACATCTCAGTAAAAATAACCGACAGTTTGGGAAAAGTAGTTTCGAAATCAACCGAAAAGCTAGAAAAAAGCAATGAGTTAGTATTGAATACAGAGCACTTAAATGCGGGAGTTTACATTTTGGATATCAGTTATGACGGAGGTAGTATTGTTAAAAAAATAGTAAAATAAATTGTAAAAGCTTTTAATTCCTTTCAGCAGTCGATAAGTTGTTGAAAGTAAGGGTTCACAGTATTTATTTTATCTAATAGAAAAGCAGTTATTTTTGTAAAAGAAATAACTGCTTTTATTTTCTAACCGATGAAGATCTAATATTTAATTCCCCATTTAAGGTGATGGTTTTGGGTTTAAATTCTTCGGCGTTTTCAATTTGTTCCAAAAGAATTTTAGCGGCTTCAATCCCAATTTGTTTAGCAGGTTGTGCTACCGATGTTAATTGTGGTTCGATAATCGTAGCCATTTGGGATTCTGTAAAACCTACAAAGGCAATATCCTTTGGAATAGCATAACCATTTTTTTTGAAAATTTGCATCGCACCTATAGCTACTGGATCGTTCGCAGCAAAAATAGCATCAGGAATGTTTCCAGAGTCAATGATTTTTTGTGCGGCTTGTTGGCCATCTGCTAACGTAAATCCTGTTGGAATAATTTGATTTTTATCAAAATGTATTTTGTGCTTTTGATGCGCATCTATAAAACCTCTCATGCGTTCGTTGGTTAATGAAATACTTTCGTTTCCTTTTAAATGTACAATTCGGGTATAACCTTGTTGGATTAGATGTTCTGTAGCAAAAAGAGCCCATTTATAATCATTGAATACAATTTTAGAACAATTAAGTTGGTTATTCACTCGGTTAAATAAAACGATTGGAAAACCAGAATCGATTAAATTCTGATAATACTCCATGTTTTTGGTCTCACTAGAAATGGATACAATTAAACCATCGACCATGCTGTCTTCAAGCGTTTTACAATTTTTTAATTCGGTTTCATAGCATTCACTGGATTGGGTTATGAGCAACTGATAGCCTTTTTCAAATAAAATTTCTTGCACACCTATAATTACTTCTGGGAAAAAAGCATTGATAAACTCAGGAACAATGATGCCGATAGTAAAAGAACGTTGTTGCATTAACTTTTTAGCAATAGGATTAGGACGGTATCCTAATGCTTTGGCCGTTTTTAATACTAATGCTTTGGTTTCAGGATTAATATCGGCTTTGTCGTTGAAAGCTCTTGAAACCGTAGAAACTGAAGTGTTCAATTGTTTAGCAATGTCTTTGATGGTAATGTATTTCATGCGAATTAAACTAGTTGAAAAGATTATTTTACAAATGAAAATGATAAATAGGTTATAAAAATACAATAATTTTCGGTAACGTTCTCGAAAGATTTAATAAGCTTCGGTAACGTTCTCGGTAGGGTTTGTAAAAAATATAATTTAATCCCATTTATTCAATTCTTACTTTTAATAAAAATTAAAAAAAGGTTATGAAATCGCTTTTAAAGAAAGCTTTGCGTATGCAAATAAAATTGGTTAAAAAGCGATTCTATCAATGACCACTAAAAAACAAATTTACTTATATGAAAAACATTGATATTTGGGTGATTCTGATTTTTTCTGCACTCATTTTTGTTTGCGGTTTGGCGTTTTCTAAAACCGGAAAAAACATGAAATCCTATTTTGCTGCTGGAGGCGCCTTGCCTTGGTGGATGAGTGGTTTATCCTTATTCATGAGTTTTTTCTCGGCAGGAACCTTTGTGGTTTGGGGTTCTATAGCTTATAAAAGTGGTTGGGTCGCAGTGAGTATTCAATGGACTATGGCTATTGCAGGTATCCTAATTGGTTTTTTTATTGCTCCCAAATGGCGTAAAACAAATTCACTAACCGTAGCCGAATACATAACCAATCGTTATGGTTTTAAAATTCAAAAAACATATACCTATTTATTTCTACTGATTTCTTTATTTACCACAGGAGCATTTTTATACCCTGTGGCCAAGATTGTCGAGGTTTCTACAGGGATTCCTATTATATCTAGTATCATAGGTTTGGGTATTCTTATTTTGATTTATACCGCAGTTGGAGGACTTTGGGCAGTTATCGTTACCGATGTGTTGCAGTTTGTGGTTTTAACAGCTGTTGTTATACTCATAGTTCCATTGGCTTTTGATAAAATTGGAGGTGTTGACCAATTTATAAAACTTTCACCTGATACTTTTTTCAATTTGGTAAACGAAGAATATTCCATTGCTTTTATAATTGCTTTTGGACTTTATAATTTATTCTTTTTGGCGGGTAACTGGGCTTATGTACAACGTTACACCTCTGTGGCTACACCCAAAGATGCTCAAAAAGTGGGCTGGTTGTTTGGAGCTTTGTATGTGATAAGTCCGTTATTTTGGATGTTACCACCTATGATTTACCGCATTCTAAACCCAAATCTTGTTGGAGTAGAGTCAGAAGGTGCTTATTTATTAATGTGTAAAGAAGTATTGCCAGCAGGAATGCTTGGTTTAATGCTTGTTGGGATGATATTTGCCACTTCTAGTTCGGTAAATACTACATTAAATATTGCTGCAGGAGTTTTCACTAATGATCTTTTCAAACATTTCAAACCACAAGCAAGTGACGCTCAATTGATGCGAGTTGGAAAAATGGCCACCGTTGTTTTAGGCTTGATTACCATTGGGGTAGCTTTGGTTGTACCACTTTTAGGAGGTGTTGTCAATTTTGTTTTGAGTTTGGCAGCGGTAACTGGAGGAGCCATGTTTTTACCACCATTATGGACTATTTTTTCTAAAAAACAAACAGGAACTAGCATGTTATCGGTTACCTTAATCACCTTATTAATTACTGGTTTTTTCAAATTTTTAGCCCCACAATTACTAGATATAACCCTAAGTCGTAGTGCCGAAATGATTCTAGGTGTTGCTGTTCCGATGGTTTTAATGTTGGTGTCAGAATTGTATTTAATCCAAACCAATACATCCCAAAATACTTATGAAGCTTATGCACAAAAAACAGCTATTGGTGAAAATGTATATGAAGACGATTCGGACGGAAGTAATAAAAAAGGGGGAAGAGTCATTGGAATTGGAGTTGCCTTAACAGGAGCTTTAATACTTTCATTAGAATTTATTTCTACTAGTTTAATTCCTATCGTGGTAGGAGTGGGCGCAGCCGTTTGCTTATTAGGCATCTTCATAGTTTATAAAAATAAAGAATAAATACATACGATTTAATTAAGAAAAAAATGCAAGTAGAAAGCTTTAGTTCAAAAGTAAGATCCAATAAAATTACTACAATTCAATCTGATTTAGTCGTTGTTGGCGGAGGATTAGCAGGAGTTTGTGCAGCAATCGCAGCCGCTCGCGAAGGGGTAACTGTAACCCTAGTTCAGGATAGACCTGTTTTAGGTGGTAACGCTTCGAGTGAAGTTCGTTTGTGGACATTGGGCGCAACCTCACATATGGGAAACAACAACCGTTGGGCACGTGAGGGCGGAATCATCGATGAGATTTTAGTCGAAAATTTATATCGAAATAAAGAAGGAAATGCACTTATATTTGATACGGTTTTGTTAGAAAAAGTTTCGAATGAGAAAAATATAACGCTGTTATTAAACACCGCAGTTTATGAGGTAGAAAAAGCGGATACCAAAAACATTAGTCAAGTTACTGCCTTTTGTAGCCAAAATTCAACTACCTATATCCTTAAATCCAATTTATTTTGTGACGCTTCGGGAGATGGAATTGTAGGTTTTCAGGCAGGAGCTGCGTTTAGAATGGGTGCTGAAACGGTGGAAGAATTTGGAGAGAAATTTGCTCCTGACCAATCCTATGGTGAATTACTAGGGCATACCATTTATTTTTACAGTAAAGATACGGGAGCACCAGTAAAATATGTCGCTCCAGAATTTGCCTTAAAAGACATTACCGAAATTCCACGATATAAAAGCTTGAGTGATAAAGATTCGGGTTGTCGTCTATGGTGGTTAGAATACGGCGGACGAAAAGATACCATTCACGAATCCGAAGACATCAAATGGGAACTATGGAAAGTAGTTTATGGGGTTTGGGATTACATCAAAAACTCGGGCGAATTTCCAGATGCAGCCAATCTCACGTTGGAGTGGGTAGGAACAATTCCTGGTAAGCGTGAAAGCCGCCGTTTTGAGGGGCATTATATGATTAAACAACAAGATCTAATCGAACAAAATACGTTTGAGGATGCTGTGTCTTTTGGAGGCTGGGCAGTCGATTTACATCCTTCGGATGGGGTTTATGACAGCCGTCCGGGGTGTACCCAATACCATTCTAAAGGGGTGTATCAAATTCCGTTACGCACCATGATAAGTCAAAATATTGACAATTTATTCCTTGCCGGACGAATCATCAGTGCCACTCACGTAGCTTTTGGTTCGACTCGTGTCATGGCAACTTGTGCTCATGCCGCACAGGCTGTAGGGTACGGAGCCGCACAATGTGTGAAAAATAATTTGAAACCAGCCCAATTGTTAATTTCTGATAATTTAAAAGAATTACAACAAACCTTGAGCATCAACGGACAAAGTATTCCAGGAATAGCCATTGATAAAACTCAAAATTTATCGAACCAAGCAACTATCCAAGCTTCCTCTACTTTAAAATTAAACCAAATAGATTTTGATGGAGAATATACTTCTCTAGATGTAGCAGTTGCCCAATTATTGCCTTTCAAAGCCCATCAAAACTATGGCTTTAAAGTAAAAGTAAAAGCCCAAGAAACAACTACGCTAACAGTACAATTGCGTACTTCGGCCAAAGCCAAAAATTACACGCCCGATGTTATTCTAGAAATGATAGAAATAAAAATAAACCCAGGCGAACAAGAAGTGGCTTTTGAATTTAAAACAGCCACGACTGAAAATCAGTATGCTTTTGTTACTTTTTTGGCAAATGACAAACTGAGTATTCAAAGCAGTACAAAACGATATACAGGTGTTCTATCGGTCTTTAACGGACAAAATAAAGCGGTAAATAATAACGGAAAACAAACACCTCCTGACAACATCGGAATTGATGCTTTTGAATTTTGGATTCCGTTTCGCAGACCCAAAGGACAGAATATTGCCATGCAAATCGAACCAGCCATAGCGTGTTTTGGAACAGAAAATCTAACCAATGGTTTTGTACGTCCTTATGGCAGTGCTAATGCTTGGTTGGCTGATATTATTGATATCAAACCATCACTAAAAGTGGAATGGGAAACCGAAGTAGAGCTTTCTGAAATAAAACTATTCTTAGACCCTGATTACGATCACCCCATGGAATCGACCTTAATGGGACATCCCGAAGAAGTGGTTCCGTTTTGTGTGCAGGATTACACCATCAAAGACATGAGCGGAAAAGTTTTATTCGAAAAAAAGAACAATTGTCAAGCAATTAATACTTGGACTTTCGATTCAAAAATAAAAACTAAAGGATTTACCATCGAATTAGAACAAAGCCATCCAAATGTTCCTGTAGCTGTTTTTGAAATTTTTTGCCAATAAAATTGTTAAAATGAAATATATAGCCCTCTTAATTTTTTGTCTCTCCTGTTTCTTTTGTAATGCTCAAAAGCAAACGGATTATGTTATTTCTTTAAACGGAGATTGGAAATTTCATGTAATTGATGGTCAAGGCTCTAATCCTTTGAATGTAGTTGAGGAAAGTTCAGATATTATCATCGATAATAGGAATACCAATCAAGTTGAAATAAAAGGAAATTGGAAGCTGAAAACCGAGGGAGCAAGAGGGTCTGCAGTATATCAAAAGGATTTTATTGAACGTAATTTTTCGGGTAAGGAAACAGAAGCTAATTATGTTCGGTTTTTTCCAAAGTTTAAAAAATCAGGTTATTACGAAGCTTTTGTAATGATGCCTTTTGGCACACATTTAACGGCTCAAGTTAACGTAAAACAAGGAAATCTAAAGGAAACAGCTTACTTAAATCAGCGTGTCAGATGTGGGCAATGGATCAGTTTAGGGATTTTTAATTTTGATAGCACGCAAGAAAACTATGTAGAATTGACGGCTATTACCGAAGGTTCAGTAACGGCAGATGCAGTGCTTTTTAAATGTATTTCTGAGACAGCTTATTTGAAAGCCAAAAATGAACCCAAACAAGTTTTTTTAACGAATTATAATGATTCCAATTGGTTCAACTTAAAAGTGCCAGGACATTGGGGAATGCTTAATTCCTATTCTAATTATGTAGGCAAAGCATGGTACCGCAAAACATTTGATTTGCCTAAAGATTGGAAAAAGAACGCTAACGACAAAATCCGACTACAGTTTGCAGCTGTGTATCATCTTTCAAATGTATATGTCAACGGGCAGTTTGTAGGCAAAAACCAAGGAGGATTTACTCCTTTTGAATTTGATATTACTGATAAATTGTATTTTGATAAACCCAATCTCATTGCGGTTGAGGTAGATAATAACTTTTTGGTGGGTGCGACTTGGAACTGGGGCGGCATCATTCGGGAGGTACAATTGGTCAAAAATCAATCGGTTCGCATTCAAAATCAATACATGAATGCTAGTCCAGATTTAAAAACAGGCACAGCCGATTTGAATTTGAAAGTTTTTGTAGAAAACAACAGTTCCATATCAAAATCGGTTGCTATTCAGTCTGTTATTAGTTATAAAAAAAAATTGATTACCCTAACTGCAAAAGCAACTATTGCTCCAAATGTAACCCAAGAAGTTGTCTTAAACGGGAAACTAAATGCAAAACAAGTTCAACTATGGCATTTTGATAATCCTGTTTTGTACCATTTAAACACCAACTTGTCTATTGATAAAATGGTTGTGGATACCAAAACAAATCCATTTGGAATCCGAAAAATAGAAATCAATGCCTCACAAATGCTGTTGAATGGTGAGCCAGTACGTTTAGGCGGCTTTAATCGTGTCAGTGAACACCGCTATTGGGGAAGTTCTGAACCTATAGAATTATTAGTAAAAGACATTCATTTGATGAAAGAAGCGGGAGCCAATTTCATGCGCATCATGCACGGCACACAAAACGAAAAGTTAATCCAATTGTGTGATGAAAAAGGGATTTTGATTTTTGAAGAAGTAAATGTGCGTGATTTAACCAATCCTGAGTTTGATGCTCCAAAATATACCTTGCCTAGACAATGGATCAAAGGCATGATTGAGCGTGACTGGAACCATCCATCGATTATTGGTTGGAGTGTGGGGAACGAACTCTCAGACCACAATCAATACGCACGTGACATGATGAAACTAGTACGTGAATTAGACCCTAACAGATTGGTTACTTGCGTGAGTAATACGGGACAAAAAGCGAGTTATACACCCGAAAATGATCCAAATTCAGACGTGGACATGATTATGCACAATATGTATGCCTGGCAAGGCAAGCCCTTGGAAATATTGGCTACTTTGAGGAAAAAATGGCCCAACAAACCTATTTTTCTATCCGAATATGGTTTTGACCCTTTTCCAACCGCTTCCTTAGATAACGACAGAGCTGAAGTTACCGACTGGCACAACAATTTTAGAGGAAAAAATGATTTTGTTATTGGAGCTTCGTTATGGACATTTAACGATTATCGCAGTGGGTATGCCGCTACATCGGCTGAGGAAAATAGGGTTTGGGGTGTTGTTAATGTATGGCGACAAAAACGCCGACTTTTTGACCGTTTAAAACATGAAAATAGTCCGTTAAATACTATTGAAGTCACCGATATTGATTTTGATAAAAAATCAGCCCAAGTTAAATTGGTGGTTAAAGGCCCTAAAGACTATCCAAGTTTTAGTTTAAGAAACTATCAATTAGTCTGGCGTTTTAAAGACAATCTAGGAAGAATACTTTTCGAAAATAGAAAATCATTGCCATTAATTACACCTAGTCAAGGGGAATGGAAAGGAACAATTAAATGGAAAGGAAATCTAACTAACGCACAAAATGTTACGATAGAAGTGGTTAATTCATTAGGCTATTCTCGTGCCGATAAAGTATTTGATTTTACTGTTCCAAATAGTCCAGTAATAAAACAAATCATTTCAGGTGACGGGAAGGCTAGAATCCTTTTTGATAGTGTTTCTGGAGCTACAGAATATGGAGCTAGTTATGAAAACGAAAAAGGAGAAGTAGTGGTGCTTCCTACCAAAACCATTGCCAATTATATTGATTTGGAAGGTTTAGAAAACAACAAGTCGTATTTGGTTAGTGTTTTTTCTTTCAACCAAAAAGGCAAAAGTTTCGATTCTAAAAAAGAAAGAGTAACACCCAATGGCAAGTTACTACCTCCTGTAATTTGGGATGCTTTTATTAGAGATAAAAAAATAGTCATAGGTTATTCCTCAGAAAATGAAGATAATTTATATGAGGTACACTATGGAAGAACACCCACAAATCTCGACAAAAATTTCACAACGAATGTACGTGGCATGTTGTCAATTGAAATTGATGATAACTCAATTATGTATTTTAAAATAAGAAGAAAAACAAAGGATAGAGAAAGCAATTGGTCAGAACTGAAACTTGTAAATTCTAAAACCTATTAAAACTAGTCAAAAAACCAAAAAATTATGAAAAAGATTGTGACATATTCAAAAAACAGATTTGCTACCTTACTGGGAGTTGTTCTGATAAGTAGTTGTAGTGCTGGGGATCAAGCAGTTGTTGCACAGCCTAAAGCTGAAGAAAAAATAGTAGCTGACTGCCTTGCAGCCTATCAATACGAATTTGAAAAACCAACGGAATTACACGATAGTTCCAAATGGAAATTAATTTGGGAGGACGATTTTAATTATCCAGATTCTCAGTTAGAAACCAATTGGACTTCTCAAAATAGTTCAAGTAGTCATATACTTTGTAGCCGTTGGAGAGAAAATGCAGTGGTCAAAGACGGGGTTTTAGAATTACAAGCTCGTAAAGAACAACGTGGAAATCTAGATTGGACTTGTGGTAATATTTGGACCAAAAAAACTTTTGGATACGGTTATTATGAAGCTAGATATAAATATGCTGGTGCTAGTGGTACCAATAATTCGTTTTGGTTATTTAATAGCATCAAAGGTACAGGAAATAATAGTAGTGGTGTTACCTGTGAGTTAGATGTTAATGAAGGCCATTTTCCAAACGAGGTGAATACTAATAGACACCACTGGGAAGGAGGAAAAAGTATTGAGAATAACCAACAACCCTATGCTGAGGGATTATCTCCTGCTTATGCGCATTCTTTTAAAACAGCTGTAAAAACTAAAAGGATTCGGTTTTCTTCAAAAAATGCTTCCCATTTTCATATCAGAGAATTTCGTATTTATGAACCCAATTTAAAATGTTATCCTACGAATATCCTTTCTGCTTCAGCAGATGCGAGTATTTCAGGTTTGGTTAATATCGCTAAAGGGAGTGATACGTCGATAACAGCAAGTGGAGTTTATAATAGTGACTCAAAAGCTGCTGCTGTTGCAGATGGAACAACAACTACGAGTTGGGTATCTCAAAAAAGTGGCGAAAAATGGTTAGAATTTAATTGGCCTAGCGAAAAAAGCATTGGACATATTCAATTTATAAATGGATGGCAAAGTGGTACAACTTGGAATGCCTTAATTTCAGATTATAAAATAGAAGCTTATGTTAATGGAAAATGGGTTGAAATTGCAAGTTATGATGTGAAAACAAATTATAACTATTCACAAGACTATCATGTATATGGTATGGATTGGTCTGCAACTGCTATTAAATTTTACTACGATAACAAGCTCATCCGAACCATTCCAAACACGCTTTGTAATGAAGATTTAAATATTTATTTGAGTTTGGCTATTTTAGAACATGCTGGGGAGGTAACCGATGCTATTAATGGAACCAGTATGAAGATTGATTGGGTGAGGTATTATCAAAAAAATTAAAATAGAAATGAAAAAAGTAAAAATATTACTAGCAAGTTTAGTATTCATCGTTTCCTGTAGTTCTCAAAATTCTTTGAATGATGATTTAAAAAAATTGGAGAATTCAAGTAAAATAGCTCCTCCAAAGGAACTCTCAAAAGTATATGAAAATACAATTGATACTAATATATCCGATGATTTTTCAAGCCTAGACAAAACAAAATGGACGTATAGAAAGCCAGATAAATTGACAGGTGATAGTGAAAAATACGTGAGTATTGTTGATAATTCTTATCTATCCATAAAATGTGATGTCAAGGATAAAAAAGGAGGAGGAATTTCAGGATTGAATTATTGCCGTTTTGGTTTTTTTATAACCAAGTTCAGAATCCGAGGAATTCAGGAAAATGGTCCTAAATCCCATACTCATCCTGCAATTTGGGGCAACAGATACAATATGGGTGTTGATGGCCGAAGAGCACCTGTAGAGGGCAATGATTATATGGAGTTAGACTGGGTAGAATATTATGCATGGAGTAAAAAAAATTGTTGGGATATTGATGCTCCACCTGATTTAGATGGTGTTAGACATAAGGAGTTGATTAGTGTGATGCTGGAGCATGATGTGAAAACAAAGTTTGGGGATTGGGAAACAGTTGGTTTAGAATTTAATCCTGACTATATGCAAGCCTGGGAATATGTAAATGGACAATGGCAAAAATTAGGCAGAAAAGTTCCTGCAGGTGACGTACAAACAAGAGATACAATGAAACGTACTTGTTTTCAAAACATGCATTGGATACTTTCTAATGGGTATTTTGGGCACGCTAAAGGGAGCGATCAAGATTCATGGTTAGATGTGGATTATTTTTATTATTTCCCATTAAAAAATAAGTAAAAATGAATATTAAAAATGGGTTTGCATTAATGCTAGTAGGTATGAGTTTCTTTACGAGCTATTCCCAAAAAGAAATTAATAATTTCGATTTAAAAAATTGGAAGTTAGTATGGCAGGATGAATTTGAATATGAAAACAAAGACCTCGATACCGAATGGATTTCTGCGAATCATCCGAGTAAAAACCTGTACTGTAGTCGTTGGCGTGAAAATGCCGATGTGAAAAACGGTCTTTTATATTTGGAAAACAGAAAAGAAAATCGTGGCGGTCAAGAATGGACATCGGGGAGTATTTGGACCAAGAAAAAATTCAAATACGGATATTTTGAATGCAGATATAAATATGCTGCTGCCGAGGCTACTAACAATTCATTTTGGTTGATGACTCAAGGTCCTGAGCCTACTGAAGGAAAAAGATTTGAAATTGATATCAATGAAGGACATTTTCCTAACGAAGTGAACACCAATATTCACCAATGGTCGGATTTTACCATTGATGAAAAAGGAAATAAAAAGCATGCTACCAGCCACAAAGGATTTGCTTTTGGTGCAAAACCAGATTATATGATTCAATTAGAAACACCTATTGAAACGACTAAAATTCGATTTGTTTCTAACAATAAAGCAAAGTTCAATTTAGGTGAATTTAGAATTTATGGCGTGAACAAAGATGGGAATTATCCAACAGTACTATCCCAATCGGCTGATACGGATGTTCCAAATTTAGTAAATTATGCCCGAAGCAAAGAGGTTACCATTACTACTAGTGGTTCTTTTAACGGAAAGGATACTTCTCATTTCTTAACAGATGCTAACCCATTCACCTCTTGGACTACTCAAAATGAAGGGCAAAAATGGGTAGAATTTGAATGGAAGAACAAAATTACCGTGGGAGCTATTCAGTTTGTAAATGGGTGGAAAGATGCTAGAGGAAATTGGAGAAATTTAATTTCTGATTATAAAGTTCAGTATTTACATAAAGGTGAGTGGAAGGACATTTCGGTGTTAGATGTAGCTAAAAATTACAATTTTGCTGATGAATTTCATACCTACGGATTAGAATGGAATGAAAAAGAATTGATTTTTTATTTTGATGGAAAGGAAATCAGGAGAGAAGCAAATACTTTTTGCCATAGCGAAACCCCTATTTGGTTGAGTCTAGCCATCATAAAATGGCATGGTACAGTAACCGATGCTATTCACGGAACATCAATGAAAGTAGATTATGTACGATATTATCAACCTAAGAAATAAACGATGAGAAAACTGTTATTTACAATTTTATTATTCGCTGTTTTAATTTCTAATGCCCAAACGATTTCATTAAATGGAAAATGGAAGTTTAAGGCTTCGAATACTCTTTCTGAATCAGAATTGTTGCAATCGGATTCTTCAACTTGGGACCAAATGCAAGTGCCAGGGAATTGGGATAGCCACGAAAAATATGCAACTTATGTTGGCAAAGGCTATTATCAAAAAAACTTTACTGTTCCTCAAAAATGGCAAGGAAAACAAATTCGCATCCAGTTTGAAGCCGTTTATGAAACCGCTAAGGTTTGGGTGAACGGAAAATTAATGGGAGAACATGTTGGAGGCTATTTGCCTTTTGAATTTAACATTACCCAAGAGGTAAAATTAGGTGAAACCAATTCGATTGTTGTAATGGCTGATAATAGCTACAAACGTGGCGCTTGGTGGGCTTGGGGCGGTATTAGCCGTGAGGTGCGATTAGTCGCTAATAATGATTTGCGTTTGGTTTACCAACATATTGCATCCATACCTGATTTTGAAAAAGGAGAAATCAATTTTTCTATAAAATACAAGGTCGAAAACAATAGTGCTAATACAGCTACGGCTCAAATTTTTCCAAAAATTAAAGGAATTGATATAGCTCCAGTTTCGGTGAAAATAAACGGAAATACAACGAATATTTCTGAAATTGAATTTAAACACAAACTAGCTGATTTTAAATTGTGGCATTTTGATAATCCTAATTTGTATCAATTGACGAGTGAACTGCTAGTAGAGGGTAAAAAAATGGATGTTGCCGAAGATAATTTTGGAATTCGAAAATTTGAAGTTCGTGGCGAACAATTTTATTTGAACAATCAAGCCGTACGGATGAATGGAGTCAATCGCGTACATGACCATCCTAAATACGGGAATACCGAACCTGACTGCTTGATTAAAAAAGACATGAAAGACATTCAGTCTTTAGGCTGTACGTTCTCTAGATTGATGCATGCGCCCTTGTCTAAAAACCTTTTGGATTATTGTGATAAAAACGGTTTTTTATTAGTCGAAGAAATTCCAGTTTGGGGTGATGATGACCCTCAATCGTTTCCAAATAATCCAGTAGCTAAAAAATGGATGGCCGATATGATTGAAAGAGATTTTAATCATCCTTCTGTAGTGGCTTGGAGTGTGGGGAACGAATTGCGTGATGCCGTTGCACCTTGGGAAAACAAGGCGTTGACCAAAGACCAATACGGCTATGTGAATGAAATGTTAGATTATGTGGGTAGTTTAGATGCCACCCGCCTCAAAACCTATGTTACCATTACGTCTTATCGCAAGGGAGAAATTGGCACAGAACCTTATGAAAAAGTCGATTTTATTTCGATGAATAGTTACGGAAACGCTCCTGTATTAGCACAAAAAACACATCAAAAATTCCCAGGCAAACCCATTTTTGTTTCCGAGATAGGGCTAAGCCAAATAGGAGCAGGGTCAGACGCAGAGTTAAGTAAAGATTTGGTAGGATATATAAAAGAGTTGAAAAAATTTCCATGGATTTCGGGTGTATCTCTTTGGAGTTACAATGATTATAGAAGCAATTACAAAGGCACGCCCAAATCAGGTTATAGAGAATGGGGAATTGTAGATGCTTTTCGAAAAAAGAAAAAGAAAGCTTACCAACAATTGAAAACGCTTTATAAAGAATGTGAAGAATAATTTCTACAAAAAAACACATCCTAATACACTAATTGAGCAACCATAAAATAAACACACACGAAACGATGAAATTAGATATTTTAAAAAAGAACCGATTTACCACCACATTTTCTATCGGTTTAGCGGCCTTAATTTTAGCCACTTCTTGTGGAAGTTCGAAACAAAAAGAAATTGGCGGTTATCCATGGGATATTCCACAAACAAAACCTAACCGACCTTTGAGCGCGGCTATGGAGCGTTTGTATGACAATTATTTAACCCCAAGACCAGAGGATAACGAACTCTTTTCGAGTTTTAAATATACACAATTAAAGGGATTTGATTATCATAATGGAGACGGAACAATCTCAAGACGAGACCCTTCGAAAATTATTTTCGAAAATGGGAAATACTATGTTTGGTACACCAAACGAGATACTAAAGTACCCCCTATTGGTGCGCATAGAGCCAGTGAAAGTACAGATGTTATTCCGTCCACCGATTGGGATTTATGTGAAATATGGTACGCTACAAGCAAAGATGGATTGACTTGGGAAGAACAGGGTGTAGCGGTCAAAAGACCACCGATGCCAGAAGTGGGTTGGCGGTCTGTGGCTACTCCGGATATCTTAAAATGGAAAGGGAAATATTATTTGTATTACCAAGGTTTTATGGAAGCTAGTGGGAAAAAAGGAGATCATTGTCCAGTAGCGGCTTCTTATGCGGATTCGCCCGACGGTCCATGGACACCAGCCAATAAAGTTATTGTAGAAAATGGCCCAGCAGGAACTTGGGATCAATTTTCGATTCACGACCCGTATCCGTTAGTCTATAAAGGTAAAATCTATTTGTACTTCAAAGCGGCTTATGGTGACCGACCAGATTATTTGGTAGGCAACGGCTTGGCAATGGCAGATAATCCGCTGGGACCTTTTACCAAACATCCATTGAATCCTTTGTTTAATTCGGGACATGAAACGGCTTTATTTCCTTTTAAAGAAGGAATAGCTGCCTTAATTACCAGCAACGGAAACGAAAACAATACCATTCAGTATGCAAAAGATGGTATTAACTTTAATATAGCTTCAGTTTCGTCACTTTTTCCTGCTGCTGCAGGTGCTTATGTACCAGATGCATTTACCAGCAACGGAAACGGAAGAGGGATTAGTTGGGGATTGAGCCATTTTGTAAATGCAGGAACACCAAATAAAGGGTATAGTATTCTAGCCCGTTTTGATTGTGATTTGAGTTTGGATGTCAATGATCCAGAATTGAAAAAAACGCATTTATTTTTAAAACCAGAAGTGTACTTTTCACAAGGGCTTTCAGGAAAACAGTTGGAAAGAATAAAAAACGACAAAAAATAATCTATACTAAATTACCAATAACAACAAGTTGGTTAAACTAAGACACTATATAACTACCACCAAACTATTTATATGAAATCGCCATTAACTAGAAGTTTGCGTAAGCAAATGAAATTCGCTGAACACATATAAAAAATATTGTCTTAGTGAAGCAAACACCAATGAGTAAAAGGGCGATAACATATGTGACCACTTAAAATAAAAATTTACACATATGAAAACTAAAAAAACTAAAATTATAGCAATGCTTGGACTAGGGCTCGGATTGTCAGCAAATGCGCAAATTTTCCCGCATAAAATGCCAACCGAAAAACCGAAGTACCCCATGAGCGCGGCTACTGAACGTATGTTTGATTATCCAGCACCACGGGTGCAGGATAATGAGCTATATTCGATGTTTAAATACACGGAATTAAAAGGTTTTGATTATAATAATGGCGACGGAACGATTTCTAGAAGAGACCCTTCAAGACCTATTTTAGTGGATGGGAAGTTCTATATTTGGTACACCAAAAGACATACAAAAGTACCACCCATTGGTTCACATCGCGCCATGGAAGCTACAGATGAAATTCCTTCTACCGATTGGGATTTATGTGACCTTTGGTACGCTACAAGTAAAGACGGTTTTAGTTGGGAAGAACAAGGTGTAGCCGTTAAAAGACCTAAAAAAGGTGAGTTAGGCTGGCGTTCTGTTGCCACACCCGAAATATTGGTTTGGAAAGGAAAATATTATTTGTATTACCAAGCCTTTAATGAACCTAGTGGGTTAAAAGGAGACTGGTGTCCCATTTCGGTTTCCTATGCTGATTCCCCTAATGGACCTTGGAAAAACTTAGGTAAACCCGTGATTCCTTTTGGAAAAAAAGGAGAATGGGATCAAGATCAAAGTCAAGACCCACATTTGATAGTGCGTGACGGAAAAATTTATTTGTATTACAAAGCGGCTTTTAATAAATGGCCAGATAACAGAGAACATTATGCGGTAGCACATGGTTTGGCTATTGCCGAAGATCCGTTAGGCCCTTTTATAAAACACCCTTTGAATCCAGTGTTGAATTCGGGACATGAAACTACCTATTTCCCTTTTAAAGAAGGAATTGCAGCATTGGCCATTAAAGATGGAAACGAACGTGAATCCATGCAATATGCAGCTGATGGGGTAAATTTTAAGGTGGCGGCCAATGTTACGCTGACGCCTACCGCTGCGGGTGCTTACACACCAGATGCATTTACCAATACCAAATATGGAAGAGGGGTAACTTGGGGAATGTGTCATTTTACCAATGCAGGAACAGCTCCTAAAAGTTATTCGATTATGGCACGCTTTGACTGTGATTTGAGTTTAGATGTCAATGATCCAGAATTAAAGCATACTCATATGTTTTTAAAGCCTGATGTTTATTTTTTGCAAGGATTATCAAAAAAACAATTAGAAAGAATCAAAAATGAAAAATAATAATCTAAAGTTTTATTTAGTCCTTTTTGCTGTTTTAATTACAGGAATTTGTATGGCTCAATTCGTTCAAAATGATAGTCCTATCACCCTTCCTGAAAAATTTGATAAAGCCAATATTATTCAAGAAAAGGACTATAATGTTTGGGGGACCAATATTTTAAAAGGAAAAGACGGTAAATACCATGCTATTTATTCCCGTTGGCTAAAATCGAGAGGACATTTGGGATGGGTGACACATTCTGAAATTGCACATGCCGTTTCGGATAAGCTCACAGGTCCTTATGTCTTTAAAAACTTGGTACTTCCTCCAAGAGGAAACAAATATTGGGATGGTGATTGTACCCATAATCCTCATGTTTTGGAGTACAAAGGGAAATATTATTTATACCATATGGGAAACCGTGGAAGTGGATATTGGAATACAACTACCGATGGTGTAATGCCTAAATATACTGATGCTGAATGGTGGGTAAACCGTAATAACCAACGAATTGGTTTGGCTGTTACTGATGATTTGAATGGGCAGTGGACACGTTATGATAAACCTTTAATTGATGTCAAAGGCAATCAAATGATGACTTCAACCCCTACAGTTTCTATACGTCCTGATGGTAAATTTTTAATGGCTTATAAATATGTAGAACCCAATAATAACTTTAAAAATGGAAAAGTGGTACATGTTACTGCATTAGGAGATAGTCCCGAAGGTCCTTTTGTTGACACAGAAGTTCCTTTCATTACACACCCAACTGCAAGTTTTGCCCTTGACGATCATCTGGAATGGGTTTTTAATGGAAATTACTATTGTATAGCAAAAGATTCTCGTGGGGTATGGAGTGATTTTCCTGATGGCTCTACAATGCTATTTGAATCGGATGATTTGGGACTGGATTGGAAGCCTTCTAAAAACTTTTTAGTATTGAAAGCAGGTGAAATAAAATGGACGGATGGCACTATTACAAAAACAGAGCGTACGGCTGATATGCCTAAATTTTACATGGAAAATGGTTTGCCCAAAGCATTGATTGTAGCTGTTTTACCCAAAGATACTGAAATATCGTACTCTCTCGTTATTCCTTTAAAAACTCCTAAACCGCAAACTACGGCTTTTCCTTATCAAGTAACACAATATTCAAAAGAGCGAAAACTTAGTGCTGCTTTAGAAAGAAGTTTTAATCAATATCCGTCCTATGTAAATGCTGAAAATGAATTGTATAGTCAATTTAAGTACACAAAACTAACTGGTTTTGATTATCATGATGGCGATGGAACAATTACACGTAGAGACCCCTCTAAAATAATTAAGGAAAACGGAAAATATTATGTTTGGTACACTAAGCGTGATACAAAAGTCCCTCCAATAGGAGCAAACAGAGCCAACGAAAGTACGGATGTTATTCCATCAACAGATTGGGATTTGGCTGAGATATGGTATGCTACAAGTCAAGATGGCTTTCATTGGGAAGAACAAGGGGTTGCTGTTAAACGTCCAGCTTATCCTATTCCAGGATGGCGAGCCGTAGCTACCCCCGATATTTTAAAGTTTAAAGGAAAATATTATATTTATTACCAAGCTTTTATAGAAGCTAGCGGTAAACGAGGTGATTATTGTCCCGTAAGTGTAGCTTTTTCTAGCTCACCCGATGGACCGTGGACTCATGTGGATAAAGTTGTAATTCCAACAGGAGCCAAAGGAGAATGGGATCAATTTGCTATTCAAGCTCCGACACCTTTGGTTCACGATGGTAAAATATACGTGTACTATAAAGCTGCGTTTAATCGTCCACAAACTGTTTGGAGTGGTATAGGTTTAGCGATTGCTGATAATCCATTAGGACCATTTAAAAAGCATGAGTTGAACCCTGTTCAAAATTCAGGTCATGAAATTTGTTTTTTCCCATGGAAAGAAGGTTTAGCCTCAATGACTATCCGAGATGGATCGGAACATTTTACGATTCAATACGCTAAAGATTGGGTTAATTTTGAAGTAATGGCAATCACCGAAATGATGCCAGTTGGTCCCAACGCATATATTCCTGATGCTTTTTTAGATAATAAAAATGGTAGGGGAATCACATGGGGGATTGGTCATTTTATAAACTTTAAAGGTAAGAATAACAAATCACACTCTGAATTATACCGTTTTGATTGTGATTTAAGTTTGGATGTTAATGATCCTGAAATGAAACACCATAACAATTTATGGAATCCTGAAGATTATTTTAGATGGGGATTGAGTAAAAAACAACTGGAACGAATTAAAGAAGTTAAAAATAATAATGATTAACAGTGTATTAAAATACTCCTATTCTATTTTTTTTGGGACCATTTCTCTATTGAGTTTGGCACAAAATAAAACGCCCAAAAATATCATTCTAATACTTTCAGACGATCATGCCTATCAAGCTATTAGTGCATATAATGATAGATTAGCCACTATTGCCCCAACACCTAATATAGACAAATTAGCCAATGAAGGGATTCGTTTTGACCGTAGTTATGTTGGGAATTCTATTTGTGCACCCTCACGTGCCACAATTTTGACAGGTAAACACAGTCATAAGAATGGAGTACTTACACTCAAAGAAAGCTTTGATGGCAGCCAACCTACGATAGCGAGTATCTTGCAAAAAGCTGGCTATCAAACTTCAATTATTGGCAAATGGCATTTAAAAAGTGAGCCAGTTGGCTTTTCGTATTGGGATGTTTTAATCGATCAGGGAGATTATTATAATTCTGATTTTAAAACAGCCAAAGGGACTGAAATTCATAAAGGCTATGTTACTGATGTGATTACTGATAAAGCAATCAATTGGCTTGAAAAAGGAAGGGACAAAAAACAACCTTTTATGATGATTGTTGGGAATAAAGCACCTCATGCCAATTGGATTCCGCCTTTGCAATATTTGAACACTTTTGATAATGTAAGTATTCCTGAACCTAAAAATTTATTTGATACACATGATGGTCACATTAGCGAAGCCAAGCAAATCGATATGACTTTAGACGAAATGCCTATGGGATGGTACTGTCAAATTTGGTCAGAACCCAAAAATGTTCCTAATATCTACGAAGATTATGGCGGGAAATTATGGCAAAGAGCTTATGGAAGACTTTCAAAGGAAGAAAAACAAACTTTTGATAGTGCTTTTAAAGATAAAAATGAGGCTTTCGCCAAAGCAAATTTAAAAGGAAACGACCTAATCCGATGGAAGTACCAACGCATCATGCAAAATTATTTGGGTTGCATAAAATCAGTAGATGATAATGTGGGACGTTTGATGGCGTATTTGAAGGAAAATAAATTAGATGAAAACACCTTAGTGATTTATACTTCTGACCAAGGATTGTTTTTAGGCGAACATGGATTTTATGATAAAAGACTGATGTATGAAGAAGCGTTTAGAACGCCATTGATTGCTTATTGTCCATCAATAATAAAAGGTGGAAAAGTGAGTAATGATTTGGTTCAAAACATCGATTATGCTCCCACTATTTTAGACTATGCAGGAGTTCAAATTCCGAAAGAAATTCAAGGAAAAAGTTTGTTGCCCGTGATGACTCAAAAAAAAGTTAAAAATTGGAGAAAGAGTTTGTATTACCAATATTATGATTTTCCAGGTGGTCACAACATTGCTAAACACGAAGGAGTGCGCACAGAACGTTATAAACTAATTCATTACTATCATTTGAATAAATGGGAATTTTTTGATTTAAAAAAAGACCCTGCTGAAATGAAAAGTCAATACAACAGTCCAGAGTATGCTAAAGATATTGCTTTACTCAAAATAGAATTAGCTACACTGAGAAAACAATATCAAGTTCCATCATTAAAATAAAAATGAAGAAATGAAAAGTAAAATTATTATTGCATTAATAGGAAGTGTTTTAGTGTCCTGTTCTGCAAAACTAGATACTTCTTTCAAAAAGAAATCAATTAGTGTTTTTCCATTCAAAATGCCTACTGAGAAACCTAACATTCCATTAAGCACATCCTCTGAGCGTATGTTTGAATATTCAACCCCTAGGGTTCAGGATAATGAATTGTTTTCACAATTTAAGTACACCAGATTAAAAGGATTTGATTACAACAACGGGGATGGAACCATTTCTCGTCGTGACCCTTCAAGACCTATCTTGGTGAATGGTAAGTATTATATTTGGTACACAAAACGACATACAACTGTTCCTCCAATAGGTTGGGATCGTGCTGCTGAGGCTACGGATGTAATCCCATCAACAGACTGGGACTTATGTGATATTTGGTATGCAACAAGTACCGATGGTATTACTTGGGAAGAAAAAGGAGTTGCAGTGTCAAGACCTGCGAAACCACAATCGGGCTGGCGTTCTGTAGCTACTCCTGATATATTAGTTTGGAAAGGGAAGTATTATTTATACTACCAAGCCTTTGATGAACCTAGCGGACTTAGAGGTGATTTATGTCCTGTTTCCGTTTCTTACTCTGATTCGCCTGATGGACCATGGATACACGGAGGTGATAAAGTAATTCCTTTTGGAAAAGAAGGCGAGTGGGATCAAAACGCAACACATGATCCACATCCTATAGTTTACAAGGGTAAAATTTATATTTATTACAAAGCCGCTTATAACAAATGGCCAAACGATAGGTCACATTATGCCGTAGGTCATGGAGTAGTAATTGGAGAAGATCCTTTAGGTCCTTTCAAAAAACATCCATTAAATCCTGTTATGCAGTCAGGTCATGAAACTACCTATTTTCCATTTAAGGGAGGGGTTGCTGCTTTGGCAATTAAAGATGGTAACGAACGTGAAACGATGCAGTATTCAGAGGATGGAGTAAATTTCAAAATTGCAGCAGGATTGTCATTAACCCCTACTGCGGCAGCTCCTTTTTGTCCAGACGCTTTTACTAATTCAGGTAATGGAAGAGGATTTACTTGGGGATTGTGTCATTTTGTTAATGCTGGAACACCTCAAAAAAGTTATTCCATTATGGCTCGTTTCGATTGTGATTTAAGTTTGGACTATAATGAACCCGCCTTCAAAGACACTGGTGTTTGGCATAGGCCCGAAGTTTATTTTGCACAAGGTGTAGAATCTATGTATGAGCATCCAGAAGGCCGTGGCGTGAAAAAAAAGTAGTCTTTTTTATATTGGATTATTAAAGAAATAAATACCATCATTAATATAAAACAAAGGAATGAATAAATCAACTTTATGGTCACTTGTAATCACTTCAATGGTGTTGATTTCTTGTGGTAAAAAAAACACCAAAACCAGTTCGACTATCAGTCCCGATTTCAAAATAGAATTTGGAAAAGTGGCCTCAAAATCGGTTTTTAGCGAAAAAGGAATGAGCGTTTGGGGAGGTTCATTAATCAAAGGAGATGATAATTTGTATCATTTGTTTTATTCCCGATGGCCAGAAGCTCCAGGCTGGATTTGGGTTTCACATTCAGAGATTGCTCATGCGGTTTCTACTTCTCCTTTTGGTCCTTTTAAATTTAAAAATGTAGCGCTTCCCGCAAGAGGAGCACATTATTGGGACGGTTTAGTGACGCACAACCCTACAATTATAAAAGCCAAAGGCAAATATTATTTGTATTATATGGGAAATACAGGTGACGGCAAAATTCTAGGAGTTCCTGGTAAAGAAGAATTGAACTGGGTACATCGTAACAACCAACGGATTGGAGTTGCGGTAGCTGATGATCCCAATGGTACATTTAAAAGATTTGACAAACCCTTAATCGATATAAGCAGTGATGATAATGCTTCAGATGCATTGATGACTTCTAATCCTTCCATTTGTCAACGACCTGATGGCGGTTTTACTTTAATCTATAAAGGAGTGGGTAAAAAATTTCCGTTGCCTAGTGGAGGCCCTGTGGTACATATGGTTGCCACATCCGACAGCCCAACAGGCCCTTTTGTTAAATCAGAAAAATTAGTTTTTCATTTTGAAGGCGAACGATTTCCAGCCGAGGATCCTTATATCTGGTATCAAGACGGTAGGTACAGAGCCATCGTCAAACGAATTAAGGATACAGGTAAAAGTCGAATATTCTCACTGGTGCAATTTGATTCTGAAAACGGAATCGACTGGCAACCTTCTAAACATCACGAAATTTCGGAACGTGTTGTACAATGGGAAAACGGAAAGGTACAACAGTTTACTCACCTGGAACGTCCTCAAGTATATATCGAAAACGGAAAACCAATTGCCTTACTTTGCGCTGCAGATACCTTGGATGCGAATAAAGTAAGACACTCATTTAATATCCAAATTCCACTAATTATCAAAAAAGTTAAATAATGAAGTATTTTATAAGTAGTATTTTTTCAATGGTGTTCCTGTTGATGTTAGGAAGCAATGGTTTGGCTCAAAACCGCCCTAATGTTTTATGGATAAATGCCGATGATTTAGGGATAGAATTAGGTTGCTACGGCAATCCAGATGTAAAAACACCTAATATTGACCGCTTGGCCAAACAAGGAATTTTATATAAAAGAGCCTATGCCAATGCTCCCATTTGCTCGCCAAGTCGCTCTTCGATGATTACAGGTATGTATCCGCCAAGTGCAAACAGTCATGACCATAGAACCATAAACATGACTCGTTTGCCTCAGGGAATTGCACCCATAACCACTTATTTTAAAGCGCAAGGTTATTTTTGTACCAATGGGAATTCACATAATATGGCAAAGGGAGGAAAAGAGGATTTTAATTTTTTGTCAGAGAACCTTTTTGATGGAACCGATTGGAAACAACGAGCCAAAGACCAACCCTTTTTTGCTCAGGTTCAAATTCATGAACCCCACCGCGATTTTGTCCGTGACAAAGAAAATCCTGTGGCAGCTGATAAAGTGCATTTGCCCGAATGTTATCCTGATTACCCCATTATACGAGCCGACTGGGCTTTGTATCTAGAAAGTGTTCAAGAATGCGACAAACAAGTAGGGCTTATTTTAGATCGATTGGAAAAAGAAGGATTGGCGGATAATACCATTGTATTTTTCTTTGGCGACAATGGGCGTCCGCATTTGCGCGACAAACAGTTTTTGTATGAAGGCGGTTTGAGAGTCCCTCTGATAGTGCGTTACCCCAATCATTTTAAACCAAAAGTAGAGAAAGAAAAATTGGTTAGTTTAGTCGATGTCACCGCTACTTCTTTGTCATTAGCAGGAATAGCATCCCCAACTCATTTACAAGGAACCGTATTTTTAGGACAAAAAGCTCAACAAATAAAATACGTTTACGGTTTCAGAGACCGTGCTGGTGATGCAGTTGAAAATATGCGTAGCATTTGCAATGGACGATACAAACTCATCTGGAATCGAACAGCTGACCGTCCTTGGATGCAATTGAGTAGTTACAAAAAAGCCCAATATCCTGCTTTTTCTTTGTATAACGTATTGTATAAAAAAGGAGCCTTAGCAGCACCATTCAATCAGTTTATGGCAGCTACCAAGCCTGTGATTGAATTGTATGATCTTAAAAAAGATTCAATGGAGTTCAATAATCTAGCCGAGTTAAAAAAACATCAAAAGATAAAAGACCAATTGTTTCAGCAACTTTCGACCCAAATGGTAGCTTTCGAAAAAAATAGGATTCCAGAGGATGAAAAAACAATTGAAAAAGCCAAAGCCTCTTCTTTAAAATATTATGAGCAACAAATAAAGACACATAATCCTGCCTTTACAGCTGATACTTCAGATGAAAAATTGTTGCAAGATTGGGAAAATCGATTGTTGAAAAAATAAAATTAGGATGAGTCTAGCTGGGAAAAATATACTGATTTTTTTAAATCAAAAAGTGAAACTGAGATATAGTTGTGTCATTTTTTTAATAATTTTTCGCATCAGTTCAATTTTAATTAAAGTTTCGAATTGCTATCATAAATAAAAATCATTGTAAATAGCTGATCTTATGTACTAAAATAACAAATATAATATGTGTCAAAAAAATCAAGTTAATTATTTAAAAGCTATAGTATTTGTTTTATTCATTTTTGGTATCACATCGAATATACATGCACAAAAAACGCCCAATATATTGTGGATTATTACTGATGATCACAGGGCGGATGCTTTAGAATGTTTTAATGAAGCCACTACTGGAAAAACAGAAAGTTCATTAGGATTTGTACTGTCTCCTCATATAAACAAATTGGCAAAAGAAGGGGTTTTGTTTACCAAAGCTTTTTGTAATTCACCTATGTGTACACCATCAAGAGCATCGATGCAATCGGGGAGGTATCCTTTTCGTTCAGGGCATTACAAATTTAGTTCTCACCAACAAGCTGATTTTGTAAAACCAACTATTTCTCAAATATTGAAAACTAAGGGGTACAATACTGCCGTTTTTGGAAAATTAGGAATGAATATTCGAAAGAATTTTGATAATAAAATGAATTCCGCCACTGATTTTTATGACCTTGTTATTCAATTTGAAACAGATTTACAAAGAAATGGTTTAGGGGATATTTTTAACAGTAGTGGTAAGTATGAGTTTCCAGACGGAATTTTAAGTCCAATAAAAACAGAAGAAACTATTATCTATCCTAATGGAATCTCAAAAACATATATCACCCAATTGCGTGACGGTTCAATTCCAGCTGAAGACTTAAAGCAAAAACTTGCCGTTGAAAAAGAATTTGACATTTTGAGAGCTTATACACGCATCAATAAGGGATTGATTTTAGGAGGTGTAAATCCTTATCCTGCAGGTAAAACCGTAGATGGCAATATTGTAAAAGAATTTAGAAATTATCTCGAAAATAGTAACCAACAATATACGACTCTTTTTGGCAAAAAAGTGGATGGTGCTGATAGTCAAAAACCTGTTTTTATTAATCTAGGATTTCATTTACCCCATTCACCAGTACTCCCTCCTAAAGAATATAGAGACCTCTTTAAAAATAAAAAATACAAACTTCCTGAATTTTCAACTGATGAACTTTCTAATTTTCCACCGCAGTTAGTGACTTTGTATAATGAATGTAAAACCGATCAATTTACCGATAAAGAAAAACTACAAGCTATAAGAGACTACTATGCTTTTTGCGCTTACGGTGACGCTTTGATAGGAGAGTCTGTACAAGCGTTTAAAGATTATTGCAAAAAAAATGACCAAGAATATCTTATTGTATTTACTGTGGGTGATCACGGTTGGCATTTAGGGGAGCAAGGTATTATGGCTAAATTTGGTCCGTGGAAGCAATCCGTTCACAATGCAGCCATTGTAGTTTCAAGTGATAAAACAAAATATCCACAGGGGAAAGTAATTCATGATATTGTAGAGTTCGTTGATTTTGCCCCCACTATTTTAGCTGGTGCCAATATTGCACTTCATACTAAAGATTACGACTATCTTGATGGCTATAATTTGGCCGATGTAATTACAAATAAAACTGTAAAACGGGATTATGCTATTGGGGAGTTAAATGTTGTATGCGGTCACCGTGCCTATATACGCACGAATGATTTTGTTTTTTCAATGCGATCTAGAGACAAATGGGATGACTCTAAAGCGCCATTTCTAAATGATGATATTACTTGGGCATTAACTTGTGACCGTCCAAAAGCAGATATGGCATTATATGATTTGCGCAACGATCCTGATGAGAAAAATAATTTAGCCAATAGCCCACAATATATAAAACTCGCCGATTGGTTTCGAAATAAATTGGGTACTATTGTCCTAGGTGACGGAAGAGTAGAATGTGATTGGACGAAACCTAACAGTTATAATATTAGCAATTTTGCTAGTGGTTCCGATGACAAAAAACTTAATATACCCCCTACCATTATTCCTGAAATTAAATAGACTTGATTTAGATGGAGTATCGCCTAAAAATCGGAAAAGCTGTTTGTAAAAAAAAAGATATGAAAAAAATTAGTGTGTTTGTTCTACTAGTAATCTTTGGTTGTAAAACAACAAAAATAGACGATGATTTCAAACTAAATTTTAAAAAAGTACCAATATCTGCTAAGTTCGAAAACGAAAGTAAGAGTATATGGGGGGCTTCTATTGTTAAAGGAGACGATAAACTGTACCATATGTATTATTCTAGATGGGATAAAAAGTTAGGTTGGGCTTGGGTCACTCATTCTGAAATCGCCCATGCGGTTTCCAAAAGTCCGTTGGGGCCGTGGAAACATAAAGATGTAGCGTTATCCATTCGAGGGGCTAATTATTGGGATGGCTTATGTACTCACAATCCGACAGTTCACAAATACAATGGGAAATACTACTTGTATTATATGGGGAATACAGGAGATGGAAAAGCGATGGGGAACAAATTAAACCCCATTCATCGAAACAACCAACGCATTGGTGTAGCCATTGCCGATAATCCAAACGGACCTTGGCAACGATTAGACAACCCTATTATTGATGTGAGCCCAAACCCAGAAGCAATGGATGCTTTAATGGTAAGTAATCCTTCAATAACTCAAAAACCAGACGGAACTTACTTGATGGTTTATAAGGCTGTTGGAAAAAAGAAGCCAGGTATTATGGGTGGTCCCGTAGTGCATTGTGTAGCCACATCGAATAATCCATCAGGGCCATTCAAAAAGTATGATAAACCAGTTTTCTTGGCAGAAGGATATGATTTCCCTGCCGAAGATCCTTTTATATGGTACCAAAAAGGGAAATACAGAGCCATTCTGAAAGATATGCATGGTGCTTTTACCAAAGAAGGGAAAGCATTGGTATTATTTGAATCGAATGATGGTTATGATTGGAAATTATCCAAAAATGCTTTGGTTTCTAAATTAGAAATTCATTGGGCAGATGGGAATCTTCAAAAAGTAGAACATTTGGAAAGACCGCAATTGTATATTGAAAATGGTGTGCCAAAAGTATTGCTTTGAGCTTCAGATAGTCTTGACGAAAATGATGTTTTACAGTCTTTTAATGTTCAAATTCCGTTGAAATAAGGACTTTAAGAAAAAGCGGTTTTTAAATTTTATAAAAAATTAAAAACGAACAACCTTCTCTAGTTTTATATTCGTGTTGGTTCTACTTTGTCCTTTGACCTTGAAAATAGCGGTAAAATATTTTTTGTTCTTCAAATGTTGTTTGGTAAACTTTTCAATGCTATCCTGATTAGTAAAGAACTCCACAGTGGCACTAACCCCAATGTCATGCTGAGAAAAAAAGACAAAGTGTTCGGTGTCGTTGTTATTGGGGTATTTTGAGACAATAGCATATTCAAGAGTGTCTTTTGGAGAACTTAGATCAAAGGTTTCGTTTTTAAACTGCGGATGATTGGTTAAGTAAAGGACATTTTCTTTTAATTTAAAATAAGGATTCGCTTCGTTAAAGAAAGGAATGAATTGACTATTATTTTTACTAGGTCCCACATAAATAGCATTTCCTTCTTTGATTTCAACAATCGAACTTTGAGTTGAAAAACGAATGGTAAAATCGTGCTGGTAGTTTTGATAAAATCGTTCCAATTGCTGGGTAGCTAATATTCCCATTTTGGTGCTATATGAAAAATCAGAAGGTTTAATTTGTTTTTTAAGCTCTGGGTATTGGTCTAATAGTTTATAAAAGTCGGTATAGTTGTTAATACTAAAATCTCTGGTCCAGCCTTTTCCATGGGTTATTGTATTGCCGATGATTCCAAAATGATCACCTATAAACAAATTAGTGATTTTATCTTGGTTAAGAAAATTGCTCCATAGTTCTGGTTTTTGAGCTGGTATTTGGTTGAAAATAAGGATTATTATTGCGATGCCTAATCCTATATAAGGCACAGCAATTTTTTTGTCAATTTTCCTTTTAATCTTTTTTTCTTTTTTAAAAAAGCGAATGTGATATTGTCCTTTGTCAATGGTTAGTTGCCAAGGGTCATCTTGTCCTTCTTCTTCATAGTAAGAAGCAATTTTTTTTCTCAAATTATAAACATTCACACGAACTCTGGGATTGGTTTTGTCCGAGTTTTGAGAGCCTCCAAAAAAATCAATATCAATGGTAGCTTCCTTAATTGCGCTTTTGTTTTGAGTGGCCTCAAAAAGGTATTGAAGTAGCGCACTACTTGTAGGTGCATTCTTAAAAGTATTGCTTTTTTTTAGTTTTGATATGATTTCGAGCTTCTCACTTTCTGATAAAGTCATCTTGGTTATGTTGTTGGTTGGTAGTCGGTTAGGTTTTGGTTTAACCGTTATAAGTACAGTTAAAGCTGGGTTAAAGTTATAAAAAGATAATGAATTAGATAGCTTTGACTAATTGATTTTAAAAATCTACTGAAATCCTATTGGATGATAGTAGTTCTACTATACTTATTAATTTTTAATACTATTACAACTTTATGAAAAAGCTGGCTTTAGCACTGGTGTTTTTAGGAATGAGCTTTGTGTCATTAAAAGCACAATCTCTTAAAAATACCTCAAATAACAAAACCGAAATTCAGTATTTATCTGGAATCGATAAAGACCATATGGTGGACTGGGATTTCTTTTGTTCTGAAGGAAATAATAGCGGGAAATGGACCACAATTGGCGTGCCTTCTTGTTGGGAATTACAGGGATTTGGTGGTTATAACTACGGACACGATGGACGAGATAAGACCAAAAAAATACACAAAGAATATGGTTTGTACAAGCGTTCTTTTTTTGCTCCTTTACAATGGAAAAACAATGAAGTTAAGATTGTTTTTGAAGGCGTAATGACGGATGCCGAGGTAAAAATCAACGGAAAACTAGCAGGAGAAATTCACCAAGGCGCTTTTTATGAATTCAAATATACGATTAGCGAACTTTTAAAATACGGTAAAGAAAATTTACTAGAAGTAAAAGTAAATAAGGTGTCGTCCAATACTTCCATTAATTTTGCCGAGCGTGATGCTGATTTTTGGATTTTTGGCGGAATTTATCGTCCCGTTTATCTTGAAATTGTACCAAAAGACTTTATGGATCGTATAGCAGTTAATGCTAAAGCGGATGGTACTATTGAAATGGATGTTTTTTCTGCTTCTAAAAAAGCAACTGGAGTGCAACTGTTTTTATCCGACCTAAAAGGGAATAAAATTCAGGATTTACCGCTCGATAGCATGAATTTTAAAAATGGTAAATGGTCTATTGCTACTAAGGCAAAGAACGTAAAAACCTGGAATCCTGAAAAACCGAATCTTTACTTATTAAACGTAGCCCTTGTAGATAAAAGTAAAAAAGTATTGCACAGCCTTACCGAACGCATTGGTTTTAGAACGGTTGAAATCAAAGCTGGCGATGGCATCTATGTTAATGGACAGCGAATCAAATTCAAAGGAGTGAATCGTCATTCTTTTTATCCATCATCAGGAAGAACCACCTCTAAAGCATTAAGTATAGCTCATGTAAAAATGATGAAAGATATGAATATGAATGCAGTTCGTATGTCACATTATCCGCCTGATGTTCATTTTTTAGAAGTTTGTGATTCCTTAGGTTTATTTGTTATTGATGAAGTATGTACTTGGCATTCTCCTCATTTGGATACTAAAGTAGGCGAAAAAATTGTAAAAGAAACCGTTGTTAGAGATGTTAACCATCCTTCGATTTTATTATGGGCAAATGGAAATGAAACGGGTTGGAATACAGAATTGGATGATGATTATGCCATCTGGGATATTCAAAAAAGAGAGGTTTTGCATCCGTGGAATATTTTTAATAAAACCAATACCATGCATTATCCAAGTTATCATGTGTTTGCTTATGATGGGTACGCCAAAGACAAAATATATTTCCCAACTGAATTTCTGCACGGATTATACGATGGGGGGCATGGAGCAGGTTTAGAAGATTATTGGAAACAAATGTGGAATATGCCTTTATCGGCTGGAGGATTTTTATGGGATTTTGCAGATGAAGCGGTAGTTCGTACCGATAAAAACGGATTTTTGGATGCCGATGGAAACCACGCCGCTGATGGGATTGTAGGCCCTTATGGCGAGAAAGAAGCGAGTTATTTTACCATCAAACAGATTTGGTCTCCCATATACCTAGAAGATCGTTTTATTAAAAATGATTTCAATGGTGTTTTTAGGGTAGAAAATCGTTATCATTTTACAAATTTAGAGGAGTGCAAAATCACGGCTAAGTGGGTTCAATTTGAAGGACCTAAAGGTTCTAGTAAATTAAATGTTTTAGCACAATCGAACGTAGTTTTACCTAGTTTGAAACCGAGCGAAAAAGGAACATTCACTGTAGCCTTACCAACGAATTGGCAAACAGCTGATGCATTGTACTTAACAGCAATAGATGCCACTGGAATGGAAATTTTTACTTGGAGTTACCCAGTAAAGACACCACAACAACTGAATACAAGGATTATAGCTAAGTCTAACAATGGAGCTATTAAAATGGTTAAAGACAACGGTCAAATAATCGTAGAGGCTGCTGGCATACGCTATGTTTTTTCAGATAAAACAAGTTTGTTGCAAGAGGTGAAAAAAGAAGGGAAACTAATTCCGTTTCATAATGGGCCTATCATTTTAGGACATAAGGATAAAATCATTTCACTAACAACCAACACTCAAAAGGATAAGATTGAGATTCTTACGGTTTTCGAATTAAAAGACAAATCTCCTGATTGGGCTTCGCATAAAGAGTTGAGTTCTGATCAAATAAAATGGACAATTCATTCTAATGGTTTGTTGGATTTAGAAGTTCAAATAAAAGGAAAAAAGCAAGTAACCGATTATAAAGGAATTACATTTTCATTTCCTGAATCAGAAGTCAGCGGTATGAAATGGCTAGGTGATGGTCCGTACAGAGTGTGGCGAAATAGGATGAAAGGAACGCAGTTTAAAGTTTGGGAGAATGATTATAACAATACCGTGACTGGAGAGTCTGGATTTGTTTATCCTGAATTTAAAGGTTTTTTCTCAAGTTTGTATTGGGCGACTGTAAAAGGGAAAAACAATAATGGCTTTACCATTTATTGTCATTCACCACATACGTTCTTGCGAATGCTTACCCCACAAAACCCTACACCAAAAGAGGATCCTAAAGGACGATTGTCGCCTAAATTTCCTCAAGGAGATATTTCCTTTGTGAAAAACATACCTGCTATTGGAACTAAATTTCAAGAAGGGGACAAAATGGGGCCTCAAGGCAATTCTGAAAATTATTTTGGAAATGATGATGAGCCTATTGTCCTTCATTTAACATTTGAATTTTAACAACAATCTATTAACTAAACCAAAAAAAACAGAAATAATGAAAAAAAACAGTCTAGTATTTTTTCTATTCTTGATAGCTATAAATGCTTTCTCCAAAGAATATCATGTTGATGGACGTAATACATCAGCTGGTGATGGTTCGGTTGCAAATCCGTTCCAAACCATCACACAGGCGGCTAACATAATGGTCAAAGGAGATGTATGTTATATTCACCAAGGAACCTATCGTGAAAACATTGTTCCTAAAAATTCGGGTACGGCCTCAAAACCAATACTGTTTACTTGTTTTGAAAAGGATATTGTAATAATATCGGCTACTGAGCAAATGAAGGATTGGAAGAAATACTCGGGAAATATTTATAAAAAATCGGATGTGAATTTGGTTTTAGGAGATGGGAATAATGTGTATCACAATCAAAAAAAGATGCAAATTGCCCGTTGGCCTAATGACTCAGACCAGAATGAATACACACTCGATGCCAAATATATTGATATTACTAAGGGCAATTACTCGATGTCTTTTATTAGCAATAACGAAATCCCAAATATCGACTGGACAGGTGGAAGTATTCATTATTTAGGAGCGCATAGTGGGTGTAGTTGGGAACGTACTATTACTCAGTATGACAAGGATTCACACCGAGTTTATTTTGAGGAATTGCCTAACAATTGGCCTTTTGGAGAAACCCACAGTCCCAAACGTTTAGAAAACGGTCATCGAGGAATTTTCTATCTCATGAATAAATTAGAAGCGCTTGATGCACCACGGGAATGGTATTATGATGAAAAAAACAAAGCGCTTTATTTCTATGCTCCGGAGGGAAAAAATCCTAATGAAGACTTGGTTGAGGCTGCTGCTCGTGTTCATACCGCCATCCTTGACAAAGATTATATTCAGTTGAAAGGCCTTAATTTTTTTGGTGGAATGATTACCATTACGGGAAATCATAATAAAATCAGTAATTGTATGGTAAAACATGGGGCAGAACGTTTGATAACCAATTTAAAAGGGGCTGCTTTACCAGATGCCGCTATTCAAGTCTTAAAAGGAAGTCACAACCTAATCGAGAAATCAGTTTTAGAAAATGGAACTTTAAATGGCATTTACTTAGGTAGTCAAGCTGAAGATAGCAGGGTCGAAAATTGTATTGTTCAATATTTTAATACCATAGGCTTACACGCGCAATTGTTGAATAGTGGAGGAGCTCGCGCTAAGATTTTCAAAAATTCATTTTATGGTTCGGCAAGAGATGGTGTAAAAGTTACGGGTGATGATAGTGAGTTTGCTTACAATCACGTTCAAAAAAGTTTAATTTCAGGAGCCGATGGAGGCTTGTTTTATGTAACAGGTAACAGTATTCCCAAAAATATTAGTTTACATCACAACTGGTTTCATGATGCTTATGCTGCACCACATGCAGGGAAAAAAGCAACGGGTATTTACCTTGACAATAATGCGGCTGGCTATATCGTCCATCACAATGTCGTTTGGGATGTGGAATGGGGTGGTTTGCATTTTAACTGGACAGCAGTCAAAAATGAAATATACAACAATACTTTTTGGAATACTGGGGTTGCTGAACAATCGCTGATTGATAGCTGGGTACCTAAAAGAGATGGAGTTCAGACCAATGTTAAAGACAATACACTCTACAATAATATTTCAGATGTTCGCCCTTGGTGGCATTCTGGTGATGGGGGGAAATACAGAGTGGATGAAAAAGAATACGAAGGTCCTGAAGCCGACAATGATTTTAAAAACAACCAGCAATATGCAACGCTTCCTTTTAGTGTTGAAAAAGGTAAGATGTTTGCTCCTTTGGCCAATTCACCGCTAATTGATAAAGGACTTAAAATTAAAAAAGTAACCGATGGTTACAAAGGGAATGCCCCTGACATGGGTGCTTATGAGTATGGAGAAGCCATTTGGATTCCTGGAGTCGATTGGACACCTACTGGTTTTGCGTGGATTCCTGGAACCGATTACAAGAAAGTGGAATTTATAAATAAAGCTAAAAAATAAATTGAAAAATGAAAAAAGCCTATATACTATTGTTTGGATTGGTTCTTTTTACGGGTTTGATTAATGCTCAAAAGAAGGATAAATCTACTAAAAAAGCAGATACTGAAGCATTTCCTTTTTTTATAACAAAAACAAAGCCTAATCGTCCATTAAGTGCAGCTGTAGCACGTAATTATGATGCTTATGAAGCCGTTCGACCGGAGCAAAATGAGTTGTACACCCAATTCAAATATACCAAGCTCAAAGGATTTGATTACAACAATGGCGATGGAACCATTACACGACGTGATCCTTCCAAAGTGATATTCGAAAACGGAAAATACTATCTATGGTACACCTATAGAAATACGCCCGTGAAGCCCGTGGGGATGGCGAGAGCCAAAGAAGCTACGGAAACCATTCCGTCTTCTGATTGGGATTTGTCTGAAATTTGGTATGCAACTTCAGATGATGGTTTTACTTGGAAAGAAGAAGGAGTTGCAGTGCCGCGTCCTCCAAAACCACAACCCGGCTGGCGCTCTGTAACAACTACCGATATTTTGAAATGGAAAGGGAAATATTATTTGTATTATCAAGCGTTTATGGAAGCAAGCGGTTTACGTGGCGACTTTTGTCCTGTGGCGGTTTCCTATGCTGATTCTCCTGACGGACCATGGACAGCAGCTAACCAAGTGGTAATACCAAATGGACCTGAGGGAGCTTGGGATCAATATTCAATTCACGACCCCTACCCATTAGTACATGATGGAAAAATTTACCTCTATTACAAAGCTGATTTTGATAAACGCCCCGAGTTAAATCCTTCTAAAATAAGAATGCAAGGCGTGGCCATTGCAGACAATCCACTAGGACCCTTTATCAAACATCCATTGAACCCTGTGCTTAATTCGGGACATGAAACCACTTTGTTCCCTTTTAGAGAAGGTGTTGCGGCCATTGTTCAGCGTGATGGAATGGAGCATAATACCATTCAATATGCCAAAGATTGGATCAATTTTGAAATAGCATCAATAACAGAATTATTACCCGTTGCTGCAGGTCCTTTTGTGCCAGATGCTTTTACAGATACGAAAAACGGTCAAGGAATCACTTGGGGAATTTCGCATTTTATTAATGCCGGTGGAAACTGGAATCATACAGAGTTGGCGCGTTTTGATTGTGATTTAAGTCTTGAAGTGGATGACCAAGGAATGAAAGAGCATTATTACCAATACAGTCCTGAGTTTCACTACACGCACAAATTGAGTGCTAAACAATTGGAACGCATCAAACAACAAACTGAAAAATTAAAAAAATAATTATTCACTTAACTAACCAAACAACCAAAATGAATTTTTTACGTACCCTAACCATAATAGTATTGTTGCTGTTTACTAGTGTTTCTATAGCACAACAGCAAAATGCTCAACGATTGATTCATGATTTGAGTGGTCATTTATGGAAACTACAAGGAACCTTGCCAGGACGTGGTATGGAAGAAAAGTTTCCAGAGATAAGCTACGATCATATGGGAGATGCTTTAAACTGGGCACCTGCTCAGGTTCCTGGTGATGTTTTTACTGATTTATGGCGAATTGGTCGTATTGAAGATCCACATTTTGGTCGAAATAGTGTCAAAGCTAAATGGGTTAATGAATATGAATGGTGGTATTTGCGCATTTTCAATGTACCCAAAGAAATGGAAGGCAAAAATATTGAACTAAATTTCGAGGGAGTTGATTATGCTTGTGATGTGTATTTAAACGGTATTTTACTAGGCTCTCATGAAGGAATGTTTACGCCCTTTTCGTTTGATATTACAAAACTCATAAGTTTAGAACAATACAAAAGAGGTCGTAATGTTTTGGCGGTTCGTTTACATCCAGCACCCCGAAGATATAGTCAGGTAGCTGGTAAAAAACCAGCATGGCATGGAGATTATTGGGTGGACTTAGTACCTACAGGAATATGGAAACCCGTAAAGTTAATGGCTTATGATAAAGCAAAAATTGATCAGGTTTATGTAGAAACTAAGGTAAATCTAAAAAAGCAATCGGCTGATTTGGATATTCATCTAGAAATTGAACATTCCGGGACTGTGGCCTCCAATGTGGAGCTTGAGATTGAAGTACAGGGAGAGAATTTCAAATCCAAAGTGTACAAAACGACAAAAACCACTAGTTTAAAACCTGGTAAAAATGAACTTAAAATTCCCCTTACCATTGCTGATGCAAAACTTTGGTATCCATGGGATTTAGGAGATCAAAACCTATATATCGCAAAAATCACGGTCAAAAATGACAACAAAGTACTTGATGCGAATGATAAACTCTTTGGAATTAGAGAACTAAAAATGGAGATGAATCTAGGATTTACCAAACAAGAAGTTGAAAATCCTTGGACTGTAATGATTAATGGGAAACGTCATTTTATTCGTTCGGGTACTTGGGGCGGACCACCAGATATTTTCTTCGGTCGTGCTACTAAGGAAAAATACCAAGAATTTATTCGCTTGGCCAAATCGGCTAATTTTAATAATCTCAGAATATTTGGATGGCATCCTACTGAAATTGAATATTTCTATGAATTATGTAACCGCGAAGGAATCACTGTTTGGCAAGATATTTTGCCCATTGCAAGTTTGTCGTTACCCAAGGGAGAAGCCTATAAAAAATCGCTATTCGCTGATGCTATTTCAGTAGTAAAACAATTGCGTAACCATCCTTGTATGGTGATTATTGAGGGAGGAGAGGAAATCCTAATGACCGCCTCTGACCCTGTTTATAATCTTAATTTTATGAAAGAATTAGGAGAGGTTGTCAAACCGTATTCGAATCTTCATTATGTGCCCGTTTCTCCTTTGAGTGACCATGTAGGAATCAAATTAGGTTTTAAACCAAACGAAAGTGTACATGCTAATGGCTTGTTTTACAGCGAAGGTAGGATTAATACAGAGAAGTTTTTTAACAAACAAAATTTTGCTGTGGTACCAGAATTAGCTATTTCTTCGTGCCCAAATGTATCGAGTATTAAAAAATTTATTCCAGAAAATGAATTGTGGCCTCCTGGACCGAGTTGGGGGCACCATTGGACAGATTTTGATGTGTTTAGAACGCTTAATTTTGATGCTTTAAACACTGAAGCTACGGGAAGTATGCAAGAATTTGTAGATGCAACTCAAATTGCCCAAGGGGTTATTTTTCAGTATGGATTAGAATATTATAGACGAAGAAAACCAAAGTCTAGTGCCATCAGTATCTGTCATTTTATCACTTTTGCACCTGATATGAAATGGGGAATTGTTGATTATTACCAGCAACCTAAATTATCCTATGATTATGTAAAAAGAGCTTATCAGCCAGTCTTAGTTAGTTTAGAACACGAACGTAGAAGATGGTTGCCAGCGGAGCAGTTTGAAGGGAAAATATGGGTGGTTAATGATTTGTACCAAGATTTTAAAAACTGTAAAGCCGAAATCATTTTTATGGATAATAACCATAAAGAAGTGAAGCGAGAAACATTCAGTTTTGGTGACATTAAAGGGGATAGCGCAACTAAATTTGTTACTGTAAATTGTAAAGTTCCCGGGAAATTGGGTGATAAATTTTATGTTAATTTGAGTTTAAAAGACGTCACAGGTAAAGCTATTTCAGAAAATAAATACCTTCTATTAGTGGGAGACGAAAAAGTTGATTTGCCTAAGTTAAGAGCAATAGGACAAGAAGCTATTTCTAAAAAAGAAAAATATGGTTCTCATAATTATTTACGTTATTTCGAAAGCTTAAATGGGGCAGCAGGTGTCAAACAAGCCGATGAGAAACAGCCATTTGTGAAAGAATTTGATAATAAATAACGGACTGAAAACGTCTAAAAATTAGTTATGATGAAAAAAAACAAGATCCTTTTGAAGCAAATAACCCAAATCCAATTGTTGTTTTTACTACTTACTACCAGTATTTGTGTCGCACAAAAAACAATGGTTGATGTTAATATAGACACACGAAGAGAGGTAGAGGGTATCGATAGTTTTGACAGGCAAAAGTATATCACCATACATGCAAGTATTACCAATGACTGGGAAGGCGATCATGTAAGTCCTGATATACGAAAAGATTTTTTGGATAAATACGATGTGTATTTAGGGAGAGAAACGGGCGGACTGAAAGGAGCACTAAATGCGGTAAGACAAGATCCCGCTCGCCCAGGTTATGCTGATGTTTCCCAACTTAAAAAAATGGGAGAAAATAACCGCAATAGTTACAGTAAAAAATCACATTTGCATCCGTATGAAGACCGACTGAAAAACATGATTATTGGAGCACAGTTTGAGCCTTTTTGGCCACATGGTACCAAAACAAAGCAAGGATGGGCGCTATCCCAAAAAGATACTGCAGAGGAATCCTTTGGGACTGCTACAGGAGAATTTATGGCTCATTTTATTAAAGAATATTATGGCGGAAATGGCGAGCCAAGACCTCGATTCATTGAGGTGATTAATGAACCACTCTGGGAATTGATTCCCAAAAAAGAAGAGGGAAATCCTGAAAAAGAAAATAAAGCAGTACAGCAATTGGCCAAATTTCATTCCACAGTTGCTCGTGAAATTAAAAAATTGAACCCTGATGTGCTCGTGGGTGGTTACACCTGTGCGTTTCCTGATTTTGAATTATATGATTTTAAAAGATGGACGTACCGATGGAAACAGTTTATTGATTTAACGGGCAATGATATGGATTTTTGGTCTTTGCATTTTTATGATTTTCCTTGTAAACAAGATTACCGTACAGGTAAATTAGAATATGTAAAAAAGTACCGTAAAGGAAGCAATATTGAGGCCTCACTCGATATGTTAGAACAGTATAGTATGATGCGTTTTGGAAAATTAAAACCTATGGTTATTTCAGAGTATAGTGTACAAGCACATCAGTACCGTGATTTGCCATGGACTCCTTGGCGCGATTATTTGTATGTTAAAAGTGCCAATGCCTTGATGATGTCTTTTATGGATCATCCGCAGTCTATAGCTGTGGCGATTCCTTTTTTTATGCTCAAAAGCGAATGGGGGCGAACCAAAGAAGGATATCCTTATCGTAGCCGATTATTTAGACAACAATTTGAAAAAGAAGGAGAAACTGGCGATAAATGGGTTTTTACTGATTTGGTAAAGTTTTACCAACTTTGGTCTGATGTAAAAGGGAAACGAATAGATACCAAATCTAATTTGGTGGATATTCAAACAGATGCTTATGTTGATGGAAAAAAGGTTTATCTGATTGTAAATAATTTGAATGAAACAAAACAGGCTATTCAACTGAATGTTTTGGGTCAAAAAAACAATACACTAGAGAATATAAAAATGAAACACTATTATTCACCTTATAAGCCTGAAGAAGCCAAAAGAGAAGGGATAATTGAAGAGAAAAAACTAGCTGCCACGACCAAAGAAGTACTGCTAGAGAGTGAGGGAACAATGGTTTTAGAATACCATTTCAAACGTCCTGTTGTAATTGCCGAAACAGCCGAAGAAAAAAAGTATTATGCTACCGAAAACTACAAGCCAATTGAGGCTAACAAACCGATGGAGTTTATTTTTGAAAAGATTCAAAAAGCTCAAAATGGTGAAGTAGTTTTACGATTAGGACTAGGACGTGACCACGGCAGTGTTCTAAAACCTACCGTTTTTATCAATGATGTTCAGATTGAAGTCCCCGAAAATTATGCTGGCGATCCACAAACCATGCGTGACCGTTTTTATGGTGTCATCGAAATTCCTTTGGACTATAAATTACTATCCGAAAAAAATACAGTTAAAGTAAGTTTCCCTGATTCAGGCGGACATGTCGCTTCGGCTACTTTGAGAGTTTTTAATTTTAGTAAAGCAATAAAACGAACTTTTGTTCCCAATTAATTTATGACCAGTTCTATTACGAAGGTACAAGGGAAGTGTCTGATAAAATGGGACAGGCTTGGGAATATTTTCCAGCTAACTTTTTACCGATTTTAATGGTTTTTTAGAGGAAAACAAAAACACAAGATTAAAATTTTTAAACAAAAACAGGATGAAGTTTACTCAATTAATAATAGTGGTTGCATTGGTTTGTACGGGCTGTAAACAGTTACAACAATCACAATCAACTCAAGTACATCATTACGAACCCAATCATGAATCACTAGCCAAACATAAAGCAGCTCCCGAATGGCTAGCCGATGCAAAATTGGGAATGTATTTTCATTGGGGACCTTATAGTGTGCCCGCTTATGGAAGCGCTTGGTATCCTAGTCATATGTATATGAAAGGTGGTTCAATAAATAAATGGCATGAGGAACATTTTGGCCCTATAGAAGAATTTGGATATGAAAAGTTCATTCCGATGTTTACCGCAACTCATTTTGACCCTGAAGAATGGGCCGATTTATTTCAAAAAACAGGAGCCAAGTTTGCGGGACCTGTGGCGGAGCATCACGATGGTTTTGCTATGTGGGATAGTAAAATCAATCCTTGGAATGCCGCTAGTATGGGACCTAAACGCGATATTTTAGGTGAATTGTTTCAATCTTTAGAAAAAAGAAATATAAAAACATTGGCTACTTTTCACCATGCCCGCAACGGACAGCGTAATGCCAATACACCCGAACATTGGGGTAAAAATGGGTATAACAGTCATTATCCCTATCATCCAGACTTGCCTACTGCGACCAAAGACCCTATGTTGCGTAAATTATTTGGAAACTTTGAAACAATTGATGAGTTCAATACGTACTGGTTAGACCAAGTCAATGAAGTAGTCAAAAAGTACCATCCAGATTTAATTTGGTATGACTCGTGGTTGAATCTTATTCCAGAGAAAACCAGATTGGAAATGGTTTCGACTTATTTTAATAATGGAGTTAAAAACGGTCAGGAAGTGGTTATTTGCCGCAAACAAGATGATTTACCATTAGATTATAGTATTGAGGATATTGAACAAGGCGGACGCAAAGATATTTACCCCACTACTTGGATGACTGATATTACTCTAGGGGAAAGTAGATGGATGTATGTGGAAGGACATAAATACAAAAGTGCCGATTTAGTCATTCGAAACATGATTGATGTATGGAGTAAGAATGGCGTGGTGTTGTTAAATGTATCTCCTCGCGCTGATGGTGTTATCAATCAGGAACAGCGCGATGTTTTAAAACAAATTGGGAATTGGTTACAAATTAATGGCGAGGCGGTGTATGGTAGTCGTCCTCATACTATTTTTGGTTATGGACCAGCCCAATCAGAAGATGGATCTCATGGTGGTCAATCTTCCAAAATTCAGTACACCGCTGAGGATGTTCGTTTTACAGTCTCTAAAGATAAAAAAGCAATGTATGTTTTTTTCTTGGGGAAACCCAAAGCAGGAAAACGAATAGAAATGCGTGCTATAGGAGGTTATCACCGCAACATACCGCCTAGTCCTATCAAGAATGTGACACTGTTAGGTTCATCGGCTAAAGTTAAATGGGAGCACACCACCGAAAGTTTTTTCTTGACTATTCCAGACGTTCCGTTGGACGATTTAGCCAACGTTTTTAAGTTTGAATTGGAATAAACTACAAAGTATTTTTAAAATAATTTTTTTTGAATTTTTACTCCATCTTATTTACCGAGAAATAAAATGGAATCTCAGCTTTTAATCTTACCTATTAAGTGAGATGCTATTTTTTTTTCTGTCGCTATAGTTTATTATTTTAATTAAAGATGATTGTGATAATAATCAATTTTGATTTTTAAAATGTAATAATTAGCAATTGGCGATGCTTAATCACTGTATTTTAGATGAATTAACCATTTGTTTTAATTATAAAACCATTTGAAGCGCCTATTTTAAGGTAAAATAAGAACCTTTGTGAAGTTAGTTTTTAGTTAGTTTGTTTCAATAATTACTCGCTCTATGTTTTTTGGAGCGAGTATTATTTTTTTATCAACTATTATATTAGGTCTTATGATGATAAAAATAAATAGGTATTATTTTTTAGGTTTTTTTTTGATGGCATCGTTTCATGCTATCTTTTCTCAAAAAATGGAAAATAGAAAACCCAATATCGTTTTTATTTTTACTGATGATCAAACCTATACTTCCATTCATGCTTTAGGGAATAAAGAAATTCAAACACCCAATATGGATGCTTTGGTCAAAAACGGAACCACCTTTACTCATGCGTATAATATGGGCGCTTGGAATGGAGCTGTATGTGTAGCTTCACGTGCAATGTTGATTTCAGGGCGTTTTTTATGGAGAGCAAATGCCATTTCAGACGAATGGGCTCAAAAAGAAAAAACAGCACTCACTTGGGGGAAATTAATGGAACAGCAGGGCTATGATACCTATATTACGGGGAAATGGCATGTGGAGGCCGCTGTGGACAAGGTATTTCAACATACAAAGAATATTCGAGGTGGTATGGCAGCTGATGCTTGGAACCACGGCAAAATGGTTGCCACTTTTGAAGCTATTAAAAAAAATAATGGTTCTTTTGATAAGGTGCCAATGCCAAATGGCTACAACCGTCCGTTGAGTGAAGATGACAAATCTTGGTTGCCATATGATACTTCAAACGGTGGTTTCTGGCAAGGAGGAAAACATTGGAGTGTAGTTGTAAAAGATGACGCTATTGCGTATATCAATGAAGCAAAAACGAAAGAGAATCCTTTTTTCATGTATCTCGCTTTTAATGCTCCGCATGATCCTAGACAGGCGCCTAAAGAATATCAAGAAAAATATCCATTGCGTAAAATTTCGGTTCCCCAAAGTTTTTTACCGGAATATCCTTTTAGAAGAGATATGGGTAATAATAATAATTTAAGAGATGAGGCGTTGGCACCCTTCCCAAGAACAAAATACGCTGTAAAAGTACATACCCAAGAATATTATGCCAGTATTACCTATGCCGATGAGCAAATAGGTTTGATTCTAGACGCTTTGAAAAAATCAGGTAAAATGGATAATACTTATATCATTTTTACCGCTGATCATGGTTTAGCCATGGGGCGTCACGGTTTAATGGGGAAACAAAGTTTGTTTGATCATAGCATCCGTGCTCCCTTTGTCATAGTAGGTCCTGATATTCCTAAAAACAAAAAAGTTGATGCCGATATCTATTTGCAAGATGCCATGGCAACGGCTTTAGATTTAGCAGGTGCGCCCAAACCAAAATATGTAGAGTTCCATAGCTTGATGGATTTGGCCAAAGGTAAAACCACTAAGAGCAATTACAAAGGGATTTACGGAGCCTATTTGGATCTTCAACGAATGATTCGCAAAGACGGTTATAAGTTAATTGTTTTTCCTAAAATCCAGAAAGTATTGTTGTTTGATTTGAACAAAGACCCCGAAGAAATGCAGGATATAGCAGGTCTTTCAGCTAATAAAATCAAAGTGAAAGCACTATTCAAAGACCTACAACAACTCCAAAAAGAAATGGGTGATCCATTAGATATAAGCAATATATTTCAAACCTTATAAAACATAATTAAATTTTAAATTCCAATCCCTTGAAAACTAGTATACTTTTTTCAGTTCTTTTTTTATCCTTTAGTCTTTTTGCGCAACAAAATGATTGGGAAAATCCAGCGGTGAACCAAATCAACAGAATGGCAGCGAGAGCCACTTTTTATTCCTATGAAAATGAAATTTTGGCTAGAGAAAACCAAAGAGAAAAATCATCTTGGTTTCAATCCTTAAACGGGGATTGGAAATTCAGTTGGGTGGCTAAACCTGCTGATGCTTCGACTAGTTTTCAAAAAGCAGATTTTAATACATCGGCTTGGAAATCAATTGATGTTCCTTCTAACTGGGAAATGCGTGGGTATGGAATTCCTATTTACACCAATTCGACCTATCCTTTTTTTAGTGATTTTCCTTTTATCAACCACCATGACAATCCTGTTGGGCATTATGTAAGAACCTTTGATTTGAACGATTCTTGGAAAGACAAAGATGTGATTTTGCATTTTGGAGGTGTGTCATCGGCTTTTTACGTTTGGGTCAATGGCCAATTTGTTGGTTATAGTGAAGACACCCGTTTACCATCCGAATTTGATATCACCAAACACCTTACAAAAGGCAAAAACAAAATTGCCGTAAAAGTATATCGTTGGTCAGATGGAAGCTATCTCGAAGCCCAAGACCACTGGAGAATGAGCGGAATCGAAAGAGAAGTCTATTTGCAAGCCGTGCCGAAAGTACGTTTGTCTAATTTCACCGTTCGTACCGATTTAGATCAGAATTACGAAAATGCCTTATTGCAAATTCGTCCTGCTTTTGTAGCCAATATTACCGATAAATACATTGAAAAAGTGGGGCATTTTGGGGATAATCCATTGCATACAACGGTGGATAATTGGACTTTAACCACACAATTAGTAGATGCCAATGGTATAGCTGTAGGGGATAAAAATGTAATGAAATTACAAAAGTTTTTTGGCGAATATTATCCGCAACGTGATAATGTTGATTTTGCTATGATTGAAACCGAAATAAAATCACCAAAAAAATGGTCTGCCGAAAGTCCGTATTTATATACTCTTTTATTTACTGTTAAAGACGACAAAGGCAACCCTGTTCAATACACCAGTACCAAAGTGGGTTTTAGAGAAGTAGCAATTGACAACAAAGGACGTTTCTTGGTCAATGGAAATCCTGTAAAAATGATTGGGGTAAACCGCCATGACCACCATATGACTAACGGGAAAACGGTTTCAAGAGCCGATATGGAGCGTGATGTGCAATTGTTGAAGCAATTCAATTTCAATGCCGTACGTACTTGTCATTATCCAAACGACCCTTATTTTTATGATTTGTGTGACCAATACGGAATCTATGTGATGGACGAAGCCAATTTGGAAACCCACGGTATTAGAGGACGATTGGCAAATGAGCCAGAATGGGGTGCTGCATTTCTTGAAAGAGCCATTCGTATGGTCGAAAGAGATAAAAACCATCCGTCAGTGGTGATTTGGTCTTTAGGAAATGAATCAGGAAAAGGACCTAATCATGCTGCTATGTCGGCTTGGATTAAGGAATATGACCCTACAAGATACATTCATTATGAAGGTGCTCAAGGCGATGCGACGGATCCGAGATACCAAAAGAAATTCAATTCTAAAATGGCTAATCCTACCGACCCAAAATGGGTAGATATGTTGAGCCGTATGTATCCAACACCTCAGGAATTACAAGACTTGATTGACGAAACTAGTTTTGATACTCGTCCAGTAGTGATGTGTGAATATGCGCATTCTATGGGGAATTCTACTGGAAATATGAAAACCTATTGGGATGTGATTTACAAAAATGATCGTGCCTTAGGAGGTTATATTTGGGACTGGATTGACCAAGGATTGGTTAAAAAGGATCAAAACGGCAAAGAATTTTTTGCATACGGAGGTGATTTTGGCGACAAGCCCAATAGTGGAAGTTTTTGTTTAAACGGTATCATTACCGCCGACAGAAATCCAAAACCAGCGACCTACGAATGCAAGTATGTTAATCAGCCCGCAGTCATTACAGCAATTGATGCTGCCAAAGGAAATTTTGAAATTTTCAATCGCCATCATGCAGTGGATTTGGGACAGTATGATTTAGTGTGGAACCTGACGGAAAACGGTAAATCGATTCAATCAGAAACGCTAGGTGCATTGGCTACAAAACCTTTTCAAAAAGAAGCTTTGAATGTGAATTTGAAAAAGATAAATTTCAAAGCAGGACAGGAGTATTTTATTACTATCGAAGGGAAATTGAAAGACAATACCCTTTGGGCGAAAAAAGGATATGTGGTATTTGAAGAGCAATTTGAAATAGCAAACCCAAAACAAAAAGAGGTTTCGAATTCGAAAACCCCTAGTTTAGAAGTACAGGAATCAGCGCAAAACATTCGTGTTAGCAACAAAATGATTGAAGTGGAGGTTGATAAAAAATCAGGTTATGTACATCAACTGAAAACAAATGGGGTTGAGGTTTTAGCAAGTCCGCTGAAATTAAATTTTTGGAGAGCGGAAACAGAAAATGATGAAGCCTATCGTAATGCTAAAAAGCTTTCGGCTGAACTAGATTGGATGAAAGCAGGAGATCGTTTGGAAGTACAGTCGGTAAAAGTAAATGCAACCGATAAATCAAATGTTGCCGTAACTGTAAAAGGAATGATTGCTAAACCTAAAACTGAAATTACTTTAGTATATACAATCCAAGGAGACGGAAAACTGAAAGTAGATTATTTGGCATCAATTGATAAAAACGCACCGAATGTGCCTAAAATCGGGATGCAGTTTGATACCAATAACCAATACCGTAATCTAAGTTATTTTGGAAAAGGGCCTTTCGAAAATTATCAAGATAGAAATCTGGGGTCCAAAGTAGGTTTGTATAGCGGAGATGTTTTTGCTTTAGACCAAAGTTACATTTACCCTGAGGAATACGGAAACCGAATGGATACTCGTTGGTTCATTTTGAACAACAAATCGAATAAAGGATTTAAAGTTGCTCAAGAAGAAAAAAGACTCAATTTTAGTGTTGTTCCTTTTAGCACGATGAATTTACAACAAGCCAAGCACACAAATGAATTAGAAGACAGAAAGGTTTTGACTGTAAATGTTGATTTGATTCAAATGGGTATTGGTGGAGATGATACTTGGTCAAAAAGAGCAGAGCCTCACCCTCAATTTATAGTAAAACCAGGGACTTATTCCTATTCATTTTATATTCAGTCAAATAATTAAAGATGATTCAATCAAAAATTGCTGTAGCTTCAATATTGGTTTCAGGGATATTTTTATCCACTGTTATTCAAGCACAAAATAAACAACAAAAACCCAATATAATTGTCATTCTTACCGATGACCAAGGTTGGGGAGATGTAGGTTTTAATGGGGCTACGGACATCCCCACTCCCAATTTAGATCGGATAGCTAAAGAAGGGGTGATTTTCTCTAATGGGTACGTTTCGCATCCCTATTGCAGTCCGTCAAGAGCAGGGTTAATAACGGGGCGTTACCAAGCGCGTTTTGGTCACGATTGCAATATTGCGGATGATGGTTTGAACAACCCAACAGTAGGAACCCCACTTTCAGAAAAAATGATTCCAGAAGCTTTGAAAGAGCAAGGGTATCGAACCAGTGCCATCGGGAAATGGCATTTAGGAGATCATCCTGAATTGCGTCCCAATAATCAAGGATTTGACCATTGGTTTGGTTTTCCTGGTGGTGGAATGAATTATTGGGGAACTCCAACAGATGCGATTCACACGGTTTATCGCAACGGTATCCCTGTTCCAGAAAAAGAACTCAGCTATTTAACGGATAATTTTACGGAGGAAACGATTAAATTCATAACCAATAAAGATAAAAAACCATTCTTTATCTATCTAGCTTACAATGCTCCGCATGCCCCAGATCAAGCGACCAAACAATATTTGGAAAACACCAAACACATTGAATACGGTGGCAGAAGTGTTTATGCTGCGATGGTCAATGGAGTGGATGTAGGGGTGGGCAAAATCGATTCTACATTAGTGGCAAATGGTATGAAGGACAATACCATTATTGTCTTTTTAAGTGATAATGGCGGTCGTGCTGAACATGCAGACAACAGACCCAATCGGGGTCACAAAGGGATGATTTTTGAAGGAGGTATCAAAGTGCCTTTTTTCATGACTTGGAAAAACGGACTAAAAGGAAACCAAGTGTATCAAAATGTGGTTTCATCTTTGGATTTATTCCCCACTTTCTTAGACGCCGCTGGAGCCGATTTTCGTAAAGAAAAACAATTGGATGGAACCAGTTTGTTGCCTTATGTGAGAGGGGAAAACAAAGGCAAACCAAACGATTTATTGTTTTGGCGTTCCGTAGGAGGTTTTGAATACGCAGTTCGCAAAGGAGATTATAAATTGTATAAGAGTGCCTATAAAGGAAAAACCATGCTTTTTAATCTCAAAACCGATGCTTTAGAACGTTACGATATTGCTGATGAAAACCAATCAATAGTGTTGCAATTAGAAAAAGAATACAAACTTTGGGATGCTAAAAACTTAATTCCAGGATGGGTTGACCCACATCCAGAAAATGTTATCAAAGAGGAGAAGGCTTTGCAGGATACTCGTAAAAAATCTCTCCGTAAATTGTAATCAGTAAATAGGAGTAGTTATATTTATGAAAAAGACATTGTTTTTTTGTATCGCATTCGTTTTTCAGTTACAACTAGTATTTGCTCAAGTTAATGAAGTTTCTGAAAGATACCCAGTGCTTTACAATATGGTGCATCACAATCCTGGTGAACCTAGATTTAATACAAAATATACTGCTCCTGAAAGTATTAAACAATTGGGGTATAATGGACAGGTTCCTAAATTTGAAATCCAATGTGCCGTCACTTATGATGATTATGAAAACAACTTAGTGCCTGATAGAACCGCTGAAAAATTATGGATTGAACGGAAATCTGCAGATGTCAGGATACAATTAGATAAAGCTGTTAAAGCGGGAATGCCTTTTTATCCATTTATGGATGTATTGGTAGTACCACAATCAGTAATGAAGAAGTATGGGGAGGAAATGAAAATAGACGGAAAATTGTCTATTCAAAAAACAAGAACCCAAGAAATTTTAAAAGCACAAATAGCTGAAATTTTTTCAAAGTTTCCCGAATTAGGGGGACTTACTATACGTTTTGGAGAAACCTATTTGCACGACACTCCTTTTCACGAAGGAGATAGACCTGTGTATACGCCAGAAGACCATATTAAAATCATTAATATCTTAAGAAATGAAGTCTGTGTAAAAAGAAATAAAAAACTGATTTATAGAACTTGGGATTGGGGTAAAATTAAGAGAAAATTCCACTTGGTACCCGAGGTCTATCTAGATATTACAAATAATGTTGAGCCCGATGCTAACCTGTATTTTTCAATTAAGCATGTAAATGGAGATTTTTTAAGGGGATTACCTTTTAATAAAACAATTGGAATTGGTAAACACCAACAAATTGTTGAAGTTTCCATTAATCAGGCAGGAATGTATGGCAAAAATGCGCACCCTTATTACATTGGGAAAGGAGTTATTGAAGGTTGGCCAGAAATGGAACAAAAAAAAGGTATTCGTGACTTATACAATAACAAACAGGTAAAAGGATTTTATACTTGGACATGGGGCGATGGGTGGTTTGGCCCTTATTTTGGAAATGAATTTTGGATGGATCTAAACACTTATATCATTAAAGAATTTGCCAAAAACCCTTTGCAATCGGAAGAGCAAATTTTTAATGATTATACTAATAATGTATTAAAAATGACTCCAGAAAATAGTCGTAAACTAAGAGAATTATGCCTGCTGTCAGTGGATGCTGTTTTCAAAGGACAAGCAACAAGCATTCAAGACACCTCTCCATGGTGGATTCGAGATCATTTTTTTACTGCTCAAAATATGTCAGTTTTTGTGAAAAATGGTGTGGATAAACAAGTATTAGAGGAGAAAAAAGAAAACCTTAAAAGCTGGTATGCAATGGAAAAAATAGCTAGCAGCATCAAACTTCCAAATAAAGTGGATGAAGATTTTATAAAGGTATCAACTACTTACGGACGTATCAAATATGAGTTGATAGAGTTAATTTATCGTACTCAAATTATGTTTGCTAGAATGGAAATAAAAGGTGAAGTTTTAGATCGTAATGAAGCCCAACTAATTGTGAAAAATTACAAAGCAAAGTGGGATGAGTGGACCAAATTAAAAAAGGAGAATGCCAATTGCCCAACATTATCTGTTGATTATGAATCGATTCATTGTGAAGGAAACCTTCCCTTTATAAAATCTATTGAAAAATTAGAGGAGTTGTTGAAAACAAAATAAAAAGGAAATCTTAAAAACTTTTCTTAACCACTTAGTTTAAAGTTTTAAAAAAAAAATAAAAGCACAAGCAATCTAGTTACGTACGATTGATAGTGCGAAAAAATAATAGGAAATGAAAAATATAACTTTTTTAATTTTATTGATAGGACAGTTTTTTTCCTATGCGCAGGAATTTCACAAAGACAAGCAAGTCTATACTGTAGGAACTGAACCCCATGTGGCGACACATTATATACTTAAAGATAGCACTGTAGCTTTAGGTGGAGATTATAAAACGTCTCCTTATTTCAAAAGTTTAGATGGTAACTGGAAATTCCATTGGGCTGAAGATGAAACGAAAACTCCTGCTGATTTTTATAAAGTTGATTATGATGTTACTAGTTGGAAAACAATTCCTGTGCCTTCTTGCTGGGAAAGACAAGGTTATGGAGTACCCTCTCACCGTGGATTGGAAACTTTAATTAGAGGAGGAAAAATTAAGGTACCTAATTTACCAAAGGACAATCCTGTAGGTAGTTACCAAACGACTTTTGAAATTCCAGACAATTGGCAACAAAGACAAACTTTTTTACACTTTAATGGGGTAGGCAGTGCTTTTTATGTTTGGGTAAACGGAAAAAAAGTGGGCTACGATGAAGACTCTTTCACAAGTTCGGTTTTCAATATTACTCCCTATTTACAAAAAGGGAAAAACACTTTGGCTGTTCAGGTGTATCGATGGTCAACGGGTAGTTATTTAGAATGTGGTGACACTTGGACTTTTAGTGGGATTTTTAGGAGTGTGTTTTTACAAAGCCGACCTAATGTACAAATACGGGACTTTTTTTTAAGTTCAGATTTGGATTCTTTGTACCAAAATGCCGAATTCAAAGCTAAAATTAAAGTTTACAACAATACGGATCAAGTCATTCAAAAATACAAAGTACAGATTGGTATTTATGATGAAAAGAACAAATTAATTTCGGACCCTAAATTTGGCACCAAAGGAATTGGTTGGAAACAAGGTGGCCCAGGTACCGAAACGGTTTTCGATTGTTCCACCCTGATAAAGAAACCAAAACTGTGGTCAGCGGAGCATCCAAATTTATATACAGTAGTATTGACTTTAGTTGATCCAAAAGGCAAAACGGTTGAAGTAACCCGCAGTCGATTTGGTTTTAGAAAAGTTGAAATCAAAAATTTACAATTGCATGTAAATGGACAGCCTATTCTCATAAAAGGAGTCAATAGAGGAGAATCTGACCCTAAAAAAGGCAAGACTTTATACACTGAAACCATGATTCAGGATATAATTTTGATGAAACAGCACAACATCAATGCCGTTCGTTCTAGTCATCATCCTAATGATCCACGCTGGTATGCGCTATGTGATGAATACGGACTTTATGTGATGGATGAAGCGTTGGAATCAAGCGATCAATCCATTCGAACAAATGTATTGCCGGGGAGTGATATCTCTTGGTTACAAAGTTCTTTAGATAGAGTAATTGCTATGGTGGAGCGCTCTAAAAACCATCCTTCTATAATTATTTGGTCATTAGGAAATGAATCGGGTTACGGACAAAATTTTGCATTACTCAGTGATTATATCAGAAGATTTGATCCTACTCGTCCTATTTCTTATGATGGTAGAGAAACCGATTGTTGGGATGTAAAAGATTATTTTGACATGAACAGTTCTATGTATCCTTTTATCGAAGACGCTCCTAAACAAGACCATTGGAAATTGTTGAGTTTTTGGGCTAAACCCAAATACAACAAACCCTATATCATGATTGAATATGCACATGCTCAAGGGAATTCCTTAGGGAATTTTGGTGAATATTGGAGGGTGGTTGAAAAAACACCTAGTTTTATGGGAGGATATATTTGGGATTGGGTGAATCAAACCTATGATGAAAAAATGCCTGATGGAACTATACGCCAAAGCCATCGATTGGATTATCATCCCGTTGACAGCATAGCGGTAAATGGTGATTTTTCAAAAATTGATGATTTAGATAACGAATGTGCCAAAGGAATTGTATTTGCTGACCGAACACCAAAACCATCTTTATTAGAAGTAAAAAAAGCACATCAATTTATCGATACAAGATTGGATGCGGAACGAAATAGATTTGTAGTTAGAAATAAATACAGTTTTACTAATTTGAATGCATTTTCTGGAAATTGGACCATTTTAAAAAATGGTGTTGTGGTTAAGAAAGGGACTCTAACTAATCTAGATGTTGCGCCAAAAACCGAAAAAGACTATTTCATAAATCTACCAAAGTTTGAAAATAATGCCGAATATACCCTTAATTTTAGTTATCGATTGATTGAAGATACTTCTTGGGCAAAAGCGGGTTATGAAATAGCTAAAGAAGAAATTATTTTACAAAAGATACAACCCCAATTGACACAAGCATCAGGTACAGTAACTTTAGAGGAAACATCAACTGAAATCACTACAAAAAGTAGCAGTGCACAGGTTCGTTTTGATAAACAAAGCGGAAAAATTACCTCAATTAAAGTCCGTGAAAAAGAATTGATTGCACAAACGGGTGAAATAACGGGGCCTTCGCTAAATGTATATCGTGCTCCTTTAGAAAATGATAAACCTTATAGAAAAAATTGGAGACTAGCTCAATTGGATAATTTAAATCAAAAAGTACTTTCCATCAAAACAGCGCAGCTAAATAAATCATTGGTAAGAATTAGTATTGTAAAGGAATTTGCTGCTGATTCCCTTGTTTTGCAACATGAATGTGTGTATGATATTACAGGGCAAGGTCAAATTAGAATGAAAAACAAAGTTATTCCTCAAGGCGGAAAAAGTGTAGAAACTTTACCAAGGATAGGATTGAAATTAGGCCTTTCAGAAGGTCTTGAGCAAGCAAAATGGTACGGGAGAGGTCCACATGAAAATTACCCCGATCGCAAGGAATCAGCTTTTTTAGGTAATTACCAAGCAACGGTAAAAGAACTGTTTACACCTTATGTTGTTCCGCAAGAAAACGGAGCCAGATCAGATGTACGAAGTTTATCCCTTTCATTAAAAAATGAAAAGCGACCTGCCATGCAAATTACATCAGGTACACCTTTTATTTTCTCAGCGCTACATTATGATGCGAGTGATTTAATTAAAGCTTCTCGTCCAGAATTTTTAAAAAAGAGAAAAGAAACAATACTGTCATTAGATGCTGAAATGCTTGGGGTAGGAAACGCCAGTTGTGGACCAAAGCCATTACAACAGTATTTAGTTCCTGTTAAAATATATGAATTTGACTTTACACTTTATTTCAACTAATACTTAAGAAAATCAAAAACTATTAATATTATTCCTTTAATCTATTTTTTATGAAAATCAGAAGAATTTTAAATTGTTGCTTGCTAGCGTTATATGCTACTACAAATTTGGGTTTCGCTCAAAAAGTGCAACCCAATATATTATGGATATTGACAGACGATCATCGTTATGATGCTGTGCGTTCTTTTAATAAAATGCTCACCGGAAACGAAATGAGTGAACTGGGTTATGTTGAGTCACCTAATATTGATCGTTTGACAGCTATGGGAACTACTTTTGTTAATACCTATTGTCAGGCTCAGGGTTGTGCTCCTTCGCGAGCGTCTCTGCATCTAGGAAGGTATCCTTTTCGTTCAGGGGTTTATGAATTTGAATACTACAACAATAAAGCAGCACATTTTAAACCCACCTTACCAGAGCAATTAGCTAGTTTAGGGTATCAAACGTTTCGTATTGGGAAATTGGGTATGCGTATCAAAACACTTAAAAACGGTAGAGCAGTGCCTCATGAAATATACCAAAACAACTTTGATTTTAAACCCTTACACAAAGATGGTTATACTGATTGGGGTAAAGATTGGATGTATGAAATGGATGGGGTAAAACTAGATAAACCTATACAAGATGTACAGTTTTTTGTAACCCCTGAGGGAAAGTTTGAGTATGCTTCTAAAAACTTAGAAAATTATGATCCAAAATATAAAGGAACTGCTGCTGCGGCTATGAAAAAATATGATTTGTTGAGACATTACAACAAAAAAGAAACCGCTAACGACCCATTTGCATCTGAGATTTTGGCAGGGGTAAGTCCACGCAAAGCAGGTGAAACAAAGGATGGTTATTATGCTTCAATTTTTCAAGATTATCTTAAAAATCAAAAGCCAAAATTTACTGTGGGCTCTCAAACGGTTAACGGAATTGATGCGTCCAAACCTCAGTTTTTTTATATAGGATTTGATTTTCCGCATACTCCTGTCTTGCCTCCAGCAGATTATAGAGCGCGTTTCCAAAAGCATACCTATAAGGTACCTCAATTTGATGAAAGCGAACTAAAAACGATGGCGAAACAAATGAAAAAGCAAGTGGAAGCGGGATACAGTGATCATTTTTCTGAAGCCGATAAACATAAAATGATCCAAGATTATTTTGCCTTCTGTGCGTATGGGGACGATTTAATTGGAAAATCAGTTGATGCGTTTATCGCCTATAATGAACAACAAAAAAAGCCTTGGTTGATTGTTTATATAAACGGTGACCACGGTTGGAAACTGAATGACCATGGCGCGGTTGCTAAATTTACACCTTGGGACATAGATGCTCATAACCCTATAGTTGTCGTTTCTTCTGATAAAACTAAATTTCCAGCAGGAAAAGTGGTAAAGGATTATGCTGAGTTTGTAGATGTGGCGCCTACTATTTTAGCAGCGGCTGGTGCTGATATCAAATCAGAACCTTATAAGTATTTAGACGGTATGGATTTAGCTGCTGTTGTGGCCAATAAGGCTCCTAAAAGAGATTATGTGGTAGGTGAAAGTCATGCTGTGACTGGGCCTAGAGCTTTTATTAGAACAAAAGACTATGTGTTTTCGATGCAAACACGTCCAACCAAAGAACGAGGAAAAGACATGAACTGGGCTTTAAATGCCAGTTATGAAGCGTTGGATCCTGCCTTATATGATATGAAAAAGGATCCTCATGAGGTGAATAATCTAGCTTTTGATAAAAAATACCAAAAAATAGCTAATGAAATGAAAGAAAAGCTAATAAATATAGTATTGGGCGATAATAGAGTGGAAGTAGGATGGGGAAATAAAGCCGATGGAACTACAATTTATACCAGTAATTTTGCTCCTGGCTCGCATGATTATAAATTACAGCTAAAAAAATAAAACCTATTTATTTTAAACACAATCAACCATCATAGTGTTATTTTATGATGGTTTTTTTTATTGTTTGTTTTTTTAAGTTTTAACGTTTTTTGAATTCATTTTGGAATTTTGTTAAAAAAATATTTTTATTCAATAATGAATCTTGTTTCATATATAGAACTAATTAAAAAAATCATATCTTGCACTCTATTAACCATAGCTACTAATAGATTTAAAAAAAATCAAAGAAATTTACATGGTATTAGATTTTAAGTAAGTCTGTTGTGTGTAAAGTATTTGCTTATTACTATTTTTTAAAAATAGTATTTAAAAGAGGACTTTTATTGAGGCAAATTAACCCGTGTTTCAAAAAGTTTTCAGGTGCTTAAATACTCATTTTAAAACTATAAATTAATTTGAATGAAATATTTATATCATTTTTTAATATTGATTTCAGCAGTGATGCTTGCTCAAAAGCAACCCAATGTAATCTTGATTTTGACTGATGATCAAGGAATAGGAGATTTGGGATGTCAGGGCAATCCATGGCTAAAAACACCCCATTTGGATGCCTTTTATAAGCAATCTGTTCGAATGACTGATTTTCATGTGAGTCCTTATTGCGCGCCTACACGTAGCGCTATTATGACAGGTAAATATCCCATTAATAACGGCGTTTGGGCCACTTACAAAGGGCGTGATGCCTTATCGGGGAATCCTACTACTATGGCCGATGTTTTCAAACAAAATGGGTATAAAACAGCATTGATAGGAAAATGGCATTTAGGTGATAATTATCCGAGTCGCCCTACTGATAGCGGTTTTGACGTAGTCATTCAACACAAAGCAGGTGGAGTAGGTGAACTATCCGATTATTGGGGAAACACTTATTTTGATGACACTTATTTTGTAAACAACGAACCCAAACAGTTTAAAGGCTATTGCACCGATGTTTGGTTTGACGAAACAATGAAATTCATCGATACGAATAAAAACAAACCCTTCTTTATTTATTTACCAACCAATGCACCACACAGTCCTTGGAATGTGGAATCCAAGTATGCCGCACCTTATAAACACTTGGAAGGAAATACAATTGTTAATGCTGATTTTTACGGAATGATTGCCAATTTAGACGAAAATTTTGGCAGACTCAATCAATTTTTAATAGACAAAAATTTACTTGAAAATACCATAGTCATTTATATGACTGATAATGGTACTAGCGGTGGATATAGTCGCAATGGAAAATTAGGATATAACAAAAATTTTAGCGGTGTAAAAGGAGATAAAAATGAAGGAGGACATAGAGTTCCTTTCTTTATTCGTTGGCCTAATGGTAAAATTGAAGGAGGAAAAGATGTAGAAGCCTTAACAGCGCATGTTGACTTGATTCCTACTTTGGCTAGTTTATGTCAATTAAAATTGCCCAAACAAGCGGACTGGGACGGGATTGATTTTTCCGCTCTTTTAACGCAAAAAAAGGATAAAGTACAAGAGCGTACCGTTTTCGTGCATCATAGGCAAGATTGGCGTCCACCAATGGATATTGATGAGACCTGTGTAATGAAAGAACAGTGGCGTCTTATTAATGGAAAAGAGCTATACAATATTCATAACGACACAAAGCAACAGCACAACTTAGCCAGTCAGTACCCTGAAATAGTGGCTTTGCTATTAAGAGAGAACAAACAGTTTGTTGCTAATGCCAAAAGAAAATCGGAATACATTGAACTGCCTATGAGCACCATAGGAAGTAAAATTCAAGACGAAATAAAATTAACTATTCAACATGCCATTGGTGAAGATGCTGGAATTTGGAAATGTGAGCAAGTGGCGGAAGGAATCAAAAACAGAAACAATACTCATGCTCTCGAAGTTGAAAAAACAGGGGAATACCAAATAAGCTGCAGAAGATGGCCTAAAGAATGTCCGGGAACTATTTTAGGCATCCCAAAAGAGAACCCTAAAAATTTATTTGAATACAAAACAATTAAACCAACGAAAGTAAGGATTTCTATTGCAAACCAAATGTTGGAAAAAGAAATTTTACCTACAGATGAAGAGGTGAATTTTAGAGTTCATTTAGACAAAGGAAAAACGCTTTTGGTCAATGATTTTGTTGAGGGAAAAGAAACATACGGAGTATATTATACTTATATCCAAAAAATAAACTAAAACGATGAAACTTTCAATGAGTAACACCGCTATTATTATGCTCCTTTTTTAGGATGTATTTTGCTTTGTATAATCTGGAAAAGTTCAATGCTAACAAGTCAATGAATAGGAAACAAAGTTAAAAGTTTAATGATAAGCTGAGAAAACGTTTGAATAAAGAAACAGAAACAATAAAACTATAGTTAACAATCACATAAAACAAATTTTACCCATTACCCATGTACATCAACCGACAATCTATTTACAAAGGATTTACTGCTTTTATGGTAGTGACTGCCTCTTTTGCCCAAAACGTCGATTTTTCTTTTCAAAACAATCATTTACCCATTGAAAAAAGAGCTGAAATTCTTGTTTCACAAATGACCATAGAGGAGAAGATTAACCAATTGAAAAATGGAGCAGCCGCTATTCCAAGGTTGAAAGTGCCTGATTACGATTGGTGGAACGAAGCCCTCCACGGTATTGGTAGAAACGGTAAGGCTACCATCTTTCCACAAGCGATTGCTTTAGGAGCCACTTTCGACCCTCAATTAGCCGAAAGAGTAGCATCGGCCATATCGACTGAGGCTCGTGCAAAATATGCAATTTCGCAAAAAAACGGTAACCATAGCAAATATGCGGGATTGACATTTTGGACACCTAATATCAATATTTTTAGAGATCCACGTTGGGGTAGAGGACAAGAAACCTATGGAGAAGATCCGCTTTTAACATCCAGAATTGGAGTTGCTTTTGTAAAAGGACTGCAAGGGAATGACCCTAAATACTTAAAATCGGCGGCCTGTGCCAAACATTTTGCGGTACATTCAGGACCCGAAAATATTCGCCATGAGTTTAATGCCGAGCCTAATAAACAGGATTTGTACGAAACCTATTTGCCTGCTTTTGAAGCCTTAGTCAAAGAAGCAAAAGTAGAAGGAGTAATGGCAGCGTACAATGCTGTATATGGAAAACCTGCTTGTGCGAGTGATTTTTTACTGAAAGAAACCCTAAGAGATAAATGGAAATTTGATGGCTATGTCACTTCAGATTGTGGAGCGGTTAGTGGTGTTTATAACAAACTAAAATATGTAAAAACTGCTGCTGAAGCAGCCGCTGTAGCCTTAAATGCTGGAACGAATTTAGAATGCGGGACTACCTATAGTCAATTAAAAAAAGCCATTGACCAAGGTTTGATAACAGAGAAAATGATTCACGACCGTACGGTTCAACTGTTTAAAACACGTTTCAGACTAGGAATGTTTGACGAAACGGGTACGGATAATCCGTATTTGAATTATGGGATTGAAAAAATTCATAGTCCTGAACATATTGCGTTGTCTAAAGAAGTAGCTCTAAAATCAATCGTACTCTTAAAAAATAAAAATAATATTTTACCCTTGTCCAAGGACATCAAAATACCGTATGTAACAGGCCCTTTTGCTAATTCTAATGATATGTTGATGGGAAGTTATTATGGCGTAACATCAGGTATGGTAACTATTTTAGAAGGAGTTGCCGATGTGGTTTCGCCTAGCGCTTCGCTGAATTATCGAAGTGGGGTTTTGCCGTTTCATAAAAATATCAATCCAAAAAATTGGGCACCTTTTGAAGCAGGAGAATCAGATGTAACCATTTGTGTGGTAGGATTAACAGCCGATAGAGAAGGGGAAGAAGTAGATGCTATTGCCGCTGAAAATGTGGGTGATAAAGTTGATTTGAAATTACCTCAAAGCCAGATTGATTATGTCAAAGAAATTGCTAGCAAGATAAAAGGGAAACCCTTAGTTCTTGTAATTGCGAGTGGAAGTCCTGTTTCGCTAGAAGGAATTGAAGAGTTGTGTGATGCGATTGTTCAAATTTGGTATCCAGGTGAACAAGGCGGGAATGCCGTAGCTGATATTCTTTTTGGAAATAGCTCTCCTAGCGGACATTTGCCTATTACATTTCCTAAGAATGTGACACAATTACCAGCTTATGAGGATTATTCTATGAAAGGTCGTACTTATAAATATATGACTGAAGAGCCTATGTATCCTTTTGGTTTTGGGCTAACCTATTCTAAAACCGAATTTAGTAATCTGAAGTTGAGCACTAACAATTTAAAAGAAAAACAAACCTTGACAGTAACGGTTGAGGTAGCTAACACAGGAAATTACGATATTGATGAGGTAGTACAATTATATGTGAATCCAATGGAACTGAGTGGAGGAATTCCACTAAAGAGTTTAAAAGCGTTTGAACGTGTTAGTTTGAAAAAAGGAGAAAAGAAAAACATCAACTTCACGCTTACTCCCAATAATTTAAAAGTGATTAATGAGCAAGGACAAAGTGTTTGGAGAAAAGGAAGTTACCAGCTTGTTATAGGGAATGCATCACCAGGAGCATTAAGTACAAGGCTAGGAGCGGCAACACCACAGACGGCAACGTTGCAATTAAAATAGAATGAAATAAAAACAGTAATATTCAATTCGGATTAAAAGAAATCCTCAAAATGTAATTTAAGAATGATGCATAATATTAAAACAAAACGAATTGCCTTTTTGCTATTATTAGCCTTGTTTGCTAATGTGAAAATGGTAGCACAAGAACAAAGAGAACAAGACTTTAATTTCGATTGGAAGTTTCAATTGCAAAAAGATACTAAAATCGCAACAAAGCTTCCGTTAAATGATGCCGATTGGCGTGAGGTTCGTTTGCCACACGATTGGAGTGTCGAATTCTCTTTTGATAAAACCAAAGAAGGTGCAACGGGTTATTTAGATGGAGGAGTAGCTTGGTACCAAAAACATTTTTCGATTCCCAAATCCGACAGTGGTAAAAAAGTGTACATCCTTTTTGATGGGGTGTACAATAATGCCAAATTTTGGTTAAACGGAAAACTATTGGGTGAAAACCCTTATGGTTATTCGCCTACCTATTTTGATTTAACACCTTTTTTGACAAAAGATGGAAGTCCTAACGTAATTTCAGTACACGTAGATCACTCGCGTTATGCGGACAACCGCTGGTATTCAGGTAGCGGAATTTATAGAAATGTCAAATTGATTACGACAAATAAACTTCACATTCCTGTTTGGGGCACTTTTGTAACCACTCCAGAGGTTAGTAAAGAAAAAGCAAAAGTACAATTGAAAGTAAAGGTAGCAAACGACTTTTCGGCTTCGAATACTTTTGAATTAGCCACCAAAATCATCGACGAAAAAGGAGCGGTTGTAGCACAGCAAAACAATTCTTTAAAAATAAAAGGAAATACAAACACAGAGTTTACACAACTTTTTGCCGTTGCAAATCCAAAGCTTTGGGATATAGAAACGCCTACTCGATACAAAGCCATTACAACGATTTCTTCAAAAGGAAAAGTAGTGGATCAATATACAACACCATTCGGGATTCGTACAATTGAATTTAAGGCGGGTGAAGGTTTCTTTTTGAATGGAAAATCAACTTACATGAAAGGAATTTGTATTCATCATGACGGAGGTTTGGTAGGAGCAGCAGTGCCAGAAGGAGTGTGGCGCAGACGATTGACTTTGTTAAAAGAATGTGGCGTTAATGCCATTAGAACTTCGCACAATCCTTTTTCAGAAGAATTCTTGAACCTTTGTGACGAAATGGGATTTTTGGTTCAAAATGAATTGTTTGACGAATTTGATTTACCTAAGGACAAACGTTTAAATTACCATGACAGACACGATGATTATATCACTCGTGGCTATACAGAACATTTTCAAAAATGGGGAAAAAGTGATTTGACTCGTACCTTGTTGCGTGACCGCAATCACCCAAGTGTGGTGCAATGGAGTATCGGTAACGAAATAGAATGGACCTATTTAAACTACAGATACATTACTGGTTTTTGGAAAGATCCAAAAGACCCACAAAAGGCTGGTGATTTTTGGGGAAATGTCCCAATGTATTCCCCTCAAGAATTAAAGAAAAGATACGATGAATCGGATCATGGTAAATATAAATTATCTGAAACTGCTCAAAAATTAAGTTCATGGGTTAGAGATTTAGACCAAACTAGACCAACAACAGCCAACATGATTATACCACAAGTAAGCCATGTAAGTGGTTATGCCGATGCAGTTGATATTGCAGGGTATAGCTATAGAAATGTTGAAATTCCATGGGCACAAAAACATTTTCCTACCAAGCAAGTAACCATTAATGAGTGTCCAGGAACTTGGGATGATTGGAAACAAGTGTTAGAAAATCCGGGTGTCTTTAGTATGTTTATGTGGACCGGAATTGATTATTTAGGCGAAGCCAATGGCAAATGGCCACAAAAAGGTTGGGATGGTGATTTACTCGATTTTGCGGGTTTCAAAAAACAAGGATGGAATTATTTTAAAAGTATTTGGGTCAATACACCTAACATCGCTATTGGAACTACGCCAGTAAAAGACTCGGAGTTCAATGTGGATGAATTGAGTGGTAAACTCATTCAGACTTCAAAAAAAGAATTGAAATGGAACACTAGTAGAGCCAATTTTCATTGGAATTATTCCCCAGGTGAAATGGTAATTGTAGAGGTAAGTTCTAATCTCGCACAAGTAGAATTGTTCTTAAACGGACGTTCGTTAGGGGTAAGAAGCATGTCTGAATGTCCAGATCGTATTTTTCGTTGGGCAGTGCCTTACCAAGCGGGTACCTTGACAGCCAGAGCAGGATTTGATGGAGCTGAAGTAAAAGCCGAATTAAAAACGACTTCGGAGCCTGTTAAAATTCGATTGACGACTGACCAAACGCAGTTAAAAGCCGATGGTTATGATGTGGCTCATGTCATTGCGCAATTACTAGATAAAGACGGGAATGAAGTCACTACTTCTGAAGCGAAATTGACTTTTGATGTAAAAGGAGAGGTTAAAGTCTTAGGAGTAGATAATGGTTGGAATAAAAGTATTCAAGATTATCAAACGAATACGGTAGAGACACATAATGGTCATGCTTTACTCTTAATTCAGTCGTTACGAAATGGAGGTAATGTATCTGTAAATGTTACTGCCAAAGGTTTAAAAAGTAATGCTATTGCAATAGAAATAAAATAAGGTAGAACCATTTAGAAAAAGGAACTAAATGTTCTTATGACTATATTAGTGTAGCCAAAACGCAATGGGTTTTGGTTACACTTATTTTCGTTTTCAATATCAGTTGATAAAATCATTTTAGTTATGAAAAAAATTATTGTATTTGTTTTTATTATTCTCAGCTATTTTTCTTTCGCACAAAAAAAGAATGTACTGGAAATTACCAGAAATCAAACACCTAGTGACCGAATTTGTTTTGCACTTTATACGGTTCATAACAACATCGTAAAGTTGACGGCACAATTTTATCCTATCAAGGATTACGAACCCTTTAGGGCAATACTCCAAATAAAAAAAGGAGCAGATTGGGAAACTGTACAAGAATCAGAAATTGAATATCCTGGATATACGGCACATTTCAGAATCGAAAAATGGGATGATTCTCAGGAGGCAACTTACCGTGTTGTACACAATAACAAAGCTTTTTATGAAGGAACAATTCAAAAAAATCCAATCCATAAAAAGGAAATTACAATGGCTGCTTTTTCCTGTTGGTCATTGTATGAAAGACATGGCGGACAAATTCCTGCCACAGATATTGTAGATAATTTAAAAAAATTAAAACCAGATGTGCTATTCTTTTCAGGAGATCAGGCGTATGATCATAGCGAACATTATAAATATTGGTTGAAGTTTGGAGAATCTTTTGGAGACATCATTCGCAATACACCAACTATTTGTTTGGTGGATGATCATGACGTAGGACAAGGAAATTTATGGGGTAATGGAGGTAAAAAAATAAATAATAGAGATGGGGATGAAGGAGGCTATTATATGCCAGTTTCGTATATCAAAGAGGTTGAAAGAGCGCAAACCAGCCATTTACCAGACCCTTACGATCCAACACCTATTGAACAAGGAATAGGAGTTTATTATACGCAAATGACTTGGGGAGGTATAAGTTTTGCCATCATTGAAGACCGAAAATTCAAATCGGGACCCAAACGAGTTTTGGAGAAAAAAAGGTATGCCGATACCCGTGATATGAATGTTGAAGGAGCAAGTTTGTTGGGACAAAGACAACTAGATTTTCTGGAAGACTGGACCACTAAATGGCAAGATGCCGAGATGAAAGCGGTTTTATCACAAACCATCTTTACGAATTTAGCTACTCACTCGCCTACAATTGATAAAAAACAAGGATACAGTACCGATTCCAATGGCTGGCCACAAGCAGGCAGAAACAAAGCTTTGAGTGTAATTAGAAAAAGTTATTCCTGTATGATAGCAGGTGACCAACATTTAGGCTCCGTAGTACAACATGGTATTGAAGACTGGAATAATGCAGGTTATTCTTTTGCAGTACCAGCTGCTGCCAATTTTTGGATGCGTTGGTGGAATCCTGAAGAAAAAGGAAAGAATCATATCAAAGGAATGCCAGATTATACAGGGGAATACGAAGATGCTTTCCACAACAAAATGACAGTTCACGCCGTGGCAAATCCTACGCATAAGGACAATTCACCAAGAGAAGATTTGTTAAAAGGAAGAGCCGCTGGATACGGAATCATTAAATTCAATAAGGAAAAAAGAGAAACCACTTTTGAATGTTGGGAACGTAATGTGGATATGTTTGCACCAGGAAGTAAACCTTATAATGGCTGGCCAGTAACTTTTTCGCAGCTTGATAATTTTAAAATAAAAGACGGTTTTGAATTACCAATCATAAAAATAAATCAAGCCAATCAAGTGGTAACAGTACGAAATTATTATACCAGCGAAGTGATTTTATCTTTGAGAATTAAAGGAAATCAGTTTCAACCTAAGGTAATGCAATCGGGTAAATATACGATTGAGGTAGGAGAAGCAAAAAACATAAAACGTTTCTACGAAATAGATGCGGTAAAGAAAAATAAAGAAGTACTCCAAGTATCACTTTAACTATAAATAGAATAGAAAAAATATGATAAAGCTTGCAAAAATAATAGTGGGATTAGTTGCATTTGGTAATGTAGTGGCAGGATATTCTCAAACTGTGTCTTCAGGTCCCCCAGAGCCTCCTTTAGGGAAAAGATGGGTAGTAAATCCTGATTTCTCAGATGAATTCAATGGAACGCAATTGGATACCACCAAATGGTATGACCATCATCCTACTTGGAAAGGAAGAGAGCCTGGTATCTTTTTGTCTTCTCAAGTTTCGGTCAAAGACGGTTTTCTTCAAATTAAAGGGGAGAAACTGAAAAAAGACACCATAATTAAAGCCTATGGAAAAGAGTCGATTTACAACATAGCTGGCGGTGCTGTAGTGTCAAAAAAATCAGTGCTTTTTGGGTATTATGAAACTAAAGTGAAGGCGGCGGCAACATCTATGTCTACCACTTTTTGGTTTTCAACGAATGGTACTAAAAAAGGGGCTAAAGACTGTGATAATTATGGTTTAGAATGGGACATCCATGAGTCTATAGGTAGGGATGGTAATTTTAGTGGCAGTTATTTTGCCCATGGTATGCACTCCAATTCACATTATTGGTATACGGATTGCAACAAAGAAAAACACGATTACCGTGCAGCAGCTGTTAATTTTAATAATCCTGAAGTTTCTTCTGCTAGATTCCATGTGTATGGTGGTTGGTGGCGTGATGAGCAAAATGCTAGTTATTATTACAACAATAGCGAACCCAAACATCAAAAGTTTTATGATAAAATAAGCGACAAACCCTTTGACAGACCAATGCATATGCGTTTAGTATCCGAAACTTATCCTTTTCCGTGGATTGAATTGCCTACAGATGCGGAATTGGCTGACCCTACTAAAAATGTGGTTTATTATGATTGGGTACGTGGGTATAAATTAGTCGATGTGACTGATGCTAATAAAGATGCTATTCATGACCCGTCGGTGAAACTTTTTGATGAAACGATCATTTTTCACTCAGCTACTATTGATATACCAGCATCCAATGTTTTAAAAATTCCGTTGGCCTATAAAGCCCTCGAAGACCGTGAAATTTTTCTAAAATTATCGGATGCAGATGGAAATAAAATCACTGAAACCAAGTGGGTTGCTTATGCCGGTTATGCTCATTTAGAGTATGAATTGAAATTGGATAAGCCTATTGAAGTCAACAAAGGCTATTCGTTGATGGCAAAAATTCGTCCACTGAATGTAGCTAAGCCTAAAGATATTGATACGAGTACCTTGATTATTAATGTAACAGAGAATAAAACAACTAAGAATAAAAAGAAGTAAATGATGAAATTAAGAAAGCTAGCAATTTGTTTGTCGGTAATGGGAATGATTAGTTTTCCAATTTGGGCACAAAAAAAGAATACTAAAAAACCAAATATTGTGATTATCTATTTGGATGATTTAGGATACGGTGATTTGAGCTCGTATGGGGCAACAGAAATTATAACGCCTAATATGGATGTATTGGCCAAGGGAGGAATTAAATTCACCAATGGCTATGCTACCTCTGCTACTTGTACTCCTAGCCGTTATGGATTATTGACTGGAGTGTATCCGTGGCGCAATGATGATGCTAAGATTTTACCAGGCTCAGCCCCATTGATTATTTCAACCCAACAAGAAACCTTGCCAAAAATGTTGAAGCGAGCGGGCTATCAAACAGCCGTAGTAGGTAAATGGCATTTAGGATTAGGAGTGGGAGAAACCGATTGGAACAAAACCATTTCTCCTGGAGCGAATGAGGTAGGTTTTGATGAATCGTATATTTTGGCAGCCACTCAAGACCGTGTTCCTACTGTGTACATTGATAACGGTCGTGTAGATAATCTAGACCCTAAGGACCCTATTTTTGTAAGTTATAAAAAGAACTTTGAGGGACAACCAACAGGAGTTGACAATCCAGAATTAACTACGATGAAATGGAGTCACGGTCACAATCAAAGTATTGTAAACGGAATTCCGAGAATAGGGTATATGAAGGGTGGAGAAGCTGCAAAATGGACAGATACCGATATGGCAGACCATTTTTTAATCAAAGCTAAAAACTATGTTCGCGAGCACAAAAGCAAACCGTTTTTCTTGTACTATGCTTTGCAACAACCACATGTACCGCGCACACCACATCCTCGTTTTGTAGGTAAATCAGGAATGGGACCTCGTGGAGATGCTATTTTGGAAGCCGATTGGTGTATTGGTGAATTCATGAAAACTTTAAAAGAAGAAGGAATTTTAGAGAATACTTTAATTGTTTTTTCAAGTGATAACGGTCCTGTACTGGACGATGGTTACCATGATGAGGCTGTTGAAAAATTAGGAAAGCATACGCCAGCAGGTAAATTGCGTGGGGGTAAATATAGTTTGTTTGAAGCAGGAACTCGAGTGCCTTTTATAGTGTATTGGAAAGGAACTATCAAGCCTCAAGTATCAGATGCTTTGGTGTGTCAAATGGATTTATTGGCTTCTTTTGCTTCTATGTTGGGAGTAAAAGCGAGTATGGGTGATAGCCAGAACACAATTAATACTTTTTTAGGAAAAGATAAAAAAGGCCGTCAAAACTTGGTTACCGAAGCAGGCTCTAAAACCGCTTTCAGAACGGGAGACTGGATTATGATTCCACCTTATAAAGGAAAAGCGATGAACGAGCAAACGCACACTGAATTAGGGATTGATACCCAATTTCAGCTGTATAATTTGAAAACGGATATCGGTCAAAAAAACAACCAAGCGGCTGCTAATCCTAAATTGGTCAACAGTTTTTTTGAGCAATACAAAAAAATAGTAGGAGACAAATACACACCTATAAAATAAAGTGATGAATTTTAAAACGATGCTAATTGGATTCTCTTTCGGCTTTAGTGTTTTGCTAAATGCTCAGGCACGAAAGACAGTTCCCTATTCAACACCCGAAATAGATGCTAAAGTAGAAGCCCTCATGAGCAAAATGACCATGGAGGAAAAATTAGCACAAATTGTTGGAACTCGTTTGAAAGAAATTATGGTCGATGGAAAAGTTTCTTTACAAAAATGTAGAGAACAAATACCGTATGGAATAGGTCATTTTTGTCAATTTTCATCTGGTTTAACATTAGAGCCTGAAAAATTAAGGGATTTAGTTCGTGAAGTACAGCATTATTTAATGACAGAAACCAAGACTAAAATTCCCGCTATATTTCATGAAGAAGCCATAACGGGTTTTGCCACACAAGGAGCCACCACCTTTCCGCAACAGATAGGAGTGGGTTGTTCTTGGAATCCAGATATAGTTCAAAATAATTCAGCATCAACGGCTCGAACCATGCGTGCTGCGGGAGCGACTTTTGCATTATCGCCCATGTTAGATTTAAGTAGAACCGCCCATTGGAACCGATTAGAAGAAAGTTATGGTGAAGATGCCTATTTGACTTCAAAAATGGGGGTTGCCTTTGTAAAAGGTTTGCAAGGAGATGATTTTAAAACAGGTGTTGCGGCAACGGTCAAACATTTTGCGGGTTATGGTACTTTTAACAATAGTGAAAAAGAATTATATGAGGAATATTTAATGCCACATGAAGCCTGTATCAAAATAGCAGGTGCCAAAAGCGTTATGCCTTCGTATGGTAAATACAAAGCTTTGCCGGTAGTAGCAAGTCCGATTATGCTTGACCAAATGTTACGCAAAGAAATAGGTTTTGATGGATTAGTAGTGAGTGATTATTTTGCGGTTTCCAAAACGTATAAAGGATACAAGCAAGCACCATCTGAAATGGTGGCAGGAGCTATGGCTATTAATGCTGGAGTTGATATAGAACTTTCTTCTCCTATTGCTTATCCTTTATTACCTGAAGCGCTTAAAAACGGTGAAGTTTCAATAGAAACCATCAATCAAGCCGTAAAAAGAGCGCTTATTATGAAAGCCAAGCTAGGCTTATTAGATGAAAATCCCATCATTGGAACCGAAGGTACATTAGATTTTGATCCGCCTGCTAATAGAAAATTGGCTTATGAAACAGCGGCACAATCAATTGTATTGTTAAAAAACAATGGTGTTTTACCTTTAAAAAAAGAAGTCAAGAAAATTGCATTAGTAGGGCCTAATGCGGCTACTTATCAATGCTTGTTAGGAGATTATACCTATCAGTCTATGATTTCATTTTGGCACAGTACAGCGTTTGATCCTACCAATCCTAAGTTAATTACATTAAAAGAAGGGTTGGAGAATAAAGTAGCAAAGGACGTCCAAATATTTCATGAAAGAGGTTGTGATTGGAGTGCGGCATTAGAATCAAAAATTGATAATAGTGGTTTAGGCGATGATCGATTGAGTAAGTTAAAAATATTAAGTATCAAAGGGCTTCCGCAACCGGATTTACAAAATGCCTTAAAAATAGCGAATGAAAGTGATGTGATTATTGCTGCTATGGGCGAAAACTTGTATTTATGTGGTGAGGGAAGGGAACGAAAAGGAATTCGTTTACCAGGTGATCAGGAAGCTTTTGTTGAAAAATTAATTGCTACAGGCAAGCCTGTGATTTTGGTTATGTTTGGTGGGCGCCAACAATTGGTGAGCAAATTTGAAGACAAATGTGCTGCCATCGTTCAAGCATGGTTTCCTGGAGAAGAAGGCGGGAACGCATTGGCTGATATTTTGGTAGGAAATGTAAATCCATCAGCTAAATTATGTGTGACCTATCCTCGTACCGAATCTCGTGACGAAATTAATTATAAAAATGGGTACGAAGAGGCTTCTTTGGTACAATATCCATTTGGTTTCGGACTGTCATATACAAACTATGAATATTCGAAATTTAAAATAAAATCGGCTGTTAAGATTACCGATGATCGTTTTGCCATTGCAGTAAATGTTAAAAACACAGGAGAACGTGCTGGGGAAGAAATTGTTCAATTGTATGTTTCGCCAGTAGATAAAGCATCAACCCAAAAGCCGATACAATTAAAGGGTTTTGAGCGTGTGGCTTTAAAAGCAGGCGAAGAGAAAACTGTAATCTTTCATGTATCTCCACAACAATTGGTGCAGTATAAAAATGAAAAATGGATTGTTGAAGCAGGAAAATACGAATTCAAAATTGGCGCTTCCTCCACAGACATTCGTCAAAAAGGGATAATTGAATTCAAAGGAAAGGACTTGATTTTAGAGCATGGAAGGGAAGTGTTTTTCACGGAAAATGAAGTGAAAGATTAAAGCTTTTTGAAGATTGATTCAGTATTGTTATCAATTTATTGGTTCCAAAAACAGTTAAAACGATGCACTTTAGTGCATTTCGCTTTAGCTTCTAAAAATTTTTGCCACAGATTATAAAGATTCAAAGGATTAATCTGTGTTAATCTTTTTAATCTGTGGCTAACTATAACGTTTTTATATGCAGGCTTTTAGTCTGACAACCAAATCTATAAACTTTCAGTCCATAGTGGTTTAGTCGATTAGATGATTTTATTTGACTAAACGGGATTTGTCTAGTTTTTAAGAAGGGTCACGCCCAAATTAAATGATTAAAATTAACTAATAATGAAACAAACTAAGAACCTTTTTTTACTAATGATTGTTTTTTCATTGGCATTTTTACCAATGAAATTAACGGCACAAAAAACAGCACCTAAAACAAATATCATTTTCCTTTTTGCTGATGATGCGGGGTATAATGATTTTGGATTTCAAGGCAGTAAGTATTTTTCGACTCCTAATTTGGATAAGCTAGCTGCTGAAGGGATGGTTTTTAAAGAAGCTTATACAACCGATTCTGTTTGTGGACCTTCGAGAGCGGGATTGTTAACAGGGATGTACCAACAGCGTTTTGGTATTGAAGAAAACAATGTGCCTGGTTATATGAGCGAATCCTCACGATTGAATGATGACGAAATGGGGTTGCCGTTAAATATTAAAACCATCGCCGATTACTTGAATCCATTGGGGTATAAGTCGATTGTTCTAGGCAAATGGCATTTGGGGAATGCCGATAGATACCATCCTTTGAAAAGAGGTTTTGATGAATTTTACGGTTTTAGAGGAGGCGCTAGAAGTTTTTGGCCTTTGACCGAAAACGAAGCCAAACAAAGACCAGAAGATAGATTAGAGCAAGGTTTTGGGAATTATGCAGAACCACAAAAATATATCACCGATGATTTTGCAGACAAAGCCTGTGAGTTTATGGAACGCAACAAGAAAAATCCATTTTTTATGTACGTTTCTTTTAATGCCGTGCATTCGCCATTGCATACTACCGAGGAAGATATGGCTAAAATTAAACACCTAACAGGGAAACGGAAGCAATTGGCAGCTATGACACTTGCCTTAGACCGTGCTTGTGGGCAAATTCTAGACAAACTAAAAAAGCTAGGTTTAGAGAAAAATACGCTGATTGTTTTTGGGAATGATAATGGTGGGCCTGATGTTACCGAAACTTCTAATTACCCATTGAGTGGTTGTAAATCGACTTTATTAGAAGGGGGAATTCGAGTGCCATTTATCATGAAATTACCTTCGGTTATTAAAGCTGGAACTACTTATGATAAGTCGATAAGCATGTTGGATATGGCACCTACATTTATCAATCTGGCAGGAGGAAACGCTGCTCAAATTAAGGCATTAGACGGTGTTGATTTAATGCCATTTATAACCTATAAAAACACTGAAGCTCCACATCAAAGATTGTTTTGGAAAATAGCCAATAGAGGTGTAGTTCGTGAAGGCGATTGGAAATTGTTGCGTTACCCAGACAGACCGGCTGAGTTGTATAACATTACTCAAGACGTTGGAGAGAAAAACGATTTGGCTACTCAATATCCAGATAAAGTGAGAGCCTTGTATAAAACCTTGTTTGACTGGGAAGCAGGTTTAGAACGTCCTTTATGGATGTTAAAAACAATATATGAAGTGAATGCAGTAAAACGAACTGATGAGAAACGGGAACCAATTATAGATAAATAAAATAGAATTTTTAAAACTGAAATTCGCTAATCGAATTGTTATAATTACTCGATTAGCGATTTTTTGCTTTCAGACTTGATTTTAAATGATTGGTTTTTTAAATGAACCATTTGTGTAAAAGATTGATGCGTTTGTAAACCGTTTGTTAGAGCCAATATTTTAGAATTGTACTTTAAATAAAGATGTTAATTAATAACCAAAAAATAATTCGGAATGAGATTTTTAAATAATTATACACTAGTAGCACTAGGATTAATTACCCACAGTATTGTGGCACAAATAGGAGTGAAACACGGTAAAGATGATCATCGTAGCTTATGGGGAATCAATCCTAACGCACTTCATGTGGATGTCATTGCTCCTGAACACGGAATGGCCGACCCTCATGCTTGGGTACAAAACGATACCGTCTATGTGATTTGTGGGCATGATGAATCGTGGGAAGGCAAAGGTTCTTTTAGAATGGATCGTTGGGAGGTTTGGTCTTCGGGCGATTTAAAAAATTGGAAGCATCGTAGAAATATTTATCCTTCACAAACCTACATTGGCAATCAGCCGAATTGCTGGGCAGGAGATATAACGGAAAGGGATGGGAAATTTTATTGGTTTTTTTCCAACAGAAACAAAGATACAGGTGTCATGGTGGCTGATCATGCAACTGGGGAATACAAGGATTTGTTAGGCAAGCCTCTATTGCCTGAAGGGATTGTTCCAGTACATCCCTATGATCCTGAGGTTTTTGTGGAAAATGATGTTTATACCATTTGTTTTGGAGCAGGAACCTACTATATGGCTACTTTATCTAAGGATATGAAATCTTTGTCAACAGAACCCAAAGCAATTATTATTCAGGATGAAAAGGGACAAAGGATGAATGCAGAAGATAAGTCAACGTTATTCAAACGCAATGGCTGGTATTATTTAGTGTTTGGAAGCAGGTATGCGATGTCTAAGAATTTATATGGACCCTATGAATTTAAAGGCGCTTTCCTAAAAGGCGGACATACCAGTTTTTTTGAATGGAAAAATCAATTGTATGTGCTACAAGAAAACCATGATATTAGTGCATTTTATAGAGGAGCGAGTTTAAAACCTGTCTTTTTTAACAAAGACGAAACTATTATCATTCCTAAAGAAGATCGAATGTATCCTTCTCCTGGGAGGCCTTTTGAATTTAAAAACAGTACCATGGGGTGGAGTGCTCTAGGAGGTACAACAATTTCATTTAAGGATGGGAAATTAATTGGAAAAATTACAGCCAAAGAGGCAATTGTTCAAAGTGCACCATGGTTATACACTGAAACAGCATCATGTTCAAAAATAACCATTAAAATAAAAAACAACAGCAAAGCCAAGGAATTAAAACTAGCGCTTTATACCCGTAATCGTTCTGCTAATTTTTGGTCAACAGGAACAGGACAAGTAGATTGGAGTAAACAAGAATGGATTTCAGTTTCTATAACAGCTCAGGATACAAAGTTTAAAACCTACACGATTGACTTATCGAAATTCCATCAAATTAACGAAAGATTGATGCAAGTAGGTTTGCAATTGAGCGCTGAAAATGGAAATTGGGAAATTGAAGAAGTGTTGGTAGAATAAGTTTATTTTGCAAAAAAGGATTAATGCCGTGAAGCATTGAAAATAGAATATCCCTAATGCTTATTGAAATTTGTTTCAGTAAGCTTTAGGGATGTTTTTTGTCTGTAATGTTTTTGGCTGCTTTTAATGAACAAGAGCAAAGAAGAAGTTCTTGTCAAGATAGAAAACAAAACAAGATGATTTATTCAGTATCTTCCTCCTTTGAATCGATTTCGTTTGATTCATTTAAATCGGACTCATCCATTTCCTCTTCTCGTAAATATTTACTAGGAATCACTCCAAATTGTTTTTTGAAGCATTTTGAAAAGTAGGAAGCGGTATTAAAACCAGTCATATACATAATTTCTTTGACAGAAAGATCGCTTTGTTCTAGTAATTGCATTGCTCTTTTTAAACGAATGTTTCGAATAAATTCACTCGAAGATAAACCCGTAAGTTCTTTGATTTTTAAGTACAAATTGCTTCGACTTAATGCCATTTCTTTAACCATCAATTCCACGCTAAACTCGGTATTCATCATGTGTTTTTCAACCACTTCAATTGCTTTTTGTAAAAAGCGTTCGTCAGCTGAGGTTACTGTAACTTCATTAGGTTGTAAGGTTGTTTCTCTATTGAATTTTCGTCGCAAATCTTCTCTGTATTTGAGAATGTTTTTGAGTTTCAATTCTAATAATTCCATGTCAAATGGTTTACGGATATAACCATCAGCACCATTTTTTAAACCTTCTTTTTCCCATTCTGTAGATGTTTTTGCGGTAAGCATCACAATTGGGATATGACTGGTTTCAGAAGTGGTTTTGAGTTTGTCACACATTTCAATTCCATCCATAATAGGCATAAAGATGTCCGTCAAAATAATATTCGGCATTAATTTATGGGCTAATTCTATACCTCGTTGTCCATTTTCAGCTTCGTAGATATCGTATTTTTTTTCTAAACCATTTTTTATTAAAATGCGAATATCAGGATTGTCCTCAACAACAAGTAAAACGGGTAATTTAGACCTTGATTTGTGTTCGTTTTGATCCACAATTTCATCTAATATCTCGACTGCATGGGTTTCAGCATTCAATTCGGTAGTGAAAACATTATTTTCTGTTTCACCTCCAAAAGTAATTCCGTTGATATTTTCATAGGCTCCTTTGTTTTTAGGCAACCATATAAAGAAGGAAGCACCACGTTTTTTGTTATTAGTAACTTCGATGTGGCCTTGATGCAATTCGATTAATTTTTTTGTAAAATCCAAACCAATTCCAGTTCCTTGTGTATTTACTTTTCGATAATCTTTATCGACATAAAAACGTTCAAAAATAAAATTTAATCGGTGAGGAGGAATTCCTAAACCAGAATCTTTTACTTTGATGATGATGTAATCGGATGGATTTGCATTAATTTCCATATCAGAAACAATAGTATGGTCTTTTCCATCTAATATTTCCACGGTAATTTTTCCTCCTTCTGAAGTAAATTTGAATGCATTAGAAAGTAAATTATTCATAATTTTTTCTAGCGCATCCGTGTCAAACCATAGTATAGGGTTTTCAATTTTTGAATTGATTTTAAAGTCAATATTTTTTTTATGGCTCAAAAACTGAAAGGGTTCGCCAACTAATTTCAAGAATTCTAAAAGGTTGCTTTTCCAAACTATTAAATCCAGTTTCCCCTTGTCCATTTTGCGGAAATCTAACAATTGATTTACCAATCGCAAAAGGTAATCAATGTTTTTATGCATGATTCCATATTGTTCGTTGACTTTCTCTTTTGAAATTGTACCGCTATTTTTTTGTAAATATTCTAAAGGGCCTTTTATTAAAGTTAAAGGGGTTCTGAATTCATGAGAAATATTGGTAAAAAACTCTAATTTCAAACGATGCATTTCATCGTGTTTTTCTTTTTCAAATACTTCTAATTCCAATTGATGTTTTTTGGCAGAACGAATAATTTCAAACCTTCTAAGAGCCATTAAAAAACCTATAAATACTATAAAATAAATAAAATAGGCAAAATTTGTTCTCCAAAACGGAGGAACAACAGTAATTTTTATTGAGGCGGGAGTTTCATTCCAAATCCCATCATTGTTAGAGGATTTAACCAATAAAGTATAGGTTCCAGGTGCTAAATTGGTATATGTAGCCAGTCTGTTTTTGTAGGAAGTATAAATCCATTCGTCATTAAAACCTTCTAGTTTATAGGCATAACTATTTTTTCTAGGAGCAGTATAATTCAAGGATGAAAATTCCACAGAAAAGCTGTTTTCACTGTACAATAATTCTATTTCATCGATAGTATTAATGGATTGATTTAAAATAACTCTGCCGTTAAATTCTTCCCCTATTGCGATAGGTTTATTGAAAATGGAGAAGGAAGTGAAAACTGTTTTGGGTTTCACTAAGTTGTCTTTAATTTGATTAGGATAAAAAGTGTTAAAACCATTTATTCCACCAAAAAGTAATTCACCATTTGATCTCTTGAGATAGGCTAATTCACTAAATTCATTACTTTGTAAACCATCATTAACATCATAGTTTTTGAATTTTTCAGATTTGATCGTAAAGCGAGACAGTCCCTTATTAGTGGATAGCCAGAGATTACCATAACTATCTTCTAATATACCTTTGATTACATTGTTTGGAAGTCCGTCTTTCTCAGAATAAGATTTAAAACTTTCCTCTTTTCCAATTTTAGCAGGGATCAATTTGTTTAGTCCTCCTCCAAACGTTCCTATCCATAAATCACCATAGCGACTCTCATGAATGGCCAAAATATAATTATGACTTAAACTAGATGGATCATTAGTCTTGTTTTTGAAAATTTCAAAATTAGGATTGTTTTTCCTTATCTGGTGTGCAGGTAGTTTATTGAGTCCATCTGCTGTCCCAAACCAGATATTTCCTTTGCTATCTTCGTATATAGAACGTATGATGTTGTTCGAGATACTTGTTGGTCGATTGCTATTTTGGTATAGAATATCTTTTTTGTAAACTCCAGTTGTTTCCGTTGCCAACCATCGATGAACACCGCCGTTGTAGGTTCCTATCCAAACATTTTTCTTAGAATCTACTAAAATGGAAAAGACACTATGGTCTATTTGTTTTATATTTTTAATTTGAGCTTTTGATATTGAATTGGGATGGGTAATATCTAATTCGTATAATCCGTTAGTTCCTTCGGCACCAATAAGTAATTTTTTAGAATTGCCTTCTTTTACTTCTGCTAAGGCAAATATCTTAAGTGTGGAAAGTAAATTAGTAAAATCAACATATTTTTGTCCTTTTTTAATATAATTCAGACCTCCTCCTTCAGTACCAATCCACATATATTGATTACTATCTTCAAAAATACAACGTACTTTATCGTTAGAAAGACTTGATGGGTTAAGCGTTTTTTTGATATGTTTAAATCTTTTAACGTTGGGATTGAATTTGTTGACACCCCCACCATTTACACCAATCCAAAGTATGCCCCCTTTATCTAAAAACAATGATTTAACATCACTTTTACTTAAACCTAGTTCAGGATTTTTGGGATCATAACTATATTTTTTGATCAGATAAGGCAGTTTTAAAGTAGAAGCATTTTCAAAACGAGACAATCCATTTGAACTCCCCGCCCACAAATATCCTTTGGTAGAGAGTAAGCAGGTAAAAACTTCATTACTAATTACATCAACAGCTATCTTGTTGTTTTTTGAAGATATGATATGCAATCCGTTATGAGCTCCGATAATCAGTCTGCCAAATTCATCTTCAGTGATACTTCTGACAGAGATGTTAATTAGTCCTGTGTGCTCAAAATAGTTTTCTCCCTGTCTGTTTTTTACTAGTTTAAATAAACCAAACTTACTGCCAACCCAAATGTTATTTTTACTATCTTCAAATATACTATTGACGTTACTACCATCCCATGAATTTATATGTTGTTTTAGATTAATTTCATAATGATTAAAAACAGCGTTTTTTATGGGTTTGTTTAAATCAAGCATGTCAATTCCTTTGGGAGTACCTATCCATAATCTATTTTTTTTATCGATAAGTAAAGAACTAATAGTATTGCTTACAATACTCAAGTTATTACCAACTTCATTTTTAAAATGAGTAAATGTTTCTGTTTTTTTATCAAAAAAATTCAGTCCACCACCAGTAGTTCCAATCCATAAATTATTATGCTGGTCTTCAACAATTTTCCAGACTAAGTTACTACTGATACTTTTTTTATCATTTAAATCAGGTTTATAAACGGAAAAATTATAACCATCATATTTATTAAGACCATCATGAGTTCCAAACCACATAAAACCTTGTTTGTCTTGATAGATGGTATTGATATCGCTTTGAGACAAACCGTTATCGGTATTTAGATGTATGAAGCTGTTTTCTTCTTGTGCACTAAGCTGCATAGCAAAAAACAATAAAAAGAATGTTTTAAGTAGGGTGGAACAAGAGTAGGAGCGGGTTGGGTTAGTTAGTTTAGGCATTCTATAGTGGTATTAAATTGTTTTTTAGTACAATACTTTTTTACTAGAAGATTCTCTAATAATCAATTCAGGAGTTAAAATTATTTTATTCAAACTCGTTTTCTTTTTCGGATTTTTCATTCTTTCTAAAAATGCTTCAGCAGCTAATTTTCCTATTTGAGTACTATGTTGATTGATGGTAGAAATAGACGGTTTAGCCAATGAAGTGAAAGGTTCATCACTAAATCCTACCAATGCTATCTCTTCGGGAACTTTTATACCTTCTTCAAGAAGGACCTGTAAAGCTCCTAGTGCGGCATAATCCCCAGCGGCATAAACAGCATCTGGGCGTTCTGGTAAAGCTAATAATTCTTTCATTATTCTCCTACCATCTTCCACACGTAAATTGCTTTCAATAATCATTTCCTCTTGAATGGGCAGTCTTGCTTTTTCCATAGCATCTCTAAATCCTATAATCCTGTCTTTATAAATCCGAATATGGTTGAAACCAGCAATATGGGCTATTCGTTTGCAATTTTGACTTACTAAATGTTCTACAATCAAATGACTACTTTTATAATCATCAATCCCTACATAGTCCACATTAAGTTCGTCCTCACCTCTATCAAACAAAATTAAGGTGACTCCTTTGGATTTTATTTTCTCGTAATATTCTAAATTGATAGTCTCATTTGCCATCGAGGCAATAATGCCATCCACCTGAATTCCTAATAGAGAGTCAATGCTTTGACATTCTTTTTTATACAATTCGTTGGATTGTGTCATCACCATATTATAGCCATTTGCGTTCAAGACATCTTCCATCTCTTGAACCACTGACGAAAAGAAATTACTATTTACTCGCGGAATGATTACTCCCACTAAATTGCTTTTTCCTTTGCGTAAGGCACTCGATAAATAGTTGGGTTGATAATCCAATTCGATCGCCATTTGTCGCACCGCTTCTTTGGTTTTATCACTAATTCTAGGATGATCACTTAATGCTTTTGACACCGCTGAGGGAGTCAAGTCCAAAGCATTAGCAATATCTTTTATGGTTGATTTTTTTTTTATTTCCAATTTCTTTCTATATTTGTTCAATCGTTTGAACAAATATAGATTCTTTTTTATTAAAAACAAAATATCAGAATACAATAAGGAAACAACTGAAACCTAAACGAATACAGGATTTTACGAATAAATACTAATTTAAAGATTTCCAAAATCTTTTATTTTTCAAAAACTGTTCAAACGTTTGAACAGATAATAATAAAAACAAAAAAATAAAATGAAATACATTGTTTGCGAAAAGCCAGGAGAATTTTTACTGAAAGAAAAAGAAGCTCCTATCAGAAAAGAAAACGAAGCTTTATTACAAATCAATAAAGTTGGAATTTGCGGAACCGATTTGCACGCCTATAGTGGCAATCAAGCTTTTTTTACTTATCCAAGAATTTTAGGACACGAATTGGCTTCAACTGTTTTAGAAATTGGGGATAACCCAAGAGGAATCAAAGCAGGTGATAAAGTGGTGGTGATGCCTTATATCAGTTGTCAAGAATGTATTGCGTGTCGTAATGGAAAAACCAATTGTTGTACCAATATTAGAGTATTAGGAGTGCATACTGATGGCGGTATGCAAGAACAAATTACCGTTCCTGCTAACATTTTATTGCCAGCGAATCATTTGTCAAATGACCAAATGGCGATTGTTGAACCGCTTGCTATTGGTGCACATGCGGTACGTAGAGCTGGAATTGTTGCTGGTGAAACAGTAGCGGTTATTGGTTGTGGTCCTATTGGAATTGGGATTATGAAACTAGCCCAAATTGCAGGTGCGAAAGTAATCGCTATCGATATGAACGAACAGCGTTTGGCTTACGCCAAAGAAAAAATTGGAGTTGATTATACGGTTGTAGCAGGCGAAAATGCTGTTGAAGCGATTAAAGAAATTACCAATGGCGATTTATGTACAGCGGTTTTTGATGCTTCTGGACACAAAGGAGCATTAGAATCGGCACCTAATTATATGTCACACGGTGGTCGTTTTGTACTAGTGGGTTTATCCAAAGGGGAACTGACTTATACGCACCCTGCCATTCACGCCAAAGAAATGACTTTGATGTGCAGTCGTAATGCCACTACAGAGGATTTTGAACACGTAATCAATGTATTGGATCAATTCCCAACAGATTCTTTCATCACACATACAGTTCCTTTTACGGAGATGATTGCAAATTTTGATAGCTGGTTAAATCCTGCAACAGGTGTTATCAAAGCCACTGTCGAATTTAATTCCTAATACCGTTTATCATGTCAAAAACATTTGTACAAATACATCCCAAAGACAACATTATTGCGGCCTTAATTGATTTACCTAAGGGAACTGTTATTCCGCATAACGGAGACGAAATTACTTTGGTACAAAACATCAAACAAAAACATAAATTCACCACCGTTGATTTAGCTGTGGGTGACGAAATTTATATGTACGGTGTGCTGATTGGAAAAGCCATGTTGCCTATTCAAAAAGGAGAAGCGATAACCATAGAAAATACCAAACACGCTTCGGCAGATTTTAATGACTGCAATGAAAAATTTGTTTGGAACGCTCCTGACACTTCAAAATTTGAAGGACGTACTTTCAACGGTTTTCACAGGGAAGATGGCAGTGTAGGAACAAGAAACTACTGGTTAGTGATTCCACTTACTTTTTGTGAAAACAGAAATATTGATGTGCTGGAAGGGGCATTAGCAGAGAAATTAGGATACGAAACGGTCAAAGATTTTGCTGTGGATACCGATGCTTTGATCCAGCAATACAAAGCTGGAGCAAGTGCTGAAGATATCCTGAATACGCCCATTATTTCAACTAAAGAGGAAATCGCTAAAAACCGACTTTTCCCGAATGTGGACGGCATCAAATTCTTGAAACACGATGGTGGTTGTGGAGGCATCCGTCAAGATTCGGAAGCACTTTGTAATTTGTTGGCAGGCTATATTACGAATCCAAATGTGGCTGGAGCAACTATCTTTAGTTTAGGGTGTCAAAATGCCCAAATTCATATGCTTCAAAAAGCGATTGAAGACAGAGATCCAAACTGTAAAAAAACAATCCATTATTTAGAACAACAAAAAAGTGCGAGCGAGCGTCAATTGATTGAAGAGGCTGTAAAACATACTTTTTTAGGATTAATTGAAGCCAATAAAATCGTTCGCCAACCAGCTCCTATCAGCAAAATTGTTTTGGGATTAGAATGTGGTGGTTCCGATGGATTTTCTGGTATTTCAGCCAATCCTTCCCTTGGGTATGCTTCTGATTTACTAGCCGCTATTGGAGGTTCACCCGTACTTTCGGAATTTCCTGAATTAAACGGTGTCGAACAAGACATCATCAACAGATGTAAAACCGAAGAAGATGCTAAAAAGTTCTCTCAATTGATGAGAGCCTATTCTGCTGCTGCCGTTGCCGTAGGTTCCGGATTCGAAAACAACCCTTCGCCAGGAAATATCAAAGACGGATTAATTACCGATGCAATGAAATCAGCAGGTGCTGCCAAAAAAGGAGGAACTTCACCAGTCGCTCAAGTATTGGATTATACCGAAAAAATAAGAAAACCAGGTTTGAACTTGCTTTGTACGCCTGGAAATGATGTAGAAAGTACCACAGCCTTAGCGGGTTCTGGTTGTAATGTGGTGGTTTTTACCACTGGTTTAGGAACGCCTACAGGAAATCCTATTGCACCAGTGTTGAAATTATCGAGCAATACCACTCTTTTTAATAAAATGAACGACATCATTGATATCAATGCAGGAACGGTCATCACAGGTGAAGACACGATTGAAACCATGGGCGAAAACATCTTAGAACATATTATCAGAGTAGCAAATGGCGAAATTTCGAAAGCCGAAATCAAAGGGCAAAACGACTTTATTCCTTGGAAAAGAGGGATTTCTTTATAGGAGATACTAAGATGCTAAGGCACTAAGGTGCTGAGAATCTTAGAAACTCAGCACCTTAGTACCTCAGAACCTAAATTAAAAAAAATGCAAAAATTAAATAGAACAACAACAAACAAAACAAACACAGCTCCAGAAAGAGTAATGCAATTTGGTGGTGGAAACTTTCTACGTGCTTTTACGGATTGGATGTTTGATGTTTTGAACAAAGAAACCAACTTCAACGGAAGTATTGTCATCATCAAACCGACTAAAAGAGGGGATTATGACGAATTAAAAGAACAAGAGGGTTTGTTTCACGTGGCTTTGGACGGCATTAGAAATGGGGAATTAGTTTCCACTGTTAGCTTAGTCGAAAGCGTTAGCCGAGTGATTCAGCCTTATACCCAATGGGAGGAATATTTAAAATTGGCTGAAAGTACTGATTTAAGATTCATTGTATCCAATACAACTGAGTCTGGAATTAAATTTTCGGAATCAGATGCTTTCAATGATAATCCTCCACATGAATTTCCAGCAAAATTGATTGTCTGGTTGCACCATCGTTTTCAATTTTTCAACGGAGATAAGACCAAAGGTTGCATCATCATGCCTTGTGAATTGATTGAACAAAACGGAGACGCTTTACATGCCACACTTTTGCAATATGCTAAACATTTTAATTTGTCAGAGGCTTTTATCGAATGGTTGAATAACTCCAACTATTTCTGTAATACTTTGGTGGACCGAATTGTTTCGGGTTATCCTTCCGACAGAGCAAATGCTATTTTGAATCAAATAGGTTTTGATGATAAATTATTAGTTGCTGGTGAGGACTATCACAGTTGGATTATTCAAGGGCCAGCAATGGTTCAAGCCGAATTGCCTTTTGCAAAAACAAATTTGAATGTTCAGTTTGTAAATGATGCTCGTGCGTATCGCGAAATGAAAGTACGTATCTTAAACGGAGCGCATACTTCCCTAGTTCCAGTGGCGTATTTGTCAGGATTACGCACGGTTAAAGAGTCGATGGATACTCCTTTGATGCTGCAATTTGTAAACGAAGTTTTATCCGAAGAAATCACGAAAACCCTTCAAAATTTCTCTGAAAAAGAATTAAACTATTTTGTCAACGCCGTTTTGGACCGCTTCAAGAATCCTACACTCAAGCATTTCTTGATTAGTATTTCGTTGAATAGTACCTCTAAATTCATGGCGCGTTTGTTTCCCGCTTTAAGCGAATATACCGCTGCTTATAATGAGTTGCCTAAACGAATTGTGTTTTCATTATCCTGTTTAATCCGTTTTTACAAAGGAGAATTTAATGGCGAAGCAATTGCGGTTAATGATGCGCAACCCACTTTGGATTTTTTCAAGGAAACTTGGAAACAAAGAGAGGCGGGTGAAATTACTACTATTCAATTAGTGCAAACTATTCTTTCGAATACTGCTATTTGGGGACAAAACCTAGATGCAATGGCAGGTTTATCTTTGGCTGTAGCCAAAAATATAGAAGCTATTGAGAAAAACGGAATAGAGACTGAAATCAAAAACTTGTTAGAAATTCAAGAATTATGGCAATAGATTCACACCAACATTTTTGGCAATACGAACCCAATAAACACGATTGGATTGACGACGAAATGGCTGTTATCCGTCGCGATTTTATGCCTGATGACCTAGCTATTGTATACCAAGAAAACGGAATTGATGGTTGCGTAGCTGTTCAAGCTGATCAAACCCTAGCCGAAACAGATTTTTTATTAGAACTCGCCACTAAGAATGATTTTATCAAAGGAATTGTAGGCTGGGTGGATTTAAGAGCTGCTAATATTGATGAAGTACTGGCTTTATACAGCCAATATCCCAAAATCAAAGGGTTTAGACATGTGGTACAAGGAGAGCCAGATCACAACTTTTTACTAAGGCCCAACTTTTTACGAGGTATTGCTGCTTTGGAAAAATACAATTTCACTTATGATATTCTGATTTTTCCACACCAATTGGGAGCGGCTTTAGAATTAGTTAAAAGATTCCCCAATCAAAAATTTGTAATTGACCACATTGCGAAACCGTATATTAATGATGGTTTTTACGAAGGTTGGGCAACGTTGATGTTAGCCATTGGTAAACAAAAAAATGTGTATTGCAAATTATCAGGCATGACTACTGAGGCGGATTATAAATCTTGGACACCTGAACAAATTCATCCCTATATGCAACTGGTACTAGAGGCATTTGGAACAGACCGAATTTTATTTGGATCGGATTGGCCAGTATGTTTGGTAGCGGGAAATTATACCCAAACAAAAGAATTAGTAACCCAATTTATTGCATCCCTTTCTGTTGAAGAACAAGAAAATATCATGGGACAAAACGCAATTAATTTTTATAACTTATAATAAAGATGACAAATACAAAACCCACATATATCAAAGGCGATTATACAAAAAGTCCTTTTTTTAACAACCAAAGTCGTTTGGTTGTAGGCTGTTCAGGTCTTGGCGGCGTTTGGAGACCAATTGAAGAAAAAGTGGCTATTGACACACTATTGCATGCTTTAGAGGATGGAGTACGTGTTTTTGATACAGCCCCTTCCTATAACAAATCCCAACTTTTTTTGGGAAAAACACTAAAAGAATGGTCAGGTGAAAAACCATTTATCAGTACCAAAGTCGGGCGTCTTCGTTCTGAAAAGGCAGATGATTGCATCGTAGATTATTCACCAGAAACCATGAAAAAAAGTCTTTACGAAAGTCTAGAAGTGTTAGGTTTGGATAAAATTGATTTGTTGTTTTTGCATGAACCGCATTTGGTTCCTGTTGAAAAAATGGATGAAATCATGGATTGTTTGCATTCTTTTCAAAAAGAAGGAGTTGTAGGGCAGTTAGGTGTTGGTGGAAACCCTACGACTCCTTTTTACCCGCATATGATTAAAGAGAATTTTGATGTGGTTTCAGGATTTTTAAAATTAGACGCTTGTAATATCACTGCTTTTGACAAGGATATTCCACAAATCAAAAGAGAAGGGATGGGGTATTATGCCGCTTCGGCTCTGCATATGGGATTATTAGGTAGAAGATTAGAAACCTATGCCGAAGAGCGTCCAAATAATGAATGGATAACCAATACCGATGTTGATATCGCTTTAAAAGTAAATGAAATCGCTAAAAAACATGACATTCCATTATCACGTTTAGCACTTCGTTATGTCTTTTCTACTCAAGAAGCAGATAGAGTAGTGGTAGGTCCTACAACCAAAGACCAATTGATTGATTTATTGGATGCTTGGAAAGAAGGCAAACTAGAAGAGTCTGTTTTTGACGAAATTACAAATACAATCATTTCAAACCGATAAACCATAAGTGTTACTATTAAAGACAATCCTTATATCGAAGAAGAAGAATCTTTAATAATTTGCACCTAAAAATTAACTAACCTTAAAAAATATTTGCAATGGCGCAAACAGCTAAAATCTCAGTAGTTCGTAAAGACCTACTTTTTCCTTTTGTCATCATCACTTCCCTGTTTGCATTATGGGGAATTGCCAACGATTTGACCAATCCAATGGTATCAGCATTTAAAAAAGTAATGCCCGAATTGTCTAATATGCAGGCTTCATTAGTGCAATTTGCATTTTATTTTGGCTATTTCTTTATGGCCTTACCTGCAGCACTTTTTATTAGAAAGTACAGTTACAAGTCGGGAATAATAGTTGGTTTACTTTTATATGCAACAGGGGCATTTTTATTCTATCCTGCTGCGGCTTATCAAGATTATACCTATTTTCTACTTTCTTTATGGATTATCACTTGTGGACTGGCTTTTCTTGAAACCACATCCAATCCGTTAATTTTATTCTTAGGAGATCCCGAAACGGCTACCCAACGATTGAATTTAGCGCAAGCTTTCAACCCCATTGGTTCGTTATCAGGAATGATTATGGCACAAGTTTTTGTAATCAATGCCTTAAAGTCGGATGATTATTCAGAAGTAGCTTATAAAGCTTTGTCCTCAGATGAGGTAGCTGCGATTAGAGAAAATGACTTAAATGTTATCAGCGGACCTTACATTGGATTAGGAGTTTTGGTTTTGATTATTTTAGGGATTATTATTTTTACTAAAATGCCTAAAACTGCCGAAGAAGATAAAATGTCTTTATCAGAGTCGTTTGCCAAATTATTCGCTAATAAAAACTACAAATTAGGTGTGGTAGCGCAAGCTTTTTATGTTGGGGCACAAATTATGTGTTGGACATTTATTTTCCAGTATGTAGATAACATTAACCAAACTTTCGGACTGGAATTGACTGCTACTTATTTTAATGTGGCTGCAATGATTGTTTTCTTAATAGGAAGATGGATTGGTACTGCCTTAATGAAAACCGTTAATCCTTCTAAAATTTTAATGTTTTTTGGTATTGGTGGAGTGGTTTGTTGTGCAGGAGCCATCCTTTTACAAGGGACGCCAGGATTAATTTCATTGGTTGCTATTTCGGTATTTATGTCTATTATGTTCCCTACTATTTATGGTATTGCTTTAAAAAACATGGGAGAAGAAGCTAAAATTGGTTCGGCTGGTTTGGTGATGGCTATCGTTGGTGGTGCTTTGATGCCAGTATTACAAGGAAGTATTTTAGACTGGGGAGGACCTGGGTTTTCTGATGTGAAAATTTTAGGATTCATTCCTGAGGTTAATTTCTCCTTTATCTTGCCTTTAATCTGTTTATCAGTGGTTGCATTTTATGGTTATTCTACTTTTCAACAATCAAAAAAATAAAAAAAATGGGAATAACACGTCATTGTTTTTCATGTGATTTGAAAGACGATTCTAAATTAATAGCGGAGTATAAAGCATACCATGCCGAGGGTAAAGCATGGCCAGAAATAACTAAAAGTATTAAAGAAGCTGGAATTGTAGACATGCAAATTTACCTTACTGGAAATCGTATGTTTATGATTATGGAAGTAGATGGAACTTTTAATCCAGCTAAGAAAGCGGAGATGGATGCTACTAATCCTAAAGTACAAGAATGGGAAAACTTAATGTGGAATTACCAACAAGAATTACCATGGGCAAAAGAAGGAGAAAAATGGATTCCTTTAGAAAAAGTTTTTCAATTAATTTAACATTTTAAATGTTAAAATATGCAAATGGCTATCTGTAAAGATGGCCTTTTTTTGTTTTCTATGTTTGTTAAGTTCTAATCTTCTAGCGGATACATTAACTAGATAAAAACTAGACAAATCTTTTTTTTATAAAATTATTGGTGTTTTAAAGTTAAATTTATAGTTGCTTTTTTTTCGACTAAAGCCTTTGTATTGTTAGTGTTAATAGTTTTAGTCTAGTTTTTTTCAAGTTGAAAACGAATGAATTGATAGCTTTTAAGAATAATACCACATTAAGTTTAAATATAAATGTTATATTTACAAATGAATTATTTCGTGTCTAACATTTGTTTTAGGATTTAAAACATATGTTATACACCCCTAGGTAAAAAAGCCTGATATTTGTTAATTAAATCTAAAAACCAAACTAAATTATGAATTTAAAACTTCTCATTGATTCGAAGCTAAAAACTATTGTAATGACTTTATTACTATTTTTTGGCTATGGGTTGATTCACGCACAAAACAATGTTGTAAAAGGAAAAGTACTCGACAATCAAGGGGCACTACCAGGTGTTAGTGTCCTTGTTAAAGGAACTACAACAGGAACTATTACTGATTTTGATGGTAATTATACCATCAAGGCAAAACCCACAGATGTGTTGGTGTTCTCTTATTTAGGTTATGAAAATATGGAAACTAAAATAGCCAATAGGAACACCATTAACATTATATTAAAATCTAAGGTATCCTCATTAGATGAAGTGGTAATTGTAGGGTATGGTGTTCAGAAAAAGAAAGAAGTTACAGGAGCTGTAAGTCGTGTTAAAGAAGAGGATGTGGCTAAATCAGCTACGGCCGACTTAGGTTCGGCACTTCAAGGATTGATTGCTGGTGTAAATGTAACAGCTAGTTCAGGGGATCCGGGTGCTGAAGCGAATGTACAAATACGAGGGTTATCGTCGGTATTAGGAAATAACAGACCACTTTATGTTGTGGATGGAATTCCTTACGACAACAATCCGAATATCAGTATGAATGAAATTGAAACCATTGATGTTCTAAAAGACGGTGCTTCGGCAGCAATATATGGTACACGTGGTTCAGCAGGGGTAATCTTGATTACAACCAAAAAACCACAAGCTGGTGTTATGAAAATTAGAATGGATAGCTATTATGGTGTTCAAAAAAATTTCAGACACATTCCTGTGCCAACTGTTGAGGAAAAATTATATATCCAATTTTTAAATAAGTACAATCAAAGTGGTACTGTTTTTGGAAATTCATGGACTACTATTCAAGCTAATCCAACACAATTAACGAACAATAGTAATTTTTACGATGTGATTGAAAATGACTTAGCGCCTATCCAAAGTCATAACCTGAGTATCTCAGGAGGAAAAGACGGTTTGTCGTATAACATAAATGGAGGTTTTTTTGGTCAAGAAGGTTCTTTAATTAAATCTAATTATGAGCGTTACAATGTAAGAGCCAATACGCAGTACAATAAAGGAAAGTGGAAAATTGCTACGGGTATGTCGGCCAGAAACGAATACACACAGTACTCACCATGGGGATTGATACTAGATGCTATAAGATATAACCCTTATGGAGTACAAGTAACTGCTGATCAAACTTCAATTGAGGATACTGGTGGCGATAATTCTGAAGCCACTCGTCTGTCTTATTTGGGGTATAAATTACAAACATCGGACAAAGCTTTTAGAGACTATTTTGATGGTAACATTAGTGCTGAATATAGTTTTACTAAAAACTTTAAATATACAGCGCGCGGGGCTGTAAGTTATGATAACTCAACAAGATACACCATTAATCCTTCTTTTATTGCTTATGATAATAAAGGGGATTTAGTACCAAGTCAACAATCAAAAGTGAGAAACTCAAGTTCTAGAGCTACTAAGCGAACTTTAGAGCATATTTTAAATTATAACAAAACTTTTGGTAAACACAATTTAGGCTTGACTGCAGTGTATTCAGCGGAGCGCTACCAATACAGTGAATTTTTTGCAGAAAAATTTGATATTGTTGATAATGATATCACGGTTTTAAATGGTGCTAATGGATTAGCTAATGCGGGTTCAGGAAACAATCAATGGACGCAAAATAGAGTTACTAAATTCATAGGTACCTTAGGAAGACTACAATACAATTATAAAGGGAAATACCTGATGAGTTTAAGCGCTCGTCGTGACGGATCTTCTAAATTTAACGAACAACACTATGAATGGTTCCCTTCGGCTTCTTTAGGATGGAATGTTTCTGACGAAGATTTTTGGAAACCATTTAAAAGTACGGTATCTACTTTCAAAACTAGAATGAGTAGAGGTACAACAGGGAACTCAGGTGTTGGTGATTATTCATATAGTGCAGGTATTGTTTTAAACAATGATTATGTTTTGGGATCAGGAGCAACTGACCAAAATTATATTCAAGGGGCAACCCAAACTTCATTCGCAAACAAAAATGTAAAATGGGAAACTTCTGTATCGACTAACTTAGGTTTTGATTTTGGTTTTTTTAATAACAAATTAACCTTGACTTCTGACTTTTATGTAACGGAAAAGAGAGATATGCTATTCCCTGTTTTACTACCTCCTTCTGCTGGAGGTGGATCTGGATCTGATGTAGTTTTAAATGTAGGAGATATGAGGAATACAGGTATCGAATATTCCTTAAATTATCGTACGGGTAAGAAATTCAAACACAACTTGAATGTAAACTTTACTAAAAACACCAATACCGTTACTAAAATGAGTGGAACCAACAAATTATTATATTTTGATGATAGTACGGTTTCTGGACACAGTAATGATCAAGACAAGGTATCAGCATTAGCAGAGGGGTATATTGCAGGTGCTTATTTCTTAATGAAAACGGATGGTGTAATTCAAAACGAAGCTGAATTACTAGAATATCAAAAAATAGATCCTACGGCAAAATTAGGAGATTTGAGATACGTAGATGCTGATGGTGATGGCAAAATCACGAATGATGACCGTCGATTTGCGGGTAGTGGAACTCCTGATTTTGAATTAGGATTAAATTATTCAGCAGAATATAAAAACTTTGATTTCTCAATGCAATGGTATGGATCTTTTGGTGCTGAAGTCATTAACGGTGGAAAAGCATTAGGATATAAAGAATCGAATAACAAAGATTTAATTTACCAGTGGAGTCCCCAAAATCAAACATCAAATGTACCAGCTGATAGAGGTGCATTACATAATAATTACAGAGGATGGTCAGATTATTGGTTAGAGGACGGAACTTTTGTAAGACTTCGTAACATATCATTAGGTTATACGGTACCTAAGAAAGTAATTGATAAATTAACCTTATCTAAATTACGTTTTTTTGTAACAGCTCAAAATCCTTTAAGATTGACAAATTACACAGGGTATGACCCAGAGGTAGGTAATAATGGTTTAAGTACTCGTGGAATAGACAAAGGAACAGTACCTCAAAGTTCCAAAATTACAGCTGGTATGCAGTTAGAATTTTAATAAAGTAAACGAACCAACTTAAAAAAATAAAAAAACAATGAAAAAATATATATATCCCAAACTTTTAGTTGTTTTGGCAATAGTCCTAACAGTAACAAGTTGCCAAAAAGACTGGTTGACAGAGACCAATCCAAATTTGATTTCAACCGATAATTTTTGGAGAGATACTAAAGATTTGCAAACAGGCTTGACAGCAGTTTATAAAGCTTTTTCTTCTTCTCAAAATCATGCACTTATTCAAGAGTTAGCTCGTACGGATTTAGCTTGGGCAAATGGATTTCAGAGACCTAGTAACACAAATCCTTATTATTTGCAAATTTTTACTAATGCAGAAACACCTATTAATAATAAATGGGCTGCTAATTATACGACCATTTTTAGAGCCAATCAAGTGATTCTAGCTGCTGAAAGAATTATTCCTACTTTAACGGTAGCTGCGGATATAGAATTGGCTAACAAAATAGTAGCGCAAGCCCGTTTTTTAAGAGGTTTTCATTACTTTAATCTATATCATTCATTTAACGAAGGAAAATTGCCTATTTTTGAAAATGTACCAGTTAATGAAACCGATTTTTACAAACCCCTTGAAACAGCCGAAACAGTTAAAAATTTCTTTTTAGCAGATTTACAATTTGCAGCTAAAAATTTACCTCCTACATGGCCAGGAAAAGAAAAAGGTAGAGTAACGGCAGGAGCTGCAGAGGCTTTGATTGGTCAAACTTATTTATATGAAAATAATTTTGTAGAAGCGGCTCCTTATTTTAAGAGAGTTATTGAGAACTACGGATATAAGTTAATGCCTAATATTGGAAGTAACTTTACAACCATGGATGAATTGAACGATGAATCTATCCTTGAAATTTCATATGCAACAGGTTATACTGATAATTATAATAATTATGACTGGAGAGATGTTGCGAGTACTGCCGGATTACAATTACAATTTACAGGGGTTTCAGGAACTTATTTTGGTGCGGTTGCTGCCAACTGGTTGATTAAAGAATACCGTAATGACCCTATGGACACCCAGGATGAACGTAATTATACAATTGATAAAACAACTGGTAACAAACGTTTAAGAAAATTCAGTTTAAGAACTTCTTGGTCTGTGGCTCTAGTTGATGATATTGATATGCCTTACTATCTAAGAGCAGAAACGGGTCAAGCTGCCAATTTTAATGTTAATATGACTTGTTTTTGGAGAAAACATACTAATTGGGATATCACAAGAGGTGAAAATATTCTTTCACCAGGGAGAGTCCGTTCAGGAATAAATGAAAGGTTAATTCGTTTAGCAGGAATACATTTGCAATATGCGGAATGTTTGATTGAAATGGGGCAAGTAGATGAGGCATTAGTTCAAATAAACAAAGTAAGAAGACGTTCGGGCTTACAATTATTAGGACTCGTAGGTACAGGAGAATTCCCTACTAATGACCATGACAATATAACTTATACTGTTGAAACTTTAAGAAAACATTTAAGATATAAAGAATATCCATTGGAATTATCTGCTGAGGGTTACGGTTGTGAAAGAAATGTTGACTTGAGAAGATGGGGGATAAAAAAACAACGTTTTCAAGAATTAGCTGCTCGTAGGTATTATGCACAACATTATGTTGTAAAAGATGAAATTACTGGTAACAATGTAACAAGATGGCAATCAATTGTAACTGAAGTTGCCCCAACTGACCCATTAGCCAATCCGGCATGGAACGAATTTCAAGAGGCAGCCAAAAATTATAATGAAGCTGCACATGCTTATTTTCCTCTACCAAATGGTGAGATTATAACCAATCCTAGATTGTACGAAAATGTTATTAATTAATTTTCTAGGTGTAGTATTAAAACAAACTAGAATTAAAAATATAAATAAGATGAAAAATAAATTAATCATAATGGGACTAGTATTATCTGGTATCTTCTTTGGATGTCAAACTGAATACGAAGCACCAAACTCTTTAAGTGATGTTGGTTTTTATAATAGTGCTGGAACAGTAAATACACTCAATGTTGCCTTAAACAAATTTATGTCTTTTACTGATTTATCGCAAGGAACGATAGAGCATAGCTGGATAATTGAAAAAGACGTTAATTTTCTTAAAGGCCCGATTAAAACAAGTGATACAAATTATACTGTTATCAATAAAGGAGATACGATTACAAAGGATTTAACGGTCATCTTACAATTCAATAAAGCGGGATGGAGTAAGGTAAGACTTTACAATGTGTTCAAAGACTCTGTAACTTTTAGAGGAAACACCAATGGAGTAAATTATTTTAAGGGTTCTGTCAAAATAGCTCCAAACAGATGGGTAATTGATACGACATTTATGGTTAAAGTATATGATACCATTCACCCTCAATTTAAAGTGAAGCAAAATGATATAACGCTTAATCTTAATAATAAAGATACTATTTATGTAGAAGCAGGGGATAAGTTGCATTTTTCTGATTTAACTACCCAAGGAGAGCCATCAGGACGTACGTGGTCAATCAGAACTGTGACTGCTCCAGTAACTGTAGTGGCAACTAGCACTAGCGCTGAAGCTGAGATTATATTTAAAAAGTTAGGTGTTTTTACAGCTAGTTTAAATGTAACCCGTTCAGGTCAAGACATTCCAACTGCTTCAAAGACGGTAGTGATTAGTCGTCCCATAAAAGTTATTGCTTCAACTAAACCATTTGTACTTTCAGGTACTATTAAAGAATTGGAAAATGAAACGATTCAGATTCCTTTTGCAGGAGAATTTGCAGCTTTCTCAGATCCGAAAGCAAGTTTTACAGTAAAGTTAAATGGTTCAACAGCTGCCATAGGGTCAGTTACTTTGAATGCTACGGATAAAACGATTTTAGATCTTAAACTCACTCAAAAAATATATCGTCCTGATGTGATTACGATTTCATATAGTGGAACCACATTAAAATCAACAGACGACCGAGTATTACAGCCTTTTTCTGATATTAAAGTAGCAATGCACGATGTTAATTTACTAGGTACTCCAGGTCTTGCAGGATTTGAAGATGGTGGTGTTGCTTGGAAAAAATATTCATCAAGTGATGCACCTGCTGTAATATCTACTGAAAAACCTTTTGCTGGAAATTACAGTGCAAAATTATCATTAACAACAGGTCTTAAAGAATCATCAGTTTCTACATTACCCGCAGGAGGAACTAATTTTCCAGCTATTGTTAATAAAACAGGAGCCAATTATGTGGTTACTTGGAAAATGTTCATTACACCAGAATCTGATATTGTTGGGAAAAGTATGGGGTTATTTTACATCCCTGCATGGACACAAATTTTTGTGAATTTAGCCGATAAACCAAAAGGACAATGGTTTACTGTTACAGGTGAAATTCCAGCTCAAACTTTAACTGGATTATATTTACGTTTGTTAGATAACAATAAATCAACAAATGTAACTTTATTTATTGATGATTTAAAAATTGTTGAAAAAGAAGTAAGACCTTAATTATATAGTTTTAATTAATTTATAAAGAGCTCGATATTATATCGAGCTCTTTTTTTTTTAACATAAAATGATACAATTAACTAATAGTAAAATAATAACTCAGTAATTAGAAAAAAAATATATTATGATGCAATTTGTAAATAACCTTCAGAATCTTAACATTCATTAACATTCATTAACATTCATTAACATTCATTAACATTCATTAACATTCATTAACATTCATTAACATTTTATCCATATGTTGCAATGATAAAAACATATGTTACAAGTTATATATTCCTTTATTGAAACCTTTGTGTTCTAAATTTAAACAACCAAATTATGAAATTCAAACTATTAATTAATTGGAAACTCAAAGTTCATTTAATAACACTTCTGTTATTATCCTGTTTTGATGTAACACACGCACAAACGTCACAAATAATAACAGGGAAAGTATCTGATGAAGGAGGCGCTTTACCAGGGGTAAGTGTGCTTGTAAAAGGAACTAAAACAGGAACTATAACAAATTTTGACGGTATTTATCAAATAAAAGCTAAAGATACTGATGTCTTAGTTTTTAGTTTTTTAGGCTATGGAAAAAAAGAAATTAAAGTAGCAGGAAAAAAACAAATTAATGTTGTCTTGGATTCTGATGTAACTAATCTTAAAGACGTTGTCGTAATTGGTTATGGTACTCAGAAAAAGAAAGAAGTAACAGGCTCAGTAGGACAAATTCAGGCTGAGGATTTGATTAAGAACTCCACTTCTGATTTAGGACAGGCATTACAAGGGCAAATTACAGGAGTAAATGTAACAGCAAGTTCAGGAGAACCAGGAGCCGAATCTAATATTTCTATTAGAGGACTTAATTCGATTACAGGTTTTAATGGACCATTGTATATCGTAGATGGAATACCTCAAGATGGGAATCCTAATTTGAGTAATAACGAAATTGAAACTATTGATGTGTTAAAAGATGCCGCATCAGCAGCCATTTATGGAACTCGTGGTTCTGGAGGTGTTATTTTAATTACCACCAAAAAAGGAAAAGAAGGTAAAATGAAAATTAAATTAGATAGTTATTATGGAGTACAAAATATCTACTCTGAAATTCCTAAAGCTAATTTTGAAGAAGATTTGTATATCCGTTTTATGAAATTACAAACCGTAAACGGTTCTACTTTTAATAATTCATTTACTCCATTAGAGCAAAATGTTTCACAATTTACTAATAATACTGACTTATCTAAAAGGTTATTAATTGAAAATGCTCCTATTCAAAACCACTCTTTAAATGTTTCTGGAGGAGCTAAAGGAGCTACTTATAGCGTAGTAGGAACATTTTTTAATCAAGAAGGTTCAGTAATCAACTCGGGTTATGACCGTTTTAATATTAGAGCAAACTCACAATTAAGTAGCGGAAAATGGACCGTAACCACAGGATTTGGAGCTAGAGTAGATGATAGACAATTTTCTACTGGACAATTATTAACAAGCCTTTATACCTATCATCCTTATCAAGCCGATTTGATTCCAGGTGCTCCCGTAATTGACGAAGCAACGCAGCAAATATCAGATCAAAATACAACCTCGACTTTAAATGCATATATCAATAGGAAGGACAACAATAAAGGAACCAACTTTACTGGAAATATGACTATTGATTTTGAATTAACAAAAAATTTAAAATTAACCTCAAGAACAGGTATTGGATATACTAACAACAACAGAATTAGAATTAATCCAAGTTTTAAACTTTTTGATGTGGATGGAAATTCTATTCCTTCTCAAATACGTACAGGTGTTTATAACTATACCAGTAGTGCTAGTAATTACTCAATTGAAAACATTATTACTTACAAAAAATCATTTGGGAAACATAATTTCAATTTATTAGGGGTGTATTCAGCTGAACAATATAAATTTCAATCTTTTTCAGCTGAAAAGTTTGATTTATTTAATAATGACGTTACTGTACTTGATGGTGCAATTTCTGAAGATAGATTAATTAGTTCAGGCGCTAATGACAAGACTAACACACTGACTGGTGCATTAGCAAGATTGCAATACAATTACCAAGGAAAATACCTGTTAAGTGTAAGTGCTAGGCGAGATGGATCATCAAGATTTGGAAGTGCTAACAGATTTCAAACTTTTCCATCTGTATCAATGGGATGGAATATCTCTGATGAGGACTTTTGGAAGCCTTATAAAGACATAGCTAATAGCTTTAAAATGAGAGCGAGTTATGGTACCACTGGTAATCAAGGAATTGCAGATTATTCTTATGCTAACACCATTACACTTCAACAAGATTATGTATTAGGTGGTGGTTCGTCAAATGTGTTAGTAAATGGGGCAACACAAACAAGTTTTGGTAATCCAGATGTAAAATGGGAAACCTCTATTCAAAAAAATATTGGATTTGATCTTGCATTTCTGAAGAATAGACTTACGTTAACCACAGACCTTTATGAAACCAATAAAAAAGACTTGCTTTTACCCGTACTTTTGCCTAACTCAACAGGTGGAGCAGCAAATAATGGGGACAATGGGACTATTGTTCAAAACATTGGAGACATGAGAAATATTGGTATTGAGTATGCTTTAAATTATAAATCAAAAGGGAAAAACTTCAATTGGAACACGGCACTTACTTATTCTAAAAATCAAAACAGAATTACAAGGTTGAATGATGGAGTAACTATTTCCTATTTAGCTAATAGTGTTGTGGTACAAGGAGTTCCTAATGAAGATTTAGTTTCGGCCATTGCACTAGGTCATGAAGCAGGATCGTTTTTCTTAATTAAGACTAATGGAATTATAAAAACACAAGCAGAATTAGATGCTTACAATGCTGAATTTCCTGAGCTTGATGCTAAGTTGGGAGATTTAAGATTAGTTGATAATCTAACTGTAGATTCAAATGGAGATGGAATTCCAGACAAAGGCGATGGTGTAATTGATTCAAGAACGGACAGGCAATACGCAGGAAGTGGAACACCAGATTTTGAATTAGGTTGGAACTTTAATGCTTATTATAAAAATTTCGATTTTTCAATGCAATGGTATGGATCCTTTGGTGCTGAAGTGATCAATGGTAGTAAAGCAGCTGGATATAAATATGAAACTCATAAGGATTTAGTATTTGCTTGGAGTCCACAAAATCCTGACACTAATATTCCTGCAAATAGAGGACGTGATTATATCAACTTTAGAGGATATACCGATTATTGGTTAGAAGATGGCACATTTGCAAGATTAAAAAATATAGCTATTGGTTATAATTTTCCGAAGTCATTATTGAATAAATTGACCGTATCAAGATTAAGAGTCTATCTTGCCGCACAAAACATTATTACGTTGACTAAATACTCTGGATTTGACCCCGAAGTAGGTAATAATGGATTAAGTACTCGAGGAATCGATCGAGGAAATTATCCTATAACTTCTCAATTAAGAGCAGGTTTACAATTAGATTTTTAACTTATAAGTTAGTTTACAGAATGGTTTAACATTTAAACTTTGAAAAAATGAAAAAAATAATTAATACTAAAATAACGGTAATTTTAGCCCTAGCTATACTAATTGCTGGATGTAGCAATGATTTTTTGGATCAAAAAAATCCAAATGAAACGACTACCGATACTTTTTGGAGAGATGCCAATGATTTATCATTTGGACTTGTAGCAGTTTATAATGCGTTTAAAGATCAAGATATCATGTTACTTCGAGAAGAAACTTATCGTAGTGATATATCATGGCCTGGTTTTGGAAGGCCAACAACAGATAATGTTTATTATTTACAAACCTTTAATAATTCAGCAAGTGCACCTAACCTGAAGTGGGCTGCTTTGTACACTGGAATCTTTAGAGCTAATCAAGTAATAAAAGCTTATGAAAGAATAGCCCCAACCTTAACTAGAGAAGCTGATATTGCAAATGCGAAACTGTTTAACGCTGAAGCAAGAGCACTTAGAGGATTGTTTTATTTTTATTTATATACTTCCTTTAATAATGGTTCAGTACCGCTTTTTGATTTCGTTCCACTTGCAGGTAAAGACTTCCAACAACCTTTGAGCCCTGCAGAAACGATTAAAAATTTTTATATAAAGGATTTTGAGTTTTCTTTACCTCTTTTACCTAAAACATGGACTGCAACAAACAAAGGAAGAATGACGTCAGGGGCTGTGACGGCTTTGTTAGGACAAAGTTATCTTTATGAAAAAAATTATCCCAAAGCTGCCGAATTATTAAAAAAAGTAATTACCGATTTTGGATATACTTTAACTGCTGACATAGGAAGTAATTTTACAACAAGAGATGAGCACAACTCGGAGTCTATTTTAGAAATTAATTATTCAGTTGATTTTAAAAGCGGAATTGGAGTAAATGATGCACAACAAGTTTCTAATTCATTGGGTTCATTAATGACGCCTGCAACAGTAGGAGGATTTAGATCCTTATTACCATCATCTTGGTTGGTTATGGAATATAAAAATGAAAAACCAGATATTACTGACCCACGAAATGTTGCTGTAGCAGCTGATGGTACCACTAAAGTAAGAAAGTACAGTCTAAGAGCTTCGCAATCATTAGCCCTAGTTGATGACGAATTTACGCCTTATTATCAACGTTCTACAGCAGCTGAGGCTACGCCATTTAATGCTAATGAAACTGCTTATTTTAGAAAATATTCAAACTGGGATATTGTTTCTAATGAAAAACTAATAGCATCTTCATTTTACCGCTCTGGTATTAATTATCGAGTCCTTCGATTGGCTGATGTGTATCTAATGTATGCCGAAGCTTTAATTGCAGGAGGAACCAATAATGGAGGAGTAGAGGAAGCTTTATTATACATCAATAAAGTAAGAAGACGTTCAGCAGTTCAATTATTGGGACCTATTGGCTCTGGTGAATTTCCTTCAAATGACCATAATGATATCACTTATACTGCTCAAACTTTAATGAATCACTTAATGTATGTAGAAAGACCATTAGAATTAGCATTCGAAGGCCATGCGATAAGAACTATTGATATGAGACGTTGGGGGATTGCTAAAACACGTTTCCAAGAACTAGCTACTAGAAGATATTATGCTACTCATTATACCTTTAAAAGTTCCACAGGAGCAAATGTAACACGTTGGACTTCTGTTTTACATAATGCGAGTGAAAGTCCAACTACGCCAATTAACTCTAACTTCAGTGAATTTGGAAATACCGCCGTAAACTTTAATCCCGCAATTCATTCTTATTGGCCACTTCCTAATACAGAATTAGCTTCTAATAACAGCCTATAATTTTAAAAGGTTTAATTTAAAAAAAATATAAAATGAAAAATTTAATCAAAATATTTTGTTTACTAACAGTAGGCTTATTTGCTGGCTGTTCTAGTGATACTTACGAGGCTCCTGATACCATATCTGATGTGGGTTGGTACACTAGTGCGTTTAATTCAACAACAATGGTTGTAGGTAGGTTTAAATATATGTCTTTTTCTGATTTATCACAAGGTGAAACGAGTCATAAATGGACAATTGAAGAAGGGAATTTTTTCTTAAAAGGACCTATACCGTTAAAAGAAACAAGTTATAATAAATACATAACTAATCCTGGTACAACAGAAACCACAGACAAAACAATCCATGTACTATTTGCTAATCCTGGGGAGCAAAAAGTCCGACTTTATAATACGTTTAAAGATTCCGTTGCTTATAGATATGTGGTAAACACCTATTCAGGAGGTGTTACGATTCCTGTGAAAAAGACCTTTAGCTCAAAACGAGTAGGTAATGAATGGGTTATTGATACTACTTTTAATGTAAAAGTATATGATACTATTGTGCCTTTGATGCAAATAAAACAAAATGGAGTAGTGGTTTCTCACGAAAATCCTACAGATGTCATTACGGTTGAAGCAGGTGATAAATTGGAGTTTACGGATTTAACTACTCAAGGAGAACCTACAGCTCGTTCATGGAAAATTGGTACAGCTACAGGTTCATCAGTTGTCTCTACAATTACCTTTAATAAATTAGGTGATTTTAAAGGAACCTTTACTGTAAATAGATCTGGGAATAATATTCCTGCAGATAGTGACACTTATCAGATACCTGCAACTTTTAGAGTGATTCAATCTACAAAACCTTTTGAATTAACTGGAACAATCGCAGAACAAGAAAATGAAACAATTCGCATCCCTTTTAATGGAGAGTTTGAGCCTTTCATAACGGACCCTAAATCACATTTTACTGTAAAAGTTAATGGTATTGTATTTCCAATTAAATCAGTTAGCCTAGCTTCTACTGGAACGAGCTTAGATCTTGTATTAGTTGATAAAATCTACAGACCTGATGTTATTACTGTTTCCTATGATGGAACAAGTACTTTGAAGTCGGTAGATGAAAGAGTTCCAGGAGCATTTACAGATAAAACAGTTAAAATGCATGATGTAAACTTAATAGGCGATGAATTTGGTGGTTTTGAAAGTGGTACTGCTACATTTACGCCTACAGGAACAAGTGATGGTAGCTTCAGTTTTACAACTGAAAAGGCAGCTAGTGGTACTACTAGTTTAAAATTGGTTTTAACACCAGGTAAAGCAAAAGCAGAAATTTCAGCTCCTATAAATCCTGGAGTAGTTTTAAAACCTGGTAAAACCTATATTTTTAGATATAAATCGTACATCGTATCAGGGGCTACAGGTGTAGAAGCTCCTGCTCAAACAGGAATTGCTTTTAATAGTTATACCAATCAATTTTTTAGTACTGTAAGAGCTCCACGTCCAACAGATGTGTGGGAAACACAACAAAAAGACGCAACCTTTACAGATGTTTCGCTATCTACTTTATTCATAAGAATATTAGCCAATACTCCTCGAACAACTAATGTTACTGTATATATTGATGATATTTATATAGTTGAAAAAGAAGTTAGACCATAATGAGGTTTGTATTTTATAAGCGTCGTAAAATAGACTGAGAAGCTTTAGAGTAAATTAGTTAAAAACCAGTGGAATGTATTTCACTGGTTTTTTTATTAAAAGTATGTTTATTTCTTTATAAAACACATCTGTTTTATCTTATAACACATACCAACAAGTCTAAACTCTTATAGTCTTCTACTTTTGAAACCATTATCAACAATAAAATATCAATATGATGAAAAAATTACTTTTATTCAGTGCCTTAGTGGCAACGACATTGTCTTTTGCTCAGACTTTATCCGTAACAATCAATGGTAAAACTGTAGATGATTTTCTAGCCTCTACAGTTCCTGTAAATACGTTTCCAGCTAATACACCGTTGACTATTGGAGTTTCGTATACTAATTTACCTGTTGCACCAAGTAATACACAACCAGTGGGACAACAAGCTAGAATTGTATTTAGATTTTATGAACCAGCATCTACTCCCGGAGTTTTTAAAAATGCTTTGTATCTAAATGGCTTTAAAGAATCGGATCCAAATGTAAATACATCTACATTTCAATACACAGCAACTGAAGAGGTAGCGGGACATACCCTTCAAATTTTTGCAGCAGGTGCCCAAGGAGCTACACAAACTCAGAGATTTAACATTAATGTAAGCAATAGTGCTACTTTAAGTACTCCATCTGTTGAACTAAATGCAGTAGGGGTGTACCCAAACCCAACTACAGGTAACCTAACTCTTGATAGTAACGAACTAATCAATGGGATCGAAGTATATGATTTATTAGGTAAAAATGTGAAAACCTTTAAAAACACAAATGAAATCAATATTTCAGATCTAAATAATGGTACATACATTTTAAAAACCGATAATGGTAAAATTGCAAAAATTATAAAACAATAATAAACATTGTCTAGTTTAGCCTAAAAAGCAGTCTTAATAGACTGCTTTTTTTGATTACAATCATTTTATTACCTTAATAAAACCATTTGTGGTAATCCTTATGGTATAATTTCCCGAATTTTATTCCATTAAAAATTATAGATATAATGAATTTCAAAACAATTACTTCCTTTACCCTTGCTTTGATTGCATCTACGAGTTTAGTGGCTCAAAAAAGCAATAAAAAAACTCAAAAGCCTAATATTATTTACATTATGTCTGATGACCATACCTCACAGGCATTTGGTATTTACGGCAGTCGCTTGGCTAAATTGAATCCTACACCCACCTTAGATAAAATTGCAAAAGAAGGAATCATCTTTGATAATTGTTTTGTGAATAATTCGATTTGTACTCCTAGTCGTGCTTCAATCCTTTCAGGCCAATACAGTCAGGCTAATGGAGTACTTGACCTTGAGGGCGAATTACCGATGGAAAGACAATATTTGCCTATCGAATTGAAAAAATTAGGCTATCAAACGGCACTTATTGGAAAATGGCATTTGGAAGCACAACCTAATTTTGATTACTACAATGTTTTGACACAACATGGGGGCCAAGGTTCTTATTTTGATCCATATTTGACCGAAACAGGAATGCCTTACGCCAAACCGGATGCAGCCAAACAACTAGGCAAACAATACCAAGGTCATAGTACCGATGTCATTACCGATATTTCTATCAATTGGTTAAAAAACAAAAGAGATAAAAACAAGCCTTTCGTTTTATTTCATCATTACAAAGCGCCTCATGATAATTTTGAGTATGCTCCACGCTACAAAGATTATTTAGAGAATGTTGAAATTCCCGAACCTGCTAGTTTGTATGATAATAAAAACAATGGCTCCATAGGAACTCGTGGAGTAAACGATGCGTTGATTCATGACATTGGTTCCTCAGTGTCTAAAAGAAATACTATTCGTAGTCAAGGGATGATGCTGTGGGATAAAAACTCGGTAAAAAACTCAGACCCAAATTTTGATCCAGCCAAGAAAATTCGTGATGATATGTCTGGTAGAGACTATACGCATGCAACTTATCAAGAATATTTAAAGCGTTATTTGCGTTGTGTAAAAGGAGTGGATGACAATGTTGCTCGATTAGTCGCTTTTTTGAAAAAAGAAGGTTTGTATGATAATACGATAATCATTTACACAGGTGACCAAGGCTTTATGCTTGGAGAACATGATTATATCGACAAACGATGGATGTATGAAGAGTCTATGCGCATGCCATTTTTCGTTCGTTTTCCAGAGAAAATCAAAGCAGGTCTTCGTACGGATGCCATCATCAACAATACCGACTTTGCACCAACCATCATTGAGTTAGCAGGTGGAAAAGCCCCAAAACAAATGCAAGGACATAGTTTTAAACAAATACTAGAAACAGGAAAAGAACCAAAAGGATGGCAACAATCCACTTATTACAGATACTGGATGCATATGGCACATGCCCATGCAAACCCAGCACATTTTGGTATTCGAACAAAAAAATACAAACTGATCTTTTTCTATGGTAAATATTGGGTAGATACCCAAGACCCAAATGCCGATTGGAACAAAAAAAGTTGGGGGAATCGTTTTACTTTCGATACACCAGCGGCTTGGGAGTTTTATGATTTAAGCAAAGACCCTCAAGAGATGAACAATGCATATAGCGATCCTGCTTATAAAAATATCATTGCCGATTTGAAAAAACAACTCGTATCAAAAAGAAAAGAACTCAACGAAGAAGACGGAGCTAAATTTCCGCACATTCAAAAAGTAATTGATGCTCACTGGAACGATTAACATTTAATAGTTTTTGGGCGTGACCCTCCGTAAAAACTGCGGGTCGGGCTTTCCGTTCCCGCTTTTTTTTATCCCAAAAAAAGGGATAAAAAAAGAGCTCCACTTCAACCCCTCACGCAAGAAAAAACTAGAAGACCCAACATCAAAAAATGAAACATAATTACGGATCCTATGAAACCTATTTTAAAACTAGCATTATCTACCTTTTTATTAGTATCCCTAAAGTTTAATGCGCAAATTGCTCAAGAAAACTTCAAACAGAATAAAACCTATTCAGTTCCAAAATGGGAGGTAATTGATATCAATATCACTACAAAAACACAGCTAAAACAACCCTTTACGGCAGAATTTGGAGCTGTTTTTACTCATGAAAATGGGCAAAAACAACAAGTGCCTGGTTTTTTTAATGGAAATAACGAATGGGTTATTCGCTTTTCAAGTTCGCTTGAAGGAGAATGGAGTTACATAACTTTTGGCGACGATAAAGCATTAGCAAATAAAAAAGGAAAAGTTTTCATCACCAAGAACAAAGCTGACAACCATGGCGCTATTGTTATTCAAAAAGAAAAACCACAACACTTTTTTTATGAAGATGGCACGCCTTATTTTCTACTAGCTTTTGAGTGTGACTGGTTGTACGCTTTGGATTATCATAACGATAAAGGATTGCCTAAATCAGACCATTTGTTGAATTTAATCCAAGAAAATGGATTCAACCAAGTGGTGATGAATGTGTTTTCGTATGATGTGAGTTGGAAAAAAGATCCTAAACTAAAATTACATCCTGAACATGAATTTGGAGCGCCTCAAGATATTTTTCCTTTTTTAGGGAATAATAAAAAACCAGATTTTAGTGCATTAAATCCTGAATTTTTCAAAAAACTGGACCGCACCATTAGTTTAATGCACGACAAACGCATCGCCTCTCACCTGATGATTTATGTTTGGAACAAACTGGTTGCTTGGCCTGATATGAATACAGAGGCTGATAATATGTATTTTGATTATGTAATCAAACGTTACCAAGCCTTTCCAAATATTGTTTGGGATATTTCCAAAGAAGCCTTGTTTTATGGCAGAGCCGATGAAAAATACATCAACGACCGAATCGAAAGAGCTCGCAAAGCGGATCAATTTCATCGTTTGTTATCTGTTCATGATTTTAAATTTTGTACCAAATATCCAGAGAACGTTGATTTTATCTCCACTCAAGACTGGTCTGATAATATTTATAACAAAATGTTAGAAGCCAAAAACAAATTCAAAAAACCAGTTTTTAATATCGAACACGGAGGTTATGAAGAATCACCTTATGTGGTTTTTACAGGTGATTATGTCAATGCCGAACATTGTTTGCGTCGCAATTATATGTGCCTTTTTGCGGGTGTTTACACTACCTATTATTGGCAAGGAGCGTCTTGGAATGCGATTATTTACAATCCGTTTGAACAACCAGCTGATTTTATCAAACCTCATTTTGATTTTTTCAAGCACATGCAAAAATTATTCACCACCGTTGATTTTACCAAACTAAAACCAACTCCTAATAAAAATGGTAGTGGTTATTGCCTAACGGATGATGACGGAACTACTTTATTATATGTAAACAAAGAAAATTTCGGAATCAATACTTGGCATTTGAAACCAGAGCATGGAGCGAGAACTTTACAGTGGATGAATGTTATTACTGGGGAATTCACTCCTGAGGAAGCAGTAACGGGTAAAGAAAAACAAATTTCTCCGTGGGCAAATAAAGCAGATGCTATCCTGATTTCAAGATTAATCACTAAAAAAAACTGACAAAAACTAGACAATAATCATTTAAGATACCATTTTAGACATACGTAGCCCTCTAAAAAAACAGTTCTACCGAATTTTGTCAAGTAAAATAACATCATTAATACATTATACAATGAAATTGAAAAAATCAAACGTATTGATTCCATTTGTATGTTCGTTACTATTTTTGTCATGCAAATCACAAAATAGTGCTAAGACGTCAATAGCTGTATCAGGGAAACCAAAATTTGAAGCCAATTGGGAGTCCATAAAGGCAAATTACAAAGATCCAGCATGGTTTAACAAAACTAAATTTGGAATCTTTATTCACTGGGGGGCATACTCTGTACCTGAATTTGGTTCAGAATGGTATCCACGTAATATGTATATGGATTCCATTAAGTTTTCGGCTCAATTAAACCCCGAAACTAAAGGCCCTTCTAAAGAATACTTACATCATATTGAGAAGTATGGAGACTTAAAAAAGTTTGGTTACAAAGATTTTATCCCAATGTTCAAAGGAGAAAAATTCAATGCTAACGAATGGATTGATTTATTCAAAAAATCAGGAGCCAAATATGTGATTCCTGTTGCGGAACATCATGACGGATTTGCGATGTACAAATCGACTGTTACCAGATGGAATGCCGTTGACATGGGACCTAAAAGAGATATTTTAGGTGAGTTATTTAAAGCGGGTAGAGAAAAAGGAATGATTATGGGATGTTCTTCTCACTTTGCTTTCAACTGGTCGTATTATAATAAGAAAGACAAATTTGACACCACTGACCCTCAGTTTTCTGATTTGTACTCTAAAAAAGGGAAAAATATCAACGAACCTACATCGGCGGAATTCAAAGACCTTTGGTGGAGACGTACCAAAGAAATTATCGATGTGTACCAACCGGATATTTTATGGTTTGATTTTATGCTAGATATTCCAGATTTTGCTGACCAAAGACCAAAATTAGCGGCCTACTATTACAACAAAGGAATTGAATGGGGGAAAGAAGTAGTTTTACAAGATAAAAACTTTAGTCATGAAGCCTTTCCAGAAGGAACAGTAATCTATGATTTAGAAAGAGGGAAGTTACCTGGTATTCGAAAATTACCTTGGCAAACGGATACTTCTATTGGAAAAAACTCTTGGAGTTATGTTTCGAATTGGCAGTCAAAAACAGCTAATGAAATTGTAGATGATTTAGTAGATATCATCAGTAAAAACGGTTGTTTATTATTGAATGTAGGACCTAAATCAGACGGAACAATTCCACAAGATCAAAAGGATATTTTACTTCAAATAGGAAGTTGGTTAGAAATGAATGGTGAAGCAGTATATGACACTCACTACTGGAAAACTTTTGGAGAAGGACCAACAGAAGTTAAAAAAGGACACCATTCTGAAGGGAACAATAAAGGATTATCCTCCAAAGACATTCGTTTTACACAAAAAGGAAACAAATTATACGCCATTGTCCTAGACTGGCCAGCGGATGGAAATGTAAATATTGAAACATTGGCAAAAAACAATCCGTATGCTAAAGATTTAAAAATCAAAAAAATTAGTGTATTGGGTAGCAAAGAAAAAATCCAATGGAATCAAACAGACAAAGGATTACAAGTAAAAATGCCATCTTCTAAACCAGGAGATTTTGCTTATACGATTGCAATTACCTTATAATATTCAGAATTTTAATTCTTATGAAGAGGCTGCCTTTTTTCGGACAGCCTCTTCTCTTTTTAATAAAAACCATTCGTGTTATTCTCTAAATCATTTGTTCAAATATATCATTAGCTCTTGATTTAAATTTGTTTACCATTTAAACTAACAATAAACCAAATTATAAACAAATGCTATTGAGATGAATTTTACTTTAAAAAAAACGATAACCGTCTTCTATTTATTTTTGGTAATGACTACATCAGCTAAAAATATCTATGTTGCTAAAAACGGCAATGATTCTAATGCAGGAACTGAGGCAAGTCCGTATTTGACTATTTCTAAAGCAGCTACTGTGGCTGTTGCGGGTGATGTAGTTTATATAAAACAGGGAACTTATGAGGAAACGCTAACGCCAACCAATTCTGGAACAGCGGGAAATCCCATTGTGTTTCAGTCCTATCCTGGCGATAAAGTGATTATCAGTGCGATGGAGGCGCTTTCGGGTTGGACTTTAGATAGTGGAAATGTCTATAAAACAACGATACCATTTGCATCACTGGGTCAGGATAATTTTGTAATGAACGGAGCAACTGCTTGTGATTTAGCTCGCTGGCCTAACAAAACAGATAAAAATCCATTTGCACTCAATACCCTTAGAAATACAGGGGGAAGCGGGAGTGATGTAGCTACGGGTGCGTATTTACTTTCGAATCAAATACCAGCTATTGATTGGACAGGAGGTACACTTTATTTTTATGGAGACAAAGCAGGTTCGGGTTGGTTGGCTTGGAAAGAAACCATTACCAGTAGCTCATCGGGTAGAGTCAATTTTGAACTTAATAAAAATCCCACTTGGATTAGAACGGCACATGCCCCAGCAGATTTAGGGGACTTTTATCTTGAAGGAGTCAAAGGTGCTTTGGATTATCAAAATGAATGGTATTTTAATGAAACAACTAAGGAACTGTTTTTGCAATTTCCTGCGGGAGTAGTTCCTACAGATGGTGTGGTGAAAATGAAACGCCGTAATTTGACGGTAAATTTAAATGGTAAAAAATACATCGAAATTAAAAATCTAGCGGTCTTTGGCGGACGAATCGAGATAAAAGGAACCACTACTACAAATAATACACTCTATAGAGTAACGGCTTTGTATTGCAATCATACCTTAGGTGTTTTTTCAGGATTTTCGGCTAATAAACCTGCCGTTTTTATTGAAGGAACAAATAATTTGGTTGATAAATGCGATATTGGTTTTGGTGCCGCTTCAGGGATTCAAATTGCAGGTACTTATAACAAAGTGACTAACACTCGCATCCATGATTTTAACTATTTGGGGTCTTATGATGCGCCACTGATGGCTAGAGGAGGCAACTACAATACCTTCAAAAACAATTCGATTTTTAATGGAGGACGTGATGCGATTCAATATTTTGGTCAATATTGTGAATTTGCTTATAACGATGTTTCTAAAAGTAATCTTATTGCTGACGATTGTGGTTTGTTTTATACCGTGGGCAAACAATTAGGAACTGAAATTCATCATAACTGGTTTCATGATGCTGCTTCAACTGGCACAAAATATAAGGCAGCTGGAATTTACCTTGACAATGATGCCGAAAGTTTTTCAGTACACCACAATGTGGTATGGAATACTGAATGGTCAAGTATTCAAATTAACTGGAACGGAAAAGACATCAATATTTTTAATAATACCTTATGGAATGGCAGTACGGTCATGGGGGCTTGGCATAAAGAAGGAACCGCATTTTCGAATGTGAATGTTTGGAACAATTTAGGCAGTAGTGATACTTGGGAGCCACAATCGGATAAACAAAATAATTTGGTGGTAACAACAACCGTTTTTGAAAACAGTACGTTGGGAGATTTTAGATTAAAAGCGAATGCTTCGCCAATTGACAAAGGAAAAATAATACCAGGAATTACCGATGGCTACGCAGGTGCTAGTCCAGATGCAGGTGCTTATGAATTTGGTGATAATTGGGTAGCAGGTATCAATTGGAATCCTAAATACGGCCCTACAGGAATGGGATGCTACGGTGTACCAGGAGAAGATTGTATAAACGATGCAGACAATGACGGAATAGAAGATGCGCTTGATTTGTGTCCTAATACACCTGTAGGGACTAAAGTAAACAGTGCCGGATGTGCTTATTTTGTATTACCAAATGATAATTTTAAAATTCAAACAATAGGGGAAAGCTGTAGAAATAGTAACAATGGAAGTATCCTTATTACTGCCAAGGAAAACTTGAATTACACTGTAACATTAGAAGGTACAACGCAATTTAAAACGTTTTCAACTAGTACCCAATTTGATAATTTAGCTGCTGGAACTTATACGCTTTATATCACTACAACTGCCGATGCTAATTATAAACAATATTTTACGGTTGTCATTACAGAACCTAGTGACTTAGCGGTTTTGACCAAGAAAAATACAATTAACAACGAAATCACCTTAACGCTTTCAGGTTCTGATTCCTATAAAATTGATTTAAATGGCGAAAGTTATAAAACAAACCAATCTCAAATTACCTTAACATTAAAAGAAGGCCTTAACGATTTGAAAGTAAAAACCGAAGCGGATTGTCAAGGTATTTACGAGGATAAAATTTTAGTTTCCACGAGTCAAATTTATTTTACCAATCCAGTAACAAACGAGTTAAAAATAGAAGGTGATTTTATAGGTAAGCCAATTTCGTATAGTTTAGTTTCATTATCAGCTCAGCGTATTATCGAAAAGTCATTTCAAGCTACAGAAAATAGCATTGTAATTCCAATGACCAATTTATCCGAGGGAATTTACTTTTTTACGATTAACTATTCAGCCAAAACCGAACAATTAAAAATTATAAAGCAATGAACCATTTGTTAAAAATCATTATGTTATCAATGCTTTTCCTATCTATAAGTTGTAGTAAGGACACAGCTGAAACGAGTCCTAGTCCAGTTGCTGCTCTATTAACATCCCCTTTGAAAGATACGGAATGCAATACAGGAACCCTTGTTTCAACTACAGAGAACAAGGTGGATTTCCAGTGGAAAGCTTCAAACCATACCGATAAATACACTGTTGTGGTGACTAATTTGAATACCAAAGTTGTAACTGAGAAAGAAGTAGGTACTCCTACGGTGACATTTACTTTAGTAAGAGGTGTACCTTATTCTTGGAAAGTAATTTCAAAATCAAATACTACTACTTCAACAGCTAGCTCTGAAACTTGGAAATTTTACAATGCAGGGGAAGGGATTAGTAATTATGCCCCTTTTCCCGCAGATGTTGTAAGTCCACTAATGGGCAGTACTGTTTCATCAAATTCTGTAACGCTACAATGGAATACAACTGATATTGATAACGATATCTCAAAGTATGAGGTCTATTTTGGAACTACAAATCCTCCAACTCTTTTACATACTACAACAATCAATAAACAAATTACAAATCTAAATGTAGCGCCTAAAACAATTTATTATTGGAAAGTGGTAACCATTGATGCTAAAAACAATCGTTCTACTTCACCTATATTTGATTTTAAAACACAATAAATAAAAACCTGTTAAATGAACGCTGTTGCAATCTTGATGTAAACCCAAGAGAATGCCCCTTACCATGAAAAATACAATAATCCTTCTCTTTTTGGCTAGTTTTTCGTTTCAAGGATACGCGCAACTAGACAAAAAATATTTTAAAAAATTACAAACTGAAAAAGTCACCTCAACTGATGCTGTGGAGTGGCGTCAGTTTGGACCAGGAATGGCGGGTTATTGCGAACAATATTGGTGTCATCCCACAAATACCAATGTAATGTTCATGTCACCCGATATGTTCAATAGTTACGGTACTTGGGATAACGGAAAATCATGGCATACCATTAAAGATTATGATGGCAATGGTAGCGATATGCGTCGGGTGCAAGCCATTGAATTTTCTCGTCAAACCGCCTCTTTTGGTTTAGCCATTGATGTGAGAGGAGATTTATATCGAACGGATAATACAGGCAAAAACTGGAATAAAGTGCCTGATTTTATCGGTAAAGGCCGTTATGCGAGCTTGGCTGTGGATCCTTCAAATGACAACAATTGGTACGTGGGTAGTGGCGATTTTTGGAACGTAAAAGCCAATCACAGAAGCCTTAATAATCTTAAAGGGGTAGTTTATAAATACGCATCTTATGGCAATATTCTAAAAAGCTCCGACAAAGGTAAAACCTGGAAAAAAATCACCAACGGCTTGCCTGAAACGCTAGATGTAGGTCGGATTATTGTGGATCCAAACAATTCGAAAAACATCATCATGGCAACCAATTCGGGGGTGTATCGCAGTACGGATCAAGGCGAAAATTGGGAAATCAGCGCTACAGGTTTGCCGAACAATTTACCTCGTGATATGGCGTCCTATTACAATCCAAAAACAAAAGAGTTTGTACTTTATGTACTCGAACAAACGTTCTATATACCCGATGGCAAAACTCTAAAAACAAAAGGAGGTATTTATAAAAGTACGGATGGCGGTAGAAACTGGTCGTCTATTTCAGGAAATATAGCTTTGGATTACACTAAAATTACGACTTATGATGCTATAAGAGGCTATTGGAAAACGATGGCTTTTTGGTTTGGAAAGTCAGAGAATAGCATCAAGGAGCAATATCCTAATTTACCAACTGAAATGTTTACTACCTTTAATCGCTTGGTGGTAAATCCTTTGAACAAAGATGAAATTTACATTTCGTACAATGTAAAACACGATAAAGCTTTTGGACCTGGAGACGTTTGGAAAACTACCGATGGAGGAAAAAATTGGATAGCTACCGCGCGTACAGGTAAAGATTGGGCTGCTAATAAAGACAAAGCGTATTGGGAATCTCGAAACAATCCATTAGGTGAAAACACTAAATTTGCACACCTTCAAGCGGAAATTGATCATCGTCCTGAAATTTCAGGGAATCGTTTTATGCAAATCAATAACAAAGGCGAACTTTTTATTTGTATCGAACAACAAATTTTACGTTCCAATAACGGTGGTCAATCTTGGGAACAAGTAGATGATATCGAAACCAAATCGGGTAGCAAGCATTGGGTAGGTCGTGGCGGAAGCAACTTACCAGGTCGTTTTATGTTATTGGACACAGGTATCAAAGGACGAAAATTCTTTTGTAGTGGCGAACACGGTTTATGGGAAAATGCAAGTTTAGATGATTATCCAGATAAAAATGCGGTTGCGGTCAAGCAAATTGAAGGTCAGGTTAATGAAAAAGGAGCAACCTCGATTGCTTCAGTAGCCGTTCATCCTAAGGATCCCAATATAATTTACATTTTGATGTTCAGACAAGATCATCGCGGTGCTTTCAGACGCAGTACTGATGGCGGAAAAACATGGGAAGACCTTTCTGTTCCTTTGCCTTGGACGGGGAACACTTCTTCGGAGCATATTTTTCAATATTCTCTAAGTATCGATTATAAGAATCCCAAAAATATCTATTTTACGGTTATTGCCAATGCCATTTCGGAGGTTAGTGATAGTAAATTGTCGGACGAGTTTAATATTTTAGGTGTGATGAAAAGTAGCGATGGAGGATTAACTTGGAACTTGAGTAATACGGGTTTACCTGAAGGCGCTAGTGTGAACCGAATTGCGATGGATCCTGAAAATCCTTCGGTTTTATATGCTGCTTCAAATCAAGGTAAAAAAGGAGTTTTGGGTGGTTTGTATAGAACAACCAATGGCGCGAGTAATTGGGAGGCCGTAGCTATTCCGTCGGCAATTAAATCAGTAAACAACGTTTTTGTAGATAAAAAGACCAAGGATATTTACATTTCTTGTGGAACTAAAATGGGTACTTTTGACGAAGGTGGCGTGTGGAGAAGCAAAAACAATGGAAAAAGTTGGGAAAAAATATTCGATATGCCTTATGTATGGCAAACCGAAACTTCGCCATTAAATTCCAATTTGATTACTGTGGTAGTAGCGGCTCAAAACGAAGCCAAAGGCGCTACTAATGTCAATCCAGGAGCTTATCTCTCAAAGGATGCTGGAAAAACGTGGACCAAAATCAATAAAAATTTAGGACAACCCGATACCATTACCGACTTAAAACCAGACCCAGAGGATGAATCCATCTTGTGGTGTGCGCTCAAAGGAAGTGGATGGGCTAAGGCAATTATAAAATAAGCGAAAAAAGAACAGAAATTATCAATAAGTATAAAGACCTGTCTTTCGATAGGCAGGTTTGAGAAATTGGAGCAATCCTTACACTCTCTTGAAGAAAATAGAATTTAAATTAAAGAAATGAAAAAAAACATCCTTTTAGCACTTAGTCTAGCACTAGCTTTAAGTGCCACAGCTCAAAAAAAACCGAATGTAATTGTTGTTCTCGCCGATGATATAGGAACAGGAGATTTGTCGTATTATCGCAAATTACACTCGGATAAAATTATACTGGAAACACCTGCCTTAGATCAATTAGCGCGAGAAGGAATGATTTTTACAGATGCACATGCACCGGCCGCTTTGTGTGCTCCATCACGTTATGCCATTATGACGGGGAACAACTGTTACCGCAGTTATGCGCCTTGGGGTGTTTGGGGTTCTTATCAGCCTTCGCCTATCAAACCAGATCAATTGACCTTAGGGAAGTTGATGAAAAATGCGGGCTACAGTACGGCTTTCTTTGGGAAATGGGGATTTGGATCCGATTTTTACGAAAAGGATAACCCGAACAAAATTTACCAAGGTTCACGTCAGAAAATTGAAATGGATGTTGATATTCGCCAAATTGCGGGTAATGGTCCTAAACAAAACGGATTTGACTACAGTTTGATGTTTCCATCTGGAATTCAAAACGTGCCCTATGCCGTTTATGAAAATGAAAAATGGATGCCTCTGGAAAGTAATTCAAAAATCGGATTTATTTCGCAAGAAAACATGACGAAAATTGGCGTTACGCTCGACAAAGAGGAAGGTCTAGGAGACACTGCTTGGGATCCACACAATATGGGGCCCCTTTTAGTAAACAAAGCGGTTAATTTTATTGAAAAAACAGATAAAAAAAGTCCATTTTTTATGTATTACTGTTCGCTAGCGGTACATTTGCCTCATTCGCCTTCAAAGGAATTGAACGGCAAAAAAATTGCAGGTTCAACTCCTTCCGCTCATATGGACATGATTAAAGAGCTAGATGTGCAAATTGAAATGTTGATAGCGGCTTTAAAGAAAAAAGGGGAGTATGACAATACTATCTTCATTTTTACTTCGGATAATGGAGGATTACAAATTAAGGAAACGGGTCAATCTGGACATAAATCAAGTGATATTTATCGCGGAGGAAAAAACCAACCTTATGAAGGTGGACATCGTGTACCCTTTATCGTTTCATGGCCGGGACAAATCAAAGCCGAATCCATATCTGATACTCCTATTGTAGGATTGGATATTTTGGGCACACTTGCCGCAGTAACCAATCAAAAAATACCTGAAGGTCAGGCTATAGATTCCGCTAATTTATTGCCTATTTTATTAGGGAAAAGTAAATCGCCTGTGCATCCGTATATCATTTCACAATCTGGAACTTCAAAAGAAGCCATCATAACCCAAGACGGATGGAAATTAATAATTGCTTTTGACAAAAAAGATAAAAGTGACCAAATCAGAAAACCTTTTGCGCTTTACAATTTGAACGACAATCTAGAAGAGAAGGAAAACGAAAACCTGATTGACAATCCAAAATACCAATCCAAAGTAGCTAGTCTTTTTGAAACCTATAACCAAATCAGAGCAACAGAAAAAGCAACCAAATTGTAAAGCGACAAAGAATATTTTTTTACTGAAAATTGACTTGAAGCTTTTACTTGGAACTATTTTATAAGGATAATTACAAATTAGAGTAGTTGAAAAGATTACAAATAACAGGTGAATTATCTTAAAATTGCGATACCTATTGCAATAAATGATTCCGTTTATATAATAAATGTCTTTAATGTAACAGACATTTTATTGTGAAGCCTTGTGTTTTCTATATTTGTGTGATAACCAATAAATGAATATTATAATGAAAAAATTAATTGTATCAGCGTTTTTAGTAATGTTGACATTCAATGTTACTGCACAAGAAGTAAAAAATATTGAAGGAGCTATAAAAGAATTAAAATTAGAAGAAAGTCAAGCCAGTCAATTACGAACTTTTGTTAAAGAAAAAAATGAAAAAGTAAAAGAGGTTAAATCTCAAGGTTTATCTGCTGATGAAGAGAAAGAAAAAGTTAAAGCAATAAACCAAGCACATTTTGCAAGAGTAAATAAATTACTAGGTAAAGAAAAAATGGTTGAGTTTGAAAACTATTGGAAAAATTAACAACAGATTTCATTAAATGTTATAGTGATTAAGATAGGGCTTCGATTTACAATAGGAGCCTTAGTTAATTTAAGGAAAATAGATTGTTTTGGAATGTTTCAGTGACAAATTACAGATTTGCTAATTTGAACTTTCTTAAAGATTTTTACTATTTATGAATGACATTATTTACGAGTCAGTTAGTGATAAAAACAAAAAAATAAACCCGTGTTCAGTTATTGTCTAGTAATAAAATCATTAGGTTATTATTCTAAAAAATATATTTGCGAATAGCTATAATCTCTTTTCAAAAGAATTAATTTTAAAAACTATGCAAACAAAACAATTTATAAAAATCAAACATCAAATTAGTACTCTTTTTATAACAATGGTTATTTTATTCAGTTGTAGTAGTTCTCCTAATGAAGAACCTGCAACTGTAAATAGCAAACCTACAGCCCAAGACGATAATTTAACAGTAAATAGAAATAGTAGTTCAGGAGTGGCTAACCAAGTGACGGTTTCTTCCAATGATAACATAGGTAATGATGGTGGTAGTGGTGATAATTTTAAATTATTGTCAAATGCCACAAATGGTACGGTGACTGAAATTAGAGACGGGGTTTTTGAATACCTGCCTAAAACCAATTTTCATGGATCCGATAGTTTTACCTATACCATAACTGACAAAGATGGCGACAAAGCCACTGCAACTGTTCAAATTACAGTAAATTTTGTATTAGTCGCTTCAGATTTTAACAATATCGATCCTAATTTACCTTCTTTTGTATCCTTACAAAATACCACACCTGAGGGGAAAAAATGGGTGAAACAAGAAAACTTATCGGATGAATTTAACAGTTGGGATGCTAATAAATGGTTTAAATCGACTTGGAATTACGGTGTTCCTGTTTTTATGTCAACCTCTAATACGAACTCAGGAGTTGCTGATGGAAATTTATGGATAAAAGCTACGTTGAATGAAAGTAATCCGGAAGGGCGCTGGTTTCAGTCGGCTAGGATACACTCTAAGACTAAGATTAGTTACCCTATGTACACTGAGGCGAGAATTAAAGCAGCACATATTTCGGCCTACAATACTTATTGGCTAAATAACGGAAACTCCACAAATAGAGATGAGATTGATATTATTGAAAACAACTCAAAGCCTTCTTGTGGTTGTCAACCTAATTTTCCATTGCAAATGAACTCGCAATATTTTCATGCGGATTCAAATAAAACGCCAATTGAAATAAGAAATGAGGATAATTTTCATCAAAACAATTTATCAAGTGTGAATCCGCTTAAAGGAGTAAAGTGGAACGAAAACTACCACACTTTCGGGGTTTGGTGGAAAGATTCTAAAAACATTCAATTTTATCTTGATGGTGAGCCAGCGGGTAAGGTAGTGGTAGGACAAGACCGTTCAGGACAAACCTATATCAATCGTGAGTTTACAAGAGAATTAGAGATCATTTTTGACCTATGGACAGCCGATGCTAGTTGGCTAGGTGGTCTTGCATCCAAATCTGATTTAGGGGATAATTCAATCAATACAATGAAAGTGGACTGGGTAAGAACTTGGAAATTAGAAAATAAATAAGCTCAATTATTGGTCACAAAAAAGAGTTAAAACTATGAACTTTAGTGCATTTCGCTTTAGCTTCTAAAAATTTTAGCCACAGATTATAAAGATTTAAAGGATTAATCGGTGCTAATCTTTTTAATCTGACAACCAAATCTACGGGCTTTCAGTTCATAGTAGTTTAGTTATAGTGATTGAACAGCTTTGTAGCTATAAAGGTTATTCTGGAAAAACATCCTAATGGTTTTTCAGAATAACCTTTTTGATTTATAAAGTATGGAGATATTTTCTACAATTGTTATTTTTTCTGCCAAGCTCTAAAATATTTCACACGCATTTCTCCATTTAAGCGGTTGTCATCAGGTAAGGCGCCAAACCATTTGTTGGATTCACAATTGAAATTAATTTCTAGTGGCTGGTGCCAATGCGTATTTTTAGCTTCTCTAAACAAGATGCCGTCAATGTAAAACCGAATGTATTCAGGCGTCCATTCTAATCCCCAAACATGATAATCAGCTTGTAATTCTTTTGGGAAATAATATTTTTCGGTTCTGGAAAAATGAGCTTTTACATTGCCTTGATTTTCGGGTGATTTAAAAACGTGAATATTCGAATTCAAATCATGACGGTTTTGCAGTACTCCTGGGGCATTTTCGCAAATATCAATTTCTGTCCACCAGTCTTTGCTTACATTGGTCATCCAAAAACCTGATACCCAAGGAGCATCCATCAATTTGCATTCAGCTTCAAAATAACCGTATAAAAATTGTTTTTTGCTTTTAATAAATCCTGTTGAGTGTGTAAAACCCTCGGGTAATTTTTCATCTCCATGTTGGTTCACCTTAATCACTAATTCACCTTTGTTTAAACTGATATTTGAAGGGTGAAAATACGTGGGCTGACGGCCTTTCCATTTAGGGTTATTAGGAAACCATTTAGTTTCGTTCAAATTATTCGAATCAAATTCGTCTGAATACTCTTTTAGCAATACCCATTTTGAACTGTTTTTTTGGTCTGAAAGCGGAAACGTATTATTGAGTCTTTTAGGTGCTTTTTCTAACGTAATAGAATCAGCATATTTTTTGGGAGGTATAGTTAAATCTTGGGAGTAGGCATTTGTTAAAAAAGCCATAGTAAGTAGTAGGATGATTTTTGTTTTCATAATAATAGAGATTAGTAATATTTTATAGTTGGTTTTAGGTACTATATAATAGGAATTTAAAGTTTAAATATAATGAGTTCTATAGGGGAAGAAAAACGCATGCACTAGAGTGCTACTTAAAAAACCAAATGTGGTACTTTTTAATCAAATCTTATTATTTGCCCACCTATATTTCTTTTTCCAATAAAAAGACATACGAGATTTGAAAATGTATTTATGAGTAAATATTGATTGTAAAAACCATTTGTGGTGGGGATAAATACATTTGAAAAGCTTTTAATAAATGGATTGAAATATTTTTGGTTGATCAAAATGAGCTAAAAAAGATAAACTCAAAATATAGTAAGAATTGAAAGTAAGATGAAGAAAAAAATAAATATCACCTTAGTACTTTTTTGTGTAACGATTAACCTATTCTCGCAAGCTAAAAAGGAAGTTTTTAAACCTGACTGGGAATCCATTAGAGCAAATTATAAAGTTGCCGAATGGTTTAGAGATGCTAAATTTGGAATCTTTTTGCATTGGGGACCGTATGCTGTACCTGCTTATAGTAGTGAAAAATATCCAAAAGGCATTTATGACCAAAAATGGAGTAAGGGTGGAACAAAACCTTATACCTATCATAGAGAACATTACGGAGAGCCATCTCAATTTGGTTATAAAGATTTTATTCCTCAATTTAAAGCTGAGAATTTTGATGCCAATGAGTGGATTACGCTTTTCAAAGAAGCAGGAGCGCGTTATGTAGTTCCAGTTGCCGAGCACCATGATGGATATGCGATGTATAATTCTAAGTTTACAAGATGGAATGTGGTGCAAACAGGACCAAAGAAAGATGTAATGAAAATGCTTTCGGATGCATGTCACAAACAAGATATAAAGTTTGGAGTTTCTTCTCACTTTGCTTACAATCGTTTATACTACAAACGTGATGATCCAAGTTGGGATACTAATGACCCACAATATTTTGATTTATACGGAAAACCAGTAAAAGAAGGGGAAAAACCCACACAAGAATACCTTGATTTATGGTGGAATCGTACAACGGATATTATCGATAACTATAAACCTGATTTATTATGGTTTGATTATGGATTAGATGATGAAGGATTCAAATCGGTACACAAGAAAATTTTAGCATACTACTATAACAAAGGTGTCGAATGGAAAAAAGAAGTGGTTTTTCAAGATAAAAACATGAAGTACGAATCGTTTCCTGAAGACTTAATTGTGCTTGATTTAGAGCGTGGTCGCATGGACGGTATCAATAAGTATCCATGGCAAACGGATACTTCAATTGGTAAAATTTCCTGGGGTTATGTCACTACCGAGGAATACAAAACTTCGGATTACTTACTAGACGAATTGATTGATATTGTCAGTAAAAACGGTTGTTTGCTATTGAACGTTGGGCCTAAAGCTGACGGAACTATTCCTGCTGAAGCTCAGTCTATTTTAAAAGATATGGGGAAGTGGATTAAAATTAATGGTCAAGCAATCTTTGATACACGCCCTTGGAAAATTTATGGTGAAGGCCCTACCAAAGTGAGTAAAGGAAATCATACTGAAAAAGAAAACAAAGATGCTGTAGCCGAGGATATCCGTTTTACAGCCAAAGGAGATGTGTTGTACGCTACCGCCTTAGCTTGGTCTGAAAAAGGAAATTATACCATCAAATCATTGGCATTAAATAATCCATATGAAAAAAGAGCAGTAAAATCAGTTCAGTTTGTTAGTGGACCAAATAAAATAAACTGGAAACAAACGGCGGAAGGATTGGTTATTGATGTCCAAGGAAACAAACCTTGTGAGTCGGCTTATGTCTTTAAAATTGAATTTAAAAAATAAAATACCCATCGAAACTTGAACTGTTTTGGAAAAAAGTCTTTAGAATTTTAATCTAAAGTCTTTTTTTATGTTTACTACGCATACCCTATATCTATAGGGGGTAATTACGAACGAGCCTGCCAATGGGAATCGTTAATTAATAGCATAGCGGGGCGTGAAGAATCTAAAGGAAACTGTCATTTAACGAACAGAAACATAATATTAGGCTTCTCAGTGGGTTAGCAGACATTAGACAGCAAAGTCCAATTAGTTGGACGTAAACAGAGGTGGCAAATTATGTCAATTATTGTGAAAGAGATATGAGTTAACCGTAAGAGGTTTGTAATATAACTTAGGCAAAGAAGAGCAAATAGTTGAAGTAAAGTGTTATTCCAGAAGTGACACTGTCCCAAAAAGTGTGTAAGTTGAAAAGTTTAGGCTTCGGTTTTTATAATCGGAGCCTTTTTTTAAACTTAACTTTGTCTCCTACTTTAATAGCGGATTTGTATTAAAAATAATAGTTTTAACATAGGTTACTAATCATTTGTAATTATGTTTAGTTATCTCAATTCCATTAACATACTGTGATATAGGAATTATTTTAATTTAAATAGGTAGTAATTCACTGAACTTTCCTCAAAAAAGTGTCTAACATTTTATGGTAGTCTACAGTCGAACTACAGGTTTAATTTAATTCTTTGGTTTATTATTCTATTTCATTGGAAAAAAAGTATGAGTGTGTAAATTTAGTTTTGTATTCTTTTAATCCAAAATCCAGTTTACATCATCGGTTAATTTTCCAGCTTTTATTTCAATATGATTATTACCCTTAGCTAGTTTTATTTTTTTGAATTCGATGATTTTAATATCCGATGTTAGTTTTTGAGTGGCTATTTTTTTGCCATTTAACCAAAGGGTTGCTGTGGGTTGATTGGTATAAACTTTAACGGTTGTCTCTGTTTCTTTTCGAATGGTATTTCTTCTTTCAGCAATGTATAGAACCGCTTCTTTTGACCAATTGGTTTTGTAAAAATAAAAGGCATCTTTTTTTGTAGTACGATCATAGGTTACTAAGCCTTTGTGGTTTAGATTAGTCATACCACCGCGATTCCAACCCGCTACTGAGAAATCGAAAATATTCCACACAAAAGAACCCCATACAAAAGGGCGGTCTTTGATGATTTTCCAACTGATTTCATGACACAGGCTTTGGTCCATTTCTGGGAAATTTTGTCCAAAAGGTTTGTCTTGAATACTATTATTTTGGTTTGCTATATTGCCACCAGCGCCATATTCACTTATACCTAATGGAATAGTAGGATATTTTGAATGGGACTCATCTAGCCATTTTCCTAAATCTTCGTATTTGCCATAATACCAACCATAGTATTTATTCCAAGCTTGTAGGTTAGTTATGTTTTCCATGAAACCTTCGATTCCTCGATCGCTTGCAGAAGCTGTGGGACGAGTAGGGTCGAGTTGATGGGCTAGTTTGTTTAATTCTTCGGTTAATTGGACACAAGCCTCTGATTTACTGTTGTAGGCCCGAACCTCATTCCAAAGTCCCCAAGTAAAAATCGAAGGATGGTTGTAATTTTGTAGAATTAATTCCGTCAATTGCATTTTGGCATTTTCTTGTTCACGACCACTATAATCATGTACAAAAGGAATTTCCGTCCAAACCAAAATTCCTTTTTCATCAGCGAGTTGGTAGGTTAAGTCAGCATGCTGATAATGTGAAAGGCGTAGAGCAGTAGCGCCAATTTCATCGATGATAGCCATATCTTTATGGTGTTGTTCAGCAGATAGTGCGGGGCCTGTTTGTTTCCATTCTTGGTGCATCGCAACACCATATAAGCGGTAATCTTGATGGTTTAATTGGGTTCCTTTTTCGGCGGTAACTTCAAAAGTTTTCAGTCCAAACGTTTGATGAATTTGGTCTGTTTTGTTATTAGCTTCAAGGCTAATTTGGACAGTATATAAATGCGGATTTTTTCGACCGTTCCATAAAATAGGATTTTTGATTTCGAAAAGGGTAGCAACTAGGCTGTCTTTTTTGAAAGGAGGAAGTACTTGCTCTTTTTGTGCAACTATTTGATTTTTGGCATCGACTATTTTATATTTGATTTTTGAATTGGTTGCCGATTGGGTTGATAAATGGGTACGAATTTCGATCGTGGCGGCTTCTTTTTTTATTTCTTTTTGAGCTACAAAAACGCCAGATGAAGCATAAAAAGTGGGAGAAATGTTCGTTTTGGGTGTAGAAAAAATTTGAACAGGACGATACATTCCGCCATAATGATTGAATAGGTTATCATCAACAGGAATCATTTTGAAATTAGGAGCATTACTAACTTTGACTGCTATGTTTACTGGTGTGTTTTGAGTTATAAAATCGGTTATTTCATAACAAAAAGCGGCATAACCTCCTTTGTGTTCCCCAATATTTTTTTCATTGACATACACCTGAGCTTCTTTGCCTACGGCTTCAAAACGGATAAAAACGCGTTCGTTTACCATCGCTTCCGGAATGCTAACTTGGGTACGATACCAAGCTTCCCCTTGATAATAGCCCATGCCATTTATAGCATCCATGGAGTAGGTGTGAGGTACGCTTACTTTTTGCCAATCGGAGGTGTTGAAATTGATTTTTTGGGCATTATAATGAACTCCTTTTGCGAAAAGCCATTCAGTTAGATTAATATGGTTTCGTTCTTTAACAAAAGGAATTTGAGCTTGTAAAGTTAGAAAAGCGTGTAAAATAAAAAGAGTGAATAGCTTTTTTGCTTTCATTTGTGATAAGTCGTTATTTAATGGTTCCATACCATTTTTATTTAAAAATTAATTTTCAATTTTCTTTTAAGCTTCTTTCGATTGCGGTCATCATTCCCGAAAGTTCCGATAAGCCTTTTAGTCGACCAATCAAAGGATAGCCAGGATTTGACTTTCGATTAAAATCATCTCCAATTTTAATCCCATGATCGGGTCTAAAAGGAATTTTAAAATCCAATCGGCCTTCTTTTTTTCGTCGTTGTTGTTCTAGTAATAAATCTTTTATTAAGGAATACATATCGACACATCCTTCTAAATGATGTGCTTCATAAAAACTATAATTATCTTCCCGTTGTGTAGAGCGTAAATGCACAAAATGAATTCTATCTGCAATTGATTTTACGATATTTTTAAAATTATTTTCTTTTCTAACAGCTAGGGAACCAGAACAAAAAGTAATACCATTGTTGATAGAATCGTATTGTTTCAAAATCCATTCTACATCTTCCTGAGTGCTGACAATTCTGGGTAGACCTAAGACAGAAAAAGGAGGATCATCAGGATGGATACACATTTTTATACCATAAGAATCAGCAGTCGGCATGATGTCATTTAAAAAGGAAGTCAAATTTTTACGCAGTTGTGCGGCATTAATATTTTTATAATTATCTAAAAACGATAAAAACAATTCTTTATAATTAGCAGCATCAGATGATACGGCTCCATCAATAAATCCTTGGGTTAAGACAATAATGGAATGCGCAATTTTTTCTTGGTCTTCTGGACTTAATGAGTTAATGATGTTTTCTGCTTTTTTAATAATTTCAGCAGGATAGTCATTTGCCGCCCGAGGTCTTTTTAAAATATAGATATCAAAAGCTGCAAAAGTGGGATAATTAAAATACATAGTTTCCGCACCATCAGCAAATTTGTAATGAATATCTGTTCGAACCCAATCCAATACAGGCATAAAGTTATAACAAACGGTATTGATTCCGCATTTACCTAGGTTTTCTAACGAAATTTTGTAATGCTGTATTAGTCGTTCTCGATCATAGTTAGCGGTTTTTATCCCTTCTGAAACGGGTAAGCTTTCCACTACAGACCACTGCATGCCATAGGATTCTATTTCCGATTTTGTTTTTAAAATTTCTTCCATTGTCCAAATTTCTCCATTTGGAATATGGTGTAGAGCAGTAACAATGCCTTCTACACCAAATTGTTTAATTTCTTTTAGAGTGACAGTGTCTTTTGGACCAAACCAGCGCCATGTTTTTTGAAGCATTTTAAATAATTTATTATGTTAAACACCACTAAAAGCATTAAAACCACCATCTACAGGTATTACTACTCCCGTAACAAACGAAGATTGTTCAGAACACAACCACTCTACGGTACTGAGTAAATCCTCGGGTTTACCAAAGCGTTTCATAGGAGTTTGGCTTAGAATAGTGTTTCCTCTTTCTGTTAAACTGCCATCGGGATTGGTCAACAATGTTTTGTTTTGTGCGGTTAAAAAAAATCCGGGAGCAATAGCATTTACTCTAATTCCAGTTTCAGCAAAATAAACAGCCATCCATTGGGTAAAATTAGAAATACCCGCTTTTGCAGCACTATAGGCGAAGACTTTGGTCATGGGTGAATAGGCGCTCATTGATGAAATATTGATAATGCTACAACCTTTTTTGTCCAACATGTCTTTTCCGAAAATTTGTGAGGGAATAAAACTGCCCATAAAATTTAAATGAAGTACGTTTCCAACTGCTGTATCATCTAAATCAAAAAATCCACGTCCATCATTGAGACTGAAATCGAATTTTGATGTGGAAGTGGTCGCATCAGGATGATTTCCTCCTACGCCATTTATTAGAATATCACAAGAACCTAATTTTTTATTTACTATTTGATGCGCCTTTATTAAATCCTCTTTTTTTAAAACATCTGCCACAATTGCTATTGAAGTCCCACCGTTTGAATGAATTTGATGGGATATTTTTTCAAGTTGATCCATGGAGCGTCCTATAACCGCCACTTTGCAACCTAATTTTGCTAAGTGAAGAGCCATTTCGGAACATAATATTCCTGAACCTCCTGTTATAACAGCGACTTTATCTTTAAAATTGCTAATATCCATTCTGTTTTATTTTTCGTAACTGTAATCTTTTCGTTTTTTGTAATCCAATACTTTTTGATATTCTTTGTTGATGCTGTCTCCTTTTTGCAAACTCAAATCACAGTCAAAACGGCGCAAATAATTCCATTCACCCAAAACATGAGATAATCCCCAAGTAATTCCTGGTCCAGGTAGGGTGTCGGTATCCGTAAAACCACCTTCACGATACACGCCTCCGGCCTCGGGTTTTTCTAAACCATGTTTTACTGGATAAAAGTTGATGCCATCTTCCGAAAACTGTATGCTATTAGCTTCTGGACCTTCGCTCAAAAAGGCGCAAACTCCTTTTCTATAAGGCCAAACGATGCATTCGTGTCCACCTATTAATACGGGGTTGTAAGCTGATTTAATATAAGGACCTTCGGGTTTATTGGCAATAGCAACTCCAATAATAGCATTGGGCATATCGGCGAATTCTTTGGTGAATTCTCCCTTTGAAATATTGGGTTTCCATGGTACTCGACCAGCACTTTTGTAATACATAAAATATTTTCCTTCTCGAGCGACAAAAGTAGGGTCGTGTACTACTTCGCCATCCCAAGCGGTTTCTGAACCTACTTTCAAGATTGGGTTATCCAAGCGATGCCATGGTCCATTAGGAGAATCGGCCCATGACATTCCGATTACATTTTTATTAAAATCACCTGCTGTTACATAACTTCCTGCCCAACGCGCTTGTTTTAGACTTCCAGCCGCTTGGTAGGCCAAATAATATTTTCCATTGGCTACTAAAATATCAGCCGTAAAAACGGAACGGTGGTCGTAGGCTCCTTCGGGGCCACGATGTACTGCGATGCCTTGTTCTTCCCATTCATAGCCATCCTTGGAGGTAGCATACCAAATATCACATAAATCCCAATGAAAAGCTCTAGTGTCAGCTCCAGCTTTTTGCGGACCAACCAATTCCGTCTTGGCTTGAGGTTTGGTGTACCATACATAATATAATCCATCGGCTTTAATTATACTTGAAGGATCCCTGCGTGTAACCCCTTTTTCATACCCGATGCCTTTTACGGGAGTAAATTTAAACTGAGTATTGAATTCGTTGTATTTGTCAAAACGTATTTTACTTTCTCTAAAACGTTTATATGAAGCACTTATTTTTTCTTGTGCATTTAAATGAAAACAAAGACTAAAAGTGATTAAACTAATAAGTAGGAAAGGTGTTTTTTTAATCATAATTGAGAATAGTTTTTTATAAAATAAAAAGGTTAGTGTAAATAATAATTAAAATGCTAGTGAAATTAATCTGCTAGGTAAATTTAAGTTGTGTAATCAAAATATAACCTTTAATTTGCTATGCAAAACTTATACAAAATTTTGCATACTACTATGTCAGATAAGGAATGCCTAAAAATTGTACTATCAGAAATTGAAAAAAAGCTAAATTGGGAAGACGCTTCTTTATGGAAAGAATCCGACTATATCAAGTTAACCAAAATGATATCCGAAAGCGCTTCTATATCCATAAGTCCGCACACTTTGAAAAGGCTTTTTGGAAAAATTAAATATAAAGACCAATACAATCCGCAACAAGCAACAAAAGATGCCTTGTCTATTTTTTTAGGATATTCCAATTGGGATGATTTTGTAGCAGACCAAAAAAAGAATACACTGCATTCGGTTCCAGATGAAAAAAAGATAACTACTAAAGATAGAAAGAAGAAAATTAATTTTAATTTTTATTTAATAGTGATTTTGGTTGGGATTTTTTCTGTTGCGGGTTTTTATTGGTTTGGGAATCATACTATAACTAAAAGTAGTTATCAGTTTGTTATGAAAGATTCAGTAGGACAAGTTCCTTTTACTGTACCCATTCATTACGATTTAAGCAAAGTGAATTCAGATAGTTTGTATGTTGATTTTAATTTTGAGCATCCTTACTTAGGAAAACAAATTGTTAAATTGCCTAAAGCCGATTCTACTATCAATTTCACCTATCAAATACCTGGGTTTTATTATATCAAATTAAAAAACGGACGGGATACCTTATGCAAAAGAAAAGTTTTGGTCGAATCAAAAAATTGGAACAGCTATTTTGTACCCGAATCTAAACTGGGAAAATTTTGGTTAGATACAGAAATACCACAATTGCAAAAATCAGATGGGAATTTATATTTTTCGCCTCAGTATTTATCAACTAAAGGTTTTAATACGACTAAAGTCTATTACTTGATGCATAGACTGTTTAAAGAATTTAAAATTGACGGTGATAATTTTGAATTGGAAACCCGTTTTAAAAGCGGAAAGTCTTTGGGCGGAATCACTTGTTATGATTTTATTATCAGGCTAGTTTGTCAAAGTAATACACATTATCTGAACTTAATGGAGGAGGGATGTTCGCAATTTGCATCCCTAAAGTTTGGCGACTTTCTTAAAGACGGTGCAACAGAAAATATGTCTAAATTTAAAATGACACTTGATACTTGGAATACTTTAAAAATTACAGTAAAAAATAAAAATGTTCTGATTTTTCTCAATGGAGAAATAATAGGCCAAGGAAATTACCAACAACCCACAGGAGCCATTGTAGGTATCGTAAATTTATCAAAAGGAAGTGGAAGGGTTGATTATATTAGAATCAAAGATTTAAAAACGGCAGTTGAATTTAGAGAAGATTTTGATTAGTAGTAGTTGAAAATAATTTGGGACCAATTAATATTTCGGATTTAATTGCAACTTAAAATTTGAATTTAATAATGGAAGTTTAAAAGGGGTAAAAGGCTCAGTCGTTAAGTGATTGAGCTTTTTTTTATATAGGGATTTATTGAAAACGAAACATTTTAGGCTGTTTGGTATAGGTGATAAAACAGTGTAAATACAGTGGTTTTTCGAAGAAAAACTCATATCTGATACAAATAAAAACATTTGTAAATACCTAAGGTGGGTATTTGAATTAGATTTGTTTCTATTTAAACAACATAAATTTATTTGAAGCAATTCAAGATGAAACAATCCTTTTTTTCTGTCTGTATAATGGCACTACTTTGTTGTTGGACTTCGGTTCAAGCACAAGATTTGAACTTTAACGATTCATGGAAATTTTTTAATGCCGAAGCCAAAGGTGCCGAGCAAGTCAATTTCAATGATTCTAAATGGCGCAATCTGAATTTACCTCACGATTGGGCTATCGAAGGTCCTTTTGATGAAAAATACAATGCACGTTGTGGCGGTTTACCTTTTCACGGAACAGGCTGGTATCGTAAGGCATTCAAAATGGACAAAAACGCGAAAGGGAAAGTAGTGCGTATTGAGTTTGAAGGTGCCATGTATGATGCCTATGTTTGGGTTAACGGACAATTAGTTGGCAATCGTCCGAATGGATATATTGGGTTTGAATTTGATATCAGTACATTTTTAAAATACGATGGTTCAGATAATATCATTGCTGTCCGATTAAAACCTCAAGATTTGTCTTCTCGTTGGTATCCAGGGGCAGGGATTTACCGTTCGGTATGGTTGAAAATTGATGAGCCAATTCATGTGAAACAGTGGGGGACTTATATTACGACTCCCACGGTAACAAAAGAAAAAGCGACGATTCAAAATGAAACCACCGTTGAAAATAAAACAAATAAGGAAGTTCTCGTAAAGGTAAAACAAGAATATTTTGCACCTGATGGAAAATCAGTGGCTACGGTTGATGAAGATTTGAAAATTGCTGCTAATTCCAAAGCGATTTCAGCTTTATACACTGTGATAAAAAATCCAAAGCGTTGGGATACTAAAAATCCTCATTTATACCATGCTGTCACTACAATTTCTGAAAACGGAAAAGTAGTAGATAGCTATAAAACACGTTTTGGTTTGCGTTCTATTGCTTTTACAAAAGATGGTTTTTTCTTGAATAATGAAAAAGTTCGTTTCAATGGTGTGTGTTTGCATCATGATAATGGTGCTTTAGGTTCGGCGGTGTACAAGAGAGCCGATGAACGCAAATTGCAAATCATGAAGGATATGGGGACTAATGCTATTCGTACCAGTCATAATCCACCTTCAAGAGAGTTTTTGGATTTGTGTGATGAATTAGGTTTGTTAGTTTTGGACGAATCATTCGATGTTTGGAAGATGGCTAAAGTACCTAATGGCTATAATGTTTTTTTTGACCAATGGGCGGAAAGAGACATCAAAGACATGTTGTATAGAGACCGAAACCATCCATCGATTATCATGTGGAGTACTGGAAACGAAATTTTAGAACAAGGAGATAAAAAGAACGGTTGGAGAGTGGCTAAAATGCTTAATGATTATTGCAAAGAAGTCGATAGAACGCGACCAACCACTATGGGAATGAATAATTATTCGAATCCTTATGACAACAATTTTGCACAGCAAGTGGATATTGCTGGGGTCAATTACAAACCTAGTAACTATAAAGAAATTCGAACTAATTATCCAGAATTACCCTTTTATGGTTCTGAAACTTCTAGTTGCACTAGTAGCCGTGGCGTGTATCATTTGCCGATAGAGAAATACGATACACATCCTTCATTACATGTTACAAGTTATGATATAATAGGGCCATCTTGGGCTTATCCTCCAGATATTGAATTTCATTTTCAAGAACTGAATCCAAACGTTATGGGAGAGTTTATTTGGACAGGATTTGATTATTTAGGAGAACCAACACCTTACGGAGGGAAAGACAATTCGACTAATGGTTACTGGAACGGACATTGGCCTTCTAAGAGTTCCTATTTTGGAGCGGTTGATTTGTGTGGTTTCCCTAAAGACCGTTTCTTTTTGTACCAAAGTCATTGGACAACAAAACCGATGATTCACCTTTTGCCACATTGGAATTGGAAAGGAATGGAAGGAAAAGAAATTCCAGTTTATTGTTATACGAATGTGGATGAAGCCGAATTATTTTTGAATGGAAAATCACTAGGGCGAAAAGTAAAAGGCAAAGATTTGACTGAAATTAAAGTTGATTTTATTCGTTACGAACCAAAAACCTTTCAATCCAAATACCGATTGTCATGGACTGTTCCTTATGAGCCAGGTACTTTAAAAGTAGTAGGATACAAAAATGGTAAAGCTGTCAATGAAGAAGTCATCACTACAGCGGGCAAACCAGCTAAAATCAGCCTTTCTGTTGACAGAAGTAAAATTGATGCTGACGGACAAGATTTGGCTTATGTTACAGTAAAAATTCTTGATAAAGACGGGAATTTTTGTCCAATGGCTGATAATTTGGTAACTTTTGATGTAAAAGGAGAAGGTTCGATTATAGGTGTCGATAACGGAAACCAAATCAGTTTGGAATCTTTTCAAGGCAACCAAAGAAAAGCGTTTAATGGAATGTGTTTGGCGATTGTAAAATCATCTAAAAAAGCGGGTAAAATTACCTTAACTGCTCATTCAAAATCATTAAAAAGTACACAAATCGTTGTGGAAACGAAGTAAATTATAGCTTTATTTTAAATCTTGCAACCAATATTTGTAGTAACGACTCAAAATAATTGAAGGATATTCGAGAGTTTAATGTCGCAATTTTACTCTACAAATAAAGATTGGTAAATTGTATTAACATTAAAAAAACATGAAACAGCTTTTTTTGAAATTCCGTTTTTTTCTAATTTTTTCCTTATTGTTTTCTATTCAACATAAGGCCAGTAACACCATTGATTTTGATGCTCAATATGGTGCTGCCTCAGGGAACATTTTAGTAAAGAATATTACTGAAGCGATTCATCATGCGACTAAAGGAGATGTTATCTATTTTAAAAGTAAAACATATGATTTCGAAGGGAAATCATTTACAATTGACAAAGGGATTGTTTTATGTGGTATAGCCCCAAAAGTAAAACAGCCACATACCATTGGCGCTTATGAGGTAGTGACCACTTTTAAAAATTTAAAAGCAGTCCGAATCACAACGGATGATATGGGGCTTGAAAACCTAAGACTGCAATCCGATGGAAGTTCCGCTTATGTGTTTACTCGTTTTGCGCATCCTAGCTATGGTACTGGAAAGAATCTGGGTTTTTATGTAAATAATCATATCAAAAATGTGGTTTATGATGGGGGAGGCTCACAGGTGTATGCAGAAAATGGAGCAGAGGTGACTTTCGAGCAAGTCTCTTTTTTAAATTATTCTAATGGCGGTTTTAATACCAATAGAAAAGATCCTATTAGTACTTCTGCCAAAGCCGTTTTTAAAAAATGCACGTTTGTACCTAATAAAGATAAAGTGAATTATAATGTACGTGGCATATCTGCCGATGCAGGGAATGATGAATATGCTGAAATCTGGGACCAAAAAGGGATGGTGATTGATAGCTGTTTTTTTGACGGTCAAGGTGTCGCTTTTTCAAAATGCAAAAACGCTAGGATTACCAATAATCATTTTTTAGGATATCGAAAAGATGTGGATATGATTCATATTGAAGAATATTCGAATGCTATTTATGTTGCGAATAATACATTTGAGTTTATCAGTCCTTCAAGGTGTTTTTTTATTGATAGAGAAGGGCAGCCTAGCTATGATATTTCAATTGTGAATAATATTTTTAAAGGAAAATATTTCTGGATTTTTTGGTCTAACGGACCTACTAATTTGAAGTTTGAAAACAATGATTTATCTCAGGCTAGCGCGAGTAATCCAAATGATAAAACCTTTGATTTTAATTATCAAAGAACAGGAGATGAACTTCCTTTTCCATTACCTATTGAACAGCTAACTATTCGAAACAACAAAGGTTTAGATAATCCAGAAGTAGGGATTCTTTCCTATACTATGCTTAAAGGAGATAATACCAATCTAATTGAAGGTTTTGCAACTGCTAAAATCCAGAAAAAACTAGTCGATGAAAAACCTAAATCGTTACTTAATACAGAATTGGTTTATCAAATAAAAAATAAATATAGTGGTGAGTATCTCGTAGCACAAAAAAACGATTCAAAAGTTATTTTGACCTCAAATACAAAAAACGATCAAAGTGATTTATGGAAAATTAGTTTTAAATATCCTTACTCCTATACTTTTTTAAACCTAAAAACAAAACAATACCTTGAAATAGAAAAAGGCTACACCTTGGGAGAGTTGACTAACCCTAATTTGAAACCCGTTTTTATAGAACAAAAAAATGCATATTTGAATAAATCCTTAAAGCCACATTTTTATTTACACGAATTGGATGGTGAAAACAAACAGGCTTTTCAAATAGCGCCAGGAGGGAACGAAAGAAAAACTAGATTAGTTAAAAAAGACAATCAAGTAGGAATTGAAGTAGCTCTTGAAAAACTAAAATTTATACCCGCTACTAAGAATAGCGTATGGGATCTCGTTCCTGTATCAAATGGTTACAAAAAATAATAAATAATACTTTTACAATGAAAAAAATAATTACAAAGATTGCTTTAGGAGGTATGCTCTTAATGGCAAGCAATCATAATGTAAATTCTCAATCTCAAAAACAAGGAGGCTTTCCATTTATTTTACCAAAAGAGAAACCCAAACGTGAAATGAGCGCTGCCATGGAACGTATTTATACAAAATATGCTGCACCCAGACCTGAAGATAATGAACTCTTTTCACAATTTAAGTACACCAAACTAAAAGGTTTTGATTATCACAATCATGATGGAACAATTTCACGTCGTGACCCATCTAAAATTATTTTTGCTAATGGCAAATACTATGTGTGGTACACCTATCGCCATACGCCTACACCACCACAAGGTGCTCAAAAAAGTAATGATACGATTCCCTCTGCCGACTGGGATTTAGCAGAAATATGGTATGCCACCAGCAAAGACGGTTTTACATGGGACGAACAAGGTGTCGCTATTCCGCGTCCTCCAAAACCACAATTGGGCTGGAGATCCGTTACCACAGCTGATATTTTAGAATGGAAAGGAAAATATTATATGTATTATCAAGGCTTTATGGAAGCAAGTGGAACTCGTGGTGACGATTGTCCAGTTCTAGTTTCTTATGCTGATTCTCCTGACGGCCCTTGGAAGCCTTACAATAAAATAGTTATCCCAAATGGTGCCAAGGGTGAATGGGATCAATTTTCCATCCACGACCCCTATCCATTGGTTTACAACGGCAAAATTTATTTGTATTACAAATCCGATTTTGATGAAAAACCAAATCTAGTTCGAATGCAAGGACTAGCAACAGCCGATAATCCTTTGGGCCCTTTTACAAAAAATAAATTGAACCCTGTAATTACATCGGGACACGAAACCTCTCTTTTTCCTTTTAAAACAGGAATCGCTGCTTTAGTTTATAAAGACGGAAACGAACACAATACAATTCAGTATGCCAAAGACGGCGTTAATTTTGAAATTGCATCCATTACGGAATTGATGCCGTATGCAGCCGCTCCTTTTATCGCTGATGCATTTACAGATACCAAAGATGGTCGAGGAATCACTTGGGGATTGGCTCATTTTATCAATGTTTCTGGCTATGATAAATTCAATTCGATGTTGGTACGTTTTGATTGCGACCTAAGTCAAGACCTTCATGATCCCGAAATGAAGGAACATCGCGTCCAACATACTCCTGAAGAATATTTTAGACAAGGATTGAGTAAAAAACAACTTGAACGCCTTAAAAAAGGGAATTAATTAAAAGGAATTTAGGAAAAACCTCTTGTGTAGTGTATCGCTAGACATGAAGTTTTATGTGACATTTAGCTATCAAATTACTAATAACAATGCATCTGGGTAAATTATTTGTTAAAATTAAATTACCATCTATAAAGAGGTGCATCCACAAGTAATCTTACTTTTTTCCAAGAAATAAAAGATGGACCAAATTTGAGTTTAAAATTTGGTCCTTTTTATGTTTGCTACGCATACCCTATACCTATAGGGGGTAATTGCGAACGAGCCTGCCAATGGAAATCGTTAATTAATAGCAAAGGGGATTTTCGTGAGGAAGAATCTGAAGGAAGCTTGTGACAAAACTGTGATTTAAACAGAAACATAATATAAGTATTAGACAGTGGGTTAGCGGGTATTAGACAGTAAAATCCAATTAGTTGGACGTAAACAGAGCTGGAAAATTATGACAATTATAGTGAAGGAAATATGAGTTTACCGTGAGATTTGTAATATAACCTAAGACGAGCGAATAGTTGAAGTAAAGTGTTATTCCAGAAGTCAACCAGAGCCATAGTAGTGAAGATGTATTTGTAATGCATATGGAGCGAAGGGCTTAATCCTTAAAGCAGGGAAGTTTTTTTAGAATAGTAAAATTTTACATAAAGCTGAAAGTAGAAAAGGCTTTGTGTTGGCGAGTGGCATTTAGCGGAAAAGAATGGTGGAGTTTATATAGCAGCCTAGTACTATAGGGATGAATAATAAGTGGTTTTTAGAACAAGGTTTATATAGCATGACGCTGAACTACCAGAAGTTATTTTGTAATCCACTTTAGGGAAACGGCCATGTATGTAAATACATACGGAGGTGTGAGGGGAGACAAAGTTAAATTCTGTTTAAACTTAACTTTGGCTCCTACTTTAATTGAAAAAAGTAAAGGACGAGTGGTGATTGTATTCAATATTGTTGTTTTTATTGGTTTTGTTATAAAATATTGATGTAATAGTTTATTTTTTTGATGTAATAGACACTATTTACGCTGTGCTTAGTTTGTAATTTTATCATTTATAACAATTAATCATCACGTACAAAATATGAGTCTAAAATGTAAAGCAGCAATCGCTAAAGGAGACGGAACATTTTCAATAGAAACCATCACAGTAGAAAACCCAAAGGAAGATGAGGTTTTAGTAGCCATCAAAGCGGCAGGTTTGTGTCACACAGACCACGACTCTTTAAATTGGGGTAAACCCATTGTTATGGGACATGAGGGAGCTGGAATTGTAACCGCTATTGGTTCTAATGTCAAAAGCGTACAAGTAGGTGATGCTGTGATTTTAAATTGGGCTACCCCTTGCGGAAAATGCTTTCAATGCGAACATGAAAACGAACATATTTGTGAAAATAACTCCCCTGTAGTGGCAGGTGGAAATGGGTACACCCCCGGACATGCGCACTTGGAAGGAACCACTTGGAACGGAACTCCTATAATCCGTTCGTTTAATATTGGAACACTTGCAGAATATACTTTGGTAAAAGAATCGGCAGTAGTTAAAAATCCTATTCAAAATATGAGTTTTCCTGCGGCCAGTATTGTGAGTTGTGGCGTAATGACAGGATTTGGTTCTGCGGTGAATACAGCCAAAGTGGAGTCTGGTTCTTCAGCAGTCGTTCTAGGAACTGGTGGTGTAGGACTGAATGTAATCCAAGGAATTAAAGTGTCTAAAGCTTCCAAAATTATTGCGATTGACATTAACCAACAGCGTTTGGATATGGCAGTGGAGTTTGGTGCTACTCATACGATTTTGGCTGATAAAGACGATAAAGGTCTGCTAAAAGCAGCTCAAAAAGTTAAAGAAATGACAGACGGTCGTGGTGCTGATTACGCTTTTGAGTGTACTGCAATTCCGGCTTTGGGAGCAGCACCGTTGGCTATGGTTCGAAATGCGGGTACTGCCGTTCAAGTAAGCGGTATCGAACAAGAGGTTTTGATTGATATGGCTTTATTCGAATGGGATAAAAAATACATCAATCCGTTGTACGGAAAATGCAATCCGCAAAAAGATTTCCCAATAATTATCGAACACTATCGAAAAGGAGAAATCAAATTAGACGAGATGATTACGAATGCCTATCCGCTAGAAAATTTACAACAAGCATTGGATGATATGTTGTCAGGTAAAAATGCCAAGGGAGTGATTGTTTTCGAATAATTGGTACACTAATAAGTTATAAAAATGATACATAAAATCTGTTTTGCGTTATTCTTTGGTATCCTAATTTCAACACCCTCATGGGCACAAATTGAAGCGCCTGCAGGAAAAAAGTGGGTAAAAATAAATCATCTTTCGGATGAATTTGACGGGAAATTATTAGACACAAAAAAGTGGATAGCTGAGCCTGAAGGACATCCTGATTTTGGGTGGATTGGAAGGCCGCCAGCACTTTTTAAAGCATCGTCTGTGACGGTTGCTAACGGTTTTATGAACATCGAAGTAGGGAAATTAGACAGTCCATTTGTCAGTAATAAATACGCCCAACCCGCTACTTATGAATATTATGGCGGGATTATTCGCGCTAGTCAGTCGATATCGTACGGGAATTATTTTGAATCCCGATTCAAAATGAGTAAAACCGAAATGGGTGGTGGTTTTTGGTTAATGTCAAAAAACAATTGCGGTAAAAAACACGAAATTGATATCACCGAATCCATAGGAGTCGTTTCGCCATTGGCTGAAGAATGGGGCAAAAAATGGGATAAAATAATGCATTCTAATACCATTCATAGAGAAACACCATGCAACAAAGCAGTCAGAAGCCAAACGATGATGTATCCTGAAACTAAAAATTCGGATGAATTTCATACTTATGGTTGTTGGTGGAAAAGCCCGACCGAATTGTTGTTTTACCTTGATGGCAAATATGTGTACACGCTAAAACCACCTGTTGATTTTGATCAAGAATTATTTTTACATTTTTCTATCGAAAGTTACGATTGGAATCCCATTCCTAAAGAAGGAAGTAAGCTAACGAGTGCAACTAAGGAAGACCGAACCGCATTGATTGATTACATCCGAACGTATAAACTGGTTGAAGCAAAAAACTAAACCTTGACCCTTATAAAATAGTATAAAAACATGAAAAAAATAATATCCGCTTTATTCCTAATGGGTGTCATTAGCCTGACCCTCGCTCAAAATAGAAAGGTTGAACTGCTGAAACAATGGAAGTTTACCAATTATGATTCGGGTGCATCTTTTCAGGAAAATTTTGATGACAGTGATTGGGAGAAAGTTACGGTTCCTCATGATTGGGCTGTTAAAGGAGATTTTGATTTTGCTAACGATTTGCAACTTACCATGGTGATTCAAGATGGAGAGTCCAAACCCAAATACAGGGCGGGGCGAAGTGGAGCTTTGCCTTATGTAGGTGTGGGATGGTACCGTACCCAATACCAGATTGAAAAGGCAGATTTAAAAGGCAAAGTACAAGTATTGTTTGACGGTGCTATGAGTAATGCCAGAGTCTATGTCAACGGGCAGTATGTAGGGGAAAGACCTTTTGGGTACATCTCTTTTTATTTTGATATCACCCCTTATTTGAAAGAAGGAACGAACACCCTTGCCGTTCGATTAGAAAATTACAACAGCCAATCGCGTTGGTACCCTGGGGCTGGTTTGTATCGCAAAGTTTCGTTAATTAAAACGAATCCCACTCATATCAAAACTTGGGGAACATTTGTCACCACTCCTGAAATTTCTAAAAAAAGAGCGATTGTAAAACTGGATTTGGAACTAGAAGGAACAGGAAATTATACGCTGAAAAATGAAATTATTGATGCCAAAGGAAAAGTAGTAGCGTCCAAAAATAAGGAGATTGTAATTGATGCAAATACCAAATTTTCGGAAAACTTCGAACTGGCTAAGCCAAATTTATGGAGTCTTGAAACGCCAATTTTATACAAATTGAAAACAACACTTTACAAAGGAAAGCAACAAATTGACGAATACGAAACCAACTTCGGAATTCGTTCGCTTCGTTATGAAGTAGATGGTTTTTATTTGAATGATAAAAAAATACGTTTCAAAGGTGTGAACATGCACCACGATTTAGGACCTGTAGGAGCGGCTTTTCACAGAGAGTTGTTTGTGAGACAAATGACTAAAATGAAAGATATGGGAGTGAATGCGATTCGGTTTTCGCATAATCCACCCGCGCCAGAGGCTTTGGATGTGTGTGACGAAATGGGGATTTTGGCAATTGATGAAGCTTTTGACGAATGGCAAATAGGAAAAGTAATCAATGGTTACGGAATTCATTTTGACAAATGGGCCAAAACCGATTTGACCGATATGATATTACGTGATAGAAATCACCCTTCTATAATAATGTGGAGTATTGGGAACGAAATCATGGAACAATACAAGTACGACCCCAATAAAATTACAGCCTACTTAAACGGAATTGTAAAATCATTAGATACAACAAGAGCTACAACCGCAGGATTCAACTCGGCTAAAAATGCCATTGATAGCGGAATGGCAACTACGGTAGATGTGGCTGGTTTTAATTATAAACCGGGTGTTTATGGTGCTATTCGCAAACAAAATCCAAATTTGAAATTTTATGCCAGTGAAACAGGTGGTGCGGTAAGTGTGCGTAACAGTTATAAATTTCCAGTTGTTTTTGATACTATTCATGGTAAAAGAGGTGATTCTGCTCATACCATTGTATATCCTGACGGACATCCTGATAATTATGAAACTACAAATGTACCTTGGGGTTACCCTGCGTACAAAGAATTTGCTGCTCAAGAGAAAAATACTTCTGTTTATGGCGAATTTGTGTGGACGGGCTATGATTATTTAGGAGAGCCTTCACCGTATCATGATGCCAAATCCCGTAGTTCATATTTTGCACCAGTTGATTTTGTAGGTTTAGAAAAAGATAAATTCTACTTGTATCAATCTCAATGGAGGAAAGATAAAAACGTACTTCACTTTTTCCCACATTGGACTTGGAACAAAGCCGAAGTAAAATCATTTCCTGTTGTATGCTATACTTCATACGAGAAAGCAGAATTGTTTGTCAACGGAAAAAGCTATGGGGTGAAAACCAAACAACCTTTATCTAAATTAAGTTTCGAAGGAAATAATATTGCCCGAGAGGCTTCAGGTGGTGGAAATTGGGAGTTATTCAAAGCCTACGCTATTGTTTGGGATGAGGTGGTTTATGAGCCAGGCGAAGCTAAAATTGTAGCCTACGATAAAAACAACAAAAAAGTAGCGGAAACCAAGCGAGTGACTGCTGGCGCACCGCATCATATTAGCATTGAACCTGAAATCAAAACCATTCAAAACGGTGAAGTAGGAGTTTATGTCGTTTCGGTAGTAGATAAAGACGGAAATTTATGTCCGCATTTTAATGAAAATATGAGTATTGAAGTCAGTGGAGCGGGAACGTTTTTGGCAGCTGGTAATGGAGATCCTGTCAACATGCAAAACTTATCGAAACCTCAAAGGAAGTTCTTGAACGGACAAGCGGTTATTTTTGTTCAATCCACTCAAAAAGGGAAGGTGAGTCTCACTACTACAGCATCAAATTTAAAGGAAACGAATACAGTATTAGAGGTAAAATAATATAAACATGGCATCAAAATTTAGAACAACCGAAATATCCAACCCAGAATTTGAGAGTAACAACCTTAGATTCATAACCGTGAAGACGCCTAATTTGAACGGACGCGGGGATATTTGCGTATTCGTACCGCCTTTTCCAGAAGCACAAGATGTGCCTATTGTAACGCTTTTGCATGGAGTGTATGGAAGTGCTTGGATTTGGGCACACAAAGCAGGAGTACATTTTACAGCTTTGGAAATGATGCAACAAGGCTTGATCAAACCGATGGTAATTGCAATGCCATCGGATGGATTATGGGGAGACGGCTCTGCTTATTTGCCACACAACAATGCTCATTATGAAAAATGGATTGTCGAAGATGTGATTGATGCGGTGAGAGAAAACATCAACTGTACCAGTGAAAAATCCAAATTGTTTATCTCGGGACTTTCGATGGGCGGTTATGGTGCTTTGCGTTTGGGAGCCAAATTCCCAGAGCGTTACCAAGGTATTTCAGGGCATTCTTCGATTACCAATAAAAATCAAATGCATTTGTTTGTAGAAGAAGACGAAAGTAATTACAATCAATTCGACCCAATTAACGAGGACGTTTTAAGTTTGATTATAAAAAATAAAGGGCAATTGCCACCCTTGCGTTTTGATTGCGGGAAAGAGGATTTACTCATCGAATACAATCGGGAGTTGCATAGCGGTTTAACAGATGCGAATATAAAACATCAATACCAAGAATTTGAAGGCGCACACGAATGGCCGTACTGGCAAGAACACATCAAAGATAGTTTGCTGTTCTTTAATCAATTATAACACTAAAGCTGATTCGGTTAGGAATCAGCTTTTTTATTGATTCCAAAAATAGTTAAAACTAGATTACGGATTGGAGCATAGGCCTGTCTGCCGACAGGCAAGTTAAAAAGATTAAAAGAATTAATCTGTGCTAATCTTTTTTAGATCTATCTAACTTCTTTTTTTGAGTTGAATAAATAAAAGCCACGAATTCACGAATTAAATTTCTTAATTCGTGAATTCGTGGCTTTTCTAAATTAGATATTCTAATTGCTTTACTAAGTTAGCAATATTATCGTTAAAGTCCAAAAACCACTTTCTTCAAATCCGTGGCTAATTATAATATTTTCATATGCAGACTTTAAGTCTGCCAACCAAATTTATGGGTCAAAAGTCCCTAGAGGTTTATTTAAGATGCTTCTTTCGATATCGGGTAGGGGAGATTTGATAGATTTCATTAAACTTTTTGAAGAAAAAAGGAGGCGATTCAAACCCACAATCATAGCCTATTTGAGAAACCGATTTATCCGAATACAACAACATACGGCTGGCCATATTAATCCGGTATTCATTTAGGAAAGTAAAAAAAGAACGTCCCATCATTTTATTAAAAAAGCGAGAAAAAGACTGTTCCGACATATTGACTAAATCAGCGACCTCTTTCAGATAGACTTTTCGATTAAAGTTTTTTTCAATAAAATCATGTACTTTGGTAATGCGATTGTTGTGTTCGTATGGAATATCATCCACAAAACTTGATTCGGATAGGGTTTTATAGTGGCATTTTGATAAGCGAACGAGTACATGCAAAAAATGAATATAGAGTTCGTCACTAGCTAAATTTAACAAGTTTTGAATCGAAGGAAGGATGGGTTTTATTTCTTCAGTATCAAAAATAATTCCTTTGGAGGCAGTGGTAAGCATTTCAAATAATGCTTCGAGTTCAGGAACTTTTGCAAATACACCTTTGTTCCACTGAATCACAATGGAGCGAGAGGGAACGCCTTCTTGTTCTTGGTTTTTCCAACAATGGGGTAGGTTGGATCGTACCAAAACCAATTCACCTGGCTCATAAGGACCAACATAATCCCCAATAAACTTAGTTCCAAAACTGGATTCAATAAAAGTCAATTCATGTTGCGGATGAAAATGCCAAGGCGCATCAAAATTGTCTTTGATATAATTAAAAACAGTAATCGTTTTTTGTTCCCCTAAATGAATGGCTTCAAGAATAGGTTTCATATTAAGTTATTTGCATTGATAAATAAACGGTATTTTACGTTTCTTTGTTTTTAAACATATAAGTCATTTAAGCTTTTTTAATTATCACCTAAGTAAAAAATAAGTTCATTTAAGTTTTCTCATTCTCTATTACTGATTTTTCAAGAAAAAAAGATTTTTTTTAATTTCTCAAATTTCTCAAATCCGTGTTCCTTATTTTTTAAACATATAAGTCATATAAGTTTTTTTTAAAATTATCACCTAAGTAAAAAATAAGTTCATTTAAGTGTTTTTCATTCTCTATTCTTGATTTTTAATCCTGAAAGGAATTAATATTTCTCAAATTTCTCTAATCTGTGTTGCTACTAAATTCAATGGAAATTAGTATCTATATCATCATTAAAAAACAAAAATAAGATTTATATCTACAGAATAGTTTATTTATGTGATAAAAAACAATAGTCAAATCTTCACTTTTATAACAATCTTTGCATAGTACTAGCAATTAAACATTTTTTGATATGAAAAAAAGTGAATTTAACGACCCGTTTGAAGAAGCGAGAATCACCAAAGGTTTTGGCGAAATGGACGATCAAAATGATCCCGTGACCATGTTGTTGCGCCATAAGGACGTACGTAAAGCAGCGCATGATTGGAAAACCTTTCAATCAGGGTCGGTTCCTGGTCGTATTGTGATTCCGTCTGAAGTAAATATTAGAACGACACGTCAAATTCCTTTTGAAGTGGATCCTCCGCAACATAAAGACTATAGAGACTTGCTAGATGCTTGGTTCAAAAGACCTCTGGGAGAAGAATACCAAGCCCAATTAAAAGCGCAAATCAGTGCTTTGGTGGATGAGGTATTGGCAAAAGATTCGGTTGAGGTGATTAGTGAGTTTTCTTTAAAATTACAATCAAGAGCGTTGACTTTATTGTTAAACATCCCTTACGAAGAGTCTGATTTATGGATTTCATGGGGAACACATGTTTTTCGCTCCGAAGGCGAAGCTTTAGATGGAGACAAAGCTGCTATTTTATACGATTATATCGATGCCCAAATTGACAAAGCGATAGCAAATCCAGGCGAAGACCTGTATTCTGTACTATTAAATGCTGAGGTTGACGGCAAAAAGTTAACCAAAGAAGAGGTAAAAGGAGTGATGATTTTGACTTTTGCGGGCGGACGCGATACGGTTATTAATGCAGTATCCAACTCCATTGCTTATTTTGCTGAGCATCCCCAATCGTTAGACCGATTGCGTGTTGAACCTGAAATTAGAAACCGCGCTATTGAAGAACTAATTCGTTATTTTGCTCCTTTAACCCAAATGGGAAGAGTGGTCACAACGGATACCGCTGTTTGTGAACACGCCATCAAGGCGGATACTCGTGCAGGTTTGTGTTGGGCTTCAGCCAATAGAGATGCGAATGTTTTCGAAAATCCTAATGAAGTTGTATTAGACCGCAAAATGAATCCACATTTGAGTTTTGGATTTGGAACCCATAATTGTTTAGGCGCCACCCATGCCCGTACGATTATGAAAGTTTTAGTAGAGGTTTTGACCGAAAAAGTACAAAGCATGCAAATACTTAGTGCGGAAGAAAATATAGAAGAGTTAGGGGAATTCAAACGTAAAGTAGGTTTCCACAGTTTACAACTAAAGTTTAACTAAAAAAGAAATAGAAATGGCAAAAATAACTTTTATAACGAGCGATAACGAAAGCATCACTTTAGAAGCAACTTCGGGATCTGTGATGAATTTAGCCTTTGATAACGGTGTCAAAGGAATTGATGGCGATTGTGGTGGTGTGTGTTCTTGTGCTACTTGCCATGTGCATGTGTTGCCAGAGCATCTTTCTAAAACGGGTGAAGCCAGCGAAATCGAGACAGATATGTTAGAATTGGCAGATAATGCAACCGAATTCAGTCGTTTGTGTTGCCAGCTTGAAATCTCTGAAGCACTGGATGGATTGGTATTGCAAGTGGCTAAATAGTAGAGTATGATAGCAAAAGAACCTATTGATAGCGTTTGTGTAATTATTGGCGCCAGTCATGCGGGAGTCAACTGTGCTACGGCTTTGCGTCGCGAAGGTTGGGAAGGGCAAATCATCCTTTTTGATGCCGACCCTGTGATGCCGTACCACAAACCGCCTTTGTCTAAAGCCTATTTGACTAGTGATGACGGAATCGATAAAAACCTACTCAAGTCTGTAGAAAGTTATGAAAAGGAGAATATTCGCCTTTGTCTTGGCGTTTGGGTAAGTGCCATAAATCCTGAAAATCAAACCATCACTTTGGCCGATGGTAGTACACAAGCCTATGACAAATTGGTTCTTGCTACGGGTGCTCGTCCTATCATTCCTGCCATTCCGGGATTAGATACCGCTACGAATGTTTTTCCATTGCGTACGGCTCAAAATGTTACGGATATTCGCCATTTTATGCAAAACCAAACGCAAAAAAGAGTTGTCGTTATCGGTGGCGGTTATATCGGACTTGAAACGGCTGCTTCTCTTAAAAAGTTGGGGGCTGATGTCGTGGTTTTAGAACGAGAAACACGTATTCTGGCTCGGGTTACTGCACCTGAAATGTCCACTTTTTTTCATGATTTGCACCATAGTCATGGGGTTGAAGTTTTGACGAACAAAAATGTAACGGCAATCGAAAATAACGGTGAGAGCAATTCGGTTATTTGTGCCGATGGTTCTCGCTATGTTGCAGATATGATTATAGTGGGAGTAGGGATTTTTGTCAATAAAGAATTGGCCGAGAAAGCCCAACTGAAGATAGAAAACGGTATTGTAGTCGATGAAACCTCTCAAACCAGTCAGGCTAATGTTTATGCTATAGGCGATTGTACCTATCATTTTAACCCACATTACAACCGATACATCCGACTAGAATCGGTTCAAAATGCGGTGGATCAGTCCAAAGTGGCAGCGGCAGCCATTTGTGGCAAACAAACCGTTTACGACAGCATTCCTTGGTTTTGGTCGGATCAATACGATGTCAAATTGCAAATGGTGGGCTTGTCACAAGGCTATAACCAAATTGTAATCCGCAATGAAGAAAACCCGAATAGCTTTTCGGTTTGGTACTTTCAGGACGAACACTTATTGTCTGTAAATGCGGTCAATAATGCCAAGGCCTATGTCATGGGTACAAAGGCTCTCAAAGACTGTAAACTTATCGATAAAAAAAAATTAAAAGACACTTCTCTTCCGCTAAAACTGGAAAATATTCTAGTCTAAGCAAGAAATAAAACACAGCAGAAACCCATTTTGAATGCCTCAAAGTGGGTTTCTTTTTTTTTGGAGTAAGCAACTATAGGATTGAATGACGCATCCACCTGCTGTCCGCTATATCTTGTGGCGGCATAACGCCCGCCGCCACAAGGATGCCGCTACCATCAGGACTATTGATTAAGATTTCTTTACATAAGGATGATTTTTTTCTCGCAGATTAGGCAGATTTATGCTATAAAAACGATTAAAAGAATCTGTGTAAATCTGTGTAATCTGTGTAATCTGTGTTTGTTTAAGTATGCCTGTCGGTAGGTCTGTGTTCCAATGTGTAATATAGGTTGAAATCACACTTTATTCATTATTAAGTATTTAAAAAGGATTTGTTCAGTTTTTATAGGGGCAAATAGGAGTATTCCCTTGCAGTATTAACCATATGTGATAGTAGTTGTGATTTTTGTGATACCGTTTGGAAATTGGAGTATGTAATTTTGTTATAAACCAAAAACCTTATAAAATGAATAAACCATTACTCTTTTTTTTATCCTTAGTTTTTCTGTTGCCCACTTTTCTCGTGGCGCAGACTATTTACGTTTCCACTACAGGAAATGATTCCAATACGGGTACAATTAACAGTCCTTATAAAACTTTTAGCAAAGCCGTTTCGATGATGTCGGCGGGTAAAACCTGTATTATTAGAGGAGGAGTGTACGAAGAGGAATTGCTAATAAATAAAAGTGGAACTGCAGGAAACCCTCTCATTTTTAAGGCTGCTGATGGAGAGAAAGTTGCTATTCGTGCTACAAAAAAAGTGGATGGTTGGCAGTTGCATAGCGGTTCGATTTATAAAGCTACTGTTAGCACCGCAATTGAAAGCAGGTATCGTACGGTCTATTACAACACTGAAATTATGGATTTAGCCCGTTGGCCTAACAATACAGATAACAATCGCTGGACCTTAAACACTATTCCCGTTACTGGCGGTGATGGTTCTTCATTTACCGTGAGTGCTATTCCAAATATCGACTGGACAGGAGCATTAGTGTATTATCTCGGTGCCCATTCAGGAACGAGTTGGACTCGTACCATCACGAGTAATACCACAACTCAAATCAATCATACAGGAGTTGATATTACAAAATGGCCTTTCAATCCGCACAATCCTACTGTTTGGCGAGACTTGCCAGGAAACAATAGAGGACAATTGTACCTTTTTAATAAATTAGAAGCCTTAGATTATGCCAGAGAATGGTATTTTGACAGCAATACAAATACCCTTTATTTTCAAACTCCTGACGGAAGTATGCCCGCTTCAGGCACTGTCGAAATCGCTACCCGAAAATATGCTGCTCAATTAACAGGACAATATATTAGAGTAGAAGGTCTGGATTTCTTTGGCGGAAGCATCAAAATTAGTGGTGCTAATAATGAATTTCTGAATAGTAAAGTCATTCATGGCAGTGAAGGACATGATAATTTGAATAATACCGGAGCCAGTGTAGGGGAAGCCGCTATCGAAGTTTTGGGAGGGAATACCTTGGTAAAGGGATGTACCATCGATCATAGTGCTGTCAACGGAATCATTATTCAAAACTATTCAGGGGCACATAACACTATTATCGAAGGAAATTATATTAGTAATATTGATTATGTTGGGATTCACGCCACTCCTGTGAGAGCCACGGCAAATAATGTCAAAATCTGGAAAAATACTGTTTGGAATGCGGGTCGTGATGGGCTGTATGTAAATGGACTGAATTGTGAAACGTCTTATAATGATGTTTCCCATGCCGAATTGATCAACAGTGATTCGGGGGTGTTTTACACCGTTGGGAATACCGAATTAAAAGGAAGTGTCATACATCACAATTGGTTTCATGATTCGGCTTCTCCAACTTATTCTTCAGCAAAGGCTGCCGGAATATATTTAGACAATGACAGCAAAGGCTATTTGGTGCATCACAATGTAATTTGGAATGTTTCATGGTCGGGATTTCAGGTGAATTGGGCCAATTGGAATATTGATTTTTTTAACAATACGATTTGGAATGCTGGCGGCGCGATGGATTCTTGGGTTAATGGTAGGGAACAAAAAGACAATCGCATTTACAATAATTTTGCCTCTACTGGGGATTGGTTCAGAGGAACTGGGTTTGATATACAAAACAATAGTATTATCGCAACGTCTCCTTTTGAAGACGCAGCTAATTTAAACTTTATGCCCAAATCAGGAACAGCTCTCATTGATAGCGGACGGATTATAGCAGGTTTTGCAAATCCGTTCAAAGGCAACGCACCCGATATTGGAGCTTATGAACGTGGAGGCACAGCCTGGACCGCAGGCGTAAACGCCATTGAGGATACAGGACAACCGCTTAGTGTGAATGAATTTTTGAACGAAAAAATGACTCTTATGATTTCCCCCAATCCAGCGACTGAGGAACTAACTGTTTCTTTTGAAAAACCACTGCCTTCAGGGAATCTTAGCATCAAAATTTACAATATGCTGGGAAGTTTGGTGCAAACCCATTATGGGAAAGCAAATTCAGAAAGCATCAGTATTCCAGTTCAAAACCTGGCTAAAGGCAATTATCTGGTAAAAGTGGTTTCAAATAACAATACGTACAACGGGAAGTTTATTAAAAAATAAGGGTGTGAAATAGTTTTTTCTTGAAAGAATGAGGCTGTCCTAAAACAAAAATAAACCTCGTTTATCCCGAAGTTTCTGGAGCTTAAACGAGGTTGTTTTTAGGTTTGATTTTTGAACCTTAACTTTTTATAGGAGTTGTGCAACGACTATGTGTGTTGGTAGTCGTACCTTTAATACGTCTGAATTAAAACGTCAGTAGGTATATGAAGCTTTTCGTGTAATTTTCTAATCATTTCTAAAGAAAGCTTTCTTTTTCGATTTAAAATTTCACTTGCACGACTTTTTAAACCTACAATATTTGCTAAATCATTTTGATTGTAGCCCATTTGCGCCATTCTAAATTTAATTGCTTCAATGGGATCTGGTAAACTGATAGGGAAATTTTCATTTTCATATTTGTCAATTAAAATACCGAGCACCTCAAGTTCGTCTCCTTCAGGAGAGCCATTTTTTGCGTCAAAGATTACTTCAAGTCTTTGTAAAGCTTGATTGTAGTCGTTTTCTGTTTTTATAGGTTTAATTTCCATAATATTTAAATTTCATTTGCATTTATCTTGTCATATTCTGCATGCGTTCCAATAAATCGAATCCAAATCATTTGATATTCATAAGTTACCCTAACAATTAATCTATAATTATTTCCTTTAATATTGAAAACTATTCTATTATCATTTAAAATACTAGCACTAGGATAATCTAATTTTATTTCATTTGGGTTTTTCCATTCAGCTGTACTTGCTTCTTGAAACCATGATTTTAATTGTTGTTCACAATCACCATGTTTTTCCCAAAAATCTCGTAATATTTTTTTTGCTACTACTCTCAAATGGATTAATTTTTTTCAAAGATAATAAAAAAAGTTCCCAAAACGGGATTTTTTTGTTGCGAGTGCGTTGGACTACCAACGTCAGTCAATGAAAAAACTAACGTTTATTTCAATCAAATATTAAGTGAATAACTTATTATTGGTAAGGGGAGTTGTGTGTTTAAATATGCAACACATCCCGTTTTGCTAGTGCGAGCGTCACGCTCGTACCCGTTCCAATTGTTACATACCTGGTTATATGTTTTTTCTTTATGTGCACGAGTGTGGTGTTCGCGCCAGCCTTGGGGGAGTTTTTATTACTATTTTTTTAGAACCCTGCTAGAGTTTTAAACTCTAGCAGGGTTGAAATACGACCATTTTACTGATTGTAGTTTCTTGTTTTATTCAGTTTGCGGGGTGTGAAATAGTTTTTTCTTGATAGGAGGAGGCTGTTCGAAAACAAAAATAAACCTCATTTATCCCGAAGTTATGAGAGCTTAAACGAGGTTGTTTTTATGCTTACTTTTAGATTTTTTTAATGGGATTGGGTAACCGCTAGGTGTGTTGGTAGAAGTAGTTTTATCCAGCTACTTTTACGTTACTATTCAAAATTTCCACATTAAAATTTACTTTGGCTTTTAATGCGCTAAAAACTCTTAGAATTGTTTCAACAGTTACGTTAGTTGTATTATTTTCAAGTTTTGAAATTTGTGCTCTTTGAACACCGATTAATTTACCAAGTTCTTCTTGAGTCATATTTCTTTCAAGACGAACTTTTTTTATTAAGTCGCCTAATACTTCCATTTGAAGTTCTTGTTCGTAAAGCGTTCTTTTTACTGTTCCGGTTTCTCCAATAAATTCGTCTTTTATTTCGTCAAAAGAGAACATTTCTAATTCATTTTCTTTACTTTTCATTTCTCTTATTTTTAAGTTCAAAATATCTTAATCTTATGTTTTCTGCTTTTTCAATTTCTTTTTCAGGAGTTTTTCCTGTCTTTTTAATAATGCCGTGAGTTGCTAAAACTAAACTTTCTGTTTTCTCTGTTTTGTCCCAAAAAGCAAAAATTCTGAAATAGGTTTTATTATATAAAGTTCTAAATTCCCAAATTTCTCCTTTCAACTTTTTAAGGAGTTCATTATCGTTTTTAATTTTTGCTTTATCGATATTAAAAATAATTTTTAGACGACTTTTTTCATCTAAATCAAGAAGAAATTCTCTCGCTTCTGTTAAAAATATTACTTTAAATTTATCCATTCAAGCATTTTTGTTTCTATACAAAGATACAAACTTGTTTTGAGTAAGAATATAGATTTGATTTTTTTATGAAAAAAAGTGTTTTTTTCTATTCTGTGGGACTATTTCTACCAACGTCATTCTATGAAAAAACTAACATTTATTTCAATCAAATTTAAGTAAATAATTTTATTGATAGTAAGAAAAGTTTTTATTTAAATAGGTAAAACATCCCCCTTTTGCTAGTGCGAGCGTCACGAATGTACCCGTTCCAATTGTTACGTACGGGTTATATGTTTTTTCTTTTTGTGCATTAGCGTGACGTTCGCGCCAGCCTTGGGTGAGTTTTTATTATTGCTTTTTTTTAGAACCCTGCTAGAGTTTTGAACTCTAGCAGGGTTGAAATACGACCATTTTACTGATTGTAGTTTCTTGTTTTATTCAGTTTGCGGGGTGTGAAATAGTTTTTTCTTGATAGGAGGAGGCTGTCCGAAAACAAAACTAAACCTCGTTTATCCCGAAGCTTCGGGAGCTTAAACGAGCTTGTTTTTAGGTTTGATTTTAGAATTTTTTAATGGGGTTAGGCAACGGTTAGGTGTATATGCAAAAGTACTAATTACGCACAATCCAATTTTCAATTTTAATATCCTTCAACCTTTCAAAATCTTTGGTGTTTTCAGTTACTAAAATTAATTTATTTTCAATTGCTGTTACACCAATTAATAAGTCGAATTCGTCATTTTGAGGTTTCCCAAGTTTGTTCAAACGAACCTTTTCTTCAGCGTATTTTTTGATTGAACCGAAGATTGGAATTATTACAATACCTTTTAAAAAAAGATCAACCGCTTTATGTGATTTAGTTTTGTCAGCACTATTTTCTGCACCGAATCTTAATTCTAATACTGTTATTTCAGAAATGTAACAGTTTTCAAGACCTTTTGATTTAAGTATTTTATCTACTTCAAATTTTCCACGTAAAAAATGAATGCAGATATTCGTATCAAGTAAATACTTCATTAGAATTTAATTTCTTTATTTCTAAATTTTCTACTTGATTTTATCTCGGCATTTATTTCGTCAGATGTTTTTTCACTCGAAAACGCACCAAAAGATTTGTAAAAGTTGTTTTCTTTACTTTTAGTTTCCGCTTTTAATGATTTCGTCAACTTCTCAATTAGTTCAAGTTTGCTCATTGAGTTTAAGCTCTCGAATAATTCGAAATAATTTTCTATAATATTTTTGTCAGTAAAAGTCATTTTGGTGTTGTTTTATTCAAAGATATGATTTTTTCCGATTTCTGTCAAATATTTCTGCCAACGTCAGTCAATGAAAAAACTAACATTTATTTCAATCAAATATAAGTGAATAACTTGTTATTGGTAAGGGAAGTTGTGTGTTTAAATATGCAACACATCCCCTTTTGCTAGTGCGAGCGTCACGATCGTACCCGTTACTATTGTTATATGTTTTTTTTTTGTACACGAGTGTGGCGTTTGCGCCAGCCTTGGGGAAGTTTTTATTACTATTTTTTTTTAGAACCCTGCTAGAGTTCAAAACTCTAGCAGGGTTGAAATACGACCATTTTACTGATTGTAGTTTCTTGTTTTATTCAGTTTGCGGGAGCTTAAACGAGATCGTTTTTAAGTTTGATTTTTAATTCCTAAATTTTTATGGGGGGAACAACGGATACGTGTGTTGGCGGTTCTTTGTTTATTTATTCGGGTTCTTTAAGTCTTTGTCTGTCTTTCTAAAGTAGTTTACAAAGTCTATGGTATTATTCAATTTTGTTTTTACACTTTCAGGCATTTTATCAATGTCTGTTTTTGATGCATAACTAAAAAGACTCTTAATACCATTAGCTGTATTTCTAAAAGATACATCATTATGATTACCTTTTATCGGTCTAAATACGTGTTCGTAATTTTCGCCAGTTTTGAAAGGAACTTTATACATACAGATTTTTTGTTCGTAGATTAAATCATTAATTAGTTTGTCACTAACTTTATTAATCGCAAGTTTGTCTAATAAACAGCCAGCATATTCAATTGAATCAGCTTTTATGTACGAATCTACTAATCCTTTTCCAATTAAAGAATAGTTATAGAAATTCATTCCACCAATTGTTTTTATAGTATTTGGATTAAAATCAATTTCACCATACGTCAAGCAACCACGTAAAGGAAAAGTTGTTTGTAAACTACGCCAATAGAATGAATGACAAACAGCAACCAAATCTTTGAAATCATCTTCGGTTTGTCCGTTAGTCCAAAAGACAACGCTATCAGAAATGTGTAAGCAGTTTACCTTTTGATTAGCTAAATCAGGAACAATTGTGCTATTGTCTAGCTGTACAAATTTTTCTCCACTTAAAGCTGTTTGAGTATCTCTTAATAGATGTCCAAAAAGTCGTTTCATTTCAGTTAAATCATTATTGTTGATGATTTCTTTAAAGCCTAAAACATCAAAAAACGCAATAAATGTTTCCATAACTAATTTTTAAATTTTGTAAGTTCAATGATTTTGTCAATTAATTTTAAGTTTTCTTCAATAGTTAAAGTTGTTCTTTCAAAACTTGATAAAGAAGAAAGTTTTTTTGGTGAAAATACTCTAGCGGTTTTATCGTATGATTTAGTTATTTTTAACAATGTAATTGTTAAATTTTCATCATTTATAGATTCGTGAAATTCACTACTAATCATACTGTAAAACTCGCCACAATTAATCTTAACTGATTCAGTATGCTGAATATAGCAGTTGTCAGTATTTAAAATAAGTTTAGATTTTTCGTTTCTGAATTTAACATCATACACATAGCCCTTTGAAGTGCCAGAACTTATAATTTCATATTTATTGTTTATAATTGACCCACTGACAACAAAAGATTCAAAGTCAAAAGAATGATCGTGAATTTGTAAATCAACATCGTGCTTTTCATTCGTATTTATCCAAAAATGCAATCTAAATTCTATAAAATTTGATATATTTCCAAGTTTTAAATATTTAAATCCTAGAGGATGTTTTTGAAATAAAATTGTATTACGGTTATGTACAAAAAATGAGTTTAAATTGTCAATAACAATTTTTTTATTATTCGAATTAAATCCGAGATTTATTTTTTCTAAATGATTCACTATTTTAAATTTCACCTAAAGTTTTTAGTTTTTTGAAACACTTTAAAGTATGTAAAACATCAATCTCTGCATTGTGTGAGTTTTTGACTTGATATCCAAATAGTTTAAAATATAATTCTGATAATTTTGGATATTTATATCCATAGTTATTAGGTATTTTACAAAAATTAACAGTCGCTTTCATTGTGCAAATCATTTTCTTATTACTAAAAGGGTTTACTCCATAGGTTTTGATATAATAATGTCCTAAAATTTCTATATCAAATTCAATATTGTGTGCAACCACATAATCACATATTTTGATGTCTTCGGCAAGTTTTTTTAGTGCGTGAGTTAGTGCGAATTTGACTTTATTTGCTACATCAAAATCTATATTTAAAAACTCTGAGGTATTGTTAGTCCTTATAAATGGTGTATCAATAATGAATGTGTTTTTTTTCAGAATTACACCTTTCTTATTTGTAAGAACCCAAGAAATTTGAATTATTTCAGGATATTTAGTTTCTGACTGTAACTTTACTGGCAAACCTGAAGTTTCGATATCAATTATTAAATAGACTTCATCAAGGAAATGTTTAGTTAAATCCGCGTTCTCATTTATTTCATTTATAAAATCTGCTTTTGAAGAAAATGTTTTAATAATGCCACCATATTCGCCTCGACCTACAATTTCTTCAAAATCTAAAAATGTGTTTATAAAATTGTAGATAATTTTATCATCAATAAAAACGGGTTTCTTTTTTGGAAAATTAACATTTACAAAAGTGTACTTGTTACCTGCCCCGTGAACAGATGGAGGCAGAACAGAATGAGTTCTCCATAAAAATTCAATTTTGTCAACATATTTTTCAAATTCTTGTTTTGGAGGGAAGGTTGATACCACATCACCATCATCACATTCTTCAATGTATTGTCCTCTGTAATAAATATGAAACCCATTTTTACTGCCTGACTCAATAACCCATTCATAGTTTTCTGGCAGTCCAAGATTGTTTAAAACCTTCTTTATAAAGTTAATATCTGAACATCCGTCAATATCTAATACAACTAAATTTTTCCAGTTAGTAAATGTACCTATGCCAACAGCATTAGCCCAATCATAATTATCGAATTCAGAGGGTTTCTGCTCACTATTAAATAAGTGGTTCCATTTATGACTTGGTGTTTTAAAAAAATTCCTAGAATTTGAGTTAAATTCGTTTGTGTTTTTAGAAATACAAGATATATTAAATCCGAAGTCTTTATAAATCTCAGCTAATGTACTTATTTCACAATTGTCAGTACCGTTTAATTCTAAATTACATCGGTCTAACCAATATTTTGTGTCGTTTCTACCAAATTCAAAGCTTTTTTCAAAGTGCCTCAAAGCTTGCGCTTTATCGTTTTTATGATAAAAAGCGTAACCGATGACATAATTCCAATATGCATCTCCTTTTCCATCATAAATTTGAGATAATAATATTTTAATGGATTTGTCATATTCTGAAATGTTATTATATGCTCTTGCTAACTGATTATTTAAGTCAAAACTTAATTCATCCTTTGGTATTTTCTCAATTTCACTTATTATTTCTTTATGCATTCCTTTATCTGCCCATTCGTGTATTTTTTTTAAGTCCATTTTTGATTTCTTTATTATTATGGCTTTAATGATGTTAGTTTGATTTTTACAGGGTCTTTTAGAATGACAGCCAACTATTTTATAAGTCTGATAAAATCAGACCTATCACCCCCAGAAATGAGTGGCTAAGCCTAACAACCGTCAGATTGTATTTTTTCCCCAAACATACAATTTAATCCCCAAAAAAACACTTACAAGCAGTATTTCAGTTATCAACATTTTTCAAAGATAATTCCTTCTTTATCATGAATTTTACGGTAAACCACAATACGTGAATATTTATACCAAACGCCTAGCCCCGGTAGCAGTGAAAAGCGAATGCAGGTTGAAAACCATTTTTTTCTTGTGCTGGCAGAGCGACTGGAAGAAGCTCCTGCCAGTGCTTAGAAAAAGGGTTGAAACCAAATTCCTTGTAACGGATAACGGGAATAGCTCCTGAAAAAAAGAAAAGCCATGATTTCTCACGGCTTTGGATGGTTGTATTGTTTTTTAGCCACCTATTAATTTGTTGATTTCGGCTTGGGTGGTTTTGAGTGCTTTAAGTATTTGTTCCACGCTTATTTCTTCGTCTAAACTAGAGGTAAAGACGGATACCGCCAAAACTGCTTTTAGGTCTGAATCGTCTAGGCCTATGGGAACGGCAAAATCAGTGATGCCGCTGGTGATTTTACTTTTGGCATAACGATGTCCGTCCTGTTTTACCTTTTCGATGGATTGTATGAGTTCGTCCTTTTGTTTTTGGCTCCATTTGGAATAATGCACATCGCGGTTGAGGAGGTCGTTCCTTTTGTCTTCGGGAAACATCGATAGGAAAACCCTTCCCGAGGTGGTCAACGTCAACGGAAAATGAGTTCCTTCCTCGATGGAAAGCGATACGGCATTGGGGCTGCGGGTTTGTGCAATAATCAACAATTGGTCGTTGTTGATGATGCTCAAATGACAAGATTGACGGGTGCTTGCCGATAAATTGTGCATAGGGTAGTGGGCTACGCGCTTTAATTCGTCAAATGGTGTGTGACGATGCGAAAGGCTATACATTTTGAGTGACAAACGGTATTTACCTGCATTTGAACTACGGGTGATGTAGCCTCTTTCTTCCAGGCAAACCAGCATGCGGTAGATTTCACTAGGGGTTTTTTGGATGCCTTGGGCAATTTCTGCTTGCGATAACGGAACTCCTTCTTTAGAAAGGTATTCTAATATATCAAGACCTTTGTCTAAGGCTGGAGCATTGTATTTCGTGCTGTTTTCTTCCGTCATCTTTTAAAATTTTAAACAAATTTAATAAAACTTAATTTAATTCTTGCTTGTTTCATATATAAAATATAGATTTGTATATGAATTAACAAAATCAAAAAACCAAAACTATTAAATTATGTCAAATCCGCTATTGGGAACCTTTGTCCATGCCGTAGGTGGGGTCTCTGCTTCGACTTGTTATGTTCCTTTTCAAAAAGTAAAAAAATGGTCGTGGAATACGTACTGGCTGTTGCAAGCAGCTTTTGCTTGGTTTGTATTTCCGGTAATTATAGGTTTTTTGACTGTGCCTGATTTGGTGTCCGTTTTTAGAGATTCGCCTGTTTCGGTTATTGTTAATGCAACTTTACTGGGAGCGGTTTATGGTTTTGGCGGAATGTGTTTTGGTTTTGCCATCAGGCATATTGGCTATTCGTTGACTTATACTATTTCGATTGGGATTTCGGCGGTTTTAGGGACAATTGTCCCTTTATTAATGCACGGGAATTTGGTCGAAAAATACAAGGCTCCGGGAGGCGCTATTATTTTTATAGGAATGTTTATTGCCATTATAGGGATTGCCATTTGTGGAGTAGCAGGTTACCGCAAGGAAGCCGATTTGAAACGAAATGCTCAGCAAGGGGATGATATCATCAGTTTTGATATGAAAAAAGGCTTGATATTAACGCTTATTGCAGGGGTTTTATCGGCTGTTTTTGGGATTTCACTTGAAGTAGGAGCGCCTGTGGCTGAAATGGCGGGTAAATATGGCGCTGGCAATTTTGAAGGCAATGCTAGTTTGATTCTTTCCACTTTTGGGGCTTTTGCAACCAATTTGGTTTGGTTTGTAATGGCGGGTATCAAGAACAATACCTTAAAGGAATTTACGGATGTCAAAGGTATTGGAAAACGCAGTTTCGGAATCAATTTCGGCATGTCGGTGTTGAGTGGCGCGTTGTGGTACGGTCAGTTTTTCTTTTATGGAATTGCACACGTACAAATGGGAGCCTTCAAATTTGCGAGTTGGGTGATTCATATGTCGATGTTGATTTTCTTTAGTTATATCATTGGGATTATAATGAAAGAATGGCAAGCAGTTAGTAAACGAACTTATAACACACTGATTTTAGCCTTATTTGTATTAATAGCTTCGTTTTTTATCATGACTTATGGCAGTATGCAAGGTACTTAAAGCTGGTTTTTACATTGGCTAAAAAAAAAACAACTTTAAACTTTTAAACAAAAAAACTTTAAACTAAAAAGTAATGAAACCATTAGAAGGAATTGTAGTTCTTGAATTTGCCCAATTTATGGCAGGTCCCTCAGCGGGTTTGCGATTGGCTGATTTAGGAGCAAGAGTAATCAAGATAGAAAGACCCATTCACGGGGAGGCGGGAAGACAAATTGCACTTAAAAACTTGTTTTTGGATGGCAGTAGTTTGGTTTTTCATACCGTAAACAGAAATAAAGAATCCTATGCAGCCGATTTAAAAAATCCAGAAGATTTAGAATGTGTCAAAAAACTCATCGCTCAGGCGGATGTGATGACACATAATTTTCGCCCGGGTGTGATGGAGAAAATAGGTTTGGATTATGAAAAAGTGAAAGCGATTAATCCTAAAATGGTGTATGCTACCGTAACGGGATATGGCACGACAGGACCATGGGTTAAAAAACCGGGTCAGGATTTATTAGTACAATCCATGTCGGGTTTTGTGAATTTAACAGGAAATAAAAACGATGATCCAGTGCCTGTAGGTGCTGCGATTTCAGATCTTATAACAGGAACGCATTTGGCTCACGGTATTTTGGCTAGTATTCTAAAGCGTTTCAAAACGAACGAAGGTTCATGGGTGGAGGTCAGTTTGTTAGAATCAACTTTGGACTTACAGTTTGAGGTGATTACCACTTATTTGAATGATGGCAATCAAAAACCAGTTCGAGCAGCCAAAGGAGCAGCGCACGCTTATTTGTCGGCTCCTTATGGAGAATACCAAACCCAAGATGGTTATATCGCCCTGGCTATGGGGTCGTTATTGCGTTTAGGGGAGATTTTAGATTGTAAAGAATTAGCAGCCTATACCGATTCAAATTCGTGGTTTACCCAACGAGACGAAATCATGGCCATTTTAAGTTCTTTTTTGATTCAAAAAAAAACCCAAGAATGGTTGGATATTTTGGAACCAGCTGGGATTTGGTGCTCAGATGTGTTTGATTACAAAACCTTATTGAATCATGAAGGTTACAAAGTTTTGCAAATGGACCAAAAGCTACAATTGCTTTCAGGCGAAGAGGTACATACCTTACGTTGTCCTATTCGTGTGGATGATGAGCGCATTTTTGCAGCTAAACCAGCGCCTCGCGTAGGACAACACACAGATGCGATTAGAGCCGAATTTAATTTGTAAACCCTAAAACGAAAAGAAATGAAACCATTACAAGATATTTTAATTGTTGATTTGAGTCAGTTTTTATCGGCTCCATCCGCTACTTTGCGTTTGGCTGATTTAGGGGCGCGTGTCATCAAAGTAGAACGACCAGAAACCGGTGATATTTGCCGTCATTTATATGTTTCGAATGTGATTCTGAACGGGGAATCATCCACTTTTAGAGCGATTAATCGAAATAAAGAAAGCTTTCAAGCCGATTTAAAAATCGAAGCCGACAAGCAACAAGTTTTAAAATTAATTGCAAAAGCTGATGTTTTTGTCCATAACTTCAGACCTGGAGTAATCGAAAGATTGGGATTGGATTATGAAACCATCAAAAAAATCAATCCGTCTATTGTTTACGGAGACATTTCAGGTTATACTTCAGAAGGTCCTTGGAAAGGAAAACCAGGACAAGATTTATTAGTGCAATCGCTATCAGGACTAACAGGATTAAACGGTAAAAACGGTGACGGTCCTGTTCCTGTAGGTTTGTCTATTGTTGATATTTTATCAGGAGCACATTTGGCACAAGGGATTTTAGCTGCTTTGATTAAAAGAGCCAAAACGGGCGTGGGCTCTAAAGTTTCTATTAGTATGCTAGAAACGGCTATCGATTTTCAATTTGAATCGATTACTACTTTTTACCATGATGGAGGCCAACCTACAGTGCGTCCTGAGAGTAATAGTGCGCATGCGTATTTAGGTGCGCCTTACGGAATTTATCAAACACAATCAGGCTATATGTCACTAGCCATGGGAGCAATTCCAGTTATTGGGGAATTAATAGGCTGTGAAGCTTTATTGCATTATCCCGAAAGAGCCAGTTGGTTTACGGAGCGTGACGAAATCAAAAAGATTTTAGCCCAACATTTACTAACCCATACAACGGAGCATTGGTTGAGTTTGTTAGAACCCGCCGATATTTGGTGTGCGCAAGTGATGAGTTGGGACGAACTTTTTGCTCATGATGGATTCAAAATTTTAGAAATGATTCAAAAAGTGCGCATGGGAGATGGTTTTGAATACGAAACCACCCGTTGCCCGATTAAAATTGACGGACAATATTTTACTTCCGCTTTAGGCTCACCCGTATTAGGCGAGCATAATGAATCCATAAGTAATGAATTTAAGATATAATGAAAAAGCCAAAGTTTAAAATAGCGGTACGTAAATTTGATGCTTTCGAATCATCAATAGCTGCAATTTGGGATTCTTTTTGTCAAAAAACAAACTGTAATTTCGAGTTGGAGGCTGTCGCATTGGACCTTCATCCTTTATACGATACTATTTTAAAAAATAAGGGTTTGGCTAATGGCGATTGGGATGTTTCCTTAATCAATACCGATTGGATTACCGAAGCTTATGCCACCCAAGCCATCGAAGATTTAACTCCTTATATTGCTAAAAAAGCACCAGAAAATTTTCCAGAAGGCTGGTCAGAATCCTTGTTGTACAAACAACGTTTTAACGGTGGGACTTATGGATTGCCTTTTCATGATGGACCTGAATGTTTGATTTATCGAAAAGACCTATTTGAATCCATAGACGAAGGTGTCGCTTTTTACAGAGATTATGGAAAACCATTGCAAGTACCCCAAACATGGGATGACTTAATGGAAGTGGCCGAATTTTTCAACCGACCAGAAGAAAATTTATACGGAACTACTTTTGCTGCTTATCCTGATGGTCACAATACGGTTTTTGATTTTTGTTTGCAATTGTGGACTCGTGGAGGTGATTTATTTGATGCAAATAAAAAAATAAAAATCAATACAGCGGTTGCCGTTGAAGGAATGGAATTTTATCGCAAAGCATTACAAAATACGGATGCGATTCATCCTGATTCTAGAAACTTTGATTCGGTTAAGTCAGGTATGGCTTTCGCCAATGGGAATCTAGCGATGATGGTGAATTGGTTTGGATTTGCCTCATTCAGCGAAGTCTATGCGGATTCCAAAGTAAAAGGAAAAGTGGATGTAACCAATGTGCCAGCTGGACCTAATGGCGAAGGTGTTTCGTTGAATGCTTATTGGATGTACGTGATAGGAAAAGGCAGTAAAAACAAACAGTTAGCCTATGATTTTATCCAGTTTGCGGTCAATGCTCAAAATGATAAATTATTGACTTTAGAAGGCGGTATTGGTTGTCGAAAATCCACTTGGCATGATAATGAGGTGAACATAGTAGTTCCTTATTATTATAAACTGGAAGAATTACATCAAAATACCCGTTCGTTACCACGTAAAAGCAATTGGTCAGCCATTGCTGATGTGATTGATCAAGTCGTTCTCGATGTAATCAATAGTGAAAAGGATATCGAAACCATTCTCAACCAAGCACAACTAAAAATTGACCAAATAGAAAATTAGATTTTTAAGAGTAAATAAGGTGAAAGATATAGTGCCGTAATTATTAAAAAGAGTTTTTACCACAGGTTTCAAGAAAGTGGGGTGCTTTACTTCGTCCGTTCGATTTTGCTCGGGTGACAAAGCGTTGCTACCTTTAATATAGATTAAAATCTAAATTATTACCTGCGAAAATCTGCCAAATCTGCGTGCAATGTTTTATCACGCAGATTTACGCAGATTTGGCAGATTATCAAAAGAGTAAGCTAGAATTAGAATGATAAAAAAGATTTTCAGGTCAATTAACGAATTAATCTAAGCTAATCTGTGAAATCCGTGGCAAAAGAATTCATTTAAACACGACATTCAATTATAGCTATTATTTAGTACGAATTACGGATATGTGGTAGCTAATAAATCATATGTAACATACGAAATACAGCAATTTATAGAAATTAGCAAAAAGAATTAAAATGGATATTAACTACAAACCAGAATTGCCTTTAGAGAATCGCCCTATTTATATCATTGGTGCGGGAGGCATTGTGCGTGATGCTCATTTGCCAGCTTATAAAAGTGTAGGATTTACAATAGCCGGGATTACCAATAGAACCCGTCCAAGAGCCGAAGAATTAGCGACTCAGTTTGGGATTCCGATGGTTTATGATACAGTAGCTGAAATGGTTCAAGCGGCTCCTACTAATGCCATTTACGATTTAACATTAATGCCGAATCAATTTGTTCAAACGTTAGAGCAATTACCTGATGGGGCGGCAGTTTTGATTCAGAAACCAATGGGGGATGATTTTAAGCAAACCCTCGAAATTCTGAATGTTTGTAGAAGAAAAAAATTAAAAGCAGCCATCAATTGCCAGATGCGTTTTGCGCCTTATGTGATGGCAGCAAAAGATATAATTACCAAAGGACTGATTGGCGAATTGTATGATTTTGAAGTAAGACTTACGACTCATACACCATGGGAGTATTTTCCCAATGTAGTCCATCATCCAAGATTAGAAATTCAGCAACACAGCATTCATTACATTGATTTGATACGCTCGTTTTTAGGAAATCCAAAAGGAGTATATTCCAAAACCCTTCGCAATCCTGCCAAACCGATGTCGTCCACCCGAACGACCACCATCATGGATTATCAGGATTCGATTCGCGCTATTATCAATACCAATCACGACCATAATTTTGGCGAAAAAAACCAAGAAAGTTTTGTGAAATGGGAAGGAACCAAAGGAGCTATCAAAGCTAGAATTGGTTTATTACTAGATTATCCAAATGGAAAACCTGATTTGTTTCAATATTGTCTTCTCAAAGAAGGGGAAGCACCAAAATGGGTCGAAGTACCCTTAGAGGGTTCTTGGTTTCCCGATGCTTTTGTGGGAACCATGGCTTCGCTGATGCGCTTTGTAGAAGGTTCCACAACCGAATTGCCTACAAGTGTAGAAGATGTGGTGCATTCGATGGCAATTGTCGAAGCGGCTTATGAATCGAATGACAAAGGTGGAGTTAGTCCCAATTATAATATTTAAAAAAGAGAACATGCATATTGTATCACGATTTTATGAAGACTACGAGTTAGGTAGTACACGAGAAACTTTAGGGAGAACAATAACCGAAACCGATTTTGTTGTCCACGCAGGACATACAGGCGATTTTTTTCCGCATCATATGGATGCCGAATGGTGTAAAACACAGCCTTTCAAGCAACGTATTGCGCATGGTACCTTGACTTTTGCAGTAGGAATTGGCATGACTGCCACCGAAATTAATCCAGAGGCTTTTTCAAAAGGCTATGACCGTTTGCGTTTTGTAAAACCGGTTTATATTGGAGATACGATTCGAGTGGTGGTGACCATTAGTGAAAAGAAAGAATCCAACAAGCCAGACCTTGGACATATCACAGAACATGTAGAAATATTCAATCAAAACGACCAGTTGGTTTTGGTTTGTGACCATATTTTATTAGCAAAATATAAATCATAACAGATGAAAAATACCCTTTTAGGATTAGCCAGTTTAGCGTTAATCTCCTGTAACGCACAGCAACAAACAACAAAAAAGAAAGTTGCGACAAAGAAAATTGAATACAAAGCCGATTGGGAGTCATTAAAACAACACCAAACTCCAGAGTGGTTTTTGGATGCTAAATTTGGTATCTATTGCCATTGGGGGCCTTATTCGGTACCTGAGTATAAAAACGAATGGTATTCTCATTGGATGTATGTACACAAAGACAATCCTGAAGCCAGAAACGGAAAAGATAGTGAGTACTATACACATCACGTAAAAACCTATGGCCCATTGGATAAATTCGGCTACAAAGATTTTATTCCTATGTTCAAAGCCGAAAAATTTAATGCGGCAGAATGGGCTGATTTATTTGAGAAATCGGGAGCTAAATTTGCAGGACCAGTGTCGGAACATGCCGATGGTTTTGCGATGTGGGATAGTGATTTGACCAAATGGGATGCCAAAGATATGGGGCCTAAACGCGATGTTATGGGCGAATTATCCAAAGAAATTCGTAAAAGAAACATGAAGTTTATCGCTACTTTCCACCGCCAATGGTTGTATGCTTGGTTTCCTACTTGGGATGAAACCACTGATGCCTCAGATCCAAAATATGCTGGTTTGTATGGTCCAAAAGTGAAAAAAGGGGATTTCCTTTTCCCAGATAACCCAAACAGAAAAAAACTAGGAGCAGCATCTTATTATCCGTTGGCTGACGAACAATTTAACAAAGAATGGTTGGATCGTTTGAAGGAAATTATCAATAAATACAATCCTGATATGGTATGGTTTGATAATAAAATGGATATTATCGGTGAAAAATACCGCAAAGAATTTTTACAATATTATTACAATCATGCTGAGAAAAGAAACCAAGAAGTCGTTTCGACTTATAAGTTTAATGATTTTGTCAAAGGGACTGCCGTATTGGATTTAGAGCGTTCTCGTATGAAAGAGAAACAGCCTTTTCCTTGGTTAACAGATGATTCAATTGACTGGAAATCATGGTCGCATATTGCCGATCCGAATTATAAATCCACCAATCGTTTGATTGATTTCTTAGTAGATGTTGTCAGCAAAAATGGAGGCGTATTATTAAATATAACACCTAAGGCTAATGGTGAAATTCCTGAGCCAGTGAAAGAACGTTTATTGCAAATGGGCGATTGGCTTCGTACCAATGGGGAGGCCATTTATGGAACGCGTACTTTTGATATTTACGGAGAAGGCGATTTTGAAGTAAAAGAAGGGCATTTGAGTGAAGATAAAAATGCCGATAATACAGCCAAAGACATTCGCTTTACAACCAAAGGAGACATTGTTTATGCTACGGTCTTAGACTGGCCTGCTGGAGAAGAACTTGTTATTCATTCATTTAAGAAAGAGGGTTCTTATTTGAAAAAAGGCATTCAATCCATTGAATTTTTAGCCAATAAAAAAATGATGAACTATCGTATTGAAAACGATGGCTTGCATATTCAGTTACCAAAAGAAAAAGTAGGGGACTATGCATTTGTATTTAAAATCACGCCTAACAAATAGTTGGAAGATAGAATTTTTATTAGTGAATTGATTATTAAAAAAGCCATGAAACCATGGACTATAAGTAGTGAATTTCGTGAATTCAATCTAACAGAATTAAAATCTGCTAAATCTGTGAAATCTGCGTGAAAAAAATGGCACGCAGATAGGGCAGATTTTCGCAGATGGGAGCATATCTTATTTGTTTAAAAAAAGCACAAAAAAATGAAAAATTTGTATGTAAAAATCCCGTTGACTTTGCTGTTGTTTTGCCAAGTTATGCTGGGACAATCTTCAAAAAACAAACCGAATATTATTTACATCATGTCTGACGATCATACCTCCCAAGCCATTGGAGTGTATGGAGGACGATTGGCTCGATTGAATCCTACGCCAAATATTGATGCCTTGGCTAATGAGGGGCTTTTGTTTAAAAATGCTTTTACAACTAATTCCATTTGTACGCCTAGCCGTGCGAGTATTATTACTGGACAATATTCGCAAACCAATGGTGTATTGGATTTGGATGGCGAATTAGATCCAGCCAAAGAATACCTACCGATGGAGATGAAAAAGTTAGGCTATGTTACAGCCATGATTGGGAAATGGCATCTCAAAAATGAGCCCTCAGCTTTTGATTTTTACAAAGTATTAGATGGTCAAGGGAAATATTTTAATCCTTCCTTTCTTGAAAAAGGAAAAGGAACTTGGCCTAAAAACGAAGTAAAATCGGTTGGGCATTCTTCGGATGTGATTACGGATATCACCTTAGATTACTTGAAAAATAGAGACAAATCCAAGCCCTTTTTTATCATGCATCACTACAAAGCACCGCATGATATGTTTGAATTTGCACCACGATACAAAGACTATTTAGCCGATGTCGAAATTCCAGAGCCGGCTAGTTTGTACTACCAACCTAATTTTGGTTCCGCCGCTACCATGGGCGAAAACGGCAAAATGAGAGCGGTAGTAGGTTCCTCCGTTTCTGATAAACATTTGAGAAGAAACTATGTCAATATGTTGCTAAACGATACAGTTTCGGGGACTATTGGAACCCATCTGGCCTATCAAGAATACCTCAAAAGATATTTGCGTTGTGTAAAAGGAGTTGATGATAATTTAGGTCGCCTTTTTGATTATTTAAAAAAAGAAGGACTTTGGGAAAACACCGTGATTGTTTACACGGCCGATCAAGGAATGATGTTGGGCGAACACGATATGATAGACAAGCGCTGGATGTATGAAGAGTCGATGCGCATGCCATTTATCGTGCATTATCCTAAAATGATAAAATCAGCTAGAACTACTGATTTATTGATTAATAATACTGATTTTGCTCCAACTTTAATCGAATTGGCCAAGGGTAAAAAGCCAGATTATATGCAAGGCATGAGTTTCATCAATACCTTACAAGGCAAAGAAGAGAAAAACTGGCGTACTGCGACCTATTACCGCTATTGGATGCACAATATTCATCATTGGGTACCAGCACATTTTGGAGTACGAACTAATCAGTACAAATTGATTTTCTATTATTCTAAACATTATTTACCAGAAGCCGATTGGGACAAATTTTATTGGTCGAAAGAAATGAAAAGTATCGGATGGAATACTCCAGTGGCTTGGGAATTTTATGATTTAAAAAACGATCCTGAGGAGCTAAACAACCAATATAAAAATCCAAAATTCAAAACGATTATCGCTTCCTTGAAAGAAGAAATCTTACGTCAACGAAACCAATGGAATGAAACGGATACAAAATATCCTGAAATTCAAAAAGTGATTGAGAAACACTGGAATGATTAAGGAATAATTAGAAGAACACTAGTATTTTAAAAAGGTGTTTTGAATCATAAAGAATTTGATTTTAGCTACAAGCTTTTTGAATTATAAGAATATCGCTGTCTATTGGATTTTGAACTGCTTTTAATTAAAAAAAGCATAAAATAAAGGGGGGAATACGGAAATGTTGAGTTATTGTCTAGTTGTTTTGTACTGTAATTGCGAGGCTTAACTTTATTTTTGTTACAAATTAATTATTCCAAAAAAACAATGAATTATTGTAAACTATCACAAACCATTTTGCTGGGGCTTTTTTTTCTTTCATCAAATGCACAGCAACAGGCTAAAAGCCTAAATCAGAAAAGTAAGAATACTGAAGATATTCGAACGCTTGCTTTACCGAGCTACTTGCAAAAAGAAGGAGATTGGGAATTTCAAGCTAATGTCTCTGATGATTTTAATTATAAGTATTCTGAAACGAATGCTAAGACCAATTTTGGAAAAAATAAATGGGTTAATTTCTACCATAGCAATTGGGATGGGCCCGGAACAACCTATTGGAAATACAATCACGTGGCTGTAGATGGAAACGATTTGATTATTAAATCTTCCCGAAGAAATAAGGAAACCGAATTTAATCCGATTTTTTCAAAAGCGGACAAAATGAACAAACCTGACGGAGGTATCAATGCAGGTTGTATTAGTTCCATAGATAAAGTGTCGTTTCCAGTTTTTATTGAATCCAAGGTAAGTGTGGCAAATATAGCTTTGGCATCGGATGTGTGGTTGTTGAGCCCTGATGCGACTCAAGAAATTGATATCATTGAGTGTTATGGAGGGAAAGAATCTGGGAATGCTTTTTTTGCCAAATCCATTCATTTGAGTCATCATTCATTTATTAGAAAACCATTTACTGATTACCAGCCTAGAGATAAAGGTGCATGGTATGAAAGAAAGGGAGTTGAAGCTTGGGGTGACTATTGTTGGAATAATGGAGATAGAAAATATGTAAGAGTGGGTGTTTATTGGAAAAATGCATTTCATTTTGAATATTATATTGATGGGGAGCTAGTACGAGTATTATACGATAAAAGTTTAGCCACCAAACGCAATGGGAAATGGGAGTACGGTTATCCTACAATGACTGATGGTAAATTAGATGTTGAAGCCGGAAAACAAAAGATTATCAATTTTAGTACAACTGAAAACTATTCTTTTGAGGAACTCCAAAAAGCGAATGCTGTTTCAAAAGTGAGTATTATAGACCCTAATCACTATCAAAACGGAAATGGTTATACCAAAGAGTTAAACATTATCATCAATATGGAGTCTCAAGATTGGCATGTTGCGGCTGGTAGAACTCCATCAGATGCGGATTTGGCTGATGATACTAAAAACACGATGAAAGTGGATTGGATTCGCGTATTCAAACCTAAAAGTTCCAGTAAATAGAATAGGAAGGAAATAGGAACTTCCTAATTATTTCAAATTTTCAATGGCGATGATGATTTTATTAGAATCAAGCCATAAGTTGGAATCAGTACTTTTTTAGGATTCTTATATAGCTATACATAGAAAAAAGAGAGTAGCTAAATAAGTACTGATACGATTACTTCTTTGACGCACTGCTCATTATTCTTTTGGTCTTTTCTATTCTAAAATAGGATAGAAAAGACTAAAAAGTTATAAATTACTAGGTCTTTTTTAAGACACACTTAAGGTTTAATCACCTACAATCTTTTTTATTTCATTGTATTTTAATCGTACGATAAGGAAATAAAAAAATTTTGACTTATTTTTAATTATGAATGTTATATTTATATATAAATTAAATAGAGAATTATGAAAATCAAATTATCGAAAACAATTGTTTTCCTACTGTTATGTTGTATGGGTACGGCACTTATGCAAGCGCAACCCAACACAACCTTATCGCTAGAGGATTCAAGTCAGCAAATACTGGATTTGAGCGGGAAAAGATGGCGATTCAAAATGATGGCGCCAGGCGAGGGTGTGAAAAAAGGACTTCACAAATTACCATCCGAAGACATTGAAACGCTGGTTTGGAACAATGCCAAAGTTCCAGGCGATGTTTATACTGATTTATGGAAAGCAGGGGTAATTGACGACCCTCATTTTGGAAGAAACAGTGTAAAAGCCCAATGGGTACAACAATACGAATGGTGGTATGCCTTACAATTTAGTGTAACCGAAGGGGTAGAAAACCAAATGGTGGACCTCGTTTTTGAAGGGGTTGATTATAGCTGTGAAGTTTGGCTTAACGGTCATTATTTAGGCAAACATGGCGGTGTGTTTTCACCTTTTTCATTTAATGTCAATGAATATTTAAGAATTCATAAATGGGATTTCTTGAAAGGACGAAATATGTTGGTAGTCAAATTAGATACACCGCCTCAAGTCAATGCTTTTGTAGCAGGTAAAAAAACACCTTGGTTTGGTGATTATTGGAGAGATATTACCCCAATCGGTATTGTGGGACCAGTAAAACTAATTCGTACAGGTAAGGCTCGTTTTAAAGATGTGTACGCCAATAATACGATTAATAAAGATGGTTCAGCGGATGTTAATTTAGAAATAACAGTTGAAAATACGAATAAAGAACCAAAAGAATACACTTTTGAAACAGCACTTAATGGTAAAAACTTCAAAATGAAGGAGGAGAAAATGGTGTTTAAAAAGACCATTCAACCAGGAACTCATAAAGTAGTTCATAAAATTCATTTAAAAGAAGCAAAACTCTGGTGGCCTTGGGATTTAGGGGACCAAAATCTATATATCGCAAAAATTGCTATTAAAGACGGTAAGCTAAATCAAGATGTAAACGAAACTACTTTTGGTATTCGTGAAGTTACGTCAAAATGGAATCCTGGTTTTGTAAAAGATGTGGATGTTACCTTCCCACGTTCGACTTATATTAATGGTAAGTTTCATTTCATCCGTTCGGCTTGTTGGGGTGGTCCACCAAATATTTTTGTAGGTCGTACTGAAATTAGCGATTACAAAGAATTGATTCGTTTAGCCAAAGAAATGAATATGAATAATATTAGAATTTTTGGATGGCATCCTCCTGAAATTCCTGAGTTTTATCAATATTGTGACGAGATGGGAATGACGGTTTGGCAAGACATTATTCCGCTTGGAACAGGAAATATTCCTTATGATGAGGAAAATTTATCCCAAATTTTCAATGAAGGGGTAAAAGTAGTTGTGGCTCGTAGAAACCATCCTTCATTAATCATGATGGAAGGTGGAGAAGAAATGATGTTTCGTACCCGTGACCCTAAAATGGGTAGAAAATTTTTGGAGCGCTTAGGTGATTCTTTACAAGCACATGTAAAATTGCCTTATGTTCCAGATTCACCAATGACCGACCACGTAGGACAACAAGCTGGCTTTAAACCAAAAGAAGCAGTGCATGCCTTGCGTTATTTTTACGAAATGGGGCGTTGGTTACACGAAGATTGGTACCAAACGAATGCCAATGGTTTCCCAATTGTACCAGAATTTGCCATTACTTCTGTGCCTTCGGTAGAGAGTTTGAAAAAGTTCATTCCAGAAAATGAAATGTGGCCTCCCGGACTAAGTTGGGGACACCACTGGGCTGATTTAACGCATTTGCGTATGCAAAACTGGGATGTTTTTGGTAGTGAAATGAAAGGTTCTCTGGAGGAATTTGTCAATGCTACACAAGATGCACAGGGAATCATTTTCCAAAACGGTATTGAACATTTCCGTCGTGACAAACCGAGTTTGAGTGGAATTGCATTGTGCCACTACATCACTTATGGACCAGATATGAAATGGGCGATTGTGGATAATTACAGAAAGCCTAAAAACTCCTATTATTTTGTTCAAAAGGCATATCAGCCGTTGTTAGTGAATTTTGAATTCAAAAAACGCCGTTGGGATACTAATGAGCCGTTTGTGGGAAACATTTGGATTATCAATGATTTTTACAAAGAGTACAAAGATTGTAAAGTGAAATTCGAAATGAAAGATGACTCAGGAGCGGTTATTTCTAGCAAAAATTTTGAAGTATCAAAAATTGATGAAAACAGTGCCAAATCGTTCTTCCCTATAAACGAAAAAGTACTGAAAACAGTAAAATCAAAATTCTATGTTAATCTGGAATTGACGGATAAATCAGGAAAAGTAATCTCTAAAAACGATTATTTCTTCTTGATAGGAGACCAAAAAGAAGCTACTAAATATTTTAACGAGTGGAAAAAAATCCGTTTGAAAGAAGAAAATGAAAATGGCGGTTATGGTTCTTATTACCATTATTTCAAAGAATTTACAGGAGAAGATGGTATGAGATATGAGAGTCAAAATCAAAATCCTAGAGCGACAGGATTTGAACCAAACAAAAAATAATTTAAGTCAAAATACGATTGATAATTTAAAAAATACGACTAAAAATGTCACAAGAAAAGATACAATTAATAGGAATTACTTGGGACCACAGTAGAGGGTTCACATCAGCAGTTGCTACGGCACAACGTTTTCATGAATTACATCCTAATGTAGAAATTACATGGGAAAAAAGATCCTTGCAAGCCTTTGCTGATGAGCCTATCAACAAATTAGCGGAGCGTTATGATTTGCTCATTATTGACCATCCTTGGGCTGGTTTTGCAGCAAGAACCAAAGTGATTATTCCGTTAAACGAATATTTGCCAAAGGAATTTTTAGAGGATCAAGCCGCTAATTCAGTAGGGAAATCTCATGAAAGCTATTGTTTTGATGGATACCAAAGTGCTTTGGCTATCGATGCAGCCACTCCAGTAGCAGCTAGTCGCCCTGATTTATTAGAAAAATTAGGAAAAAAAGCTCCTGAAACTTGGGAAGATGTAATGGATTTGGCCAAAGCAGGTTTGGTTGCCATTCCAGGAATTCCGCAAGATACGTTGATGAGTTTTTATATGATTTGCTGTACTCTAGGGGAAGATGTAGCCTTAACAAAAGACTATTTTGTTTCTGAAACGATTGGTTTGAAAGCATTAGAAATTTTAAAGGAATTAGGAAAATATATCGATCCAGCTTGTTACGACATGAACCCAATTAAGGTATATGAAGCCATGACGCTTACGGATAAATATGCCTATTCTCCTTTTGCTTATGGCTATACAAACTATTCCAGACAAGGATATGCGAAGCATTTTTTAAAATTTCATGACGTTGTTAGTCTCGAAGGGAACAAACTAATTACGACTTTGGGAGGAACAGGTTTGGCTATTTCTGCCAATTCAAATCATAGAGAAATTGCGTTAGCGTATGCGCAGTATGTGGCTTCTCCAGAAACTCAAAAAGGGGTGTTTTTTGATAATGGCGGACAGCCAGGGCATAGAGGTGCTTGGTTAGACGAAAGAACCAATGCGGTTACGTCGAACTATTTTACAGATACTTTACCTACACTAGACCGTGCTTTTTTGAGACCGCGTTACCATGGACATATGTATTTTCAAGATCATGCAGGTGCCCCAATTAGGGAGTATATGATGAAGGGAGGAGATACTAAAAAAGTATTAGACGGCTTAAATCAATTGTATATTGAATCATTGAAAAAAACAATGTAAGCTAAGCTAGGTCGGCTACTAGCGATTGTTCAAACCTATGGCAGGACGACTTTTAAAGTGTTTCAATAAAGCACTTTTTGAGTACCTGCCATTTGATGTATTCCAATAGAAGTGGAATAAACAAGACGAGTCGATTATGAATGAGCACAATTAAACCAAATAATTATGAGTGATATTTCCACCTATTTAGTAGTACGAAAAGAAGCTGCTGTAGCCACAATTAGTTTGAATAGGCCTAAGGCGAATAGTTATTATCTCGATTTTTTACAATTAATAAGTCAAGCGATTCGTGAGGCGACTGCTGATAATGCGATAAAAGTTATTTTAATAAACAGTACTTCGGAAAAATTTTTCTGTGCGGGTGCCGATATTAAAATATTTAGTACCAATACCACAGAAGAAAATGCTGAAATGGTCAAAGCTGCTCGGGCTGTTTCTGAAGCTATTGTTTCTAGTTCCAAAATTGTGATTGCAGCCATTAGCGGTCATGTTTTAGGAGGAGGATTGGAAATGGCCATGGCCTGTGATATTCGCTTAGCTGCAAAAGGAGATTATTTGATTGGTTTGCCTGAGGTAAAACTAGGTTTGATGCCTGGAAATGGAGGAACGCCCCGAATGATTGATTTAATTGGGGCGAGTAGGGCTATGGAACTTTTAGTAACGGGAAATTCAATTACACCTGAATTAGCCTATCAGTATGGATTATTCAATCAGCTTTTTGAAGCCCATGAATTTGACGCTAAGGTTCAAGAATATGTAACTGAATTAGCACAAGGAGCTGGAGAAGCCATGACAGCTATAAAAAAATATGTACAACTGCATAAGGGAATGAGCTTACAAGAATCATTAGATTTTGAAACCCAATCGGTGGAGACTTTGTATGATACTCATGATGCAAAAGAAGGGTTTCAAGCTTTTGTCGAAAAGCGAAAACCTAAATTTAATTAACGAAACAACCAAAGATCAATTATTATGAATCAAGAAATCAAACATTACCGATGTTATATTAACGGTGAATGGTTAGATTCTACTACCAGAGATCGTATCAAAGTGGAATACCCTGCAACCAATGAAGTTTTTGCTACAGTCACCGCTTGTACCAAAGAGGATGTGCAATATGCCTTAGAAACATCTGAAAAAGCGCAATTTAGTTGGGGCTTACTAGCGGCTCAAACTCGGGCTAATTATATTTATGCGATCTGTGATCGTTTAAAGCTAGAACGAGAACATTTTGCCCAATTGCTAGTAATGGAACAAGGAAAAACCTATGCCGAAGCCTTAGGTGAAGTTGACGATACCATTCGTTATATGACTTATTCTGCTGAAGCAGGGCGTCGTATTCAAGGGGCTATTTTTCCGACTGAAAATCCTAATGAACGTTTAGAAATTCACAAAGTTCCTTATGGTGTCACGGTTGCCTTATGTGCATTCAACTATCCGTTGGCGTTAATTGGACGTAAATTAGGCCCAGCTTTGGTTACTGGAAATACGATTATTATAAAACCTCATGAGTTAACACCTGTAACTGCTTCAGAATTTTGCCGTTTGGTGGAAGATGCAGGTTTGCCAAAGGGTGTGGTAAATATGGTTTCTACCCAAAATGCAGCAGCGGCTTCTTTGTTAGTCGAAAGTCCCATTACGAAGTTAATCAGTTTGACAGGAAGTACAAATGCTGGTCGAGCGATGTATCGTGCTGCGGCTAATAATATCACGGGTTTAATCTTGGAATTGGGTGGTAAAGCGCCATTTATCGTACTAGAAGATGCAGATATTGACAAAGCGGTCGAAGCGGCTGTAATTTCGCGTTTTGCTAACTGTGGACAGGTTTGTATTTGTAACGAAATGGTCATGGTAGCGGATAAAATTGCCGATGAGTTTACCGATAAATTAATCCAGCGTGTTGCACAAATTAAGGTGGGAGATCCATTTGCTTCAGGCATCAATATGGGGCCAAATGTAAGTACTTCTGGTTTAGAACGCGTAAATCAATTGGTAAAAGATAATATCGCAGAAGGAGCTGAATTAGTTATGGGTGGTGGCCGTCCTGAAGGGGCTGTTTTTGAAAAAGGAAATTGGTATGCACCTACTGTTTTGACCCAAGTAAAAAATGGAGATGCAACGACTAAACATGAATTGTTTGCTCCTGTTTTACCCATCATGAAAGTTTCTGGATTTGATGAAGCAATGGCATATTCTAATGCTAGAGAAGAAGGTTTGTCGGCTTATTTGTTCACAAACGATTATAAAATTCACCAAAAAGCAATTGACCAACTACAGGTTGGAACCATTTTTATCAACAAACAGATTGTCGGATATATTCAGGGATACCACTCAGGACATAAAACATCAGGATTGGGAGGAGAAGACGGTATTTACGGTATTGAACATTATTTGCAAAAAAGAACCATTTACTTGGAATATTAATCACTAATTAAAGCAATATGATAATAGGATTTTTATGGGTACTGTTTGCAGCTATCCTGTTGGGTTTTTACGCCTTTCCGTCTAAGTATGTTAAAGGGTATGATGTCGAAAATACTTGGGGTGTTTTTTGGTTGTTAGCCATGTTTATAGTTCCCGTTTTGGCTTCAATTCTGTTAGTTAATGGCTTGATGGATACCTATGCACAAGTGCCTACTTCTATTTACGTAAGTATCTTTTTCCTAAGTTTATTATGGGGTATTGGAAACCTTTTATGGGGGATTAGTATTTCGAAAATTGGAATGGCTTTAGGCTTTTCGTTATTGATTGGTGTGGGGACTTTAGTGGGGTCTGTTTTACCTTTTTTTATGGGAAATATAGAGCAGTTAGCTACGCCAGGGGGAATGATTATTGTTTTTGGGATTTTGATTATCATGGTTGGAATTATTCTGAATGGTAAAGCAGGTTTGTTGCGTGAGGCCAATGAATCTTCGAGTAGTGGTACTACTAATAAAAACATGAAAATGGGCATTATCATGTGTGTTGTGGGCGGAATTTGCGCGGCAGGATTTAATCTTTCTTATCATGTGGCTGATAGCATAGGACATATAGGAGACATATCCCAAAATCAATACGCAAACTCGCCTTGGATTGCCCGCTTGGCTGTTATGTTGCCTTCTTTTATAGGAAGTGGAGTGATAACGGTTTTCTATTTTGCGTATCAGTTAAGCAAAGGAAAAACATGGGTAAAATTTGCCGTTCCATCAAGTCCTAAGAACATTGTATTAATTGGGCTAATGGCTATCGTCTATGTGACTTCATTAATCATTTATGGTTTAGGAGCATACAGTTTAGGCGCATTAGGAACCTCAGTGGGTTTTGCAGTTTTTCAAACAGGTTGTATTATGGTGGCCAATATATTAGGGTTGTTTTCAGGGGAATGGTCTCAAGCGGGTGATAAAAGTAAGCGATTTTTGTATTCAGGATTGTCAGTAATGAGCCTTGGAATTCTCGTGATTGCTTTTGGGAATTATATGATGAGTTGATTTTCGATTAGGAATAATATTCGTTGTTTAAATACCGTTTATCATTAGCAAATGTGGCTGAATAGCTATTTAAAACAAGGATAAGATTTCTTGTCAATTGAATTTAAATTGGAATTTCAGTAGCGTTCGAAGCCTGCATTTTAAGAGAAAGCTTTGGAGCACGAATTATTTATTGGAAAAAAAATTAGGAGCGCCCTAATAAACCGAATGTTTTATAATACATAACAAATGGTTTATTGGGGCTTTTTTAGTGTTTTAAGTTTTTGCAAGGCAACAGATTGCTTTAGTTTTACAATTAAAACTAAAATTGAATTGTAATAAAGATAAAATGGATGCATTGAAATTGTTTTCTAAAACGGTTTTTATCGTACTACTTTTTTTGTTTTCGATTCTTTTAGTCAACAAATAAAAAGGTATCTAAAATGGCAATCAAAATAGATTGTTTTGACAAGGGTACTTTAAAGTTTGACACAATAAAACAATTCAAGATTTAGTCAAAAAAGAGGGTGAGGCATTTTTTAAATTTCGTACCTCATTGGATTAAAAAAAAATCAAAATGAAAAAAGTAAAATTCGGTTTGTTAGGCCTTTTTGTTACAGTTGCTATTCATGCCCAAAAGGAAACTTCGCAAAAAAAAGGAAAATACAAGGAAAGTTGGGAATCAGTATCTACTGTAAACCAAGTTCCAGAATGGTTTCAAGATGCAAAACTTGGAATTTATGCGCATTGGGGGCCTGTGTCTGCTGCTTTTGAAGGAACGGAACCAAACCAGTTTTACAGTGGTTGGCACGGGATGCAAATGTACACTGATGGTAAAATAGTACCTACTAAAAATGGCAAACCATCCAGTAACTACCTCCATCACAAAAAAAAGTATGGAGATCCTAAAGAATTTGGTTATAAATACATCATCGAACAATTTAAACCTTCTGGTTTTGATGCCAAAAAATGGGCGGATTTATTCCAAAAATCGGGTGCTAAATTTGCAGGACCTGTGGCGATGCATCATGATAATTTTGCGATGTGGAATAGTAAAGCCACGCGTTGGAATTCGATGAACTATGGAGGAATTGACCCTTCGGCGGCTTTGAAAAAAGAAATTGAAGCCCGAGGAATGAAGTTTATGGCTTCTTTTCATCATGCTTTTACTTGGAAATATTTTGCTCCAGCCCATGCCCATGGCAATATAGATCCTAAGGATTATGATTTGTACACTTCTCCTCATTCGTTAGAATCGGATACGCCTGATGAGCGTTTTTATAAAGAATGGTGGGCTAAATTAAAGGAATATATCGATGTATATCAACCCGATTTGATTTGGTTTGACTGGTGGTTAGAAAATATGACCGAAGAATGCCGATTGAAATTTTTGGCCTACTATTATAACAAAGGTTTGGAGTGGAATAAAGAAGTAGGAGTGGCTTACAAAGAAAGTACTTTTACGCTAGATACCGCTATTAAAGATTATGAACGAGGAAGACCCAATCAACCTAAAAATCCAACTTGGTTAACTGATACTTCGCCAGGTGCTTGGTTTTACAGACCACATGCAAAATTCAAATCAGCTAACGAGTTGGTAGATATTTTGGTCGATATTGTTGCTAAAAACGGTGTGATGTTATTAAACGTACCACCTGATCCTGATGGCACCATTCCTGTGGTGATGGAAAATTTATTGGTAGATATGGGAAAATGGTTAGCGGTCAATGGAGAGGCAATTTATGGTACCAGACCTTGGACTATTTTTGGCGAAGGCCCTAATCGATTACCAGAGGGTGGACATAAGGTAGAAGAAAGTCATACCATTGTGTATTCTAATAAGGACATTCGATTTACAAAAAAATCAGACAAAGAATTTTATGCCATTGTGTTAGATAAACCTGAGGATAAAATAGTAATCAAATCCTTAAGTACGCAAATCGGGGTTTTGAATTCGAAAATCAATAAAATTGAATTGTTAGGGAGTGATGAAAAAATCGAATGGGAACGCAATGCCGAAGGTTTGATTATTAAAGCACCCAAATCCTATCCTTCAGACTATGCACATTCTTTCAAAATTTTGATGGAAGGATACAAAGAAAATAATATTGGAGGAGCTATTGAGGCTCACAAAGATTAACTTTTGAGGATTGAAATCAGTTAAAAAATGAAAAAAAAGATAACAACGTTTATTCTTGTTTTATTAAATAGTCTAGCGATTACGGCTCAAGTACGCCCTAATATTATCTTTGTCTTGACCGATGATCAATCCTATGAATTATTAGGCTGTACAGGGAATACGATTGTACAAACTCCAGCAATTGATAAAATGGCGGGCGAAGGAATTTTGTTTACCAATGCCCATGTCACTAGTGCGATTTGTACTCCAAGTCGAGTTTCTATTTTATTAGGACAATTCGAACGCAAACATGGAGTGAATTTTAATTCGGGAACCAGTGTTTCTGACAAAGCTTGGGAACAATCTTATCCGATGGTGATGCGTGCCAATGGTTATTATACGGGATGGATTGGTAAAAATCATGCGCCCATTGGAAAAGGAGGTTATGACAGTGGTGTGATGGAAAAAAGTTTCGATTATTGGTATGCGGGTCACGGCCATTTGAGTTTTTATCCTAAAGACAGACATTCTATTTTTAACGATGCTATTGCATTTACCCAACCTGAAATTATCAACGAAGGAGTCAATGATTTTTTAGACCCTAACGAAAGAAAACTTAAAGGAGCTATTAAATTTCTTGAAACAAGACCAGCGGACAAACCTTTTATGTTGTCAATCAATTTCAATTTGCCCCATGGAGCGAGTACAGAGACGATGAAAATGAAAGCCGAGGACGATGAAATTTATAAAACCCTGTATCGTGATAAGGATATTCCATTGCCACCAAATTATATTGCCAAAGCGGACATCAAAACGCCAAAATTACCAGCAGATTTATTACATGCCGAAGACCGTCAAGTGGGCTATAATTATGTAGATACACCAGCGGGAATTAAAGAACGATTAATTCGCGAGATGGAAGCCATGACAGGAATTGACAGAATGATTGGCAATCTTAGAAAAAAATTAAAAGATCTTAAAATAGACAAAAATACCGTGATTATTTTTACCTCAGACCATGGTTTATTTGGTGGAGAATATGGTTTGGGCGGAAAGGCGCTTTGTTACGAAAAAACAACCCATGTTCCCTTTATTGTCTATGACCCAAGAGCTCCCAAAAAAGCCAAAGGAATTACTAGCGATGCCTTAGTGCAAACTCTGGATATTGCCCCAACAATGTTAGCAATGGCTGGAATTCTGGCTCCTAAAACCTTTCAGGGAAAAGACATTTCAAACCTAATTAAAGGGGATAAAGAAGAAGTGCGCAACTACGTTTATACGGAGAATTTATGGTCAACTCATTTTGGTAATCCTCGCTGTGAAGCCGTTCAGGATAAGGAATGGAAATACATTCGCTATTATAAAAACAATAATTTTTCGGCTACTAAAGAAATTAAGTATGCCAAAGAAATAGGAATCAGTCAAAACGAAATGTTGTACAATATGCACGACCCTGAAATTGCTGTTTACCGTGACTATATCGATTCATCATTAAATGGAGAGCAAGCAGTTTATGAAGAATTGTACAACCTGAAAAAAGACCCACAAGAATTACATAATTTAGTCAATGATAATAAATATGCTGCTGTTTTAGAAACCTTAAAAAAGCAATGGAAAATAGAAATTAAGAACGCTAGAGGAGAAGGCAAAGCCGAAGTACTCCGTTATACCAATGATTTATATCCTAAATCAGGACATTAAGATTAATCAATGAAAAAGATACTATTCTTATTATTGCTGCTGTTTACGGTTGTTATCCAAGCCAAGGACTATAATGTCTTAGACTTTGGAGCAAAAGGGGATGGATTGACCAAAGATACCCAGGCCGTTCAAAAAGCAATAGACTTGTGTTCCAAAGAAGGCGGCGGGAAAGTTATCATTCCATCGGGTAAAAAAGTGCTTATAGGAACCATTTACTTGAAAGATTTTGTAACGCTCTATCTCGAAAACGGTTCAGTTTTATTAGGGAGTCCTGATTATTCGGATTATGCAACGGATACGCATAAAAACACCTATAAGAACGAACCTCATATGGATCGTTGCTTGATTTTTGCGAATGAGGCCAAATCTTTTTCAATTGAAGGAAAAGGCACTATTGATGCCAATGGTCATCCGAAGAATTTTACCAAAGAAAAAGGCGGTCGCCCGATGATGCTTCGGTTTTTAAATTGCAATGATATTCATTTAAGAGATGTTACGCTAATAAACCCTGCAGCTTGGACATCGGCTTGGTTGTATTGCAACGAAATTGTAGTAGATGGAATTAAAATTATCAGCAGAGTCAATCACAATGGAGATGGACTGGATTTTGATGGGTGTACCAATGTGAGAGTCTCTAATTCGTCTTTTGATACCAGCGACGATTCCATTTGTTTGCAAACTTCCAGACCTGATAAACCTTGTAAAGATATTGTAATAACCAATTGTGTGTTTACGAGTAAATGGGCAGCCATGCGTTTTGGTTTGGCTTCCAGAGGCGATTTTGAGTCGGTTACCGTGAATAATTGTACCTTTCATGATATATCAGATTCAGGTTTAAAAATCCAAATGAACGAAGGAGGCGAAATGAAAAATATGATTTTTTCGAATATTGTAATGAAAAACGTACCACGCCCTATTTTCATGACTTTTTGCCAGCAAAGAGCAGGGGTAGATGCACCCAAAGAAATGGCACCTATGAAAGCCATGCATGGTTTTATTTTCGAAAATATAATAGTTGACAATAGAGCGTTGGACAAAAATTCGGTCATTTTTATCACAGGAATGCCGAATCATTATATTACCGATATTCAGTTGAAAAACATCCAAATGACTGTTTCAGGTGGCGGAACAAAAGCAGATGCATTAAATAAAAATATAAAAGAATTTACCCTTGAAACCTTGGGCGATTGGTGGCCAGAATTTAGTAAAGTAGGCACTTTACCAGCATCTGGAATTTTTGCCCGCCATGTTGATGGTTTATCAATTGATAATTTCCATATCAATATTGTGAACAAGGACGAACGTAAACCGATAGTTTTTGATGATGTGTTGAATGGTTCAACACAAAACATTTTTGTAAACAGAAAAAAAGTAAAACATAATAATTGAGAAATGAATAATAAACTAGTAAAACTATTTTTAGTCAATCTAATCACAACGGTTGCCTCATATGCCCAACAACCCAATATTGTTTGGATTGTTTCTGAGGACAATTCGAAACATTATATGAAATTGTTTGATGAACACGGTATTGCCACGCCCAACATTGAGAATTTAGCTAAGGACGGAATTGTTTTTGACCGTGCTTTTTCGAATGCTGCGGTATGTAGTGCTGCTCGTTCTACTTTGATTACGTCAACGTATGGACCCAAATTAGCAACGCATTACCACCGTGCGGAAGGCAAAGTAACCTTGAATAATACGCAAGAAATGTTTCCCGCTTATTTGAGAAAAGCGGGTTATTATACAGCCAATAATGCTAAGGAAGATTATAATATTTATAAATCCAATGAGGTTTGGGACGAATCGTCTAAAAAAGCATCCTATAAAAACAGAAAGCCAGGGCAACCTTTCTTTTATGTTTTTAATATCGAAACCACTCACGAAAGCCGTATTCATTTTACTAAGGAAACGATGAATACAACCAAAACGTCAATGAATCCTGCTGAGGTTTTTGTACAACCGAATCACCCTCAAACCGATTTGTTTAGATATACAAACACCTATTACCGCGATAAAATAAAGGCAATGGACTCTGAAGTAGGCGCGGTTTTAGACCAATTGAAAAAAGATAATTTATTAGAGAATACTATTATTTTCTACTATGGAGATCATGGTGGCGTATTGCCTGATAGTAAAGGCTATTTAACCGAAACGGGATTACATATTCCACTGGTTGTTTATGTGCCAAAGAAATACCAGGATTTAGCAGCCTTTCAACCGGGTTCACGAACCAATTCTTTTGTGAGTTTTGTGGATTTTGGAGCGACTGTTTTGAAACTTGCAGGTGTTAGTGTCCCTAAAACAATGGATGGAAAACCTTTTTTAGGAAAAAATATTTCTAAAAATGAACTTGAAAAGAGAGATGAAACCATTGGTTATGCAGATCGTTTTGACGAAAAGTACGATATGGTAAGAAGTCTTCGCAAAGGAAACCTGAAGTACGTGCGCAATTTTGAACCTTTCAATGTAGATGGGTTAATGAATGAGTACCGTTACAAACAATTGGCGTATAAGGAATGGTTTGAGTTATTCAAGGCTGGAAAATTAAATGCAGTGCAATCGCAGTTTTTTGAGCCCAAAGCAGCCGAAGCCTTATATGATTTAGACAAAGACCCATTTGAAACTAAAAATTTGGCAAACGATCCTGCTTATCAGTCACAGTTAGTGAGTTTGCGCAAAAAGTTGCATTCTTGGATGGAAAAACAACCTGATTTGTCCTTGTATCCTGAATTTTATTTGTTGGATAATGCCATTCAGAATCCGTTGGAGTTTGGAAAAAAACATCAAAAAGACATCAAGAAGTACCTTAAAATTGCTGATTTAGAGGTGTTAAATTTTGACAAAGCAGCCCCTAAGATTGTAAAATGTTTGCAATCAAAAGACAAATGGGAGCGTTACTGGGGATTAATTGTAGCGACTTCTTTTGGAGAACAAGCAAAATCGTTGACATCACAAATTACAACTCTAATGAAATCGGATACTGAAATCATTAACAGAGTTAGAGCCGCTGAATTTTTGGCAATTGTCGCACATCAAAACACTAGCCAACCTATTCTGGAAGCACTTTATCAATCCAAAAAAGAAACGGAAGCCTTGTTGATTTTGAATAGCATAGTGCTATTAAAAGATTTCTATCAAAAATATCCATTCCAACTTGAGTTGGAAAAAATAGACAAAAAAGTGCGTGAAAATTATACAGTAGGTAGAAGATTAGAATATTTAGCAACCAAATAAGATTAGAATTAATTACACCAATAAAAATGAAAAAAGTTATCAAAACATTAAAACAAATTGCACCTTTTATTTTAGTATTAGCCGCAAATAGTATCGTGGCACAAAAAAGTCCCGTTTTTGAAAAAGGGCAAGATCCGAAACCAGATGGCAAAAAATGGGAATTGGTAAAAAACATGTCGGATGAATTTAACGGGAATAAAGTTGATGAAGATAAATGGCAAATTTCAGGGCAAGGTTGGATAGGTCGAGCTCCTGGATTGTTCATGGCCGAAAATATAACAGTATCTGATGGAAGTTTGAAAATCACAACGACCTTGCTACCGCAACCAGTGGTAAAACAAAATAAAACCTATACACACGGTGGTGGTTATGTAGGTTCTAGAAATGCAATGAAATATGGCTATTATGAATGTGAAATGAAAGCCAATAAAACCTTTATGTCTTCAACATTTTGGTTGATTAATGAAGGCAAAGGGGCGCAAGGTTGTGATAAAAGAACAACTGAATTGGATATTCAGGAATGTGTGGGGCAAATTGTAAACAAAGCCGAGTGGATGAAAAATTTTGATCAAAAAATGAATTCCAATACCCACAGTCGCAACATACCTGAGGGCTGTGATTATGCCAAAGGTTCTAACAAAGGTGGAGGCGATATTGGGGGGAAAGTATATGATGCTTTTCATGTGTATGGCGTTTGGTGGAAATCTAAAGACGAAATTTTATTCTTTTTAGACGGTAAATTTGTAACCAAAGTGAAACCACCTGCTGATTTTGATATCGAAATGTATTTAAGAATGGTAGTTGAAACCTATGATTGGAATCCAGTTCCTGCCGATGGTGGAATGACAGGTTCTGTTGCTGATAGAACTACAACCTATAATTGGGTAAGAACCTGGAAATTGAATGATTAAAATGTTGTTATTCAAAAGGGTTTGATGAATCAAGGAATCATTAAAGGAAAGAAACAAAATTTTTGAAACCTCAATTTTAAAAAAAATCTAAATTAAATTTTAAACTAAATGCAACTGACGAAAACTATCGTCAATATTACTAAAACATACTACTAATATGAAAACCAACAAAACCATTTTATGTCTGCTTGCCGTTGTAGGTTTGGGAATGACTTCGTGTAAAACAACCAAAGAAAGTTTTCCATTTGTTTTACCCAATGAAAAGCCCAATATGCCTTTGAGCAAAGCCATGCAACGTAATTATGATAATTATATGGCTCCGAGACCAGAGGCTAACGAATTATATACCCAATTTAAATATACGGAATTGAAAGGGCTTGATTACAGCAATCATGATGGAACGATTACGCGTAGAGATCCTTCGAAAGTAATTTTTGAAAATGGCAAATATTATGTGTGGTACACGCACCGTCAAACACCTACTTCGCCTAAAGGAGCTAAATTAGCAACGGAAACGATTCCATCCGCCGATTGGGATTTGGCTGAAATTTGGTACGCTACCAGTAAAGATGGTTTTACTTGGGAAGAGCAAGGAGTGGCTATTCCAAGACCTCCTAAGCCTAATTTGGGTCACCGTTCAGTAGCTACAGCTGATATTTTGAAATGGAAAGGGAAGTATTATATGTATTACCAAGGTTTTAGTGAAGCCAGCGGAACTCGTGGAGATGATTGTCCTGTTTTGATGTCGTATGCTGATTCACCTGACGGTCCTTGGACGGCTACGAATCAAATTGTAATTCCGAATGGCCCTAAAGATGCTTGGGATCAATATTCGATTCACGACCCTTATCCATTGGTTTACAAAGGAAAAATATACTTGTATTACAAATCGGATTTTGATGGAAAACCAAATTTAGTGCGTATGCAAGGTTTGGCAACTGCCGACAATCCATTTGGACCATTTACTAAAAATCCGTTGAATCCTGTTTTGGCGTCAGGACATGAAACAACGATGTTTCCTTTCAAAGAAGGAATCGCAGCTTTTACTATTCGAGATGGTAACGAGCATAATACCATTCAGTACGCTAAGGACGGAGTGAATTTTGACATTGCTTCTATCACCGAGTTAATGCCTGATGCAGCGGGGCCTTTTATTCCAGATGCCTTTACCGATACCAAAGATGGTAGAGGAATTACTTGGGGAATTAGCCATTTGACTACAGTAAACGGATGGGCGACTAATCATGCTATTTTAGTTCGTTTTGATTGCGATTTGAGTCAGGATGTAGATGATCCAGATATGAAAAGGTCTCATATTTATACCAAACCAGAGGATAATTTTAAACAAGGATTAAATCCAAAACAAAAAGCTAGAATTGCTGAAGAAAACCAAAAAGTATTAAATGGCAAATAATGTTTAGATAACCAATTGCTATCTGGATTTCTATCCTAATTAATATTTAAGGTTGCTCTTTGTTTCTTTTGTCCAAAAGGAATAAAGAGCAACCATTTGGGGTTATTTTCATTGTTGTATAGAGTTCTTTTCTTAGGAGGAAAAAAGCTTTTGTATCAGGCGAGAAATATGATTTTTGGGATTTTTATTGAAATATTTTCTTTTCATTATAATTTTTCAAAGGGGTGACAGTATGCATTATGCTATTTTTTTATTGATTACGGAATAAAAATACAATTGGGGGGGTATTATAAAAATCGATAATTTTCATAAAAAAAGAGCGGTTGACTTATATTTCAAAGTAACCGCTCTTCAAACTAACCAAAATAAAAACTAAGGTCTTAATACTGCTTCAGTAACAGTAATATCATCTAGGTAGAATTTTAAAGCTTGAGAATTAGCAGCATTATCACCTCGAATCATAAAGTTATAATTAGCCGTTGCATTTATCTTTACTAAAGTAGAGCTATAAACCCATTTTCCTACGGTAAAGGTCGGTGAGAATCCAGGATTAGGGCCAATTCCCCAATCAGTATTTGGACTTAGATAAAAACGTAAATCTGGAGTTGAAGTTTTACTACCTAAACTTTCAACATAAGTCCAACAACCCATTTCATATGTTTTTCCAGCAACTAAATTAAAAGTTACGAGAGTATTTGAATTGTTAAAATGTCCCATAATCATTCCGCCAGCAGGTTGTATTTCGATATAAGCACTTTTACTACCTGAATGCGCTTTAGCACCAGAAATATTTAAAGTGTATTTATCCCAAGGTGCTCCCCATCCTAAATATTTCCAATTAGCATTAGTTGATGTTTCGAAACCAGCATCATAAGTTGAAGGCGATTTTGAAAGTAAATTTTCACCAGCAAAACTTACTGGTAAGTTTGCAAATGAACTTGCAGCAACACCATCAGCCGTGGTCATCGAACCTTTAGTATATGATATTTTTACAACATCATCATTATACAAGTTTTGCCCTGAAAGGAATTTAATTACAACAATATTCCCTTCAGTAGGATCAACTGAAACTGATGAAATGGTATGTGAAGGAACAGATTTAGTAGGATGAGTAACACTTGCTGTAAAATCAGTAGTCTTTAAACTTGATTGGTCCATTTCTCTACTGAAATTTAATCGAATAGTGTTATTAGATACCTGAGCACCATCTAAAGTAACAGGATCAGTTGAAGGAATAACTTGTATTAATTCAGTAAATACCGTTGTACCAGAACCAGCAGGTCTTGCTGTTGAGCCATTAATACTAAAGCCATACGTACCAAGTTTTTTATATTTTACATCTAAAGTCTTAGAGGTTTCAACAGAGGTTTCAGGAGTTCCACCAGGTATTGTCCAAAGATACTTTTCAGGAGCGCCTTCTGTAGTTAAAGTATATCGGATGGTTCTACTTGCTATAACTTGATTTTTAGCTCCATCAGCCATATTTAAAGGTGCACCTAATGTTCCATCTGAATTTAAGTAGTTCGCAGTAACAGTTACTTTAATTTGTGGTAAAACTGTAATGACCAACGTAGTATCAACAACTTTTCCAATTTTATTAGTGTATTTGAAATCGTAAGCTTCCTCTTTGAACTCTTGATGTAACTTTACGTTATGAGTTCCTACGGTATTAAAAATTGCTTTCACATTAGCAGTTGTAGTTGTTACATCATTATCAGAGTCTACAATATCTGCAACACCTTCAGGAAAGGTCCATAATCTTGATTGGACACCTGAGGATAAGTCACCAAGAGTTATACTTGTACCCACTCTAATTGTATTATCAAAATTCATTTGGGAAGTTGCAATAATACGACTATTAGCTTCATCTAAATTGATCGCATCATAAATGTCATTACAGGAATGTAATCCAAATGTAGCAATACAAAGAGCTATAATTTTTTTAAATTTTGTTTTCATATCTTAATATTTTTTTCGTTGGAATGATGTTTTATCAAAAGCGCATAAACATCAATCCTTTTGAAATTTTTAAAAATTAGCTTAAAGGTTTTTATTACTTTGCAGTTCGGCAGCAGGTATTGGAAAATAATCATGTACTGCTGGGTTATAGTTTTGAATACCAAGTAAAGCTAGTAGATTAACAGAGCCTTCAATATATAATGGTGCTTTATTGAGTATTGTTGCGAAGTTATTTTTTCTCCAATTCAAATCATTTCCTAAATTAGTAAATACACTTTTTACAATTCCCCATCGAACCAAGTCATTCCATCTAAAGCCTTCAAAACAAAGTTCTAAAGGTCTTTCAACCATTTGAATATGTTTCAATACATTTTCTTTTGTAGGGGCTACTTTAGGTTGAATACCTCCATTTACCTGTTTACTTATGTGTAATTGTGGAAAGGTATTACTGTTCTCTGCTAAATATTGAGTTAAAGTTTTGACACCAGCACGAGAGCGTACCAAGTCAATATATTTGATAGCTTCGTTTACATCACCGGTTGCATTTAAAACAGCTTCAGCATACATTAAATAGACATCGGCTAAACGGATGTGTCTGAAATTTATTCCACTACGATTCAAAGGGATTTCTGAAGTTCCTTGATACCAATTAGTTCCTTTTTTTACTAATGCAGTCAATCCTAAACCTCTATAAGCGTGTACTTTATTTTCTGAATTTGTAACACCAAAATAAGTGCCTTCAAAATTCTTAGGGCAAATAGAAGCTGTTAATCTTCTCGATTGTGTATTAGTTGTATTGATTGGGTTTGAGGGGTCAATTTCATCATTAGTGAATAATTCATGTAAGTAATAATTAGCGACAACTGTATTAAAACCTCCATAACTAATAGAAGCATACTGTGGAGCAATTGCACTAGCTTCAGCACCTGAAGCGAAAGGTGTGTCATCAACATTTGCTCCATTAGCACCAGGATTAGCAGTTGAGCTATAAGCTACTTCTAAAATGGATTCAGAGTTAAATTCCTTTTGATCAGTGAAATTGTCTAAAATATTTGGAGTTAATGCATAAATTTTAGAATCAATTACATCTTTGAATTCTTTAGCTGCAGGCCCCCATTTTTGATCATATAAATATACTTTTCCAAGTAAAGAGGTTGCGCTACCCCATGTTACTCGACCTATATTAAGTCCAGTCCATGTTGTTGGTAAGTTTTCTTTTGCATACATTAAGTCAGGAATAATAATCTGATTGTTTACTTCTTGAATTGAACTTGCAGGCTTATCTAAGTCAGTTGTTGAAACTTCTGTTCTTATTACTGCCTTTCCATAAGAATGTACTAATTTAAAGTAAAAAAAGGCTCTTAAAAAACGAGCTTGTGCTAAAATTGACTCCTTTTCTTTTGGAGCAAAAATGGAAGCATCTACTTTATTAATTTGGTTAATCACTTGATTAGCTCTAAAGATTCCAATATACAATTGATTCCATTTATTAACTACCTGAGGAGAATTGTCAGTATAGGTTAATTGTCTGTATGCTAATGGGGAAAAAAAGGTATATGTGTCACCTATATCCGCTTTTAATTCTTCTTCGTGAATACCAACACCACTTATGGCTTGAAACTGCATGGCAGCATAAACAGTGGTTAAAGCACTATTAAATTGGGAAGGTGATTTCCAGAAGGTTGATTCGGTTACTGAGTTAGGATTATCAATTGATAGGAAATCTTTCTCATCACAACTAGATAGAGAAAGTAAAGAGCATGCCATAATTGTCAGGGACAATGCTTTTGTTTTTATATTGAATTGTTTCATTTTTTTTTTACTTTTTTGGTTATTAAAATTTAACTTGGGCACCTAGAACGAATCGTCTTGCTACTGGATAGTTTCCACTATCTACCCCTCTAGTACTGATTCCATTCCCTCCAACTTCGGGATCATAACCTGTATATTTAGTAAATGTAAATGGATTAAAACCTGTCACATATAGTCTTAGTTTTCCTATGCCGTATTTATCAAGAATTTCTTTTGGTAAAGAATATCCAAGAGTGATATTACGCAATCTGAAGTAAGTTCCATCTTCTAACCAATAATCAGATCTAGCTCTTACACTTTCGCTTAATGAACTTTTTCTAAAACTAGGAATATCTGAAGTTGGATTTTGTGGTGACCATTGACTAAATTGGTCTAGATGTCTTCCTTGCGCATAAGCAAAGAAGCGTGCGCCATTAAATAACTCTGCTCCATAAGACAAATACGATTGTACTGATAAATCCCAATTCTTATATTTTAAGTCGATATTTAATCCAGCCTCAAAGTCTGGTTGTCCTGAGCCTGAATATACACGGTCATTTTCGTCTATTTTTCCATTTTTATCTACATCCTCATACATGATATCTCCTTTTTGTGCATTCACATTTGGTACAAGCGCTTTGTAGGCCGCTAATTGTTCATCAGTTTTGATTACGCCTAAATTGTTAAGTAAAAAGAAAGAACCAGCCTCGTGTCCTACTGCAAAAAAGGTTGTTTGATCAATTGCATTACCCAAAGACAAAGTAGGACGGCCATTAGGATATCCTCTTTGAATACCGTTTAAATCTACTATTTCATTAACATTTTTTGTGAAAGTTGCTGAAATATCGTATTTCAAACCGTTTTTAAATTGATTTCTATAGGCGGTAGCTATTTCAATACCTTTATTGGTCATTTTTCCAGCATTCACATAAATAGGATTATAGGTAGTCTCTGCATTAGGCTGAGTAGTACCAGCTGATGGAGGTGTTTGGTATGGCAAAAGCATGTCTTGTTTATCATTGCTATACACATCAGCGTTCAGTGTAAACTTATTATTAAACATGGCTAAATCGATACCTATGTTTTTAGAAATACTTGTTTCCCATTTCAAGTCAGGATTAGCGTAGCGTCTTTGAATCAATCCAGAAGTAATTACTTCATTAGGTCCAAATAAATAATTTACACCTGTTTCTAATTGGGTTGAAGCAGAATAAGGAGGGATATCTTGATTTCCAATCTGTGCATAACTAGCTCTTAATTTTAAACTTTTAACAGCATTGTTTAAGCTTGAATTTTTAAAGAATTTTTCTTCAGTAATATTCCATCCGGCAGAAACTGAAGGGAAATTAGCATAGCGATTATTTACAAATTTTGAAGATCCGTCTCTACGAATACTGGCCGAGAACAAATAACGTTCGTCATAATTGTATTGAAATCTTCCTAACAATCCTGCCAAAGTGTACTCATTAACAAAGCTAGAGGGGGCTTTTGCTTCTTGTCCTTGACCTATTTCTTGTGTGTCATTAGTAGGGAAACCAATTGCTCCAATTGAAAATTGTTTAGCATAAAATTCTTCATAAGAAGAGACTACTGTGGTGGTAAATTTATGTTTTGCAATTTTTAAATTGTAATTCAACATATTTTCAATAACATTTCTTTCTGAGAAATTATAATCTTCTTGCAATTGCGCTTGTAAAGTTGAAGCAGTTGCATTAAGCGTTCCGTCCAAACCATAGATTAAATAAGTAGGGCTAAAAAACTTACGCTTATAATCGTATTTGTTTTTACTCAAACTGATTTTATAAGTTAAACCTTTTAGAATTTCATATTCTAAATTTAAAGCAATGTTTGATGTGGAACTTTTTCTATCATCGATATTTTGAAGCTGCTTTGCTAAATAACCAAAGTAAATTGTGTTATCAACGGGTATGTTTACCTCATTGGCACCACTAATATTCAAATCACCTAATGGAATTTGCCATGGTTTTTGACCAATACTATATTCATATAATCCCCAAGGCTCTTGTGAACGATTTTCATCCGTTAAACCAATAGTCGCAAAAGCCTTGAATTTACCTTTGGTAAATTGGGCTGTTAATCTTGAACTCAATCGATCAAAATCAGAATTCAATAACACACCATCTTGATTAAAATAACTCGTATTGAAATTAAGAGATAGATCTTTAGTTCCACCTGAGATACCTAAATTGTAATTTTTAATGATGGCATTGTTATTTTGAACATCTTTTACATAATTACTATTATAATCTAATAATTCAGGAGTAATAATAAAATATCCAGGTAAATTCCCAGAATTAAGTACAGGTTCAATCGAAAAATCAGCAAATAATTGTTGCTGTGTATTCATCAATGGTGTACCAGAAGTAATATTTTGAATACCTGTATAAGTTGATAAATCTACCGCTATATTACCTTGTTTTCCTCTTTTAGTAGTTATTAATATTACACCATTAGAAGCTCTAACTCCGTAAATAGCAGCTGCTGCTCCATCTTTTAAGATATCCATGGTTTCTACTTGATCTGGAGCTATATTGGGATTAGATTCATAAGGAACTCCATCAACCACATATAATGGCTCTAATTTACCTAGCAATGAACCTACTCCTCGTATTTGCACATTTGCAGCTTCTCCAGGACGTCCACTGGCTGCTTGAACATTTACACCAGCTACACGTCCTTGGATTGACTCACTGATATCAGAAACAGGAGCACGATCAATAATATCTGACTTTACTTGAACAACTGCACCCGTTACTTCTTTTACTTTTTGTTTTCCGTAACCAACATTAACAATTACTTCATCCAGTAATTTAGTATCTGTGATTAATGTTATATTGATTTGTTTTGAATTTCCAACGGTCTTTTTTTGACTTTTGAAACCAATAAATGAAAATAATAATACATCACTTTCCTTTGCTGAAATTGTATATTTTCCATCTATATCAGATACAGTTCCTGTTTGAGTTCCCGAAATTAATACTGAAACACCTGGTAATGGAAGGCCAACATCATCTTTAATTTGACCTGATACTTTTTTCTGCGCATTTGTCACAAAAAAACTTAGAAATAAAAACATTATTGGAAACGTTTTTTTCCAAAATCCATTCTTTTTTTTCATACAATAAATTTAATTAGTTAATTAATTTTTTAGTTTGTTGTTTATTATTCATTATCTATTATTAGTTTGTTTTTTTTATATATAATGAAATTTTAACAGTGCTAAATTATGTTATTAGTACTTTAAAGCTTAAAAAACAAACTTGATTAAAACTATACAGAAATGTTTTTTTTTGATGATTTGCTTTCATTTATAAGGTTATGGGCAAAAAACTAGACACAACTAATCACTGATAATATTTAAACTATCTGATTTTGGTAAAAATTGAAATTTCTTGTTTATTTTAATTTTACTGTATATCTTTTTATGGATATTATCGCAAAGTATCGGGTAAAAAAAAACATCGATGATGTTACAATCGATGTTATTAAAAGACGATGAAAGGATTAAATTTCTGCAATGAAATCATTCAAATTGTCATTTCTATCTAATTTGAATTTTTTACGTAAGCGATAACGTGAAGTATGAACGCTTTCAAATGAAATACCTAATAATGAAGCCATATCTTTACTCGAAAAATTCAACTTAATTAAAGCGCATATTTTTAAATCTGTTTGGCCTAAATCCGGATATTTTTCTTTTAAGTTGGTATAAAAACTTTGGTTCACAGCAGTGAATCGGGCTTCAAACTCTTTCCAATTACTAGTAGGTGTACCTTGAATGGTTTTAAGCATTTTATTAATTGTTCTTACATCAACATTTTCTTTGTTTTCTGTCAAATTAACCTTTAGTCGCTCTATAAATTCGTCTTTTTCGATTAATTGCAATGCCGAAGAAGTAAGTTCCTTGTTTTTTAGCTCTAAGATTTCTTTACTTTTTTGAAGTTCCATTTCTTGCTTTTCCGCTAGAGCTTGTTTTTCAGCTTGATGTTTTCTTCTAATATTTTTAATTAATAATCTACCGTATAATAGTAAAGAAATAACAATCAAAGAATATAATATAGTTTTTAAATTAGCAATATTTTCCTCATGCTCTAATTCTTTAATTCGTTGTAATCTTATGATTTCTTTTTCTTTCTCTTTTTGCATCCTATATCTGTCATTTATTTCAAAAAGATGTTGACTGTTTTTACTATTCTTTCCAAAAACTTGTGCATTAAAAACCATGGCTTGATTTGAATGTAAATACGCATTTTTATAATCTCCGATAGAGGCATAGGTTTTACCTAAAATTTCATGAGTCATCAGTCTATAATTAGAATGGCTTTTATATTTCTTTGAAAAAGCAAGAGACTTTTCAAAATAAACAATACTTTTATGAAGGTCTCCTTTTATTCTATGTACATCACCAATGAGATAATTAATTATAGTTAAATAGGAGGGATCTCTGACTTCAAAATAATCATTTGCTTCTTTTAATTTTGTTAATGCTAAATCATATTTTTTATCTACTGCATTGAGATAGGCGGCTTCAGCTTCAATGTATTGACTTTTTTTTCCGCTATTGATTTTGTTGTGAGCTATATAACAGCTATCTAAATAAATTTTTGCTTTTTTATAATTTCCATTAACGCGATAATGATTTAAAATCGAAAAATAATCTTGTGATAGATATTCATAATTTCTAACTTTATTTACGTTACTATTACGCTTAGTTATCTCTAATGAATTATTAAAATAGCGCAAAGCTTCTTCTTCTCGGTCATAATAACTATATAGCCAGCCTAAGGCTTGGTAAATTCTGGCTTTAGATGCATCGTCTTTTGATTTATCAGCTAATAATAAGGCTCTCCAATAACCATCATAGGATTTTCCGTAATCTACAATATGAGCGTATAAAAAAGACAATGCCATGATATTATTAATAATATTAACAGTGTCTTTTTCTGTTTCATAAAGTGAAATACTTTTTTTGTAATAAGAAATGGAGCTATCAGGGTTGATGTACTTTAATTGCTCCGCTTTTTCTAAATACGGATTAGATTTATAATCATATTGAGCATAAGAGCAAATGGAAAATAAAGTAAAATATACAAACAAGCTATTACTACAGAATAATTTTTGATTTAGACAGTAGTAGCTTTTTTTAAAACTTAGGTTCATTAAGGTTTTTAGAAAAGTAGATTCAATCATTTTTGGTTAGTTTATTTTGGTAAAAATACTTTAAAATTTAAACTCAACTTTAGAGTAATTAAAATTTGAGAGTACAATGTAGTTAATGTCTAGTTTAAAAAACAGAACAAATGGTCAAAAAAAACATTTGTTCAGTTCTTGTCTAGTTCTAATTTATTATGGTTGCCTATAATAGTAAGATATTTGCTTAGTTGGTAATTATGGATTTTTAAAGTGAATATTATTAAGAATCAATAACTTTTATTGGGTAAAAATTAGATATTGATAATATACATCTCTATAAGCAAATAAATATCCGATTAAGATATTAGACGTTAAAATCAATAATTCAATTTAAAAAATATAAAATAGGGATTCGAGGCAATTACTAAATCAAAGTGCCACAATAAAAAAAATCAGTCCTTTTTTAGTTTTTTGAAACAAAAACAAATTAAAAACTATATATACAAAATTATAAAAAAGTGGAACATAAAACGAAATTCTTATCCGTCAAAAAAATAATTGGATTGAGTGTTTTGAATTTAGTCATACTAAGTTCATCTGCTCAAAACGTCACTCAAAATAATACCGATTTTAATTTTAATTGGAATTTTAAACTAGAAAATAGTCAAAATTCAAATTGGAGAAAAGTCAATCTACCACATGATTGGAGTATTGAAGCTCCTTTTGATTCAATTAAAGGAGAAGGAGCAACGGGGTATTTGCCCGGAGGAATGGGTTGGTACAAGAAAAACTTTAATTTAAAGCCAAGTAAAAACCATACAACTTATCTTCTTTTTGATGGGATTTATAATAATAGTGAAGTTTGGCTCAATGATAAAAAATTAGGCACACATCCTTATGGGTATTCCCCTTTTTATTATGACTTAAGTGCTAACTTAAAAAGCAATGGTGCAAATGAAGTCAAAGTAAAAGTTGATCGAACAAGATATGCTGATAGTCGCTGGTACACGGGTTCAGGAATTTATAGAAATGTAAATTTAATCACGAAATACAATTTACATATCCCAATTTGGGGGACTTATATTACGACTCCAAAAGTGGACAGTCAAAAAAGCAACATTCATTTAGAAATCAAAGTCAAAAACAACTTTGACAAGTTGGAAAACTTTGAACTAAACACTGTTTTCTTAGATAATAAAGGTGTTAAAGTGGCTGAAAAATCCATCACAGGAAAAGTAAATGCTCATAAAGAAGAAAAATTCATCATTGAATCAGTGGTAAATAATCCTAAATTATGGGATATCAATAATCCAAATTTATACACTGCTGTGACGACCATCAAACAAAATGGGAAAGTCATTGATGAAAACAGCACTACTTTTGGAATAAGAACCATCAAGTTTGATGCTAATACTGGTTTTTATCTCAATGGTAAAAATATGAAAATCAAAGGTGTTTGTTTGCATCACGATGCTGGTTTAGTAGGAGCAGCAGTTCCTAAAGACGTTTGGAGAAGACGGTTTGAAAAATTAAAAGAAGCAGGTGTGAATGCTATTAGAATTTCACACAATCCTGGTTCAGATGAATTTATTTCGCTTTGTGATGAAATGGGCATCATGGTTCAGGATGAGTTTTTTGACGAATGGGATAACCCAAAAGACAAAAGGCTGAATATGAAGGAGAAGTCTGTTGATTACATTACCAGAGGATATACCGAACACTTTCAAGAATGGGCAGAGCGTGATTTGAAAAACACCATGTTAGCTCATAGAAATCATCCGAGTATCATTCAGTGGAGCATTGGTAATGAAATTGAATGGACTTATGATAGAAATGCACAGGCTACAGGTTTCTTTAACAATATGGATTGGAGTGGGAACTATTTTTGGTCACTTCCTCCTAATTCGATTGAAGTAATCAAAGAAAAACTCCAAACTTTACCTAAGGAAAAATACGATATTGGAGTTACTGCCCAAAAACTAGCCAAATGGACAAAAGAAATGGACACCACTCGCTATGTAATTGCCAATTGTATTTTGCCTTCTTCTAGTTACGAATCGGGTTACGCCGATGCTTTAGACATTATAGGCTATAGCTACCGAAGAGTTGTTTATGATTATGGCCATACAAATTACCCTAATTTACCGATTATGGGGACTGAAAACGTAGCGCAATGGCACGAATGGAAAGCCATCATGGAACGTCCTTTTATTTCAGGAACTTTTTTGTGGACAGGGATTGATTATATGGGAGAATCCAATAAAAAATGGCCTGAAAAAGGAACGCCAAGTGGTATTTTAGATTATGCCGGTTTCGAAAAACCATCTTACCATATGATGAAATCTTTATGGAATGAGGCTCCTGAATTGTATATCGCCACACAAACACTTGATAAGTCCACTTATAAAATAGATGATAAAACTGGTGAACCTGTTGAAAAAAAGAAAGGAGCTTGGGAAAAAGCATTGTGGGTTTGGCATGATGTTAATGAGCATTGGGAATACAATCAAGGAACTCAAACCATTGTTGAAGTGTATTCCAATTGTGATGAAGTGGAATTGTTTTTAAATGACCGTTCCTTAGGGAAGAAAAAATTAATTGATTTTGAAGACCGCATTTATAAATGGGCAGTTCCTTTTGAGGCTGGAAAATTAACTGCTAAAGGAACAAAATCGGGTCGTATAATTAGCTCTGAAAGAATTACGCCTAAGCAAGCACATCACATACAGCTGACAACTGATAAAACCGAATTAAGAGCTGACGGTTATGAAGTAGCGCACATTGTTGCTCAAATCATGGATGCAAAAAACAATCCTGTGAAAACAATAAATCCAGAAATTAGCTTTACAATTGACGGTAATTTGAAAGTGTTAGGTGTTGATAATGGAGCGGTAGATAACGTTCAAAAAATTCAATCAAATAAAATTATTCCTTCCCAAGGCAGGTGTTTATTAATTGTACAATCAAAGAAAGATGGTCCTGTTTCAGCTACAATTAAAGCTAACGCAAAAGAAATTAGAAGCAATACAATACAGTTAACTAATAAATAATTAAATTAAACCAAAATGAATCTAATTAAAAAGAGCCTTTTAGGCTTATTAACCACTGGAATGTTTTTTAATATGACAGCACAATCCAAAGAAGACAAAGAATTAAGAGCCAAAGCCATAAAGTATAAAGATAAATATGGTATTATGGATGTAGATCATTTAAGTGCAGCAACAAAACGCGCTTTACAATGGGATCAAGACTTAGGTAACGAATGGTTTATCGAGTTTAGTGATTTAAAACCTCTGAAAGGGGACTTAGCTTATGAAGAAGGTGTAGTACGAAGAGATCCAAGTGCAATCATCAAAGAAAATGGTAAATACTATGTTTGGTATTCAAAAAGCACAGGTCCTACACAAGGTTTTGGAGGGGATATGGAAAATAAAAAAGTATTTCCTTGGGACAGATGTGATATTTGGTATGCTACTTCTCAAGATGGATGGACATGGAAAGAAGAAGGTGTAGCAATCGCTAGAGGGAAAAAAGGTTCTTATGATGACCGTTCTGTTTTTACTGTTGAAATCATGAAATGGGATGGCAAATATTATTTGTGCTATCAAACAGTGGAAGGAATTTATAATGTGCGTGTAAAAGAAAAAGTAGGAATGGCTTGGTCAACTTCGCCAGACGGACCTTGGACTAAATTAGATGCACCAATTTTAGCTCCTGCTGAAAATGGAGTTTGGAAAGGTAAAGAAGACAACCGTTTCTTAGTGGAGAAAAAAGGTGACTTTGATAGTCATAAAACACACGATCCTTGTATCTTACCTTATAAAGGAAAGTTCTATTTGTATTACAAAGGAGAGCAAATGGGTGAAGAAATGACTTTTGGAGGTCGTCAAATCCGTCATGGTGTTGCCATTGCTGATAATCCATTAGGACCTTATGTGAAATCACCTTATAATCCTATCAGTAACAGTGGACATGAAATTTGTGTTTGGCCGTATAATGGAGGAATTGCCTCTTTAATTACTACAGATGGACCAGAAAAAAACACCTTACAATGGTCTCCTGATGGAATCAATTTCGAGATTAAAGCTTCTATTAAAGATGCTCCTCATGCTATTGGTTTAGATAGAACAGCAGATAATGAAAAAGAACCAACAGAAACTTTGCGTTGGGGATTGACTCATAAATACAACAACTGGAATTATCAAAGCATTATGCGTTTTTCATCTGAGAGAAAAACAACTCATGTGGCTGCTGGTGAAAAATCAGTTAACGGCAAAACTGAAAAAGCGGAAAGCATGCACAAATAATAGGATTTCTTTTCTTTAAGTCCCCTCTTTTCTTTCTTCGAAATTAAAAGAGGGGATTTTTTGTTTTAGCCCAAAATCCGCATTAGGATTTTATTATTTTTTTCACGCTGATTATAGGTAGATTTTCGCAGATTTTATGTTGTAAAAACTATTAAAAAAAACTGTGCAAATCCGTTTCATCTGTATTATCCGTGTTCCAACGCGTAATTTAGGTTTAAATAGTATCTAACCCGTTGGGTAAAATTAATTTAATGGGTTAATTTTATACCTATTGTCACATTGAGCTTGTCGAAATGTATCATATATGAAGTCTTCGACGGGCTCAGACTGACATGTTTGTTATAAATAATTTTAGATTTAAATTAGAATTACCATTTTTAAATGAATCTGATTAATTTCACCCAACGGGTTAGCACCTAATCAATTATTTAACTGCTATAATAATCTTTATCCTTTAGATTATTTACGCTGTAATTTATCTCATGAAATTTCATAAATAACAGTACTTTTGTCTCAAAATTAATATTACGAGTTATATGATTCCAGAAAAAGAAGACCTAAAATCGAATTATAATGTTCCCAACCTTGAGCGAGGATTGCAAATTATTGAGTTGCTTGCTACACATCCTAAAGGACTCACTTTGACTGAAATTATACAAACTTTAGATGTTACCAAGTCGAGTGCTTTTCGTATTACAAATACTTTGATATTTAAAAATTATTTGCAAAAAAACGAAACCACTAAAAAAATAACGCTTTCGCGAAAAATGCTCACCTTGGGAATTTCTTCGATGAATGAGCAGAGCATTGTAGAATTGTCAATAGATATCATGCGCGCTCTTAGAGATGAGTTGAAAGAATCTGTGATGCTTGGTGTGGTATTAGGGGAAACAGGAACTATTTTAGAACAAGTTTCTTCTTCTTTTCCTGTTAAACTTTTTGTGGAACAAGGAACTCGCTTTCATCTACATAGTTCAGTAGGAGGGAAATCCATTCTTGCTTTTATGCCTGAGGAAGATGCAAAACCTATAATAGATGGTATTAGTTTTACTAAACTAACAAACAATACTATCACTTCAAAAAAGGCTTTTAAAGAAGAATTACTTCAGGTAAAACAAAAAGGCTATGCTATTGATAATGGTGAAGATATACAAGGTATTCATTGTATAGGAGCTCCTATTTTTAATGAATACGGTTATCCTGTTGCTTGTTTGTGGATTACGGCTCCTCATGGTAGGTTGCCACATGAAGAATTTGAAGCTAAAGGAAAAATTATCCTTCGATATGCACTTGAAATATCTCTAAAATTAGGCTATATCGCACGATAAATCATTTGCTTTAATGTGTGATACATCTTACAAAAAGTGTTTTGAAAATTCAAAACACTTTTTTTATTCCTTATTTTATATATGAAACTAGTTTTTCTAATGAAAAAAAATTGGCTCTTAATTAATTATATATAAAATGTTATTATTATATTTGTTTCAAATAAGAAACAAGTTTATCATTTGAAACAAATAAATATATAATGAAAGCAACCATTTACGAAGGGAATAAAACCTTTACAGTTATTGAAAAAGAAGTAGCGCAACCTGCTGCTGGTGAAGTTAGAATTAAAGTGGCCTATGTGGGAGTTTGTGGAACTGATGTACACATCTATCACGGAATGATGGATAAACGAGTAAACATTCCTGAAACAATTGGTCACGAAATGTCAGGGGTTATTGATGCTGTTGGCGAAGGGGTTAGTGGATACGCAATTGGTGACAAAGTGGTAGTTCGTCCATTGGATGATCGCAAGGCAAAAGCTTCTGATAAAGGATTCAATCATATTTGCGAAGAATTAAAGTTTATTGGAATTGATAGTCCTGGTGCTATGCAACAGTATTGGAATGTACCTGCTTTTACCTTACATAAATTAAAAGAAACTACCGACTTAAAATTAGCAGCATTAATCGAACCTTTATCTGTAGCTACACATGATGTACGTAGAAGTGGATTGGTAAAAGGAGAAACAGCAGTCGTTTTAGGAGGAGGTCCTATTGGTTTGTTAGTAGCGATGGCTGCAAAAGAAGTAGGCGCACAAGTAATTATTTCAGAGGTTAATCCTAATCGTATTGCTAAAGCTAAAGAACTTGGTTTTGATGCGGTAAGCCCAATCGATGTGGACTTAGTGGAATATGTAAAATCAAAAACAGATAACCGTAGAGCGGATGTAGTTTTTGAAGTAGCTGGGGTGCAACCTGCCTTAGACATTATGTGTGAAGTAGCTGGAATTAGAGGAAGAATCTTGATGGTTGCCATTCACGGAGAGAAAAAACCAGTAGATTTATTTAAATTTTTCTGGAAAGAATTAAGCTTAATCGGTGCTCGTGTTTATGAAAAAGAAGACTACGAAAAAGCAATCGAATTGATTACGGCTAATGAGTTGCCATTCGAACAAATGATAACAGATGTACAGCCGTTGACGAATATCCAACAAGTATTTGAAAATATCGACAAAAATCCAGAAGGATTAAAAGTATTAATGGATTGCCAAGCATAAATAAATAACAATTAAACAAAAAAAGATGAGCGTTTTAGATACATTTAGTTTAAAAGGAAAAATTGCATTGGTAACAGGATGCAAAAGAGGAATTGGAAAAGCAATGGCTATTGGTTTGGCGCAAGCAGGTGCTGATATCATTGGTGTAAGTGCTTCATTAGAAACAGAAGGAAGTGCAGTTGAAAAAGAAGTAACAGCATTAGGTAGAAAATTCAAAGGATATACTTGTGACTTTGGTGACAGAAAATCATTGTATGCATTTATAGAAGCTGTAAAAGCTGATTTTCCACAAATCGATATTTTGGTCAATAATGCGGGTACTATCTTAAGAGCACCAGCCGCTGAGCATCCAGATGAAATGTGGGATAAAGTGGTTGAAGTAAACCAAAATGCACAATTCATTCTAACGAGAGAAATAGGAAAAGAAATGGTAGCTAGAGGGAACGGAAAAATCGTTTTCACTGCTTCATTATTAACTTTCCAAGGGGGAATTACAGTTCCAGGTTATGCTGCAAGTAAAGGAGCTATTGGTCAATTAACAATGGCTTTTGCTAACGAATGGGCAGGTAAAGGTGTAAATGTTAACGCCATTGCACCAGGGTATATAGATACAGATAACACAGAGGCATTGCGTAACGACCCTGTTCGTTCGGCTTCTATTTTAGGACGTATTCCTGCGGGACGTTGGGGTAAACCAGAAGATTTTGCTGGTCCAACAGTTTTCTTATGTTCAGAAGCAGCTTCTTACATGCACGGTACAACGATGCTTGTTGATGGTGGATGGATGGGACGATAAATTGTTTAAAATTTAATAAAAGTAAAGATGGCAGAAATTAAAGAATACCAATTATTTATTAATGGTGAGTGGAAAACTTCTACTTCTGGTGAAACAATTGATGTTTTAAGCCCAGCTACAGAAGAAGTGGTGGCAAGAGTACAAAATGGTACTGCTGAAGAAGCGCTAGAAACCTTAGCCTTTGCTGACAAAGCACAAAAAGAATGGAAAAAGAAACCTGCAAGAGAAAGAGCTGAATTATTATATAAGTTCTCGAATGAGATTAAAGCGAACTCAGAATATTTAGCGCAATTAATTGTAAAAGAGCAAGGAAAATTATTAAAAGTAGCTCGTTTTGAAGTTGCCGTTGCTTCGTCTTTCATTGAATATGCTTGCGAAGGAGCACGTCGCATTGAAGGAGATATTATTCCTTCTGATAATCCAAACGAGCAAATTTGGATTCAAAAAGTACCTCGTGGGGTTATTGTTGCTATTACTGCATGGAACTTTCCTTTTGCATTAGCAGCTCGTAAGTTGGGACCTGCTTTGATTGCAGGAAACAGTATTGTGATTAAACCAACATCTGAAACACCTTTATCAACCTTAGAGTTAGGAAATATTGCTAATAAAGTGGGGATTCCTGCGGGAGTAATTAACATTCTTACAGGACCTGGAAGAGCGATGGGGAATGCTTTGGTAAAAAGCCCAATCACTAAAATGGTTACCATGACAGGTTCTACGCCTGTAGGTCAAGATATTGCTCGTAATGCAGCAGAAAATTTAACACATGTACAATTAGAACTAGGAGGAAAAGCGCCTTTTATCGTTTTTGCTGATGCAGATATCGATGCGGCTGTAGATGCTGCTTTGCATTCTCGTTTTGACAACTGTGGTCAAGTGTGTACATGTAACGAACGTATGTATTTACACGAAGATATCTATGATGTTTTCATGGAAAAATTCATTCCAAAAGTAAAAGCACTTAAAGTTGGTGACCCAATGCTAGAAGAAACCGATATGGGACCTAAAGTAAATGCTGCCGAATTGAAAGCTATGGAGCACCTTGTTGCTGTAAGTATCAAAGAAGGAGCAACTGTTGCTACAGGAGGAAACAAACCAACTGGTGCCGGATTTGAAAAAGGATATTGGTTTGAACCAACTGTTTTAACTAATGTTACGCAAGAGATGACTATTGTTCACGAAGAGTCTTTTGGACCAATATTACCTGTACTTAAATTCAAGACTTTTGAAGAAGTAATCGGGTATGCTAATGATTGCGAATATGGTTTGGCAGCGATGGTTTTCACCAACGATATGAGCACCATTATGAAATGTAATGACGAACTAGAATACGGAGAAATTTATGTAAACCGTGGTCATGGTGAGCAACACCAAGGTTTCCACAACGGATATAAATTATCTGGTTCTGGTGGGGAAGACGGTAAATATGGTTTTGAACAATATTTAGAAAAGAAAACTTTCTATATTAGACATAAAGCTTAAGTTAATACCATTTGCTATTGATTTTTTTCAAAGAAATCGTTTTGTAAAAAGCACTCCAGTACAGGGTTTTACTGTTACTGGAGCTTTTTCGGTAAATAGCATGACAAAAAAATAAGTGCATGGATTTTCAAATAGAATAAGAACAAAGGTGTTGTTGATTTCTGTAGATAATCCAGATTAAATAAAAATACATAGACGAAGATGAATACAGCAATTAAAAATGTAAAAGTCCAATTGTTTAAAGTGCCATTGCCAGAGATTTTAAACGATGCAAAGCACGGAGATCATTCTCATTTCGAATTGGTAACAACTACCATAACCCTTGAAGATGGTTCTGAAGGAACAGGATATACGTATACTGGTGGTAAAGGGGGGTATGCGATAAAAGCGATGCTAGAACACGACTTTGCTTCGGTTTTAGTAGGTAAAGATGGAACTGATATTGATGGAATTTATGATTTCATGGAATGGCATGTACATTATGTAGGTCGTGGCGGAATTGCCTCGTTTGCTATTTCAACCATAGATATTGCGTTATGGGATATCAAATGTAAAAAAGCTGGACAGCCTTTATGGAAAATGGCTGGTGGACAAGGAAATACTTGTAAAGCGTATTGCGGAGGAATCGATTTGCAATTTCCTATCGAAAAACTTTTGCGCAACATGCAAGGCTATATGGATGCGGGTTTCAAAGCGGTGAAAATCAAAATTGGGCGTGAAAACCTAGAGGAAGATTTAGAGCGCATCAAAGCCGTTCGCGAATTTGTAGGTCCAGACGTGACTTTTATGGTGGATGCTAATTATTCGATGTCTAAAGAAAAAGCGATCCGTGCAATCGAAGGTTTCAAACAATACGATATTACTTGGTTTGAAGAGCCAATCATCCCAGACGATTATAAAGGTTATGGCGAAATTGTTGACCAAACAGGATTCCCATTAGCAATGGGTGAAAACTTACATACCAATCACGAATTTGAGTATGCTTTTGACCAAGCCAAATTATCATTTATTCAACCAGATGCCTCTAACTGTGGGGGAATTACAGGTTGGTTAGCTGCTGCTAGATTGGCAGACAAACATAACATACCCGCTTGTTCACACGGTATGCAAGAACTACACGTAAGTTTGGTTTCGGCACAGCCTAATTCGGGTTGGTTAGAAGTACATAGTTTCCCTATTGACCAATACACAACACGTCCATTGGTCGTAGAAAATCATAGAGCTGTTGCTCCGGATTATCCTGGAACAGGAGTTGTTTTTGACTGGGAAAAACTAGCTCCTTATGAGCAAAAATAAGATGTTAACTAACCAAAAAAAAAGAAACCCCATGAAGGCAACCCAATCCAATTTCGGCAAAATAGGCAATACAGACATTCATTTGTTTCGTTTGCAAAATGCCAATGGTACAGAAGTAACAGTAACAAATTATGGAGCTACCATTACTTCTATACTGATTCCTAATAAAGAAGGAAAACTAGAGAATATAGCTTGTGGATTTGATACTCTTGACGGGTATTTTTCTGAGGCTTATACGGCTAATGCCCCTTATTTTGGAGGAACCATCGGACGCTATTGTTCTCAAATTAAAGACGCTAGTTTTGAATTGAATGGAAAACAATACAATTTAGCTAAAAACTGCGGTGAGAACAATTTACACGGTGGTAAAGTAGGTTTTGATAAAAAAATATGGAATGCTGAAATCATAGATTCCAACGCTGTTGCTTCAGTAAAAATGACTTTGTTGAGTGAAAATTTAGAAGAAGGTTTTCCTGGCGATGTTAATACAACAGTTACATTTACCTTAACAGATGCTAACGAATTGCGTATCGATTATTCCGCAATACCTACAGAGGATACGCCTTTATCGTTAACGAATCACACCTATTTCAATTTGTCAAAATTTGCAGATACTGTCGAAAATCATTCGGTTCAGTTATTTTCTAACCAAAGATTACAATTAGATGAAACAGGAGCTGCCACTGGTGAAATTGTGAATGTAGAAGGGGCAGCTGATGATTTAAGAGAACCTAAAAGAATTGGCGATGTACACCAGGCAATGAATGATGGTTTTGAACATTTTTACCTTTTTGATAATCCTACAGCACAACTGAATCGTGTGGCTTTGATTGCCAATGAATCGAATGATCTTCAACTAGAAGTGTTCACCACCGAGCCTTGTATGTTATTATATACTGGAAAATATACTTCTAACGATATTCAAAGAGAAAATGGTGAACAATATGGAAAATATCGTGGGTTTTGTTGTGAAACACATCGTTATCCCAACGGTCCTAACATAAGCCATTCGCCAAACAGCATTACTAAAGCTGGTGAAGAGTTTACAAGTACAACAGTCTTTAAATTCAAATGATTAGCAATACATTAACAACCAAAAATACACAATTATGATTGAAGGAATCTTACTAGCGATATTCGCTGGATTAATGCTAGGACTCTATGCATTACCTGAAAAATTTACGAAGGATTTTAAATACGAGAACACTTGGAGTTTGTTCTTTTTATTGACCATGTTTGTAGTGCCTATAATTGCATCTATTACATTGATTAACGGGTTTTCGACTATTTTTAGCGACATGCCAACAGATATTTTAATCAAAATGGGATTAGCTAGTTTCCTATGGGGAATAGGAGTAATGATGTGGAGTAAAGCCATCAATTACATCGGACTTTCATTAGGTTTTTCATTATTCATTGGAACTGTAATTTTAGTAGGTTCTTTGCTTCCTTTTATTGTGGAAGGGTTACCGCCAACTAACAAATTAACCTTAATTCTAACGGGATTATTCATTGTACTTATTGGAATTTTTGCCAATGGTAAAGCAGGATACATCCGTGAAAGTTTTGAAAATAAAGATAAAGACAATACCGATAAAGCTTCAATGACAACTGGAATTTTAATCGCAGTAGTTGGAGGTTTATTGGCTACAGGATTTAGCTATGCCAATGCAGTTGGTCGTCCTTATTTACATGAAGCTTGTCAAGCTCAAGGAAACGCTGATTGGATTACAGCTGTAGCGGTAATGTTCCCTATTTTTATTAGTGGTGGAATCGTGATGACGGCTTATTTTGTTTGGCAATTATCGGCTAAGAAAGCTTGGGGCGATTTTACCACTCCCGCTTTTGGAAAAAACTTTTTCTTGATTTTGGTCATGGCAGTCTTTCATTATGCTGCATCGGCCTTGTTTGCTTTTGCTGCTTTCAAATTAGGAAACAGTGGAAACACAGTAGGTTATGCCATTTTCAATACCTCTTGTGTGGTTACTGCTATCATGAGTGGAATTGTTACTAAGGAATGGATTAACGCTTCGGCTAAGGCCAGAAACTTCCTTTATGCAGGATTAGCTTGTATGGTGGCAGGAATCATCTTTGTAGCATTCGGAAACGGAGCTATGTAAAAGGTAAACATTTTGTTTATTTATATATTTATTTTATTGAGACTGTCCGAAAAGTAATTTTCGGGCAGTTTTTTTAACAATGATGGTTTTATTTTTTTATAAACTAAAACCAAGTGGTATCTGAAATTCATTTGTTTGATTACAAATTATTCGATTCACAAATTTGGATGCTTTATAACCTCAAAAACCATGAGAATAAGCTTTTATTCTAACATTTTAAATACAAAAAAACATTTGTATCACAAGCAAAATCAAATGTTCAAATAAAGTTGTCAGTTAGGTATAATTTTATAATTACCCAATTATTGAGACCTAATACAACAATCTAAATGTAAATATAGAAAGGGACTACTTTGATCCTTTTTTTGATAAAAAGAATAATGTATAATGGAACACGCTATTCATAATGATTTAGAGAAACTTTTTTTATTACATTATAAAGAATGGTGTTTTTTATCGTTCTCTTTTTTGAAAGATAGAGATGAGGCAGAAGAAGTGGTTCAAGACGTATGTGCTAAAATTTTAGTACGAAATAAAACGGATGAAATCCTTAATTTAAAATCCTATATCATCATAGCGATTAAGAATAGTTGTTTAAAAAAAATAAAAAAACAACAAAAATTTGTTTCATTAAATGAAGCCGATTTAAATTATTTTTCAGCTGACGAAACAGCTGTTGTCGAAGATAAAACCTCATTACTACATAAAGCCTTAGAGCAGTTGCCACAACCTTCAAAAAGCATTTTTATTAGATGTGCCATCGAAGGAGAAAAATATCAGTTTGTAGCAGATTCCATGAATATTTCTATCAACACCGTTAAATACCATATTAAATCAGCCTATAAGAAAATGCGAATCGAAATGGTTGAGATAAGTATTTTGCTGTTGTTTCTTCTTAAAAATATCTGGGGGTAATCTATATCCTTAGGTGAAATATTATATTTTAAAAAATAGATGCACGATTTACATAGTGAAAAGTGTTGATTTTTAAAGGTTTATATTTTTTTTGCTAAAAAAATATTTTTTTTAAAAAAACGACTACCCGATATCGAAGTTTTGGGTCTTTATATTAAATACTAGTCATTAGATTTAAGATAGGACCTATGGAAATAATCGATGTAATTATAAAAAAACTACACCATCAAAACCTTTCTCCCGAGGAAACACGTTTCTTTGATACTTGGTTGCAAGAGTCTGAAAAGAATCTTGATTTCTTTACCAAGTTGGAACAGCTAAAAAACAAAAAAGAAGTTATAGCTGAAATTGCATCGGTAAACCCAGAGTTAGCTTGGCAAAAAGTAATCCGTAAATATGAGAAAGAAACCCGTCGCAATCAATTGCAATTATTCTCTAAACGTTTCTTAAGGTATGCTGCTGTATTTGTTGGAGTATTAGTTTTAGGTTATGTCGTAGATACTTTTGTTCTGACAAAACAATCAGTTATACTACCATCTAACGAAATTACCTTACAATCTGAAAACGGGGATGTTCAGGTTTTGTCTTCAAATATGATTTACGGGATTAAAGATGCTAATGGAAAGACATTGGGAGCTAAAAGTGAAACTAAATTAGATTTTAGAGGCATTAAATACGTTGATAAATTAATCTACAATACATTGACTATTCCTTATGGTAAAAAGTTTGAAATCACCCTTTCAGACGGTACCATAGTCCACCTTAATTCAGGTTCTGTTTTTAGATTTCCAATTAAATTCATCAATGGATATAAACGAAAAGTGAATCTTATTGGAGAAGGCTATTTTGAAGTCTCTAAAGACAAAAAACATCCTTTTATTGTTGAAACTGCACAGATGAATGTTACTGTTCTAGGTACGAAATTCAATGTCTCTGCCTATCCTGAAGATCCTTCCATTACGACAGTATTGGTAGAAGGTTCGGTTAGTCTTAGTTCTTCGTTAGATAATTCAAAAGAAGTGGCACGACTTTCTCCTGGAGATTGGGCTAACTGGTGGATTAAAACGGCAGGTATAAAAAGAAAACAGGTAGATACAGATATTTATACCAGCTGGATTGATGGGCGGATTGTTTTCAAAAATCAAAAATTTGGCAACATTATCAAAAAATTAGAACGTCATTATGATGTAAAAATCAAAAACAATTACCAAGAGCTTAATCAAGAGTTGTTTACTGCTTCATTTGATGTAGAAACGATTGAAGAAGCGCTCAATTCATTTGCAGAGAATAAATATTTCAAATTTGAAATAAAAGATAAATTAATCACTATTAACCAACCTTAAAAAAAGAATTGCCAATGAGAAATACCGATTGAAAATGATGAATCATTACTTACTATTATCAAATAAACCAAAAAATTTATGAAAAAAAATATTAGTCAAAGACACCGTTTGTCTTTTTTTATTCGATTTAATTTAGCTTTTAAACTAACAATTTTATTGCTACTTATTACCGTTTGTTCAACTAATGCAAAAACCTATTCTCAAAACATAAAACTGACTTATGACTTAAAAGATGTTACGATTGCCACTCTTTTAGAAAAAATTGAAAAAGATACTAAGTTTAAATTTTTATTTAACAATGAAGAAATCAATGGAGATAGAGTAGTATCTATTAATGTGAAAAATGAAGAACTTAAAGATATACTGGATAAAATATTTTTAAATTCAAATATCACATACAAAGTAAAAAACAAGCAAATTATTTTAAAAGAAAATAATGAAGTAAACAATGTTGCTAGTAATGATAACATCATACAGCAAATCACCATCAAGGGAACAGTGAAAGATGCTGATGGCATGCCAATTCCCGGCGCAAATGTACTAGTCAAAGGGACAACCATCGGAACTACAACAGATATCGATGGGAATTATGTTTTAGGAGTGCCTGAATCTGCTAAGATATTAGTGTTTTCTTATCTAGGGTTAAAATCTACCGAAGTTGCCATAGCAGGTAAAACGACTATAAATGTATCTCTGCAGAGTGATGCAGCAACCTTAGACGAAGTGGTTGTCATTGGGTATGGAACGATAAAAAAGTCGGATGTTACAGGTTCTGTATCTTCTGCAGATGTCAAAGAATTAAATAAAACTCAAAACACTTCTATTGCTCAAGCAATCCAAGGAAGAATGGCAGGTGTTACTGTTTCTAAAAGTTCTGGGGCACCAGGTTCTACTCCCACAGTTAGAGTTCGTGGTTTTGGGACAGTAAATAACGCTGACCCTTTGTATATTGTAGATGGTGTTCCTATTAGTGATATTTCTAGTATTAATATGGAGGATGCTAAATCTATTGAAGTACTTAAAGATGCTTCGGCTACCGCTATTTATGGTTCTAGAGGTGCGAATGGTGTCGTATTAATCACAACCAAAAGTGGTACAAAAGGAAAAACAACGATTTCCTATACTAATTATGCTGGAATAGAAGAACGTATTGATAATTTAAAAGTGATGAATGCTGAGCAATGGGCTACTTTATTTAATGAAGGATTGGCAAATGATGGTCGTCCATTGAATCCAGACTTAGTTAACCCTTCATCATTGCCATCTTATAATTGGAAAGATTTAGTATATAGATCAGCTAATATACAAAGTCACCAACTTTCAGCTTCAGGTGGTTCCGATAAATCAACTTTTTATGTTTCGTTTGGATACATCGATCAAGAGGGTATTGTTGTTAATTCTTCGTATAATAGAATTAATTTTAGAGTAAACAATACCTATCAAATTCTTCCAAAAGTTAAATTGGGGCATAATATTCAATATTCAAAAGCCAAAACTAGAAGTGTTGCCGAGTTTGGAAATTCAACTAGTAGAGTAGCATTTTTAGGATATTTGAATGATCCAGTATCTCCTATTTACAATCCTGATGGGACTTTTGGTATATCCAAATACAATTCCATTGTTGCAAATCCACTTGCTTTTGCTACTTATGTGAATACTCCTTCGATTAAAGAAAGCTTTTTAGGGGATGTTTCATTGGATGTTGATATTATTAATGGATTAAAATTTAAATCCAATTTGGGTTTACAAATCAACAATACCAAAGTAGATAATTTTGTTCCTGCTTATTTTGTATCCTCCATTATTAATTCGGCACTAAGTACTTATACTTTAAATAGAAGCGAAAATAGAGTTTATGTAATGTCTAATACGTTGAATTACAATGTAACTTTAGCAAAAAAACATAGCATAAGTGCTTTGTTAGGACAAGAGGTTCAAGAATTAAATTTCAATAATGTTAATACCACTCGAAATGATATTCCGCCGAGTGTTATCAATCCAACTTTAAGTGCTGGTTCTATCTCTTCAGCAACTAATAGCGGAGATATTTCTGAATCAAGATTGTTGTCTTTTTTTGGTAGATTCAATTATAATTATGATGATAGGTATTTACTAACAGGTACATTTAGAAAAGATGGTTCTTCTCGTTTTGGTTCTAATAACCGTTGGGCAAATTTCCCTTCTTTAGCATTGGCGTGGAATATTCACAAAGAAAAATTTTTCAATGTTGAAGCTATTAACCAATTCAAGTTTCGTTTAGGTTGGGGAAAAACGGGTAATCAAGATATCCCAAACTCAGCCATTTATAATACTTTAAATATTGGTACTAATTATCCTTTCGGACCCACAGAATCAACAACAGTTGGGGTAGCGCCTTTAACACCAGGAAATTCTAATTTGAAATGGGAAACTACCGTTACTAAAAATATCGGACTTGATTTAGCATTTTTAAATAACTCAATCACCTTCACGGCTGATTATTTTATTAAAAACACGACTGATATGTTAATGCCAACTCCAATTTTATCTTCTTCTGGCTATCGAAATACTCCTTTTACGAATGCGGGAAATATTCAAAATGATGGTTTTGAATTTACTGCAAATTATAAAAAAGTAATTAAAGATTTTTCATTTAATATAGGAGGTAATATTGCGATTATTAAAAATAAAGTGCTCCAACTTGCTACAGAGGGAACTGTTTTCCAAACAGGTAATGCACAAGGAGGTATTGCTAATGTAAGCCGTACCGAAGCAGGACATCCATTGGCTTCTTTCTATGGACTAGAAATGATTGGTCTTTTTCAAAATCAAAATGAAATTAGTACTTATCCAAATTTACCAGGTACAAAACCAGGAGATGTAAAATACAAAGATCAAAATGACGACGGAATTATTAATGATGCTGATAGAACGTTTATAGGTTCACCATTACCAAAGTTTACGTATGGTATCAATCTAAACATTGATTACAAGCAATTTGATTTATCTGCCTTTTTTCAAGGAAGTGAAGGAAATAAAATTTTTAATGCCAGTGATTATGATTTGATGGGGGACTTGTCTACAAACTTTAATGTTGATTATTTAGGAAGATGGACAGGTGAGGGAACTTCTAATTCTATTCCAAGGGCTTCTTTTGCTAGTCAAGCAAACAACTCAAGAACTTCGAGTCGATATGTGAAAGACGGTTCTTATTTGAGATTAAAAAATGTTCAATTAGGGTATACTTTACCCAAAGACATTAGTAATAAAATAGCTTTAGATCAGTTACGATTTTATGTTTCTGCTCAAAACTTGTTGACATTCACTAAATATAACGGTCTTGATCCAGAAGTAGGAATTGATAATTCTCAAAATAGTCCATTGGATATTGGAATTGATAGAGGAAGGTATCCTTCTGTGAGAACGGTTTCTTTGGGACTAAATATGAATTTTTAAATAGAAAATTATGAAAAATATAAATAATAAATTTATAAAAGCGATACGATACTTTTCAGTTGTTTTAGTAATAGGATTGGCATCTTGTAGTAAGGATTATTTAGAAATTGATGCTTTCGGTTCGCCAGTGGTTGAAAACTTTTATAAAACACCTGCTGATATGGAGCAAGCTTTAACAGCTGCTTATAACCCTATGCGTGAGCAATATACTTCTTTTGGACAAGTTTGGTCTTCTGATTTATTTATGGGAGACATCGGAACTGATGATATCGAAAAAGGTGGGTTAAGTTTAGCGGATATTCCTTTTTTATTACAAAAACAAGAATATACTTTGACGACAAATAATCCATATTTGAACTTTCGTTGGGATATTAATTTTAGAGGTGTTTTGTACGCCAACTTAGTTTTAGATAATATTGATAAAGTGACTTTTACGGATGCTAACAGAAAGAAAGAAATTGCTGCCGAAGCATATTTTTTACGCGCTTATTACAATTTTAGCTTAGTTACTTTTTTCGGAGGAGTTCCTTTGTACGATAAGCCATTGCCTTATGAACAAGCGAATATTCCTAGAGCTAGTAAAGCGGATACTTATACATTTATTGAGCAAGACTTGTTAAAAGCGATTCAAGATTTGCCTTCAAGATTTACTAAGCCATCCTCTTATCAGGGACATGCAGACAAAGGTGCTGCTCTAGGATTTATGATGCGAGTTTCTTTATATCAAAACAAGATGGATAAAGTAAAACAATACGGCGAGGAATTATTCAAGTTGCCTTATGAATTAGTTGCTTTAAATACCATTTTTCAACCGCTAGGGGAATGGAGTAAAGAGTCTGTTTTTGAAATTAATTATTCTTCAAATACGAGTGCTTTAGGGACAGCTGTTCCAAAACAAATGATGCCAAGAACGACAGATGGTCAAGGGTTTGGTTTCTCTCAAATTAAGCAGAATTTAGTTGATGAATATGAACCAAATGATCCTAGGTTAAGTGCATTCATTTTTGATGATACTAGAGTATATGGGACAGGACATTATAATAAAAAATATGCTTGGAAACCTTTTAGCGGATATTCTATTCCAACCGTTGGAGGGCAACTTAATAGTGATCAAAATGTTCGTTTAATCCGATTGGCTGATGCTTATTTGATGTATGCTGAAGCAATCTACAAAGACGATCCAGCTACAGCTGTACAATATGTTAATAAGGTAAGAACACGTGCCAGAGGAACTGCTCTCCCTACAGTTGTGCCTGATTTACCATTAACATTGAATGGTCAGCCATTATTAAATGCCATTTATCATGAAAGAAGAGTAGAATTGGCCGGTGAAGGTTTACGTTTTCAAGATTTGATTCGTACAGGAAGAGCTAAAACTATTTTAGCACCTCTTGGTTTTGTAGAAAATAAAAATGAAGTCATGCCAATTCCGCAAACTCAAATTGATTTGTCGAATAAAATTTTGACTCAAAATAATTATTAAATATTGGTTGTTTAGTTAGTTGGAAAAGGCTCGATCGTTTTGTGATTGAGCCTTTTTTTTTAAGTGGGTTTGTATTATAAATAATAGTTTTAACATAGGTTACTAATCATTTGTAAGTATAGTTATCTCAATTCCATCCTATTACTGAGATAGAGAAATTATTTTAATTTAAAAAGGTCGTGATTTGCTGAACTGCCCTCAAATAGTGTCTAACTTTATGGTGTAGTCTACACTCGAATTACGACCTCTTTTATTTCGCTTTAAATCATTTTCTTGAATTTGAAAAAATGATTTTAGAATTATAAATTTTGTTTGTGATGAGAATGTAATAATAGTAAGTCCCCTTTTCTTAAGTAAATTCAAGATTTTAGTACATAATTAATTTATTACTCATAACGTTAAATATTTTGCCCTACGTTATACAATCACTTAAACTTTATATTGGTTTGTTTATTAAAAAAAATAAAAAACATATGTTTTACTTTTCAAACTATCTGTTTCCTTTCCTACGCGTTAATAAGGCTATTTTTAACACCTAATAAATTGATTATTAACTAAAAAAAAAAGATTATGATACAAAAGAAATTAATTTTCATCTCAATTATATTCTTGATGCTCGTTAACACCTCTTGTGGTGGCACAGAAGACACTGTAGTGGATACTGAAAAACCGGTCATAAATTATCAGGGAAACATTACTGTTGCTATTGCCTCAACAGAGAGTGAAGTTAGAGTAGATTATCCTGTTCCAACTGCTACTGACAATGTCGCTGTAACGGTTACAAAAACTAGTGGATTGACCTCTGGTGCTATGTTTCCTATTGGAACAACAACCAATACGTTTCAAGCAAAAGATGGTCCGGTAACCTAGCGACTTGTAGCTTTGATGTTATTGTAACGCGAAATCCACCTGCTAACAATAAACCTTATTTTATTGGAATTGACCCAACTCCATCTGATAAAAAAATGGACTAAGGTTAGTGAATTGTCCGATGAATTTGATGGTACTACTTTCGATGATAATAAATGGCACAGAAACCCAGCAACAGATGGATTTAATTGCATTGGGAGAGCCCCTGGATTATTTGAATCTGAAAACGTTACAGTGAGCAATGGCAATTTGAACGTCACCGTTAAAAAATTCGCGTCTCCTAAAACAGTAAATAATACTGTATTTACTCATGGAGGTGCAATTATACGCTCAAAAGCACTTGCGAAACAAGGTTAGTACTATGAATGTAGAATGCAGGCAAATAAGACAATTATGTCTTCTACGTTTGGGATATTTTTTAAACAAAATTGTAATACAGGGCCTCTTAGAAAACTAGAATTGGACATTCAAGAGTGTGTTGGGCGTGTTCATAGCAAAACCGAATCGTGGGCAAAGAATTGGGATCAAATTTATGCATCAAACACATGGAGACACAAACAGAATTGTGATGTTGCTACATCTCTACAGTCCCCCGCTAAAACTATATTGACTGAGAAAAATAGTTCCAGTTTTTTTGTCTATGGCTGTTGATGGAAATCACCTACTGAAATTTTATTTTATTGGTCACAGTTTCGGATCTAAAACCCTGCAATTTATTGAAGTATTTTAGTAATGCGAAAAAATCTATATCTTTAGGTTATGGCTATAGATTTAAGAAAAGGTTCGCATAACATAAGCAGATTAACATGTCATGTTGTTTGGGTTACTAAATATAGGTATAAAGTATTGAAAGGCGATGTTCAAAAGCGTTGCCGTGAAATTTTGATACAAATTTGTGAAGCATAAGGAATTGAAATTTTAAAAGGAGTTGTAAGTTCTGATCATGTTCACATGCATATTGAATATGCCCCCAAACAGAATGTCAGTTCCATTTTAAAAAGTTTTAAAGGGAGAACGTCTCGAAAATTACAGATGGAATTTCCTGAATTGAAAGAACGATATTGGGGTCAACATTTTTGGGCAAGTGGATATGGAGTTTGGAGTACTGGGAATATAACTGACAAAATGGTAAATGAATATTTGGAGCATCACAGAAGAAAAGATAATGATGATAATTCAAATTTCATTCTCGAATGAAAGAAATGAGGGACTTTCAGTCCCTCGTCAAACAAACCTCTGCACTTTCAGTGCAGAGTGGTTTAGTTGAGATTCGTGTTTCATTTTTTAATTTTCAAAACTACTAGAATGTTATGGTAATAATTGAGTAATTATCTTGTGCTTCCTTAAGAATTTGATGTTCCAATTTTTGTAAACCGTTTTTTTAATTGATAAATATGAGAAGTTGCTCGATAGAAATTACATTGTGAAGACCATCGGAACATATGATGAATGATTGGGCTTTAGAAAATGTTTTGGATTGATAACCAATGTTCAGTTCAGATGATTTTCCAGAAATAGATTTGGTTACAATATGTCTATATTTATCTAAAGATTTATCTTCTTTTAAATTGTCTGATTCAAGTTGGCTATTTACTAGAGTATGGCTTTTTGTCTGAAACAAAACTTCGTTTTTGTTTATTTGATAAACCATAACGTCCCCAACCCAGAAAATATGAATAGTATCTTTTTCTATAATAACACCACCTATTGTAGCGCCAGATTTAATATTATTTTTGGTATTGAATTGTTTGATTTCCAAATTAGCTTTGTGAACAGCTTGTTGTATATTTTGTTCGTTTATATGTGTAATATGGTTAAGAAATGTGAAAATATTTTCAACAGCAATCTTTGCCGCTCCATCACCTTTTTCGTAACCTCCCATACCATCAGCAATCAGAAAAAAGGAAAAGCCAGATTCTAATTTGTTTACACAGATAAAATCTTGGTTACTTTCTATTTTTCCTTTCCCTGTTAACTGTTGTATTTGCATTAATCAATTACTTTATTTTTTGATTAAGGATTTGAAAACAATCCAGGATATCATCAAATTTAATGTGGTTTGTTTCGAGTATTTGGTTGAATAAAATACTGTTTTCTTTTAATTTTATCTCTGTTTCGATAATGGCTTTTAATTTAGCTTTATTGGTTTTGTTATCAGATAAGAGTATGTTGATATCTAAACCTAACAGAGCAGCACCAGCTTTAGTGATGGAGAAGTTTTCTAATTTATACACTTCTTCGTGGTACTCCATAACAGCTCTTTCTTGGTGGATATTGAGATAGTTCAATAGAATAAATCCCATATCATCGGCATCTTTATTGCCTATATGATGTCTGTCTTTCCAAGCAACCAATTTCAAAATGAAAATTCTGGCTAAAGAAACAACGTCAATTTTAATGTTTCATCTATTTTAACTCTTAACAAATCTTTTTCAGCTTCTTCAAAGCCAAGTACCGTCATTGCTAAGGATTGATCTGGTGGCCAGAAGATTTTGTCTTCGGCAGTTGCAATACCTTCATAAGGAACGATATCTAATTGAAAATCTTTCAGATATAAAAAACTTTGTTGTTGTTTGAGATCTTTATTAAAGTTAGGCAGTTGTATTATTTCTTTTTCAATAGTTGAAAATTGCTCCCATTTATCAATAGCTATAGCGATATCTATGTCTTGAGTTCTTCTGCCTGATCTTTCTCCATGAAGCTCCATAATGATATCTCTTGCTGTTGCTCCGATAACAGAAATTTGATTTCCAATTTTAGAAATACTTGAATTAGTTAGTCTAACAGTTTTTTTAATAATGGATTTTCCAGTTTTTCACTTGATGGTTTATAATCCATTTTCTAAAATGATTTTGGCAGATTCTATATTTCTGTTATTACTGGTACCTATTAAATCTGCATAGACAACTAACGGGGGAGCGGTATATTCATTTTTAAATGCAGATTATACGTCCAGAATTTATTATACAATTCTATATTTCCAGATTCATCAGGAACAAGCTTCAGTTGTTTTGCAACTTTGCTAATTTCTTCGTTAGTAATTTGTATTTATTAACTTGTTAAAAATGGTTAAAACAACATAAAAAAGTCCGTTTTCGAAAGAAAACGGACTTTTTTGCTAGTAGCCACAACCGAACAAATCTCGAACCATTTTATCGAAGATTTGAAAAAATTAGTACAAATAACAATATTTTAGAACACGTTTAAAATTTAAGAATTTTAAACTTTTATCTTCTGCTGTGTTTTAATAGAATAAAAACTTCAAATGGCTATTGAACATTCCTCGCTTTTTTTTAAAAATCATAGATGAAATTTGTAAACTTTTGATAATTAGTCTCTTTTAGGACTTGAAAAAATAAGAAACTATTCCTGTGATTGTTGCTAAAGGACGATTGTATCCCTTTTTGGTACTTTTAAAACCTGTTTACCCATTATTTTTGTCAATACCAAATACCGTTAGGAATTAACAACAAGAAAATGTTAAGCTAAACTTTGTTGTCTATTGCAGTATAGCTCAGGATAGATTTTTTTTAGTAGATGTTTTAATTTGTTCTTGGATAAAAAATAGCTACTAACTTCCTAATTTTTTCAAATTATAAATGAGTGATTTAATGACAAGAATACAGTTTTTTGCAGTCGTATTTTTAAAAATGTTTTTCGTTTTTACTACCACGACGGTTGTGGGGCAGCATAAGCATGCAGCGGAAAAAAAGCCCAATATTATTTTTATTCTTACAGATGACCAGCGTTTTGATGCTCTTGGTTATGCAGGAAATCCATTGGCCTACACGCCCGAAATGGATAAAATAGCTAAAGAAGGAGTTTATTTTAAAAATGCGATTTCCACCACACCAATTTGTGCTGCCAGTAGAGCGAGTATTTTTAGTGGACTGTATGAAAGAACGCATCGCTACTCTTTTACATCGAGTGAAATAAAGCAGGAATACATGCAAGAAGCTTTTCCTAAAGTGCTAAAAGAAGCAGGTTATTACACGGCACTTTTTGGGAAATTTGGTGTAAAGTACAAGCATTTAGATGAGTTATATAACGAATATGATGATTACGACCGCAAAGCATCTTTTCATGACAGACGTGGTTATTATTACAAGACAATCGGAAAAGACACGGTGCATCTAACGCGTTATACGGGGCAACAAGCTTTGGATTTTATAGACAAAGCTCCAAAGAACAGGCCTTTTTGCTTGCAATTGAGTTTTAGTGCGCCTCATGCTCATGATTCTGCCAAAGACCAATATTTTTGGGATAAAGAACAAGATTTTGTTCTTGCGAATACTACCGTTCCCGATGCTAAATTTTCGGACAAAACCTATTTTGATAAATTGCCTCAAATAGTCAAAGATGGTTATAACCGTTTGAGATGGACGTGGCGATATGATACTCCAGAAAAATACCAACACAGTGTAAAAGGCTATTTCCGAATGATTGCTGGAGTGGATATGGAAATTACCAAAATCCGAAAAGAATTAGAAAAGAAAGGTTTGGCTGACAATACCATTATTATTGTCATGGGCGATAATGGTTATTTTTTGGGCGAAAGACAATTGGCGGGTAAGTGGTTAATGTATGATAATTCGATTAGAGTGCCCTTGATGATTTACGATCCACGTATAAAAGAACATAAAGATGTGGAAGAAATGGCGTTGAATATTGATGTACCTGCTACTATTTTGGATATGGCAGGTGTAAAACAACCTGCTTCTTGGGATGGCAAAAGTTTAGTGCCGTTAATTAATTCGTCTTGTTCCAATTTAAAACGTGATGCTATTTTAATTGAACATTTATGGGAGTTTAAAAATATTCCGCCAAGTGAAGGTGTTCGTACGAATGAATGGAAATATTTCCGATACGTGAATGATAAATCAATAGAGGAATTGTATCATTTACAAAATGATCCTAATGAACTAACAAATCTTGCAAAAGATAAAAAGTATCAAAAAGTACTGAAGCAATTGCGTGCCCAATGTGATGCTTTAATTGCAAAAAATAACGACCCTTATTCTGGATTAGCCTCTGGATTAACAGTGACTTTTGGAGAAAATACAAAAGATAAAACAGCGAATGCGAACTTGGTTCAATTTAGCTGGACTGTACCGAAACAAATTGCCAAACAACAAGCGTATCAAATTCTAGTTTCAAGCTCTTTAGATAAACTCAACCAAAATATTGGAGACGTTTGGAACAGCGAAGAAGTGCGTAAAATACAAGCTACAAATATTGCCTACAATGGTTCATCATTAGAATCGGGAAAAACCTATTACTGGAAAGTACGTTTGTGGGATGAAGTTAATAGAACTGGAGATTATTCGGTTTCCAAATCTTTTCAAATTAAAAAATAACAATCAGCGATAAGCAAACCCGATTAAGGGTTAATTAAATAAAAAATAAACATGAAAAATACCCTTTTAATTTTGATGTTCAGCTTAGGAATGAGTTCGGCTTTTTCCCAAATCAAACACGGTTTGCGTGACGAACAAGGCAGGCATGTTATCCCTAGAGGGTATGTGGTGGTGACTAATGATGGTAATTTTACCGCTGATGATTATCTGCGAATGGTGCGAATGGGTGCTAATTCTCAAGTAATCCGACTGGAATTAGGGAAACTCAGTACATTTCAAGGAGCCAAAGTAGATAACAATTATTTACTCAAATTAGACACACTTGTCAATCTAGCCAAAGCACAAGGGATTAAAACGGTTTTTAAAATGACCGTTTATGGAGTGGAGCATTTTTCATGGGAGCAATTTTGGCTGAATAAAAAAAAGGAACATACAACCTATATAGATGCATGGAAGTTAATTTGGAACCGCTATAAAAACGAAAATTTTGTGCTTGGTTATGATGTGGTGAACGAACCGCGAAAACTTACGATGGATATTTCATACGATGATTTGACTGCAAAATACCTAGTGCCGTTGTACCAAAAAATCATAGATGAAAGTCAAAAAATAAATCCAAATAAAAAAGTGTTGATTCAGTCCATTTTTATGAATAAAGGAGAAGGGATGGACAACAATCAATATGCTGAAATTACGGCGCCTGTTAATCGGAAAAATGTGGTTTTTGCACCCCATATTTACCAGAGCAATATGGATTTGGTAAAACCTGTGATGGAACGTTTTGATCGCGAATCGACCATGCTAAATGCTCCCATTTTTATAGGAGAATGGGGTTTTCCTACTTTTGCCAAAACAGATACCCTTATTAGTGGAAAGGTTGGACAGCTTAAATATACCGAATTGTATATGCGTACCGCCGAAGTTTTTGATGAAATGGGGGTAGGAAGCATTAAAGCTTGGTTTTCTGGAAATCCAAAAATGCAAAATTTTTTATCAGAAGGACCTTCAACCTGGGCCATTTTTAGTGACAAAAATGCCGTCGGAACGGTAGAACGTAAGTACATTACTGATATCATTGCAAGACCTTATCCCCAAACGATTGCGGGAGATATTTTGAAATTCAAATTTGATTTTACCACCCGTACGCTACATGTTAATTTAAAATCAGATAATAACAAGGGAACTTCGGTTGTCTTTGTGGGAGCCAATAGGCATTATCCAGATGGATTTACCATTTTTTGTGATGATGCCATGATACTAACCTATGATCCTACTAAAAAAGAAGGACTTCAAGTAGTAAAAAACAATACAAAAGCGACCGGTTCGGACTTTGTTTGGGATGAAATGAGCCAACAGTTAACCATTAAAAAATGGCCTGAAGATCAAAAAAACATCCATTTCAAAATAGCTCCGGGGATAGTTAAAAAGTAATAATGAAAACCCATTTAGGTTTGTTAGATTTTCTATACCGATAAAGCAGGACAACTATTTGAACGACCTACACTAATTTTAGAAATTAGAATAGAGTGGACTAAAACTATTAATATTATTTACAATGATTAAATCACATTCGTTATTTGTTAAATTCTTTTTTGTGCTAGTAGTAGCCCATGTTCAAGCAGGATTTGCACAGCAATTGAATACTGAAATTGCTGCCAAGGTCAAAGTACTATTGGGAAAAATGACGCTGGACGAAAAAATAGAACAATTAACGCAAGATGCTCCTGAAAACACGCGCTTAGGTATTCCTATGATGAAATACAGTGAATGTTTGCACGGCCTGTGGCTAGACAATGCCACCGTGTATCCGCAAGCGATTGCTTTGGGTTCTACTTGGGAACCGAAATTGCTTCAGGAAATGACTACGCATATTGCTTTAGAAGCCAGAGCGGCTAATTTAACGCATTGTTATTCGCCTAATTTAGATGTAATTACGGGTGACCCTCGTTATGGACGTGTGGAAGAATCTTATGGCGAAGATCCTTTTTTAGTTTCCAAAATGGGTGTTGCCTTTGTAAACGGACTTCAAGGAACGGGTAAAGAACGTTTTGACAAAAATCATATTATGGCTACGGCCAAACATTTTGTAGGCTATCCTGAAAACCGTCGTGGTATCAATGGAGGTTTTAGTGATATGTCCGAAAGAAGATTGTATGAAATTCATTTGCCACCTTTTGAAGCTGTTGTAAAAGAAGCCAAAGTAGGTTCGCTAATGCCAGGACATCAAGATTTTAATGGTATTCCTATGCACATGAACAAACCGCTTTTACAAGGATTGTTGCGCGATAAATGGGGATTTGATGGTTTTATCGTTTCAGATAATAACGATGTGTTGCGATTAAATATCATGCATTCGATTGCTAAAGACAGAGTAGACGCTGCCATTTTAGGATTGAAAACAGGAGTCGATATGGACTTGGTAATTGGTAAAAGTTTGGAATGGTCCACTTATACAAATGCCGTTTTGAAAGAAGCGCTTAAAAGAGACCCTTCGATTATTAAAAATATTGACCAAAGTGTGAGCCGAGTTTTAACGGCTAAATACAGATTGGGTTTGTTTGAAACATTAGGAAAAACCTATCCAGATAAATTAGTTAGTAAGCCTGAAAGTCAAGCAGTATCCTTGAAAATTGCCAAAAAAGCAATCGTATTGTTGAAAAATGAAAACAACCTTTTGCCATTGGATAAAAACAAAATCAAAAGCATTGCGGTAATTGGGCCAAATGCTGATGAAAACAAATTGCCAAATGGAAAGTTTCCTTTGTTAGGAGGCTATACAGGTGCAGCTCCTTATTATGTTTCGGTTTTACAAGGGATTAAGGATAAAGTAGGGAAGGATATAAAAGTAAATTATGCCAAAGGTTGTGATTTATATACGGATTCTAAAGCTGGATTTGATGAGGCAATAAAAGCAGCTCAAAATTCAGATGTGGTTATTCTAGCCGTTGGTGGTTCTTCTCTTACTTGTGGCGAAGGAATCGATAGAGATAATTTAGATTTAATTGGGGTTCAAAACGAATTGGTAGAAGCAATTCATAAAACAGGAAAACCAATTGTAGCTGTTCTAATCAATGGTCGTCCACTTTCCATCAATTTTATAGCTGAAAAAATTCCATCGATTTTAGAAACTTGGTATTTAGGCATGAAATCAGGTGAGGCGATTGCTGAAACTATTTTTGGAGACAACAATCCAGGAGGGAAATTAACCGTTTCTTTTCCGCGTTCGGTAGGGCAAATTCCGGTTACTTATTTAGAGAAACCTGATTTTGTAGGTTCAGGAAAAGGGTTGTATAAGTTTGCTGATAAAACACCATTATTTGCTTTTGGACAAGGAATGAGTTATACCACTTTTGAATATAAAAATTTAAAATTGGCTCAGCCGACCATTGCTGTTAACGGAAAAACAACAGTTTCGGTAGAAGTGACCAACACTGGCAAACGAGATGGTGACGAGATTGTACAAATGTACATAAGGGATGATTTTGCTTCTGTTGGAAGATACAACAAAATGCTAAAAGGTTTTGAGCGTGTTCATCTCAAAGCAGGTGAAACCAAAACGGTTCAATTTGAATTGAATTTTGACAATCTATCGATTTACAATCAAGAAATGAAAAAAGTGGTCGAGCCAGGAGATTTTACCATTTCAGTTGGAGCTTCATCTTTAGCCAAAGATTTGACAACAATTAAACTAACCGTAAAGTAATTTTCTAAAAAAAATAAAAACTATTGAGAGATCGTTTTCAATGGTTTTTTATCTAAAAGCCTTGCCGATTTTTTTTAATTTTAAAGGCAGTAACAACCCAAAATAATCCATTAAATTTTAAAATAATAATTGCTTTTTAAGGATTGGTAGTTAAGTGTTTTTTAAATAAAAAAAAGGAATATTTTGAATCTAAGTACCTTTATTAGTATCGTTTAAATGACTCAATTCGGCAAAATTAGGAATTCAAATTGTTTGGCTTATAATAATTAATTATTCTATTAATATGAAAAAAAGTGTTAGATTAGATTTTAAAAGTTTTTTGTTTCTAATCATTCTTATACCGTTTTCGATAGTATCTTTTGCTAAAACAGGTGTAGCTAAATTAGTCTGTGAATACCATGTCAATCCTATTGGGATTGATGTTTTAAAACCAAGATTTAGCTGGCAGATGATTACAGATACACAAAATGCGAAGCAAGTAGCTTACGAAATCCGTGTGGCTAGTTCTGCTGAAAATTTGTCCAAAAAAAACAATCTACTTTGGACTTCTGGAAAAGTAGAAAGCGACCAATCCGTAAATGTGGCGTATCAAGGAACACCGTTGAAATCCATGCAAAGAGCTTATTGGCAAGTACGCATTTGGGATAATAAAAATAAAGTTTCAGAATGGAGCACACCAGCTTACTGGGAAATGGGAATTTTAGAAAAAGATAACTGGAAAGCGTCGTGGATTACCATGAAAGACGAAACCAAATCAACTACTTCGTTACCTGCTCAGTATTATCGAAAAGAGTTTGCAACTACCAAAAAAGTAAGCTCCGCCAGAGTGTATGTGACTTCTCTAGGATTGTATCAATTATTTTTGAACGGGAAAAAAGTGGGAGACCAACTTTTTACACCGGGTTTTACCAGTTATAAAAAACGCATTCAGTATCAAACCTATGATGTAACTTCAATGGTACAGCAAAAAAATGCCATAGGAGCCATAGTAGGCGATGGTTGGTACCGTGGCTATTTGGGTTGGGATGGATTGCGTGCCTATTATGGTGACCAATTAGGTTTATTGGTTCAATTAAGAATAAACTATACTGATGGAACTAGCGAAACCATTGTTACAGATGACAATTGGAAAACATCTTACGGCGCTATCTTGAAAGCCGATATTTATAATGGTGAAAAATACGATGCCCGACTAGAAATGGACGGCTGGGCTAAAGCCGACTTTAATGATGCTAAATGGAAGCCAGCTGGAATCCTGAATCATTCTAAAGATATTTTAGTAGCTTCAAATGGCTTGCCAGTGAAAGCCACCCAAGAAATCAAACCCATCAAAACGATTAAAACACCTTCTGGAGAATTGGTTTTTGATTTAGGACAAAACATCGTAGGATGGGCACGAATTAAGGTAAATGGAAAAAAAGGCGATGTAGTGACTTTGAAATTTGCTGAGGTATTGGATAAAGAAGGAAACTTTTTCACTAAAAACCTTCGTGCTGCCGAGGCTACGGATATCTATACTTTAAAAGGCGGAGCAGAAGAAGTTTTTGAACCTCATTTTACCTTTCATGGTTTTCGTTTTATAAAAGTCGAAGGGCCAATTGTGCCAACTGCAGCCCAAATTACAGGTATTGTAATTCATTCGGATATGAAGCAAACAGGTACTTTTACCTGTTCAGACCCTTTGATTAATCAACTGCAAAAAAACATACAGTGGGGACAAAGAGATAATTTCTTAGACATCCCAACAGACTGTCCGCAACGTGATGAGCGAGTAGGATGGACGGGCGATGCGCAAGTGTTTAGCATGACGGCTGGTTTCAATTTTGATGTGGCTTCGTTTTACACCAAATGGTTGAAAGATTTGGCTTTAGACCAACAACCTAATGGCGAAGTGCCGAACATTATTCCGGATATGTGGAATAACAAATTAGGAGGAGTTACGGCTTGGGGAGATGCTGCGGTGATTGTGCCTTGGACGGTTTATAAGACCTATGGTGACAAACGTATTTTAGAGGAACAATACGTGAGTATGAAAGGGTGGGTGGAATATATGGCTAAAAATGCTGGAGATGATTATTTATGGAATCAAAACCGTTGGCATTGGGGAGATTGGTTGGCTTTCCATTCGGATAAACCAGATTATGCTGGTGCTGTAACCGAAAAAGATTTGATTGCAACCGCTTATTTTAACTATTCTACTACTTTATTGAGTAAAATAGCGGCAATTTTAGGAAATACTGCTGATGCAACAAAGTATGAAAAATTAGCGGAGAATGTCAAAAAAGCATTCATTAAAGAGTTTATAACACCCAACGGTAGATTGGTGTCACATACGCAAACCGCTTATGCTTTGGCGCTTTCGTTTGATTTGATTCCAAAAGATTTGAGACAAAAATCGGCTCAATATTTTGCCGAGGATGTGAAGAAATTTGGGCATCTTACTACTGGTTTTGTGGGGACACCTTTGTTGTGCAGTACGCTTTCGGCTATTGGTCGTGATGATTTGGCTTTTATGTTATTAAACCGCAAGCAATATCCATCTTGGTTGTATCCTGTAACACAGGGAGCGACAACGATTTGGGAGCGTTGGGATACCCAAAAACCAGATGGAACTATCATTGACGGAATGAATAGTTTTAATCATTATGCCTATGGAGCCATTGGTGAATGGTTGTACACGCATGTGGCAGGTTTGAGTATCGACCCTCAAAATCCAGGGTACAAACATACTTTGTTTCACCCTCATCCTGGTGGAGGTTTGACCAATGCAAACGCTGAATTTATATCCTTATATGGTTTGGTACAATCCGCTTGGGAAATTAAAGGAGACGATTTAATTTATAAAGTGATTATACCAGCCAATACTACAGGAACGGTTACTTTGCCTAAAGCAACATTGAACCAAGTGCTTTTAAATGGCAGTGCTCTTAAAGGAGAACTGAAGAAAAACGCTAAAGAAGTTGATAATAATGTGGTTGTAGCATTGGGCTCTGGAACCTATGAATTTAGTTATGCAGCTGGAAAAGAGTTCAATAAAGTAGCTAAGTAAGTTTTGATTTAAGTAGCTAAAATAATTTGAGTTTAGTTTGAAAAAGGAATCCGTTTTAGATTCCTTTTTTACTTTTATAAAAAAAAGAAATAGATGAAAAAAAATTACTGGCTTCTAGTATTCCTGATATTCTCAATTACAAGTTTTTCTCAATCGAATAAAGCGTATCCGCACGAATTGCAACAACTGTTTAAAAACATCAAAGAGAAGTATTTAGAAGATGCTGTTCCCACTTCCGAAGTGGAACATTTACTTGCAAGCTTAGATGCAAAAGGAGCTTGGCCAGGCATTGATTACAGTAGCCAACAAAGAGGGCATTGGCCAGTTTTATTACACCTTTTGAATTTAAATCGTTTGTCTAAAGCTTATTTGAAAGAGGGTTCAAATTATTATCAAAAACCTGAAGTTTTGGATAAAATTCATCTTGCTTTAGATTATTGGTTGGCAAATGATTTTGTGAGTCCTAACTGGTGGTATCCTCAAATTGGAATTCCGCAACAATTGGCTCCTGTTTTGATTGTTATGGAAGATAAACTTTCAGACAAGCAGTTGCAAACTGGGGTAAAAATCTTGAATAAAGCCAAGATTGGAATGGGAGGACAAAACAAAGTTTGGTTGGCAGGTAATGTGTTGTACAAATCTTTGTTAGTTCGAAATATTGATAGCGTAAATATTGCATCAAAAGCTATTCAAGGTGAGTTAAAAGTTTCTACAGATTTAGGAATTCAGCCCGATAATAGTTTTCACGAGCATGGCGCCATGTTGCAACAAGGGAATTACGGTTTATCGTATTTAGGTGATATGATTAAATGGATTGCTGTTTTGCGCCATACGCCTTTTGCTTTTGATGAAGAAAAAGTAGCCATTATTCGGGAATTTGCTCTTGATGGAACCCAGTGGTTTTTATGGAAAAAAAACTTTGATATTGGTGGTAGTGGTAGGCAATTGTTCCAAGGCGAATTGGCTAAAAAGCAAAAGGCCATTCTGAAAAATTTCAAACAGTTAGAAAAATTAGATCCTGAGTTTGCATCCGTTTATAATAAAGCACAAGATTATAAAAGTTTGTCGGGAAATAAACATTTTTGGAATTCGGATTTTCATATTTCTCGAACTCCCAATTATTTGTTTACGCTCAAAATGTCTTCAAGCCGTGTGAATGGATATGAAACGGTGAATTTTGAAAATATGTTAGGCTATCATTTGGGAAGCGGAATGACTTTACTGTACCAATCAGACAATGAATACTTGGATGTTTTTCCTTTTTGGGATTGGAAAAAATTGCCCGGAACTACGATTATTCAAGATGATGCTCCTATTCCTGTATCCAATGCTTGGGGTTATAAAATTGAAGGTGATTTTGTAGGCGGCGTTACGGATGGAACCAACGGACTTGCGGTTTTGCAATACAATCGTGGCGGTTTGCAAGCCAACAAAGCATGGTTTATGTTGGACAACCAAATCGTTTGTTTAGGAAATGGTATAACAGCTGATACGCCTTTTAATGTGACTACAGGAATCAATCAGGTATATCGCAATGGAGCAATTGTAGTAAAAAACAAAAGCAAAATACAAAAAGCCACAGGAAAACAAGATTTTACCAATCCTAGCTGGATTTTACACGATAGAGTAGGCTATCTTTTCCCTTCGGGAGGGAAGGTTAGTTTGGTTGCTGATACCGTTTCAGGTTCGTGGTACAAGGTGGCGCAACGTTACAAAGACGAAACCATCAAAGCGGATATCTTTAATGTATATCTCAATCATGGAACCAAACCAAAAGAAGCAGACTACCAATATATTTTGGTTCCAAATGCGACGCAGCAACAATTAATTCAATTAGAGAAAAAGCCTTTATTTGAAATTAAGAATGCGAAAAGCCAACAAATCGTTAGTCGTAAAGATGGAAGTCTAGCAGGTATTGTTTTTTATGAAGCAGGTAAGGTGGATTTGTTCGGCGGAATTTCAGTGAGCGAGCCTTGTTTGTTATTGGTTGAAAAACAAGATAGCGGATTGAAAGTAACGGTCAGTGACCCAACGCATAAGTTGACAACTATTCGTGTGGCTTTCGATAAAAAATACAAAAACGAGCAATTGGTAATTGAAAATAATCAGTCTGTTCTCAATCTAAAGTTACCAGATGGTAACGAAGCAGGTAAGAGTGTGACTTTTATGTTGCAATTTTAATTAGTTGATTTTTAATTCTACTATTTAATTTCAGAAAAAAAAGTACTTTATTTAAAGGAATGCAGTACAACACAGGACAGGCTGATTTTTTCTCTTTTGTATTTTTAGCGTTTAGAAATAGCCATAGTTTTTTAAAAAATTAAATAATGAATATAAAAAGTTTAACTAGTTTAAGACACCCTTTTTTATGGATTTTTTCCGCTTTTATTTTGATAAGCCTTTCGGCGAATAGTCAAAATTTTAAAGAGGCTTCCAAAGGAAACCGTACAAAGTATAATTTTAATCCCGATTGGAAATTTATTAAAGAAAATCCCAAAAATGCGCAAGAGCTAAACTTTGATGATTCATCATGGAGTACTGTGAGTTGTCCGCATACTTTTAATGATGTGGATACTTTTGATGATTTGAGTTTAGGAGGTCATCATGGAGAGAAAAACCAATGGAGAGGGACGGTTTGGTATCGCAAGCATTTTAAATTACCTGTTGCCGATAAAGGGAAAAAAGTTTTTATCGAATTTGAAGGTGTACGCCAAATTGCAGATGTTTATATCAACGGAACTTACATTGGTACAAACCGTACTGGTTTTATTGCATTTGGTTATGATATTAGTCAATATATTAAATATGGAGGTGCGGATAATGTGATTGCTGTTAAAGTGAATAATGACCGTAAAAGCGATAATTTTAGAGACAACGATCCTTTAGTTTGGAACCACGAACACTGGCATCCAACACATGGCGGAATTTATCGCAATGTTTTTCTGCACACCACTGATTTGTTACATGTGACCCTTCCTTTGTACGACAACATGAAAACGGTAGGAACTTATGTGTATGCTGAAAATATAAGTGAAAAAAGTGCAGATGTTACCGTTACAGCCGAAGTGAAAAATGAATACAATACTGGAAAAGAAATTATTTGTGAAGCCAAAATTATTGATGCTAACGGCAAAGTAGTGAGTACTTCAGCCTCATCCAGAAACCTTAAAGCTGGAGAAAAGTTTGTTTTTTCTTCTACTGCTAAAGTGCTGAATCCTCAGTTATGGTACACTCGTAAACCGTATATGTACAAGGTGTTGACGGTTTTGAAAGAAGGAAAAAAAGTAATAGATACGTATGAAACTCCATTGGGAATCAGAAGTTTTGAATTTAATAAAGATTCGGGTTTTCATAACAATGGCGAATATGCAAAACTACACGGATGGGGTCAAAAACCAACCAATACTTGGGCGGGTTTAGGCGCTGCTCTGCCTGATTGGTTACGTGATTTTACCTATAAATTAATGGACGAAGCGGGTGGTAATTTCATTCGTTGGGGACATTGTGCTGCCTCTCCATCAGAGGTAGATATGGGAGATAAATATGGTTTTGTAACCTTGATGCCAGGAGTTTCAGGAGAATCACAAGATGAAGGTGAAACTTGGGATATTCGTATTGCCGCTTTTAGAGATATGATTGTTAAGTTCCGTAATAATCCTTCTATTTTTATTTGGGAAGGCGGTAACTGGGCCGAAACCGAAAAACATTACCAAGAAATTCTAGACATTATCAATACCTATGACCCTAAAGGCAAAAGGTTGGTAGGGAACAGACGTTCTGATTTAAAAATAGAATCCGAAAAATACTTGACTATCGAAGTCGGTACCGAAGGTTGGCAAAGAGAATTTGCTAGTTTACCCATTATCGAAAGTGAATACATGCGTGATGAAGCGCCTAGACGTATTTGGGACAAATATTCTCCCGACGATAATTTTTGGAACAATCCTAACTTATATAAAAACACTTACCAAATAGGTTCAGAAGAATTTGCGGTGCGTCAAGCGGACCATTGGTGGAACAAAATGGGAAAAAAAGTGTATCATTCTGGTGGTGCCAATTGGGTTTTTTCTGATGGGCCACATGGAGGGCGAAATCCTACTGAGGTAACCAGAGCTAGTGGAGAAGTGGATGGCGTCCGTTTGCCTAAAGAAGCATTTTATGCCTTAAAAGCCATGTGGAGACCAGAACCTCAAGTGCACCTAATTGGGCATTGGAATTATACCCAAGGAACAAAGAAAGATATGTATGTGATTTCCAATTGTGCTGCTGTTAAAATGTACATCAATGGTAAATTGATTGGAACGGATGATACAGCTGAAAATGGGTATGTGTACCAATTTCCTGCTGTGGCTTGGGAAGCGGGTGAAATTAAAGTTGAGGGTTATGTTGATAATAAAGTATTGGTAACACAAACTAAAAAGACAGTAGGTGAGCCAGTAGCCATCAAGTTAACTCCAATTACCGGTCCAGAAGGATGGAGAGCAGATGGTTCAGATATTGCTTTGGTGGATTTTGAAGTGGTTGACAAAGACGGAAACCGTTGTCCGCTAGATGCTGCTCGTGTTGATTTTACCATTTCGGGCCCTGCCATCTGGCGTGGTGGATACAATAGTGGCAAAGCTAATAGTACCAACAACCTATATTTAGATACAGAATGCGGTATAAATCGTGTAGCTGTTCGTTCCTTATTAAAAGCAGGTAAAGTAATTATTACTGCAACAAGACAAGGATTAAAACCAGCAACAATTGTTTTGAAGTCTCTTCCTGTGGAAATCAAGAATGGTTTGACATTGGAGATGCCTCAGGTATATAAAAATGTTCCAATAGAAGAGCCTATGCCCGTACATACACCCGCTATGCCAGCTTATGATCCAGCCGAAAACAATACAAGTAAGTTGTTTACTAAGTTTAGTTACACAGGGGATGCAAAAGCAATGTTGCGCACCACAATGGATTGGGGTAAAAAGGCCTATACCGATTTAGAATACAATTACACCGTAATCCCAAGTTATTTAAGAGGAGCAGAATATGTTAGAACCCCTGATTCCGACAAAAGATATTGGGCTCGTGATCAATTGCAATTTGTTGCAGGTGTGGATATGGAAATTTATGTAGGACATGATGACCGTGTGCCAAGACCTGAATTCCTGAAAAAAGAATATGTAGATACAGGTGACGATATTGATTTAGGTGGAGTGAAAATGTCCTTATTTAAACGTACCGCCAAAGCGGGAGAAAGCATCATTATGGCTGGAAATACTGAAGGTGATGCACCAAAAGATTGCCGTATGTATGTGGTGATTGGAAAGAAAAAGTAACAATGAATGGATAGAGAAAAGAAAGCTTCGGTGGTGTAACCGAAGCTTTTTTTATAACTACCATTTTGCCTCGAATCAAAGGCGGTGGGTTGATGGTTTTTTGTAATAACAAAAATAACAAAATCTTAATGTGGATTATTGGATAATAAGTTTTGGGGTTGAGTGGAAGAGATTGTGATTTTTTTAATAGGAATAAAGTAAAAAGTGGAGCTGGGTACTCAATGTGTTGTTTTTGTTGAAGTTAATGATGCTTGTCGGTATTTTTGAATACCCTTTTAGGTACTATTTAATACTTTGTACCCTTTAAATTGCACTCAGGTTTTTTAACCAACTATCTAACTAACTAAATTACTTGATGCTATGGAAATATTAAATTACATTGATATTAATAAAAATTCTAGGGTGCCAATGTATCAACAAATTGTTGATTCGATTATAAACAATATATCTACAGGTAACATTGAATTGAACCACAAATTACCATCCATTAATACGATTAGTGAAGATTTTAATTTGTCGCGTGATACTGTTGAAAAAGCCTATAACATATTGAAAGAACGCAATATCATTGTTTCAATTCCTAGAAGAGGGAATTATGTAGCAAACGTTGAAACCACTCATAAATTAAACATACTTTTTTTGGTTAGTAAAATGAGTTCTTATAAAATGAGCATTTATAATGCTTTTTTAAATAAAATAGGGATTAATTCAAAGATTGACTTGGTAATCTATCATTGTGATGAGTTTGTTTTTCTGAACACTTTGAAGAATGCTAAAATGGTATATGATTTTTATGTGGTAATGCCACATTTTAAAACTGAAAAATTGCAACATGCTAGTTTTACTGAGGAAGCATTAGCCGCTATACAAAATATTCCTAAAAATAAATTAATGGTTTTGGATAACATCATGCCGCCTTTACTGGATGATGATGATGTCAATGCCGTGTATCAAGAATACGATAAAGATATTTATGAAGCACTGAAAAAAGGAATGAATAAAATCAATAAGTATAAAAAAATCGCATTAATATATCCTGAAAAATCAGTCTATCCTTATCCAAGAAGGATTTTGCATGGCTTTAGAAAATTTTGTTTAGAATTTGATAAAGACTATGAAATCCTTAATGAAGTATGTGATGATATGGTTCTCAATAAAGGAGATTTGTTTATCACTATTCAGGAATCTGATTTGGTTAATTTGATTAATCAAGCTCGAAACAATGAATTACAATTAGGGGAAGATATTGGAGTGATTTCGTATAACGATACTCCTTTAAAAGAGTTATTAGGAATTGCCACGATGACTACTGATTTTAAAATTATGGGCGAAACAGCTGCTCAGATGCTGTTAAGTAAAGGAAATGGAAAGATTAAAGTGCCTTTTGATTTTATTGATAGAAAATCGGTATAAATACTAGTTTTTTTTGAATTATAATGCTTGATTTGTTACGAAAGGGGGCGGAATTACAAAGAATTTATTTTAAATTTTAAATTCTTTAGCTTACATTTACTTTAGTTATAAAAGTGACGAGCTCCTTATTTTTTTAAAATGAAAAAACTTTACGTTTTATTCTTTCTTTTTAGTGTTATATGGTTTGGATTTTCGCAAAATGAAATATATAAATTCAAGCATTTATCTACAGTTGACGGGCTTTCCCAAAATTCGGCTATAGCTATTATTCAAGATAATTTAGGTCAAGTATGGATTGGAACCAGAGATGGATTAAATAAATACGATGGTTCTAAATTTACCATTTACAGACACAATAGGGCTAATCCCTTATCAATTAGTAACAGTGATATTCTTTGTTTAAAACAAGATAGTGATGGCTTTATTTGGGTAGGAACAGCCATAGGCTTGAACAAGTACAACCCCCAGAATGATACGTTCAAGACGTATTTTACAAATAAAGAGAAAACGACCCTTAGGGACAATACTATTTGGGCTATAAAAGAATTGTCTAATAAAGAGTTGTGGATAGGAACCCCCTCAGGACTTTCCATTTATAATAAAGCACAGGATTCTTTTAAATCAGTATCTTCTGAAGGGTTGATATTGTCCATTTTTGAAAATAAAAAAGGTAAAGTTTTTATTGGTACTAAAAATGGTTTAAAGCAACTCGTTAGTAAATCCCGTACTGAATACCAGTTTAAAACAATTAAGGGAACTGAAAATTTTAATATTCTGGATATCATTGAGAGCCCTACTGGGAATTTGTTATTAGGAACAAGAACGCAAGGGGTTTTAGAATATGATACCGTTACCGGTGTAGTTTCTCCTTATTTAAAAGAACTGAAAAATACCCATAAAAATGTAAGACAAATGCTTTTTGATGATAAAGGCAAACTTTGGGTTGGTACTTACGGCGGACTTTTAGTAGTTGATCAAAATAAAAACATACGCCCCTTTAATAGCAATATCAACGATAATGAATCCATTAATGATGATTTTATTAAATTTTTATTTAAGGATAAAAAAGGATCTATTTGGATTGGGACTTATAATGGTGGTATTGGTATTTGGGATGAATCCAATGTGAATTTTATCAATATTACTCAAAAACCGGGAAACTTAGGCTTAGGTTTTAAAGTAGTGAGTTCCATAGTCAGTTACAAGGATTATTTTATTTTTGGTACAGAAGGTGGAGGAATTTCGATTGTCAATAAGAAAACCAAGTCCATCGAACATTTAAATACTAAAAATACACCTGCTTTTTTAAGCGACAATATAAAAACCTTGTTTGTTACGAAAGACAATAACCTTTGGATAGGGACTTTTGAAGATGCGTTTGTGGTATATAATTTGGAAACCAAAAAAATAACGACTTCGTTACACCGCCAATTATTTAATTATTTACAAGGTATTGGGGTGTATGTTATCAAGCAAGATACTAATGGAGACATGTTATTGGGGACAATTGGAAAAGGATTAGTTAGGTATAATTCATCTACTAAAGCGATAAAGACAATTAGCACTACTACCAACTCAAAAGGATTAATTGTTGGTATTGTAAGGTCGATAAAAATTGACTCCAAAGGGAATATTTGGATAAGTACCATTAAGGGATTGAATGTTATCGATCGCAAAGGGAATATTAAAGACTATTTTTTTGACAAAGAATCGCAAATTGGTTATAGTGTTACCTCTGTTTTTGAAGATTCTAAAGGGCAAATCTGGGCAACAACAGAAGGTGATGGGCTTTTTAAAATGGTCAATAATCAATTTAAAGCTGTTGATGTAAAAATAGGAAATGCAACTCCAGTGAATGGGGTTAGATGTATCATTGAAGATGCAAAAGGAAATTTTTGGATGAGTACAGTCAACCAGGGGATTCTTTATTTTAACCCCAATAACTACAAAGTGTTGGCTACTTATACCCGTAAAGAAGGTTTAGGAAGTAATCAATATAATAATAATTCTAGTTTACGGGTGGATGATTCCAAGTTCTTTTTTGGAGGTCCATCGGGGGCGGTTTATTTTGATGCTAATAAATTGGTCAAAAACACCTATTCACCACAAGTAATTATTACCGATTTTAAAGTAAAAAATAAGTCGATTGAGGTGAACGATGAAACTAAATTACTTGCTAAAACAATCACATTTACCGAAGAAATCGAACTTTCCTACGAACAAGGTAATTTTAATATCAGTTTTTCTATTCCCAATTTTATTAATTCAAGTAGCAACCATTATCAATATCGTTTGAAAGGTCTGGAAAAAGATTGGAACGAAACCACACAAAATTCCGTTTCCTATACCATTCAAAATCCTGGCGATTATACGTTTGAAGTCAAAGGGATCAATAATGATGGTGTTTCTAATAGTGAACCCACTCAATTGAAAATCAGAGTAAATCCAGCGCCTTGGCGTACTTGGTGGGCATTTATGATTTATGGGATTTTGATTTTTGGAGGCCTGTATTATTTGCTTGATATATTGAAATCCAAAGCCGAACTCAAGCATCAATTGGATTTAGAAAAATTAGAAGTCGAACAAACAAAAGAAGTAAATAAAGCCAAACTCGAATTTTTTACGAATATCTCTCACGAGTTTAGAACGCCGTTAACCCTAATATTAGGTCCCTTACATCAAATACTTGAAGATTATAGAGGTAGTAGTAAGATGTATAAAAAACTAAAAGTTGTCGAAAGTAGTGCCAATCATTTGTTACAACTGATTAATCGCTTGATGGATTTTAGAAAGCTGGAGAACAATTTAATGAAATTAGAAACGGCCGAAGGAAATATTGTGAAGTTTTTAAAGGAAATTTACCTTTCTTTTACGGAGTACGCAAAAGATGGTAATTACGATTATAGTTTTCATACTCCTTCTGACGAAATTCTTGTTTTTTACGACCGTTATAAATTGGAGCGTGTATTTTATAATTTGATTTCTAATGCTTTTAGATATACTCCCAAAAACGGTAAAATAACCGTGAGAATTATTCAACATGCAAATACTATTGCAATTCAAATTGAAGACACGGGAGTGGGGGTTGCTAAAGAATACCAAGATAAAATATTTGAGCGCTTTTTTGAAGTAGCACTCAATAATAAGCCTGATAACGATTATAATAAAGGGACGGGAATAGGATTGTCAATTGCAAAGAATATTGTTGATTTACATAAAGGAAGTTTAACGGTTCGTTCTAATGATGAGGTGGGTTCAATTTTTACCGTGTCACTTCTATTAGGTAGGGCGCATTTACTTGATGAAGAAGTGATTACTGATTTTAAATTCAGTGATGATGTGTCGCAGTATGTGGACCAATTAGAAGAGAAACCAGTAATTTTTGAAACTGATGTGGTTGATGCGGTAAGTTCTCAAGAGAAGCTTACCATACTTTTAGTAGAAGACAATAAGCAGTTGCGAAAATTTATGCGTGACCTATTACAAGAAACCTACAACGTTGTTGAGGCCGAAAATGGTAAAGTAGCTTATAAAATAGCACAAATTGAACCTATTGATTTAATTGTGAGTGATGTGGTGATGCCAGTTATGACGGGTACCGAATTGTGTTCGTTAATAAAAGAAGATATTCGTACAAGTCATATTCCATTTATTTTATTGACCTCTCGTTCTTCATTGATTTATAAATTAGAAGGACTTGAAAGTGGGGCTGATGATTATATTAGTAAACCTTTCAATATAGCTGAATTTAAACTGCGCATAAAAAATTTATTAACCTCAATTGACCGTTTGCGACAAAAACTTTCGTCCACTGAGCAACGTCAGGAGGATGTCGTTTTGTCTTCATTAGATGAAGAACTTTATAAAAAAGCCATCCAAATTGTTGAGAATAACATTGGTAACGAACAATTTGATATCCTTTACTTCTGTGAAGAACTAGGAGTAAGCAGAACGGTTTTATTCAAAAAAATTAAAGCTTGGACTGATTTTACACCTAATGAATTTGTGCAACACATTCGTTTGAAAAAAGGAGCTCAATATCTAGAACAAGGAAAAATCAATATTTCTCAAATTAGTTATAAATTAGGATTTAATAACCCTAAATACTTCAGTAAGTGTTTCCGTAAAAAGTACGGCATGACACCTTCGGAATACGCCAAGACTTTCTTGGATTCATAGCAATCCTTTTGAACGCTTTATTTTTTAGATGCTTTTGTTTTTTACAGAAGCACCTCCTTCTTTTTACTTAAACCCTTGTAAATAGTACTTCTGAAGACCTATTTGGTACTTCTGTGCACTTGTGTTGTGGTAATTTTACAATAAGGATTTAAGCAAATAGGTATGAAACAATTATTTGGCATTATTAAAATGAAAATCAACCAAACAAAAATTTTAGAACTGCTGTTGATATTTTTTATTGTGATTATGATACTAATTGTTTTTCATTTTCTCTAAAATTTCAATGAAGAAAACATTCGGAGAAACATTGAAAAATATTGTTAAAAAACACATTTTTTATTTCGACGAAGTGTTATTTAAAAATAAGTTTTGTTGGGTTAAATAGTTGCCAACAAAATAAGATATAAGAGTCAAGTTTAATCGTTTTCATTGCATTGCAGTACAATACAGGATAGAGTTAATGAACCTATACAGTAACATTGTAGCTGTATTAGAATCGAAACAGTTTTGTTGACGCTCTATTACATTAACCAATTAAATATTAATTTTATGTTAAAACTAAGACTAATGATGAGACCAAAAACGAAAAAGAAACCGGCGTTTTTGAGTTTAGGATTTTTGTTAATGATTATGTTTTGTGCATTTTCAACAACTAATTTGCAAGCTCAAAGTAAGATTACAGGTGTTGTAAAAGACGGTACTGGTTTTCCTTTGCCAGGAGTAAACGTACTTCAAAAAGGAGGGAAAAATGGTGTTGTAACTGATTTTGAAGGAAAGTTTGTGATTCCTGTTACACAAGGAGCAAAATCGCTATTGTTTTCTTATATTGGTTTTGAAGCAAAAGAAGTAGCTATTGGCAATGACAAAGTAATAAATGTTGTACTTAAAGAGTCAGCTGAAGCTTTGGAAGATGTTGTGATAATTGGATACCAAAAAGTACAAAGAGAAAAAGTTTTAGGTTCTATCACTAGTGTAAAAGCAGAATCTATTGAACAGTCCGCACCTATAGATGTACTACAAGGAGTGCAAGGTAAAGTAGCTGGGGTTCAAATTTTATCTAACAATGGTCCTGGTGAAGGATTTGATATCAGAATTAGAGGTATTGGTTCCATTAATGGTTCAACTAGTCCTTTGTATGTGGTAGATGGACAACAAACTTTTGATATTAATAACTTAAATCCAAGTGATATTGAAAGTTTTGAGATTTTAAAAGATGGTGCTACAACAGCCCCTTATGGAGCACAAGGAGCTAATGGTGTTGTGGTAATTACTACAAAATCAGGTAAAAAAGGAGATCTCAAAGTGGATGTTACGACCATCACAGGAGCGAATGCTTTAGTAGGAGCTGTACCAGTAGCTAATGCTAGACAAAGGGTTTTCATGGAAAGAGTTCTAGATGCAGGAAACACTTCTTTAACGAGATTGGATTCCTTAAACTTAGGTTACAGACAATCTCCGGATAACCAAAAACTTATTACAAGAACAGGTTTTAGACACCAAACGAATGTTTCATTGAGTGGTGGTGGTGATAAATCAAAATTCTATTGGAATACAGGTTACTTAAAACAAGATGGAGTAGTTTTAAATAGTGATTTTAAAAGAATAAGTACTCGTTTGAAATTGGATTTAACACCAACTAAAAAGTTTAGTGCAGGTACTGTAGTTAATATGACAGCTGAAGAAACTAATGGTATTAGTTCAGGTGCGGTATTAGGAAATTCATTAAATAGAATTCCTTATATTACTATTTATGAGCCAAATGGTGATTTGTCACCTACCCCTACAAGTTATAATGGCTCTGCCAATCCAGTACAACAATTGTTATTGCGCAAACAAAATAAAAGAGCTTACAAATTCAATATATTTAATTACGCGGAATACAAAATCTTACCTCAGTTAACGTTTAAATCTACTATAGGATTAAACATGAGTTATACTAAAGAGGAATTGTTTTCACCAAAGGCATTGTTAGTAGGGGGAGGAACATCGGTAGATTCTCGTTCTACTGCTGGCGAAAGACATGCACTTGAATACAACGTACAACAAGATAATTTCTTGAATTTTAATCAAAAATGGAACAAACACAGTTTGTCTGCTTTTGGAGGGATGCAGATACAGGCTTTGAGATATGAAATTTTAGGAGTTAGTACGGCTTTATCTAATGATTTGATTACCACATTAAATAATTCAAATTTAGATTTTTTAGTGGCAAATCAGTTCTCAAATGCACAAAGAGATCAAACGCAAAATTATGATCAAGGACAATTCTCATTATTTACAGGATTCAACTATGATTTTGATAACAAATACTTAGTAGGAGCTACGATGCGTCGTGATGGCTCTTCTAAATTTGGACCAAGTAATAAGTACGGTTATTTTCCTTCAGGGTCTTTAGGTTGGAGAGTGAGTAATGAAAATTTCTTGAAAAATATAGGGTCAATTAGTAATTTATTGATTAGAGCGAGTTATGGTGTAGTAGGGAATGACCGAATTAGAGATTTTCAATACGAAGATCAATTAACACCTAGTGGACTATACAATGGAATTTTAGGAGTTGTTCCAGATGTAGTGGGGAACAGTACTATCAAATGGGAATCAACTGCTTCGTCAAATATTGGTTTGGATTTAGGAATGTTCAAACGTAGATTGAATTTCTCAGTGGATGCATGGTTGAAAGATACCAAAGACTTGTTGATAGAAACACGATTGCCTGAGGAATCTGGTTTTTCAGTAATCCAAGAAAATCGAGGTACTATTAGAAATAAAGGATTAGATTTTACACTTAACGGAACTATTATTAAGTCCAAAACTTTTACATGGGATGCTAGCTTTAATATAGGGTTCCTTAATAACGAGGTAACACAATTAAACACTCCAATTATTAACGGTGTTTCAGTAATCCAGCAAGGACAACCTATTGGTAATTTTACCGGGTACAAGCAAAATGGTATTTACCAATACGATGAATCCAATGCTTATGACCCCACTTCAGGAGCTCGCTTGTATCCTAATTTTGATGCCAACGGTTTCTTTTTAGGGACTTACAATACTTCGGCTGGTCAAGCTTATAGTGGTCCAATCAGACAATTGGTACATGAAGCTTCAGGGAATGTGCTTAAAGGTGGTGATTATATCTGGGAAGATACCAACAACGATGGTAAAATCAATACTGCTGATACGCAAATCTTAGGAAACGGAATTGCTACTACATACGGAGGTTTGACACACGATATTAAATACAAAAACTTCACTTTGGGAGTGCTTTTTGACTATAGTTTTGGTAACGAAATTTACAGACGTTACGATCATGACAGAAACAGTTTTAGAGCGAATACCGTTACAGCGGCTCCGGATCGTATCGAACAAGCATGGACGAATCAAGGAGATATTGCTACTTATCCTATTATAGCAAGTGCAGCGAATAGACCTCAAAACAGATTTGATTTTGCTAACAACACTGCAAACAGTTTGTATATTGAAGACGGAAGTTTTATCAAATGGAGATATATCCGTATGGGGTATAACTTTTCTAAAAATACGATTGATTCATTTAATATTGGCTTAAAGGCTTTATCATTAAATCTACAAGTGAATAACATTATGACTTGGACTAATTATTCTGGTTACAACCCTGAATTTGGTAGTAGAGACAGTGTTTTACAACCAAGTGTGGATAACTTAAGATACCCAAGTGATAGAGAGATTATATTAAGTTTAAGAGTACAATTCTAATAAGAAAATTATGAAAATATTTAAAATAAAACAAGCTGCACTTTTATTCGCAGCGGCAGGGATGCTTTATTCTTGCGATGATTTTGTGAATGTAGAAGGAGAAAGTTTTATATCAACTAATACTTTTTATAAAAATCAATCAGAGTTGGATTTAGCTTTAGCAGGCGTATATGACGGATTACAAAATGCCTATTCTAATGCGAATTATGTATATGGGGAATTTAGAGCAGATAGTTTTTGGCCAGCACCAGCCAGTACCAATGTTTCGAGGACTTCTTTCCATAATAGTTCGATGGATGCTGCTGATGCTACTTTAAGATGGAATGATTTTTACAAAACCATTGATAGAGCTAACAGAGTGATTATAGGGGGAGAAGCCTTACAAGGTGCTGATCCAAATACGTTAGGACAAGCTTATGCAATTCGATCCAAAGTGTATTTTGATTTGATTCGTATCTGGAAAAATGTTCCTTTGTTTTTAGAACCTATCAAAACAACAGCGGATGCTTATAAACCAGTAACACCTTATGATGTGATTATGAATACCGTAGTAATTCCTGATTTACTTAAAGCGGAAGCATTAATCACAACTTCAGCTTCACCTTTTAATTTTTCAAAATCGAGCGTTTTAGCACATAAAGCAGAAGTGTATATGTGGTTAAAGCAAGAAGGTGTAGCAGAGAAAGCTATTGAAGATTTAATTAAATTGAATACCCACAGTTTAGTTACGACACCACAAGCTTGGCAAGATTTGTTTTACAACCAATTTCCAACAAATGCCTTTCCTACTGCACCAGGTAAGGTGCAAACAGGTACTGAGTTAATCTTCTCTATTCGTTATGATACTGCTGATTCTACGGTTTCAGGTTTATGGGTTACTTGGGTAGCGGGATCTTCTATCACTGTTATTTCACCATTAGTAGAAAATAAATGGATTGAAAGATTTCCTCAAGACGAAGTGGGATGGACTACTAAATATCCTACAACACCACCAGTGTTTACTAAAACCACCACAGTGGGTGGTGTTACTACTACGACTCCATTATACGGAGATTGGAGACAATTTGCCTCAAGGCAAGGTGGTGATTTCTTAATAGGAATGGGGTCTACAGCTATAGGCGAGGCTAGATTACACAAATGGACGAAAGATCGTTCTAATATGGTAAATAATTTGGATAGATCTGATGTAGTAATGTACCGTTATGCCGATATGATTTTATTATTAGCGGAAGCGAAAGTGAAATTGACTAAACCTACTGAAGCTCTTACTTTATTGAACCAAATCCGTACAGCTAGAAAATTACCGTTGGTTACTTTGGATGAATTTGGAGCGACAAAAGAGCAACAAATCAGCTATATCTTAGATGAACGTCAGTTTGAGTTGATGGGAGAAGGAAAACGTTGGTGGGATTTGATAAGAAACGACAGGGCTTTTGATTATATTAACCCACTTTTACAATCTAGAGGAGTTAATCCATTAACGCAAGACCGTTTGTATTTTCCAATTTATCAAAATCACATTATAGAGTCTTTGAATAGTTATACACAAAACTCAGGTTGGGGCTCTTAATTTTATAAAATAAAAAACAGATGAAAAAGTATATAAAAATAATACTGGCTACTTGTTTGGTAGCAGTTTTAAGTTCTTGTACGTTAGGGGTTCAAGACCAGTTTGATTTCAAGGGGGAAACCTATAGTACAGAAGATCCATTTACTGATATGACGGCATGGGAGTACATTCAGACTCGTAAGTCAAATGCGATTAGAGATGCTCAAGGCCGATTCAAATTAGTGAGTAATACGAATGTTTTAGGTGCTAGTGGTGATGAGCTGGATTTCATGATTGCTGCAATTAAAAAAGTAGGTTTTGAAAGCTTATACGATCAAACCGCTACAACAAAAAGAACCTATTTGTTATTGAACAACAATGCCTTTACGGGAAATAACGATCGTGATATTATTAGAGCTGTGACTGGGGCACAATTAGCAGATAATTCAACTGTCAATCCAGATACTTATTTTGATACTTGGACACCAGCACAATTAAACACACTTAAAGCTATTTTGAAATACCATATAGTAACGGATTATGTGGCGCAAACACCTACCATTCCTACGTATGATGTCTATGTTTTATTTAAAACCTTATTGCCTAAGGTAAATTTAGACAATACAGGTGTACCAGTTAGTTTGTCAACTGAAATGGCTGATATTTCTTTCTCAAGAGATGTTGATGCAAGAAGTACATTAAAAGTGAATGAACCAGGCTCTCCATTACCTGAAACCGCTAATACATTAGGATTTGAAGAGAATGTAAGAAGACATAATTATGTTTTTAAAAATGGTATTGGTCATTATGTGAACGAGTCTGTGAGATACCAACCTTACAGTTTATACACTAATTTGACTATCAATTAATTATTCATACTAATACTAGAATTATGAAAATAAAACACAATATAAAAACTTATTTTACATCGTTATTGGCTGCTGTGTTCATGGTGTCTTGTAATGTTCCAGATGATAATACAGATGTGATTCATTTTGTTCCAGGAGAAGTAGAAAATCCAGTGACTATCACGCAAGTAATTATCAAAGATCCTAATTTTAGCATCTTAGAAAAATTGATGAGACGTATTGAAGCTACAGCAACTACACCATCGGGTAGAATACTTTCAAATTTGAATCTTCCTGGTAACACCACAGTTTTTGCACCTACCGACGCTGCTTTCAATGCTTTTTTGACAGCTAATCAAATTGCAGATATTGATAAATTACCGATTGCGACAGTCACGAGTATGGTGTACAATCATTTATTGACTGGCAAATTTTTGGTAGCTGATTTTACTACCGGTTTTAGATCAACCCAAGCCACTAGAGATTCAGGAGCTAATTTGGTTAACTTGAGTATGTATGTAAATACGGCAAATGGAGTAGTTCTGAATGGCACTTCAAAAATTGTTTCTTCTAATTTGAATCTTAACAATGGAGTGATTCATACGGTTGATGCGGTAATTAAACTGCCTACTGTTAAAGATTTAATTGCGTTGAATCCTGCTACTAGTACTTTTGCTGCTGCAATTACTCATGCTGATACAGGGTTAGCCACTCCAGTTGTGGGTGATGCGCTGGCAAATACATCGAATTCAGTTACGGCTTTTGTTCCTACCAATGCTGCCTTTACTAGTTTGTTAACAGAGTTGGATCCATCAGGAAACACAACAACGATTCAAGGTTTGCCTTCTACGCAAGTAGCTAATATTGTAAAGATAAATGCTGTTAGCACGGCTTCAACTACAGTAGCAATTAGTTCTAAGTTTTTTACTTCAAGAACCAATACTAAATTACAAACCTTACTTACAGGTACTGCAGGACAGGTAAACTTTAATGGAACAACTAAGAAAATTGTTGATCCAAGGATGCGTACTGCAAATATTACCCCTTTGGATATTCAAGGTTCTAATGGTGTTATCCATACAGTTGACAAAGTAATGTTACCAGTTACCTTGTAATCTTTATTAGGATTAATTAGGAATGTTTTATCGAGATTTTTTTACTCTAAAGTAAAACTGTTTAATTAGTCAAAACTCTCCACTATAAGTGACACTTATAGTGGTGAGTTTTTTTATAAAATTTCTTTTTCAGAGAAATACTTCAAAAAAAAAAAGGCATGTTTCTTTTGAAAGATAGCATAATAAAAAATAAAATTTAGAATCATTTCTATGTGCAAAAAAAGTTTCTTATTTGTTCTATTAGGTACGATATGTAGTTTGAATAGCCTTAGAGCTCAACAGCAAAATACCAACAAAAAACCGAATATCATTTTTATCCTTACGGATGATCAACGGTTTGATGCTATTGGGTATGCTGGAAATAAGTACGTGAACACGCCTGAGATGGATCGTCTTGCGGCTACGGGTACTTATTTTAAATACGCTATTGCTACCACTCCTATATGCGCTGCCAGTAGAGCTTCATTATGGACAGGATTGCACGAACGTTCTCATAATTTCAATTTCCAAACAGGAAATCTGAGAGAAGAATACATTACAAATTCGTATCCAGCAGTATTAAAAAACAATGGCTATTACACAGGTTTTTTTGGGAAATATGGCGTTCGATACGATGATTTACACAAACAGTTTGATGTTTATGATTCGTATGACAGAGACACAAAATATAAAGATAAAAGAGGCTATTTCTATAAAACAATAGGAAAAGATACAGTACACCTTACGAGATACACTGGGCAACAAGCTTTGGATTTTTTGGATAAAACACCATCCAATAAACCGTTCTGTCTCTCACTAAGCTTTAGTGCTCCTCATGCACATGACCCTGCCGAACAACAATATTTTTGGCAAAAAGAGTCGGATAATTTATTAGCCAATACAACCATTCCAGGTCCGGATTTGGCCGAAGATAAGTATTTTAATATCCTTCCAAAATTCGTAAGAGACGGATTCAATAGATTGCGTTGGACTTGGCGTTATGACACGCCCGCAAAATACCAGCATAGCCTAAAAGGCTACTACCGAATGATTTCTGAAATTGACACAGAAATTGCAAAAATTAGAAAAAAACTACAAGAAAAAGGATTAGATCAAAATACCGTAATCATTGTGATGGGTGATAATGGGTATTTCTTAGGCGAAAGACAATTAGCAGGAAAATGGTTGATGTATGACAACTCCATTCGTGTTCCTTTAATTATCAATGACCCAAGAGTCAAACAACATCAAGATAGTAATGAGATGGCACTCAATATTGATATACCAGCTACTATAGCTGATATAGCAGGTATTAAAGCACCACAATCATGGCAAGGAAAAAGTTTGTTGCCAATAGTAAAACAAGAAATCAATAGCATTGATAGAGATACCATTCTAATCGAACACCTTTGGGATTTTTCAGAAATTCCACCGAGTGAAGGGGTTCGTACCAAAGATTGGAAATATTTTAGATATGTAAACGATAAAAGGGTGGAGGAATTATACCATCTTTCCAAAGATCCTAAAGAAATCAAAAATCTTATAAAGGATAAAAAATACCAAAAAATTGCTACTCAATTAAGAGCTAAGTTAGAGGAATTAATTAAAAAAAATAGCGACAAATTTCGCACACCACCTACTGATTTAACGGTAGAACTAATAAGAGATCCTAGCGGTAGCGTTAAGGTGCTGGATACAAAACCAGAATTTGGATGGACAGTTCCTGTGGAGTCTAAATACCAATCAGCGTATCAAATTCTAGTAGCTTCTTCCAAAGAAAATATTGATTTGAATGTTGGCGATGTTTGGGATAGCAAGCAAGTACGTTCTAATCAATCGACCAACATTGAATACAAAGGAAAGGCTCTGGAAATTGGAAAATCTTATTATTGGAAAGTGAGAATTTGGGATGAAGAAAACCGTTTAGTCGATTATTCGCAACCACAACAATTCACTACAGCCAAGAGTGATTCCTATATGCTTTCGACAGAAAACAAATATATAGTGGACAAAATCAAACCTGTGAAATTTGAAAATCGTGGCGATTTCTATTTTATTGATTTTGGAAAAGCGGCTTTTGCGACGATGGACTTTAATTACAAAGCTAAAAAAGCCCATACCTTAACCATCAGAATTGGAGAAATGGTAGAAGGGAATAGGGTAAACCAAATGCCTCCAGCCAAAAGTAGCATTCGCTACCAAGAAATAAAAGTGGAGGTAGTGCCAGGCAAAACCAAATACCAAATTGCGATAAAAGCAGATAAAAGAAACACCTTGCCAAACAAAGCCATCGCTTTGCCAAAAGGAGTACCTGTTTTAATGCCTTTTAGATATGCTGAAATTGAAGGCGCTCAAGAACCCATTTTGGCTGCTGATGTAGAACAATTGGCTTATCATACTTTTTGGGATGATAAAGCGAGTAGCTTTAAGAGCAACAACGATATTTTGAACCAAGTTTGGGATTTGTGTAAATATTCTATCAAAGCCACTACTTTCAATGGTTTGTATGTCGATGGGGAAAGAGAACGTATTCCGTATGAAGCCGATGCTTATTTGAATCAGTTAAGTCATTATACCACGGATAGAGAATATGCTATGGCAAGGCGTACCATAGAATATTTTATGGAAAATCCTACTTGGCCTACCGAATGGCAACAACACGTAGCCTTGTTGATTTATGCCGACTATATGTACACAGGGAATACCGAATTGATTGAACGTTATTATGAAAAGCTAAAACATAAAACGCTTTATGAATTATCAAATGAAGAAGGCTTGATTACTTCAACCAAAGTAACGCCTGAGTTTATGTACAAGCTGGGATTTAAAGAAGGTTATACCAAACCATTGACGGATATCGTAGATTGGCCGTTGGCTAATTTTAATGGAAGTAAAACCAAGGGGGAGCACGATGGTTTTGTGTTCAAACCGTATAGTACTGTGATTAATTCTTTCTTCTATGAGAACATGAAGATTATGGCGCAATTTGCCACACTTCTAGGAAAAGTAGAGGAAGCCTTGGATTTTGAATACCGTGCTGCCAAAGTGAAAAAAGCAGTAAACGAACAAATGTTTGATAAAAAACGTGGCGTTTATATAGATGGTATCGGGACTGACCATGCTTCTTTACATGCCAATATGATGCCTTTGGCCTTCGGACTCGTACCAGAGGAACATTTAAAAACGGTTGTGGAATTTGTAAAATCACGTGGTATGGCTTGTAGCGTGTATGGTTCACAGTTTTTAATGGACGGTCTCTATAATGCTGGTGAAGCGGATTATGCTTTGAAATTATTAGCCAGTACCGACCAAAGAAGTTGGTACAACATGATTCGTATTGGTTCGACAATTACTTTAGAAGCTTGGGATTTAGAATTCAAAAATAATTTAGATTGGAATCATGCTTGGGGAGCTGTGCCTGCCAATGCTATTCCGCGTGGACTGTGGGGAATCAAGCCTAAAACGGCTGGATTTGGTATTGCCACCATCAAACCTCAAATGAGCAATTTGAAATCTAGTGCAATTGAAGTACCAACGGTTTTAGGAACCATTAAAGGGAAATATACTTTCAACAGTCAAAGGTTACAAACCTATGAAATTGAAATCCCGGGCAATATGGTTGCCGAGTTCTCCTTGAATAATCTTGCAGGTAAAGATTTGATTCATAATGGTGAAAAAGTTCCTACTGCGTTTCAAACCATCCGATTGACTCCAGGGAAACACAAAATTGAATTAAAAATAAATTCTTTTTAAAATGAATACGTTAGCTAAATACATAATAGTACTACTATTGGTTTTAAATGGTGCAATGGCATTCGCCCAAAATCAGCAACGACCTTTTATTTGGGTGAAGCAGGAGGAGAAAGCTCCCCTTTTAGATAAAATCAAAAACCAAGCTTGGGCTAATGCTTTTTACAAAGAGTTTAAACAAAGAGTGGATAAAGATATTTTGTTGTATAAAAAATCGCCTGAGGATTTTTTGAAGCAAATTCCTTTTGATTGGTCCAAACAAAAAGCGGGTAATACACCGCCCTTAAAGCGTTTTGAGGATTCTGTGGATGAAAACAATACAGACCGTTCGCTCCAAAACAAATTTTTGCAAATTGGTATCGATTGTGGTGTGTTGTATTTTTTGACCGATGATAAAAACTATGCGCAATGTGCTGTAGATATTCTCAATGCCTATGTTGAAGGATTAATCCAAATCCAGCCGTCAACCGAAAAAGGAAATGGAGGATGGCTGTATCCTACAGACCATTTGAGAGAGGCTCGAATTATTGGCGCACAATTGCCTATTATTTATGATTTTGTAGCAACTTATATCGATAAAAACAAAAAAGTCTTTTCTATTGGCTCCAAAAAAAACACCAATTTTTCTGTTGAAAATGCGCAAAAAGTTTTTGAAACCTATGCGAAATTAGCCGTTGAACACGGTCATACAGGCTCTAATTGGTCAGTTTTAGAATCGTTTAGCTTGGTACAAAATGCGTTGGCATTGAACGATGAAAATCTGAGAAAAAAATATTTGGATTTTTATTTAGTAAAAGGAACAGAACAACAGGATGCTTTGCCTGATGTGGCTCATAAATATAAAAACGAAGGTGATGTATATCCCGAGACTTCACAGTATTCGAATGGAGTAGCCGAGTTCACTACCCGAATGTTGCTTCTTTTGGATCATTATAATCCTAATTTACATTTGGGTCAAAAATATTATAAGATTCCATTTTCGTTAGACCGTTGGAACAGCATTCGTTATCCCAATGGTGAAATCATCCGTTTTGGTGATGGGCATCGCGAATTTGAAGCGCCTTATGATGCTTATGATATGGCCTACTTATTAGGAAAAAAGGAAGGTATTGCCAAATTGACAACAAAATTTGGTCCCTTAGTAACAGAAGGAATCCAATCCAAAAAATACGATAGAGCCACAGTAGGCAAACGTTCTGGTGGTATTTCGCCTTATTTCACCCCCTTACAATTATTGTGGTTGGAGGATATAAAAGAAAATTATGATGTCAATCAAACGGCTTTACCAAGAACAGACCAATTTACGCATGCTGGTGTTTTTTTACAACGCAATCTAAGTACAACCAAAAATCCAGAAGATGGTCTAATGTGTTTTGTAGGAGGCGGACAAATGGAACATGGTCATGCCAGTGGTATGGACATGGAATTGTATGGATTGGGACAAGTATTAGGTGTGGATAATGGTCGTGGCGCATACCGCACCGATTTACACGAAAATTATTCCCGATTATTTGCAGCGCACAACACCGTTGTAGTTAATGGTGCAAGTCAAGGCGAAGGGGATTGGGTTAATCTAGGAATCAATAGAACCCAGTTGGTCGCAATGGAACCTAAGCCACTTGAAACAGCACTTTCTCCCAATTATTCTTTTATAAGAACGAATTTTTTAGACGATAGAGGAGACAAGGCCGAAGCGACTCAAGAGCGTACGTTGGTACTGGTAAGAACTTCACCTACCACGGGCTATTATGTAGATGTTTTTCGTTCTAAATCGGCTTTGCCAAATGAATACCACGATTATTTGTATCATAACATTGGGGATGAATTACAGTTTCTAAACAAAGACCTAACCCTTAAGCCCGATGAAAATCGTTTTCAAGGAAATGCCAATGTGAAATACGTTTACAATAAAAACTATAAAAATCCAGGATGGCATTTCTTTAAAAAGGTAGCATCATCTGAGGTTTATTCCAAAGATGTAAGTGCCACTTTTGAACTGAACAAATTACAGGATAAAAAGAACCGCTATATGCATCTTTTTATGCTGGGTAATACCAATAGGGAATATACCAAAGTGATGGCACCGCCTACATTTGAAGCTCCAAAACCCTATGATAAATTGCCTACGCCAACATTAGTTGTTCGTCAAAAAGGAGAAGCTTGGACGAATCCATTTGCGGTTATCTACGAACCTACTTTCGAGAAAAATACTAAAAATGGAATTCAGTCAGTAGAAAAACTGGAAACAGCTGGAGTTTTTAAGGGATTCAAAGTGATTAGTAGTATCAACGATAAAACCATTACACAATACATCATCAACCAAGCGCTTGATACGGTTTATGAGAACAAAGATTTAGGACTTGTTTTTGAAGGCGGTTTTGTGATTATTACGCTGAATCAAAACCAAAAATTGGAAAACATTTATATAGGGGATGGTAAAAAACTAACGATAGATAAGGCAACAATTACAGCTAAAGATAGCAAAAGTCTCGCTGCTTATATTGATTTGACCACACCAGAATACCAAATTAATGCGACGGAGAATGCAATCCTTAATTTGAAATAAGAAGATGCTTTTACCATTGAAATAGTTCCTAACGATTATATTTTAAATAATTTATACCTAATGAAAAAAATATTTTATGTACCCTTACTCAGTTTAACGGTTATTTTTCAGTCCTATGGGCAGACTAAGGACACGAAACGTTATAAAAATCCATCTTTATCCGTGGACGAACGCGTAGAGGCTTTGTTGCCTTTGTTGTCATTGGAAGAAAAAATAGCTCAGATGCGCATTTTTCACGCTAATATTGGAGTAGATGCTGATGCAAAAGGAAACTTAAAACTCTCTGATATTGTTGTCGAAAAATTAAAATTAGGTACAGCGGGTATTAAAAATCCAGCTGAACATCTAGATGCTTTGGCAGCAGCCAAATTCAATAATGCGCTTCAAAAATACATTATCGAGCACAACCGTTGGGGAATTCCAGCGCTATTTGTAACGGAATCTTACAATGGAGTGGATGCTGAAGGTTGTACTAAATTTGGAAGACCAATGACTTCAGCGGCTTCTTTTAACCCAAGTTTGGTCAATCGCGTTTGGGATGTAGTAGGGAAGGAAGCGCGTTTGCGTGGGATGCACATGTGTCATTCGCCTGAGGCTGATTTGGTTCGTGATCCGCGTTTTGGACGTATGTCTGAAGCATTTGGTGAAGATACTTATTTGACTACCCAAATGGTGACCAATGCCATCAAAGGAGTACAAGGGAATTATGAAGGACTTGGTAAAGGAACGCATATCGGTGCCGTAGCCAAACATTTTGCAGGATACGGACAAGTCTTGGGAGGTACTAATTTTGCTGCGATTGAAATTTCGGAGCGCACCTTGATTGACGAAATTTACCCTCCTTTTGAAGCGGCTGTAAAGGAGGCTAAAACATTGGGAATTATGGCTTCTCACGGTGATTTAAACGGAATTGCAAGTCATGGAAATCCTGAATTATTAACGGGTGTTTTACGTGACCAATGGGGGTTTAATGGTTATGTAGTTTCGGATGCCAATGACATCGGACGTTTGCATTATTTTATGAAAGTAGCCGAAACTCCTGAAGCGGCAGCCTTGATGGGATTAAAAGCAGGTGTAGATATCGATTTGTATGCCGAGGATGCCTATGCGTTACTTCCTAAAATGGTTAAAGAAAATCCTGAAATTGAAAAACTAATCGATAGAGCGGTAAGACGTGTTTTGAGAACGAAGTTTATTTTGGGTTTGTTTGATAATCCTTATGTTAATATTTCAAAAGTAGAAAAAGGGGTTCGTGCCAAATCTTCTTTAGAATTGGCTAAAGAAGCCGATTTAGAATCGATTATTTTGTTGAAAAACGAAGGGAACGCCTTGCCTTTGGATAAAAAGAAAAAATTGAAAATTGCACTTTTAGGCCCATTAGTAAAAGAGAATACCAAAGCCATGTTTGAATCGGTTGCGGGTTCGAATGTTTCGTTTGTAGCGGAGAAAGGCTTTAATTTAACCGATGGTAAAAAGGATGTGCCTAGCTTATTGCCTAGAAATCCTCAAGCAATCGACAAAATGATTGGGCTGGCTAAAGATGCCGATGTTTCTATTTTATTTTTAGGAGGTGACGAATTTACTTCGAAAGAAGCTTTTTTTAATGGTGCTATTGGAGATAGAGCAACCATAGACCCTGTGGGAGCACAAGATGAATTAGTCGAAAAAATCAAAGCAACAGGAAAACCTGTTATTGTAGTATTAAAACACCGCAGAACCTTATCCATCAATGTAATTTCTGAACAGGCAGATGCGATTTTAGATACTTGGGATTTAAGTGAATTTGGTGACGAATCTACTGCTAAAATAATCTTTGGTGAAGTTTCGCCATCGGGTAAATCTCCTGTGACTGTCCCTAGATCCATTGGACAGTTACCATTTCATTATAGTATGAAAGAGATTAATTATAAAAAAGGCTATTTGTTCCTTAAAGAAGGACCGCTTTATCCGTTTGGTTATGGGCTAAGTTTTGCTAAATTTGAGTTTTCCAATTTGAAATTATCAGCCAATGAAATCACTCCAACTTCTGAAATTGAAGTTAGCGTAACCATCAAAAATACCGGAGCTGTAAAGGCAAAAGAAGTGGTTCAAATGTACATCAAGGACGAAATCGGTTCTGTAACCAGACCCGATAAAGAATTAAAAGCATTTGATAAAATTGAATTAAACCCTGGCGAATCTAAAGTGGTTAAATTTAGAATCACCCCTAAAATGTTAGAATTTACAGGACTTAAAATGGATAAAATTTTAGAAGCTGGTGACTATACCCTGATGATTGGAACCTCTTCTCAAGACTATTTAAAAACAAACTTTAAACTTAAAAAATAAAAAATGGCAATCAAGTCGATAATCAAATCAATGACGCTAGCAGCGGTAGTTAGCTTTTCAGTTTGCGATAACGCAATAGCACAAAATGTCTTTGACAAATCTAAAGTCGAAGCTTCAATGGTTAAAGCCTTAGAATGGCAGGAAGCACATCCTATCATGGCAATAGCGCCGACAGATTGGACTGTGGGGGCTTATTATACAGGAGTGGCTAGAGCACATGCTGCGACTAAAAACCAAATTTTTGAAGCAGCTCTCAAAAACCAAGGATACAATAGTGATTGGCAAACTTATAAACGTGTTTTTCATGCTGATGATGTAGCTATCTCGTACAGTTATTTGTATATAGATATGACTTTCAAAAGAAAAGATTTTGTGAATTTAAAACCAACTGAAGATTTCTTAAAAGCGCATATCATAGAGCCAAATAAATGGTCAGATGGAACGTCGAAAAACAAAGACGAAAATATTTTGTGGTGGTGGTGTGATGCTTTGTTTATGGCTCCTCCCGTAATTAATTTATATGCCAAACACACTAATAAGGATTCTTATTTAGACTTGATGCACAAACATTATATGGATGCTTACAACAAGTTATATGACAAAGAAGAACGCTTATTTGCTAGAGACGGACGTTTTATTTGGACGGGTTCTGACAAGGATATGAAAGAGCCTAACGGCAAAAAAGTATTTTGGTCTAGAGGAAATGGTTGGGTACTTTCAGGCTTGGCTTTGATTTTGACTGATATGCCTGAAAATTATAAAAACCGCCCTTTTTATGTGAATTTGTACAAAGAAATGGCAGGAAGAATTCTGGAGTTACAAACCAAAAGTGGTTTGTGGCATACGAGTTTATTGTGTCCTGAAGCTTATAATCATGGAGAGGTAAGCGGTAGTGGTTTTTATACTTATGCTTTGGCTTGGGGAATTAATAATGGTATGTTAGATAAAGCCAAATATTTGCCTGCCGTTAAAAAAGCTTGGACAGCATTAACTAAATGCCAACATAAAGACGGAATGATTGGCTGGGTACAAAACATTGGTGCTTTTCCAGAACCAGCCTCTGAAGGAAGTTGGCAAAACTTTGGAACTGGAGCTTATTTATTAGCGGGTAGCGAAGTGATGAAATTGCAAAAATAACGGTTCCTTTAAATAGAACTTATTATAAGAATCTGCCGAAGTCTGTATGAGATTTCGGCAGATTTTTTTTTCATACCGCGCTTTCTATTGATAGTCAGGTTATGCGGATTTCTGCAGATTTTTTTGCTACAAAACATTTAAAAAATCTGTGTAAATCCGTTTTATCTGTGTTATCTGTGTTCCAATGCGTAACCTGGGGTTAATCACACAGCTTTAAAATTCTTAAACAGGCTAAACTGTTGATTATTAGTTTGTTCTATTTGTTTTTAAAAAAGAGCTGTTTTTCTTATTTTTTAGGTAATGTGGTCAAAAAAAGTTGTTTTTCTAGCAGGACAAAGCAGTACAGAAATTAGGCTTTATTTATAGAAATTGCATTCTAAATGCTAAACTAATAACCTATTTTAAAGTTAATTATGAAAAAAAATACGTTAAAGTCCTTTTTGTTTGCTAGTTTTTTACTCTTGTCATTTAGTTTGACAGCGCAAACAACAGCACCCGATGAAGATACCGGTCCTTATTCGACCTGTAACCCAGAAGGTGAAAATGCAGTCAGAGAAACAGATATCCCCAATCCAGTAAATACAGGAACTATCGACGATCGCAGTTGTTATGCAAATTACAAAGAAAGCAGTGTTTATGGGAAAACTTGGGGGATGTACAACATCACAGCAGGTTCGAATAAATTTGATACTAGCTTGCAACCTAGAATTGAGCGCTCTTTAAGTAGGTCTCAACAGACAGGTGTGGGAAGTTATGCAAGATTTACAGGAATCGTAAGGATTCTTGAAGTGGGTGATACAACAGGAACCAGCAATGATGGGACTTACATAGCACAAGCCAAAGGTAAACATACAGGTGGTGGTGGTTCTACTGATCCAGCTATTTGTTTGTATCTAGCAATGCCGGTATATGGTACGGGCCCCGACGTTGGTAAGCAAGTGTCGTTCGATATTTATGCCGAGCGTATCTTGGTTCGTGGTGGAGAAGGAAGTAGCGGTAGGGAAATTGTTTTCCTAAAGAACATACCAAAAAATGTGGAAACTACTTTTCAACTTGAGGTAGGTTTTAGACAAGACCCGAACAATGCCACTAAGAAAATTCATTATTGTGATGTGATAATTGGAGGGGATATTTTTAAATGGAACATACCCTCACCTGAAAGAGGAACAGAATCAGGTATTCGATATGGTGCGTATCGAGTAAAAGGCGGAAGAGCACAAATTAGATGGGCAAATACGACCTACCAAAAAGCAGAAGTTGTGGATACTAATCCTCCACCATCAACAGGAGACGTTTACCGATTGAAAAACGTAGCGACTGGGAAATTTTTAACTGATTCAGGAGTAAGTGCTACACCAGTGACGATGAGTGATTCAGGTGTAGAGGATAACAAACAATGGACTTTTGTTGATAGTGGAAGCTTTTATAATATAGATAGTAAAACCTATGGGGTATTGCGTGCCACGGGAGCTGGTTTTGCTGGGGGAGCTTATGCTGTTGTAAGTACAGGAACCAATCCACCATCAAGTGATGGTGACAAAGTTTGGACGATACATTATGACGAATTTGATGATACGTATAGATTTGAATCAGGTACTAGCGGCAGATTTTTGTATCATGAAGCCAATGGAAACGTAACACATGTTATTGTGCCTGATACAGATACTAGAAGTAAATGGAAAGCCATTCCAATATCAACCCCTCTTGGTGTGGAAGATTTTGCTAAAAGCAATTCGTTAATAAAACTCTATCCTAATCCAGCTAAAACTGAATTCACCCTCGAATTTAAAGAGCTAGGTAAAGTAGCTGTATCTATTTATGATATCTTAGGAAAGTTGGTTTATTCTACAACTACCAACGAAACTAACCTATTGGTACAGAATAATGGTGCTTTTCAATCTGGTATCTATCTTGTAAAAGTGAATACGGCTGATAGTAATGCTTATTTTACAAAGCTAGTTATAGAATAGGTTTTTAAATCCAATTTTTAGTAAAGCAGAGAAATTCTTTTTTCTGCTTTATTTTTCATTTTTATTTGTCAAGCTGCTTGTCGAAGCCTCCGTTTTATCATAACGTCATTTACTCGACTAACTTCCCAATAAAAAATTAACTATTAACCCAGAATTCGCATTAGGCTTTTGTTGATTTTTTTTGTCACGAAAACCTGCTTGCCTGCCAACAGGTCTGTGTTCCAATGTGTAATTCATAAGTAACCAACACCTATTTTATGAAAAAAACTACCCAACCAGATTCCGTAAAAAAATATGGAATCCTTTTAGTACTATTTCTCATTACGACAACATTTTCAAACCAGCTTTTAGCACAAGTCAAATTTTTAGATAGTACCGTAGTCACTAGAGATGCCTTTTATTTCTGGAAGGCCGATGATCCTCAACCCTATCATTATGGAGCCAGTATTAATCCTCACGGGAATTGTGTTAAGGTGTCCAATGGCTTTGTGTTTTATACTTGGTACCGTGGCGGATGGACGGATAGAACCTTGATGGTTTCTCGTAAAAAAATAGGGGAAGGCAATTGGGTTCATGTGGCTTTGCCAGCTAAATTAAGTTTGGTAGGAGGGAAAGGGGATACGCACCTCACTACTAATATTGGTATTTGTCCCATAGACGGTACTGTTCATTTGATGTTTGACCACCACAACGAAGATTTGAATTATATCCGCTCAAAAAAGAATATAGCCTTCGGTCCTGATAGTGAATTTATAGCTGCCAATTTTTTACCCCAACAAGATTATCTAATCCCAGGGAAGGTAGTAGATGGTGTTACCTATCCTGCTTTGTTCAATAACGACCAAGGGGAGATGTATTTTGAAAGAAGGCTAGGCTCGGCAGTTGGTGGAAATGTGGTCATGACCTATTACAATGGGGATACTTGGTCACCTGAAACGACCATTATTCAGGGCACTGGAACTCAGGTATCTCAAGGCGAACGAAATTTTGCCTATGGTAGTGCTGTTTTAATAAATGGTAAATTTTATTATACATATTCTGTACGTTGGGCTGAATCGCCAACAGAATTGAATGAGGGTGTTTATTTGATGGAGCTTGGCGCTAGAATGGATAATAAGGCAACGAATGTAGCGGGAAAAAGTTACGATTTACCAATTATCGACCACAAGCCCTTTTTGATTGCAGACCCTAGAAGTGTACCCGCTGACGCCGGTTGGGCAGGTGGACCACAAGTGGCTATTTCACCTAAAAATGATATTTATTTGTATCAAGCTCCAAAGAGTACAACACATTATAATTACCTAAAAAAAGCAGGTGAAACTGAATTTACCGAAGAACGAGGCAAAGGAACTTTAGGAAATTTTTACGGCAACCGCATGTATAAATTTATTGAAAGTGGAGAGGATTTGGTCATTAGTAGTTGTTTGGCAGGTACCTACACTTGGCGTGAGGACTTCAGGATGACAGTAGGTTCGCGTTTTAGAAAAAGTATTAAAATAATGGATAACGGAACGATTGTGGCCGTTTATAGTGGTACCGAAAATAGCGAAAAAGTATCTATTTATTGTTATGTATTCCAAATCGAGAAATCAGAATATACACCACAAACCATTACTTTTGATGCGATTGCTCAAAAAACTGAGGGCGATGCTGATTTTGCTTTGACTGCAACCGCAAGTTCTAATTTGCCTGTAAAATTTAGTTCGTCAAATACAAATATTGCACGAATAGTAGAGGGGAATAAAGTGAAAATTATGGGTGTAGGAACTTGTGAAATTACGGCACAACAAGCGGGTGATGGTACCTTTGATGCTGCGTCCGAAGTCAATCAAACCTTAGTGGTCAATGCCAATACCAATAAAACAAATCAAACTATTGAATTTACTTTAGCCAAATCAGTACATACTTGGGGGGACGCTGATCAAGTCTTATCTGCTACCGCTACTTCAGGCTTGCCAGTGTTATTTGAAAGTACGAATCCCGATGTGGCTGTTATTGTTGATGGAAAAGTGCAAGTTAAACGCGCTGGAAGCACTACGATCAATGCTTTACAAACTGGTGATGCCATCTTTAATGCTGCTCCAATTGTGAGTCAAAATTTTGAAGTACCTATTCGTCAGCAAACCATCTCTTTCAGTGCTATTCCTGAGGTGACTTCTGGAGACCCTGTATTTCAATTACAAGCTACAACTAACAATCCAAATGCTAAATTGCGTTTTGTACTTCCAAACAACCAAGTGGCCATTGTATGGGACAGTTTTGTGACAGACGTTTTAGGTCCAGGGAGTGCGACTATTACAGTAACCGAAGAAGGGGATGAGTATTTTACTCCCGCACAAGCTACAAGAACCATTACCGTTAAACCTAAAACACATGTTGTACCCGCTACTATTGAAGCAGAATATTTTACAACCAAAAGTGGTGTTAATATCACCCGTTGGAGTAATTCTGTTTTCTATTTGAATGATTGGGGTGTGAATGACTTTGCAGAATACACCATTGATGTTCCCTCGGACGGCACCTATGAAATTGAAGTTTTTGCGGCTTCTCCGAGTACTTCAAAAAAGTTAGAGGTAAAAAGTGGTGCTAATACTTTGGCAACGATAAACTTAGCCATAACCTCTAGTCTTACTGTATTCAAAGGAACTAAGGCTATGATTACTCTTCAAAAAGGAGTGCAAAAAATTAAGATAGTGGGAGTGATAGGAGGTTTTAATTTTGATAAAATGAAAATCAGTTTGGTTCAGGGTCCGACAGTCATAATCGATAAACCTACTTTACAAGGCGATTCGTTCCGATTGCAAAATGTGGCGACAGGAAAATTTTTACAATCGAATAGCTTGGAAACCACGACTAGCAATGGAGGAGAAGCGCAAGAAAACCTTTGGACTTTTGTAAAAACAAACTACAATGGTACAGATTTTTATAATATAGACAGTGAAGTTAGCGGTAGAGGAGTATTGCGTGCAACTGGTTCAGGATATACCGCCGACCCTTATGCGGTTATCAATACGAGTGTCGCAGCTCCTAAGCCAGATGTGGATAAAATTTGGACCATACATTATGATGAAACAGACGATTCCTATCGATTTGAAGTCAGAGACCAAAATCGATTTTTATACATTACTGAAAATGGAAAAGCCTATAACATGCCAGCTGATATTACCGATACTAGAAGTAAATGGAAAGCAATTGCCAAAAGCAGTTCACTAAGTAATTCTAAAAATGTATTTAATTCGTCGTCCATAGCAGTTTATCCTAATCCTGCTGAAAAAAAGTTTGTTGTAGAGTGTAATGATTTAGGAAAAGCAACAATTACCATCTATGATGTTTTAGGGAAGGTTATATATAGTAAAACAACTGCTGAAAATAAGGTAGAAATAGAACAGGATTTTAAACCTGGTGTTTATCTTATAAAGGTGGTAGGAGAAAATCAAAAAATGGATCATGCCAAAATTTTGATAAAATAACAGATTGTTCATTTGTAATAAAAAAGCAGAAAGAGTCATTTTTTCTGCTTTTTTTATGGGATTGGACAAGTTTTTTTTGAAAAAAAATAATAAGAAATCTTACAATAGAAACAAGGATGAAATCCAATTATCAATTTTGTAAAAATGTTCAATTAATTGACTTATTTTTTATAAAAAAATCAGATTTTTAAAAATTTTAGTATTGAATTTTTGTTGTTTTTGGTAAAAATATTGAAATATGTAATTTGAATCTTTTGTGTTGTTTTTTTTCGTTTGCTGGCAGGACAATGCAGGACATAGTTTTTTTTGTAAGCGGGTAAATTTGAATTAGTTATGAGGGAAGGTGAATCTACAAAAAGTAGCTTTTCTCATGAAAATGTTTAACTAATTTAAATTATTATTTATGAAAAGAAAATTACAATTTTTAAGTGTTGTTGCTATGACAGCATTTTTGGGGATGCAAACGGTTAATGCGCAAATTGCTTTGCCTGGTGTAATTGAGGCAGAAACAGGTGGAACTTACACTACAGGGATTTCAGCTAATGCTAATTTTACCGGTGGTACAGCAAATGGAATTAGTGGTTTCAACAATTCGGGAAGCCCTGTTGTTACAAGAACAGCAACATATACCGTTACCGTTGCCACAGCGGGTATTTATGATATATCTATGATTTACGGTTTTGCTAGTGGTTCAGCTGCAACGAATGCAGGACTAAGAGTATATATTCCAGCAGGAGAAACTACTTCTTTGCCATCTACAGATCAATACAATGTTTTTGGTGGTGCTGGTGTGCTTAGAGTTAATCCTACTACAGGCACCAATTACACAACTGCAGCTCCTGGTACTTTTGTGAAAAATGGATTCTATTTACCTTCAGGAACGTATAAATTATCGTTCGAAAATGTGGGCTCTGGAGGTTATAGTATTGATAAATGGGAAATACTTTCTAGTACGGCTCCTAGACCTTTTCCTAATGTAGGTACTGTGCCAAATATTACAACAACAGGAACAAACGAATTTGAAGCAGAAAATTATGATCAAGGAGGACAAGGGGTAACGTTTTTCGACACTACTTTAGCTAATACAGGTACAGCAACTGCTGTTGCTTATCGTATAGATAATGTGGATGTAAGCAATGCAGCTGGGGTTGGATCTCCAAGTAATGCCAATGTTGTTAACGCTATTGCTGATACTGAGTGGATGGAATACACAGTAAATATTGTTAATGACGGTAATTACAAACTAGCAACAACTTATGCTTCTGGTTCAGATACAGGCTTAAAGTTAACAGCTGCAATTTATAATAGTACAGGAACAAAAATTTCAGATTTAATTACAACTCCTTTAGAACTTACAACGACAACTTCAGCAACTACTTATGTTGCTTTAACATCTCCAGCTTTTCCTATTACAACTACAGGATCAAAAATAATTAGAATTTCATTTTCTGATGGAACTGGAAGTGGTGTTAACATAGATAAATTTAAATTAGTTTATGATAGCACATTAGGTGTAAATGATTTCGAATCAAATGTTTCAATTAATGTACATCCAAATCCAAGTGCTTCTGGTGTGTTCCAATTGGGGGAGTCAGTTAAATGGGAAGTATATTCTGCTTTAGGTTCTAAAGTAGCTCAAGGTGAAGGTACTGAAATCAATTTGTCATCTCAGGCAAAAGGGGTGTATTTAGTTAAGACCGCTAAAGGTGCTACTAAAGTAGTATTCCAATAGTCTTTTCTTTCTCAATACTGCTTTAGAAACTGTCTAAAATCTAAAAATACCAACTTGTTAATATTTCAGGATGCTGTTTTTAGTCTTTAGGCAGTTTTTTATAAAAAAAAAAGAATTAATATAATTTAGGACACCATCGAATGGCAATCGGAAGTGTTTCAAAGTTGTAGTGAATCTGTTTTTTAGAATGTAAATGAATAAAATATACAAAATGAAATTACCCAATTTAATAAGTTTGCTGCTTTTGAGTACTTTGAGTATCAATGCACAGGTGGTGTTATCTACTGATTTTACGAATAACAGCAATAACAAGGGGGAGTTAAAAGACATTTGGAATGTCGCCAACCGCATTTCGCCCACAACAGGTGCAGGAGTAAGAACTGGTTTTGAGGTGAATACCATCCGAATGGTTGGTGGGATTAATAAAAAAGTCAATGGGGTGAATGTTCCTGATTTAGATTTTGATCCCGTAAGTTATGATGCCAATACAGGTAGCTATGTCTATAACTGGACTGTGCTAAAAAACCGTATCAATGCCATTAGAAGAGATGGAGTTAAGATTTATCAATTTGTTCTTGACCAAGTGCCGTGGGCATTTCAGCAGGGCTATACTTTTATACCTACGGGAACAAGAGACAATATCAATTTTAGAGAAGACGAAAGAGTAACCATTTATGGAAATTCGTTACCGCCTAAAGACAAAGTGGCTTACTTTAATTTTATAAAAGCCATGATGACCGAATTAGTAGCAACTTATGGAGCCGATGAAGTATTGTCTTGGCGTTTAAGAATAGGTTCTGAAATCGAAACCCCTGAACATTGGAAAGGTACCGAGCAAGATTTTATTGATCATTTTGCTAATACTGTACGAGCCGTTCGTGAAGTATTGCCAACTGCTACAATAGGTTTGCACACTCGTGAACCTGACTTTATTTATAAAAATGGGACGGAACTGAATTATAAAGGAGAGCCAATTAAATCATTTGCCAACGGAATTTTGGATTATTGCTTCGCCAACAATATTCAATACGACTTTTGGGGAGCTTCGGAATATGTTTTGATTAATAATTCCACTGATAGAAATATTAGTCAAAAATACACTAAACTTTTTGCGCCATTAATCAATAACCCAAAGTGGAATCCTAATGCTAAATTTGATATGATGGAATATGCTATTGTTACTACCATGGATGGCGCGGATGGTTTAGGCTATATTAATTGCGCTACGCCACATACCGAAATTATTAATTTGGCCTATTCCAATGTGTTTTATAGAAATAGTAATAAGGGACTTCAAAATTTCTTTAGATGGGGACAAAGGCCTACTTCTATTGAAGTGCCTAGTATTGCGGTGCTGAAAACAATGACGGGTAAAAACAGATATGAATCCACTGTCACAGGCTCACCTTCTGTAACAGGAAATCAAATAGATGCTCTTTTTTCTAAGAGTGCTACCGAAAAGGATGTTGTGGATGTGTTAGTGTATAACCTCAATGCAAGTTCGCTTAATTATCAAAATGATGAATCAATAAGAATTTCATTTAATTGCGAATTACCAGTAGGTACAGTCTTAAAATACCGAAATCTAACCTATGGTAAGGATCAAAATGATTTGGAAAATTTCTTAAAAAACGAACCTACTTCAGGTTGGATAAAGTCAGGTTTTGATAGAAGAGGAGACCCTTCACGAACTTTAAATACTGCTGGAGCGGCTGCTTGGGCATCTTATACCAATCCTAATCCGTATGCATTTAATGACTGGAGTGAGGTCACTACAACAGCTCGCACCGATGGAGGTTCAGGGTCTTTGGTAACTATAAATACCAGCTTGTCTTCGTTTTCATTTAAAAAATATGAATTCCGAATCAAAGAAGTTTCCACCTTAGCAATTCCGGGAACTATTGAAGCAGAGTCGTACAATCCAGGAGGGCAAGGTGTAGGGTTTTCTGATTCGGATACTGTGGATACTTTAGGGGCTGGAAACGGTATCGATGGAGTTGATGTTGGAATTTATAATGGTTCAAGATACGTTGGGCATACCCAAAATGGAGAATGGTTGAAATATACCGTAAACGTAGTGAACAATGGAAATCATGATTTTCAATTTTTATACAGTGCTGCCAGTGCAGGCTCAGTAGTGAGTATTGATGTGGATGGAGTACCTCTTTTTAGTAATTTTTCATTACCTCAAACCTCGGGGATAAACGATTTTAAGACAGTTAGTAGGTTAAAAGTAGCATTAACTTCAGGTGTTCATGAATTAAGAATCAACGTCCAGTCGGGTGGGTTTAATTTGGATAAAATAATTGTTGAAACATCAGGTTTGAAGCCGTTTAAAACGATAGTGAATGTTCCAGGAACGGTACAAATCGAAGACTATGCCATAGGCGGGCAAGGGGTGGCTTACAATGATACTACACTTGGTAATGATACGAGTGGTTATAGAACAGAAAATGATGTCGATTTAGTCGCTGGAGGAACAGGTTTTGTGTCAACAGCACTGGCAGGTGGTGAATATACCAGATATCCTATTTATGTGACACAGTCAGGGATCTATCATATGGAGTTGAATTATAAAACATCTTCTACTACTTCTAAACCCATCGCTGCAGCGATATTAGCAGCTGATTTATCGTCATCAACTCCATTGTTTACGGATGCTGGTGGTTCTACAACTTCGGGAGTGATTAAAAAAGTTGATGGTGGTGGTGGTACTATTTACGCTGATTATATTTCGACCAGTTTTAATCTTTATGAGGGGAACTGGGTGATTGAATTACAAATACCATCAGGAGGAGCTGGACCTAATTACGATTATTTTACGCTTGTAAGGGATGGTGCAATTTTAGGGGTTAAAGATTTTAGTAAAAAAGATGAAGGTACTAAGGTCTTTCCTAATCCAAGTCGTGATGGGATTTTTAATTTAAGCCAATCAAATTCATGGAAAATTTATACTTTGACAGGTAGCGAAATTTTATCTGGCGAAGGTGCTGAGATTAATCTTGCAGCCTTTTCTAAAGGAATCTATTTGTTGAAGATAAAAGGAGAATCGGTTAAAAAGCTGTTGTATCAATAGATTTTTTAGCTGTTTCAAAATGAGAGGATTTTTTACTAACTGTGAATACTGATACTGGTGTTTTTAGTGTTTGCAGTTAGTAAATCATTACTGAAATAAAAGTAAAGAATTATGACTGTAAAAAGCGCTTTTAAGGAATTAGCAATAGTTGCGATGTTGCGGTTAAATTTCTTAATAGTTTTACTAAGAATGTTTTCTTTAAGATTAGTGGTGAGTCTTTTACTTTTTTATACAACGGGATATAGCCAAAACAATTTTTTTTCTAAAACAAAATTAGAGCACAAAATTCATGTGGGGGAAAATGATTCCCTATCAAATCGTTATCAATTTGATTATTCAAAACTAAGTGCTGCCTTAAAGCAAACCTTTAAAACCTCAAAAGGTACAAAAAACAAAGTAATAGTAGGCTTTCCTGATAAAAGAGGTGCTGTTATTGATTTTCTGATTTCGGAACGTGCTGTTTTGGATGAAGAACAACAACAAAATTATCCCGAAATACGGTCGTATTTTGGTTATAATATTCAAAATCCATCGCTAAAAATAAGTTTTAGTCTTTCTCCCTACAATGGGCTTAGCGGAATTATGATTACTAATGATGAGTTTGTGATATATCAACCCTTTGATAATGTTGAAGCTTTTAAGGTATTAGAAAAAAAGAATATTGAAAGTAGGATGGTTGCTAATTGCTTAGTTCCTAAAGATTTAAGTAGGCTAAAAGATGTTGAGTATCTTAAAAAACAGGCAGTGACAACTGTCAAAAAAAAATACAAAATTGCAATAGCGACCACAAACGAGTATTCTAGTTTTCACGGAAATACTCTAGCCAGTGTGAATGCTGCAATTGTGGCCACTTTGACAAACGTGAATGCCGTGTTTGAAAATGATTTGAATATTAGTTTTCAATTAGCCCCTAATAATGACAGCCTTTTATTTTTGGATGCAGATAGTGACCCATTTACAGAATCATCTGATTATGGGGAGTCATTGCAAAAACTTCTCGACACTAAGATAGGTGATGCTAATTATTCCATCGGACATTTATTTAGAAAAGGAGGTATTGCAGGCAACTCAAACTGTATTGGTTGTGTTTGTCAGTCAGGCTTGAAAGGGAGGGCATATTCGTCAAGCAATCATCCCGCGGGATATTTTTTTGACTACAATTTGGTTGCTCATGAAATAGGCCACCAATTTGGTGCGAATCACACTTGGTCCGCTAATGGAAATGAAGGAACTGGAGTTCAAGTGGAACCCGGTTCAGGTTCTACAATTATGGGATATGCGGGTATTTCTAATTCGGCAAATGTTGGGTTGAATAACGATCCTTATTTTCATGGAATTTCGATTACTCAAATTGAAGACTATTCAAGCCAAATATCATGTGGAGATTTCATAAGCACCACAAATACGAAACCAAATATTAAAGACTTTTCTACAATTATTTTGCCTATATCAACTCCTTTTAAATTAGAAGGGCAAGCATGGGATAATGACGGAGATGTGTTGACCTACTGTTGGGAGCAAATTGACAATAGTTTTGGAAGGTATGTTTTTCCTGACTCTCAGGTGACCAACTCCAACGCCGTTTTATGCAGGTCTTATTTGCCTTCGCAAAATAATACAAGATATATTCCAAATCTTGATGAGTTACGGTATGGTCTTAATGAAACAAAATGGGAAAAAGTTCCTAATGTGGCAAGAAAAGCTACTTTTAGACTGACTGTTAGGGATAATAATACACAGGGCGGTCTCACAGACTACAAAGATGTTGAAGTGGTATTTGATGCTAATTATGGGCCTTTTGAATTTAATTCATTTAATACTAAGTCCATTTTTTTAATACCTAATTCCTATCAAACGATTAGTTGGAACGTAAATAAGACGAACCAGCTTCAAGGGGGGAAATATCTAAAATTAGTACTCTCTACTGATGGAGGAGTAAAATATGATTATGTTATCGCGGATAATATACCTAATAATGGTGTCTTTCAATTTAAGGTACCTAACATCGTAGCAACTGAATGCCGTTTTTTGCTGGAAGCAAATGGAGGTCATTTTTTTACTATCAACAAAGAAAATTTCTCCATTGGTAAAGAAGTGGTGGATGTCTGTAAAAAATACGAATCCAGTTTAAACTTAGCATTGCCAATAAGTCATGATTTACCTGGTGCTAAACAAATAAACAGTATTGTTGTTGAGGATTCGGAAATGGTAAATGATGTTAATGTTGCTATTAATTTATCCCATGAGCAAATTAAGAATTTAGAAATTTTTATTGAAAGCCCACAGGGGACAAAAGTAGAATTAAAGAGCTATGGAAGTTGTGGAACTGAAAAGGGTATAGTAGGAGTATTTGATGATGAAGCGGTGCATTTTGATTGTTTAAAGAGTTTGAATAACTTCAAATTCCGTCCGCACAAAGATGCTTTATCACTGTATAAGGGAGAAAATAGCAAAGGAAAATGGAATATAATTATTAAAGATAATCTACCTTCATTTGGCGGTGTGTTGAATTCATGGGCCATAGAGTTTTGTAAAGATATACCCAAAGAAGTAGCGGTAAGAGAGGATTACTTTGATACTATTACGGTATTTCCCAACCCTAATAAAGGAAATTTTATTGTTAGCGCTCCAACTTTACATCACTTAACTACTATAACAATGGAATTGTTTGATTCATTAGGGAGACTTGTTTTTTATAAGCAAATTAAAGAAACCAATTACTTAAACGAATCTCTTACATTGAAAGAGTTCCAATCGGGCTTTTATATTTTGAAAATTACGGATGGAGATAAAATAATCTCACGGAAAATTCTTATGAAGTAAAATCGATTTCTTTTGATATGTAGGTATTGGATTGTGTTTAAATCGTATTTTTTTTAGTTATTATTTATGTAGTACATAAAAAAATCCTTAAAAACTTATATAATGTTAAATTTTAACCCTACAAAGCAGGATAGCTACTAGTTGTATCTAAATTAAATTTGAGATATTAATTAACCAAATTTATCTTTAAATGAAAACAAAATTTAAACAATTAGCCCTCGGTGGGTTTGGAGGATTACTCCAAATTGGACTCTTAATGTCTTGTACGAATGATGTTCAAGAATCAAAAAATGTAGCTGCGAACGATGAAGACATTACAGTGCCTACTAGTAATAATTTAACAGCAGTGTCGTGTTCTCAAGTTTTGTACACCTGGACAGGAGGAGGGACCGATCATAATGTGGGTGTAAATGCAACAATTGATGACAGAAGTTGTACATATGATTATACCCAAAGTACGTATGGTTCTAGTTATGACTGGGGAGTATATCGCCTTCTTGCAACAGATGATGTGGGTTCCCTTCAAACAAGAATTGAACGGGCTAGTAGTACAGTAAATAATATCAAAACAGGAAACTATGTACAAATAACAGGTTACTGTCGCGTTTTAGAAGCAGGTACTTTTACTGATAGTTATCCTGCAACTAGTATGAGTGATAAGGATGGGACTTATTTAATTCAGGCCAAAGGGACTCATACAGGGGGTGGAGGTTCAGCTGACCCAGCAATTGCATTATTTATAGCTAAACCTGTTAGGGATTCTAATGGAGATGTAATACTGAATGCTCAAGGTAAAACAGATTCATTTGATATTTATCGGGAAGAAATAGTATCGCGTGGTGGCTCGGGCACATCAGGAAGACAATTGGTTTTTATCACCAATGTTAAATATAATAAAGATTTTTGGGTTGATGTTTCCACAGGGTTTGATACTGTAAATGGTACTTTAAGACATTATGTGAAATCAACTATCAATGGTGTAAGTAGTACTTTTACTGTTCCAGAACCAGAAAGAGCTTTGCAGGCTAAATTACGCATGGGGGCTTACCGTTGTCATGGAGGGTCTGCTACGATTTTATGGAGAAAGGGTACTACACAAGCTAATTTTGTAAATAATCCATAAGACTTCCTAGTATTAAAATCTAAAGTAAACTAACTACCCGAAAACTCAATTTCGGGTAGTTTTTTTAAGGGTTTATTAGAACAATAATCCTTTTTTTTGAAGTTGATTTTAAAAACCATTTTACGACTGTCTTATTTTTGAAAATTTCTAAATTGCCCAGGAGTCAATCCTGTTTTTTGTTTAAAAAGGCGGTTAAAATAAAAATCCGATTCAAAGCCCAATTCATAAGCAATTTCTTTTTGGTTTTTATTGGAATTTAATAACAACTCTTTGGACTTTTCAATTTTAAGTAACAAATAATATTGCAATGGCGATACGCCTGTTTGGGTTTTAAAATCAATTCTAAATTTGGAATAGCTAACGCCAAGTTCCGTTGCCATTTTTTCTAAATCAATAGATTGATTAATGTTTTTATACATCAAACCTTTGGCTTTTGAAATCATAGAGTTGAGGTCTTCAATGTTGTTACCACCCTGTTTGATGTTGTGAAGTTCTGCCATTAGTTGGATGCAAATTCCAGAGGCTAGTCTTTGAAAACCAAAGGGTTCTTCATCAAATAATTTGAAAAGCGTATTGAAATGATTTAAAACCGACTCAGTATTGCATTTTGAAAGAAGTGGTTCTTCAGCCGTGAAAAAGCCGTTGGCCAAAAATTGATTGGCAATCTCGCCCGAAAAACCTACCCAACGTTCTGTCCAGCCTGTCTTTTTTGAGGGTTTGTACCGATGCCAAACTCCGGGAAATAATAAAAATACATCCCCATCCGAAATTCTTTTTTTACCTGTTTGCTCACTTTCAAATATTCCTTCTCCTTTGGTGATTAAAACCAAATGAAATTCGTCTAAAATGCGCCCTTTACTCCATTCGAATACATAATCGTCAGGATGGTCTTTTGAGGGATAGTCTTGATTGGGGCTAATTACAGTTCTGCCAAGGTTGTTGATAAAGAAACCCCATTTTTTATCTTGGTCAAAAACCATCAGGTATTTGCGGTATTTGTTTTTCATATCATTTTGTGCAATTAAAATATCAAATTGTCAATTTCAATTCCTGCATAAATTAGCGAATTTTACATTCCTGTTTGTTTGAAATAGTATAACAAATGTATTTAAATATAAGTTGTTAAGCTGTAAATATGAATTTATTTGTTCAAAAGGGTACTCTTTATTCTGAATATGCTTTTTTATTAAAAACCAAATCAAAAAATACAATTTTAAGTTTTGTAAAATGAAAAACCAATTTAAAAATCTTGTAATAAATAATGCTTTCCAATTGTTTCTGGCGGTATTATTAGTGTCTAGTAGTTGTTGTTTTGCCAATTCTACAGTGAAAGTCGTGGACTTGCGATGCGAGTATCGTGTCAATCCGTTAGGAATTGATAATACCTCACCGAGGTTGAGTTGGAAACTTCTAGCATCCCAACAGCTGAGAGGTCAAAAACAAACAGCCTATCAAATTATTGTTTCGACTAGTATTCAAAACCTACATAAAAATATCGGCGATTTATGGGATTCTGGAAAAGTGGAAAGCAATCAATCCGTTAATACCATTTATAACGGAAAGCGTTTAATTTCAGGTCAAGAATGTTTCTGGAAAGTCCGTATATGGGATGTGTCAGGCGAGCAGTCGGACTGGAGTGAAGATGCCAAATTCACGATGGGTTTGTTGAACAAAGAGGACTGGAAAGGCGAGTGGATTTTTAAAAAAAACCAAAAGAAAACCGACCACAATTGGTACCGCAAAAACATTAATTTATCAGAACAACCCAGTGAGGCCTATGTTTATTTGGGGTCTTTTGGGTATCATGAATTGTATGTGAATGGTCAAAAAGTTACTGATAATGTGATGAATCCGGTATCTTCTTATATGAAAAAAAGGATTCCGTATTTGACTTATGATATTAGTAAACATTTGAAAAAAGGGAAAAATGTCATTGGGGTTTGGCATGCCGCTGGTTGGGCTAGATGGGATCGCATTACTGAGTACAGAAATCCGCCTTTTGCATTCAAAGCTCAAGTAGAAATCCAACTGGGAGCTACTAAAATAGCCCTTGGTACTGATGAAACATGGAAATGTAAAGTAAGTAACAGTCAGTATTATGGGGATTGGGATATTTTGCGTTTTGGTGGAGAAACCATTGATGACAGAAAAAGAGAAGACAATTGGAATGCAGCAGATTATGATGATAGTAATTGGATGCAAGCCAGTATTTATAATGCCGATGAATTAAATAAGGGTATTACTGATGCCAATGAGAATGTAATTGTAAAAGAAGACAAAGCCATTGGTGAGTCACGATTTAAAAACAGAAAATTCACACCAATTACTGCCGAATTAAGTGCTCAAATGGTGGAACCTCAAGTCAAGTTTGAAGAGGTTAACCCCATTGCAATCCAGAAAAATGCTGACGGTACCTATCGCATTGATATGGGACGCAATTATACTGGTTTTTTTGAAATGAAATTGTACAAAGGCGCTGTTGGCGATTCGATTTTGTTTGAGATTAGCGACCAAACCGAAAAGGTGATGAACTGGGAGCAAAAGAGCAAATACATTTTCGGAAAATCGGGTGAAGGAAAATTTACCAACCGATTCAATGTCGCCGGTGGACGCTGGATTACCGTTTATGGTTTAAAGTATGAACCAAAATTAGCTGATATCAAAGGTTTTGTGATTACCAATGACCGCAAACGTATTAGTTCATTTGAAAGTTCGAGCAAATTACTAAACCAGATTTACAAAACAAATTTGGATACTTACCTAGCCAATACCCTTGACGGAATATTAATGGATTGCCCACACCGCGAGCGAAGAGGTTGGGGCGAAGTGACGGTAGCCGCCATGTACGGTGATGCGCTACCTAATTTTGAAAGTGGTGCTTACATGGATCAGTATTTACAATACACGCGCGATTCACAATTTCCAGATGGTCAAATTCGTGGTGTTATTAATGAAAACGATCGTCCTTTTTTAATGTGGAAAGCCAATAGCCCTTTAACGGTTTGGGAAACCTACAGAATGTTGGGGGACAAAAAAGTATTAGAAAATAACTATGAGTCGATGAAAAAATGGATGACTTGGATGTATCAAAATTCTAATTATGAGTCGGGAGGCGCATTGATTACAGGGCCACAAGGAGCTAGAGATTTTCCTGGTTTAGGCGATTGGTGTACACCAAAAGGAAATTTTTGGACCAGTAGCAACTCGCCAGAAGCGATTCATTTTAACAACTGTGTTTATGCCTTTATGCTAGATAATGCCGAGAAAATGGCTTTAGAATTGAACAAAACCGAAGAAGCAAAAATCTTTGGCAATCGTTTAAAAGTACAACGAGAAGCTACGCATAAAATGACGTATAATGCTGAAACAGGCCAATATGGCAATGGGCAACAAGTCAATCAAGCCTTTGCTTTGATTGCAGGCGTAACCCCCGAAGCCGAAAAGAAAAAAGTAACGGATGTTTTAGTAGATAATGTGTTGTACAAATTTCCGTATTACGACACGGGGAGTTCAGGACAAGGTATGTACACCCGTTATTTTACCGAGTATGGAGAGCGCATGGATTTGATTTATGAATTGCTACAAGACAAGCATCATCCTAGTTATGGCTATTTTATAGCACAGGGCGAAACCGTTTGGCCAGAACGTTGGTCTTCGGTTGGTGTTAGTAAAATCCATACTTGTTATACAGGAATTGGCGGTTATTTTATCAAAGGTTTTGGTGGTATTCGTCCTAATCCTAAAAGTTTAGGCATGCAAAATATGATCATAAAACCAGCAGTTGTGGGTGATTTAACTTTTGCCAATACAGCTTACGAATCCATGTATGGAAAAGTAATTGTCAATTGGACAAAGAAAAATAACACTGCCAATTTCCATATCGAAGTTCCTGTCAATTCTACCGCTCAGGTGTATGTACCCGCTGTTTCTAAAAATGGGGTGAAAGAAGGAAAAGTACTCGCAGAAAATGCCAAAGGAATTAGCTTTCTAGGTACCGAAAAAAGTGATGCTGTTGGGAATTATGTCATCTACAATGTGCCATCTGGAATCTATGATTTTCAGGTGAACGAATTGCCAAAAACCGTTTATCCAGAACCTATAGGGACTAATAAAAACCTGGCTTTAATAGGCAGAATGAACGCTTCATCGATGTTTATTGAAACAGAAAAGTTGCCTGGTTTTGAAGCTTTCAAAGCCAATGATGAAAACAACGAAACCAGCTGGCAGGCTAAAGACGCCAATAACCAATATTTAGAAGTCGAATGGGTAAAACCACAAACTTTTAGCAAAGTAATCATCGATGAGCTAGGTACTACTATTGAAGGCTACAAAATTCAGTATTGGAACGGAAAAGAATGGAAAGATGTAGCCGAAGGAAAAAACTGTGGACAAAATAAAGAACACAATTTTAAAACGGTAACAGCTACTAAGTGCAGAATTACAATTGAAAAGGGGCAAAAAGCGGTTTCAATAGCTGAGTTTAAAATTTATAAATAAAAAACACAAAGGTAAATGACCTAATTAATGAATCAGATCTAAATTATTATCTGCGAAAATCTGCCGAATCAGCGTGCTGATTTTTTGCACGCAGATTTACACAGATTTATGCAGATTTTTTTCAAAATATTTTGATAAACACGATTATAATGTGTAAGGTAGATTTACTACGGATTTAGGATATTAGATAATTAAAAATCCTTAAAATCTTTTTAATTCTATCTAATTACTCTTTTTGAGTTGGATAAATGAAAGCCACGAATTCACGAATTAAGTTTCGTAATTCGTGAATTCGTGGCTTTTCTAAATCATATATTCGAATCGCTTCACCAAGTTAGAACACTTTCGTTAATGTCCCAAAACCACTTTTCTTGAAATCTGTGGCTTAAAAATAAATTTAGTTCCCTTGAAAGCGGGTGGATGATTGCGTATTTAATAAAAATAATAAAATGATAAAAGTAGGATTGTTTGGTATCGGTTTGGATACCTATTGGCCACAGTTTGAGGGGTTGTTAGAACGATTAGAAGGCTACCAAAACCAAATTGCCAATAAAATGGAAACCTTCGGAGCCGAGGTAGTCAATGTAGGATTAATCGATTCGCCAGAAAGAGCAAGAGAAGCTGCTGAATTTTTGAAAAAAGAAGATGTGGGTATTGTATTTCTATATGTTTCGACCTACGCCTTGTCATCGACTGTTTTACCAGTGGTTCAAAAATTAAAATGCCCAATAGTAATTTTGAATATCCAGCCCGTTGCCGCTATTGATTACGAAAAGTTCAATAAAATGGGCGATCGTGGTTTAATGACAGGCGAATGGTTAGCGCATTGCCAAGCTTGCTCTGTTCCAGAAATTGCCAATGTTTTTAACCGTTCTGGTTTGGATTATGAGTTTGTAACGGGATATTTAGGAGAACAATCGGTTTGGGATGAAATTCAAAATTGGATTGAAGCTGCCAACGTAGCCGATGTGATGCACAACAACCGTCTCGGTGTTTTAGGACATTACTATTGCGGGATGCTTGATGTCTATTCTGATTTAACCAAACAAGCGGCCGCCTTTGGTACACATATCGAAATTGTTGAAATGTGCGAACTCAAAAAGCACAGAGACGAAGCAACAGAATTAGAAATTCAAAATAAATTAGCTGAGTTCCAAAATACATTTACAGTTGTTGATGAATGTGAAGAAGCAGAATTAATTCGTGCCGCCAAAACCTCGGTTGCCTTAGACAAATTGGTACAGAATCACAATTTAGGTTCTTTGGCGTATTATTACGAAGGCGAATCGGGGAATGAATATGAAAATATTGTAACCTCAGTAATCGCTGGAAATACGTTGCTAACAGGGAAAAATATTCCCGTTGCAGGTGAATACGAAATTAAAAATGCCCAAGCCATGAAAATCATGGATGCCTTTGGTGTGGGTGGGTCTTTCTCAGAGTTTTATGCGATGGATTTTAACGATGATATTGTGATGCTAGGGCATGATGGTCCTGCTCATTTTGCCATTGCCGAAGGGAACGTACAACTAGTGCCACTTCCTGTTTACCACGGAAAACCGGGTAAAGGCCTTTCGATACAAATGACAGTTAAACACGGCCCTGTAACCTTACTCTCGGTGGTAGAAGGTAAAGATGAAGTCTTTTTATTGGTCGCCGAAGGAGAATCAGTTGCAGGTCCTGTGCTCCAAATAGGAAATACCAACAGCCGATACCGTTTTTCAATTGGCGCACGTGCTTTTATGAACGAATGGTCTAAACAAGGGCCTTCGCATCATTGTGCCATTGGAGTTGGACATATTGCTAATAAAATTGACAAACTCGGTAATTTATTGAAATTAAAAGTGGTGCGAATTTGTTAATGTTTGCTTAGGGATGGATTTTTTTGGTTAATAACCAAGACAGTACAGGATAAAAATTATATAGCTAAGATTTAAGTTTATCAACAATAAAAATAAAGTGGTAAATGAATATTTGATGCCTCATTTTTAATGTTTTTTCAAAATCATACAAAACTATTGATGCAATAGTTTCTACTTTTTACACACTTTTTTAAAATAAAAATCATGAAAATTTCCTCTATTGTATGCTTTGTATTAAGTATTCAGCTGTTTTTTGTAGGTTGTAAACCTCAAAAAACAGCTGTTGTTTCAGGAAAAAACATACCTGAAATGAGTCTTGAAAAATTAAAAAAAGGGTTTTCATCACCAGAAATGCAATACCATCCCGAAACTTGGTTTCATTTTAACGGAAATAACATTAGCAAAGAAGGGATTACACTCGACTTAGAAGCAATAAAATATGCAGGTATTCAAGGAGTACATTTATTTAATAAAAACGGACAGGTATTTCCAGGGGTTAAACAAATCAAAGTATTATCACCAGAATGGGAAGATATGGTGCGCCATACAGCCGATGAATGCAAGCGTTTAGGATTAAAGTTTACGATGCAAAATTGCCCCGGCTGGTCCATGACGGGCGGCCCTTGGGTTCCTGCCCAAGAGGCGCAAAGAGAAATTGTAGAAACGGTTTACCGATTAAAGGGTGGAGCGAAATTTAATGAAGTTTTATTAATTGATTCTTTGTATAAAACTCCAGATTTTGATTATAAAGAGGTGCAGGTTCTGGCATTTCCAACTCCAGAAGGCGACGATACAGCTATACTCAATCCTTCAAAAGTAGAGACTAATAATACCATTGTACCTTGGGAAGATATTTTTAACCCTAATTCAAAAATTATTGTCACAGCCAAAACCACCATGCTTGACAAAGAATTGCCACAATACAGAGCCGAAGGGATTGCCAAAGTAGCTACAAAAAACAGTTGGGTAAAAACGATATTTAATAATCCCGTTACCCTTCGTTCTATAGAATTGCCTCCATTGCGTCACATTATAACGGATTCACAATACCCAAAAGTAGATGTTACCCTCAAAGTAGAAGCAGTTTTAGGAAATACTCTAACTCAGATTGCAGCGATTAAGATACCTGATGGTCACTGGAATGACAGACAAAAATATTTAACATTGGCTGTTCCTGAAACTACGGCAAAAGAATTTATTTTCACTTTTGAAGGGACTCATGTTATTCAACCAGAATTTATTCATTTAACTTCAAAACCAAGGCTTCATAATCACGAAGCCAAAGCAGCCAAAACCCTGCGTGGTATTAAAGAGGAAATGACCTATCATTATGCCCAAAACACGATTATTCCGGCGGATAAAATTTTGAATATTACAGATAAAATGTCCTCAGATGGAACATTAACTTGGGATGTTCCTAAGGGAAATTGGACAGTAGTACGTTTTGGTCATATCAATATGAGACTAACCAATAAACCTGCCATGCCAGAATCTACGGGTTGGGAATCGAGTAAATTAGATAAAATTGCCATTGAAAATCATTTGCGCAAGGGGATGATTGGCAAGATGATTCAACCTGGCGGTCCCATTGGTGACGGAAAACTAAAAGGTTTATTGATTGATAGTTGGGAAAGCCATGTACCCACTTGGACGATGAACTCCGAAGATATGTTTCAAGAGTTTGAAAAGCGTCGTGGCTATAGCATGAAAAAATATTTACCAGTCACCATGGGATATATTGTTGAAAGTCCTGAGCTAACCACCAAGTTTTTACGGGATATACGCCAAACCATGGATGATGTGTATGTAGATAATTTTTTCAGCCATTTTGCAAAAATCGCCCATGAAATGGGAACAGAAGTATATACAGAAGGAGCAGGTGGTGAAGTCTTACCCATTGACCCTATGCGTTATTATGGCGTAAGTGATATACCCATGACGGAGTTTTGGTATCCTACTGCACCTTCGAAGCAAAATGAAAACGATAAACTAGTATTTTCTGCCACCTCTGCCATGCATTTGTATAACAAACCAAAGTTAGCCGCAGAAGCCTGTACACAATTAGATGTTAAGTGGAACGAACACCCTTTTGATGTCAAATACTTGATAGATTATAATTTTACAAAAGGGATTAACCATTTGGTTTTTCATACTTTTTCACATACTCCACAAACCAATGTTACTCCTGGTTCAAGTTTTGGAGGAAATATAGGTTTTCCTTTGGTTCGAAAGCAAACTTGGTGGAAGCACATGCCAGATTGGATTACTTATTTGGCACGTGACCAATATATGCTACAACAAGGCGAATATATAGCAGATGTACTTTGGTATTATGGCGATGATTTTGTGCGTCCGCCTTCTGATTTGGATTATTTCCCGAAAGGCTATCGTTTTGATTATTTGAATGAAGAAATTTTACAAACTAAATTATCGGCAAAAGATGGAAAAATCAATGTAAAAGATGCAGGTGATTACCGAGTTATTTTATTGAGAAATTCTGATGAAATGTTACTTTCAACCCTTCAAAAGTTAAAAGAATTAGTGCTCCAAGGTGCGGTAATTGTTGGTGACAAACCAATGGGTTCTCCCAGTTTAATGGATGATGAAAACGATTTGAAAACACTTAAAACTATTTCAGATGAATTATGGGGAATTGAAAATAGAGGTGTTAAAAAAGTGGGCTTGGGTAAGGTGTATTGGGGGCAAACCCTTGATGAGGTTTTAAAAACCGAAACCATTGCGCCTGATGTTGTAGTACCTGATGGCTTGCCAATTCATTGGATTCACCGCCAAACCGCCGATGCGGATATTTATTTTGTGAGTACTACAAGCGATAAACCGGTAGATGTTTCGTTAAGTTTTAGAGTGACTAATACCCATCCTCAATTGTGGGATGCTTTTACTGGAGAACAACAAGACGCCTTGGTTTGGTCTAAGGATAAGGAAAGAATTAATGTGGCCTTATCTTTTAGTCCAAGTGGTAGTGCTATAGTGGTTTTTCCAAAAGGCGAAAAGAAATCGAGTTGTTCCAAAATTGTTTTTGAAAACCAAACGATTTTGAGTTCAGAAAAAGGATGGTATAGAATTCATAATAACAATAATTTAATAACTGTTTCAAAAACAGGAAATGACATACTAGCTTCAAAATCGGGTACTTATTCATTTTATGAAGGAGAAAAAGTCAATTCAATTCAATTAAAGGTTGAAGAAAAGGCACTTCAAAATAATTGGAAAGCTGCTTTTGAAAAAGGTTGGGATACTCCTGAAACCATTCAAATACCAAAATTAGAATCATTATCAAACCACGAGAATAATGCAGTAAAACATTATTCAGGAACGATAACCTATACCAAAGATTTCAAGCTCGAAACTATAGGTGAAAATTGTAGCATTGATTTAGGTGAAGTAGCTAACATTGCCGAACTATGGTGCAATGGAGAAAGAGTAGGTACACGCTGGGCGCCACCTTTTACATTTGATGTGAGTAAATATGTTAAAAATGGAAACAATACACTAGTAGTCAAAGTGACCAATACATGGAGAAATCAGTTGATTTTTGATAACACACGTTCAAAAGAAACTAAAAAAACTTGGACTACCAATCCTCCTAAAAAGGATGATACAAAATTGGATTCATCCGGTTTAATCGGACCTGTTACCTTAAAAACCTATTTTAATAAATGATTTTTTTTGAATAACAAACAGTCTTTTAAAATCTATTAAATCATAAAAATTTAAATCATTAAAAACCTCGAGAAATAAGAACTATTAATTAACAAAAGAACCCTAATACAAGAAAAAAAACACAAATGATTACAATAAGAAAAAAAATAAAATACTTCAGCACTTCGCTAGTTTTGGTTTTAATGGCGACATTTTCTTTTGCTCAAACACCAAACTGGCAAGGCGCACAATGGATTTGGCAACAAGAAGAGGGACCATCCAATACCTGGATGAGCTTCAGAAAAACAATAAATATAAATGAAGTACCGAATAAGGTAGAGGCGTTTATTTCAGTCGATAGTAAATTTTGGTTATGGATTAATGGCGAAATGGTACTCTTTGAAGGAGGTTTGTCAAGAGGTCCAAGTCAAGCAGGAAATTGGGATAGAAAAAACAAAATAACACCAGCAAATTCGTGGTATGAGACAGTCAATATTCAACCGTATTTGAAAAAAGGAGAGAATACCATTGCTATTTTAGTTTGGTATTGGGGACGCGAAACACACAAAGGAACTCATATTGATAGTAAAAAAGGAGGTCTTTTGTTTTCAGCGAATATTGGAAAACAGAAACTGGTTTCAGATGCTTCATGGAAAGCAAAACAGCATCCTGCTTATGATAACACCATTCCCCCTGCAAGTGATGCAGTGGTTCAGTATTGCGTTAAATTTGATGCACAAAAAGCCATGAATGATTGGTCGGATAAGGCGTGGTACACTGCTGGTTTTTCAGATAAAAACTGGCCTAAAGCCATTGAAAAAGGAATGGCTGGTACTGCACCTTGGTATAACTTAGAACCAAATATTGTCCCTCATTTAATCAATCACGGATTACAAGATTATGCGAATTCTGCAGACTTAAAATTACCCTATATCAGTAAAGGCGAAACTATTAAGTGTAAGCTTCCTTTCAATAAACAAATTACCCCTTATTTAGAAATTGAAGCCAAAGCAGGTGACACTATTTTTATCACTACAGATAACCGATTAAATAGAATCAATGCTACTTATATTACCAAAGAAGGAACGCAATCTTTCGAGAGCTTTTCTTGGATGAACGGACACGAACTGCGCTATACAATTCCTAAAGGAGTTAAAGTGAAAGCCTTAAAATACCGTTGGATGACTGTTGGTGAAATGGCAGGTACCTTTGAAGTTGATGACGCTTTTTATAACCGTTTATGGTCGATGGGAAACAACACCTTATTTGTTTGTGCCCGTGATAATTTCATGGATTGCCCAGATAGAGAGCGTGCTTTATGGATAGGTGATGTAGCCGACCAAACAGGCTATATTTTTTATTCGATGGACAATGCGGGTCGTCAGTTATTAAAAAAGGCTATTTTACAAACCTTGGCATTTAACGAAAATGGCGTTATTGGCGCATTAGGGCCACTTAGAGTGCGTGAGTTGGTTGCACAAAGTTTGCAGTTTATTGCACAGTGCGTTTGGCCCTATTATTTGAATACAGGAGATAAAGAAACCTTGGCAAAAGTGTATCCTTATATGTATAATTATCTAGCCTTATTCCCTATGAAAGAAAACGGACTGCCAGAATACCGCAAAGGCAAAAGTCCAGATGCTTGGGATTGGGTAGATTGGGGCGTAAAAAACACCATTGATAGCGAACCTATTCAAGCAGCTTTTTACTACCTAGCACTTGAAGAAGCTAAAAAAATGGCTGAAGTCTTAGGTAAACAGGATGATATTAAATGGTACATCAATAGAATGCAAACAATGAAGCCCGCTTTTGACAAAGCGTATTGGAAAAATGGTTTTTATAGCACCAATGCTGAAACTTTAAAAGATGATAGAGCTAATGCTATTGCCATTGTTTCGGGTATTGCAAAACCAGAATATTACAACCAGATTGTTGATAATGTATTAATTCCAAACAAATTTTCAAGTCCGCATTTTGAATGGATTGCAGAAGAGGCCATGTGTATTGCTGGCAGACATAAGGAGTCTTTACAAAGAATGAAAGACCAATATCAAAGTCAGGTTGATAAAAAGGAAATGACAACGTTGTACGAAATGTTTCCTAACGGCGGAAGTTACAACCATGCTTGGAATGCGCCAAATACTATTTTATCCAAATATATAGCAGGAGTTGTACCTACTAAAGTGGCATGGAGTGAATATGAAATTATGCCTAAACTAATGCATATAAAAAGTTTAAAGGAAACTATTCCAACCGTCAAAGGAGATGTTAAAGTTGATATTAAAGTAGAAGAAAGCAGTTTTTTTATGAGCCTAGTTTCTCCCGAAAATACTGTTGCCCATGTTGGAATTCCTAAGAATGCCAAAGAAATAAAAGAAGTATGGGTAAATGAACAATTAGTTTGGAAGAATGGAAAAACAATAAAGGATACTAAGAATTTTGAATATAATCAAGAATCAGTTGATTATTTGAAATTTAAAGTTCATTCAGGCAATTGGAATATTAGAGCGGTTTACAAATAATTTCAATTATTAAGAGACACAACAGTTTTGTGATTGTATTGCAAAACAGTTGTGTTTTTTTATAAAAAAATCATACAGAAATGAATTCAAAAAGAATAGTTAGCTGTTATTTAAGTGTTTTGTTTATGCTTGTTTTACTGAGTTCCTCTAAAACTTGGAGCCAAATGAGCAAACAAAACTTTCAACAACTAAAATCTAATTTTACCAAACCTGCCAATGACAATACTATTTGGTGTTATTGGTATTGGATTAATGATGATATTTCAAAAGGGGGTATTACCAAGGATTTGGAAGCCATGAAAAAAGCCGGAATTGGTGGTGCTTTAATTGGAAATATAAATCCAGCTCATAAAGACGGAAAAGTACCCATGCTTAGTGAAAATTGGTGGTCGCACATGGTACATGCTGTGGTTGAAGGCAAGCGTATTGGGGTAGATATTGGTGTTTTTAACTGTCCTGGATGGAGCCAAAGTGGTGGTCCTTGGGTCGATTATACCAAAGCCATGCGGTATCTTACCTATAGCGAAACAAAAGTTTCGGGTGGTAAAAAGCTTAGCATACAGCTCGAAAAACCAGAGGGTAAATTTCAAGATACACACACCTTTGCCTTCAAAACTTTGGAGGTTGAAAAAAGAAGTACCCAATTTATCCCTACCAAAGTAACTACCAATTGGAGCGATATTAACGTAAATATTTTAACCGATGGAAATATAGAAGAAGGTACCAACTTTGAACCCAAGAAAGGAGCTTCTTTAGAAATTAATTTTGAACTTTCCGAGTCAATAACGGCACGTTCTATAGCCATTACACCAAGCAAAGCTTTCAAATGTAATATGACGCTACTTGCTGTGGTTGATGGCAAGGAGAAAATTGTAAAAGAATTTACTTTTGACCGTTTTAAAATAGAACCCAATGTGGCATTCATTAAAACGGGCGCTTATGCTACTGATTTACCAGATGTAAAAGGACAAAAGTTTATATTAAAATGTACTGATTTCAGAACCAAAAGCGATGGATATGGTTTTGCTGAAATTACTATTTCTGAAGCACCTGTATTAGATAAATTCATAGAGAAACAATTGGGTAAAATGAACTCCACTCCCGGTATTCAATGGGATTCGTACATCTATGGACAACAAGAAGCACTAAAAGATAAAAGTTTAAGTATTAATCCCGATGCATTAATTACTCTAAACGATAAACTCGATAAAAATGGAGTGTTAAATTGGGATGCACCTGCAGGAGATTGGACTATTATGCGAATGGGAATGACACCTACAGGCACTAAAAACGCTCCAGCAGCGCCACAAGGTGTTGGTTACGAAATTGATAAAATGAGCAGCTCTTTAGCAGAGTACCATTTCGATAATTTTGTTGGCGAGTTGATAAAAAGAATTCCTAAAGAAAGCCAATCAGCTTTTAAATATGTAGTGGCAGATAGTTATGAACAAGGGGCTCAAAACTGGACAGACGGTTATGAACTTAAATTCAAAGAAAAATATGGCTACGATCCTGTGCCATTCTTACCTGTTCTTTCTGGTAGAATTGTGGGTAGTGTAGAGCTATCTGAACGTTTCTTGTGGGATTTGCGACGTTCTATTGCAGATGATGTTGCTTATGAATACGTGGGTGGATTACGCAAAGCCAGCAACAAGCACAACCTTAAAGTTTGGTTAGAAAACTACGGTCACTGGGGTTTTCCGGGCGAGTTTATGATGTATGGAGGTCAGTCGGATTTGATAGGGGGCGAATTTTGGAACGAAGGTACGCTAGGGAATATCGAATGTAAAGCTTCTTCTTCAACCTCACATACGTATGGAAAGCCTATAACTTCGGCAGAGGCTTTTACTTCCTCCCGAAAAGCCTTCCTACGTCATCCTGCCATGCTTAAAAAACGCGGTGATTGGGCACTTACAGAAGGGATTAATCATTTCGTATTGCACCTGTATATTCAACAACCTGATGATAATCGCAAACCTGGAATGAATGTCTGGTTTGGTACCGAGTTCAACCGTCATAATACTTGGTTTGGTCAGGCCGATACCTATTTTGACTATCTGCGTCGTTGCCAGCATTTATTACAACAAGGTAAATATGTAGCCGATGTTTGCTATTATATTGGTGAAGATGCTCCTGTAATGACTGGTGTTCGTAATCCAGAAATCCCTCAAGGGTATTCTTATGATTACATTAATGCAGAGGTGATTATGAATCGATTAACGGTTCAAGATGGCCGATTTGTATTACCCGATGGGATGTCATACAAAGTGATGGTGTTACCTCCATTCACCAACATGCGACCTGAATTATTGAAAAAAATCGAGGAGTTGGTACAACAAGGGGGCGTTGTTTTAGGTTCAAAACCTCAAAAATCTCCTAGCTTACAAAACTACCCAGCCTGTGATGAACAAGTAAAAGCATTGGCTAGCAAATTATGGAGCGGAACCTACAATCAAGGAAAAATGACCCTGCAATATGGAAAAGGAAAAGTGATGGATGGTTATAAATTGTCAGAAGTATTCGAGACTATTAATCTGTCAAAAGATTTCGAGCTTTCTGCTGATGCACCAGTTCTGTGGATTCATCGAACGATGCCTGATATGGATGTTTACTTCATCAGTAATCAAAGTGATAAAAACATTGAGCTGTCTCCTGTTTTTCGCGTGAATAAAAAACTAAAACCACAATTATGGGATGCCGTAAGCGGCGAAGTTAGGGCGTTAGCCAACTATGAATTAACACCAACAGGAATAAAAGTACCTTTAAAAATGGAAGCTACTCAAAGTTGGTTTGTAGTCTTTACAAAAGAGGATAAAAATGTTGACAAAAAACAGCTGTATTCAACCAATTTTCCAGCCTTTGCAAAAATAAGTACTGTTAATGGTCTTTTTGAAGTCGATTTCAAAAACAAAGATATTGCACCACAAAAGCCTGTTGCTTTTAATGAGCTAATAGATTGGGCAAATTCAACCGATGAACAAATTAAATATTATTCAGGAACAGCAAACTATACAACAACTTTTCAAATGGATAAACTGCCCAAAAATCAAGATGTGTACCTTAATTTAGGACAAGTTTCGGTAATGGCAAAAGTCAAATTGAACGGAAAAGATATGGGTGGTGTTTGGATGGCACCTTATCGACTAAATGTAACAAATGCTTTGAAAAAAGGAGAGAATAGTTTAGAGATTGAGGTGGTGAACTTGTGGCGAAATCAACTCATAAGAGACAAACAACGGTCTGATGATGAAAAATATACTTGGTTAGTTACTGATGATATTAAGCCTGATAGTGACATACAATCATCAGGTTTGTTGGGACCAGTAATTATTGAAAAAATTAAATAATAAGAATTAGTGATGATTTTTTTTCACTGATTAGCCTTTAAAAGTGAGACAGTGCAGGATAGTATAAATAAATCAATAAATTATATTTATCAGTCATAAAATTCAAAAAACATAATTTAAATAAATGAATACCATCTATCAAAATCAAATAAAACTTCGTTTTGTTATCCTACTAGTTTTTACAGTTTTTACAACTATTGGCTATGCCAAAATCCCCAATTGGGGTAACGCACAATGGATCTGGCAAGAAGAGGCAGGACCAGCCAATTCCTGGGTTGCTTTTCGTAAAACTTTTGACCTTAAAAATGTTCCTACTGAAGCTTTGGCACATTTAGCTGTAGATACCAAATATTGGCTGTGGGTAAATGGTAAAGCGGTTTTGTTTGAAGGTGGTTTGGCTCGTGGTGCAGCTCCCAACACCAATTATTATGATGAGGTTGACTTAAAACCCCATTTAAAAAAAGGGCAAAATACCATCGCTATTTTGGTTTGGTACTGGGGAAGAACACGAAAAGTTCATGATGATAGTGGCAAAGGCGGTCTCTTATTTTATGCCAATTTTGGAAGTCAGATTATAGAATCAAATACAGACTGGAAGCTAAAAGTACATCCAGCTTACGACCCCAATAGCGGTGGCGGTGGCGATTCTGCCAATCGTGTTAATGCTTACAATGTAAAATTTGATGCACGTTTGGCTATGGGAGACTGGTCTGATAAGGCTTGGTACACTCAAAATTATGATGATAGTAATTGGAGCCGTCCAACCCTAAAAGGATTGGCAAACAGTTTACCCTGGGGTAATTTAGTAAAAAGAGCTATTCCGCAATGGAACGACAGAGGCTTAGCTAATTATGAATCACTTAAAATTAGCTCTAAAACGGATAAGGTTAATATTAAATTACCTTATAAAAACAATACAGATGCTACAGTAATCATCCATGCTAAACTTCCTTTCAACAAACAAATTACACCTTATTTGAAAGTGAATAGCACTGCGGGTAAAACCATTATTGCAAATACCGACAATCCATTTAATATGTTAAGTGGAACTTATATTACTAAAGATGGAGAGCAAGCCTTTGAATCCTATTCTTGGATAAATGGCCATGTAGTAACCTACAGCATTCCGCCAGGTGTTGAGGTATTAGACTTAAAATACCGATGGACAGGCGTTGGAGAAATGACAGGTAATTTTGAATGTAATGATGATTATTTTACACGTCTTTGGTGGATGGCTCGTAATACCCTGTATATATGTGCCCGTGATGGTTATATGGATTGTCCTGATAGAGAACGTGGGTTATGGATAGGTGATGTAGCCGATCAAACGGGTGCCATTTTCTACACTTTGGATGATGCCGGACGTCAGCTGCTGAAAAAAGGAATTGACAATACGATTGCCTATCGCGCTGGTGATACGATTCAAGGGTTAGCACCCGGCTTTGGAGCTTACAGAGGAAAAAGTAGCGAACTTACCTGTCAAAGTTTACAATTTATCGATCAAGTAGTTTGGCAATACTACTACAATACAGGAGATAAAGAAACATTAGCAAATGCTTATCCTGCTATTTTTAACTATCTAAATCTTTGGAAAATGAAACCAAATGGTTTACCCGAACATCGCAAGGGCTATGCCAATTGGGTAGATTGGGGGGAAGATACAGATTCAACCCCAACGAATGTTTGTTGGTATTATATGGCGCTAAAAGCTGCCAAAAAAATGGCAATAGCATTGAAGCAAGATAAAGATATTGAATGGTATAGCAATCGAATAACAAGTATTGAAAAAAACTTCGCAAATGAGTATTGGCAAGAGACACATTATGGAACAAAAGGGAAACCAATAGAAGAGCGTACCACGTCTTTGGCTATTGTCAGTGGTTTGGCTGACAAAGCCCATTATGACAAATTAGTAGATTCTATTTTACTTCCTGTTCAAAAAGCAAGTCCTCACATGGAATGGATTGCACAAGAGGCTATTATGTTGACAGGTCAATATGATAAGGGCTTGTTGCGAATGAAACAGCGTTATGAATCTCAAGTAAATAATAAAGAACTAACAACGCTTTATGAAAAATTTGATGATAAAAAACCCGGTACACCTAACCATGCGTGGAATGCGCCTAATTATGTACTCTCTAGATATATTGCAGGAATAAAGGCAACTGATGTAGCTTGGAAATCTTTTGAAGTAAAACCAAATCTAGCGCATCTAACTTATGTAAAGCAAATTGTTCCTTCTGTAAAAGGCGATATTTCTGTCGAAGAAAATAAATCAAAAGATAGGTATTCTATTCATTTAATTTCTCCTAAAGAAACAACAGCAACCATTTATGTACCTAAATCAGGTAAAAAGATTAGCAAGATTTTAGTAAACAGAAAAAATGTTTGGAAGAGGGATAAGAAATTCAAACAATTGAAAGGTTTTGAATATGTAAGTCAAGATTCAAATGATATCATGTTTAAAGTTGCTCCTGGCAAATGGTCAGTGCTTGCTCAATACCAATAATAGAGTACCCTCTTTTGGAATAGATAATCCTAGAGGCCTTATTCTTTATTTTTCATTCAAAAAACCAGATTAGATAAACGTATTGTATAACTAAAAAAAGTCAATTTATGAGAATTTTTATTTTTTTTCTAATGAGTATCAGTACAATGGTACAGGCTATGGAAATCAAAAACCTAAAATGCGAAGGACAAACAAATCCTGTAGGAATTACCAAAACGCATCCCAGTTTTAGCTGGACATTTGTAGGCGATAAAACAAGTCCAGAACAAGGAGGTTTTCGGATTATGATGGCCACCAGTATTGAGAAATTAAAGTATCCTGATATTTGGGATACAGGGCCAACAAGCAATGCAGGTACAGGACCCTATAAATATTTGGGTGAACCTCTAAAATCAGGGCAAAAAGTTTATTGGATGGTGACTGTTTGGGGTAATAATCGCGGGGTGTTACACAGTGAACCTTCTTGGTTTGTGATGGGTGATATTAAAAACCCTGAAAAAACTTTTGTACCACCCGTTTTTGAACAAAAAAAAGGGGTAGTAAAAATCACTTTAAACCCAAAAGATAAGGGTCGGGTTTTTGAAGGAATTGGAGGCGTTAGTGCGGGTGCTTCTACTGATTTATTGTACGATTATAAAGATCCTTACCGAAGTCAAATTTTAGATTTGTTGTTTAAACCCAAGTTTGGGGCTGGTTTTCAGCATCTAAAAGTAGAAATGGGTGGTGGCGAAAATTCCACTTGTGGGTCTGAACCCTCGCATGCTATTACTAGAGAAGAATTAAAAAATCCAGTGTCCAGAGGATATGAATTTTGGCTGATGCGCGAAGCTAAAAACCGAAATCGAGACTTGATTTTAGAATACCTGCCTTGGAGTTTTCCAGGCTATCTGAAACCGAATATTTATACCAATGAATCTGCTGAATATTTCGTTTCATTTATGGATGTAGCAAAGCGTGATTGGAATTTGGATATGGACTGGGTAGCAGCGGCCGAAAATGAGAACTATACGGATCGCGATTGGTTGGTCAATGAAGTGCGCCCTCTATTGGATGCCAGAGGCTACAAAAAAGTGAAAATTCAAGGACCAGATGACAACAGTGGCGATTGGCAGATTTTTGAAGCTTTTGAAAAGGATTCGGAATTCGATAAGGTGGTAGAAGCCTCTGGTTATCACTATATAACGGGACGTGAGTTTAATGAAAATATGGTGGATGGTAGAGGTCGTCCTACAACTGCCAAGGCCAAAGCATCGGGCAAAACGCTTTGGGCTAGTGAAGATTGGAGCTGGACAGGTAAAGACTGGGGTGGAGCTGGTGCACTCAATCTAGCACGTTTATACAACAAGTTTTATATTCGAGATAAAATTACCAAAACACTCATTTGGGCTCCTATTGGCTCGATATATGAATCGGTTACTTGGGATAAGGCAGGTGCTATGAAGGCTAACAGTCCTTGGAGTGGTTATTACGAAGTATGGCCTACTATTTGGGCAACAGCGCACACCACACAATTTGCAGAACCTAACAAATGGCAGTATTTAGACAAAGCTTGTGGCTTGTTTGATGCTGCAACTTACAAAGGAAGTTGTGTTAGTTTAAAAGAAATAAACAGCGATAATTGGAGTATGATTATTTGTACTGAGAAGGCTGAGACCTTAGAAGTTAAGATTGAAAAAGGCTTGTCGGATAAAACGGTTACAGTTTGGAAATCAGATGAAAAGAATCAGTTTGTTCAGCAAAAAAGCATCAGTCCTAAAAATGGAAAGTTTGTAATAAATCTTGACGCTAAGAGCATCTATTCATTGACATCCACTACAGGTCAACAAAAAGGGCATTATACAATTCCTAATGAAACGGCTTTTCCTTTTCCTTATAGTGAAGATTATGAAGATAGAAAAGCAGGGGATTTACCTAAATACCATTCAGACCAGACAGGGAGTTTTGAAATTGCCAAAAAAGAAGATGGAACAAATTGTTTGAAACAAATTAATCCCGAACAAGGGTACGACTGGATGCGTGTGTATCGTCAGTCGAATATTAAACCCAATACTTTAGTGGGGGACATCAACTGGAAGGATTTTACCTGTAGCGTTGATGTATTCATCGATGGTGGTGATGTTGAATTAGGAGGAAGAGTACAAGGCAGTTATTTAAAAGGACATCGTTTGATGCTTGAAAAAACTGGAAACTGGAAACTGGTTTTCGATAAAACAATTTTGGCTTCGGGGACTATTAAGAATTTTGACGGAAGTATTTGGCACCATCTAAAACTTAGTTTTAAAGAAAAAGAGATTAAAGCATTTGTTGATGGGGTATTGTTAACCGAACTAACCCACAATACAGGCAATGGGTATGTTTTATTGGGAAGTTCCTATAACAATAATCTTTTTGACAATCTTAAAGTTTTCAATGAATAATTTTAAGGAGTAAAGTTTAAAAATTAAAGAACTATAACGGTTCTTGAAATTTAGGGTAGAAAAAACAAATCCTCTAATTAAAGTAGATAGTATAATGAATCAAAAAGGTTTTCTAAAAAAAAGAATAACAATTCAAAACAAAACCGTCTTGCTTAGCTTGTTATTGTGTTTGTTCTTCTCAAAAGGGATAGCGCAAAACACAACGCTGGAACAAAATTTCCAAAATCCTCCTGCCTCGGCAAAAGCCCGAACTATCTGGTTTTGGATTAATGGAAATGTAAGTAGAGCAGGTATCACCGCCGATTTGGAGGCGATGAAAAAGAATGGGATTCAAGGTGCTATTCTGTTTAATGTCAGTTTAGGAAATCCCAAAGGGGTGGTGTCTTATTTAAGTCCAGACTGGTTAGAACTCTTTCATTTCGCTGCTTTAGAAGCCAAACGATTGGGATTGGAATTGGGCTTTCACAATGGTGCTGGTTGGTCGTCTTCGGGCGGTCCTGCGATTACACCTGAATATGCCATGCAAAAACTGGTGTATTCTAAAACCATCCATCAAGGAAACAAAGTTTTCCAAGGGAAACTGCCCCAACCCGAAACCAAATTAGACTACTATAAAGACATCGCTATACTTGCTTTTCCAAATCCCAAAAGCAACCAACGCATCGATGAATTGGATATAAAAACCCTTTCGGACAAAGTGCGCAGTCATTTAGCTCCCGATGCTAAACCGATTTCGGATTTGGCCATCGTAAAAAAATCAGAAATAATAGATTTAACCTCTAAACTGGCAACTGATGGTTCGTTAAACTGGAGAGCACCCTCAGGAGATTGGGTAATTTTGCGTATTGGCCATACACCCACGGGCGAGATGAATCGTTTTGCCAGCGATGGCGGTCGTGGTTTAGAATGTGACAAAATGAGCACTGAGGCCGTTGATTTATTTTGGAATGGAAATATAATGCCCATCCTCAACAAATTGGACGGGCTAGTAGGAACAGTGGTAAACAGATGCCATATTGATAGTTATGAAGTAGGGACAACCAACTGGACTAAAAATTTTGCTGCCGAATTCCAAAGGCTGCGTTCGTATGATTGTCATTTGTATTTGCCTACGCTGGCGGGTTATTATGTAGAAAGTGGCGAAGAATCGGAACGTTTTCTTTGGGACTTTCGCCGTACCATTGGTGATTTAATAGCTAAAAAGTATTATGGACGCATAGCCGAACTTAGCCATCAACACGGCATGCTCATTTCAACCGAACCGTATTGGGGACCTTTTGATAATATGCAAGTGGGCGAAACGGCCGATTTGGTGATGTCTGAATTTTGGAGTGGCTATTTAGCTTTTTTCGATTCGCCTAAGTTTGTCGCTTCGATAGCCAAATTAAATGGCAACAATATTGCCGAAGCCGAAGCTTTTACTGATACAGGCGGTTGGCAAAGACATCCGGGCGTATTGAAAAAGATGGGCGACTTGGCTTGGGCGCAAGGCATCAATCGTTTTGTGATTCATTGTTATGTGCACCAACCTTGGAATCTGGGGCCGGGCTTGACTTTACAAAGTTTTGGAATTGATTTTAACAGATTAAATACTTGGTGGAACCAAGGGAAATCCTTTTTAGACTATATCGGTCGTGGCCAGTTTTTGCTGCAACAAGGCAAATCAGTAGCCGATGTGTTGGTGTTTACAGGAGAAGCCTCGCCTAATGACGCCTTATTGATGCCCGAAATAAAAGCTTTAGGCTATGATTATGATGTGATAGGTTCTAATAAAATAAGCAGTTTATCGGTAAAAGAGGGATTGATTTGTACCGCAGTTGGCGACACATACCAAGCGTTGGTACTTCCTGACACGCCTTGGATGACACCAGAAATACTGAAAAAATTAGAAGAATTGGCCAAAGGAGGTGCTGTTATTTTGGGTACAAAACCCAAAAAATCGCCTAGCCTTCAAAATTTTCCTAACTGCGATAATCAACTGACTCAAATAGCTGATGCCTTATGGGATAACGGACTCATACAAGATAGTTCAATCGTTAAAAGCTTACAAAAAAGGATGTTACCACCTGATTTTTCTGTTGTAAATGGAAGCAATAAAGCTTTAGAATACATCCACCGAAAAACAGCCGACACCGATATTTATTTTGTGGTCAATACGCTAAAGGAAAGTCAAACGATAAACTGTCGTTTTAGAGTATCGGGCAAACAACCTGAATTTTGGAATGCCGAAACGGGCGCCATTACCAAGGCGGCCGTTTGGCAGGATAATCAAGATGGGACGACTACTGTGGCTATTCCGTTTGCCTCAGAAGCAGCTGTTTTTGTTGTTTTTAGAGATTCAATGGATGCAGGAAATCATCTTTTAAGTGCCTCTGTAGAGGTTCAAAAAAACAGGAGCACGCCACTTTCCCACCTAAAAATCATCAAAGCCGAATATGGTACTTTCTTGCCTGATGGTGTGGTTGACGTAACAGCAGTAGTGGCCAAAAGTATTCAAAACAATCAACTGAAAGTACAGGCAACCAGAGACCTCTGCGGGGGTGACCCTGCTCCGGGCTACAAAAAAGAATTGCGCCTTCAATACAAAGTAGGAAATGCAATTCTCGAAAAAAATGCGATGGAAAGAGAATGGCTGGAAATTGCTGCGCCTGAGAATGGAAAATTAGAAATTCTAAAAGCAATTTTCGGGAAATTTGAACGAGGAATTGAAGGACTTCCTGCAAATAATCAGCTGCATGATGTTACGGAAAAAGTTAAAAAAATGGTGGACTCAGGAGTGTATGAAATTCCAGTAAATGAAAGCTTTCTTGAAGGAAATGAAATCCTGACAAAAAAATCCTTGCGCTTGGAGTATGCTACCAATGATGAGGTAAAAACCATAACGGTTTATGATGGAGGACTACTCAAATTGACCGAGGCAACAGCAGAACCCCAATTGATTTATAACCAAGAAAAATTAAATTGGGTCACCCCTTGGGCTGGGAAATTGAAGTACCAAACTACTACGGGTAAAACCAAAACACTAAAGGTAAAATCAGTTCCTGAGGCTATTGAATTATCAGGGGCTTGGGAGGTAAGTTTTCCGATGAAGAATGAAACGCTTTTAAAGGAAACCTTCAACAATTTAACATCTTGGACAACTTCAGTTAACGATGATATTCGTTATTTTTCGGGTACGGCCAGTTATAAAAAGCAGTTTGATATTCCAGCGCATTTGCTAAAAGAGGAGTATTCGTTACAATTAGATTTGGGAACTGTAAAGGAAATTGCTGAAGTATTTGTGAATGGCAAAAATCTGGGCGTTTATTGGAAAGCGCCGTTTAGCATTGATATCAATAAGTTTGTGGTAGCTGGAAATAATACATTAGAAATAAAAATTACCAACCTTTGGCCCAACCGTTTGATTGGCGATGAACAACTGCCTTTGGATTACGAACGAAAAGGACCTAATGTTTCCACTTGGCCCGATTGGCTTTTGAACAATAGCCCGCGTCCCACAGACCGTTCTACTTTTGCTGCTTTTAAACATTGGCATAAAGATTCAAAACTGCTGCCATCGGGTTTGCTGGGCCCTGTTAAAATTATAGTTTCAAAAGTGGCAGTGCTAAAATAGGCTCAGTTAAGAAGTAGATACTTTTTAACGGCATCCATACAGTACAGGACAGTATTTTTAAAAGTTTGAAATATATTTGATTCTTGACATTTTTTTTGGGTAGTGGTGTCGTTGCTACCCGAAAATTATGTTTCAAACAGAATTAAGATTTTAATGTAAAAACTTTTATATGAAGCATATCCTGTCTATAGCACTTTTGTCGATTGGTTTGTTTGCATTTGCGCAGCCCAAAAAGAAGATGCCCAATATTCTTTTCATTGCAGTCGATGATTTGCGTCCAGAACTGAATTGTTATGGGGCAAGCCAAATCAAATCGCCTAATCTGGATAAGTTGGCCGCTGATGGCTTGGTGTTTAACAGAGCCTATTGCAATATTCCCGTTTGTGGTGCTTCAAGAGCAAGTCTTTTGTCGGGTACCAGACCTACTCGTTACCGTTTTATTGATGCTTATACCGAAAAAGACAAAGACAATCCCGATGCGATGTCACTGCCTTTGTTGTTAAAGAATAATGGTTATACCACTATATCAAACGGAAAAATTTACCACCATCAAAAAGATGACAATAAAGCTTGGGACAGCCGATGGTTTCCAAAAGGAAATATTCGCAATTATCAATTAGCAGAAAATATTGAAAAAAATGCCCAAGCCAATCTTTCAGAAGCAGGAGGGGTTGCCTTTGAAAATGCAAATGTGAACGATACTGCTTATTTTGACGGCAAAATTGCTCAAAAAGGAATGGCAGATTTGCGCAAATTGAAAGGTCAAAATAAACCATTTTTTCTGGCACTTGGTTTTATGAAACCTCATTTACCGTTCAATGCACCTAAAAAATATTGGGATTTGTATGATAGAAATACAATTCAACTTCCAGCAAATTATATGCAACCTGAAACAACTCCAAAAGAAGCTTTTCATAATTATGGCGAATTGCGTCAATACGATGGCATTCCAAAGAAAGGAGACTTGCAAGATGAAATGGCCAAAGAATTGATTCACGGTTATTACGCTTGCGTAAGTTATGTCGATGCGCAAATTGGTTTGGTTCTAGACGAGTTGAAACGTTTGGATTTAGAAGAAGATACGATAGTGATTTTATGGGGAGACCACGGTTGGAATTTAGGCGAGCACAAATTGTGGTGCAAGCATTCTACTTTCGAAAAAGCACTTAAAACGCCCTTAATCATCAAAGTACCAGGAAAAACAAAAGGGACTGTAAGCAATGATATTGTAGAATATATAGATGTCTATCCCTCATTGGTAGAACTAGCAGGTTTGAAAATCCCAACTACTGTGGAAGGCAAAAGTTTTGTACCGATTATCAACGGAAAGAAAAGCGATAAAAATTGGGCGGTAAGTAAGTTTAAAGATGCGGTAACCTTGATAAAAGACGATTTGTTTTATACCGAATGGACAGATGACCAAGGTAAGGCGTATGCCCGCATGCTTTTTGACCACAAAACCGACCCCTTAGAACTGGATAATTTGGCTGAAAAGCCAGAATATCAAAAGACAGTAAAGGATTTAGCTGCTGAATTAAGAGCAAAATGGGGTAAGGATTTTTTAAAAAAGAATTAATTGCCATCTAAATGTCAGTCTGTCCCGAAGTTTCGGGAGTCGAAGACTTCAACAACCTCAATAAGCTAAAATTTTATAAATAGTTATAAATGAAAAAAACGAAACGTTTTGCTTTACTGCTAATTTCCCTGTTTACATTTTCAGGAAATGCTCAAAGTCAACAAAAATCAAAACCCAATATTGTATTGATTTTTGCAGATGATTTAGGTTGGACCGATGTAAGCACAGGTAATACGAATTTCAATAATGGTTCTAAAATCTATCAAACTCCTGAAATTGATAAATTAGCAAATCAAGGAATGTCTTTTACAAATGCCTACACCAATCAAAACTGTGCGCCTTCTCGTGCGGCCTTAATTAGTGGCCAGTATGCAACTGGGGTTGACAATGGAGTGTACAATGTTGGTTCGCTATATAGACCCGACAAGCGTACCAAAGGATTTCCTAATTTACCTATTAAGCCGCACGAACAACAAAATGTTATAGCTGATGTAGGTACTAGTATTTTTGATGTACTAAAAACTCAGGGCTATACTACTGCTTTAATAGGCAAAAGTCATGGTACACCACACCCGCTGAAAGCAGGTTACGGCATTGATTTACCAGCCGATATTCACCATGAAATTAAGGTGATGGTAAACGGAAAAAAAACAGAATCCTCTTATTTGGCTTTAAAATCAGATAAGAATGGATGGACGTTCGATTCAGAATTTGTAGATAAATATGCCAATCCGTATAATCAAGAATATATTGACAAAACTTTATCGCCCTACAAAAATAATAGTGAACAATCGGTTTTAATGGGTACCCCCAAACACCTGACCGATGCCATTGGTGATTATGCTGTAGATTATATCAAAGAGAAAGCAAGGGGCGAAAATCCATTTTTTCTGTACGTACCTTTTCATGCTGTGCATTCTGATGTGGTAGGTCGCAAAGATTTGACAGAGAAATATTTAAAAAAAGGATTAAGTCCTCGATTGGCCGAATATGGTTCGTTGATAGAACTTTTGGACCAAAACGTGGGTAAAATTAGTAATGCCTTAAAAGACCCTAACGGAGACGGCGATTTATCAGATGATATTACCAACAATACGATATTTATTTTTTATTCGGATAACGGAGGTTTGGTAGATAATGTTCCTCTTAAAGGAAAAAAAGGAAGTCTGGACGAAGGAGGAATTAGAGTGCCGCTTATTTTTAGGTATCCAGGGGTAATCAAACAAAATAGTATTTCCAATCAAGCGGTTCATTGTATCGACTTTTTACCTACACTAGCTGATATGGCAGGGGCTTCGCTTTCTTCTATGAAAAAAAATAATGGCGAAAAAGCCGTTTATGATGGTGCCTCTTTTGCGTCTATTTTAAAAGGAAACAAAAAATGTATAGACCGAGAAAACTTGTTTTGGCATCTCCCAGGTTATATGGACGAACGATTTAGACCCACCACACTCATTCAAAAACGCATTGGTAAAACCTACTATAAACTGTTTTATTTTTATGAAACAGAAGAGTTTACCCTATACAATTTGAATAAAGATTTAGAAGAAAAAAACAATCTTTTAAAAAATCCATCTGCAAAAGACATGAAGATTGCCTTGAAAATGAATGCGGATATGGTGACTTGGTTAAAAGCAAATAAAGCGCCTACGGGAACTTTTGTAAAAGATGGAACTACAGTACCTTACCCAAAAGCAGATGGAGTTAACAAATACAAACAATAATTAGTACAATAAAATGAGAAAAAATAGTCTGATATTCTTTGTTTTTGGATGTATCGCTTTAACAATGACTTCTTGTTCGGCTCAAAAGAAAAATCAGCAAGCAAATGTTAAAAACACACAGCCCAACATTATATTTTATTTGGCTGATGACCAAGATGTCTATGATTACGGTTGTTACGGAAACGAAAAAGTAAAAACTCCCGCTGTGGACCGAATTGCCCGAGAAGGGATTTTGTTCGAAAATGCTTTTACCGCTCAGGCCATTTGTGCGCCTAGTCGATCGCAATTATTCACAGGAAAATATCCTTTGAAAAACGGTTGTTTTGCCAATCATTCCAAAGTAAAACCCGATATCGTAAGTATTACCAAGCAGCTGCGAAAACTTGGGTATGAAGTGGTTTTGGCAGGAAAAAGCCATGTGAGTCCTGATGAGGTTTTTGATTGGGACAAAGAATGGCATGCGGTAGAAAGACCCGAAGGGCCAAGAGAATACATCCCTATTGACAGTATTCAGAGTTATTTTAAAAAAGCTAAGAAACCTTTTTGTATGCTGGTTACTTCCTATTATCCACATTCAGAGTATTTTAATGTAGATGGAGCTACTGTAAAGGATATTAAGTTTTATCCTTTTAATGAAAGTAAAAAGAACAATGCTGCTTTTGTAAAAGACAAAGCAGGTTATTACAGAAGTATTGAAGAAGATAACAAACAATTAGATCAAGTGCTTACAGCGGCCGACAACTATTTGGGAGATAATACGCTAGTTATTTACAGTGCAGACCACGGAGTTTCAGGGAAATTTACAGTAAAAGATATTGGGTTGAAAGTACCCTTTGTGGCTCGTTGGCCAAAGGTGATTAAACCGGGAATCAAATCCAAACAGCTCATTCATTATACCGATGTGTTGCCTACTTTTATGGAAATTGCTGGTGGCAAAGCGACTCCTGATATGGATGGTACTAGCTTTTTGCCCATTTTAAAAGGGACAGATTCTGCTATTCATCAATACGTTTATGGGGTGAGAACCAATCAAAACATTCTCAATTCGGAAGTTTTTCCGTCTCGAATGATTCGTGATAGCCGTTACAAATACATCCGAAACTTTAATTCTGTTGATGTGGTAGAGAAAAATCTAACAAATAAACCCAATGTTGATTTTTTCATTCGTAGAGGAGCTAATGCTTTTAAAAACGAACCCTTTGAAGAATTATATGATTTGCAAAATGACCCTTTTGAACAGCATAATTTAATAAACAAGCCCGAATTAAAAGAGATAAAGGAGCGATTAACAAAAGACTTGTTTAGCTGGATGAAAGCTCAAGGCGACTTTTTGAACGAGCAAGCAGGAACGATGCCTTTGATAAAAGGAAAGGGCAAAGCGGGTTTCAGACTAGACGAAGATACGCCGAGAAGAAAAATTCCGGATGCTATAAAAAACACCTTAAAAGAAGAGGATTATTTAATTATTAAGCATTGGTAGCTTAATTAATCTTTCGTTGAAAAACACAGTTTTAAAATTATTTTTAACTGTGTTTTTTTATAAAAACAACAACCGATTCGTGTCGTAATCAGTTAGTGTTTATCTTTTTTTAACGGTTAAGACTAATGTTGAAGTTGGTTAAAAGATATAGAAACAGTTTTTTATTACTTCGTTTGTTTGGGATTAATTCAATATCAAAAGGAAGAAATATAATCTTGTTTAATCTAAATAAGTCAAATTAATTTTAATACTTTATCAAGTATGTTTTTATTTAAAACGAATTTTTATATAGTCGTTGCCTCTATGTTTTTAGTGGTAAATTTAACCAATGCGCAACGAAAAATTTATTTGTCAGGCGAAGACGCTACAACTGCGATTGACTGGGGGTTTAAAATTTCCGAAGGGCGCAACAGCGGTTTTTGGACCACAATACCTGTTCCTTCTAATTGGGAGACCGAAGGTTTTGGCGATTATATGTACGGGATGGACAAATTAGAAAATAGAAAACTCCCTGTGGGGAATTATCAGCACGCATTCAATTTTTCTCCAAAAACAAACAAACGTTATTTTATCGTATTCCAAGGTTCTATGACCGATACCAAAATAAGCGTAAACGGAAAAAAGGTAGGCTTGCACCAAGGTGGTTTTACGGAGTTTAAATTTGAAATTACTGATTTTCTTAAAGAAGGAGAAAATAATCTAGAAGTAGAAGTAAACAGTAGTTCTACCAATGAATCCTTAGTAGCAGCCGAGCGTTTTGCTGATTATTGGATGTTTAGCGGTATTTTTCGCCCAGTGTTTATTGAGGAAGTAGCTGCCGAATTTATAGAGCATGTAGCTATTGATGCCAAGATGACGGGAGATTTTGATATGTGGGTATATACTCAAGGGGTAAAAAACGCAACTACCATTAGTGCGCAACTGTATGACAAAGAACATCATAAAATAGGTAAAACATTCACTTCAAAAATCACTAGCGAAAAGACATCACTAAGCGCAAATTTTAAAGACATAAAATTGTGGTCGCATGAATTTCCTAATTTGTATTCGGTAGAAATTGAATTAAAAAATAAGAAAGAAACACTACATACTTACAAAGAAACTTTTGGTTTTAGAACCTTTGAAGTACTTGACCATGATGGTTTTTATTTGAACGGGAAACGCCTTTTGTTAAAAGGTGCCAGCATGCATTGTTTTAGACCCGAAACAGGACGTACCCTTTCCAAAAAAGACATGATAGAAAATGTGCGTTTGATGCAAGACCTTAATTTTAACTGTGTTCGCGCATCACATTACCCTGCCGATGCTTATTTTTTAAGGGTTTGCGACTCCTTAGGATTGATGGCTATGGTAGAAACTACCGGTTGGTACCGCCCATTAGATACCGAAATTGGTTCTAAATTGGTCAAAGAAATGGTGGTAAGAGATGTCAATCATCCGTCGGTAGTGTTGTGGAGCAACGGAAACCACATGGCACACAACCCGCAATTAGACGCAGTATTTATGGAATGGGATATTCAAAAAAGACGTCCCTTAAAGAATGAAGCCAAAAACAATGATATTTTTGCCAATTACAAACCTGCTTGGGATATTGTAAATACAACCTATTATCCAAATTATGAGAGTATCAAGAAAAATCTTTTTGAAGAAAATCATATTTATATGCCTAATGAAACCTTGCATGCTTTGTATGATGGTGGTGGAGCGGCCAATTTAAAAACTTATTGGGATTTGTTTGAAAAATCAAAAGTAGGAGGTGGAATCATGATTTGGGCATTATTCGATGAAGGACTGATGCGTACCGATATGGGCTACACCATAGACAACCAACACAACAAAGCGGCTGATGGGATTGTAGGGCCTAATGGCGAAAAAGATGGAAGTTATTATGGTGTGCGCGAAATTTGGTCGCCTGTAGTGATTGACAAAGATAGTATCGATGCTAGTTTTAAGGGTGAAATTGCGGTACATAATAAGTTTAGTTTTGCCAATTTGAACCAATGTGAAATACGCTGGAAACTTATCAATTTTGCCAATCCTGATGGCACAGTCAATGGGCATCGTACAGTGGCTTTGGGCAAAGTGGTGGCCGATGTTTTGGCTGGAGCCAAAGGAATTTTGAACATAAATTTACCCGAATCTTTTGTGAATAACGATGCCCTGGCGATTGAAGTCTATGACCCAAAAGGACTGTTGGTTTATGATAAACGCATTGCTATAACTACCTCCCAAAGACCGGTTTTTAGAGCTAGTATGGAAGCCGATTTTATACAAAATAAAACAAATAATTTTAGCCTTCAACGAGACAATATCACTCTTAATTTTGATGAGAATAGCGGTCAATTATTGTCTGTTTTAGACCAAGGTAAAGAAAGTTCGATAAAAAAATTTCCGTTTCTAACTTTTGAAGCTGTTGATAAGAACTTGGTTAACAACATCTCAGAATCATCAAAAGCAACCATCAAAAAAGAAGGCAATCAATGGATTATTGAATCAAAAAACACCAAAGGTTTTGATTTTATTAAATGGACAGTTAAACCAACAGGCGAAATAATTTTAGATTACGCCTATACCTTAACCAAAGGAGCGTATAACTATGCCGGAATAGGGATGGAAGTAGCTGCTAGTGATGTGCTCCGCAAGCGATATCGAGGTGAAGGTCCTGCCAGAATCTGGAAAAACCGTACCGAAGGAGGAACTCTTGATGTCTATGCGGTAGATAAACTTGTAAATATTCCAGGAGAAGTATATAACCAACCCGAGTTTGAAGGTTGTTTTGCTCCTTGGAATTGGGCGGTATTTTATCTTAAAAATAATCTTAATCTAGGTTTTAAAAACAATACAAATGTGGTGCTGGGAGTACTCAACCCTATCAATGGCTACGATCCTAAATTTGCTAGCTGGAGTTATCCCCCACAAGAAGGTTTATTCTTTTTTGATTACATATCGGCCGTGGGTTCAAAATGGAAAGCACCAACAGAGTTTGGCCCTGATGGACAACCCAATCAGATAAACGAGCAAGTAAAGGGGTCGGTTTCTATGTTCATCAATTGGAATAAACCTTCTGGTAAATCAGAGCGAGTAAACTTAGAAATTGAGTAGATATCGACGTTCAAGGGGCTTAAGTAAACTTCTAAGCGTTTGATTTTTTTAATGACTAAGAATGTAATTTAAACAATTAATTTATAAACTACTTGTTTTTATTCCTAGCAGTTTTATTATCCTTAAAAAAAATACAGGACTATACAGGACAGCACTTATTGTTCTGTTAATTAACTTTGAATGGTAACCAAGACCTTAATAAAAAAAATGAAAAAAATAAAATTTTTAATACCACTTTTGGTAGTACTACTATTGAGTTTTTCTTTTGGCTTTATAGCTAAAGAGAGCGTAAACGAAGAACTTATATTTGAGTCATTGACTTGTGATGCCATCGCTAACCCAACTGCTATTGAGAACAAGCAACCATCTTTATCTTGGATAATAAAAACAAAAGGGTACAATAAATCACAATCGGCTTATCAGGTTTTGGTAGCTTCAACTGAGGCTAAATTGAACGAAAAAGAGGCCGATTTATGGAATTCCAATCAGGTAAAATCTTCGAAATCTGCCTATGTCAAATATACAGGTAAGGAGCTACAAGCTACTCAAAAATACTATTGGAAAGTTAAAATTTGGGACGATAAGGGAGAATCTTCTAATTGGTCTTCGGTACAGACTTTTCAAATGGGTTTGCTGGATAAAAACAATTGGGGCGAGTCGAAATGGATTAGTCTCAACAAAGACAACCGTACTTCGCCACATCGTTTTAGAGAATACCAAATTGGTAAAATGAAAGAACCAGAAATGGTGGCAGGGCAAGCTGCAGGGTATTTTAGAAATGAAATTTCGACCCAAAAAAAAATTAAAAATGCCCAAGCGTACATCTGTGGGTTAGGTTACTACGAATGGTATATCAACGGGAAAAAAGTGGGCGATCATGTATTAGATCCTGCGCCTTCTAACTATGATAAACAAGCTTACTATGTTCATTATGATGTGACCAATGCCTTTAAAAAGGGACAAAATGCCATCGGAATAGTATTAGGAAATGGTTTTTACGGTCAAGATATTTCGTGGAAAAGTGATAAGGAATCGGAGAAAAGTATTTCTTACGGTCCTCCAGCAGTGCGACTTTTAATTAAAGTTACTTATGAAGATGGTACTAAAGCTGATTTTTTTACCAACGAAAATTGGAAAGAAAACACAGGGCCTATCGTTTTTAATAATATTTATGGGGGTGATACTTACGATGCCCGTTTTGAATTAGGAAATTGGAACAAAACCAATTACAAAGACACAAACTGGGGTAAAGCCAAAGTGATTTCGCCAGAAGTAAAAAAAATCAGTGCGCAACAAATTCCGCCCATTCGAAAATTAAAAGAATTAACGCCACAAAAAATATTCAAAGGAACCAATGGCAACTGGATTGTTGATTTTGGGCAAAACATTGCAGGTTGGGTCAAAATAAAAGTAAAGGGAACAAAGGGACAATTGATAGAAATCACTACCACCGAAGCCTTGACACAAAATGGAAAAGATATTTTTCCGGGCTCTACGGATGGTGGTGCCAATGGCATGCGACAAGTTTACAAATACATTTGTAAAGGAGAAGGTCTTGAGACTTGGGAACCACAATTTAGCTACCACGGTTTTCGATATGCCGAATTAAAAGGAATCACAACAAAGCCAGATGCTGCCATGATTCAGGCGGTATTAGTAGCAACAGATATTCAGGAAAAAGGAAGTTTTAGTTGCTCTGAGCCTTTGTTTAACAAAATGCACAGCATTAGCAAATGGACAATTGTAGATAATATTCATGGAATCCCAGAGGATTGTCCGCATCGTGAAAAATGTGGTTGGTTGGGCGATGCGCATGCTTTTTGCGAATATGCGTTGTACAACTACGACATGGAAAATTTCTATAAAAAATACATGGAAGACATTCGTACTCAAATGATTCCAGTAAAAGCCAACAACAATCCCGAAATCAAGCATAAAGTGCCTACGATGATTGCGCCAGGAAAACGCACTTCTAGTATAGCTAAATTGGATTGGGGAGTCGCTACCATGTATTTGCCTTGGTACAATTACCTTTATTATGGCGATGATTCGATTGTGAAGGAGTATTACGAAGATATGAAAGATTTGACGAATTACTATTTATCCTTCAAAGATGAAAAAGGAATCATTCAAAACGGGATGGGAGATTGGTGTCCACCCAATTGGGATCGCTTGAAAAACCCTGGTGCTATGGAGTGTGACCCAATCGTATCGGCCAACGCTTATTTTTATGATGTGTTGGGTATTATGGAAAAATTTGCCAAAATGAATCAGGATACCGCTTTTGAACAAAAAGTGAAAAAAGAAAAAGAAGCGTTGTTTCAAGCTTTTAATAAGGAGTTTTTAGCAACTATTCCGTCAACGCAATTCAAATGGTACGGCAGCCAAACGGCTACAGTAATGGCTTTACAATTTGGAATGGTAGCGGAGTCTGAAATGACTGCTGTATTAAACGGATTAGAATATGATATAAATGTGGTCAAAGGTGGGCATCATTCCACGGGAATCCACGGGAATCGTTACATCTATACTGTACTAACAAAATATGGTAAAGCCGATTTGGCTCACCAAATTTTAACCACACCTAGCTTTCCAAGTCAAACTTATATTATGAATTACGGTTTTACTACTTGGCCTGAGCGTCAGTTTAATTGGGACAAAATGGAAGGATTGACCAATTCGTTAAACCACCCCATGCACAGTGGGTTTTCGGCTTATTTCTTCGAATCTCTCGGCGGAATTAAATCTACTTTTGAAGGAGCGGGTTACAAAACGTTTACTGTAAATCCTGTTTTTCCAAAAAACCTTACCAATACTACTGTTGCTGTTCCTACGCCTTATGGCATGATTCATAACAGTTGGAAATTAACTGGTTCTAATTTTTCAATGAATTTAGAAGTGCCTTTTAATACCAAAGCACAACTGGTTTTAACTCCAAAAGAATTACAAACCTTGAAAATTAATGGTGTTGCTTTTGAGGCTTTTCAAAAAGAAAATAAAGTCGTTTTGATTAATAAATCGACTGTAGTTTTGGGCTCAGGGAAGTATAGCATTTCATATGTGAAATAAGAAAATTAAAATCCTGAAATTATGGACACTCTTAATAGTGTCTTGATTTCAATAGTAATATGCATTTTTTTTTTAGCAATAGTAGGCACTGGCCTACTATTGTTTTTTATAAAGGTTTCATTACTTTGAAATGGTTAACAATCTACACTGTTTAAACTTCATAGAGTTAAAAAGCGATATTGGGATTTTTTAAAAATTAACTCATTGAAAATAAATGGATTGTTTTGGTTTTTAGCAAGTGTTTCTTCATTTTTTTTCTCATCTATTTTGAAGTAAATGTCATAAGATAGGAGTTAAGTTATTTGTTTTGCCCCACAGTCAGGGAAAAGGTTAAGTTGTTGGATTTGAATAGGATAGTTTTTTTGTTAAAAAAATAAATGTTAAAAATATTAACAATTAAGGCTAATTCAGGACAAAGCAGGATAGGCTTTTTAACATAACATTATAATTTGGGGATATTATTAACCAAATTAACTAGAGTATTTATGAAATTAACATTTAAAATGTTCCAAAGTTTTCGAGAAACTTGGAAATGCGTTTTTTTGATGCTATTCTCTGTAGCAATGTCAAATGCGCAAAGTATTTCAGGAACCGTTATGGCCGATGGTCAGCCTTTACCAGGGGCCACAGTTTTAATCAAAGGCACCACCCAGGCTACGAGCTCGGATATGGATGGTAAATTTTTAATTAATGCTACAGCACAAAATGTTCTTGTTTTTTCCTATATCGGGTATGCGTCCAAAGAAATTCCAGTAGGGAATAAAAAACAAATTAATGTTGTATTGGAGCAAGACAATAAACTCGATGAAGTGGTAATTATTGGGTATGGGACACAACGCAAATCCGATTTAACCGGTTCGGTTTCTTCTGTAAGTGCTAAGGATATAAGAGCCGTACCAGTATCTAGAGTGGACCAGGCGTTGCAAGGAAGAGCTTCAGGAGTTCAGGTAACTCAAAATAGTGGTGCACCTGGCGCGGCTACCTCAATTAGAGTAAGAGGAGGAAACTCAATTACAGGGAGCAATGAGCCACTGTGGGTAATTGATGGTATTATAGTAGGTAATAATTATGATTTGAATAATCTTAATTCTAATGATATAAAATCAATTGAAATATTGAAAGATGCTTCGTCTATTGCTATTTATGGTTCTCGAGGTGCGAATGGGGTTGTTTTGGTAACGACAAAAAATGGTTCAGGTAGTGGAAGTGGTAAGCCTCAAGTAAGTGCTGGGGTTTATACCAGTACACAATTGGTGCCTGAAAGACCTAACTTTTTATCTCAAGCAGAACAAATTAAATACACGAATGAAGATGCGCGTTTTAGAGGGGTAGCCGAACCTTTACCTGGAGATCCATCCAGTTATCCTGATAACGACTATTTTGATCTTTTGCTCAATCCTTCTCCTATATTTAATGCTGATGTATCTATTTCGGGAGCTTCTGAAAATGGTAATGTTAGTTATTATAATTCTCTTAATTTTTTCGATCAAGATGGATTGATAGAAAACTCGGGAATTGAAAAATACATTTTTAGATCCAATATTGATTTTAAGTTGGGTAAAAAATTAAAAGCAGGTTTTCGAGTTAATTATTCTAGGATAAAACAAGACAACGGTGTAGTAGGCTATGGAGGACTTTTAAATATTTTACCAACCCAACCAGTTTATAATGCTGATGGTTCTTTTAATGGTTTTGATGATGTGGTGGGAGCACCATTTAATAATCCAGTAGCTACGGCCAAACTAGATACAGATGAAACTATTTCCAGTAATCTTTTGGGAACAGTATATTTAGAATATTCCCCTATAAAAAATTTAATTATCCGTTCTACTTTTAATCCTGATATCACTAATTCTAAAAGAAACCAATTTAATTCAAGTCAACGACCCGACTTTTTGTCTGTTCAGGAAACAGGAAATGCTAAAATTTCAAGTCTTTCCACATTTGGATGGAATAATGAGAATACAATTCAATACGATACTAAGTCCGGTGACAATCATCGTTATACCTTTTTAGGAGGAGCTTCTTTTCAAAAATATACTTCTGAAGCCTTTTCAGCACAAGCTTTTGGTATCACTACAGATGCCGTAGGATTTAATAATCTTGGTTTAGGAACTGACCCGTCAAGAAATTTGGTGACGAGTAGTTATCCTAATCCATTTCAATTGGCCTCTTTTTTTGGTAGAGCAAACTATAATTATAAAGATAAATACCTTTTAACCTTAGTAGGAAGATATGATGGGACATCGGTTTTTGCCAAAGGTAATCAGTGGGGATTCTACCCATCGGTTGCAGCTGCTTGGAAAATAAGTGAAGAACCTTTCATGCAGAAACAAAATGTTTTTCATGATTTGAAATTAAGAACAAGTTTTGGACAAGCGGGAAATCAAGCCATTGGTGCTTATGCAACAAAAGCTATTTTAGTGGAAGCTAATACGACATTAAATGGGATACAACAGCCGGGTTTAACTTTAGGGAGACCCGAAAATTCAAATTTAAGTTGGGAAACTACGACTTCTTTCGATGTGGCATTGGAAGCCTCATTTTTAAAAGGAAGACTATTTACAGAGTTCAATTATTATTATAAAAAAACGACCGATTTATTACTAGATGTTACCATCCCAAGACAAACTGGTTTTACGAGTCAGTTACAAAATGTAGGGGCATTGCAGAATAAAGGATGGGAGTTTTTGGTAAAGTCAACGAATGTTCGAAATTCTAATTTTAACTGGAATTCTACTTTGACCTTGTCATCGAACAAGAATAAGGTACTCGACCTTGGAGGTAAAGAATATATTGATGTAGTGGTGGATCAAATTTTGGGCTCAGGAAATTTACGCATAATAAAAGGGGAAACTGTTCCAGTATTTACAGGAGTTCGTTATTTAGGTACTTGGAAAAGCCAACAAGAAATTGATGAATCAGGTTTGGCTTCTGGAACTCAAGTAGTAGGAGGGCCAAAATTTGAAGACTTAAATAAAGATGGGATTATATCTAATGCAGATAATGTGGTCTTAGGTAGTCCGTTTCCAGATTTGATTTTTGGTTTTGAAAATAATATATCGTACAAAAATTTTGATTTGAGTTTTTATTTTCAAGGTACAGTTGGGAATGAAGTGTATAATCTTAGAACTAAAGTAGGCTATTTTACTAGAGGTGAAGCTGCCAAATATGCCGAAGTGGTAAATAGATGGACACCAGATAATCCTACATCAAATATTCCCCGAGCAGGTTCAGATGGGGTAACGGCTATACCAAGTAATTCTATGGATGTTGAGGATGGATCTCACTTGCGTCTCAAAAATGTAAAATTAGCTTATAATTTTCCCGTGGAGAAAATGGGACTTAAAGATGTTAAAAACATGTCGGTTTATGTTTCAGGAACTAATTTACTATTACTGTCAAATTTTAGGTTGATTGACCCAGAGACTAGCAGATTTGGCAAAGATGGATTAGGAAATATTGCTCAAGGATTTTCTAATGGGGAATACCCTAATGCAAAAGTTTTAACACTTGGACTTAATGTAACTTTTTAAATTATAAAACGTATGAAAACAATAAATATATATGTAGTGCTTTTTCTCATGATTTGCTCTTGTTTTAGTTGTGAATCATTTTTGGAAGAGGTTCCCCGAGATATTATAGCACCAGAAAACTTTTTTGCTTCAGAATCAGATGCGCGTCAGGCAATAAATGGGGTGTACGCTATTTATAAAAACAACTCCTTATATGGACAAGTAGGTTTTGATCATTTTTATGATAATGGGGCAGATATTATTGAGCCTAATCGTGTGGCAGACTTTGTACAACCCATAGGGAATTATACCATGAATGAAGCCTTAGCCGATGTGTCTATTCAAAAAATGAGTGTGTCGGATACATGGAAAGATTTGTATAAAGTAGTTTTGAATACTAATATCATTATTGATAGAGTTGGAGGGAATAAAGCAATTGCAACAAATGTTCAAACCGAAGTGATAGCTGAAGCTCGTTTTTTACGAGGATTAGCCTATTGGCATATAACCAATTTATGGGGGGCGGCACCATATTACACGCAAAATCTTACCATAAATCAAATAAAAGTATTAGGGCGAACGCCTAAAGAAACTATTTTGACAGGCGTTTTAGATGATTTACAATTTGCACAAGACAATTTAAAACCCAATTATCCAGCATCACAAAGAGGCCGTGCGTCTAAATGGGCTGCTGCTGTAGTGATGGCTAAAATTTACATGCAACAAAAACAATGGCAAAAAGGATTGGATAAATGTATTGAGATCATCAACCAATCAGGACATGAAATTTTACCAACCTATGCTGCTGTTTTTGATCCTGCCAACGAGTATAATAAGGAGGTTATTTGGTCTCTAGATTTTGCAAAAGACATCAGAGGACAATTTGAAGAAGGGGTTGCAGACGCTGATGGGAATCTGAATCCAATTTTTGGGAATGGGAACTGGAGACCTAGTATGTTTAATCCTAGATTAAGGGATGAACCTAAAAACACTTCACAAAGAGCTGCACTTTCAGCTGCACTAACAGCTAAAGGTGAAGCATTTAATGGTACGGGCTTACAAATAGCATCTAAGGATTTTGCAGCTAAGTTTCCGGTGAATGATTTAAGAAGACCTTTGAATATAATGGATAATTATTTAGGTTTTGAACTGGCCTTCCCTTACATGGCTAAATTTATGAATCTTTCATTAAGTTCTTCCCCTCGTTTTAATCACTCTGACAATAGATTAGTATTTCGTTTAGCTGATGTTAAATTAATGGCTGCAGAATGTGAAAATGAGCGTCCAGGTGGAAATCCAACAGCAGCTTATGAATACATCAAAGAAATAAGAAATCGTGCTTATACAACACCACTAGAAGCCGAAGCGATAAAAGGACTTTCTCAAGAACAATTTAGAAAAGCTATTTATGACGAACGTAAGTGGGAACTAGCTGGAGAATGTATGCGAAGATACGATTTAATTAGATGGGGAATTTTATTAGATGTAGTGCAAAATCTAGAATATCGTTTTTGGAATCCAGGACAAAACATACGACCATGGCATGTATTGTTGCCTATTCCATTACAGGAATTGCAACAAAATCCAAATTTATTGAAGTCAGATCCAACAAATAATGGATATAGAAGTTAGTTAGTTTTAGTTTTGTTTTGAAAAGGTCGAGATATTTTATTTCGGCCTTTTTTTTTCGGTTTTAAAACCAGTACAGTACAGGATAAACCCTATGCTTAATTGATTTATTTTAGCTTTCTAGTTAAATTTTGATTTTTATGAATTCAAAATTAGTTGTTAGTTGTGTTTTTTTTATCCTTTACGGATTGGGTGTAATTATTTAAAACGTCAGTTCGAGTGTTTTTTGTGGAGAGAAACGGAACAAAACTTCTCGATAGGCTTTGCACTCGAAGTGACGTGTGTCGAGAACCGTTTTTGCTGCTATTTTTCATGTTCTCGATACAATTTTCTGAAAAAGCTATTCGCATTTTCTGAAAATTTACTCGAACTGACGAAGAAACATCATCAAAAACTAATTACAGCCAACGGGTTGTCCTTAATAAGTTTTAAAAAATAAATAGGATTTTAGAGGCGGTCAAACTAATAAATAATAGAATTGAAAGAAACCAAATAACAAATAGGTTTTGAATATAAAATGGTTTCCAGATATAAGTAATTGGATAAATGTTAAAAATAAACGTATGAAAAAATATTTAAGTATTAGTTGTTTTGCCCTAGCTGTATTTGGCTTTGTAGCCAATATAAGTCATGCACAAGTCGCTAAAAATAAGGTTGCTTCAGAAAATATTGGGCAAAAAAAACGTCCCAATATTATTTTTCTATTGACCGATGATCAGCGTTGGGATGCTATGGGGGCAATGGGGAACTCCATCATTCAAACTCCTAATATGGATAAGTTGGCCAATAAAGGGGTTTTGTTTCAAAACGCTTATGTTACCACATCCATTTGTTGTGTAAGTCGGGCCAGTTTACTCACAGGTCAATACGAATCGAAACACGGTATCCACGATTTTAATACAGATTTAAAACCCGAAACCTTTAAAAAATCATATCCCAATCTCTTAAAAGAAGCGGGTTATAAATTAGGATTTATTGGTAAATACGGTGTTGGGCATCATCCTCCATTTGCAACTTTTGATTACGTTTATGATACAGAAGAAGGCGGGAAAGCACAACCCGATTATATAACAATTGGTAAAAACGGAAAACCTATTCATGATACTGATACGATTAATTCCTCTATTCAGGAATTTTTAGGAAAGTTTGCTAACAAAGAACCCTTTTGTCTTTCGGTGAGTTTTAAAGCGCCTCACGAACAGGATGGTAATCCTCCTAAATATGTGATTCAGTCCAAATACAAAGACTATTATAAAGACGTGACTATTCCAGAACCTGTAACCGCAAATCCTAAATATTGGGAACTCTTGCCAGATGTTTTGAGAACCGAAACTAATTTTGGTAGAGCAAGATGGAAAGGGCTTTTTGGTACACCAGAATTGTATCAAGAAAATGTAAAGAACTACTATCGATTGATAACAGGTGTAGATGATGTTCTTGGTGATATGATGAAGAAGTTAGAAAAATTAGGCATTGCTGATAATACCATTATTATTTTAATGGGTGATAACGGGATGCTCCTAGGAGAACATGGCATGGAAGGAAAATGGTATGGACATGAAGAATCCATAAGAGTTCCTCTTGTAATTTATGATCCAAATTCACCAGACAAGGTGAAGCAATACCGCGCTCCGCAAATGGCACTGAATATTGATATTGCCCCTACGATACTTTCTATGGCAGGAGTTCCAGTTCCAAAAGAAATGGCAGGCGTTAATTTGATAGATGTAATTCAGAATAAAATACCCGCAAGAAAAGAATTTTTCTATCAACATTATTTTCTAGGAGGACCACAAATACCAAGAGTAGAGGCTGTGGTTACTCCCGATTTTAAATACATCAATTATGTGGAGACAGGTTTTGAAGAAATGTTTGATACCAAACACGATCCTCATGAAATAGAAGATTTAATTAAAAATCCTCAATACAAATTGAAGTTAGAGCAATTGCGCAGCAGATACAATGATTTGAAGAAAAAACATGGCGTTCCTTCTTCAGTTTGGCAAAAATCAAGTAAAGAATTTTAACCCGTTGGCTGAAAAAATGAACCGTTAACGTTATGCCTATTGTCACATTTAGCTTGTCGCATTGAGCTTGTCGCATTGAGCTTGTCGAAATGTATAACAGTTTTAAACACAATTAATTTCTTATAGATGAATATTTTAAAATCATTTACACTTTTCATAATTCTCATTTGTTTTGGATGTAAATCGGTCACAGACAAACCAGAATCCAATAGGTCAAATAAACTAGGTCAAGCCAAAATAGGTAGTTGGGGCGATCAAGGCGACGGAACCTACATCAATCCTATTTTGAATGCGGATTATCCAGATTCTGATATTGAGCAAGTGGGTGATACCTACTACATGATTACTTCCAAGCAACATATGTCACCTGGGATGCCTATATTAGAATCTAAAGACATGGTCAATTGGACGAATGTAGGGCATGTATTTAGCAGTTTGTCATGGGCTCCAGAATACAATTGGGATCGAATGAACGGCTATTCTTTTGGTGTTTGGGCTGGTGATTTAGCCTATCATGAAGGAACTTGGTATTGCTACCAAATTGATTACGAACATGGATTAATGGTTACCACCGCTAAAGATATTAAAGGGCCGTGGAGCAAGCCAATAATAATGCTACCTAAATCTGAAGTATTAGATGATCCGGGAGTGTTTTGGGATGAAGAAACACATAAAGCTTACGTTATTGTAAATACTGCTGGAAAGCAAAAGAAAGCAAGTAATATTATCGAAGGCAATGAGAATCGAATTTACGAAATGAGTTGGGATGGGACTAAAATTCTAGACAAAGGAAAATTAGTGTACACCGGAATGGGAGCCGAAGCGGCTAAAATCTATAAAATTGACGGTACCTGGTATATTTTTATAGCGCAATGGACTATGGGAGATACCAGTACAAAACCAGGAGTTAAAAACCCAAAAAACGACAGAAAACAAATTGTATTGCGTTCCAAAGAAAGCATTTACGGGCCTTATGAGGTGAAAACGGTTTTAGAAAAAGGAACAGCTTTTAATAATCGCAGCTGTAGTCAAGGAGGTTTAATGCAGGCCCCTGATAAATCTTGGTGGTTTATGCATCAGTTAATTCAAAATGATGACATTCCTTTTCAAGGGAGACCTCAATGTTTGGCTCCTGTTACTTGGATTGACGGTTGGCCTATAATTGGTATTGATGAAGATAAGGACGGTATAGGAGAACCTGTAAAACGTTTCAAAAAACCAATCAATGGCTATCCTGTTTCGGCACCAAGTTCTGATGACGATTTTTCATCGTCTAAACTAGGTTCACAATGGGAGTGGAATCATAACCCTAGAAACACCCATTGGTCATTAACCGAAAGAAAGGGTTGGTTGCGTTTGAAAGCAAGCAAAGTATTGCCCAATAAAAAAGGCTATGGGCCTAATCAAAACGAATGGACTAATAATGATAGTTCTGATTCTGATTTCTGGAGAGCTTGCAATACCCTAAGTCAACGTATTATGGGGATTACAACCGGTACTGCTGTTGCAAAATTCGATATTGCAGGCATGCAACCGCATCAACTAGCTGGTTTTGTTCGATATGGTGGTGTATATAATTTATTAGGTATTCAAGTTGATGAAAACGGGAAAAAGAACCTTTTTTATATGAATGCAATGGCAAAAAAAACAATGGGACCCGAAATAAAAGGGAAAGATTTGTATGTGAGAACCTCAAATAATAGCAATCAAGCTACCTATGAGTATAGTTTGGATGGTAAGAAATTCACATCCTTTGGGCCAACTTTTACCATTGAATTTGGAAAATGGACAGGCGATCGCCTAGGGTTCTTTAGTTGGAATGAAAAAGAAGATGCTGGATATATTGATGTCGATTGGTTCCAATATGATTATGATGGACCTAAAGCGAAGCGATAATATTTTTAGATAAGCTAAAGCTAATCTATAGATTTTTTAAATTAGTTCACTATAGATAGAGATAAATATAATACATATGAAAAAGAGATTTGAATTATTGAAAAACAGGACTTTTTATTTATTTCTATTAGTAGGATTGTTGTTGTTTTCGTGTCAAATTCTTAAGAAATCGGATAGGCTATCCCAAGGAGATGATGTGAATTTAAATTCTCCTAATCGTCCTAATATCTTATGGCTGGTTACAGAAGATATTGGTCCTTACTTGCCCTCTTTTGGAGACTCCACTATTGTAACCCCCAATTTAAGCCGATTGGCTAAAGAAGGAGTAGTTTATACTAATTTATATTCAACTTCGGGAGTATGTTCGCCAAGTAGAGCTGCAATCGCTACAGGAATGTATCCCTCAGGTATTGGTGCTAATAATATGCGAACCAATTCGAATATGAAAGAAACAGGATTGCCACCCTATGAAGCGGTACCACCACCACAAGTAAAAATGATAAGCGAATTGCTTAGAATGAAAGGGTATTATTGTTCGAATAATTATAAAGAAGATTATCAATTTAATCCACCTCAAACGGCTTGGGATGAAAGTAGCGACTATGCGCACTGGAGAAACAGAGGCGTAAACCAGCCTTTTTTTTCTGTTTTTAACTTTACAGAAACGCATGAATCGGGCTTGTTTGAACCTTATGGCTTTAGACAAATAGAGACTAGACATTATCACGAGGGGGACACCTCCTACGTTTGGAAGCAAAACGGACTTCCTGATGCTAAAAATAGAATGACCGAAGCCGAAACTCCAGTACATCTACCTAAACACACAAAATTTAAAATTCCGCCTTATTTGCCAGACAATGCGGTGGTACGTAGAGATATGTGGAAATTATACAACAACATTGCCGAAACAGACAAGCAAATAGGTGCTGTTTTAAAGCAATTGGAAGACGATGGTTTACTCGAAAAAACCATTATCGTTTTTTATAGTGACCACGGTGGGCCATTACCTAGAGGAAAACGTTTGATTTATGATTCGGGTTTAAATACACCTATGATTATTCGCTATCCCAACAAACAAAAAGCGGGTACAAAGGACAATCAATTAATTAGTTTTGTAGATTTTGCTCCTACTTTGCTTTCAATGATTGGCGATAAAGCACCTAGCTATATGCAAGGACAAGCTTTTGCAGGCAATAACAAAGTAAAAGTAGAACGCAAGTACATACACGCTGCAGCAGATCGTTTTGATGAAGTAACAGATGTTATTAGAGCGGTTCGTGATAAGCAATTCAAATACATTCGAAATTATAGACCAGAACAAGGGTATTATTTGCCATTAGCCTATAGAGAACAAATTCCAACAATGCAAGAATTATTGCGACTGCACAAAGAAGGAAAATTAAATGCAATTCAAGATCAATGGTTTAGAAAATCGAAACCAACGGAAGAATTATTTGATTGCAAAGCAGATCCTCATGAATTAGTTAATCTAGCGTCAAACCCTAAATACGCTTCAAAACTACAAGAGCTGCGAACAGAAATGAATCGTTGGCTCGAAGAAATCCATGACGACCCTAAATTGCCTGAGGCAGCACTCATCCGTAAATTGTGGAACGGAAAAGAGAACCAACCTCAAACGGCCAAACCAATTATTTCCTATAATCAGGGAAAATTAGTTATTAGTTGTGAAACGGCTGGAGCTTCAATTGGCTATAAAATCAAAAACAAAAATGGGTCTTGGCCTAAAAGTTGGACTATTTATCAAAAACCAGTTACTTTAGCTAAAGGGACTGAATTGAGCGTAATGGCTCATCGTATAGGATACAAAACAAGTAAGCCAATAGAATTGAATGGACTTAAATAACAATGCAAGTGTTTTGTTCAATTGAATTTAGTTTTAAAGGTTGAAAATAAAGGATTTAGTGCCCTAGTCAAGGCCTTATTTACAAATAGTATGCTGCATTAACTGAATTGTTCTAGGCTGGTTTTACGGTTTATGGCACGGTCTATTTTGGTGTCTTTGAACTGTATGGTTTTGTCATTAATCGTAGCCTTAAAGTTGATGGTGTCGGCTTGTTGCGATATAATAGTATTTTTTTTACGCAAAACCCTGCTAGAGTTCAAAACTCTAGCAGGGTTGTAAAACAAGAAAAACTACAACTTTTTAGGGTTGTAGTTTTGTTGATTAACTTATGGGTACTGATAAAATAACCGAGCGAATAGGGTTATGAATTGTTATAAATTCTTTTAGCTTTAAAAAATGTTACTATTATTAAAATAAAACCGAGTAGATTTTTAAATAATCTATATCTTTTTAAATAATTCAAATCTAAATTCAAATCTATGTACTTTAAATCGTTATGATCTAATGGCGCATATTTCATCTCTTCAATATTTATTTTAGGATGAAGGTCATTAGTAACTTCCTCGTATATTTTAAGAAAGCGTTGTTTGTTATCATTATCTTTAAATTTTACTATGATAAGTTTGTTGTTAAACCAGTATCCATCAAAATCTTTAATGAAAACCTTTTCTTTCTTATCAGTAATTTCAACTGATCGACCTTTAAAAAAAATCATTAGATTCATAAAGTTTTCTTCTATAATAACTCCAATATTACCAAGGTCAGATCCGCCGAAATGCATGGTAAATCTTTCTGGAACTTTAGAACTTAAAATCCCGTAACCGAAGCCATAATAATAAGATTTTGAGTCCATGTATAAAAACAAGCTCACAAGTGATAAATAAATAATAATTGCTCTATGCTTTATCATATCGTATGTGTTTTTAGATTAATTTTCGGGATAATTTGGGTTTTGATAGGTGATTTCAAAAGTCCAAGGGATGTAGTCATAAGGATGTGGTTCTAATGCATTCACTTGACCGTCTGGGGTTAAGTAGGGGTATGGAACCTCTATACCAATGTCCAGCGGGACATATCCTAGCCTGTTGAGTTATTTTTTCTTGTATTTGTCAAGATTATACTTTGTTGTAAGTACGTCGCCTACAATTTGGTTTTTAAAATAAGCCTCCTTTTCAGGTGTCCATTCTCCTCGTTTAGTACGATCAATTATTAATTTCTCTAACTCATCCGCAACTAATGGAGTTTGCCAAGCTATTATGATATTTACTGGAATCTCTCCTTTTTCTAATTTATTAGATGTTTCATAACCATTATAAATTTCAAAAATGGTCGAACTTACCCTTTTAATATTATTGAAATCTGGAGAATATAAGAAATGTTTTACTGGGATATTCAAATCACTCAGTAATACTTCGAATTTTTTACCAATGTAATGCTCTTTTCTATCTAAAATTTTAGTTTGCACATACAATAACGTATCTCTTTTAAAGTCTTTTAATGTTTGTTTATTTTCTAGTTTAATTTTTTCTAAGTTATCTCTTTTGTTACAAGCACAACCATAAATTAATATAATAAATAGTATAATAATTGTATTTCTCATTTCTTTAATATTTTTGGTTAATCCCCCGATGCCGCACGAATTCTTTCGTTTGGCTTTGTTATTATTAATAGTGGTTGTAACTGTTTTTAACAACCGTAAATATAGTAAGAAAAACCTTTTATGGAAAAATCTGATTAGTAAATAAATACTAACCAGATTTTTTAAAATTACCTAGATTTAAATTGTAAAATTATTACTCAAGTTTAACGTACCACACGAAAGGATTCGTGCGGTAGCGGTTCGTGATTCATAAATTCATATAAAACCGAGTAATAATTTTCCAATTCTTATTTTTGAGTTCCATTAAAACCATTTCTTCAGGGATACCTCCTGTGCAAAAAACGCCTGAATAAGTTAAAAACGCATATTTCTTATTTATACTCAATATAGGTTTTGATATTATATGTCCTATAGAACCAATGGGGATTTGTCCGTTTTTTGCTTTGTCTAATAGTTCTTTTTTTGTTATTATTGGAACTTCAAGAGATTTAAAATTTTTAGTTTTCCAATAATATCCTAAGCTGTCTTTTTTTATTTTATGTTTCAATACTTTGATTTCATCCAAATTTATCGGCCAATAATTATTTTTTTGAGGAACTGTTGAAAATTTTTGATCACCTATATCTAAACTCTTGTTTTCAAAAGCCTTTTCGTAATATTCCAATGGGTTTTTGTACGAACTAGCTTCATTGATTAAGAATGATTGATTTAAATGAGGAATGTTTCTTAATTTTTTTTCAATAAAAAAATCAGTTACTATTTGTTCTTCTATTTTAACTATTGAGCAAGACGTAAAGATTATACTTAGGAATATTATATATTTTTTCATATTTTTTATTTGTTACAAGGTTTGCCTTTAGGTTGGTTTCCTTCGCGTTCAGTGTTAGTAACTTCAGAATCTCTAATATATTTAATTCGGTTTTGTTCTGTTTGATTCAAATTAGAATCATAAACAGGTGTATTATGTAAACTTGGTCCAGTATCATGAACCCTTTCGTGTGTTTCGTTGTCATTAAACCTAAATTACTATTTCAAACAACTTTTAAAATTTAATAAGAACAAGTATTAATTTTATAATTTTTGCTCATAAAAGCTATTTTAGTTGCTGTAAATGTAGTAAGAAAAACCTTTTATAAAAAAATATGATTAGCATATAAATAACAACCAGATTTTTTAAATTAATTAGATTTATATTATAAAAACCCGTTGGGTGTAATGATTAAAAACGTCAGTTCGAGTATTTTTTATGCAGTAAAACGGAACAAAACTTCTCGATACGCTTCGCACTCGAAGTGACGTGTATCGAGAACCGTTTTTAATGAAATTTTTCTTGTTCTCGATACAATTTTCTATCGAAAATCACTCGAACTGACGAAAAATTATCATCAAAAACCAATTGCACCCAACGGATTGCGTTTCATTTTTAAGGCTGACAAAACAGGACAGCGTTTTCTATAAGAATCCTTATTTTTAGAAAATATTTTACAAAAAATAAATACTCCTGTGATTAATAACTCTTGCCTTAGATTAGTAGCTGTATTGTCCTTATTTGGGAGTATGTCCCATGCGCAAACAACTAAATTAAACGAACCAATTAAAAATCAAACAATTGTTTTTGAAGAAAAAAACGGACTTGTTGCTGTAGAAGCAGAAGCTTTTTACAAACAATCAAATACGGATGTGAGGCAATGGTATCGCACCTCGATAACCGAAACCCCTAAGGTTGGTCGTGATGATGACGACAAACATATTGAAAATGCAAGCCAAAAGGCTTATATTGAAATCTTGCCAGATGAAAGAGTCACTCACGATGATCCATTAGAACGAGATAAAAATTTTACCGATCAAGCGGGGAAAATGGCTGTGGTGCATTACAAGGTAAAAATAAATACTCCCGGTCGCTATTATGTATGGGCTAGAGCCTTCTCTACGGGTAGTGAAGACAACGGCGTGCATGTTGGAATCAACGGGCAATGGCCAGAGCATGGTAAAAGAATGCAATGGTGTGATGGAAAAGGAAAATGGACTTGGGAAAGCAAGCAACGTACTAAAGAAGTGCATTGCGGTCTTCCTCACGAAATTTATTTAGACATTGACCAAGTAGGGATTCACGACATACAATTCAGTATGCGTGAAGATGGTTTTGAAATGGACAAATTTATCCTGACCAATGATATTCATTACGTGCCTACTGACCAAAAGTAAAGGTTGAAATTCTCAAAAGAAAATAAATTTTTTTGTAACAATAAAAAAGTATTTCAAATGAACAAAATAATATTGCTCGTATTAGGTGTGCTAATGAGTTCGACTTTGGTGTCGGCACAATCTATAAAAGCTCCAAAGGGACGTATCGCTATTGTAGCCGATGGAAATTCACCTGACCCAGACGACCTTGGAGGAACAGCCATCACCTTGGCTTTATTGAAAGCGACAGCTTTGACAGATCGGTTAGTGCATTATTCTCATAGTTGTGATTTGGTACGAGTAGATCGAATTTCGGAAGCCGCAGAAAAAGAAAGACATGCCATGATGCAAACCGCTTGTGATGGAACTGCCAGACGTTGGGGTGGTTTTGAACATATCACTTTTTGGGACGCCAAATGGCAATTGGATCAAACAATCAAAGATTTAAGTAAAGCTATTAATGCTTCTACTGCTGATAATCCGTTATGGATAATTGAAGCCGGGGAACCTGATATCATCGGTTTTGCGTTGGATGCTACGCCAAAAGAAAAACACAAATTTGTTAAAGTGATTACCCATCATCCAGCGAACGATGATGCTGGGGATTTTTACAAATGGAAGCAAATTCTGGATTTTGGAGTAGAAGAAGTGCGTATTCCAGACCAAAATACCTATCTAAAAGTAACAGAATCACAATGGGATTGGGCTAAGAATCACCCTGATGACCGCATGCAATTTGTGTGGTTAATGGGAAAAATGGCTGAGATTGATAATGTGGTCAAATTTCAAAAAGGCTATTGGGATTGTTCAGATGCGGGGATGGTATTGTATTGGATTACAGGAGCAACCAATGGCGGTTTGAAAGAAGGAAAAGTAGAAGATGTGAAGGCATTATTGCATAATTATTTAGATAAAAAAGAAAAGAAATAACAGTATGATTAATAATATAAAAAAAAGAGTTTTGGTTGTCATGACCTATCTAGGTTGTACTTTGGGTATGATGGCTCAAGAAAAACCGAATGTTGTGGTTTTTTTAGTTGATGATTTGCGCACCGAATTAGGTTGTTATGGCAATCCAATAGTAAAAAGTCCTAATATTGACGCCTTGGCCAAAGAGGGGGTGTTGTTTCAAAAGGCCTATGCACAGCAAGCCCTATGTGCGCCTTCTCGAATGAGTTTGTTGTCAGGTTTGCGCCCTGAAACTTTCGGGATTTATTCGTTGTTTACTTCGTTTCGTTCTGTTCATAAAGAGGTGGTTACTTTGCCTCAATTTTTTAAAGCCAATGGGTACCAGACAGTCAGTGTAGGGAAGGTGTACCATCACGGTTTTGACGATAAAGATAGTTGGAGTATTTTGTTTCCGAAAGAAAGCAATTCTTGGGTAAAGCCCGAAAACCTAGCTTTAATTGAACGTTTAAAAAAATCTGGAAAAGGAAGTAATGGGCCAGCGTATGAATGTGAAGAGGTAGAAGATGAAGCTTATAAAGACGGTCGTGCGGTAAAAAATGCAATTGAAACACTTCAAAAGTTGAAAAACGATAAGTTTATGATGGTGGTAGGACTGACCAAACCCCATTTGCCTTTTAATGTGCCAAAAAAATATTGGGATTTATACAATAAAGAAGATTTTAAAGTCCCTTCAAAAGAAGAACCAAAGGATATGTATAAATTAGCATTGACCAATTGGGGCGAATTGCGTGGGTATTATGGCATACCACAGGAAGGCGTTTTGGATGATGAAATGACCAAAACATTGATACATGGCTACCATGCGAGCGTGAGTTACACCGATGCACAGGTAGGTAAGGTGATGAAGGCTTTGGAGCAACTAGACTTGCGCAAGAATACGATTGTCGTTTTTATGAGCGACCACGGCTGGAAACTAGGCGAATACGGTGCTTGGTGCAAACACAGTAATTTTGAACTCGATGTAAATGTACCTTTAATTATTAGCAGAGAAACTGGCTATAAAAACAGAGTGACCAATGCTAAATCTAATGCTTTAGTTGAAAATTTGGATTTATTCCCTACACTTGCCGACGCTTGTGGACTTAAAACGCATCCCTTAGAAGGAAAAAGCCTTTTACCATTGGTAAATAACCCTAATCTTAAGTGGAGTCAAGGAGCTTATAGCGTATTTCCTAGAGGTAAAAATATCATGGGTTTCACCTGTACCGATGGAACTTGGAGATACACGGAATGGTGGGACAACAAAGCACAAAAAACAATTGATAGTGAACTTTATACTTGTAAAGAAAATTATATGGTACGTGTCGAGAACCTTGCAAAGAATAATAAAAACGCTAAAGAGGTTAAGCGAATGAAATTGTTGTTAGAAAAACAATATCCATTACAACTTCGATCTTCGTATCCTCAAAATGACAAAGGGAGAAACGAAGCAGGAAGTGCTGAGTAAATTAGAGTATCAAAGCCTAGATAGGATTTAATTTTTTTTATATATAAACCGAACTTTCTTTAAAAAGGTTCGGTTTTTTTTGTTGTTAATCTGAAAATCCGCTTGAGGATTTTATTGGCTTTTTCAAGCAGATTCCGAAAGATTGGATATTATATGATAATAAAAAAAAAAACAATCTGTGTAAATTCATAAGATCTGTGATATCTGTGTTCCAATTTCTAGGTTAATTGTTTTTTTTACTGATTTTGATACGATTACAGGATAGAGCAGGATATAGGAATAATTGTTTGATGATAATTTTGGTTGGTTGAATTTAAAGGATGAAAAGTGTTGTTTTTTAGTTTGTTATGTGCTATAAACAAAATGCGTCGTCTATAAATCAACGGAAAGAATTAGTTTGTCCATTTGTAATTAAAAATTCATGGGCAAATGCTTTTTTTTAACCAAAAACTATCCAAAAACTAATTAGAATTATGAAATCGCCATTAACTAGAAGTTTGCGCAAGCAAACACCAATGAGTAAAAAGGCGATAACATATGTGACCGCTTAAAAATTAAAATTTACACATATGAATCCAAATGTCAAAATTAGAATAACTGTTTTTTTAATTGTTATTCTATCTCTACCGTCAATTGCACAGAGTTTACAGCATCCTACAATTTATGCAACAGCAGCAGAGCGTCCACAAATATTGAGTAAAATAAGTAACAACTCTTGGGCTAATAGTATGGTGAATTCAATGAAATCAAACGTTGATCCTAAAATTACCACACATACTACTAATCCCGCTGCAATCTTTAGTACGGTAGATTTTTTTCCTGCTAATGATGCAAATTCAGAAGCCTATGCTTCTCCTTACACTTCAGCTCACGGGAAAGTATTATCTACAGCGGCCTATTCGGCTATGCTGTATTATATTACTGAGGATGTCAAGTACGCCAGTTTTTCGGCTGATATTTTGAATTATTATTTTGATAATTTATCGACTCGTACACTCGCCACAACAACTATTAGTGGAAACTATTTTTACGATCCTCGTACTACTTATGCGCAATTGGCTGTCGCTTATGATTTTGTTTATAATTATCTAAAAACGCCAGGAATAACGGTTTATAACAAGGCTACAAACACCCGTGTTCCGTATGACCATGCCCGAGCGCAAACGGTGATTAGAAACATTGCTGGAAATACCTTAAAAGAATCAGGAGGCTTGGATACACAAGGAAGTGTTGTGTCAAATCATCCCGTATTGACAGCACCAGGTTCGTTATTTTCTATATTATGCGTTGAAGATGATACCGAAAGAGAACGTATGTTCACACTTTTTTGGGATCGTGGTACCAAGCGTCAAAATTCTTTTACCAAAACCATCCTAAAAATGTTCACGGAACAAGCGCTTTGGCCTGAATCGGTAAGTTATGGGTTTATGCCTAATGTTCAATTGATATTAAATTTGGTTGACAGAGTGAAACCGCAACTGAATGCAGGTGCCAATAATATAAAACTTTTTGAAAGTGCTTCTTTAATGGAAAATCTAAGGCTTCCTAATAGAACCTTTGTGCGTTACGGTGATTCACATAGAACCAGTGATGGTACGGACGAAATTAGTCGATACGCGTTGAATTTTGCAAAAAGACGCGGTTATGCTAATATACAATCACAGGCAGAAATAGCATTAAAACAAAGTTTTCCTACCACAAATGGGTATAATACAAGTGTTCCTGCTACAGGTTTTGAGAATTATGTTGCTTTGGATCTTTTTTGGGGTGAGCCACTACCTAATACTTCTGTTGTAGCATTTGATTATAAACCAACAGTTATAATTAATCACGCGGGGGTAGCCTTGCAACGTAACTATGTTACAGCGAATAATACGGAATATGGTTTGTGTGGCATCATTGGGGGTGCTCATTATGTGCATGCACATTGTGCCGGAATTTCGATGGAATTGTATGGAGCGGGTGACGTTATGGCTGCAAACGGCGGCTTGCCTCCTTCGTTAGCAGAAAGACAAACTTTGCCTTTTCAAGGGTATTTTAACAAATATGCTGGTAACAATACCGTTATTGTAAACGGTACTTCTCGTGGGACTTCTAAAACGGGTGCTTGGGGGAATGACAAATTTTTATACCAAGATCCTGTTATAAATATAGCGTCAGAACCGAAACATTTAGAGAATCCTTTGAGTACTAATTTTAGTTTTGCGACTCAGTTTATGGATGATAATGTTAACAATTGTGACCAACAACGTACCCTAAGTACGATTCGTACCAGTGCTACCTCAGGGTATTATTTTGATCTATTCCGTTCAAAATCATTAGGAACAAATAATTTTCATGATTATATCTACCATAATATTGGAGATGCAACCAGTCTTAAAGATGCTTCCAATAATACTCTTGTGGTTACACCGACTACAAAATACCAAGTTGTGGTGAACGATACGCAACAATCGCCAGGCTGGTTGCAATTTGAAAACACTCAGTCAACAACAGGAATTAGCGATGCCGTTAAAATTCGTTTTGACCTTACTACAACGAATAAATACATGCACATGCTAATGCCTGCTGGTGTAACAAGAGAATATACGAAAGCGCTAGGGCCAGCTACCTACGAGGCTAAAAATGGATATGTAAGTAAGAAAACGCAAATCATAGCCGTTCGACAAACAGGTGAGGCATGGAACAGGCCGTTTATCTCTGTATTCGAACCTTCTTCTAATGCCACTGCAACGGTACAATCAGTGGAGAATATTACGGTTAATAGTAAAGTTGTGGGAGCCATTGTAAAAAGTAAATTGGTCGATAGAGAAACCACAGATTATATTATATGTAATGAAACTAACACTGAAAATATTAGTCTTCCTCAATTCAATTTGAATTTTAACGGTCGTTTTGCTATTGTTCGTACAGAAGTAAAGACCGATAAAAAAGATGTTACGCTTTATATTGGTGAAGGAACACAACTTAATTTTGAAAACTACGCTCTTACAGGGGATACGGATAAAAAAGGACTTTTGGAAGTTAAGGATGTTAGTTTAGCGGTTTCTTCTTTTGATAAAAGTAATGGAATTGAAATCATTCCAAATCCTGCAAAAGGAGTATTTAAAATTCAAATAAATGAGACATCTTGGAAAAAACTAACGATTTATGATATGTTAGGTAAAAAAGTGTATCAAAACAACTCAGGTCAAGGGTCACTTTTGCTAAATACAGAAGCGCATAACATGAAAGCGGGAGTGTATATTGTGGAATTTGTTGACAACCAAAATAAAAGATTTAGTTCTAAATTAGTAGTAAAATAATCGAACTAATACGTTCGCTAACTAATTTATGAACTAAAAGTACACCTTCAAACAGCTGATTTGATATCTTAATTCAATAAGTTGTTTGAAGTTTTTTTTTAAAATATATGAATAAATACAAACTTTGTCTATTTGTTTTAGGAATCTACACCAGTAGTTTTGGGCAACATACCGTTATAAATGCTATCAATTGTAATTGATCGAATCAAGAAAAAGAATTGGTTGAACTAATGGCTCAATATCAAATCAATTTTTATAAAAGAGTATTTGATTTTGAACCTGCCATTGTAAACATTGACCTTATAGGAAAACATAAGGATTATCTAGCGCTATCACATCATACAAATGCAAAATATAAAACAGCTGGGTTTTATCAATCAACAACAAATAAGGCCTACGTTGATAAAACCAGAAGCAGTTACGTTAAAACCATCTATCATGAGATGCAACACGCATTGATACATCAAGTAGTACCGAATGTTCCAGCCTGGATAAACGAAGGTATGTCGGAACTTTTTGAGTGTTTTGAAGTCAGTAAAGAAGGAGTTACCCCAAGCATACAAGGCTATAAATTCCTAAAAATGAAAGAGTATATAAGTCAAAACAAATTGAATTTAAGAGCTTTTTTAGGATTAAATCATGGGGAATGGCATGCCGTTAATGGAACTGAGGAAGGGTATTCTTATACGGTTTCCTACTCTTTTGTGTGTTTTCTGTTTATGAAATACCCTAATGCTGTTGAAATGATTTTGCAAAAAATAAAACAAGGTAAAACTTCAATACAAGCAATTGAATATGCTACTAAAAAAGATTTTACAGTTATTGAAGAAGAATTTAAAAAACAGATGAAATAGCGTATGGAAATCTACTAATGAAAATTTAATTGATTGTTCTATGATGAGACTTTGGAAAAGCTAATTCGTTATTCCTAATAGGATGAAAAATGAAAGCAAATAAAACCTGACAGAACAGGACACTTTAATTGGTTTGTTAGGATATTTTTGGTAAGAAAAAACAAAAAGACTAACATAGTTACCAACAAATGCCTAAACCGAATACCATGAAAATCAATATTTATTTTTATTGTTTTTTGTATTGTGCTGTAGCTTTTTCACAAGCAAAAACTAATGTTACCAACTCTCAGAAAGTCGTAAACTTACTGGATACTTATTTTAAGTTAGATAGGGAAACTATTCATGTACAATTCAATAAAGAAGTTTATGTTACTAATGAAATAGTAGGATTTAAAGGGTATGTATGGAGTAAGAATAATGAGGCACCAAATACGAATACCACAAATGTTAATGTAGTTATTTATGATAGTAATAATCAAGTGGTAAAAAAGCAATTACTGTATGCTAGTAATGGTACTTTTTCAGGGGCCATTCAATTGAATGAGTCATTCAAATCAGGATTGTATCATTTTCAGTTTTATACTAATTGGATGAATAACTTTAATGAAGATTATTCTTTTATTCAAACAGTAGAAATTATAAATCGGGATGAGCCTTATGTAATAAAGTCAAAAACTCCAGTATGGAGTACTGCAAAAATTACTTTTACTCCCGAATCATCAGTTATTATTGATGGAATTTATAATACTGTGGGGGTCAAAATCACCGATTGTAATCAAAAAGGACTTCAAGTAAACGATGTTGTTATATGGGGTTCTAAATCAAAAGAGGTGGCGCGATTTAATACCAACAAAGTAGGGAATGGCTATTTTACCTTTATTGCTGATAAAAGTGAAACCTATTTTTTGAAAATCAAAAATGAAAACCTACAAATCAATGAACCTTTACCAGCTGTTAACGATACTGGAATAGCCATTAGCTGCAATAACAATCTGCCTAAAAACAAATTAGCCATTGTGGTTAAAACAAATGAGAAAGGACTGAAACTCTTTACAAACAAAAAATACACTTTATTGATCCATCAAAACGAAAAGATGGTTCTTAAAGAATTTACCTTTGCGAACAATGAATTAGAGCATACGTTGTTTTTTGACAAACAGAATATTTCCAATGGAGTCAATTCTATTCGTTTATTGGATGAAAACTTAAATCAAGTCACTCAAAAATTATTTTACCACTTTAGAAGTGAAAAAATCACAACTGCTATTCATTCTAAAAGAACGACAAAGGATAGCGTGGTTATTTATGGGAATTCGGATTTAAAAAAAGCGAATATAAGCATCAGTATTCTTCCAGAAAAAAGTCTTTGTAAAAATGAAGAGAAATCGATATTGGGTACTTTTTATCTAAATAATTTCTTGATAAAACCAGAAGTAAACAATTACTTTTATTTTGATCCAAGAAACGAAAATAGAAAACAAGATATAGAAGCTTTGATGCTTAATCAAAATCAAAATAAATTTTCATGGGATGATATAAAGTCAAAAACACCAAAAATTAGCTATCCTTTCAATAAAGGAGTAACTGTCAGCGGGAAAGTTGAGACAAACGCTAATTTAAAATCTAAAGGCAAACTAACGCTTATATCTACAAAAAAAGATGTATTTGAGGAAACAGTAATCAACGCCAACGGCAACTTTAAATACGAGAATTTTTTCGCCCAAGATTCTACTGTGTTTGTTTTTCAGGTAGCGAATGCTAATGGTAGTTCTAAATATTCTAGGATAGAAGCACGTGTAGAAAACAACGAGAGCAATTTTATATATCCCTTTAAATATGAAAAAGCAGTTTGTCCGACGGTTCAAAATCAACCAGAAGAGAAATTTGTATTTAATAAAAATGCTATAGAATTGACGGGTTTATCTATTGTTTTAGATACTAAGAAACTATTTATTAATAAAGATTTAGTTAGCAATACGGCAACGGGTTTTAAAATAGACGAGCAGTACGGTACGGTTTTCGATTTTTTAAATGAAAAAGGGTATAGTACAGGCGTTGATAATGAAACTGGAGATCCTTTTGTAAAAGACCGCTCAGGATTAAATAAAGGAGTCACCCCAGCTTTTCGAATCGATAACAATCGAATTTCCGATTTGAGTGAATTGTACTCTGTCTTTCTTTCAGATGTAGAGGAAATTTACATCGATAAACACAATGCACGATTTATGGGTACCAGCTCTGTAATTGATATTTTCTTAAAGAAAGGTGCTGTGCGCAGTGGGGGCTACAAAATCAAACACAATCTTTTTATGGTTACCAAAGGGTATGCTTATGCAATTCCTTTTAAAAATGCTTATTTCGATAATTTAAAAGAATACATACTTTTTGGAACCTTAAATTGGACTCCATCAGTTATCATAGACGAGACACCGAATTACCAAATTAAATTCCCAAGAGAAGAACAAAATGAAATTCAGGTAGTCATCGAAGGATTTTCCGAAGACGGTCAGTTGATATCCGAAATGCAAAAAATAAATTTTAGAGAATAATTCACTTTTAAAAGTATAATAATTACTCACAAAAGTTTGTATCAACGACAGAAGATAGGTTAATGATAACTGGTCAAAAAGTGTTAAGTATTGAATAAACGGTTTAATTAATGCTAATGTACTGAAAAAGGATAGGAGGTTTTGAGTGATCTTCTATGGTAATTTTCGATCACGGGATAATACAGGACAGAAAACAAAAAAATGATGGGTACTTTTGTTGATAGATGAATTTGTACTAATTCATTGAATAGTTAGTTTAAAATTAATTGTTAGAAAGTATTTTTTAATAATTGATAGTTTTTTAGTTTGTTTAGTTTTCAAAATCATCTTGTCTTTCTTCATAAAGACAGGATGATTTTTTTGAAAATAGCCACTACGAAGCTTTTTAATTCAGAAAATAAATAACCTTAAAAATTGTAGAAAGTTGAAAAAAGCAATTATATATGGGGTATTGGTCTTGTTTTTTAGCTCTAATTTAAAAGCTCAAAATAAAATTAAAACCATTGAGAAAAGTCAAATTTCAAGTTACTCGTTAGTAGATTATACGGCTTTTTTTAGAGTAAAAGAAAGACTCCAAAAGACTCCTTATAATGCTATATACAACAAGCTAATTGCAAATGCAGATAGTATTTGTAAACGCCCTCCTTATTCAGTTATGCAAAAAACACAAACCCCTGCCAGTGGCGATAAGCACGATTATTATTCGATTGGCCCATATTGGTGGCCTGATCCTGCAAAACCTGATGGCTTGCCATGGATACGAAAAGATGGAAAAGTCAACCCCTTAACTAGAGAAGGAAGTACTGATTTTGAAACCAAGCAAAAAATGTTCAACAGTACAGAATCTTTGGCCTTAGCCTATTTCTTTTCGAATAAAAAACAGTATGCTACTAAAGTGCTAGAATTAATTCAAGTGTGGTTTGTTAACGAAGATACCAAGATGAATCCTAACCTCAATTTTGCTCAAGGCGTACCAGGTGAAAATGCAGGTAGAGGAATTGGAATTATTGAATTTGCAGATGTTACTAAGGTGCTAACAGCAATTGAAATTTTAGAGTTAAACCAACAAATGGATGCGAATACCAGCCAAGCCTTGCGAAAATGGTTTACAGATTATGCGTATTGGTTGCAAACCAGTGAAAATGGCGTTTTTGAAAAAAACACTAAAAACAACCACGGAACGCATTACGACACGCAGTTAATTCAAATTTTGTTGTTTTTAAATAAAACAGCCGAAGCCAAACAAATTTTGGAAGCCGTAAAAACAGAGCGCATTGCCAAACAAATTCAACCCAATGGAGCTCAACCTTTGGAACTAGCCAGAACCAAAGCGCTATCTTATAGTACGATGAATTTGAGAGGATTTACAGAATTAGCCGTTTTAGGAAAAAAGCTGGGTGTTGATTTATGGAATTATAAGGCGGCTAATGGCGCTAGCATAATCAATGCCTTCGAATTTTTGAAACCCTACGCTAAGGGAGAAAAAAAATGGGACTATAAACAAATAGCAGATGAGGAAAAAGCTATAAAAAACTTGAAAGAACTATTTGCAACGGCGGGTAGTGAATTTAATAAGGAAGAGTATTGCCAAATAGGTAGTGATAAAAAAGTATCACTCCACTCTTTACTGCACGAATGTAATTAATTAACTTAAAATAAAAAATCATGCAAAGACTTGCCTTTAAAATGAAATTGAATCCAGGTCAAAAAGAGGCCTACACCAAGCGTCATAACGAACTATGGCCAGAACTTCATGCGCTTTTAAAAGAAAATGGAGTGAGTGAATATTCTATCTTCTTGGATGAAGAAACCCATACACTTTTTGCTTTTCAAAAAGTTTCGGGTGCTGGTGGTTCACAAGATTTAGCTTCTAGTGAAATTGTTAAAAAATGGTGGGACTTTATGGCTGATATTATGGAGACAAATCCTGATAACTCTCCAGTTTCAGTGCCTTTAGAAGAGGTGTTTTATATGCCTTAATAATGATAATGGTTGGTAGAAAAGGAGGTTAGCTTGATACGTTGACCTCCTTTTTTTGGATATAAACACAAGTACCTGTAGAGGTAAAAGGAATTTGCTTGAGTAAGTTAAGAGTAAACGCCCCTACAACACAGGATAGTTGAATTGATAAGTTTTAATAATTTTAGAAATATTTTCTAATTAACCAATCAACTATCTATAATGAAAAGAAGGTCATTTGTCCAATTATCCGCTTTGGGAAGTTTAGGCTTGATGCTACCCTTGTATGCTTGCAAGTCGGGCAGTATTTTTAATAGTCATCAAGAAGATGTAACGGCCTTTGAAACCAATGCTTTCCAATTGTTAACCACTTGGTGCGATGCGATAATTAGAGACCAAGTGAACAACCCAAATGATAAAGTGACCCATGGCGCTTTGTACTGTCACGCTTGCGAAAAAGTTCATGGTCGCTGTCAAGAAGCTGTTTATCCATTTTTGTACATGGCTGATAAAACGGGGGATAAAAAATACCTAGATGCCGCTATCAAAGTCATGGATTGGTCAGTGAACGTTGATTTACCTGATGGCAGTTGGACTAATATGATTGACCCAAAATCGTGGTATGGTACTACTGTTTTTGGTGTAATTGCCTTAGGCGAAGCCTTACATTATCACGGACATTTGTTGCCCAAAGAGACTAAAACAAAATGGGAGAACCGATTGAAAAGAGCAACCGATTTTGTATATAAAACATTTGACGATCATTTTAGTCATATCAATTACCGCTTTACCGCTATTTATGCCCTATCGCTTATGGGGGATTATTTTAACGAAGAAAAATATAAAACCAGAAGTAAAGAATTGGCCTTGCTAATTCCGAAATACCTAACAGAACCTAATAAATTATTATTTGGCGAAAATCATCCAGACGATAAAAAAAGTGCCAAAGGATTACTGCCTGTTGACATTGGTTACAATGTAGAAGAAAGTTTAAATGCAGTGGTGCAATATGCAGTACATACAAAAGATGAGGAGTTGTTAAAATTATTGACTCAATCTTTAAATAGTCATTTAGAATTTATGCTGCCTGATGGCGCTTGGGACAACAGTTTTGGGACACGCCAAAATAAATGGACCTACTGGGGTAGTAGAACTACAGATGGTTGCCAACCTGCTTTTTCATTGTTGGTGGATAGAAATCCTGCTTTTGGAACCGCCGCTGTTATGAGTACCGAATTATTGCAACGTTGTACCGTCAACGGACTTTTAGCAGGTGGTTTGCATTACCAAACGCAAGGCGTAAAACCCTGTATGCACCACACCTTTGCGCATGCTAAGAATTTAGCTTTTGTGATGGACAATGCCAAGAAACTAAAAAAGGTAAACAAAAAAACACCGCTTCCAAGAAGTTCAAATGATGGAGTAAAGCATTTCTCTGAACTTGATGTTTGGTTAGCAGCCAGAGGACCTTGGCGAAGCACCGTTTCATCCTATGATCAGATTTTTAAAAAAGAAAAATCAGTAGCGGCTACAGGAGGTTCGTTAGCCGTTTTATGGCATGAAAAAGTGGGACCTATATTCACCGCCAGTATGGTCGAATACTTGTTGGTAGAACCTTATAACCAACAAGAACAAGAAGGGGAAGATTTTTGCCTAACTCCTCGTGTAGAGCGATTTGTCAACGGAATTTGGTACACAAATCTACAGGATTTAAACGCCAAAGTGAACTTCAAAGACGAAAAAGGAATCATTGATTTTGCTATTGAAGCCGCCCTGACCAACAATAAAAAAGAAACCCTAGCATCAGGCGGTGATTTCAAACTGAATTATCTTTTTGATAAAAATCAAACGACCATCAAAGCCCAAAGAACTACTTCCGAAACAAATGGAGATACACTGGTATTGCCTGTTATTTCGCCTACTGGGGAGAAAGTAGTGCAAGTTTCGGCTACTAAAATCGAAATTCATAAAAAAGAAGGGATTGTTGTTGTTGAATCGAATGTGCCCCTTACGATTAAAAAAACAGCAAAAGAACGCATTTTTAATCAAGTACCCGGAATGGAAGTAGTACCTGTTTTAGTGTCTTTTCCTAAAAACACCAAAGAGGTGATTTGTACAATTTCTGTTGTTTAGAAAAAAATATCACGTTGTGTGAAATAATCAAATTCAATAAACTGATTTCAAATATGTTTCTAAAGCTATTGATGACCACAATGTCAGTCTGAGCTTGTCGAAGACCTCATATGACAAATATCGACTTCTGAAAATCTTTGATAATGTGATAATTGAGATTAAAATTAACTAAATAAAAAACTAATAGTAAAATATTTTAAAAATGAAAATTCATAAAATAACTGGTTTACTTGCGTGCTTTGTGATGATGCAAGTATATTGTCAACACACAAATAAAACTGTAAATAAAACCAAACCCAATATTGTTTTTATCCTCACCGACCAATGGAGAGGTTCGGCCACAGGTTACAATGGCGACCCTAATGTAAAAACGCCTAATTTGGATAAATTAGCCAAAGAAGCTGTCAATTTTACCAATGCAGTTTCAGTTACCCCTGTATGTACACCGCATCGAGCGGCTTTGCTCACAGGAAAATTCCCCACTACAACAGGGATGTTTTTGAATGATATTTATTTACCATCAGAAGAATTATGTATGGCTGAAATTTTCAAGGCCGAAGGCTACAGCACCGCCTATTGGGGCAAATGGCATTTAGACGGCCATGGTCGCGAAAATAATGTAGCACCCGAAAGACGTCAAGGATTTGATTATTGGAAGGGGACAGAATGTGACCACAATTACAATAAAGAACATTATTACGCTAATAATGACCCGAAAAAAAAATTCTGGGATGGCTATTCTCCATTTGCCATCACCAAGGATGCAAACCAATACTTGGCCGATCATGCCAAAGACAAAGAACCTTTTTTAATGCTTATTTCATTAGCAACTCCGCATTATCCACATGATAGTGCGCCTGAAAAGTATAAAAAAATGTATCCTCAGAAAAATTTGATATTAGCTCCAAATATCCCTGAAAATTTAAAAGATAAGGTTCGTGATGAATTACAAGGCTATTACGCACATTGTACCGCTACTGACGAGGCTATCGGAACGGTTTTGGAACAAATCAAAAAGCTTAATTTATTTGACAACACTATTATTGTGTTTACGGCTGACCATGGTGAAATGATGGGCGGACATGGCGTAAAACCATTTGTAAAACAATTGGCTTGGGATGAGTCTGTACGTGTTCCTTTTTTAATTTCTTATCCAAATATCAAAAATAACAAAGGCAAAACAGTTCAGGCGCCTATCACCACTCCTGATATTTTACCCTCCTTATTGGGTTTAACTGATATTGCTATCCCAAAAGGTATTGAAGGTGAAGATATCTCTTCATTAATTAAAAATCCAGATCCAAAAGCGGATAGAGCGGCTTTGGTAATGAATGTTAGTCCTTTTGGGTCTAATTTTAATGATTCAGAGTATCGTGCTATTAGAACCAAACAATATACATATATACGCACCCCTGAAGGAGCTTCTAATTTGTACGACAATTTAAAAGACCCTTATCAAATGACAAATTTGCTAGATAAATCAGATTATAAAAAGATTCAAATAGATTTAGATAAGCAACTCAACAATGAATTAAAAAGAATAGGTGACGATTTTAAACCAAGAGAATTTTATATGAAAAAATGGAATTATACTCTTGATTCATCTAAAAGAGCCATTGATTTTAGGAATTGGGATAAAGGCGAAGGCAAGGTGATTTCTCCAAAAAAACAAAATTAGTTCAAGAAAAAGGTTTAGTCGATAGTAATAATTAAATAGATGAAATCGCCATTACCTAGAAGTTTGCGCAAGCAAATGAAATTCGCAAAACAGATATGAAAAATACGTACAAGGGTTTGTTTTTATGTAAAATGCTGTTTCTTATTCTGACTTTGTATTCTTTTACGGTCAAAGATGGCATTACTGCTCCTATTCAGCTAACCATTAGCGAAGGATTAAGCAATCCCATCGGTTTTTATGATAGTAAGCCAAGCTTTTCTTGGAAACTTCCTGTGGGTGTTACATCACAATCGGCTTATACGATTGTAGTGGCTAGTTCTCCTAAATTATTGCCCAATAATCCTGACTTATGGAATAGTGGAAAAGTGAATGCAGACCAAAGCTTGTATGTAAATTATAATGGAAAAAAATTAGATTCCAGACAAAAAGTCTATTGGCAAGTAAAATATTGGGACGATAAAGGAGCTGAATCCAAATGGAGTGAAATGGCTCATTTTGAATTGGGACTGTTGCAAAATAGTGATTGGAAAGCAAACTGGATTTCGGTTCCTCCAACAGAGTTGAACGAAATTAGTGGTAAAAATTCAGTGCTTTTCAGACCGCAATACCTTCGGAAACAAATCAACATCCATTCAAATATCAAAAAAGCACGTTTGTATATCACAGCCAAAGGTGTTTTTGAAGCCTATATCAACGGTGCAAAAATAGGTACAGATGTAATGACTCCAGGTTGGACGCCTTTTGATAAAAGCATCAGTACCTTGACTTATGATGTGACAGATATGCTGATGAAAGGAGAGAATGTGCTAAGTGCGATTTTGGCCGAAGGCTGGCATTCAGGTCGCATTCATTTACGGAGAGAGGCTACCAAAGAAGATGTACCTTTTTTATTGTGCCAATTAGAAATAGAAACGAATAAAGGCAAACAGATTATTGTTACTGATAAAAGTTGGAAGGTTTCTTTAAAAGGACCTATACGTGAATCGAATATTTATGATGGCGAAATCTACGATGCTAATTTCAATTTAGGCAAATGGCAATTCAATGGTTATGATGATTCGAATTGGCTTCAGGTGGTGGAACAAAAACTAGCGGATACTGTTTTATTGTTGCCAAAGCGTTATCAAACGGTCAAAGATAAAGAAACGATTTCGGTTAAAACCTTGACCGAACCTGTAGCAGGGAAACCTATTTTTAATTTTGGACAAAATAATGTCGGCGTTCCTCTAATTAAAGTACCCATGAAAAAAGGGGATACCTTAACCGTTCGCTTTGCCGAAATGCTCAACACCGATGGCACTATGTACACTGGAAATTACAGAGGAGCCAAATCAACGGATTATTATATTGCCGCCAAAGACGGTTTGATAGAATGGCGACCACAATTTACTTTTCACGGCTATCAATACATTGAACTAAGTGGTTTTGACCCTAAAGCAAAACCTCAGAAAGATTGGGTTACTGCCATTGTACAATATTCTGATTTTAAGTTAAATGGTACTTTTGCTTCTTCGCACGAAAAATTAAATCAACTGCAAAGCAATATTTCATGGGGACTGAAAGGAAACTTTTTTGACATCCCAACAGATTGCCCGCAACGAGATGAACGCTTAGGCTGGACAGGTGATGCACAAGTGATTGCGCCTACCGCTATTTATAATGCGGATATGTATGCGTTTTGGGCTAATTATTTGCAAAGTATGCGTCAAGAACAAATGGACAATGGTGCCATTCCAAACGTGATTCCGAATAATCTAGGAAAAGGAAATTCTTCGGGTTGGGGTGACGCTTGTACCGTAATTCCATGGGAAATTTATTTTAGAACAGGAGACAAACGCATACTCGAAGACAATTACGAGATGATGAACCGTTGGCTGGGTTATTATGCTTCTAAAGCCAATGGAAATATTGTGAGTATGCAATCTTTTGGGGACTGGTTACAGCCTTTTTCTCAACCATTAGAAAGTAATAGAATGGGACGTCGTGGCGATACTCCCGCTGATTTTATCTCTACGGCTTACTATGCCAAATCGGTAGAATTGACCATGCGTACGGCTGCCGTTTTAGGGAAAACAGCTGAGGATCAAAAACTCCAAAAATTACATAATGAAATCAAAAAGGCTTTCGGAAATAAATTCTTTGACAATAATGGCCGTACCACCAGTAAAATGGAAACCCAAACCCAATATTTACTAGCACTTGATTTTGATTTACTTTCTAAAGAAAATATCCAAAAAGCAGGAGTACATTTAAAACGTGTGATTGCCGATTGTGACAATCATTTGCGTACAGGTTTTTTAGGAACGCCAATATTACCACTTGTTTTGGATAAAATAGGAGAAACGGATTTGATGTACAGCATTCTTTTTAAAGAGAGTTATCCTTCTTGGTTTTACTCCATCAATCAAGGTGCAACCACCATGTGGGAGCGTTGGGATAGTTATACGTTGAAAGACGGTTTCCATAAAGACGGCATGAACTCCTTTAATCATTATGCTTATGGTGCCATTGGTCGCTGGATGTACGAGCGTATTGGGGGAATCAAACCTATAGTTGCAGGCTATAAAGAAATCGAAATTGCACCCGTTCTTGGTGGGCCATTAACAGCTGCTAGTGCTAGTTATGATTCGCCTTACGGTAAAATAAATTCGTCTTGGAAATTGGATAACGGCACTTTAACTTTAGAAGTTACCATTCCTTCCAATACCACCGCCAAAATTGTGATACCAGCAGATACTAAGAAAGAATTACTAATGAATGGAAGCACTTTTAAAAATAATGTAGCCATACAATTAGACCTTAAAACAGATAAGACTTTTGTGCTAAAAGCTGCAGCAGGAACCTACCGCTTTACATCCAAAGTCAAAAAATAAAAACCAAAGATGAAAAATATTTTTTTAATCGTATTCGTTTTTCTATTGCAAACTTTTTGTTCGCAAGTAACAGCGCAAATAAAATATACGGTCAATGATGCATGGCAGTTTGTTCAAGATAAATCGATTACTGAAATTAACCAACTCAAAAATCATAAAGGTTTAAAAGTCGCTATTCCGCATACTTGGAATGACAAAGATGTGATGGATGAAGAAGAAGGTTTTTACCGTGGTGCCGGTTGGTACACTAAAACCATCAAAATCCCAACGGCTTACAAGGATAAGGAAGTTTTTCTGTTTTTTGAAGGCGTTGCCATGTGTTCTGAAGTGTATATCAATAATAAATTAGCCAATAAACACGTAGGAGGTTTTACTCGTTTTGTAGTGCCTATTTCAAAATTCATTGATTTTGATGCTTCCAAAAACACTACTTCATTTACGGTAGTAGTAAAAGCCGACAATTCCTATAATGAGGATGTGCCTCCCTTGCATGCCGATTTTACTTTTTTTGGCGGAATCTATCGCGATGTCAATCTGGTAGTAACTGATAAAGTGCATTTTAGTATCGAAGAAGATGCTGCCAATGGAGTGTTTATCACGACTCCAAAAGTATCTGCACAAAGAGGCGAGGTACAACTGAAAGTAAAAATCAAGAACGATGACAAAGCCAATCAGAATGTAAAATTGGTAACCAAATTAATAGGCCCAAATCAGCAATTGGTTTCAGAGAAAGTGCAAACGTTTAAGCTAAAATCAGGTATTGTCAATGAGTTTAATTTTGCGTTAAATTCGGTTACAAACCCCCAGTTATGGTCGCCAGATACGCCTAATTTGTACAAAGTAGTTTGTGAAATTTTCGATGCAAAAAACAACCAAAAAATTGATGAATCAACTAATTCCTTAGGTTTTCGTTGGTTTGCATTTGATGTTGACAAAGGTTTTTTCTTGAACGGAAAACATTTAAAATTGGTTGGAACCAACCGCCATCAAGATTTTAAAGACATCGGGAATGCCGTCCCAGACCACATTCATGTGGAAGATATTTTGCGAATGAAGGAAATGGGGAGCAATTTTTTGCGCATAGCCCATTACCCACAAGACCCCATTATCCTTGAAATGTGTGACCGATTGGGAATTTTAACTACGGTTGAAACGCCAATTGTGGATACCGTTACCGAGTCAGAGGCTTTTACTCAAAATTGTTTGAGCGCCCAATTGGAAATGATTCGTCAAAATTACAACCACCCCAGTTTGATTATTTGGGCGTATATGAACGAGGTAATTTTGCATCCACGATATGGTAATGATAAAGAACGTTACAAAAAATACACAAACTATATTGTGAAATTGGCTCAAAAAATCGAGAAGCTAACCCGTGCCGAAGACCCTTACCGCTATACGATGATTCCCAATCATAATGGACTAGAACGCTATCATGAAGCTGGATTGACCGAGGTGCCAATGATTGTAGGCTGGAATATTTATCTGGGTTGGTATGGTGGTTCTTATGACTTACTGCCTGAGAGAATTGAAAAATTTCATTCGACCATAAAAAAACCAATGATAATTACAGAGTACGGTGCAGGAGTGGACCCAAGGTTGCATACTCTAAATCCAATGCGTTTTGATTATTCACAGGAATACGGAACCGAATTTCATAAATACTATCTTGAATATTTTATGAAACAAGATTTTATAGCCGGTGTCAACGTATGGAATTATGCCGATTTTAACTCAGAAGACCGTATCGATGCGGTACAAAGTATCAATAATAAAGGTTTAGTTGGTCTGGACAGAAAACCCAAAGATGTGTTTTATTACTACCAAGCTTCTTTGTTGTCCAAACCATTTTTATCCATTGCTACCAAAACTTGGAACCAACGTTCGCAAGTAGAAGATAAAGAGGGGGCAGGAGTGGCAACAATGCAAGTGCAAGTTTTTTCGAATCAAAATGAAGTAACACTTTTTATAAATGGAAAAAGTTTAGGAGCCAAAAAAGTAGAAGATAAAATTGCAATTTTCAATGTCCCTTTTGTTGACGGAATCAATCAGTTAGTAGCAAAAAGTGGCGATATAGTAGAGGATTTTTCGACTGTTCGTATCAATATTATTCCAATTTCGTTAAAAAACTTTCCAGCCTCAGGTTTTTCTATAAATGTAGGAGACCAACGCTTTTTTTATGATGATAAAATAGACCAAGCTTGGTTGTTTGACAAAGAATACACCCCAGGAAGTTGGGGGCACATTGGCGGAAAGCCTTATGTGCGTCCTGAAAAAAATGTGCAACAACCTTATGGAGCGAAGCAAACCATTAAAGGAACTTTTAACGACCCTATTTACCAAACGCAGTTGGTAGGCATTGAGCAATACCGCTTTGATGTACCGCCTGGTCTGTATGAAATCAAATTGCATTTTGCCGAATTAGAAGGTTCAAAAGCCAAACATCTAGCTTTTGATTTAATTGAAGAATCGAAGGAGGTTACTAAAGTGACCAACCGTAAGTTTTCGATACTGATTAATGATAAAAAAGTAGTTGAAAATCTGGATTTATTGGGAGATTATGGCGAATACCAAGCGGTCAAAATTAAATCGGAAGTGAGTGTCAAAGAAGGCGAGCCATTGCTAGTGAATTTCAAAAAGATAGTAGGAGAGCCTGTTTTGAATGCGATTGAGATTTATAAAAAAATGTAAAACGAATACTAATAGCTAAAGATGAATCATAAACCAACCCAGAAATTTTTTCTAATCGTTCATTTATTCCTTTTGGGGTTTATCAACGCACAACGAATAGAAACGAATCTTAACTCAAACTGGCGTTTTATTTTAGAAGATAAAAACCTTTTTTCAGCCAAAGAATTTGATGATAGTTCATGGCAAAATCTAAACATTCCGCACGATTGGTCCTTTGAAAAAGGCGTTCGAAAAGGCGGTGACCAAGGACAAGGTGGTGGTTACCACGACGGGGGTATTGGTTGGTATCGAAAATATTTTACTGTAAATAAATCTAATTTAACTAAAACAATTTACATCGATTTTGACGGGGTCTATATGAATAGCGAAGTATGGATTAATGGTAACCATCTAGGAAAGAGACCCTATGGATACATCAGTTTTAGATATGATATTTCAAAATATTTGAAAGAAGGAAAAAACACGATTGCTGTTAGAGTCGATAATAGTTTAGAACCTTCGGCACGCTGGTACCATCCTTGTGGAATTTATGCGCCTGTAAAATTAATTTCGGTTAATAAAACGCATATTACTCCAAATAGCATCTTTATCACAACTCCAAAAATTGAAACAACAACGGCTACGGTAAATGTTAAAATCGATTACGAGAATCCTGTAAATAAATTGGAATGCAAACTGTCTATTGTTTCTCCAGCGGGTAAAACAATTAAAACCGCCATTAAAAAAATTGACGGTTCAAAAACTAATAATTCAATAGAAATACCTAATCCTGAATTATGGAGTCCAGAAACCCCAGTTTTATATCAATTGGTTACACAAATAATCAAAGACAAAAAAGTTATTGATGAGGTAAAGACAAACTTTGGTTTTAGAACCGTAGAATGGAAAAAAGAAACTGGTTTTTGGCTCAACGGAAAAAATGTAAAGCTAAAAGGCGTTTGCGAGCATTGGGAAGGTGGCCCCGTAGGTGGTGCTTGGACTAAACCAATGTTGCGTTGGAAATTACAATTGTTAAAAAATATGGGCATCAATGCCATTCGTCCTTCGCACAATCCCACACCTCCCATGTTTTATGATATTTGTGACGAAATAGGCTTGCTTGTTATGGACGAAATTTTTGATGGTTGGCATAAAAAAGCACCTCAAGACTATGGCAAACAAGCTTTTGAACAATGGTGGAAAGCCGATATGAAAGAATGGATTACCCGAGACCGCAACCATCCGAGTGTTTTTGTATATAGTTTAGGGAATGAAACCCATAGTACGATAGCACCCGAATTAGTGAAATTTGGTAAAAGTTTAGACGAAACTCGCTTGTTTTCATCAGGAGCAGGAAATCCTGAGGATATGGATATCACTGGAATAAACGGTGGTTCAGAAACCAAAACATTCTTAGAGTTAGCTAAATTTGATAAACCATTTGTATCAACTGAAGCACCACATACTTGGCAAACACGTGGATACTATAGAACCCAAACTTGGTGGCGCGATAATGAATTGCCAGGAACTTATCCGTTACCAAATTTAACCGAAAAGGAAATCTTTTTTTATGAAGGTTTAGACCCAAAAAAATGGAAAAACAGAAAACAACGTTATAACTCCTCTTATGACAATGCAACGGTTCGTATTTCTGCCCGTAAAAATTGGGAAGTCATGCGAGATATGCCTTGGCATAGCGGGCATTTCCGTTGGACAGGGTTTGATTATTATGGCGAAGCAGGTTTGGTTCACGGTGGTTTACCTTTCAATCTGTTTATGGGTGGTGCAGTTGATGTGGCGGGTTTTGAAAAAGATTTGTATTATTTCTACCAAAGCCAATGGACTAAGGAAACGATGGTACATATTTTGCCACATTGGACACATCCAAGAATGAAAAAAGGAACGGTAATTCCGGTTTGGGTCTATTCAAATGCTGATGAGGTAGAATTATTTTTAAACGGAAAATCATTAGGGAAAGACAAACCTGGAACTGTTTGGAACGAAATGCAATGCGACTGGATGGTGCCTTATGAAGAAGGAAAACTAGTAGCCGTAGCTTATAAAAACGGTAAAGAAGTAAAACGAGTATCAATTGCAACAAGTGGTGCACCTCAATCTTTAAAAAACAGTCTCAATAAGCTAAAAGCTGAGGACGGATTTTCGTCAAGTTATATTTTTACAAGTGAATCCATAGATTCGAAAGCTAATCTTTATCCTTATGGAGAAAACAAAGTCTATTATCATATTTCAGGCGATGTTGAAAAAGTGTCTATGGAAAATGGAAATCCGATCGATTCCATTAGTCGTACTAAGTCAGATTTTAGAACCTTATTTTTCGGAAAAGGACGTCTATTTTTAAGAGAAAAAGATAATGCTAAAAAAGCTTCGGTTATTACTGCTTCTATTTTGGGTGACAAGGCATTGTATCTTTCGAATCAAATAACCATCGATGTACAAGAAATGGGATTGATAGGAAAAACTTCCCAATCAAAATTTGAAATTTTATACACCACTAATGGTGCTGACCCTCTTAAAGAAGGAACTCTTTATACCAAGCCATTCGAAGTAAAAAACAATACTATAGTCAAAGCTGTTGTGAAACAAAATGGAAAATTGATTTTAGCGTTAGAAGAAACCTTTGGTGCTAACGAAGGATTGTTTTGGGGAGATGAAAAATCAGCTAATATTTGGAATGGTAGAGGAGTGAACATTGCAGCTGAAGAAGCTATTTTAAAAGGAGGTGTAAAAACGAGTAATGAAGCACAACATTTTAAAGGAACAGGTTTTGTGAAATTTGATAATAAAGAAGGGAGCATCACCTTTTACCAAGAAAATGATGGTGAAGCAGGCGATTTTAGTATTCGATTTAGATATATGCACAACGACAAGGACAAAAAATACCCAATGAAGTTATTTGTAAACGACACCTATATCAAAACCTTTGAATTTAATGCAACAGGAGGCTGGATTCAAAACTGGGAATTTGTAAACACTATTGTAAATTTTAAATCGGGTGCCAATAACATCCGACTGGAAACAACAGGTCAAAGCGGGCCTTATATTGACGAACTTTTTATTGATTAATGCAAAAAAACAAATGAAAAATAGAAGTAAAATAATAACAATACTGGTGTTCGGTTTAGTTGGAACAACAATTACGGCACAATCTAAAGTTGCCCAATCAGCCAAACCCAATGTGTTATTTATTGCGGTTGATGATTTGAATACCTGGTTGGGCTGTTTAAATAATTATTCGAATACCAAAACGCCAAACATTGACAGACTCGCAGCCAGAGGCGTATTGTTCTCTAATGCGCATTGTCAAGCGCCTTTGTGTGGGCCTTCTCGTGCTTCGATTATGTCGGGTTTGCGTCCGTCAACTACGGGGATTTATGGGATGATAGCAGATGAGAAAATACGTTCCGAAAATCCTGCTACAAAAGAGATAGTCTTTCTGCCAGAATATTTTAAAAATAATGGCTATCACACCATGGGAATAGGGAAACTATTTCACGATTTTGCTCCCAAAGGCGTTTTTGATGAAGAAGGCGGCAGAGTCAAAGGCTTTGGTCCTTTGCCAAAAAAACGTTTTGTTTGGGATGGTTTAGGCCCAGCAGACAAAACCAAATACGGACGCACCAGTACCGATTGGGGTGCTTTCCCTGAACAAGACGAACAAATGCCTGACCATCAGTCTGTCAATTGGGCTATCGAACGTCTGAATAAAAAATACGACCAACCTTTTTTCATGGGGGTTGGATTTTTGCGTCCTCATGTGCCGCTCTATGTACCTCAAAAATGGTTTGATATGCATCCGCTGGAAGGCATTCAGGTTGCTCCTTATTTGTCAGATGATTTAAAAGATGTGCCTCAAGTAGGATTGGATATCAATGATTTGCCTATGATGCCTTCTACCGAGTGGGCGATTCAAACGGGGGAGTGGAAGAAAATGATTCAAGCCTATTTGGCTTGTGTTAGTTTTGTTGATTATGAAATTGGTCGTGTATTGGATGCTTTGGATAAAAGCGAGCATGGCGCTAATACCATCATTGTTTTATGGTCAGACCACGGCTATCGTTTAGGCGAAAAAGGAACTTTTGCCAAACACGGTTTATGGGATTCAGCTACCAAAGCGCCTTTGCTATTTGTGTCACCCAATTTGCCTAAAGGAAAAGTAATCGACACTCCAGCCGAAATGCTTTCCATTTATCCAACACTTTTAGAGTTGTGTAACCTACCTGCTTACAACCGAAACGAAGGAATTAGTTTGGTTGCAACAATGAAAAGCGATAAAGTAGTAAATAAAGCCTTTGCGCTCACTACTTATGGTGAAAATAATCATTCGGTTAACCAAGGAAGATTCAGATTGACGCAATACGAAGACGGCTCACAGGAATTGTACGACCATAAAATTGACCCTAACGAATTTACCAATTTGGCTAAATTTACAGAGTATAAAAGCGAAATTAAAAAGTTAAAAAAATACTTCCCTAAAACCAATGAAAAATGGAACAAGAATTCATCTTATACCTTCCAACCTTATTTTGTGAAACAAAAAGCGCAAAGCAATGGAGAAGAAGTCAAACCAGTGAATGTAATTGGCGCCGACCAGTAATTTGTTTTTAGCAGTAACCCTAAAGTAATTTATAATTTTAAAAAAAAAGTACCTTGAAAAAGTTAATAGTCTTGTTTTTCCTCCCGATCTGTTGTCTTGTTAGCACTCATTTTAAAGCGCAATCCTTGCAACATCCAGCCATTTGGGTGACCAATGAAGAGCGTCCACAAATTTTAGAGAAAATAAAAAAATACGATTGGGCAAAAAGCATGCTCAATCAGTTGCATCAGCGTGTGGATGGAGCACTTCAAAAACACCAATCGGATCCTAATGCGGTTTTGAATACCATCCCAGCCTTTGCCAAACACGACCGTGAAAATTCAGAACAAAAAGCATCTCCCCTTGCGTCAGCGCACAATAAAGTGTTGGCACTTGCCTCGGATGCGGGCTATTTGTATTATTTAACCCAAGACGAGAAATACGCCCAATTTGCAGCAGATATTTTGGGCGTTTATATTGATCATATTGCGCCTTTAACACCTCAAACGACTACTATTTGTGGCTATGAGTTTTTTGACCCAAGGACTACTTATGGCCCTTTTGCCATAACTTATGATTTTATTTATCCATATTTAAAACAAGCCAATGCAACGGTCTATTCTAAAACGCAAAAAAAGCGCATTCCTTTTGACAATGCAAAAGCTCAAAAAGCAATGGCTAATGTAGCTGGTAATGTATTGCAAGAGTATGGCAAACCCGACAAGCATGGTAAAACCATTTCGAATCATCCTATCTTAACAGCCTCGGGAGCTTTGTTCAGTATTTTATGTATTGAAGATGATAAAGAACGTCAGCGCTTGTTTGATGTTTTTTGGGAAAAAGGAACGGCACACCAAAATTCATTTAAAAATACGATTCTACCCATGTTTGGAGAGCAAGGCGTCTGGCCGGAATCGTTGAGTTATAGTTTTATGCCCATTATTACGATGACTTTAAATATTGTAGATCGTATTTATCCAGAAATGAATGTAACTCAGGAGAATCAACACATTTTGAATGGCAATTTTTTGTTTGATTATCTAAGGCATCCAAACCGAACATTTGTACGTTTTGGTGACTCCAAACGAAATAATGATAGTACCGACGACCTTTATCGCTACACTTTGGATATTGCAGAAAGAAGAGGTTATGATGATATTAAACAAAAGGCACAATTGGCTTTAAAACAAACCAATGAAGCCAATGGAGGATACAAGCCTAAATTAGGTGATAATATTTTTAACAATTTTCAAATACTAGACTTGTTTTGGGGACATCCTATTCCTGAAAAAATTGATGGACATATTAATTTTAATAAACCTACGGTAATCGTAAAACATGCAGGTATAGCACTACAACGTAATTATGTTGCCAAAGAAAATGAAATTTATGGTTTGTGCGGTATCATTGGAGGTGCTTCGTATGTGCATTCGCATTTAACTGGGATTTCTATGGAATTGTATGGCGCTGGTTATGTAATGGCTACCAATGCTGGACTTCCTGCTACTGTTGCAGAACGAAAAATACCGCTTCATGAAAAATATTTCAGATTGTATGCCGGTAATAATTCGGTAATTGTGAACGGAAGTTCTCATGGTTTGGATGAAGGTTCCTGGAAAGGAGATGCTTATGTTTGGCAAAACAATACTGTAAATATAGCTGCTGAGCCGAAACATTTGGAAAACCCGATTGCTGAATATTTTAGCTTTGCTACTCAATTTTTGAAGGACGAGGTTAATAATTGTGTTCAGGAACGAACACTAAGTACGATTCGAACCAGTGAAAAAACAGCCTATTATTTGGATATTTTCCGTTCGAAATCAAATGGCGAAAATAAATTTCATGATTATATCTATCACAATATTGGCGATGAAACCATTATAAAAAATGAAAAAGGACAGCTTTTACCTTTGAAAGATACTGACCGTTATAATAATGATATAGGCGACCCTGTGCAATCACCAGGATGGCGCTATTTTGAGAAAACTAAAGTAACCGAGTCCATAAAAGACGGAGTGGATGTGACTTTTAAAATTGATTTTGATAAAAAATACATGCACATGATGGTACCAAAAGGAGTGGAACGTGAATATACCTCCGCCTTAGCGCCACCCACACGTGAGGCTGAAAATGGGTATCTAAAAAAGAAAACACAAGTCGTGGCTATCAGACAAAAAGGAGAGGCCTGGGACAAACCTTTTATGGCTGTTTTTGAACCCTCTTTAAATTCCGAATCTACCGTTCAAAGTGTTGAGCCTTTGATGGATGGGAATAAAGTAGTGGGAGCCAAAGTGATTTCTAAAATAAATAAAACGCTAATTACCGACTTTATTATTTGTCAGGACAAAGCAGATTCTGTTTATTCGAATAGAGACTTGAAATTAAATTTTGAAGGTCGTTTTGGAATTGTAAGGGTAGAAGAGGTAAAAGGAAAAAAGACCGTAAGTCTGTATATGGGTGAAGGTGAAAAGTTAGGTTTTGGTTCGTATGAGGTGAAAGGAGACGATTATAATCTTGCTTTTAAAGTTTTTGAATAGTGAAGGACTTAGAGCTATAAAAAAAGTCCGTTTTCGAAAGAAAACGGACTTTTTTGCTAGTAGCGAAGACGGGAGTTGAACCCGTGACCTCAGGGTTATGAATCCTGCGCTCTAACCAACTGAGCTACCTCGCCAAATGCAGTGAACAACTGTTCTTGATTGCGGGTGCAAATATAAAACTTTTATTAAAGCAAACAAGGATTTTTTGAAGAAAAAAAAATATTTTTAAAAACGTTTTTTTATCGGGTTTATATTCTATATATTCGAAAAAAATTAATTAGCCCCATGGATCAAAAAGTACGTTACGAAATAGAGTTCCCAATCACCTCTTCGCCTCAGTTATTGTATCAATATATTTCTACTCCTTCTGGTTTATCTGAATGGTTTGCTGATAATGTGAATTCACGTGGTGAATTTTTTACCTTTATCTGGAATGATTCAGAAGAGAAGGCGCGACTAGCTTCAAAAAAATCAGGTGAAAAAGTTAAGTTCAAATGGGTTGATGCTAATAATAAGGATACTGATTTGTTTTTTGAATTGCATATACTTGTCGATGAATTAACAAAAGACGTTTCATTAATGGTCGTTGATTTTGCTGATGCGGATGAAGTCGAGGAGGCTAAACAGTTGTGGGAAAATCAAATCTCAGATTTAAAACATCTACTAGGTTCTGTCTAGTATTATAGTATATTTAAACATATATTTGCCCTGAACAAAATTCAGGGCTTTTTTTATGATTAATTTTAACGGAACTATTGTGGCTGAACAAGCCAATATTTTGACGCAAAATAGAGGTTTTTTATATGGCGATGCTGTTTTTGAGACAGTGAGAGTGCGAAACGGAGTTGTACTTTTTTTAGAAGACCATTATTTTAGGCTGATGGCCTCTATGAGAGTAGTGCGAATGGAAATCCCGATGGATTTTACAATGGAATATTTTGAAGAACAACTTTTGGTAGTTGCTCAGGTGAATGAAGTTTCTAATTCAGCTAGGGTAAGAATTACAGTGTATCGGAATGATGGCGGGTATTATTTGCCAAAAAACAATACAATTTCTTTTTTGGTTCATGCGACAGCTTTAAAGGACGCGTATTATGTATTAGATGAGAATACCTATGAAGTTGACTTATTTAAGGATTTTTATATCACAAAGCAGTTGCTTTCCTCTATAAAGTCAACCAATAGGATGTTGAATACCACAGCTAGTATTTACGCATCAGAAAATGGTTTGGATAATTGTTTGTTGCTTAATGATAGTAAAAACGTAGTTGAAGCGATTCAAGGGAATGTATTTATGTTGTTGGGGAGTAAATTGATAACACCACCTGTAGCTGAAGGATGCTTAAACGGAGTGATGCGCAAGCAAATTTTAGTTTTAGCAAAAAAAATAGAAGGTATTGAGGTGATTGAAGAGGTTATTTCTCCATTTGATCTTCAAAAAGCAGACGAATTATTTGTTACCAATGTGGTAAAAGGTGTGCAACCAATAACTAAATACCGAAAGAAATCTTTTCAAACCAAAATCGCCGCACAGTTGGTTGCGTATTTGAACGAACAAATAGTTTCTTAATTTAATGAATGCTCAGTTTGGGCATAGAGTTTTTTTAATGAAACTGAGGTTCTAGAAATAGAATATTAATAAAAAAAGCAAACAAAAATTTGAAATGAATTTATGTTTGCTTTTTTTATTAAGTATAAAAGAGTGATCTCCGACTGTTTTGTAATTAATTTAAATAAGGGTTTTCAGGAGTGTTGGACCAGATGAGGTAATCTCCACCTAGTTCCTTAATTTGGTCTTTCCAAAAATGGGTAGGGGATGTTCCGATTATTTTATTTTTATACGTGTTGTTAGTGACAATCCAAGAATTGGCATTCATTTCGTTTTCAAGTTGGTTTTCGTGCCAACCCGAATATCCTAAGAAAAAGCGAATGTTGTTTTTGGTAATTGTTTTGTTATTGATGAGTTCCTTAGTAGATTCAAAATCGCCTCCCCAATAAATTCCATTTGATATCTCAACGCTATTAGGAATTAAATCCGGTACGTTGTGGATGAAATATAGGTTGTCTTGTTCGACAGGGCCACCATTATATACTCTAAAATTAGATTCAATTTCAGGAATTAAATCGTTAATGGTGTATTTTAATGGTTTGTTGATGATAAAACCTACAGAACCTTCTTTGTCATGGTCAGCCAATAAAATTACAGATCTATTAAATGATAAATCTCCAATTATAGAAGGCTCAGATATAAGCAGTTGTCCTTTTATTAATTTTTCTGAAATCATGATACTGTAATTTTTTTATTAAATTTAAGAAAAAAAATAAAAAAACACCAAATTTTATCGTTCAAATGTAAAAAAAAACCCTCCATAAGGAAGGTTTTGTTTCTTTGAGTTGTATAAAAAGAGATTAGTTTACAGCTCCTTCTAATTCAGCACCAGCTTTGAATTTTACAACATTTTTTGCAGCGATTTGGATAGTTTTTCCAGTTTGTGGATTTCTTCCGTCTCTTGCAGCTCTAGCTGATACTGACCAAGATCCAAAACCTACTAGAGATACTTTACCTCCTTTTTTCAAGGTGTCACCTACGTTTCCTAAAAATGATTCTAAAGCTAATTTAGCAGCTGCTTTAGTAATTCCTGCGTCTGCAGCGATAGCATCGATTAATTCTGATTTGTTCATAATAATATGTTATTAATTGTTGGTTAAAGAATTCTTACATACAAATTTAGCAGGAAATCCCTAGCGTGCAAGTGTTTTGGCTAATTTAGGGCTGTTTTGTTGATAACTTATTTTTTTTGTTCATAAAATCGCTATTTTTTCTTGGGTAACGTGTTTTCTTCAATGTTTTTGGGGGTTATAGCGCTTTTGCTTCTTCTGAAAATGATATACCATTTAATAGTTCGGCAGTAGTCATTCTTTTTTTACCTGGAAATTGTAAACTTAAGATTTCAAGGTACCCGTTGTGAACGGCAATTTTCATTTCTTTTTTGGTACAAATAATTGTTCCTATTTCACATTGATGGTCTTCCTGATGTATTTTGGATGCATATATTTTTACGTTCCAAGTTTCCGTTTTATCTGAAATGTTGGTCCAAGCAGCAGGATAAGGGCTTAACCCTCTTATATGGTCATGTATGGATTGAATGGATTTTGTCCAGTCAATTTTACAATTGTCTTTATTTAGTTTATACGCTGTCTTGATATCCGCTGAATCGGTTTGGAGTGTTGTGCTTACGGTACTTTGTTCAATTAATTGTAGCGTATCAATAACTGCGGAGCGACCTAAGTCCATTAAGCGGTCATGTAATTGTCCAGCATTCTCATCTGAATCAATAGCGGTTTCCCGATGCAATATCATTGCACCAGTGTCAATTTTGTCATCAATAAAAAAAGTGGTAACCCCCGTTTTCTTTTCTCCATTAATAATTGCCCAATTGATAGGGGCAGCACCACGATAATTAGGAAGGAGTGAGGCGTGAAGATTGAAAGTGCCTAATTCAGGCATTTCCCAAACTACTTTAGGAAGCATTCGAAAAGCAACCACTACTTGTAAGTTGGCCTGAAGTGCTTTTAGTTCTTCTAAAAACCCTTCGTCTTTGAGGTTAGTGGGTTGTAATAAAGGAAGGTTGTTAGCTAGGGCATATTCTTTAACAGCGGAATACTTGATTTTTTGTCCGCGACCTGCGGGTTTATCAGCTGCGGTGATTACACCCACCACGGTATAATTATTTTGGATAATAGCATCGAGAATCCCTACTGCAAATTCAGGAGTTCCCATAAAAACAATTCGTAATTTTTTCATTATGATTTTAAGTGTAAGACCAATACAACTTATTGGTACTGCGATTTCCTAATTTTATTGAAAGCAAACCCCTTTTAGCGGAATTAGCGCAAATTTAACCATCCTTAACTAATAAAATCGAGGTTTTAAAAAATAAATCTGAGATAAGCCTCTGAACGTTCGGACAAGAAAGAAATCCAATGTTGAATTTTGGTTTTTAAGTATTTGATCTTGTTAATTGATAAGTATTGTTGGGGCTTATGCTTATGATTCCGTTTTCTAATAGTTGTTGGAGTGTAATGATAAGTGTGTCTTGGGGTGTTTTTAGTTTGTTTTGTAATTCTCTTGAACTCAAATTTTCATTTTGAAGTAATTCGATAATCTTTTGAGTTAAATTTTCGGAGGGCTCTTTTTTTCTTTTTTTAGAAATACAATAAGAGCAAATACCACATTCTTCTGTGGTTTTTTCTCCAAAATAGTTGCGTATTAATTGGCTTTTACAAACGGTATTTTCTTCTATATAATGTAAAACCGATTGTAATTGCGACTTTTTAAGTTCATTTTGTTTTTCTAAATATTTAGCTACTCGATTGATGGTTTTTTCATCTTCTCTAATTTCATTAAAGGTCAACAAAGCATCATTGTTTTTAGAACGGTATGTGATAACGTGTTTTTCTTTTAGTTTTTCAAGTACAGCAAGTACTTCTTTTTCTGAACGATTGGATTTTTTAGCAACCAAAGTGCTATTGAGAGCGGTTTCCATTTCATAAACACCGGGATAGGTTCTTAAAATGGCTAGTATAATTTCTTCATCATTTGGGTTCAAACTCATATAACGCAATACTTCTTTTGACGAAATAATAAATTGCAGACTTATTTTTTCGGAAAATTCTTGTGATAAGGTAAGAATGCTTTGTCTGTCTAAAAATTGTAATGCATTGTAGGTTTTTAATACAGGTAATTGATATCGTTGACAAAAATGGTTGAGATTAAAACTAAACGTTTCATAAATTCCTTCGCCATAAGCAATTTGAAAATAATTGTTGAGTTTGTTGTACACCAAATTCAAGTATTTTTTATCAGCAAGACTGGTAATGAATTGGTTTTGTGCTTGTAAATAATCAGACGGACTCGTCAAAAGTACTGCAAATGCTTTTTCTTGGTTTCTTCCCGCTCTTCCCGCTTCTTGATAATAGTTTTCCATGTTTTCAGGTAATTGAGTATGGATAACGGTTTTTACGTTGGGTTTGTCAATTCCCATTCCAAAAGCATTTGTAGCTACAATTACCTGTGCTTTTTCTTCCATCCACAATTTCATGTTTTTGTCTTTCTCCTTTGCGGGTAAGCCTCCGTGATAGTAAGTAGCAGTAAAACCTAATGATTGCAATTGCGAAGCAATGTCATGGCATGATTTTCGGTTGCGCACATATATAATGGAAGGTTGGGGATTTTTCTTTAAGATTTGTTCAATTCGAAAAAGTTTGTCTTCGGCTTCAAAAACCATATAAGCAATGTTTTTTCGGGCAAAAGATTGTTGAAAAACCATGGGGCTTTCTAAAGCCAATTCCTTTATGATGTCTTCTTTGACTTGTGTTGTTGCTGATGCAGTAAGAGCTAAAAAAGGAGTGTTAGGAAAAAAAGGTTTTAATTGACTAATTTTTAAAAAAGCAGGTCGAAAATCATGGCCCCATTGCGATACACAGTGGGCTTCATCTATAGCAATAAGGTTAATGTTTAAGTTTTTAATTCGTTCCAAAATCCATTCTGATTGTAATCGTTCGGGGGATAGGTACAAGAATTTATAGTTTCCGTATTGGCAATTGTCTAATAAGTCAATCATTTCGTCTGACTTAATATTGCCTGTTAGGGCAATGGCTTTGATGTTTTTTCTTTGTAAATTGGCTACTTGGTCTTTCATTAAGGCTACTAGCGGGGATATGACAAGGCAAATTCCCTTTTGCATCATAGCAGGAACTTGAAAACAAATGGACTTACCACCTCCAGTAGGTAGCAAAGCAAAGGTGTCTTGGCCATTTAAAACCGAAGTGATAATTTCGCTTTGCAATGGTCTAAAACGGTCGTGATTCCAATATTTTTTTAGGATTTCTAAAGCTTCAAGCATAGGGTTAGGACTGGATTTAAAGGTCTTTCTCAAGTACGTTTCGAATGAATTCAATGCGATTTTCTACGGTGTCTTTAGGGATTTCAATAAGTGTGTAATCCAGGTCAGAGTAGGCTTTGGCTATGTGTTGATGAATTATTTCGGCTTGTTCGTAACTTTCATAGCGAGCTTGATCAGTAGTATGGATTTCTTTCCAAGGGGGTAAAATAAAGACTTGGGTATATCGATAGGTTAAGCAATCAATGCCAAATGAGTCAGGATAGTTTTGTTTGGCGTAATGTAAGTAACCTAAAACATCCGGAAGACCACGGTCAATAAATACCGTTGTGTGAGGATCTTTGAGAGCGTCTTCAAATTGTTTTTTTCGCCCTTTTAGAATTAATTCACTAAAAAGTAATGGATCTTCTAGAAAGAGTTGGTCAATCCCTTTTTTTTGAGCTTCCAAAATTATATCTCTGGAAATTTCAGGGTAACAACAAAATCCTTTGGAAACCAAACCATTAATAAGCGTTGTTTTTCCGGTACTAGGGCCTCCTACTATTGCTATAATTTTTTTTTGCACCTTGATCTTGAGTTAAATTTCAAACTTACTTAAACTTATTGGTAATTTAAAAAAAATGCCGCAGATTAATAAAATGATTTTGGCAAAAAATCACAATCGATAGTTCTTATTTTATATTGGAAAACGTATATTTGCTATTATTTTTAAAACAAAGATGGATAAGAAGACAGAAGAATTTTATGATAGGTTAAAAGGGGAGTTGGAAAAAAGTAATTCTTGGCCCGCTTTGTACTTATTTAAATTTATAGTTCCTACAGAAGCCGAAAAAATTGAACAAGTAGAAAAAGCGTTTGATTGTTTAGGCGCAGTTATTAAAACCACCCAATCTAAAACGGGAAAATTTACCAGCGTTTCTGTTGATGTTCAAATGAAAAATCCACAAGCAATTATAGATAAATACATCGAATTATCTACTATTGAAGGGATAGTGTCATTGTAATCATTAAGGGGCAATTGCCCGTTTGTACTGTTCTTATAGTCATGACATTTGCGCTTAGATTCAACAAATAATTCACTTATGAATTCAAAATACCAAAAAGAGAATGCCAATGATGTTGTACACCATTTAGAGTACAATGCCGAAAGATCGCATTTAATAATTCCAGAATACGGCCGCCATTTGCAAAAATTAATTGATCAAGCAACGGCAATTGAAAACGCCGAGGAGCGTAACAAAGCAGCTAAATATATTATCCAAGTGATGGGAACATTAAATCCCCATTTGCGTGATGTGCCTGATTTTCAGCATAAATTATGGGATCAGTTGTTTATCATGTCTGATTTTAAATTAGACGTTGATTCTCCTTATCCTATTCCTTCAAGAGAGGTGTTGCAATTAAAACCAGATGTGTTGCAATACCCTCAAAATTACCCCAAATACAGGTATTACGGTAATAATATCAAATACATGATTGATGTGGCTAATAAATGGGAAGAGGGGGAAATGAAAAGTGCTTTGGTAAAAGTAATTGCCAATCATATGAAAAAGTCTTATTTGAGTTGGAACAAAGACACCGTAAAAGACGATGTGATTTTTGAACATTTATATGAATTATCAGGTGGTAAGCTCAATTTATTGCAAAGCGATGAAGAGTTAATTAATACGAATGATTTGTTGCGTACCAATAAAAGAATGTCAAACAAGACTAATGGAGGAAATCAGCCTAAGATTCAAAAAAATCAAAAAAACAAAAAGACCTTTACAAAAAACAATAATAATAACAATCAGAAATAATTTTGAGAACTATTTTTTTCTGAAATGAAATTGAACTAAAAACTTAAAAAAATATCAAATAATTTAACTCGTACTACAATGGGAATATTTAAAATAGAGGGAGGAACTCGTCTGAAAGGAGAAATTACTCCACAAGGAGCAAAAAATGAAGCGTTACAAATTTTATGTGCGGTATTATTGACTCCTGAAAAAGTAACTATTAACAATATTCCAGACATTATTGATGTTAATAAATTGATTACGCTTTTAGGTCATTTGGGGGTGAAAATTACTAAAAATGGTCCAGGTGCTTATGATTTTCAAGCCGATGAAGTAAATGTGAATTATCTTGAAACTGAGGCCTTTAAAAAAGAAGGTGGTGCTTTAAGAGGTTCTATCATGATAGTTGGACCTTTGTTGGCTCGTTTTGGTAAAGGTTATATTCCAAAACCAGGGGGAGATAAAATTGGTCGAAGACGTTTGGATACACACTTTGAAGGCTTTATCAATCTAGGGGCTAAGTTTCGTTACAACAGAGAAGATCATTTTTATGGTGTTGAAGCTTCTGAAGGATTAGTAGGGACTAATATGTTATTAGATGAAGCTTCGGTAACTGGTACAGCAAATATTGTTATGGCAGCTGTATTAGCCAAAGGGACAACTACAATATACAATGCCGCTTGTGAGCCTTATTTGCAACAATTGTGTAAAATGTTGAACTCCATGGGGGCAAAAATAACTGGTGTGGGTTCGAATTTATTAACTATCGAAGGGGTAAAAAGCCTTGGTGGTTGTACACACAGAATTTTGCCTGATATGATTGAAATAGGTTCTTGGATAGGTTTAGCGGCTATGACAAGAAGCGAAATCACCATCAAAAATGTGAGTTGGGATAATTTAGGGTTAATTCCAAATACTTTCCGAAAACTAGGAATCACCATTGAGCGTAGAGATGATGATATTTATATTCCTTCACATGAAAATGGTTACGAGGTAAAAACAGATATTGATGGTTCTATTTTAACCATTGCTGATGCTCCTTGGCCTGGATTCACGCCTGATTTATTGAGTATTATTTTGGTTGTGGCGACACAAGCAAAAGGGGATGTGTTGATTCATCAAAAAATGTTTGAAAGCCGCTTGTTCTTTGTGGATAAATTAATTGATATGGGGGCCAAAATCATGTTGTGTGATCCGCATAGAGCCGTAGTTATGGGGCATGATTTTAAATCTACGCTGAAAGCTACTACTATGTCGTCGCCTGATATTCGTGCAGGTATTTCTTTATTGATTGCAGCGCTTTCAGCAAAAGGAACAAGCACCATTCAAAATATTGAGCAAATTGATCGTGGTTATGAAAACATAGACGACCGATTGAGAGCTCTTGGTGCTAAGATTGTTAGAGAAGAGTAAACAATAACTTTTTTATACTATCGTTTAAATAATCTTTCGGCTTAGCTATAAAAGATTATTTAAACGATTTTTTTATTTTTTGAGAAGAATGTCAAATCAAGATAAAGCGATAGCAACGACTTATTTTAGTATTATAGGAAACACCGTTTTGGCAGTAGTCAAAGGTCTGGCGGGAGTTTTTGGGAATTCCTATGCTTTGATTGCAGATGCTATTGAGTCCACAGCTGATATTTTTGCGTCGTTATTAGTTTGGTTTGGAATAAAATATTCTAGTCGCCCCGCTGACGAGAATCATCCATACGGACATGGTCGAGCCGAACCTTTAATTACTTTTTTGGTGGTGGTTTTTTTAATTACCTCGGCCACAATTATTGCTTATAAAAGCATTTTGAATATTGGTACACCTCATGATTTGCCGGCTCCATGGACTTTGATAGTATTGGGAGTGATTATAAGTTGGAAAGAGTATTCCTATCGGTTGGTATTGCAAAAAAGTGTAGAAGCTAATAGTACTTCTTTAAAAGCCGATGCTTGGCACCATAGAGCGGATGCAATTACTTCGGTGGCGGCTTTTATAGGTGTTAGTGTCGCATTGTTTTTAGGCAAAGGGTATGAGGCTGCTGATGATTGGGCAGCTTTGTTTGCGGCAGGTTTTATAATTTACAACAGTTATCTTATTTTCAGACCAGCCTTAGGCGAAATCATGGATGAGCATTTGTATGATGATGTTATTGAAAACATTCGCCTCGAAGCGGCAAAAGTGGAAGGTATTATGGGAACTGAAAAATGTTTTATCCGAAAATCAGGAATGAAATTTCATGTAGATTTACATGCGATTGTAGATGCAGATATATCTGTAAAAAAAGGACATCAGTTGGCTCATATTCTTAAAGATACCTTGCGGAAAGAAATACCACAGTTGGGGCATGTTTTAATACATATCGAACCAGATGATGAGTGAAGATAATGTAAAAAGCGAGTTAGATTAAGTTTCAAACTCGCTTTTTTTTGTTTTATCGGGTAAAGAATTATAGAAAGGATTGAATAGCTAAATCGTAACTTTTTAATCCAAAACCTAAGACAACTCCTTTTGCATTTCCTGAAATATAAGATTGATGTCTGAAACTTTCTCTTGAAAAAGTATTCGAAATATGAACCTCAATAACAGGTGTCGTTATGGCTTTTATAGCATCGCCTATACCTATTGATGTATGGGTATATGCCCCTGCATTCAGGATAATTCCGTCATAGGTGAATCCAAATTCTTGGATTTTATCAATTAATTCGCCCTCAATGTTGCTTTGATAGTAAGTAAAATCGATAGTAGGGTATTTTATTTGTAAGCTAGTGAAATATTCTTCAAAAGTGAGACTTCCATAAACTTCTGGTTCTCTTTTTCCTAATAAGTTGAGATTAGGTCCGTTGATGATGCAAATTTTCATATATGGTGTTTTGTGTAAAAATAAAAAAACCGTTCCAATTAAGGAACGGTTGATGATTAAATTTGTGTCGCTTTTTTTAGAAAAGAATCCCTGCTGAAATTTGAAAAGTTGAATTTTTAATATCGGCATTTTTTGATGCTTCAGTTAATCCAAGTCCGTAACGTGCCTGAATAAATAAGCTTTTGGTGATGTTTAATCCTAAACCACCAACGGCTGCAAATTCAAAAGTTTTAGAATCTTTAAAGTCAACATTTTTTCTTTGATTCATTAAAAAAGAAGCTTGAGGACCTAATTCAAGACTTAAACTTTTGCTTAAATAAATTTTCGCTATTACTGGTATAGATAAATAACCCAATTCATTTTTGAATTCTTCACCAGCGTATTTATAACTCGCTCCTTGAGTTGAATACAAAAGTTCGGGTTGTATAGCAAAGCCTTCAAGTAATTTAACTTCTGCTACTAGACCTGCATGATAACTTGTGATGGCTTCGGAATCATAATTATCGTTAGTTACCGTAATTTCAGTTCCGTTTTGATTGGCGTAGTTGATACCTCCTTTTACTCCAAGTCTGATGGATTGGGCTTGAGTAAGTCCCGAAAATCCAGCTAGTAATAAAGTTAATACAATTGTTTTTTTCATGGTTTTATTTTTTTTGTAGGTTATAATTCTTAAAACAGCAATTTTATTAAAATATTGTTTGATGCACAAATATAGTTGTATTAATTGATCCATTTGTTTTTTCGGTGTTATTGCTGTTTTATTTAATCATCATCTTTTTATGGAGTTATAATTGTGTTTTGTTCTGTTTTTTATCTGTAATGGTTTGAAAAATAATTGTTTATCTTGGGTGTGGTTGAGAGGTTGTATTTTCTTAATAATTTTTTGTTCTTAGAGGTGTTTTATTATTAAAGAAAAATAGTATGTTTGTGATTCAAACAAAAAAAAAATAAAACATGAAAAAAGTAATTTTATCTGCAGTTGCTTTATTAGCAATTTCATTTGCAAAGGCACAAGATGGTGCTAAAGATTTTAATTTCTCTAAAGGAAACATTCTAGTGGAAGGTAATTTAGGTTTTGCTTCAACCAATGATAAAAATACCGAAGAGAAAACAAATTCATTCATTTTTACTCCTCAAGCAGGATATTTTTTAACAGATAAATTTGCTGTAGGAGTTAAGTTAGGATTTGCTTCTTATAAAGAAGAGGAATCAGGTGTCGATACTGATAAGGGAAATGCTTTTAGTGCGGGAGTTTTTGGTCGTTATTATTTTCTTGATTTAGGACAAAGATTTAAAACGTATGTAAATGCAGGTGTTGATTTCGTTAACTCAAAAGAAGGTCTTGCTGAGATAAAGGAAAACGGTGTAAATGTAGGTGCAGGAATTGGAGTAAATTACTTTGTTACAGATTGTATTTTGTTAAATTTTGGTTTAACAAATATTTTGAGTTACCAAACTTCAAAAGTTGATTTAGCTGGTGCTAAAAGTGAATCTTCTTTCGGAGTTAATTTAAATGGAAATGTAGCAAATCCTTTTGCGACAGCAAGTTTTGGTGTAGCTTACAAGTTCTAATTAAAATTTATTATGTTTTAAAAAGGGGCTATCTGGAAAGGTAGCCTTTTTTTGTTGTGTTAAGTTAGTGTTAATAACTATGTTAATAATTGATTTTTTGTTATAAAAATACGAATTTCTTATTTTTTTACATTTGAATATATCAATCTTAAAAAAAATTAACATGAAAAAAATCATTTTGACAACAGCAGCGCTTTTTGCAATTAGTATTGCAAGTGCGCAATTTAGAGTTGGTGCTCATGTAGGGATACCTACAGGTGATATTAAAGATTTTAGTTCAGTGAACTTAGGTGCTGATGTGGCCTACACTTGGAGTGCTGCAGAAGGTTTAGATGTTGGTATAGCAACTGGATACACATCGTATCTGGGAAAAGATGGTGGAGATGCAATTGGATTTATTCCTGTTGCTGCAACTGCTCAAATTACCTTAACAAATAATTGGTTTATTGGTGCAGATTTAGGATATGGAATTGGTGTTAATCCGGATGGTGTGGATAGTGGCTTTATGTATCAACCAAAATTAGGTTACCAAATTGAGAAAACAGGGATTTATGTAGCCTATAAGGGAATTGCACTGGATGGATTTAATGTTTCTTCAGTTAATTTAGGTGTAAGTTTTAAATTATAAATAACATTTTTTAAAGGAAACCTCTTCTGAAAAGGAGAGGTTTTTTTGTTTACAGAATAAGGTAAATGAAAGGGGTTTTTGCTTTTGAAAAAATAAGTGTGTAAGTTTATAAACTAATAGTCATAATTATGAAAAAAATTACCTTAGTTGTCGTAGTGTTTTTTGTCACTCTATTTGTTCATAGCCAAGAGGCTGTTTTTGGTGTCAAAGGAGGAGCTAATGCTTCATTATTTGGAAGTAAAGTAGATACGAAAATTGGATTTCAGGCAGGGGTGTTTTCTAAAATAAAATTAGTAGATAATTGGTATTTACAACCTGAAGTCTTGTATTTGCAGCAGGCAGTAAAAAGAGATGATTTTTCCATTGGATTAGCAACTTTTGAAAACGGAGCAATCAAATTATCTTACATGTATGTTCCTGTCATGGTCAAATATTATCCTGTGGAAAAGTGGTTTCTTGAAGTTGGTCCCCAGCTAGGTTTTTTGTTGAATACGAAAGCAAGTGCTGAGTACGCTGGAGAAAGAGTGGAGCCTGATGTACATGATGAGTTTGAAAAAATGGATTTTGGGGTTAGTGGAGGTTCAGGATATGATTTTAATGATCATTTTTCTGTAGCTCTACGATATTATGTAGGAGTATCAAAGATGTCTAGCTCTGAGTATGTGAGTGATTTTTATAATCGTAATAGTATCTTGTCGTTATCTGTTGCCTATTCTTTTTAATTGGTTTTGTAAATTTTATCAAATGGTATGAATTGGGGTACTTATATTAAAAATTATCAATCATATCTCAAAATTGAACGTGGATTGTCTAAAAATACGGTGACTAATTACGTTTTTGATGTGGAGCGTTTGTGTCAATTTTTAGAAACGAATGGGATATCGGTTTCTCCTATAAAAATTACCGAAGAGACTTTACAGCAATTTATTTATGCTGTATCAAGTGAGGTCAATGCTCGTTCTCAGGCACGTATAATATCGGGTTTAAAAAGTTTTTTTAGTTATCTTATATTTGAAGATTATCGTGAGGATAATCCATTAGAATTAATAGAAAGCCCTAAAATTGGCCGAAAATTGCCAGATACTTTGTCCGTGGAAGAAATTGATGCTTTGATAGCAGCGATTGATTTATCATCTAATGAAGGAGAGCGCAATCGTGCAATGCTAGAACTTTTGTATGGTTGTGGTTTGCGAGTTTCGGAATTGGTAACATTAAAAATTTCCGATTTATTTTTTGAAGAAGGCTTTGTTAAAGTAACAGGGAAGGGAAATAAACAACGTTTTGTTCCTATTGGTGATTTGACTCAAAAGTATATTTTGTTTTATAAAGAGTATGTGCGTCCTCGTCAAACGATAAAAAAAGGTTTTGAGGATACTTTGTTTTTGAATAGGAGAGGAGGGCAATTGACGAGAGCTATGATTTTTACTATTATTAAAAACTTGGCTGTCGAAATTGGTTTGTATAAAAAAATTAGTCCACACACTTTTCGTCATTCTTTCGCAACTCATTTGCTTGAAAATGGTGCCGATTTGCGTTCTATTCAATTGATGTTAGGACATGAATCTATTACGACAACAGAAGTATATTTGCACTTAGATAGAAATTATTTGACAGCAGTAATGAATACTTTTCATCCGAGGAATGCAATGTAAAAAAGGCTAATTGTCAAATTTTAAGTGGAAGTTTAGGGGCTAAATTCAAAAAAAAATCCAAATTTCAATCAGTAATTGAAATTTGGATTTTAAATATGGTAATTTCTAAGCTTATTTTGCAATATTCACTGCTCTAGTTTCTCTAATTACAGTAACTTTTACCTGTCCAGGGTAGGTCATTTCAGTTTGAATTTTTTGTGAAATTTCGAATGAAAGCGTAGCGGCATTATCGTCAGATACTTTTTCGCTTTCAACAATTACACGGAGTTCTCTACCGGCTTGTATTGCATAAGCATTTTTCACACCGTTGAAGCCATAAGCGACTTCTTCAAGGTCTTTTAGACGTTGGATGTAAGAATCTAAAACTTGTCTTCTTGCCCCTGGTCTTGCCCCTGAAATAGCATCGCAAACTTGGATGATTGGAGACAATAGTGATTTCATTTCGATTTCATCGTGGTGAGCTCCAATGGCGTTGCATACTTCGTCTTTTTCGCCATATTTCTCTGCCCATTGCATACCTAATAAAGCGTGTGGTAAATCACTTTCGGTATCAGGTACTTTACCTATATCGTGTAATAAACCAGCTCTTTTAGCTAATTTTACATTAAGTCCTAATTCAGCAGCCATGATACCACAAAGTTTAGAAACTTCACGTGAGTGTTGTAATAGGTTTTGTCCGTAAGAAGAACGATATTTCATACGACCCACTACTTTGATTAATTCTGGATGTAATCCGTGAATTCCAAGGTCAATTACGGTACGCTTACCTACTTCGATAATTTCGTCGTCAATTTGTTTAGCAGTTTTAGCAACTACTTCTTCGATACGTGCAGGGTGAATACGGCCGTCAGTAACAAGTTTGTGTAAGGCCAAACGAGCGATTTCTCTACGTACAGGATCAAAACAAGAAAGGATGATCGCTTCAGGGGTGTCGTCAACAATAATTTCTACACCAGTTGCTGCTTCTAAAGCTCTAATGTTACGTCCTTCTCGACCAATAATTCTTCCTTTTACATCATCTGATTCAATGTTGAAAACAGAAACGCAGTTTTCTACCGCTTCTTCTGTTCCTACTCTTTGGATGGTGTTGATGATTATTTTTTTAGCTTCTTGCTGTGCGGTAAGCTTAGCCTCTTCAATAGTGTCTTGAATGTGAGACATGGCTTTTGATTTGGCCTCGGCTTTTAATCCTTCAACCAATTGTTCTTTGGCTTCTTCAGCTGAAAGCCCTGAAATAACTTCTAGTTGTTGTAGTTGGCTTTTGTGTAATTTGTCAACTTCGGCTTGTTTTTTCTCTAAAATTTCAATTTTGGAATTTAATTCAGCAGTTTTATTTTCAAATTCGTCGTTGATTTTTTTAGCTTTCGAAAGTTCGTTGGAGACTTGAGATTCTTTATCTCGTATTCTTTTTTCTACTTCGGCAACTTTTTTATCTCTAGCTAAAATTACTTGTTCGTGTTCTGATTTTAGTTCGATAAACTTTTCTTTGGCTTGAAGAATTTTGTCTTTTTTAATGTTTTCTGCCTCGAAATTAGCGTCTTTCAAAATGGAAGCGGCTTCTTTTTTTGCATTCTTAATTAAATTAGAGATGTTGCTCTTTTCTATAATTTTGGCGATGCTAAAACCTACTGCGATGCCTATGATTCCTGAGATGACGATTGTTACTATGTCCATGTTTGTTTAAAATTTATATATAAAAAAAGCCTACATTAATTGCTTGAATAAACTCGAAAAGACAAGTTTTGAGCTAACTCACTGTTCAAGTTTCCTCGCCAGAGCGTGGCATGCTTTAGTAGTGAAGATTCGCTCATTCTAATTTGTTAGTGTTGAGTTTACCAAATGTGAACTAATGTAGGCAGTATCTTAGTCTATGTAAAGAACGTCTATTTTTCGAGATAATGGTCTAGTAACGCATTGATTTTGTTAATTCTATCCATGGTTTCGTTGCCATTAATAGCATTGTCAATTTGTTTCTGTTCCACTTGTGAGGCAAACTGTAAAGCGCACATGGCTAATACATCTTGTTTGTCACGAACAGCATAATTTTCTTCAAATTGCTTAATCATCATATCAATTTTCTTAGAAGCACTTCTTAGTCCTTCTTCTTGCGAAGGGTCCACTGTTAAAGGGTAAACTCTATCGGCAATTGATATTTTAATTTTAAGCTTTTCGTCCATAAATTTCTTATTAGTCTGATAGCTGGGCTATGCAATAATCAATTTCACGAATTAATGAATTTATTTTAAGCTTTGTATCTCGTTTGTTTTCGTCACTGCCAAGTAATGAGTTGGCTATTTTAAGTGTTTCATATTGCGATTTTAACGCTTCAATTTCAGTTTGTTGAGATTGTATGATTTGTGCAGATTTGGCTAATTCGATATGTAATTCTTGGTTGTTTTTTTCTAAATTTTGTATTTTTAGAATCAGTTTTCCAACTTTATTTTCAAGAGTATCAATTATTTCTGCAATTACACTCATTCTGTTTCCTAATTCATTACTTAATATTACAAATTTAGTATTACTTTTTATTATTACAATATTTTATGGGTTTTTTTATTATAAAAATAGTAAGTAATTGTTATGTAGTGTGTTAAGTGATTGATTTCTTTTTTATAGTTTAAATGGGTAAATAATATAAGAAATGACGGATGATTTAGGTGAGCTTGAGAGTAGTATTATAAACTAAGAATTTTGGATTCATGATTTTGTTCTCAATATTTAGGAAGAATTGGGACTCAAGGGGCAACATTATTAAATTAAGCTTTCGTCAGTTCGAGTTGCGGTAAAATTTGCAACAGAAAATTTTATCTCAGTATCGAGAACTGTCGTTTAAGCAAAGCTATTCAATATCTAATTTACGGAAATCAGTCAATTTTTGAGAATAATGTCTTTCGTATTATTAAAAAAAATAAAATCTAAGGCGTGCTTCTTAGCTTAATGGCGGAACCAGAAGTTTCGGTATGATTTTTTTGATTTAGGAAGTAGAATTTGTGCTTTGAAATTTCATAATTATATAACAAGTACAAATTACTTTTTTATCTTAGCAAAAATGTAAAGAATGAGATTTTATAAAATTGCACTATTGTTTTCTGCTGTTGTTATAGGGCAAAACAATTACCCAAAAGACTATTTTGGGGTTCCATTGAATATTCCAATGCAGGTTTCTGGAAATTTTGGTGAACTGAGACCCAATCATTTTCATGCTGGTTTTGATCTTAAAACTTTAGGACGTGAAGGTATTAAGGTGCAGGCTGTCGCTGATGGCTTTGTGTCCCGAATAAAGGTTTCTCCCTATGGCAACGGTACAGCGTTGTATATTGACCACCCTAATGGTTATACTTCTGTTTATTGTCATTTGCAAAAAATTGAAGGAGCTCTTGGCGAGTACGTTCGTAAAATGCAATACCGTAATCAATCTTTTGAGATCGAGTTGTTTCCGCAAAAAAATGAATTAACGGTTAAAAAAGGTGAGGTTATTGCTTTAACAGGAAATACAGGTTCTTCTCAAGGGCCGCATTTGCATTTTGAATTTAGAGATACTAAAACCGAAAAAATTATCAATCCACTTCATTTTGGTTACGATCAATTTGTTTCTGATACAAGAAAACCAACTGTCTCTGCACTGTATGTATATCCTTTGGATGATAAAACGAGTGTGAATCAATCCAAAAGGCCCATCATGTTAAATTTGGCATTGCAAAAAGACGGTTCTTATTTGGCTACCAAGGTACAAGCTAATGGAAAAATTGGTTTTGGAATAACGGCTGATGATTATGATGCGGTTTCCAAAAGTAAAAATGGGGTGTATAAGATACAATCCAAATGCAATGGCAAACCTAGTTTTGGTTTTCAAATGGATACTTATGCTTTTGATGAAATGCGTTATATCAATGCCTTAGTAGATTATAGTAGGTATAAAAAAACGGGACAACGCGTACAAAAACTATTCATGACTACGCCTTATCCTTTGAGTATCATAACAACCGATGAATCCAATGGAATAGTGATCGTAAAGCCAAATTTGAGTTATGTTTATACTATTGAAGTAGCTGATTTTCATGGAAACACTACGACAATTAATGTCCCTATAAGTTATGATGCCTTGTCTCCAATAATTGAAAAAGAAACTGTGGTTTCAAATTATTTTGTAAAAGTCAATCGGGAAAATATTTTTTCTAAAAACAATTGGTCTGTGTTTTTTCCTGTAGGTGTTTTTTATGATGATTTTGATATGAACTTTGATGTGCGTGGTGATAATTTGTATCTACATGACGAATTTACTCCAGTGCATTCTTCTTTTACTATTTCGGTAGAAGATTCAAAATTCGCAGAGCCAGAAAAAGTGTATATAGCTGACGTGGATTCTAGAGGTAGAACAGGCTATAATACCACCACCCGAAAAGGGAATGTTTACAGTGCTAAAGTTAAATCTTTAGGCAAATATACTTTGCTAGCAGACACTACAAATCCATCAATTTCAATTGGGAAGGCAATTGAAGGCAAATGGTTGAGCGCCCAAAAAACATTGGAGTTGTCCATTAGCGATAGTGGTTCAGGTATTAAGTCGTATAACGGTTATTTGAACGGTGTTTGGGCTTTGTTTTCCTATGATTATAAAACTCGAAAAATCATTCACCAATTTAGTGACGGTATTGTGGCAGAGGGAGCCAATGATTTGAAGGTGATTGTAGTAGATAATGTAGGGAATTCCACTACCTTTGAAACGCGTTTTTACAGAAGTCAAAAATAAATCCAGCCAATTTGAATCCTTTTAAAAAATTATTTGTTTTTATCGCCTTAGTGTTAGGGAGTGTCACACACGCTCAGACAGCCTTAGTTAGAGGTGTTGTTTTGGATAAAAATCAACAGCCAGTAGCGAATGTGAATGTGTCTTGTACTGCCAATTACACTTTTTCAAATAAGGAAGGGAAATATGAATTGCAAGTGCCAGCTAACCAAAAAACAGTGGTGGTATTTACCCATGTTTCTTTGAAAAAAGCAATTCTTTCGTTATTGTTACGTCCATCAGAAGTATATGAGTTCAATGTGGTTATGAGTGAACAACAGGAACAAATAGGAGAGGTGGTAGTGACCGCCAATAATAGAAAACAAGTTCAAGGTATTGTGAGTATTGAACCTGAAATGATACGTAAAATGGTTGGTGCTAATGCAGGTATCGAAAATATTTTGAAAACTTTACCTGGAGTGAATTCCAATAATGAATTGAGTACTCAATATGCGGTGCGTGGCGGGAATTATGACGAAAATCTCGTGTATGTAAATGAAATTGAAGTGTATCGTCCTTTTTTAATTCGTTCTGGACAACAAGAAGGACTTAGTTTTACCAACACCGATTTGGTTCAGAATGTCGAATTTTCAGCTGGTGGTTTTCAAGCTAAATTTGGAGATAAACTTTCTTCAGTTTTGGATATTACGTATAGAAAACCTACTGCATTTGGAGGGACTTTTGAGGCTAGTTTTTTAGGTGGAAGTGTTTCTCTTGATGCTATTTCAAAAAACAAAAAATGGACAGCTGTAACGGGTGTGCGTTATAGAAACAATAGTTTATTAGTAAATAGTCAAGATACTGAAACCAATTACAAGCCTACTTTTGTCGATGTGCAAACCAATGTGAATTTTAATGCTTCCACCAAATGGAATTTTAACTTCTTGGGGAATATTTCGCAAAATAATTATAATTATCAGCCACTAACGAGACAAACTAAATTTGGTACCATTGATAAACCCATGGCGTTGGTGGTGTATTATGAAGGTCAAGAAAAAGATCAATACGCAACCTATTTTGGTGCATTTAAGTCAACATATAAAGCAAGCGAAAGTTTTACCTTAAAAAACATAACTTCTGTTTTTCATACTACCGAACAAGAGCATTTTGATATTTTGGCACAATACCGTTTAGGTGAAGTTGATGCTACAATCGGCTCAGATACTTATGGTAATGTAAGTTTTACAAGAGGGATTGGTTCTCAGTTGAATCATGCCCGAAATAATTTGGACGCCTTAATTGTTACAACCGAATTCAAAGGGATTCATGATTGGAAAAAAAACAGGGTTGAATGGGGAGCTAAATTTACACGCGAATCGATTCGTGATCGGGTAATTGAGTGGGAAGTTATAGATTCAGCTGGTTTTTCGATTAATCCTCCTGATAAATTTTTGCCTAAAAATGAGCAACCTTATGTGTCTTACACGGGACCTTTGTTGCCTTTTAGAACCATTAGAGCGACTAATTTTAATGATATTAATCGATTTTCGGGATATCTTCAATGGAGTAGAAGAGATGAAATTGGAGCTACTAGCGTGTGGTATAATGCTGGTGTGCGTATGCAAAATTGGTCAGTTTCAGGGACAAATGCGATAGGGAATTCTCAGACAGTTTTTAGTCCTAGAGCTCAATTTGCTATCAAACCGAATTGGGATAGTGATATGATTTTTAGAATCTCCGGTGGAGTCTATCATCAACCGCCCTTTTACAGAGAATTACGTGATGCCGAAGGAGTTGTACAGCCCGATGTAAAGGCTCAAAAATCTGTTCATTTAGTTCTTAGTAATGAATGTAGCTTTGAAATGTGGAAACGTCCTTTTAAATTGGTTTCGGAGTTGTATTATAAGTCCTTAACCAATGTGAATACATATACGGTGGATAATGTTCGAATTCGTTATGCAGCGACCAATGACGCTATAGCATACGCACAAGGAGTAGATGTTAGGCTAAATGGGGAATTTGTTCCAGGTACAGAATCTTGGGTTAGTTTTGGGTATTTAAAAACAGAAGAAAATAATGCTAATAAAGGATATATTGCCAGACCCACTGACCAAAGATTGAAATTTGCTCTCTTGTTTCAAGATTATATGCCTAATATTCCGTCAGTAAAGCTGTATTTGAATTTGGTTTATAACACAGGACTTCCAGGAGGTTCTCCTGCTTATGCTGATCCTTATTTGTACCAAAATAGACTCAACGATTACCGTAGGGCTGATGTTGGTTTTTTTAAAGTATTTATTGATCACACTAAACCTAGACCGCAAAAAGGATTGTTTAAAAATTGTAAAGAATTGGCCTTGGGGTTTGAGATATTTAATTTGTTTAATAATCAAAATGCCATTACCAATACTTGGGTGCGTGATGTATATACTAAATCAGAGTATGGAATTCCAAATTACATGACGACTCGTGTGTTTAATATAAAGTTGAGTGCTAAATTGTAATTTTTTAAAGTGTAAAAAAAGATAAGAAGAAATCGAAAACCATTTTTTAAATTGTTTACTTTTGATTCTATTACTAAAATTGTCTTGTAAATACGGTTGTGTTCCTTGTTTTAGTAAAGTGAGCCTAACCTTTGAATAAATACTATTGCTATGAAAAATATAAAACTTGCCTTGGCGCTTTTTTCCTTTACGCTATTAATCAGTTGTAAAGAAGAGGTTGAAAAACCTAAGGTGATTTACGACAACTCAAATAAAGAAAAGCCCTATACCAAGGTGGATTCCACTCAAATTGCCATTGCGGATTTACCCATCCAAATTGAAGGAACTAATTATTTGATTCATCCTGTAGGTGATTTACGAGTGTATGAGCGAGGGACAAAATCACGTTATGGTTCCTCAAGTGTTATTGATTTAAGTTTTACTATTTCTAATTATGGCGAAAATGAAATTACAGGTTATTTACAGAATCTAAAATTTCAACACATCAATTCCGATTCTATAAGAGCATTAAGTGACAAACCGGTATTGATACAAACAGCAACATATTTGAGTGGTATTGCTGAAAGAACCAAAAATAGAATTATGGTTTACACCCTATTTGATTTAGATACAAACAGAGATGGTAAGCTTGATACAAGTGATATTAAAAGTTTGTATTTAAGTGATGTTAGTGGTGAAAAATTTACCAAAATATCGGTTAATTTTCAAGAGCTAATTGATTGGAATTTAATAGAATCTCAAAACCGTTTGTATTTTAGAACTGTTGAAGACACAAATAAAAACGGTCAATTCGACAAAAATGATGTTGTTCATTACAATTACATCGATTTGTCTCACAACGATTGGGAGGTCAAAAGTTACGAACCCATTTAAATCAAAATGTCGCTTTCTAAATCTGATTTTTCAATCGTAAAATCAAATCCTAATTGCTTTACGAGTTGAATGACCAAATTCTTATACCAGTTTTCAGATTTTGGATGGATGTAAATTTTTTCAATGAGTTGATTAATATCTACCTGTATTTTTAATCCATCATTGAGTGTGATATTGTTAGCAGTAACATCAGTGATAATGCGAACCTCTCTTTCGTACTGAAAACTTTTTCTTTTGAATAGAAAAGGGAAAAACATATCGTCAAAGGGGATGTATTCTTTTTTGTAATCAATATAGTTGACTTCACCAATGTATTGTTGAAAGGTGTCTTCGGGTTTTAAAGCGTTTTGTAATCTCCCGATAGTGGATTGAATAGCTAATCCTTCACTGTTTTGAGTGAAAATTTGCCACATGGCAAAAGATTCGTATTCGTTGATATGCCAACTGCTTATGGCTACTTTTTCGCGATGTGTTTTGTAATATTTTAAAAAGTCGGGGTTGTTGGTCGATAGCTTTTTAATCTCCTCATAAGTGGGTTCGCTAAAAGTACCTTCGTATTGATCTTCAAATTTATCCGAACGCGACATGAATAATTTTCGAGAAAGCAATAACTCAAGAAATTTAGACAAATCCAGATACTTCCAAATGATGGTATCTGGATTTTCCGGCAGTTTTATATTTGGATTGTTATGATACATTTTTTAAGACTAAATAGGATTAAAATAGTACAATCAAATGTAGCAAACTTGTTTTACGATTCAAAAGATTGTAAAGTTACCAATTTGTTATAAGTTCCATTATGGCTGATGAGCTCTTCATGAGTACCATATTCCACAATTTTTCCTTTTTTCATCACTACAATGACATCTGCTTTTTGAATAGTAGATAAACGGTGTGCAATGACAATCGAAGTTCTGTTTTGCATCATGTTTTCCAAAGCAACTTGGACAAATTTTTCACTTTCTGTATCCAATGCAGAAGTGGCTTCGTCCAAAATCATAATAGGCGGGTTTTTCAATACGGCACGGGCAATTGAAAGCCTTTGTTTTTGTCCTCCTGAAAGTTTGTTTCCGCTATCACCTATGTTTGTATGAATACCAAGTGGTAATTCATTAACAAATTCGTATGCATTAGCAATTTTAAGCGCTGCAATAATCTCTTCATCGGTAGCGTCAAATTTTCCTAAAGCGATGTTGGCTTTGATAGTGTCATTAAACAAAATACTGTCCTGAGTTACTAATCCCATTAAACCTCGTAACGATTCTAGGTTCATGTCTTTGATGTTTATTCCATCTATGGTAATAGTGCCTTCGTTTACATCATAAAAACGAGTCAATAAGTTGGCAATGGTACTTTTTCCACTTCCAGATTGTCCCACTAAAGCAACAGTTTGTCCTTTATAAATAGTAAGCGAAAAATCTTTTAGTACATTTTCGTCTTCGTATTTGAAGTTAATGTTTTTAATGGTAATATCTGAATCGAAACTATTTTTTGTAAGTGCATTTGGTTTTGAGGTAATTTCGTTTTCTACTTCCAAGACTTCAAAAACACGTTCTGCGGCTGCCAAACCATTTTTTACTGCATAAGAAGCTTTAGAAATGGCTTTTGCAGGAGTAAGAATGTTGAACGCTAGCGTGAGGTAAACGATAAAAGCAGAGCCATCAAGGGTTTTGTCTATTAATACTAAATTACCACCATAAAAAAGTAAAATAGCGATGGTGGTTACGCCTAGAAACTCACTTAAAGGTGATGCTAGATTGTTTTTGGCACCAATGCTATTGGATAAATTCAATAGTCGCATTACTGAATCATTGAATCGGCTTTTGAAATTAGGTTCGGCATTGTAACTTTTAATGACTTTCAAGCCTCCCAATGTTTCGTCCACAATTGAAATGAGAAATCCACTTTCTTTTTGCGCTTCTAGCGATTTGGCTCTTAGGTTTTTAGCAACTTTAGAGATGATCCATCCTGATAATGGCATGAAAATCAATACAAACAAGGTTAATTTGGTACTGATAATAAACATGGTAATCAAAGTGAAAATAATAGTCAAAGGTTCTTTTACTACCAATTCCAAAATGGAGAAAAAAGAATTTTGTACCTCATTGACATCACCAAGCATACGAGCCATGATATCACCTTTGCGTTTTTCTGAATAATACGAAATGGGTAATTCAATAATTTTATCGTACATGGATTTTTTTAAATCCTTTAGTACCCCATTTTTGAGGTGCATAATGTGAAAGGAAGCAAGATAATTGAACAGGTTTTTGAGTAAAAAGGTCGTGATAACCATTAATACAACAAAAAGCAAGGCAACTTGTATGCTGTTGCCTTGAGTGAGTATTGAAATTTGATAGTATAAATAATCGGTCCCAAATTGTTTGATATTGCCAATGCCTGTGTATTCAGGTTTTGTGAAGATGGATTTGGTTTTGCCAAAGAGAACATCTAGTACGGGCAACAAGGTCAGCATCGAAATGGTACTGAATAAGGCGTATAAAATATTGTAAATCACATTCCAAATGATGTGATGTTTATAAGGCTTTAAATAGGGAAGTAATTTTAATAAACTTTTGTCCATTAGTTCAATTGCATTGCAATAATTATATTTTGTATTTTTTCGTTCAAATACGCTTCAGTCTCTTCAAATTTTGCAACTGATTCTAATTCCGTATTGACACTGATGTAAAATTTAATTTTAGGTTCGGTTCCACTAGGTCTAGCACAAATTTTTGAACCATCTTCAATATAGTAAATAAGTACATCTGCTTTGGGCATTGTAAGGGTTTCTTCTTCGCCTGTTAATAAGTTTTTAGCTTTTGAGGCTTTATAATCCTCTACCATTACCACGCGTTGACCATTGATTTCTTTGATAGGATTTTCACGTAAATTAACCATCATTTGATTGATTTCGGCTAAACCATCCAATCCTTTTTTAGTCAATGAAATTAAGTGCTCTTTGTAGAACCCAAAATCTACATAATGTTGTAGTAATTCTTGATATGCAGAGCTTCCTTTGGCTTTAGCTTGAGCAGCTACTTCGCAAATTAATAGTGTAGAAGCCACGGCATCTTTATCGCGAACAGCATCGCCTACCATGAAACCAAAACTTTCTTCTCCACCACCAATGAATTGTAGTTCAGGGAAATCTTTTACCATTTTGGCAATCCATTTAAAACCAGTCAAACCGCTTTTGTATTCCACACCATAAGCCGTTGCTAATTCCATAATCATTGGAGTTGAAACAATAGTAGAAGCTACGAATTGTTTGCCATTTAATTTTCCAGCTTTTTTCCATTTTTGTAATAAAAATGCAGTCATCAAAATCATCGTTTGATTTCCGTTCAACAAAGTCATTTTGCCTTCATTGTTACGTACTGCAACACCAAGACGGTCGCAATCAGGGTCAGTTCCAATAACAATATCAGCATTGGTTTTATCGGCCAATTCTAAAGCCATAGTCAGCGCTTCTGGTTCTTCTGGATTTGGTGATTTTACGGTTGGAAAATCGCCGTTTGGTATGGCTTGTTCTTCCACGATACTTACGTTTTTGTAACCCGCTTGTGCTAAAGTTGCTGGAGTAACCGTAATGGATGTTCCGTGTAAAGAAGTGAAAACAATTTTTAAATCGTCTTTGGCAACTGTAGGTGTATCAAAACTTGCGTTAGCTACAGTAGAGTCGATAAACGCTTGGTCAATATCTTTATCGATATAATGAATCAAATTTTCATTAGCATCAAATTTGATTTGGTTGTATTTTAAATTTTCAATCACAGTAATGATTTCGCCATCTTGTGGAGGAACAATTTGTCCACCATCTTCCCAATATACTTTGTAACCGTTGTATTCTGGTGGATTGTGAGATGCTGTCAATACAATTCCGCATTGGCACCCCAAATGTTTTACTGCAAATGACAACTCAGGAGTAGGGCGTAGTGACGAAAATAGATATACTTCGATTCCATTAGCTGAGAATACATCTGCTACCACTTTGGCTAGGGTATCACTATTGTGACGGCAATCATACGCAATTACTGCCATTAAAGGTTTGTTTGGGAAAGCTGTGTGCAAGTAGTTTGAAAGACCTTGTGTGCTTTTTCCAAGAGTGTATTTATTGATTCTGTTATCACCAGCTCCCATAGTTCCGCGCATTCCGCCTGTTCCAAATTCTAAACTCTTGTAAAAGCTTTCTTCTAATTCTTTTGGAGAATTGGCTATTAAAGCGCGTACTTCTTCTTGTGTTTTTGTGTCAAAAACTGGAGTCAACCATTCGTTGGCAGCGTCCAAAATGTTTTGTTTGATTTCCATTTTTAGTAAATTCTTTAGTTTTTAGTATTTTTCTAGGAGTTATTTGCTTTGTCAGTTTAATGCGCTCTTGTCTTGCAATCTCTTTTGTTTTATTTAAAAAAATATAACTTCTAGCATTTGTGCATCAGTTATAAATTTACGCTTGTGGCAACCTTGTATCTTTCTTCATTGTTTTTAGTCCTCAAAATGATTTCACCAAGGAAACCCGCCAAGAACAATTGCGTTCCTAAAACCATTGTAGTTAGTGCAATGTAAAACCAAGGGTTGTTAGTTACTAAGCTATATTTCATGTTATTGTACATATAATATAGTTTTGAAAAACCAATATAACCAGCTGCTACAAATCCGATAATGAACATCATAGAACCAATGGCTCCAAATAAATGCATAGGGCGTTTGCCAAATTTAGATAAAAACCAAATGGTAATCAAATCTAAAAAACCATTTATGAAACGTTCCATACCAAATTTAGTTTCACCATATTTGCGGGCTTGGTGAATTACTACTTTTTCGCCTATTTTTCCAAAACCAGCATTTTTTGCCAATACCGGGATGTAACGGTGCATTTCACCCGAAACTTCAATGTTTTTGACTACCACATTCTTGTACGCTTTCAAGCCACAGTTAAAATCATTTAATTGTACGCCAGAGGTTTTACGTGCGGCCCAATTGAATAATTTAGAGGGAATATTTTTGGCTACAACCGAATCATAGCGCTTTTTTTTCCATCCTGAAACTAAATCATAATTTTGTTGCGTAATCATCTCATACAAGTCTGGAATTTCATCTGGACTGTCTTGTAAATCGGCATCCATAGTGATTATGACATCGCCTTTGGCTTGTGCAAAACCAGCATGTAAGGCCTGTGATTTACCAAAGTTTTTCATGAAACGGATTCCCTTTATGTTTGGATTTTCTTTTGAAAAACCTTCAATCAGTGACCAAGAATTATCCGTACTACCATCGTCGAGGAAAATAACTTCATAGGTGTATTGGTGTGCTTGCATTACCTTGATAATCCATTGGTACAGCTCTTTTAGTGATTCTTCCTCATTCAAAAGAGGGATTAGAATAGATAAATTCATTAGTTATTTTGAGAAGGTTTAGATTTGAAAAACGCAGCCATAATTAATCCTAAAATACCACAGAAAAATAAATTGACAACAGCACCTTTTAATTGCTCAGTTATCGAAAAAGGGTCTGTTTTTTTTAGATTAGAAATCATTTCGTTCAAAGAAGTTTCTGGAACGCCAAATTTTCCAGAAGTACTCTTGATATAATTTATAGTTAATTCCAACAAGGAAACTTTAATAGATGGGTCAATGATATTGAATAAAATTGCTTTGAACGCTACGGAGATTAGTAAACCAATTAAGGCACATATAAAATAAGTCGTAAAAGCTTCTTTGAAACTAAGCGTGCCCTGAAGTGCCTTTTTGGTATCTATCAGTAATATAGATGGGATGATGATAAAAATGGAAAAACTTAATAGTGTTGTCCACCAAGCTATGAATAACTCAAGATTAACGGCATATATTATAGCGGTAATTAATGATAGGGTAGTACCTGTGATAATGCCATATTTGATACCGTTTCTTTTAATAATTTCTTGAACCATTAGCCTCTTAATTTTATTTGTCTGCAAATATAACAATTCCCTATTTATGAAGGTGCAAAATTCTATTTTTACAAATTATTAAAAAATTACTAAGCGATGATTTGTTTATTGAAAAATAATTGTACTTTTGCATCCTCAATTTAATATTAAAAAATAAAAAGTTATAAGGAGTTTATACCTTTTCTGTAAAAAGGAAAAGCCGCAAAATGAATTATAGCCAAACTAATAAAAAGATTTACAAGATGAAAAAAGGTGTACACCCAGAGAATTACAGATTAGTTGCTTTCAAAGACATGTCAAATGACGATGTTTTTATCACTAAATCAACAGCAGATACTAAAGAAACAATCATCCACGAAGGTGTTGAATATCCAGTTGTTAAAATGGAGATTTCTAGAACTTCTCACCCTTTTTACACAGGTAAAAGCAAACTTATTGATACTGCAGGACGTATTGATAAATTCAAAACTAAATACGCAAAACACATTAAATAATTTAATTTGTTTTTATTCTATACCAAGCCTCACAATTGTGAGGCTTTTTTTGTATCTGAATAAAGGGGGTTGGGATTTTTTGGGTTTGAATAAACTGCTTTACTTTGAGTTTTTTGTACATTAGTAATAGAGTCTAAAATCAAGAAGTTTGTACAGTGCGTAATGTTTTTTGTGTAATGATTCTACAATGTCAATAAGATTGTCACCGTCTTGACATAAACCAAAAAAAGCGTTGTCAAGAATTAAGCTGGAAAATTGACGGTTGATTGTTCCGTAGCCGGATACTGCTTTGGCTCCTGTAATATCAAGAAAGTATTGGGCTTCTTCTTCGGTAAGGTCAACAAGTTTTGTGTTGGCAAAATGGAGAATCTTGCCTTTCATTTTTCCTTCAAAAAGTTCGGCTATTTCATCGAAGCTGTAATAGTAGTTATTAAGACATATGCTATTGGCTTCTCCAGGCATAACTAAATAGATAATTTCGTAATCCTTAAAGTGGTGATCGTCGTAAAGTAAGGCTTGTAGGCTTTCTTCTAATCCTTCAATGGTATCGCAGGTTTTGTGGATACTAGTTATGCCTTCGTAAAAAGCGATTTTTTCAAGGTTTTGAAAGGTTGTTGTATCAGTGGTAGTATCTACATCAGCTACTGCTTCCAGACAAAAAATAAACTTATCTTGGTTCATCTTGATTCGTTCAAAAGGTTGACCTTGTAAAAATAAAGTTTTGTAAGTTGAATTTTTGAGTAGGGAAGAAAAAAAAACTCAAAATTTATAGGTTAACATGGGGTGCTGTAGCGATGTCGTGTTGATTGTCGGGTAATAAAAATGGGTTGAAAATTTAAAAACCCAGTGTTTACTGGGTTTAAAGGTTGTTTTTAGACTGTATTTGTGACCATGGAGGGATTTGAACCCTCACGCCCTTGCGAGCACCACCCCCTCAAGATGGCGAGTCTACCGTTTCTCCACATGGCCAAAAAGTAAAAAAGGTCATTCGAAATACGAATAACCTTTTGTGACCCGACTGGGGCTCGAACCCAGGACCCCATCATTAAAAGTGATGTGCTCTACCAACTGAGCTATCGAGTCAATGCGTAAGGAAAGAATGTTTTTAAATCACTGTTTGTGACCCGACTGGGGCTCGAACCCAGGACCCCATCATTAAAAGTGATGTGCTCTACCAACTGAGCTATCGAGTCATTTTCTTTCCTTGAATGCGGGTGCAAATATAAGGACTTTATTTAGAGTTTACCAAGAAAAAATGTCATAAATTTGTCTTTTTTTAATAAAATTTCTTAACCTCTTAGTTTGTAAGGTTTTAAAATATGAAGAAAATTATACTATTGGGCTATATGGGCTCGGGAAAGTCAACAATTGCAAAATCGTTATCCAAAATTCGACAAATTCCATTTGTGGATTTGGATGATTATATTGAAAAAAAATCGGGTATGTCTATAAAATCGATTTTTGAAACACGAGGGGAAATCCATTTTAGAAAATTGGAACACGAAGCTTTTTTGGAATTGTTAAATGATTCTTCCGACTATATTATAGGTTTAGGAGGTGGTACGCCTTGTTATGCTAATAATCATGAATTACTAATAGGGGAGGATAGGGTTTCTATTTACCTTAAAGCATCTATCGATACGTTGTTTAATAGATTGGTCTTAGAAAAAGAGAAAAGGCCTTTAATCGCTAATAAAACGGATGAGGAGATGAAAGAGTTTATAGCGATGCATCTCTTTGAACGTAGTTTTTATTATAATAAAGCACAATATACGGTTTCGGTTGACCAATCTGTTGATGAAATAGTAGCCGACATAGTTAAAGTGCTAGAGTAGTTTTTTTTGTTATCATAACTTTAAAGGCTCAAAGTTACACTTATTGCTAAAGTAACTTTGAGTCTTTATAGTATGTGAATAATTAGTGGATTAATTTAAGTAAGCATGGCTGTTGTTTTCGTCAAAAACCACATGTACGTGCTCAAGTAGAGAAGTTGAAAGCGAAATTCCTTTGAAATCAGCTTTTACAGGGTATTTTTTGTGATTTCGATCTACCAGAACGGCAGTTTTGAATTTTTTTAACGGCACGTCTAAAAAATGTCTCACAGCATAAATAAGAATAGTGCCCGAGTTAAGGACGTCATCAACTAAAATTAGGCCTTTGTCTTTATAGTTTTCTTTGGATAAAGAGGTTTGAATAGTATCTTCGGGTTTTTGTTTGTTAATTTTCACTTCGCATAGCGTTACTTTTAAGGGAGAAATAGCTTGTAATTCGGTGGCTATTTTTTCGGCAAATACATAGCCATTAGGAGCGATTCCAGCCAAAACCACTTCGTCATTATCCACAAAAGTTTCATAAATTTGGTAAGCGATACGTTTTATTTTATGGTTGATTTCTTGATGGGTAAGGATGATATTTTTGCTCATTTGTTTTACGTTTAAGGTGTTTGTTATTTGTTGTTTGTAGGATGTTTAGAGTTCTTCTTCGTCTTCATGAAAATCATTTCCAAAATCATCAATATCTCTACGATCTTTTTTGGTAGGTCTTCCTGTACCTGTTTTTCTATAATGGTCTTTTGAAAGTTTTAAAAGTTCCAAATGTTGGTACACTTCAGGTGGCGTATCATTACGTCTATAGATATCGACTAATTTTGCTCCAACACGGTTATCTGGAATGTCTAAAACGGTTATGGTTTGGGTAATTTGATCTTTCCTAAAGGTGATGATATCAGTAGGAAAAACTTCTTTTGAGGCCTTAGCTACTTGACCATTTACAGTTATGTGGTTTTTTTTGCAAGCTTCGGTAACCATGTTGCGAGTCTTGTAGTATCTTACACACCATAAATATTTATCTATTCGCATAATAATTGTAAAATCGGAGTTAAATAGTTTACAAAAATAAATCAATATTGTATCTTGCGCACTTAAAAATCAGTTATAATGAACAAATTTAAGTTTTATTTTATTTTATCAATTACAACCTTGTTACTATTTTCTTGTTCCAAAGATGATAATACGTTTGTTGAAGAGCCACCAAGAGATTATGGGGAACAATTTACACTTGATAACGAGATAATTGAAGCCTACTTAAATTCAAATTATATAAATATTACTGAGGCACCTGGAGAACAAGCCGATCAAGATGTTGAAATTACTTCTGTAGATAATGGTAAGGGAACCATTATGTCTTATTTGAATAGTTCTACGTTTCCAAAATTATTGACAAAAGAAGTTCCATTAAATGGTATTACTTATAAGGTGTATTATTTAGTGTTAAGGGAAGGAAAAGGAGAGAAGCCTACAAATGTAGATGATGTTTTGACTTCCTATAAAGGACATTATTTATATCAAACTACTACGAATGATGTAACGTCAACCTCGGCTATTTTCTTTGAAGAGGTAAAATACCCACAAAGCATGTTTAATTTGTATAGTGACGTTATTAGGGGTTGGGGAGAAATTTTTCATAATTTTAAAACAGGGGATTATGTTGAAGGTGTAGATGGTCATGTAAAATATAGTGATTTTGGTGCGGGTGTAATGTTTCTTCCATCTGGATTGGCATATTTCAGCGCTGGTTTTGGATCTATACCTACCTATTCGCCATTAGTATTTAGTTTTAAATTATATGCTTTAAAAAGAGCTGATCAAGATGGTGATGGGATTCTTTCTTATTTAGAGGATTTAAATGGTGATGGGTACATGAATGATTATCGAAATACAGTTACGTATCCTTCAACGATTGTAAATTTAGACGATACAGATGGCGATGGAATTCCTAATTATTTAGATATTGATGACGATGGTGATGGTTACACGACTAAATTAGAAATTTTGAAAGGAACGGATTATTTGGATAAAAATAGTCATCCTTAATATATTTTACAATTTTAAATAGAATCCCGTTTCATTACGGGATTTTTTTATTTCAGGTAATGTACTGAAAAATGGTTGGTAAAAATCATTGAAAGCCTTTTCTGTATGGTCTTACGAGAAGTTTTATGAAATTCGGTTTCATAAAATTTTTTTAGTAAATGAAAAAATCAAAAAAAAAGCCGCTAACTTCAAAAGTAGCGGCTTTTTTGGTATTGAAAAAAGCGGTTATTTTCTTGCGATTACTTTTTCAGCAGCAGCAAAAATAGCTTGATTGTTTAGTTTGTATTTTTCCATTAATTGCTCTGGAGTTCCTGATTCGCCAAAACTATCATTTACAGCTACAAATTCTTGTGGAGCAGGAGTGTTTAATGCTAAAACTCTAGAAACACTTTCTCCAAGACCTCCAAGGATGTTGTGTTCTTCCGCAGTAACTACACAACCCGTTTTTGCAACTGATTTTAAAATAGCTTCTTCGTCTAAAGGTTTAATGGTGTGGATATTGATTACTTCGGCAGAAATACCTTTTGCTTCTAATGCTTCAGCAGCAATTAATGCTTCCCAAACTAAGTGTCCTGTAGCAACTATTGTTACATCAGTTCCTTCGTTTAGCATAATTGCTTTTCCGATTACGAATTCTTCGTCAGCAGGTGTAAAGTTAGGAACAACAGGACGACCAAAACGCAAATAAGCAGGTCCTTGGTGTTTAGCTAATGCGATAGTAGCTGCTTTGGTTTGGTTGTAATCACAAGTATTGATTACGGTCATTCCTGGTAACATTTTCATCAAACCAATGTCTTCAAGGATTTGGTGAGTTGCTCCATCTTCTCCTAGTGTTAATCCAGCGTGAGAAGCACAGATTTTTACATTTTTTTCAGAGTAAGCTACAGATTGACGAATTTGGTCATAAACACGTCCAGTAGAGAAGTTAGCGAAAGTTCCCGTAAAAGGAATTTTTCCACCAATAGTCAAACCAGCAGCAATTCCAATCATATTGGCTTCAGCAATCCCGATTTGGAAAAAACGTTCCGGGTGATTTTTTTTGAAATCATCAAATTTTAATGATCCAATTAAGTCGGCGCAAAGTGCTACCACATTTTCGTTAGTTTGACCTAATTCGGTCATTCCCGCTCCAAAACCTGAGCGAGTATCTTTACTTCCTGTATTTGTATATTTTTTCATTTTTTCTTTTGAGTTACAGAGCCATTCAGGCTCTAAGGTCCTAAGTCCTAAAATCAGAAATCTTGAGTTTCTAATCTAAAATTTAATAATCTGAATTGCCTCCTGTGTTGTAATTTTGACCTAAAGCATTTTCAAGTTGAGCGTCATTTGGCGCTTTACCGTGCCATGCATGGCTGTACATCATGTAATCTACTCCATTACCCATTTCAGTATGTAGTAAAACACAAACTGGTTTTCCTTTTCCAGTTCTTGCTTTTGCTTCGTTCATTCCGCCAATGATGGCTTCTAAGTCGTTACCTTTAGTAATTTCAACTACCTCCCAGTCAAATGCTTCAAATTTAGCTCTAAGACTACCCATGCATAAAACATCATCCGTAGTTCCGTCAATTTGTTTTCCGTTTAAATCTACAGTAGCAATTAAATTATCAACTCCTTTAGCAGAAGCATACATAATAGCTTCCCAGTTTTGGCCTTCTTGCAACTCACCATCACCTGTTAAAACATATACAAGGTGGTTGTCTTTATTTAATTTTTTAGCTTGAGCCGCACCAATTGCAACCGATAATCCTTGTCCTAAAGAACCTGCCGCCATACGTACTCCTGGTAAATGGTCGTGAGTAGTAGGGTGTCCTTGTAATCTTGAATTAATCAAACGGAAAGTCGCTAATTCTGAAATAGGAAAATACCCGCTTCGAGCTAAAACACTATAAAATACAGGAGAAATATGTCCGTTTGAAAGGAAGAAAAGATCTTCTCCAATTCCGTCCATATCAAAACCTTCTTTGCGCTCCATGATATTTTGGTATAATGCTACTAAAAATTCTGTACAGCCAAGAGAACCACCTGGATGACCAGAGTTGACAGCATGTACCATTCGAAGAATATCTCTTCTTACTTGGATAGTTAAATCGGTTAATTGTTGTGTGTTAGGCTTCATTTTGTATGTAAAAGTTAAACTGGTGCAAATGTAAATTTTATTTTACCGTAAGACAAATGATTTTTTGATTTGTTGTCCAAATCATGAATTAAAACAAAAAAAGCTGTCGCACTTGACAGCTTTTATGTGTTTGAAGTAGGTGTAACGATGAATTATTTCAAAGATAAGTCACCTTCGTTGTCTATGGAAGGATTAGTGATTTCTTTTGGCGTTTCTCCTTTTAAATAATTAGGTAAATTTAATCCGGCCATATTGAATAAATCGTTCAAAGGTGGGACAGTTTTCATCATACCTGAAACAAAATTGGCTGTTGAGCCATTCCCATCAGTATTGTTTCCTGAATCCCAAACGGTGATTTTGTCAATTTTGATATTTTTAACCGCTTAAACTTGGGTTTTTACTAATTCAGGAAGTTTTTCAATTAATAATAATTGGAAAGCTTGTGTTGGGTCACCACCTGCAGCCGCAACAACTTGTTTGTATCCTTCGGCTTGTTTGGTCAAAATTTCATATAAACCATTTGCTTCTGCTTCCATTTTTGCAAAAATTGCGTCGGCTTCTCCTTTGGCATTTTCACGAATTCGTTCGGCATCTGCTTGCGCTTCGATGATAGCACGTTGTTTCGCAATTTCTGCAGGAACGACTACGTTAGCAATTTGGGTTGAACGTTCTCTTTCAGAACGAGCTAATTCTGCTTTTTGTTCTGCAACATACGATTCTTCTAATGCTTTTGCTTGTTGTACTTTTTCAGCCGAAATAGCAATACGAAGTGATTCGGCTTCTTTTTCTCTACGCAGGGCTTCTGAATTGGCAATGGCAATCTTGGCTTCGTTTTCTCCTTGAATCGCAATCGCATTCGCTTCAGAAGTTTTTACTCTGGTATCTCTTTCTGCTTCGGCTTTACCAATGGCTTCGTCTTTGTAAGCTGATGCAATACTAATTTCGCGGTCTTTTTGAGTAATCGCAATTTTAACATCTCGGTCTCTATGTGTTTCAGCAATCTGTGTATCTTTTTCTCTATCGGCTAATGCTTTTCCAGTTTCTCCTATTTTTTCTTGTTCAGCAACGCTAATTTTTGCTTCATTGATGGCTTTGGCAGCAGCTTCTTTTCCCAGTGCTTCAATATAACCTGATTCGTCTTTGATATCAGTAACGTTTACGTTGATTAGTTTTAAACCAATTTTACGCAATTCGCTATCCACATTTTTTGAAATATTATCTAAGAATTTATCACGGTCAGAGTTGATTTCTTCTATCGTCATGGTGGCAATAACCAAACGCAATTGACCAAAAAGAATGTCTTTGGCTAATTCTTGAATTTGTTCGTGCGAAAGTCCTAAAAGTCTTTCGGCTGCGGTATTCATACTATCTGTTTCAGTAGAAATAGCAATAGTAAAACGACAAGGAACATCGACACGTATGTTTTGACGACTCAAAGCATTGGTTAAGTTGGCTTCAATTGATAATGGTTTTAAATCCAAGTAAGCAAAATCTTGTATGACTGGCCAAATGAAAGCTCCGCCTCCATGAACACATTTAGCAGAGGTACCTCCTGTTCGTCCATAAATTACTAATATTTTGTCGGATGGACATCTTTTGTATCTAGAAACAAGTGCTGAGATACTGGCAAAAAATACAATTGCAGCAACTACAATAATTAAAATTGGTGTCATTTTTTGGTTAAAATTTATAAGGGTTTTACAAAAAGAATATTATTGTTTTCTATTTTAGTCACCACAACAGGAGTGCCTGAAGGAATGCTTTCATTTTCGGTCATAGCTTCCAGTTCGTGAAAAGCACCATTAATACTTATCATGATTTTTCCCTTCCCTGATTTATTTGCTGGTATGGTCAAATAAACTTCAGCAGTTTTATTTAAAGTATGAGTCATTTTGAACGAATTGTTCTCTTCTAATTTTTTTATTTGACGAATTATCAAAAAGAACAAATAAACAAACAGACAACCTACAAGCAATGAAAGGATGATTAGTAGTAAGGGGTTTGAAAACGTATTGTAAAACGAAATTCCAGTCCAACTAAAACCTAGTAAAAAGTGAATTAAGTTTCTAAATGAGAAGAGTTGAAAAGGGGTATCGGTGCTTTCTAAATTACTGTCAAAATCAGCATCTAAACCGTCAGTAGCATCAGTTCCCATAAAGGTTAAAACAGTTTGGATAATAAATATAAGACTCGATGGAATGGCAACGTACCAAAAAGTACGTAACAAGGGTTCTAAGTTGTCAATTAATTCCATTAAAAAAAAAGTATTTTTTAAAAATTAATAAATGGTAAATAAATCATCTTTACAGAAATGGTTTGTCAATATTACAAACATAATGAATTTACTTACCAAACAATACTTTTTGTTTTAAATATTTTAACGTTGTATTTAGTAAGAGGTTATTTCAATACAGTATTAAAAAAAACACAAAAAAAGCCTGAACAAACAGGCTTTTTGATTTACTGAATGTCTTGTTGTTGTTATTACATAAAGGCAGTGGTAATAGCATCAGCATAATAGGCATTCCTGTTGATTGAGCTCATCGCAATTCGGGATAAAGTTTTGTCGGCTTTTTTGTCCTCTGTAAGTGTTTTTTTAAGAAGTCCTGCTGCATTTTTTTCACCTAAGGTATTTGCAAAAGCGCATAAAGTCCCGTAAGTAGCAATTTCGTAGTGTTTCATTTTTTGTTCTGATGAAATAATACCAGCGTCGCGTACCGTTCCTATATCTGTAGTTTTTATGAGTTCGTTTGTTTCTTTCAATATCCCTTTCATTGCATCACATTTTTTTGTTGATGGTCGAATGCCTGTTGATTTGAAAATTTCTTCTAAACGAATAAGATGTTTTTTGTTGTCAGCAATGTGATTTTTTAGGGCTTCAATTAATTGAGGATGCGTAGCGTTTTTCATCATCATTGTGAGTGTTTTACTCAACGCTTTCTCAGCATGATAAATATCTTTTAATCCAACTTCAAATAAATCTCTGAGTCCATGGGCTGAATCGTGGCTAGCGAAATCAGTCCCGTTTTTTTTGCTTACATTTTCCATAATAAGTTGTTTTTTAAGTTAGTATTAAAAAAATCCAATTACAATGGAAATAGACCATTGATGGATTTAGTTTTGTTGTCTTATTGACATAGAGGTCGGGTTTAATGGTTTTTACAAAGTTAGTTAATTTATCTGTTTCATTTTGAGTAAGTTGTCGCTACAAAATGTTAATTAACAAAAAATAATAAGGGCTTTCTTGTAGAGAATGACGGATTAGGGTTCTTTTTGATAAATACTTAAAAAGCAATCGGTACATTCTTCATTGAGAAACAATTGGTTTTCTTTGATTTCAAACGATGTTTTGGAGTCATTTTCATAGACAATCATGGGTTTGATACCTCCAAAAATAGAAGCGCCTGTCTGAATCGAATAGTTGGTTTCTGAGGCTATTGCACCATTAACCATTTTTTTAATTGTCGAAGATGTGATTTGGAGTTGAATTGCATCTCCAGTTGACTTTGGTGTCAATGTTAGCCCTGCTATACCACCCGTAGATTCGACCCAATTCCAGTTTCCTAAAACAGGATTGTTGTTGGGTGAATTTTTTTCTGTGGAGCAGCTAATAAAAAAAAATAAAGAATAAAATGAATGTTAAGTTTTTCATTTCTATAGTTTTAGTGTTGTTTCTTTAAAAGTAACTAAAAAAATAGAATATAAAGAATAATTAGGTTAGACAAGCAATCGGTCAAGAATACTCATATCATCAAAAAGGGGGATGTTGATTTCTTTAAACAGGTCTTTGTTATGCGGGTTACGATACCCAAAAACGCTAAATCCACCCGCTAGTGCTGCTTGCACACCTGCTAAGCTATCTTCGATAACGACACAATCTTTGACGTCATATCCCATAGATTTCGCCGCATGTAAATATAGTTCTGGGTTGGGTTTCCAACTGTTGATGTCGTACGCACTAAATATGTTTCCCTCAAAACGGTCTATAAGATTTGTGGTTGTCAAGTTGAGTCTGATTTTTTCGGCTGGGCCATTGGAAGCAACTGCAACATCAATTTTTATTTTTGATAATAATTCGTGTACGCCAGGAATAGGCTGCATTTGGGTTCTAAAGGCTTCAAAGGTACGTTCTCTAAATTCTGTTTCAAATGTGTCAGGTAATTTTTGCGGTGCTAAGTGCTCAATATAGTCAAAACAATATTGCAATGATTTCCCTAAAAAATGGGTCATAACAAAATCATAATCAAGGGTAACACCGACTGTTTTAGCCATATCAACTAAGGTTTTGTTAGAGATGGTTTCGCTATCGACTAAAACGCCGTCACAGTCAAAAATGATGCATTTGTATTTCATTAATTTTATTTTTTTTGACTTAATCAGTCATTAATTATTTTTGGATTAATCCTAATAAAGTTAGCTAAACTAGGAATTTTAAAAAATTAAAAAGAATTAAGGTCAATTCTAGGAACTACACGACAACATGGAACAACCTACTTTATTTCGAGCCCATTCTGGACGTTTGGCAAACCATTTTTCGTTTTGATTTTGTTCGTCGTATGGTTTTTTTAAAAGGTTAAAAAGTTCGTCGATGAGTTGGTAATCTCCTTTGTCAGCAGCATCAATAGCGAGTTGTGCCATATAATTACGCAATACATATTTTGGATTTACGCGATTCATTTTTTTGGCTCGCTCTGCATTTGTTTCTTTTTCTACAAATAATCGTTCACTGTAGTTTGAGAACCATTGGTTCCAAGCATCAGAAATTTTTGCGGGTAATGCTTCGGTGTTATAAAAGGCTTCCTGAATGATGGCAATGCCTTGTTCCGGGTTTTCTTTGGGAAACTTACTTAGATTTCGATAAAAAATAGTCATATCGGTTTCGGTAAGGTGCAAGTTGTTTTCGAGTTCCTGAATAAGGGTTTGGTCTTTTTCATTTGGGCTAAAAAGTCCAATTTTAGAACGCATCATCTCCAAATATTTTGCCTCAAACGAAATTCCAAACTCAGCTAAGATTGTTTCTAATCCCTCTGCTTCTTCAATTAAAGGAAACAAGGCATTGGCTAATTGATATAAATTCCACAGTACGATATTGGGTTGGTTGCCATAACGGTAACGTTTGTTTTGTGCATCAGTAGTGTTGGGTGTCCAGCCGTACTCATATCCTTCCAACCAACCATAAGGACCATAATCGATGGTTAAGCCCAAGATAGACATGTTATCGGTATTCATTACTCCATGTACAAAACCAACACGTTGCCAGTGCAATACCATTTCGAGACTTTTCTCTGCTACTGTTTTAAAAAATTGTAGGTAGCTTTCTTTAGAAGGTGTTCCTATTTCAGGGTAAAAATGCTTGAGGGTGTAATCAACCAAAGTTTGTAAGTTTTTGATATCATTACGAGCAGCAAAGATTTGGTAGTTTCCAAAACGCAAAAAACTTGGTGCTACTCGGGTTACAATAGCGCCTTTTTCGTAAGCGGGATTTCCATTATAAAGCATGTCTCTCAAGACTTCTTCACCAGATAAAGCCAGTGTTAAAGCTCTTGTAGTAGGTATGCCTAGGTGAAACATGGCTTCGCTACACAAGTATTCCCTTATAGAGGAACGCAATACCGCTAGACCGTCGGCGGTGCGGGAATAAGGGGTCTTTCCAGCTCCTTTTAATTGGATAGCCCAACGCTGATTGTTGTGAACTATTTCGGTTAGGTTGATGGCGCGACCGTCACCTAGTTGTCCTGCCCAGTTTCCAAATTGATGTCCACCATAACACATCGCATAGGGATTGGTATGAGGTAAAACTTCGTTACCAGTAAAGACATTTTTGAAAGTTTCTGATAAGGTGTCTTCTTCTGTTAGACCTAAATGCTTGACCATTTCCGGGGAGACGTGGATGATTTGTGGGGCTTTGGTTTTTTTAGGCGTTACAAATGAAAAACAGGCTTGTTCTACTTGACGAACAAAATTAGCGTCATTGGGGTCAGCAGGTAATTCTTTGTTGAAGGTATCTTGAATATTAAGTTTCATATGGGTTGTTTTTTAGACACTGAGGCCACAAAAGAGGCAAATGACAAAGTTACAAACAACTAAGGCGATAAAGAAAAGATTGTAGTTTTTTGTTTTCTAACTTTAAAAAAGGGTAATTCGTTTGCGATAATTAAGTATGAAAATTTAATAATGGCTAACTTTCTATTGATTTTTCTTTATTTTACGCCGTTTACAACTGGAATTAAAGCAAATTTATAGGTTGCTAATGATAAAATGGAATGTTTAAAAGAAAAAAACAACAGAATTAACGATTGATTTATTTTACACTGTACTTTAGGAGTTAAAAAGAGTGATTTTTTCTAAATTAAACTATCTTTGCGCACCCGAATGGTCGGGAGAAAAATGGGAAGAAAAATCACAATATGAAGTTTGATTTATTACAAAAAGACCCTCAGTCTAAGGCTCGAGCAGGAAGTATTACTACAGATCACGGTGTCATTGAAACGCCAATTTTTATGCCCGTAGGTACGGTTGCCTCTGTAAAAGGAGTGCATCAAAGAGAATTGAAAGAGGATATTAATCCAGATATAATCCTTGGGAATACGTACCATTTGTATTTGCGTCCACAAACAAAAATCTTAGAGCAGGCAGGAGGTTTGCATAAATTTATGAATTGGGATCGTAATATTTTGACAGATTCGGGTGGTTATCAGGTGTATTCGCTATCGAATAGCCGAAAAATTAAAGAAGAAGGAGTAAAATTCAAATCTCATATTGATGGCTCCTATCATGTGTTTACTCCTGAGAATGTGATGGAAATTCAACGTACCATTGGGGCTGATATCATAATGGCTTTTGATGAGTGTACACCTTATCCTTGCGATTACAATTATGCCAAACGTTCGATGCACATGACCCATCGTTGGTTAGATCGATGCATTAAGCATTTGGATAAAGTGCCTGTAAAATATGGTTACGACCAAGCTTTTTTTCCAATTGTTCAAGGAAGTACTTATAAAGATTTACGTCGCCAATCGGCGGAATATATTGCCAATTCTAATCAAGTGGGAAATGCAATTGGTGGGTTGTCAGTAGGGGAACCAGCTGAGGAAATGTATGCTATGACTGAGGTAGTAACGGAGATTTTACCCGAAGACAAACCACGTTATTTGATGGGAGTGGGAACACCTATCAATATTTTGGAAAATATAGCGTTAGGAATTGATATGTTTGACTGTGTGATGCCTACCCGAAATGCTAGAAACGGTATGTTATTTACGGCAAACGGTACAATAAATATTAAAAATAAAAAGTGGGAAGATGATTTTTCACCGATTGACGAAATGGGAATTACTTTTGTAGATACAGAATATTCTAAAGCCTATTTGCGTCATCTTTTTGCTGCTAATGAATATTTAGGAAAACAAATTGCTACGATTCATAATCTTGGTTTTTATATGTGGTTGGTGCGTGAAGCAAGAAAACATATAATCGCAGGAGATTTTAGACCTTGGAAAGAAATGATGGTCAAAAACATGAGTCAGCGATTATAAAAAGGGATGTGTTAGGAGTTAAAAGTTGTGAGTCAAGCAACCTCTAATCTCTAACTACTAATTTCTAACTTTAAAGTATGCTAACAATATTAGACAAATACATTTTAAAAAGATATCTGGCAACATTTATTACAATGTTGTTGATGTTTGTTCCTATTGGAATTATTGTTGATGTGTCTGAAAAGATCAATTACATGATTGAGAACGAAGTGCCGTTGCTCAAGATTGCAATTTATTATTATCATTTTACGATTTATTTTGCCAATGCTTTATTTCCGATATTTTTATTTTTATCGATTATTTGGTTTACTTCTAAGTTAGCCAATAATACCGAAATCATTGCTATATTAAGTTCTGGGATATCATTTACTCGTTTTTTAAGACCTTATATTATAGGTGCTGCTTTGGTCTCTGTTTTTGTATTGATTATGGGATTTTTTGTGGTTCCTGTTTCAAGTGAAGGTTTTAATAATTTTAGATATACTTATTTGAAACGAGGAGGTAAAGAACAAATGCGTGGTCTTACTACAGATGTGTATCGCCAGATTAACGATCATGAGTTTTTGTATGTTAATAGTTTTAATTCGTATTCAAAAACGGCTTTTAATTTTGCTTTAGAAAAATTTGATAAAGAAAAATTGGTTTCTAAAATTACTGCTAGCAGAATACAATGGAATCCTACAGATAGTACTTATACGATGTATGATTATACCAAAAGAACTGTTGGGGAATTGGGAGACAAAATTGAGAGAGCACCTGAAAAGAAAACTGTTTTTAGTTTTGATTTAGAAGATTTAACACCAGTAGTTTATATTGCGGAAACATTAACTTTGGATAAATTAAATAGTTTTATTGAGAAAGAAAGAGCGAGAGGTTCATCAAACATCAATACTTATTTGGTGGTTTTGTACAAGAAATATAGTGTTCCTGTTTCGGCTTTTATTTTGACAATTATTGCCGTTTCGGTTTCAGCGATGAAACGAAGAGGAGGGATGGGGATGAATCTAACCATTGGAATTGCCATTGCATTTGGATATGTCTTTTTTGATAAAGTTTTTGGTGTCATTGCTGAAAAAACTACTTTCTCCCCGTTTGTAGCCGTATGGTTTCCTAATTTTATCTTTGGAATTCTAGCTATTTATTTGTTGCGAAATGCTAAAAGATAATTTAAGTAGTTACCTTCATTTGCATTTTATTGTTTTTATCTGGGGATTTACCGCAATCCTTGGGGCTTTGATAAGCATTCCTGCTGATGAGATTGTTTGGTATCGAATGTTGATGGCTACATTGTTTTTAGCTTTTTATCTTTTTGGTACCAAAAAATCGTTCCAAATAGGACGTTCTGCATTAGGTAAGTTGACTTTGGTGGGTTTGCTTATTGCGCTACATTGGATTTTTTTCTTTCATGCGATTCATATTGCCAATGTATCCACAACCTTGGCTATTTTTTCCTTGGGAGCTTTTTTAGCCTCCTTAATGGAGCCTCTTCTTTACGGACGCAAAGTACTATGGTACGAAGTCATTTTAGGATTAATTATAATCGGGGCTTTGTCACTTATAATGCAGATGGAATTGCGTTATTTTGAAGGGATGCTGTATGCCTTATTGGCTATTTTTTTAGGTGTTTTATTTACCTTATTGAATGGAAAATTGATTCAAAAACATGATTCGGCACTAATAACATTTTATGAATTTCTAGCAGGTTTTTTGTTTATTAGCTGTTATTTTGTTTGGCAAAATAAATTTTCCGCGCGTTTTTTTACAGTTTCAACGACCAATTGGGAGTTGCTTTTCCTACTTTCATCGGTTTGTACTGCTTACGCATTTACCGCTTCTGTCAAAGTGATGAAGGCATTAAGTCCTTATACTGTGATGTTAACGACTAATTTGGAACCAGTTTACGGCATTTTACTAGCCTATTTCATACTTGGGGATAAAGAAAAAATGAGTGCTTCGTTTTATATTGCAGCAGTGGTGATTATCGTAGTTGTGATTTTGAATGGGATTTTGAAACACCAAATGAAATTAAAAAATAAGTTGTAAAAGTTGAAAAGATTTGATTTGTAAGGAATTAGGTTTTTAGGGATTCTTTAGCCTTGAATACTATAATTGATTGTATCTTTGTTATATTAGACTAAAATAAAAAAATAAGAAGGTGTAAACCATATAAAATTTTATATTTGCAATCCAAAATAAATTAAAACGCACAAATCCTATGGAATATTTAGATTTTGAGCTTCCAATAAAAGAATTAGAAGAGCAGTTAGAGAAGTGTCAAGTTATTGGGAAAGAGTCAGATGTTGATGTTAGTAATACTTGCAAGCAAATCAACAAAAAGCTTTTGGATACCAAAAAAGAAATCTACAAGAATTTGACCGCTTGGCAAAGAGTACAATTGTCTAGACATCCTAACAGGCCTTATACTTTGGACCACATCAAGGCAATTTGTGGAAGTACTTTCTTAGAACTTCATGGAGACAGAAGTTTTAAAGATGACAAAGCAATGATTGGTGGTTTAGGAAAAATAGGAGGACAATCTTTTATGATTGTAGGACAACAAAAAGGATATAACACCAAAACACGTCAGTATCGTAACTTTGGAATGGCTAATCCTGAAGGGTATAGAAAAGCATTGCGTTTGATGAAAATGGCTGAAAAGTTTGGAATCCCAGTTTTGACATTAATAGATACTCCAGGAGCGTATCCAGGTTTAGAAGCTGAAGAACGAGGACAAGGAGAAGCAATTGCAAGAAATATTTTTGAAATGGTTCGTTTGAAGGTGCCAATCATCACAGTTATTGTAGGTGAAGGTGCTTCGGGAGGTGCTTTAGGAATTGGTGTAGGAGATCGCGTCTATATGTTGGAAAACACATGGTATTCAGTAATTTCACCAGAATCATGTTCTTCTATCCTATGGAAAAGCTGGGAATACAAAGAGAAAGCTGCAGAAGCTTTAAAATTGACATCGGCTGACATGAAAAAACAAAAATTGGTTGATGATATCATTCCAGAACCTTTAGGAGGAGCTCATTACGATAGAGAAACCACTTTTAAAACAGTAGAAGAATATATTTTAAAAGGATATAATGAATTAAAAGATTTATCAACAGAAGAGTTAATCGCTCAAAGAATGGATAAATACAGTAAAATGGGTGAGTTTAAAGAGTAAAAACTTACTTTTGTAAAATCAATCCGAAGCCTTACGTTTCGGATTTTTTTTTTGGTTATAAACAAAAAATGAGAAGTTGTAAACATTAATTTGTAATAACTAAATTCGATTAATTTTGTAATTTAAGTTACTTTCGTGTCATGGAAAATTTTAAAAATATAAACCCCGTTAAAGTCGATAAATCGACGATAATAAGTCTGGAAAAAGGGAAGTTACCACCGCAAGTAATAGAGCTTGAGGAGGCAGTATTGGGTGCTATGATGATTGATAAAAAGGGAGTAGATGATGTAATTGACATTTTACAACCTGATGCGTTTTATAAAGAAGCACACCGACATATTTTTGAAGCTATCGTTCAGTTGTTTACTGAAACACAACCTATCGATTTGTTGACTGTTTCGGCTCAATTGAAAAAAAACGGCAAATTAGATTTAGCTGGAGGTGACTTTTATTTGATTCAATTAACACAAAAAATTTCGTCTTCGGCACATATTGAATTCCACTCTCGAATTATCCTTCAAAAATACATCCAGCGTAGTCTGATTCGGATTTCCTCAGAAATAATTGAGGATTCTTATGACGAAACGACAGATGTATTTGAATTGTTGGACAAAGCCGAATCCAAGCTTTACGAAGTTACTCAAGGAAATATCAAACGTAGTTCCGAAACGGCACAAAGCTTAGTACTTCAAGCCAAAAAGAAAATTGAAGAAATCAGTAAGCAAGAAGGATTGAGTGGTGTGGAAACGGGTTTTACAAATTTAGACAAATTAACCTCAGGTTGGCAACCCTCTGATTTAATTATTATTGCTGCGAGACCTGCGATGGGAAAAACAGCTTTCGTCCTTTCGATGGCTCGAAATATGGCCATAGATTATGGACATCCAGTAGCACTTTTTTCATTAGAGATGGCATCCGTTCAGTTGATTACTCGTTTGATTTCCTCTGAAACAGGGTTGTCTTCAGAAAAATTACGTACAGGAAAATTGGAACCTCATGAATGGACGATGTTGAGTACAAAGGTGAAAAATCTCGAGAAAGCGCCGCTTTTTATTGATGATACTCCTTCATTATCCATTTTTGATTTACGTGCAAAAGCCAGACGTTTGGTATCCCAACACGGAATCAAAATTATTATTATCGATTATTTGCAGTTGATGACAGCAGGTGGGAATGCTAAAGGTGGTGGAAATCGAGAACAAGAGATTTCGACCATTTCCCGAAACTTAAAAGCCTTGGCAAAAGAACTTAACGTCCCTGTAATTGCCTTGTCTCAGTTATCGCGTGCGGTGGAAACCCGTGGCTCTAGTAAACGTCCTTTGCTTTCTGACCTTCGTGAATCTGGAGCAATTGAGCAAGATGCGGATATCGTATCATTTTTATATCGTCCTGAATATTATAAAATTGAGGAATGGGATGATGATGAGGCTTCGCCAACAGCAGGACAAGCGGAGATTATGATTGCCAAACATCGTAATGGTGGTATCGAAAACGTTCGTTTGAAATTCTTAGGTCACTTAGGTAAATTTGATAATTTAGATGATTTCAGTGGTAACTATGACGATTTGCCTTCATCCATGAATCAAGATGATAATCCGTTTATTACTAAAAATCTTCCTTCGGCTAATGAGGCTTTTGGTAGTACTTTTAATGATGACGATGATGATAGTGATATGCCTTTTTAATTTACCCCTTCGTTAGCATATATAAAGACACTATAGATTTGTGTTGGAACCAAAAATAACCGCAAATTCGCAATTTTTTGAATATAAATTCAACTAATTGGAATGTTTAGTTGCCCCTATTCTGTTTAAAGTGGGGTGTTAAATTCAATTTTTCAAAAAAATCTGTGAATCTGCGGTAAAAAGTATGTCTCCTTGAGAAGGATACTTCATTCCTAAAATTTATTACAATAGAAAAAACTGTTATCTTTGAGTAAAAAAGTTTACAATGGTTTTTAAAAAACTATTCCTTTTAGGATTTCTATTGATTACATTTTCGCTAAAAGCAGCTTTTATTTTGTTGCCAATGGATGAAAATACGCAAAAAAATCACCTCAAAGCCTATGGAATTACTTTTTGGTCTTTGGACAAAAAATACAAAGCCAGTTGGTTACTCAATTACCGTGGCGGTTCTTTTTTACTTCCTGACGCTCCTGAAATTCGCAAAGAATGTCAAATTCGAGGCGTGAGTTTTGAGGTGTTATCGGATGCTGAAACCAATAGTATTTTAAACGAAATTGCCAGCCCTTCTCAAAATATGGAAACGGTGGTGCTCGAAAAAGCGCCTAAAATTGCTGTTTATACTCCTAAAGGGAAACAACCTTGGGATGATGCGGTAACGCTGGTTTTAACCTATGCTGAAATTCCTTTTACTCCTATTTATGACGAAGAAGTGTTGAGTGACCAACTACTTTTGTACGATTGGTTGCACTTGCATCATGAAGATTTTACTGGGCAATATGGTAAATTTTATGGCGCTTATAAGAGTACACCTTGGTATATTGAACAAAAAAAATCGGCAGAAACATTAGCGAGCCAACTGGGTTATGCAAAGGTTTCCCAGGAAAAAGGAGCTGTAGCAAAAAAAATTAGAGATTTTGTAATTGGGGGTGGATTTATGTTTGCGATGTGTTCTGCAACGGATAGTTTTGATATTGCTTTGGCAGCTGATGGCTTGGATATCTGTGAGCCCATGTTTGATGGAGATCCTTCAGAAGCTAATTACCAATCTAAATTAAATTATTTGAATTCATTTGCATTTAAGGATTTTACATTAGAGAGAAGACCTGAACGATATGAGTTTTCAGATATTGATATGACTGAAAAACGAAGAATTCCTATGGATAAAGATTATTTTACGCTAATGGAATTTTCTGCCAAATGGGATCCTATTCCAAGTATGTTGTGTCAAAATCATACTCAATTAGTAAAAGGTTTTATGGGACAAACTACTTCTTTTGATTCGAGTTTAATTAAATCAAACGTATTGGTGATGGGAACCTGTGAATGGAATGGTGAAGCCCGTTACATTCATGGGGAAAAAGGTAAAGGAATGTTCACCTTCTTTGGAGGTCATGACCCTGAAGATTATCAGCATCAGGTAGGAGATGCGCCTACCGTTTTGGATTTGCATCCTCAATCTCCTGGATATCGATTGATTTTGAATAATGTATTGTTTCCTGCTGCAAGGAAAAAGAAATTAAAAACCTAAACATGTTTTTGTTGAAAAAAGGAATTGGTTCAATTTGAAAGATATTTTAATGGATTTAATATATTGATTTTTAGTACTTTGTAGTTTTTTATTAAAAGTTTTTACAGTAGTTGGTGGATGGTTTTACAAACGCAATAAATGGGTTTTATTTTCATAATCGAGTAACAAATTTAAGAACTTACTATAGCTGTTCATTCCTTCGGTTTGTTGGTTTGCTTTTAAAAATTGATCATAAAAAACATGAAAAGCAGTTTCAATAGGACTTTCGTACTTTTTCCAAAAATTCTCGCTCTCTTGATAATTCTGTAACACTCCTGGATGAATAGTTTTCAATAACGATTCCAATGTTTTTTTATCTCGCATTTGCCAGTTTCCAAGACAATAACGCAATGCAAAACTGTAACCTGAATATTGAAAATAAAGGTTGGGATGTTGCGTAGCAGCTAATACTCCTATGAAATTACATTCGCTTTCACTGGCGTACCCAATTTGATGTGCCATTTCGTGTACTGTAACAATGGGAAATTGATACATGGGGATAAGGTCATTGACTTGTGCTTCATTGGTAAACGGATTTAGGTATCCGCTAAATCCCATATAGGTCAAAGGCAAGCTGATTAACGATTTTTTGATGCTGAGGTGGTTATAAGTAAAAAAAGGATGCGTTTTAGCTAGTTGTTTGTATCCCTCTAAACTCATTTGGAAAACACGCTCTTGTGAATATGGAAAGGACACTTTTATGCTGTCGTTATGGGTGATTTGGTGCTGAATTGCATTGGTTTTTGTAATGAGTTTTTGAGTAAAAAGTAATAATTCTGAGTTTGTATAATCTCGCTGGAGTTGCATTTTTTCGAATAAAGGTTCTCTGTAATAATTGAATCCCCATAATACATGAAAAACAAAATAGAAAATAGATAAGAAGCGTACTATAGCTAATAGATTTTGTTTCTTGTGGGTTTTCCATGTTTTTCTTTGTTGCCAAAACCATCCGAAAATAAAAAAGAGTATTCCTCCATAAAGGCAATCGCCTAAAGAAATGGAGAGGTTTCCTAAATTTGTTCGGAGGATTTTTGAGCTAATGACATAAAAGGAATTGGAATAATATTTTTCGACCCACTCAGGATAAAACGACAATAGTTTTAAAAAAAGAATTTGGAGGATTAAAAAAATGAGATAAAAATATTTTGATTTCACGAAGCTAATATGATTTTGAAAAGGAATTAATATGGATTTTAAAACAGTATTGGTACAGTAGGTTGTCTATGTCAAGAATGAACGTTTGATGAGCAGTTGTTTTTGACTCAATTAAAAAGCATTATTTTTTTAACCTTCAAATATATTCAAATTTACACTTTTCTAAAGGATATGAAGTGATTTAACATTATGAATAACGGCTTTCTGTCTTGTTTCATGAACTAAGGAGCAAGGGCTTGTTTGTTTTAAACATCTTTAACTGCTAATAATTTTAGCTACCTTTGCCCAAATTAGAAAAATGAATCCAAAACATCTTCCTCAAAATATCTTAAAAAAATTAGGTATTTCTCAACTGAATCCTATGCAAGAAATGGCACAAGAAGTCATTTTAAATGATAGTAATACCTTGTTATTGTCCCCAACAGGTTCAGGAAAAACAATCGCTTTTTTATTGCCTTTGTTGGAATTGTTACAACCTGAAATACTCTCAGTACAATGTTTGATTCTTGTTCCGTCTCGTGAATTAGGACTGCAAATTGAACAAGTATGGAAAAAAATGGGTACAGATTACAAAGTCAATATCTGTTATGGAGGTCATGCTATTGATACCGAAATTAAAAATTTAAGTAATCCACCTGCCGTTTTGATAGGAACTCCAGGTAGAATTGCTGATCATATTGAAAGAGGGACTTTTAGACTAGATAAAATTCAGACATTGATTTTGGATGAGTTCGACAAGTCTTTACAATTAGGATTTCATGAGCAAATGGCCTATATTATTGGGAAGTTAAGTAAGTTAAATAAAAGGGTATTGGTTTCAGCTACTTCAGATATTGAAATTCCAAAATACACAAGGGTAGTTAATCCCACGATTTTAGATTTTATCCCTAGTAATGAGGAAACTCAAGATAATTTACAGCTGCGAATGGTGGTTTCGAAAGAAAGGGATAAGGTTGGTACTTTGTATCAATTAATTTGTTCTTTAAAATCAGAAGCAGCAATTGTTTTTTGTAATCATCGTGATGCAGCCGAGCGTATTAGTGATACCTTGAATGCAAAAGGAATATACGCTACGTATTACCATGGAGGTATGGATCAGGACGAGCGTGAGCGTGCTTTGATTCAGTTTCGCAATGGCAGCATGAGTTATTTGATTACAACCGATTTGGCAGCGCGTGGTTTGGATATACCGGAAATGAATCATGTCATTCATTACCATTTGCCATTAAAAGAAGATGAGTTCATTCATCGTAACGGACGTACGGCACGTATGTTGGCTAGTGGTACGGCTTACATTATTGTTCATGAAAATGAAAAAAAACTGGACTATCTCGATTATACAATTCCTGTACTAGAGCTTTCAGAGGCTAAAAGTGTTCCTAAACCACCACAGTTTCAAACTATTTATATTAGTGGAGGAAAGAAAAATAAATTAAACAAAATTGATATTGTAGGTTTCTTTTCTCAAAAAGGGAAACTGGAAAAAAATGATTTGGGGTTGATTGAAGTTAAAGATTTTATTTCATTTGCAGCGGTTAAATATGGAAAGGTGAAAGACTTATTGTACAATATCAAAGACGAGAAGATGAAAGGGAAAAAATATAAAATTGAAGTCGCTAGAAAGGTTGTCAAGAAAGAAGAATAAATACTCTTTACAGGTGTAATTACGATTTGCTACCGTATTTTAGTTTTCGTACAGTCTGAGACGGTTGCGTACGGCTTGTAATTCGGTTTTTAAAGCATCGATTTTTTGAAGTAAATTTAATACGACATCAATTCCTTCAATGTTTACCTCTAAATCCTGATGCATTCGGATGATTTTTTCAATTTCGTGTAATGAATCTTGATGAATGTATTGAGTGTGTTCGATTTCTTCGATATCAATCAAACCATTTTCATTCAAATTGTAGAAAAAGGACAAAGTTACTTTGTAATGTGTACATAAAGTATTAAGCGGAATGAAGTTTTCAGTACTCATGATGTTTAGGTTTTTGATAGCGCTGTGAATAATTCAATTTGTTTTTGGGTTAGGTTTTTAGGAATAATGATATGGTACGTTATGATTAAATCTCCAAATGCACCTTCTTTTTTATATTTAGGAAATCCTTTTCCTTTTAATTTGATTTGTGTTCCGTTTTGAGTACCTGGTGTTACTTTAATTTTGGCTTTACCATCAAATGTGGGAATAGTAATTTCGCCTCCCAAAACTGCGGTATATAAGTCTAAATCAATGGTGTGTAATAAATTTTCTTTGTCTCGTTTGAAAGTGGTGTTGTTTGTGATTTGAAATGTGATGTATAAATCACCTTTAGGACCGCCTTTGTATCCATCGCCGCCATGACCTGAAATTTTTATAACTTGTCCATCTTCGACCCCCGCTGGGATAGTCAGGCGGATGTTTTTCCCATTTACAGTAAGAGTTCTTTTGTGTGTTTTGTAAACATCATGTAGGTTCAATTGCAATTCGGCATTAAAATCTTGTCCTTTAAAAGCTGCTTGTCGACCTTGTTGTCGACTCGAAAATTGATTGCCAAAAACGGATTCAAAAAAATCTGAAAAATCTTGATTGCCCGATTGAAAATCTCCGTAGCTGCCAGCTTGATGTGTCTGCTGTTGTTTTTGTTGTTGTTGGTACTTTTCAAATTCTTCAGAATGTTGCCAGTTTTCCCCATATTGGTCGTATTTCTTTCGGTTATTTGGGTTTCCTAAAACTTCATTGGCCTCGTTGATTTCTTTGAATTTTCTTTCTGCTTCTTTGTCGTTTGGATTAAGATCAGGATGGTATTTTCGAGCTAATTTTCGATAGGCTTTTTTAATTTCAGCTTCAGTGGCATTTTTATCAACTTCTAATATTTTGTAATAATCTATAAATGGCATAGCTATTCTTTTTTGTGTTTAGAATTTGAATCAGGTGTCTCTCAAATTTACGAAAAAAAAAGTAAATCACGGAGGTTGTTCCTTAGTCTGATTTAGATTTAATTTTTATCCCAATTAAAAAAAAGTACCTTTGCGCTTCTTTTATAAATTAGGATTGAAATAAATTTTCAATTAAAAAATTATCCATGAAACAATATTTTAATTTATTTGATTTCACTCAAAAAGTGAATTACAAAACTGAAATTTTAGCTGGACTGACCGTGGCAATGACCATGATTCCAGAATCTTTATCATTTGCTATTTTAGCTGGTTTTCCTCCATTAGTGGGATTGTATGCCGCTTTTATTATGGGATTGGTAACAGCTATTTTTGGAGGACGTCCTGGGTTAATTTCAGGTGGAGCAGGAGCAACGGTGATTGTTTTGATTGCTTTGATGAAATCACATGGGTTAGAATATGTATTTGCGGCTGTTGCTTTGGCAGGAATACTACAAATTTTGGTAGGTGTATTTAAATTGGGGAAATTTATTCGATTAGTGCCACAGCCAGTAATGTATGGTTTTGTAAACGGATTGGCGATAATTATTTTTATGTCACAGCTAGAGCAGTTTAAAACGGTTGTCAATGGTGAAACGGTTTGGTTGTCAGGAACGCCCATGTATATCATGGCGGGATTAGTAGCATTGACTATAGGGATAGTTGTGCTTTTGCCAAGATTTACTAAAGCTATTCCAGCTTCATTAGTGGCTATTTTGGTTGTTTTTGGATTGGTACTAGGATTGGGAATAGAAACAAAAACAGTGGCTGATATTGCATCCGTTAGTGGGGGATTACCTCCATTTCACGTTCCTCAAATTGATTGGAGTTTAGAAACCTTGCAACTCATTTTTCCCTATGCTTTAATTATGGGGTCGGTGGGATTAACGGAAGGGTTGTTGACGTTGAATCTAGTTGATGAAATTACAGGAACAAAAGGAAGTGGAAACCGCGAATGTGTTGCTCAAGGGGGGGCAAATTTATTAAACGGATTTTTCTTTGGAATGGGTGGGTGTCCTATGATTGCCCAAACATTAGTGAATTTATCTGCTGGTTCTAGAGCAAGATTATCTGGGATTGTGGCTGCATTGACCATTTTGTTGATAGTATTAGTAGGTGCGCCAGTGATTGAGCAATTGCCTATGGCGGCTTTGGTGGGGGTAATGATTATGGTAGCAATTGGAACTTTTGAGTGGATAAGTTTCCGAATTATTAATAAAATGCCAAAGCAAGATATTTTTGTGGGGGTACTGGTGGCTGTCATTACGATTTTGCTTCATAATTTAGCTTTAGCGGTTTTAATAGGGGTGATTATTTCGGCTTTGGTTTTTGCTTGGGAAAGTGCAAAGCGCATTCGAGCTAGAAAGTTTATTGATGAAAATGGGGTAAAGCATTACGAGATTTATGGGCCGCTTTTCTTTGCTTCAACTACGGCATTTTTAGAAAAATTTGATATAGTTAATGATCCAAAAGAGGTTATCATTGATTTTAGAGATAGTAAAATTACCGATATGAGTGCAATTGATACACTTAATAAGTTAACAGAGCGTTACGCAAGAGTGGGGAAAAAAGTGCATTTGCGTCACCTTAGCGCTGATTGCTTGCAGTTATTGCATAATGCTAACGAAATTATTGATGTGAATATTATGGAAGACCCAACATACAAAGTGGTCGTAGATTAATCTCTTTCAAGTATAAAAATAAAAGAAGCCGTCTTAATATGGAAATTAAGACGGCTTCTTTTATTTAAAAAATGTCCCGTCCTGAAATAACGATACACAAAAACAATCGTTATGGAAGGAAAATCAAATTATGTAAAACGAAGTCAACGAGATTATAGTTTGTCGTTAAAACTTCAAATTGTTAGTGAAATCGAAAAAGGATTTACAACCGTTACTCAAGCCAGAAAACAGTACGGTATTCAAAGTCACGCAACTGTTCTAAATTGGTTAAGAAAATTTGGTAACTTTGATTGGGAAAACCAAACCCCTTCAACTATGCCAAAGTCACCAGAACAAAAGATATTGGAGCTTGAAGCCAAAGTAAAACTTCTAGAGAAGCAGAAATCATTTTTGGAACAACAAGCTTTTGTTTCCGATAAGAAGGCTATCATTTTCGACATGATGATAGATATTGCTGAAAAAGAATATCAAATCGATATACGAAAAAACTCCTCACCCGAACAATCGACCATTTTAGACAAAAAGAACAACAAACATTAATGTTTGCCTGTTATTTGTTCGGGGTAGACAGACAGGTTTATTATCGGAAAATTAAAAGAAAAACTAAAAAGCAAGCTAAAGCTACCGAGGTAATTTCCATGGTTCTTGAAGTCAGAAAATCAATGCCTAGGCTTGGAACTAAAAAGACCTATCATATTTTATTGAAAGAACTTCAATTGATGAAGATTGGAAGGGATAAGTTATTCGACATTCTCAGAGCTAATCATTTATTGATTCAACCAAAACGGTCTTATCACATAACAACTAATTCTCATCATCGATTTAGAAAACACCAAAACCATATCCTCGAATTAGAGATTAACAGACCAGAGCAAGTCTGGGTATCCGATATAACTTATATTGGAAAAAGAGAAAAACCATGCTATTTAAGTATTGTTACAGATGCTTATTCTAAAAAAGTTATGGGATATAATGTTTCTGATAATATGAATGTGCAAAGTAGTGTCGTTGCACTTAAAATGGCTGTTAATCAAAGGAAAAACAAGTCAATACCATTAATACATCACTCTGATAGAGGTTTGCAGTACTGTGCAAATGACTATCAAAGTATTTTGAATAAAAACGGAATACTTCCTAGTATGACGCAAAACTCTGATCCATATGAAAATGCAGTGGCTGAAAGAATAAACGGTATATTAAAACAAGAATTTATGATTGATAAATACAATCTGGATTTAAGCCTTATGAAACAAATTGTCAAAGAATCGATTAATATTTATAACACTCAACGCCCTCATTATTCCAATTATATGCTTACGCCTAAAAAAATGCATGAACAAAATCAAATTAAAATGAGAACTTATAAAACAAAAAACAGTAATAAACCGGAGCTTATTACTGTTTAGAAATTGTACTTTTATTTTTTTATTAATCCTGTATCACTTTTTCAGGACTAGACAAAAAAACGGATTATATTTTTTTCATTTGTTCTTTCATCATCGCAATTTGTTCTTTTAGCATGCCTTGTTTGTCTAGCTTTTTTACTTCATTGATGAGGTTAGTTGCTTCCAATTTTCTTCGTCTTGACATAGCAACACCTGCTAGATTTAATTTGGCTACCGCTAAATCCATATCCATCGAAAGGCCTAATTCAATGGCTTTTTTAAAATGTTTCTCGGCTTGAACTAAATTAGTTTGAGAAAGCATGATACCGTGTAAGTAATTAAAATAACCTTGTTGCTTTTTTACCAAAGCCCCTTCAGGGTTTTTTATGTAGGAAAGCCATTTTGTAGCACCAGCAAAGTCTTGTTTTCTAAGTTTTAAAAAGGCAAGTAAAATGAATTCATTTTTAAAATAAAGGAAAATTGGGATTAAACTTAATAAGATTAGGAATATTCCGTTACCAATATTATTTTCTGTAAATTGCCAAACGCTAGTGATTAAGATGGCACCAGCAAGGATTAGTTTGATATTTTTGTGAAACATAAATTTTGTTTGTTTTTAAGTTCGCAAAGATAGTAAAATGAATAGCATAGTCACAATACAAAAAGTCAAATCTGGAAATAGGTTGATTTTGAGTGATTTGTGTGTTTCTTGGGCTGGAGTTTAGCTTAGGAGCCAAGTCTAATTGAATGATTAAAAGAGTGAGTAGCAGCGGGTTTTAACATTATTGAAATATTTTTCTAAAACTACTTGCTAAAAAAAAAAGTCTTTGTATATTTGCACTCGGTTTCGAAAGAACATAGAGTTAAGATAAATAAATAAGATTTTTAAAGATACAAAGCAATGAGTAAAAGAACGTTTCAACCATCGAAAAGAAAAAGAAGAAATAAGCACGGATTTATGGACAGAATGGCTTCTGCGAATGGAAGAAAAGTTCTTGCACGTAGAAGAGCTAAAGGAAGACATAAATTGACTGTTTCTTGTGACCCAAGACACAAAAAATAATGTTTTAATAAACATAAATAAGGCGTTACTTTTTTTAGTATCGCCTTTTTTTATACCTAGTCGGATTATACTTAAAGAACTTGTTTATCTTTAAGGAATTAGCTTAAAAAATCACTTGTAGAATTACACCTTAATTATATAAAAATGCCGAAAGACACATCAATTAAATCAGTTTTAATAATAGGTTCAGGTCCAATCGTTATTGGTCAAGCTTGTGAATTTGATTATGCAGGATCGCAATCTGCACGATCTATTCGTGAAGAAGGGATAGAAGTTATTTTGATTAACTCGAATCCTGCGACAATTATGACCGACCCTTCTATGGCGGACCATATTTATTTGAAACCTTTGACAACAAAATCTATTATTGAAATTCTTAAAGAGCATCCTCAAATCGATGCTGTATTGCCTACCATGGGAGGACAAACAGCACTGAACTTGTGTTTGGAGGCTGATGAAAAAGGAATCTGGAATGATTTTGGAGTAAGAATGATTGGGGTTGATGTAAATGCCATTAACATTACTGAAGACAGAGACCAGTTTAAAGCACTTCTAAAAAAAATCAACGTACCTACAGCACCTGCTGAAATTTGTACATCTTATTTAAGAGGAAAAGAAATTGCTCAAGAATTTGGTTTTCCATTAGTAATTCGTCCTTCTTTTACCCTAGGAGGAACAGGAGCTTCTATCGTGTACAAACCAGAAGATTTTGACAGATTATTGACACAAGGTCTAGAAGCATCTCCTATCCACGAAGTATTGATTGACAAGGCTTTGATGGGATGGAAAGAATATGAGTTAGAACTTTTAAGAGATAAGAATGACAATGTGGTAATTATCTGTTCTATCGAAAATATGGACCCTATGGGAATTCATACTGGAGATTCGATTACCGTTGCGCCAGCAATGACATTGTCAGATACAACGTTCCAAAAATTACGTGATTATGCTATCTTGATGATGCGTAGTATTGGAAATTTTGCTGGAGGTTGTAACGTGCAATTCGCAGTATCACCAGACGAAAAAGAAGATATCGTAGCAATTGAAATCAATCCTCGTGTATCTCGTTCTTCTGCATTGGCTTCTAAAGCTACTGGATATCCAATTGCTAAAATTGCATCTAAATTAGCTTTAGGATATAACTTAGATGAATTGCAAAACCAAATTACAAAATCGACTTCGGCTTTATTCGAGCCTACGCTTGATTATGTAATCGTAAAAATCCCACGTTGGAACTTTGACAAATTTGAAGGTTCTGATAGAACTTTAGGACTTCAAATGAAATCAGTAGGTGAGGTAATGGGTATTGGACGTTCGTTCCAAGAAGCTTTACATAAAGCAACTCAATCCTTAGAAATCAAACGTAACGGTTTAGGTGCTGATGGAAAAGGATACACTAACTATGAGCAAATAATCGAAAAACTAACTTATGCAAGTTGGGATCGCGTATTTGTGATATACGATGCCATTGCTATGGGTATTCCATTGAGTCGTATTTATGAAATCACAAAAATTGACATGTGGTTCTTGAAACAATACGAACAGTTGTTTATTTTAGAAAAAGAAATTGCCAAATATACTGTTGATACTTTACCAAAGGAGTTGTTGTTAGAAGCGAAACAAAAAGGTTTTGCCGACAGACAAATCGCTCACATGATGAGTTGTTTGGAAAGTGAAGTGCATACTTTACGTATGAAGATGAACATCAATCGTGTGTTTAAATTGGTAGATACTTGTGCGGCTGAGTTTAAAGCAAAAACACCTTACTACTATTCTACTTTTGAAGCCGAAATTGAAAACGCCAACGGAGAACGTTATGTAGATAACGAAAGTGTTGTAACTGATAGAAAGAAAATCATTGTATTGGGTTCAGGACCTAACCGTATTGGTCAAGGAATTGAGTTTGATTACTCTTGTGTGCACGGAGTTTTGGCTGCTAAAGAGTGTGGATATGAAACCATCATGATCAACTGTAACCCTGAAACGGTATCAACCGACTTTGATACGGCAGATAAATTATACTTCGAACCAGTTTTCTGGGAACATATTTACGACATTATCCAACACGAAAAACCAGAAGGTGTAATCGTGCAATTAGGAGGACAAACAGCACTTAAATTGGCTGAAAAACTGTCTAAATATGGTGTGAAAATCATCGGAACCAGCTTTGATGCATTGGACTTAGCGGAAGATAGAGGACGTTTCTCAGACTTATTGACTGAGTTAAAAATTCCTTTCCCAAAATTTGGAATCGCAGAAAGCGCTGAAGAAGCTTCAATATTAGCAGATTCATTAGACTTTCCATTATTAGTACGTCCTTCGTATGTATTAGGTGGACAAGGAATGAAGATTGTAATTAACAAGCAAGAACTTGAAGAGCATGTAATTGATTTGTTAAAATCTATTCCGGGTAATAAATTACTATTAGACCACTATCTTGATGGTGCTATTGAAGCAGAAGCAGATGCAATTTGTGATGGTGAAAATGTGTACATCATCGGGATAATGGAGCATATCGAACCTTGTGGAGTACACTCTGGTGATAGTAATGCAACTTTGCCTCCTTTCAACTTAGGAGAATTTGTAATGCAACAAATAAAAGACCATACATTCAAAATTGCTAAAGCATTGAAAACAGTTGGTTTAATCAACATTCAGTTTGCAATCAAAGACGATACAGTATATATCATCGAAGCCAATCCAAGAGCTTCTCGTACTGTACCATTTATTGCTAAAGCGTATGGTGAGCCTTATGTAAACTATGCTACTAAAGTAATGCTAGGACATAATAAAGTAACTGATTTTGATTTCAACCCTCAATTAAATGGATATGCAATCAAACAACCAGTATTCTCTTTCAGTAAATTCCCGAATGTAAACAAAGCATTAGGACCTGAAATGAAATCAACTGGTGAAAGTATCTTGTTTATTGATGACTTAAAAGATGATGCTTTCTACGAATTGTACTCAAGAAGAAAAATGTATTTGAGTAAATAAATTCAAACGCTATAAAATGAGAATAGGCTGTCCGATAAAGACAGCCTATTTTTTTTTTTTTTGAAATTATTTTTTTTCAAGCAGTTATAATAGAATTGAAAAGTATTTTTTTGATTTAATAAGGTGTGTTTTACGAGCTGCTTAATTTTTGATGTTTATTTTTTTTATAACGAAAGAACCGTTACTTTTGGTAATTAAAATTGGTTTACCAGTTTTTAAAACATTATTTAATTAATCAAAAACCTCCATGAAAAAAGCAGTATTAATTTTTTTATTGATTTATATTAATTCACTTGTTGCCCAAGTTTGTGTTTGGAATGGTAATAGTTTAGAACAAGCAAAAACTACTAATCCAATTTCTGTAGCACTTATCTTAAAAGATGCAACAAAAGAATTAACCAAAACCATTCGTGCCGTTACAGATAAGGAAATGATACCTCCTAGTGGTGACAAACACGATTATATGAGTATGGGAAGGTATTGGTGGCCAGACCCTACAAAATCGGATGGCTTGCCTTATATTCGTAAAGACGGTGTTTCAAATCCTGAAATCGAAAAACTAGATCGTTATCCTTTAGGTGATTTTGCTAGAGGAGTCGAGACATTAGCCCTAGCTTATTCCATTACTTCTGATGAAAAATTTGCACAAAAAGCAGTTGAGAATTTGCGAATTTGGTTCATCAATAAAGAAACTAAGATGAATCCCAATATGAATTTTGGGCAAACTGTACCAGGATTCCGAAATGGTTTAGGAAGAGGTGAAGGGGTTTTAGATACTTATTCTTTTGTAGAAATGCTAGATGGAGTTGAATTGCTTAAAAAATCGAAATTATTTACTACTAATGACCAATTGGCTATAAAAGAATGGTTTGAGGCTTATGTGAATTGGTTGCAAACATCTCCTGTTGCAAAGGAAGAACAAGAAGGCAAAAACAACCACGGAACGGCCTTTGATGTTCAATTGGCACGTTACGCAATGTTTATTGGGAATCAGGATTTGGCTAGACGCTTAGTAACTGAATTTCCAGAGAAAAGATTGTATAAACAAATTGAACCGAATGGCGCTCAACCTTTAGAATTGGAGAGAACGACCGCTTTTGGCTATTCGGTTTTTAATTTGACGCATTTTCTCGATATGTGTAAAATTGGACAAGTTTTGAAGATAGATTTGTTAGCGGCTCAATCCTCAGATGGAAGGAGCATATTAAAAGCTTTTGATTTTTTAATTCCATTTTACGGCAAACCAGCAGCTGATTTTCCATACAAACAAATTAAAGATTGGGAAGGGGTACAGCAAAAACTTTCTTGGCAATTGTACCGAGTAGATCAAATGTTGCCTAAACCCCAATATCAAAAATACTATGATGAAATACTAAAAACGGACAAAAAAAAGTATGAATTGGTGGTGTATTAAAAGGGAATTTAAAATGTAAGAAGGGTTTCGTTTTTAAAAAAGTCTCCAAAAAAGGAATACGATTTTGGAGACTTTTTTGTAGGGTTATTTTTTTAGTTGACTACTAATGAACGAATTGTTTTGTTGTTATAATCATCTTCAGTATCAGCATAAAAATAAAAGTACAAACCAAAATTATTAAGGAGATAAAAATAACTTTTTAATGTTGTAGTAGTATAGGTGTTTTTTGAATTTGAATTTCCTAATTTGTTAACAACCTGCGTCATGGTGCTGTTAGCATCATCAATTTTCCAACCATTACCTATTTCATAAGGATATTTAGTGTAAAACACTCGGCTATTGTTGGGCATATTAATATAAAAATTGGAACTGTTTACTTTAGCCGAAGTAATGATTTTTGAGCTTTTAATAACTACAAAATTAACACCCTTAGAGGGATATTCCCATAATTCAGTTGGTGTAGTAGCACCTGTAATGTCAGTTTTGACTTCGGCTTCACCTAAAAGTTTTAAGAGTTTATCTGATGAATCTACATTAATTGCGATTCCTTCAACCATTTTGAAATCAATCACTCCATGTTTGTAAAAATTGATAGGAATGTTTTTAGTTTTGGAATAGGTGTTGTTTCTTAATTCAGCATAAACTCTACCGCTAGTAGCATCAATGCTCGAAACTTCGTAAGTAGTATTAGAAATTTTAGTAATCTTCATTTTGGTATTAGAACTCGTGAGATTCGATTCCGTAAAACCAGTACCATCTAAGGTGATTATGATAGATTCTTCTAGGTAAACATCGCTTTTGTTGGCAGTTATTGAATTAAAAATGACGTCAGGATCTTTATTGTCATCTGAAGAACAAGAGATGAAAAGTGTTAAAAGAAGACAAAGTAGAAATAATACATTTAATTTTTTCATTAATAGATTTTTTTGGTGGTTAGTTGAAGGCAAACATATTGCTTTAGGAAATGGTTTACAATACCCACTTTTAGTGATATTACTAGCAATAAATAGCGTAATGCGCTTTACTTAATGGGCAACATGCAAAAGCCAGAACAGAAAAAATTATGGATTTATAATGCTTAAATTATGAATTCTGTATTTACCAAAAGCATTATTTGTCAAACTCTTTATTTTAATTTTAAATTTTTTGTTTGAAAACTAATTTGTGAAATAAATTTTTATATTTACAACTACCACATTATCTAAAACTAGTAGTACCATCAAAAATGACAGCCAAAAAAGCATTTATATTCGACTTAGACGGAGTGATTGTAGATACAGCCAAATACCATTACTTAGCTTGGAAAAAATTAGCAGATCAATTAGGGATTAATTTTACCTTAGAACATAATGAATTACTAAAAGGGGTAAGTAGAGTTCGTTCGTTAGATATTATTCTTGATTTGGGGGCTGTTGAGGCCTCTCAAGAAGATAAAAACAAATGGTTGGTTCAAAAGAATGAGGAATATTTATCCTATTTGGTAGATATGGATGAAAGCGAAATTTTACCAGGCGTTTTTCCTGTTTTAAAATATTTAAAGGAAAAAGGACAACCTATTGCTTTGGGGTCAGCCAGTAAAAATGCCCGACCAATATTAGAAAAAACAGGGATTTTACCTTATTTTGATGCCATTGTGGATGGTAATGATGTAAGTAATGCCAAACCCGATCCTGAAGTTTTTCTTAGAGCGGCTCAGTTACTTGATACCGCTCCTGAATATGCAGTGGTTTTTGAAGATTCTATAGCAGGAATCCAAGCGGCAAATAGTGCCAAAATGTTAAGTGTAGGAATTGGAGACGAAACAACCCTACACGAGGCTAAATATGTTTTTCAAGATTTTACTCATATTGACACTCATTTTATGGAAACTATAATAAATAAGAGAGTTAACTAATAATTGAACAACATACAATAAGCAATCAACGATATTTAATTCTTAAAGCAAAGTAGATGAACCAAGATTATATAAAGCCAGACAATTGGTCAATCATAGAAGAAGGATTTGATGTAGAACGAGTAAAATCATCCGAAAGTCTTTTTAGTATTGGAAATGGAGCCATGGGCCAAAGAGCTAATTTTGAAGAAAATTATTCAGGGAAAACATTCCAAGGAAGTTACATAGCAGGGATTTATTATCCTGATAAAACCAAAGTAGGTTGGTGGAAAAATGGATATCCAGAATATTTTGCCAAAGTATTAAACGCTCCTAACTGGATTGGTATTGATATCGAAATTGACGGTGAAACGTTAGATTTAAATCAATGTAAAAAAGTACTTAATTTTCGTAGAGAATTGAATATGAAAGAAGGGTGGTACCTTCGAACTTTTACGGCTGAATTGCAAAACGGTGTTCAAATTGAAGTGGCAATTCGTCGTTTTTTGTCCTTAGATATCGATGAAGTAGGAGTGATTCACTATGAAATTACACCTTTAAACCAGGAAGTAACGGTCGTATATAAACCTTATGTGGATGCGGGTGTTACTAACGAGGATGCCAATTGGGATGAAAAATTTTGGGAACCACTAGGTATTAAATACGAGGAGCACAGGGGGTTTGTCACTGCACAAACGTTTAAAACACATTTTAAAGTGACTACTTTTATGCATAACAGTATAATGGCTGACGGAAAATCATTGGATATTGCGCCATCACTTTGGGAAGCAACCACTGATCGTGTACAAAGTACGTATAGTGTTCAAGTAGGTCTTGGAAAAAAATCGGCAATTCAAAAAATTGGAGGTTATACGGTTTCTTTAAACCATACTGATACCCTAGAAGCCGCAAATCAAGTGATTATAAAAGCATTGACTATAGGATATGACCAATTATTGGCTAATCAAGTAGAAGCCTGGGCAAAGATTTGGGAAATGTCGGACATTACTATTGATGGAGATGTAAAAGCGCAACAAGGGATTCGTTTTAATATTTTTCAACTGAACCAAACGTATTTAGGAAAAGACAGCCGTTTGAATATTGGCCCCAAAGGATTCACAGGTGAAAAATACGGAGGTTCTACTTATTGGGATACTGAGGCTTATTGTATTCCGTTTTACATGGCGACCAAAGATCAGCAAGTGGCTCGTAATTTATTGACTTATCGTTACAATCAATTGGACAAAGCCATTGAAAATGCGACAAAGAATTTAGGTTTCAAAGAAGGAGCAGGAGCTGCTTTGTACCCGATGGTTACTATGAATGGTGAGGAATGCCATAACGAATGGGAAATTACTCATGAAGAAATCCATCGTAATGGAGCCATTGCTTTTGCCATATTCAATTATTACCGATACACGGGGGATTACTCCTATATTCCTGAAAAAGGACTGGAAGTTTTGATTGCTATTGCTCGTTACTGGCACCAAAGAGCTAGTTTTTCAAAGGCTAAAAATCAATATGTTATCTTAGGTGTTACGGGACCAAATGAGTACGAAAACAATGTCAATAATAACTTTTATACCAATTATATAGCAAAATGGTGTATAGATTATACTCACGAACAAATTCTAAAAGTATCATTAGAGTACCCGTTAGACCACAAACGTATAATTGAAAAAGTAAAATTAGCCGATGCAGAATTACAGGATTGGAAGAAAGTGTCTGGCAATATGTATTTCCCAAAATCAGATGAATTGGGCATCTATTTACAGCAAGACGGATTTTTGGATAAGGAATTAATTCCTGTAAAAGATTTAGATAAATCCCAACGTCCTATTAATCAAAAATGGTCTTGGGATCGTGTGTTACGTTCGCCTTACATTAAGCAAGCCGATGTTTTACAAGGATTTTATTTTTTTGAGGATCATTTTACAAAAGAGGAATTGCAACGTAATTTTGAGTTTTATGAATCCTTTACCGTTCACGAAAGTTCCTTGTCTCCTTGTGTGCACTCTATTCAAGCAGCAGCATTAGATAAAATGGATATGGCTTATGCCTTTTACCTTCGTACTTCTAGATTAGATTTAGACGATTACAACAAAGAGGTGGAAGAAGGTTGTCATATTACTTCGATGGCGGGAACATGGATGAGTATAGTAGAAGGTTTTGGAGGAATGCGTGTTAGAGACAATCAATTGCATTTTACTCCTAAAATTCCAAAAGAATGGAAAGCGTATTCGTTCAAAATTAATTTCCGTAACCAAATTTTACAAGTGCACTGTAATCATGATGGTACATCATTTGTAGTGGATGATGACAACGATTTAGAATTGGTTGTCAATGGTCAACGAATCATCGCTACCAAAAGAATTTTAGCTTCATAATAAGGTACTAAATAAAGATAAAAAGGTTTCAATACAGTGCTTACTGAGTTGAAACCTTTTTTGTTTTCCATAGTGTAGAGGCTAAAATGAGCTGAGGATGATATTTATCATATTTTAAAAAGAAGGCTTACTCTAATTTTGTCAAAATTCAGTAGTAATAAATTTTAAACGAATGATAAAAGCAACATCTCCTCACTCTTTTCATATCCCAGTAATGGGATTGGGATATACTATTGACAGTCCGATTCGAGTGGCGCATTACGGAATTTCATCAGTGGTTTCAATCGTAGATGATGAATTGATTGAAAAAATGAACCGATTTTACAGTCAAAAATTCCAATTGAAATACCAAGAAATTACGCAAAAGGTACACGATTACAGAGCCAAAAGAATTACAGCCTATTTGAATGTAATGGATACTATTGTCAAACAAAAATGCATTGATTTTAAACAGGAATTAGCGGAAAGCAAACAAGCCTTGTCTAATTTCATGGCTCTGTTGCCACAAACATCCGAATTGAAACAAGGACTTTTAAACATAGTAGATGAAGGCAAAGAAGCCCTATTACACTATCTCGAAAATCATTTACCTCAGGGCGCAATTGATGTCAATATCATGACCAAAGTCGATAAAGACAATTTTGATAAAGACCAACAATTGCCAACTGAATTCAATGATGCTCATGCTTCTTTGCGTGGCTTTGCAAATAGCAATTTAACTTCATCGGTGGTGTTATCGGCAGGGATGAATCCAAGGTTGTACAGTTATTTTGAGAATTTTGACTGTTTTTTTCCTGATGCCAATAACCAATTGGAAAAGAAAATTATTCTCAAAGTCAGTGATTTTCGTTCGGCAATGATTCAAGGGAATTTTTTAGCGAAAAAAGGACTTTGGGTATCTGAATACCGTATCGAATCAGGGTTGAATTGTGGCGGTCATGCTTTTGCTACAGAAGGATTGTTGCTGGGGCCTATTTTGGAGGAATTTAAAGCAAAGAAAACCCAGTTGATTCAATCCGCCCATGAGTTGATGGTAAAGGCTTTACAAGCCAAAGGTAAAAACGTTCCAACTAGTCCGTTAGAATTGAAAATTACCGCTCAAGGTGGTGTTGGGACAGCGCAAGAACACGATTTTTTATTGAAAGAATATCAGCTGGATTCTATTGGCTGGGGTTCTCCTTTTTTATTAGTCCCCGAGGCTACATCGGTGGATTCAGAAACCCGACAATTGCTTGCCAAAGCCAAAGAAGATGATTTTTATTTAAGTACTATTTCGCCACTTGGAATTCCGTTTAATGCTGTAAAAGGAACTACCAACGAATTATTGAAACAACAACGCATTCAGGCTGAAGTTCCTGGTAGTTCGTGTCCTAAAAAGTTTTTGGCGCTAAGCAAAGAATATGGTGCGAAAGGGATGTGTTCCGCGTCTCAAAAATACCAAGATTTGAAATTAGGTGAATTAGAAGCTGAAAAGAACCAAATCTCTGAAACGATCTACGCGCAACGTAAGTTTGCCATAACAGACAAATCTTGTTTGTGTGTAGGTTTGGCCAATGCTTCGTATTTAGAGAACGGAATTGCCCTTAAAGGACAAAAACAAGGGGTAATCGTATGTCCTGGACCTAATTTGGCGTACTTTGACCATGAGGTTTCATTGGCAGAAATGGTACAACACATTTACGGAATGTCATCGGTTTTGAATGTGGCAAACCGTCCCAATTTGTTTGTAAATGAATTGAAAATGTATGTGGATTATTTGAACAAAGAAATAGCTTCGTTTTCCGAAAATCTTACTGAGGGACAGATTAAAAAGTGGAAAACATTTAAAGCTAATTTGTTAAGTGGCGTTAGGTATTACCAAGAATTGTTTCGCAATCCTACGGTTTTACCCGAAAATAATTCGATTACCAAAGAACAATTGGAATCGTATGTTTCAGAAATTGAAGCGATTTTTATTCCTGAATTGGTCGTGACTTAGTTTTTTAAACATATAAGTCATTTAAGTTTTTTGACTTTTTACAGTTATAAAAGTTGAAAACATTTAAAATTAAAAGTACAAAGTAAATGGTTGAATGATCTATTTCGATTATTCAGCCATTTTTTTTAAGCTGTTGTGGTCTTTGAGGATGATTTTTTTTCCTTCCAATTCAATAAAACCTTGTTTTTTAAAATCGGATAGCAAACGAATACAGCTCTCGGTGGCGGTACCTATCATACCTGAAAGTTCTTCTCTTGTGAGTTGGATATGAAGCGAACCGTCTTTGTTTTTGCCAAAACTTGTTTCCAAATTTAAAAGGGTTGCAGCAAGTCGGGATTTTACGTTTTTTTGCGCCATAGCTACCATTTGGTCATCGGCTTCTTTCAAATCGCCACAAATGGATTTCATTACATTCATCGAAAACTGATTGTTTTTGTCAAAAAAAGCTAAGATTTCAGTTTTAGGAATAAAGCACACTTGCATGTCTTCTAGAGCAACGGCGGTTAAATTAGCGGGTTCATCACTAATCATAGAACGTTGTCCTAATAGCTCTCCCGGTTTAATAAGTTTGACAATTTGGTCTTTACCATTTGCACTGAGTTTGGATAATTTACAAACACCCTCTTTTATACAGTAAATTCCGTTTACGGATTCTCCTTCGGCAAAAATAGGCTCTCCTTTTTTGACGGTATAGGAAGTTTTGCAGTTCGCAATTTGCAACAATTCTTCTTTGTTTAAAGCTTTTAGCGAGCTAAATTCTCTAACGATACATTGTTCACATTTGCTCATTGTCTTACTTTTTTAATGAATTATCAAAAATACTACTTTCTATGATATATATCATATTTTAACCCACATTCATTAAAGAAATTTGCACTAGGTAAATGAGTAAATTATGGATACATCAAACTGTTTCCATTGCGGATTAGCAATTGTAAAAGCGGACGAAATTATTTTTGATAACAAAAATTTTTGTTGCAATGGCTGTCAAACGGTCTATGAAATTTTTTCAAACAACGATTTGACTTCTTATTATGATTTCGAAAAATCCCCTGGAGCTTCCCCTTTAACGATTCAAGGAAAATACGATTTTTTAGAAAATGATTCAATAGTTGCAAAACTATTGGACTTTGATGAACCCCCAACAGCGATAGTTTCGTTGCGTATTCCTCATATTCATTGCAGTTCTTGTATTTGGATTTTGGAAAACCTACACAAACTCGAAAAAGGAATCAGTAATTCTCAAGTCAATTTTCATCAAAAGACAGTACGCATCGTGTATGACAAAACAGCTGTAAGTCTCTATTCGATTGTATTGTTGTTGTGTAAAATTGGCTATGAGCCTTACATTAGTTTGGAAAACTATTCTTCAGAAACTCAAAAAAAAGATAGAAGCTTGACCTATAAATTAGGAGTTGCTTTTTTCAGTTTTGGAAACATTATGTTGCTTTCTTTTCCAGAGTATTTTGAAGTGGGCGAATATTGGTTGGACACTTACAAACCTTTTTTTAGAGGACTGATTTTTGCCTTGTCTTTACCTGCTTTTTTGTATTCTGCAAGTGGGTATTATATTTCGGCTTATAAAAGTATCCAGTCTAGGATGTTGAATATCGATGTGCCTATTGCTTTGGGAATCATAATCATGTTTATACGCAGTGTTGTTGATATCGCTTTTGATTACGGTTCAGGTTTTTTTGATAGTTTGACAGGACTTGTTTTTTTCATGCTTTTGGGAAAAGCATTCCAGCTAAAAACCTATAATTTCTTAAGTTTTGAACGAGATTTTAAATCCTACTTTCCAATTGCCATCACCCGAATGGGTCAAGGCAATAAAGAAGAAAGTGTTCCTGTTTACGAAATTGAAAAAGGAGACCGACTGCTTATTCGTAACCAAGAATTGATTCCAACCGATGGTATTTTGATAAGTGAGAATGCTTCGATTGATTATAGTTTTGTGACTGGCGAAGCTGTTCCGGTTACCAAAAAATCAGGTGACAAGATTTTTGCAGGAGGAAAACAAGTTGGGAAATTAATTGAAATGGAAGTGTTGCATTCGGTTTCACAAAGTTATCTGACTCAATTATGGAGTAATGATGTGTTCCAAAAAGCAGTGGTGCAAAAACACAAGAGTATCACCGATACGATAAGCCGTTATTTTACACCATTATTATTGCTTATCGCTTTTATATCCTTCGGGTACTGGATTTTTATAGATGTGGCTACTGCTTTTAATGTGTTTACAGCGGTATTGATTGTTGCTTGTCCTTGTGCATTGGCTTTAACAGCACCATTTACTCTTGGGAATGTGTTGCGCCTTGTAGGGAAACAAAAACTCTATCTCAAAAATGCGATGGTTATTGAGCAATTAGCTGCAGTAGATACGATTGTATTTGATAAAACGGGTACCATCACCACCAATGCCAAAGCACTAATCCATTATAAAGGAAAAACTCTTTCAGAAACGGATTTGATGCTATTGAAAAATACCCTTAGAGCGTCCAATCATCCGTTGAGTAGGATGTTGTATGATTATTTGCCCGAAATGGCTCAGATTAAAATAGATGATTATGAGGAGTTTACAGGCAAAGGAATTCAGGCTACTAAGGAGGGGGTCACCCTTAAGGTGGGTTCTGGAATATTTTGTGGATGGAATCAAGCAGCAACTTCTACGGATGAACCTTTAAACACCTCCGTCCATATTAGTATCAATGATGAGTATGTAGGAGTGTATGAATTTAAAAATCAATACCGAGAAGGATTAGAGACCTTATTTCAAAACTTAAAAAAGCATTACAAATTAATCGTGTTATCTGGTGATAATGAGGGTGAAAGAACCACTTTGGAACGTATTTTACCTAAGGAAACAACCCTAGTTTTTAATCAAAAGCCAGATGAAAAACTTGAATACATCAAGCAATTGCAAGATGAAGGTAAAAATGTTATGATGGTAGGTGACGGATTGAACGATGCAGGAGCATTAGCACAAAGTAATGTAGGAATTTCGATTTCGGAAAATGTGAATGTGTTTTCTCCAGCCTGCGATGGAATTTTGGAAGCCAGTATGTTCTATAAAATCCAATATTTTTTACAGCTGTCGCAAAAGTCAATGCGCATTATCAAAATGAGTTTTGGTTTGTCATTGCTCTACAATGTTGTGGGCTTGTTATTTGCTGTTACAGGACATTTGTTGCCTTTAGTCGCTGCTATTTTGATGCCCTTGAGTACGATTACTATCGTGAGTTTTGTAACGATTATGAGTAATTATTATGCACAAAAATTGGAGGTGAAAGTTAGAAAAGAAACAGAAGGATTACCTCTTCAATTCTTTTCCAAAGCATGATAAATATCATATTTATTCCCAAAGTCAAGGTCTAATTTTGTTAACACAAATGTAAGGTATGAGTGTAATTTATTTATTAATCTCAATTAGTATAGTAGTTGCGATTGCTTTTTTTATCGCCTTTGTAATGGCGGTCAAAACAGGCCAATACGATGATGATTATACGCCATCAGTTCGGATGCTTTTTGACGACGAACTATCAAAAAAGAAAGACATAATCCCAGATTCAAAACAAGAAAGTGGTCATTCATTAACTAATGAGTAATTCACCATCCTAGGTGTCTTGGAACTAAAACCAAATTTTAAACTATTTTAATTCTTACTATATGGAAATGCAACAGTTTTATTACGATAACAAAATTGTTAAAAAATTCATCTACGCCACCATAGTCTTTGGGGTAGTAGGTATGGCAGTCGGGCTATTATTGGCAACACTGTTTTTATTCCCCAATCTTACCGATGGAATTTCGTGGTTAAGTTTTGGACGTTTACGTCCTTTACATACAAACGCAGTCATTTTTGCCTTTGTAGGGAATGCCATGTTTGCGGGAGTTTATTACTCATTGCAACGCTTATTGAAAGCCCGAATGTATAGTGATTTTTTAAGTAATCTTAACTTCTGGGGATGGCAATTCATTATTCTGGCTGCTGCGATTTCGCTACCCTTAGGGTATACAACCTCTAAAGAGTATGCGGAGTTAGAATGGCCTATTGATATTGCTATTGCTTTGATTTGGGTTGTTTTTGGTATCAATATGATTGGAACCATTTTAAAAAGAAGAGAACGCCATTTGTATGTGGCCATTTGGTTTTATATAGCCACTTTTGTTACGGTTGCCGTGTTGCATATTTTCAACAGTTTGGCTTTACCAGTATCAGCAATGAAGAGTTATTCGGTTTATGCTGGAGTTCAGGATGCTTTGGTACAATGGTGGTATGGACATAATGCTGTGGCTTTTTTCTTGACGACTCCTTTTTTAGGATTGATGTACTACTATATTCCTAAAGCGGCAAATCGTCCTGTATATTCTTATCGTTTGTCTATTGTGCATTTTTGGTCCTTAATATTTTTGTACATCTGGGCTGGACCGCACCACTTATTGTATTCTGCTTTGCCTAATTGGGCACAAAACTTAGGAGTTGTATTTTCAGTAATGTTGATTGCACCTTCTTGGGGTGGAATGATTAATGGTTTGCTTACCCTTCGTGGTGCTTGGGATAAAGTACGAACAGAACCCGTGTTGAAATTTTTTGTGGTAGCGATTACAGGTTACGGAATGGCAACTTTTGAAGGGCCAATGTTATCACTTAAAAATGTAAATGCCATAGCGCATTTTACAGATTGGATTGTTGCTCACGTACACGTAGGAGCTTTGGCTTGGAATGGTTTTATGGCTTTTGGATTGATTTATTGGTTGGTACCTCGAATGTCAAAAGGACCTTTGTACTCTTTAAAATTGGCCAACGCTCATTTCTGGTTGGGAACACTCGGAATCATTTTGTATGCTTTGCCAATGTACGTAGCTGGTTTTGTGCAAGCTTCGATGTGGAAACAATTCAACCCTGACGGAACGCTGACTTACGGGAATTTCTTAGAAACCGTTACTCAAATTATTCCAATGTATTGGATGCGAGCTATTGGTGGAACCATGTACATCATTGGAACATTCATTTTGGTTTACAACATTTACAAAACCATTGTTGCCAATAACGCAATCGAAGATGAATTGGCTGAAGCACCCGCATTGGAAAGAATCAGCACTGGTCGTTTGAGAGGAGAAAAATTCCATACTTGGCTAGAACGCAAACCAATTCAGTTAACTATTCTGGCTACGGTAGCTATTTTAATTGGAGGAATTATCCAAATTGTACCTACCATTATGGTCAAATCTAACATTCCAACCATTACAAGCGTTAAACCGTATTCACCATTAGAACTAGAAGGCCGTGATTTATACATTCGTGAGGGATGCGTGGGATGTCATTCGCAAATGGTGCGTCCGTTCCGTAGTGAAGTAGAACGTTATGGTCCACAATCTAAGGCTGGGGAATTTGTGTATGATCATCCGTTTTTGTGGGGTTCAAAACGCACAGGCCCCGATTTGTTACGAGTAGGTGAAAAGTACAACGACAATTGGCATTTCAACCACATGTGGAATCCTCAAAGTACTTCTTCTGGCTCTATTATGCCAGGGTACAAATGGCTGTTTGATAACAAAGCATTGGATATAACAGATATTGAAACCAAAATGAAAACCATGCAAGACCTGGGTGTTCCATATTCAAATGATGAGGTAGCTAATGCCAAAAAAGCAATTGAGGAACAATCTGCTAAAATTGAAGAAAATCTTAAATCAGATCCTGATTTTGTCAAAAGCTATGAAGAAAGCAAAAAACGTGCTGCTGCCAAAGGAGAAAAATTTGTCCCTATGAAAGACCGTGAAATTGTTGCCTTGATAGCCTACATACAGCGATTAGGAACGGATATTAAAGTGAAGAGATAGATTTATAAATTGTTTAAAAGTTTAAAGGTTTAAAAGTTTCAATGCTAGAAATAATAAAATCGTTATATAAAGCACTGATTGTTTAGCTAAAAAAACTTTAAACTCTTAAACACTTAAACCTTTAAACTAAAAAAAGTAAAAATTATGTTCGAACAAATCAAACACAATATGGAGACTATCGCAGGAGTGTCTATATATCCCATTCTTTCCTTGCTTATTTTCTTTTTCTTTTTTGTAGGATTAGCAATTTGGGTGGTTTCTTATAAAAAGGAAAAAATAGAGGAATTGAGTAATATTCCTTTGAACGATAAAATATAATTTGAAAAACTAATTGTAATGAAAAAAATAATTCCTAACTATCTAAGAGTACTGCTGATTTTCTTTTTGATTTTTGGCGCAATGGAATTTGTTATAGATTCGGGAGATCGTCCTGCATTTATCAAATATCCAATGGTCTCTGTGTTTTTATTTGTGTTTTTATTTCTCTTGATCGCTGTTGAAATCACCATAAGTGCTATTGACAATGTGATGTACAATTTGTTGTCTGATGAAGAAAAAGCAAAACAAGAAACCGAAGCTCACTTACCCTTAAAGGAAACAGACTGGTACAAAAATATAATGCAAAAATTGACTCGTACACAACCTATGGAAAACGAGCAAGAGATAATTCTGCACCATGATTATGATGGCATCAAGGAGCTAGATAACAATTTGCCGCCTTGGTGGGTGTATTTGTTTTATATCTGTATTATTTTTTCGGTGGTGTACTTAGTTCGCTATGAAATTATGGGAGCTGATAATCAAGAAATGGAGCTCCAAAAAGAATTGGCTCAAGCCAAAATTGAGGTAGAGGAATACATGAAAACAGCACCCGACTTAATGGATGAAAAAACGGTTACACTCTTGACGGAACCAGCCGATTTAGAAATTGGGAAATCATTATTTACCACCAATTGTGCGGCTTGTCATAGAGCTGATGGGGGCGGACAAATTGGGCCTAACCTAACTGACGAACATTGGATTTTGGGCGGCGGTATCAAAAATATTTTCCATACCATTACTAATGGGGGACGTGATGGTAAAGGAATGATTGCTTGGAAAGGAACTTTGAAACCAAAAGAAATCCAAAAAATAGCGAGTTATATCATTTCGCTTAAAGGCAGTAATCCTAAAGATGCTAAAGCCCCAGATGGTGATATTTGGGTAGAAGAAGCCGCTGCTCCAGTGGAAAAATAAAAATTATAACCATAGATTTCACAGTTTAGAAGGATTAAAGAAATCCTTTTAATCCGTGGCAATAAATAGATAATCTAGGGTAATAAATACCAAATAAAATGTCAAAAGTACCAAACGAAGCTTTTAGAGACAGTATCGGAACAATAGATGCCGAGGGAAAACGAAAGTTTATTTTTCCTAAAAAACCATCGGGTAAGTTTTATAATTACCGTAAATGGGTGAGTTACGTTTTATTGTTGATTTTAGTTGCCAATCCATTTATCAAAATCAATGGCAATCAATTCATGTTATTCAACATATTCGAACGCCGATTTAACATTTTTGGATTCCCTTTTTGGCCACAGGATTTCTACATCTTTGTCTTATTTATGATTGTAGGGGTGGTTTTTGTTATTCTATTTACGGTAATTTTTGGTAGAATATTTTGCGGCTGGATTTGTCCCCAAACTATTTTCCTCGAGATGGTATTCAGGCGAATCGAATACTGGATTGAAGGGGATAGGGGGGCGCAACTGCGATTGAGTAAACAAGAATGGAATGCCGAAAAAATTAGAAAAAAAGGGATAAAATGGTTTTTGTTCTTGTTGATTTCTTTTGGCATAGCCAATGTATTTTTGGCCTACATCATCGGTAGCGATACTTTGTTTCAAATGATGGAAGAAGGACCTGTGCAACACCTGAAAACCTTTATTTCGCTAGCACTATTTACAGGAGTGTTTTACTTCGTTTTTGTTTGGTTTAGAGAACAGGTTTGTATCATTGCTTGTCCCTATGGCCGATTGCAAGGGGTGTTACTAGACAATAAGTCCATTAATGTCGCTTATGATTTTGTTCGTGGAGAAAAAGAATTGGGCAGAGCCAAATTCAACAAACAAGAAAATAGAGCTCTAACAGGGAAGGGCGATTGTATCGATTGCCATCAATGTGTTCATGTGTGTCCTACGGGAATTGATATTCGCAATGGAACCCAATTAGAATGTGTGAATTGTACCGCTTGTATTGATGCTTGTGATGCCATTATGGAAAGTGTGAATTTGCCCAAAGGGTTAATTCGATACGCCTCAGAAGACGAGATTGAGAAAAAAGCCCCTTTTAAATTCACTGCCCGAATGAAAGGATACACGGCTATTTTAACCATTTTGATGGGAATATTACTGGGTCTATTGTTTTTGAGAAATGACGTCGAAGCTACCATTTTGCGATTGCCTGGACAATTATTCCAACACAAGGGCGAAAATATAAGCAACATTTACACTTTCAAAATTATTAATAAAACCAATAAGGAGTTCAAGGACATCCGCTTTGAATTAGTGGGCATCAAAGGGCAATTATCCATTGTAGGTAAATCGGGTTTCAAAGTACCTAAACAAGGCATGAGTAGTGGAACCTTGTTTATTGAAATCAACCAATACCTTTTAGAAAGTGATAAAACGAGGTTGGAAATTGAGGTTTATGAAGGGAACCAAAAAATCGAAACGACCACCACTACTTTTTTAAGTCCAAGGAGTTTTGATTGATTCACCTCGAAGGGAGAATTTGCAGTGGACGGATTTTAAAACTAAAAAAAAAAGACAATTCAGAATTCAATTAAAAAAAAAGACAATGATAAAAGACAGTTCAACGACAACAGATAGAGCACCCCTTTCGGGGTCTTGGGGGATTCACATCAATTGGGGAACAGGAATCGTCATTGCCATTGCTTTGTTCATGAGTTTTATATTGTATTTTGTTGTCAAAGTACAATCTAATTCTAAATATGATAACGAATTGGTTGTTGAGGAATATTACAAACAAGATGCTCATTATCAGGACGAAATCAATCAGTTGCAAAACGCTCATGATTTGTCCCATCAACCTACTTTTGATCAGACAGCAAAAGGCATCACAGTAACTTTTCCATCCGAATTTGACTTTACGAAACTAACGGGAGAATTGTCCCTTTACCGACCGTCAAACAAGAAATTAGATTTCGAAATGCCTATTTCGTTGACTAATTCTAATCCATCTTTACTCATACCTAAAACAAGATTGGTTGGCGGTCGTTGGGACATTACTTTGCATTGGCAATACGAAGGAAAAGAATACATGACTAAGGAAACCGTTTATATAAATTAAGGATTAAGGTGCTGAGATACTAAGTTTTTAAAGAAAATAAAGCAACGTATTTTAATCTCAGAACCTTAAATTCTCAGTATCTCAGTATCTAAAAAAATGCTCTACACCGCTTTCATATTTGGATTAATCAGTAGTTTTCATTGCGTGGGGATGTGCGGTCCTATTGCGATGATGCTCCCTGTTGACCAGTACAATCCTGTAAAAAAAACAACTCAAATCATTACCTACCATTTGGGGCGTTTAACCGCTTATGGGATGATTGGACTGTTGTTTGGATTGCTAGGGCGCGGACTTTTTATAGCTGGTTTTCAACAAAAGCTATCGGTGTTTATCGGGATTGCCATGATTTTGGTTGTTCTGCTCCCCGAAAGGAAACTAGCACAATACAATTTTTCAAAACCCATATTCAGAATGGTATCCCAAATTAAATCCAGGTTAGGGCAACAGTTCAAAAACAAGAGTTATCGTTCGTTATTTACTATTGGTCTTCTCAATGGTTTTTTGCCTTGCGGAATGGTTTATGTGGCTCTTTTTGGAGCGGTTGCCATGCAGAGTGCCAGTTTGGGAGTTGTGTATATGTTTTTATTTGGTTTAGGAACTGTGCCTTTGATGAGTATAGTAGTTTATATTCAGCGTTTTTTGACGGTTTCCGTTCGAAACAAAATTCAAAAAGTACTTCCGTATGTGGCAGTTCTTATTGGAATTCTTTTTATACTTAGAGGATTGGGATTAGGGATTCCTTATGTGTCGCCTTCTACCATGAGTTTGTTTGTGCAAGCTCAGGCGAATTGTCATTAGTTTATTATTCCATAAAGAATCTTTAGTGATAAAAAATACCCCTAAAGCATGTTGTACTTTTTAGGGGTATTCTACACGAACCCCTTTTGAGGGTTCCTATTTTTGAGATTCTTATTTGTTTATATTTACTTCGGTTTTATTATTTCCATCTTTGGATGAAAATTCTAGTCCGTTTTTATCGACGCTAACCGAAGTTCCGTCTGGATTTTCAGTTTTAACTACCGTATCAGTATCTTTCTCAACAATTACAGTATTTGTTTTTTCGATTACATGAGTGGATTCTTCTGCAGGTTCTTCGTTTTTATCTTTACAACTAAAAATGCTTAATAAGGCTACACTTGCAAGTACTAGGGTTATTTTTTTCATGATTTTGATTTTTAAATGTTAGTAACGGCTAAGTTAATACCTGTTTTGTACAACTATTTTACATGATTTTTTGTTAATGTTGTCTAATTCCCATGTTTTCATTTTTTAATCGATAACAATTGCTCTAGGGATGTTGATTGTTGATTTTAATTTTAAAATTCGAATTATAATGGGAAAAGATGGTAGTAGGCAAATGAAAATTTCAATTAAACCAGTATGACCATTAAATGGTGAGCGAGAATAATTGGTGCTGAGGTGATTTTAGTTTCAAGCGAACATCAAATGCCATACAAATGTTACGGACATAGGGTTTCCCTTTTTCGGTTACTACAATCTGTGTGGGGTATAACTTCAACAGACCATCTTTTTCCATTTCGTTTAATTGCGCGGTAATTTGAGGAATTTCACTAAAATAATCTTCATGGTTTACCCATGAAGTCTGGAATTGGCACATCAAATTTAAAATGTGTTTGCGAACAATTAAATCTTCATTTGTTAGGACATGACCTCTGTAAATAGGCAATTCGTTTCGCGCTATCAATTGGTAATAGTCTTCAATGGTTTTTACATTTTGTGCAAAACTATACCAACTATCACTTATGGATGAGACACCTAAACCAATCATTAATTGGGTTTTTGAGGAACTATATCCCATAAAGTTACGATGTAATCTTCCAGTTTGAAAGGATTGATGCAAGCTATCATCAGGTAGGGCAAAATGATCCATCCCAATTTCGTTATACCCATTTTTGGTTAACAAAATTTTGCCAATTTCATATAGTTTTCTTTTTTCGTCGTCTTGAGGCAAATCATCGTCTTTAAAACCACGTTGTCCGTTGCCTTTAATCCAAGGAACATGTGCATAACTGTAAAAAGCCAATCGGTCAGGTTGTAACGATTTTGTCTTTTCGATGGTGTCAACTACGTTTTCTATTGTTTGAAATGGCAAGCCAAAAATAATATCATGTCCAATGGAAGTATAACCAATTTCACGAGCCCACAAGGTTACTTTGGCAACATTATGAAAAGGCTGGTTGCGATTGATGGCTTGTTGTACTTTTTCGGAATAGTCTTGCACACCAAAACTAACTCTTCTGAAACCCAAATCAAATAGCGTTTGTAAGTGTTGACGTGTGGTGTTATTAGGGTGACCTTCAAAACTAAATTCGTGTTGAGGTGCTTTTATAGCTCTTTGGAATAGTCCTTCGATGAGGATTTGAAGTTGTGTTGTAGCAAAAAAAGTAGGGGTACCTCCGCCCAAATGAATTTCCTTGATTGTAGGTTTTTCAGGGAGTAAATCACAATACAAATTCCACTCTTTAAGCAAAGCCTGAATGTAAGGAGATTCAAGTTCATGGTTTTTGGTAATTCTTTTATTACAACCACAAAAAGTACATAAGCTTTCGCAAAAAGGCAAATGAATATAAAGACTAATCCCTTCGGAGTCATTACTTTCTATGAAAGATTTTTGCAGACTAGCTATCCAATCATTTTTAGTAAAATGAATTTCGTCCCAATAGGGAACAGTAGGGTAGCTAGTATATCTAGGGCCAGGAACATTGTATTTTTGTACCAGTGATTTTGTCATATCGAAGTTCTTTTTCAATAGTCAAAATTAGGTTTGAAGAAGGAGATTAAAAATGATAATTGTCATGGTTATCATTTTTTAGAAAACATAAAAAAACCTCAAACTAAATTTTAGCTTGAGGTTAGTGTTATTTTTAAATAATAAGTTACTCTTGGTTCAGATTACGTAATTGGGCTAATTTCTCTTTCCAAATTTCAAGATTTTCTTTGTGAATGGCAATGTTTTTACGAACTTCTAACACAATTGAATTTTCTTTTTTGGCGTTTTTAGTATTGGTAAAAAACTGAATGTTATTTTCTAATTGAAAGATTTCATTTTGCAATTCATCAATTTTACGAATGATAAAAATCTTTTCGTTTTCTATTTTTTGAACATCATTGTTTTCAGAAAGTGTGTCCAAACGATTTGCAAATCGCATCAAATCGCCTTCTTTTTTGCTCAAGCTCAATTTGTCAAAAAGAGCATCTAATATTTTATTGAATTTGCCTTCAATATGTCTTCTTTGAAAAGGAACTTTTCCAAAACTTTTCCAAGTTTCAATATGGGCTTTGATGGCATCTAAATCTGTTTTATGGTCACCAATTAATTGAAATTCTTTCAAATGCTCTAGATAAGCTTTCTTTTTGTCAAAAGCTTCAATTTCTTCACTGTTTTCTTCGTTTTTGAATTCTTTTAGCTTGTCAAAATAATGGTTGCAGGCTGTTTTAAATTCTTTCCAAATTTTATCAGAATATTTTCTGGGTACATGGCCTATTTGTTTCCACTCGTTCTGAATTTGTTTCATGATTGGAGTGGTAGCATCAAAATCGGTGCTGTCTTTTAGTTCTTGTGCTTTGGCCACTAGTTCATTCTTTTTAGCCAAATTTTCATTTTGCTCGCGTTTGATTTCTTTGTAAAATGAATTTTTGAAAGCATTAAAATTTCGAACAGCCGTTTTGAAAGCAGCCCAAGTTTCTTCATTAGCCTCAGCTGGAACTTTACCGGCATTAAAGAAAGCGGTTCGTAAAGCCTCTACTTTTTCTATTTGTATCAACCATTGCGAATGCGAATTAACTTTTATCGTTCCCAGAGTTTCAATCTCAGCGATAATGGCTTGTTTTGCTTTTAAATTCTCAACTTCGGTGCCTCTTTGTTTTTCAAAAAGTTGCTCTCTTTTGTCGTGTATTTGTTTGGTATAATCACTGAATTGATTCCAAATTTCATCGCGATGTTCTCTAGAAACAGGTCCAATATCTTCTTTCCAAATGCGATGAAGGTTTTGTAATTCTCGAAAAGCTTTGTTAATGTCCGGTTCATGAACGAGCGCAGCCACTCTTTCAATTATTTTTTGTTTTTGCTCTAGGTTGTGTTTAAAGTCTAAATCTCGAGCTTCTCTGTCAAGGTGTAGGTAATCATAAAAATTCTCAACATGAAAGTGGTAATTGTTCCAAACGTGATTGTATTTGTCTTTTGGAATAGGCCCCGCATTTTTCCATCTTTCTCTTAATTCATTGAAATGTTTTAAGGTGTTTTTGATGTTTTCTTGTGGATTGATTAACTCTTTCAATTCTTCCACAATGGCTAGTCGGGTTTCTAGATTGACTTTAAGATTGGTTTCTAGGCTCTTGAAATGAGCGTTTTTTTTATTTTTATATTCAGTGTAAAAATGATCAAATGTTGTTTTTAAAGGCAAATGATATTCAAATTCTTCTGTAGTATCTGGATTTTCGGCATGAAATTCTTCTTTTTTTTCTTCGATAAAGTGGGTGTACTTATTCAAAAAAGATTTTTTAATTTCATCAATATGTTCCTTAATCGACATCACTTTATTCGTAGCTACTAATTTTTGTAATTCATCTACGAGTGATTCCATGGATAAGGTATCATAGTCAAGCATGGGGATATCATGACGTTCTTTTAGCGATTCGTCTTCTCCTTCTTCGGCATTCGATGCTTCAATTGCATTTAATGCGTTTTGGTGGGCATCAGAGGTTTGTTCAGAAGAATTTTCCTTTTTGTTTGATTCTGTCGATGATTCTTGTGAATCAGTAATTAAGTTTCCATCTGCATCTTGCAGGTTATCGTGTTGTTCTTCTAACATTGGTTCAATGTTTTAAGGTTTGTAATATTTGAACACGAAAGATACTAAAGAGTGGTTGAAATACAAAAACAAATCTTTTTTTTAGTTGTTTTTGTGTGTAAAAACTTCTTAATAAGCTGTTTTTTCTAGAGATTTTGAGGTTTATTAAACCATTACAATCTTATTAAGTCTAATTTTTTACCGTAAAAAGAAGTTTTAAGAGGATTTTTTATCAAAATGAGCTAAAGAAAATGCTGAATGTTGCGTTAAAATTTTTCAAAAAAAGAAACAATCCGTAGCATATTCCATTCGAAAACAAGAACTTTGTTTGTTGGCAACTATGATAAACCAAAATAATTTAATAAATACTGTGAATAAAAAACAAAAAAGAATTGGTCTTTACGCATTGGTAGGACTAGGAGTGATTACAATAGGCTTTGGATATACAAAATATTTTAAAGCCCCAAAAGATAGTGTTGCTGAAGTATGTTTAGATGATAATTCAGTAGAAAGAAGTGCCTTGTACCAACCAACTATTGAAAATAAAAACAATAAACCAGCTACTCCTGCACCCGAAGGAATGGTTTGGATACCAGGAGGGGAATTTTCAATGGGTAGCGATGTAGCCGATGAAAGTTTATGTAGTATCAAAGGCATTACCAAAGATGCTTCACCTATTCATAGAGTATATGTAGACGGCTTTTGGATGGACGAATCAGAGGTGACAAATGATCAATTTGCTGCTTTTGTAAAGGCAACAGGTTATGTTACCGTAGCAGAGAAAAAGCCCACACCTGAAGAATTGCCTAATGTTCCTGTGGAATATTTGATTGCGGGTTCCGCTATTTTTAAACCTACGCCACATAAAGTTGATTTGAATAATTTCTTGCAATGGTGGGATTTTGTTGAAGGAACAAATTGGAAACATCCATTAGGACCTGGGAGTGATTTAAAAGGAAAGGGAAATTATCCCGTGGTACACGTAGCTTATGAAGATGCTGTTGCGTATGCAAAATGGGCTGGAAAACGTTTGCCTACAGAGGCCGAGTGGGAGTTTGCTGCTCGTGGTGGTAAAGCTGGTGAATTGTATGCTTGGGGAAATACCTTGAAAGTGGATGGCAAATTCCAAGCCAATATTTTTGAAGGAACTTTTCCGGTTGAAAAAGGAGATACGGGTGAAGATGGTTTTGTAGGGATTGCACCTGTAAAACAATACAAGCCTAATGCGTATGGTCTGTATGATGTAGGAGGAAACGTTTGGGAATGGGTACACGATTGGTATAGTGAAACCTATTATGCAGAAATTAGCCAAGAAGGAAAAGTAGTTCGCAATCCCAAAGGACCAGAGACTCCACCTTATGATACTACGGGTAATAATGAATTGAAAAGAGTGCACCGCGGAGGTTCGTTCTTATGTACTAGTGAATACTGTAGTCGTTATATGGTAGGAACAAGAGGTAATGGCGAAATTAAATCGGGTGCCAATCACTTAGGTTTTAGATGTGTAAAATAAAATAATAGTTTTTTTAATAAGGTAATGTGGTCAAAAATAGTTGGTGATTTTTGATTTTAGATTAATTAAATTTCACCATCAAATTGAAGAGGACATTGGCTCTGCTGAGGAGC